>JAFIFE010000023.1 GCA_020832185.1 Alkalibacterium sp.
TACCTCCAGTTAAAGTGTAGGAACTCTAACTTTAGAGGATTTTCAGGTGCCTCGCAATGGCTTTTTATATTGCGTTTTGCCGTCCGCAGAGTTGTGTACTTTCACCCTGCAATCTTATGTATTTTTATCTTGCCATAAACATATGATAACGCTATCCAATTATATGAATTGAAATTTGTCACAAATTGTATTAAATCTAAAGAGTTCAGGTGCTTAATTTTATGGTATAAATAATAGAATCAGGAGCAGTTTTTTAAAATGTATCGATTTGCATGTGTTACAGCATATAATAAGATCGAGCTCTCAGTACTTATTAAGGAGGGGCAAGCATGCCCATAGTCATTATCTGGTTTTTCCTAAACATACTCATTCTTATATTTAATCATGGTGCTCAAAGCGACAACAATACTGGAAGTAAATAAAATGAAAAAATCTTGTCTCATTCTTTTACTCAAATTGTAGATTACTTAGAAAATAGAGTTAGATTTTAACCGTTTTAATTTATATGAGTGCTAACAAGATTGTCAGTGGGGTAGCTAATATTTCATGTTAAAACTATCCCGTTATAAATAATAATTAATGTTTATACTTGACATAGTATTTATTTATGAGTAAACTCTTAGTTATATTAACAACTCTACAACCACTACCTAAATACCCCCTTATTTATCCTCAATGCTATTTGTTTAACAACTGATTAGTTACCCCTGATTTTCCAATATGGCTCTTATGCCAGCACCCCCTTATGTCTCAGCTCTCCCTTTTTACATTCTATCTTAACTCAAAAACTCGCATTATAGATATTTTTGTTTTATTCAGTATTTGATTTTTTAGAAATTCCTCGAAGTCTATTTCCACTTAAAATGCTCCTATACATCTTCACCTTTACTTCTTATATTACTCTATACACTTTCACCTTAAGTCACCTTACATAGTCAGAAATGTTTTATTAATATTTGTAATAATCCTCTATTAATTCATCAAGTGACAGTCATCTTTTTGTACAATCCCACACATCAAATGCTTTCCACAGCACTCTATCAATTATAGCTTTTGTTATTTTAGCCGTATAAGCTGCACAAGTCATACTAAAGATTATAATCTATCAATTTAGGGGGTGATGCTTTTTTTAATTCTAGTAATCTCGCATCTTTATCTAGGATAATCGCGTTTGATATATTATTAACAGTCAGCATGAAATGTTTAGTATCAGCGATTAATGTCTACGGAATAATATTAATTATTTTATGACAGATATATGAAAGAGGAGGATAATACCATGAAAGAAGAAATCAGTTTATTAGAATTTCTGAGTGTGCTAAAAAAAAGGATCGGTCTGATAATCATAGGTACTTTGATGGGCATACTCATATTCACTATCTATACATTCTATGTAGCGGTCCCTCAGTATAGCTCCACTACCCAATTACTTGTAAATCGTTCTAAGGAAGCGACTATTATTCAAAGGGCCGACATCGAAACGAACGTTCAACTGATTAATACTTACAGAGATATGTTGAGAAGTCCGGCGATACTGGATGGAGTGAGAGAAGAACTGAACTTGCCTTATTCAAATCAACAGCTGCTCAGTCAGCTAAATATATCGAGTGAAAACAATTCTCAAGTTTTTTCCATTCAAATAATGGATCCCAACCCAAATAATGCAGCACTCATTGCTAATACAACGGCGAATGTCTTTCAAGAAAAACTTAATGACATCGCAAGCATGGATAATGTCACAGTTTTTTCTGAGGCTAATGCAAGTTCACAACCTGTAAGTCCCAATCATATTCTTAACATGATCATAGGGTTAATTATTGGTAGTGTGTTATCCACAGTCTCAGCGCTCCTAATTGAGTTTGCAGATAAAACGGTAAGAGATGATTCATTTATTACTGAGAAATTAGGCTTGATCAATTTGGGTAGCGTATCAGAAATGGTGCATGAAAAAGTACAAAAAGATACTCAGAAAAACAAACCGGAAAGACTTCCAGAGTCTTTAAGTGCACGGTCCAAAATTTGATAGAGGAGGATGATTAATATGATGTTGAGGAAAAAATCAATCGAAACGGGTGAACATCCAAGATTGGTAGTAAATAACGAACCAAATTCATACACGTCAGAACAATTCCGCTCGATTCGAACCAATTTAAAATTTGCAGTTGTGGGTAAGGATCTTCAGACAATAGTGATCACCTCGGCCACTCCATCTTCTGGAAAATCAACGATCTCAGCTAATTTAGCTGCAACATTTGCTTCAGAAGATAAAAAAGTATTGCTAGTCGATGCGGATTTGCGGAAACCGACTGTACACACTACATTTAACCTAAGTAATCAGTACGGGCTGACCACACTATTGTCAGATCCTCATTCAGAATTAAATTCATTTGTTCAAAGTACATTAATTAATGGATTATATGTCTTAACAAGCGGAATCATTCCACCTAACCCATCAGAACTGCTTGCTTCAAATAAAATGACTGAACTACAGAATGTGATGAAGTCCTGTTATGACTTGATTATCTTTGATACACCTCCTGTCCTTTCAGTGACTGATTCACAGATTTTAGCAGCAGAAACCGATGGTGTTGTTCTGGTCATTCCTTTGGGACAAGTCAAATCTGATGAAGTGTATAAAGCTAAAGAATCACTTGAAATGGTCAAATCAACTATTCTTGGGGCGATTATGAATCGTGTTGAACCAACTCATGACAGCTATTACTACGCTTAGTGGATAACTAACATATCTGTCAGGATGCAGAGAGGGGGATACTATTGGATCAGATAAGTATGAACAGAAAAATACTCATTCCAAATATATTATTAGGTGGCGTACTGCTGATTTATGTTCTGACGTTCTTTAATAATCTGGCGTCTCTATCATTAAATGTTTATATTACTTTTTTAATTAACTTTGTTGTCGTTGTAGCTGGTATTTTAAAATGTGATTTGCCGATTTCTCTCAATAAAATCAATTGGTATTTTCTATTGATTTTTCTTGTGATTATTCCATTTTATCAGTTAACTTCTGGATATGCTCCTCGAAGTATGCATCTAACTGAATACGAAATCATTTTTACGAATGTTTTAATACTGCTTTGGTGTATAGGCTACTATCTAAGTTATAATTTAAAGCAGACTGAGTTGAGAGTAATGACAGGAGAGAGCTTAGTCTTACCAAAATCCAAGTCTTTTTACCTGTTTATAGTAATCGTATCTGTGCTGTGCCTCGCTTACGAATCTGCCACGACTGGATTTGCTAACTTGTTTATTAGAGGAACGTCAGATTTCGATGAAGATACATTCGGAATCATGATTTATTTCCTTACACGATCGATTCCTGCCATCAGCTTAGCCATCTATTTATGGACGATAAAGAAGAAAATAAGAATACTTCCCAAATATCAAATGTACACGTTAAGTTTCCTTCTATTTTTGGTGACATTCATTTTAAATAACCCAGTGACTCTTTCCCGATTTTTAATTGGGGCAATATATATGGGGCTTCTAATCAGCATATTTGATATTTCTCTCTTCAAAGGGAAACGATTTGATATCTTATTGATTTTTAGTATAGTGATTATTTTTCCTCTCATGTATGCTTTGAAGTTTTATACCATAGAGCAAATCATGTCACCGGAGTATACTCTTGAGATCAATAACTATAATTCAGTGGATTTTGATGCCTTTCAGATGATCGGACGAACGATACGATTTGTTGAGACATACGGGTACCAGTATGGAAGGCAACTTAGAAGTGTTTTGTTCTTCTTTATGCCAAGAGATATATTAGATATCAAGGGTATTCCTTCCGGTCAGCTCGTGGCCACTATTCAAAATGTGTCATATACTAATCTCTCTTCACCTATAGTTGCTGAAGGCTTTATAGATTTTGGCATAGCAGGGGTCATTTTATATTCGCTGGTTTTTGGAAGAATTGCTAAGTTTTTTGATTATAAAACATATACTTTAAAAAAAGACTCAACGAATATTTATTTTATTGAGATTACCTTTTCGTTTTTAATAGGCTACCTTGTTTATATTTATAGAGGTGCTTTACAGCCGACATTTTTGAGATTAATGGGATTCTTCTTGTTCCTCATCGTAATATATGCAATGAATAAGGCTATTCACTTTAAAAAAATAGAAAATAAGTAACTCAGTACCGAATCGGTCGTCATTAATATGAATGAATTACTTTGAAAGAAGATGTTGACGTGATAAATACAGTGAAGAATAATAATTACGTTAAAGCAGGAAGCTTATATTTGCTAGGAAGTATTTTCAACAAAGGTATGGTATTTCTCACTATTCCCATCTTTACTAGAATACTGACTATTCATGAATATGGACTTATAAACACTTATCTGTCCTGGGTTACTATTTTTATCAGCATACTGGGTCTATCTCTGGATAAAGGCGTCATGATAGGATTCAGTGAATATGAGGATGATATTGATGAGTTTATGTCAACAATAACCGTTCTTACGCTCATCAACTCTTTGCTGATTTCTTCTTTGGTCATAGCTGTCTTTTATTTTTCCACTATAAATATTGGGTTCAGCCTTGTACTACTGGTTATTGCGCTATTACAGGCTAGCTCATCTGCTATCCTAAGGAACTATGATATTTATTTAAAATTTAAATATGAGTATATAAAAAAATCAGCTCTTGAAATATTACCAAACATGTTCACGTTAATTAGTGCAATTTTTATTATTGTCTACTTTTTGACTAGTAACAAACACTTTGGAAAAATCATTCCTCACGCAGGATTTACACTCGTTTTTTCTTTACTGGCTTTAAATCAGATTTTTAAAAAAAGTAAAGGATTCAACAAACTCCACGCAAAAACTGCCCTATCTGTTTCTATTCCCTTTATATTTCACGGTATGTCCCTGACTCTTCTAAATCAATCGGATCGAATAATGATCACTTCTTTAGTTAATGCATCGGAGACTGGTATATATAGTCTTATATATAACTTTAGTATGGCTGGAACCGTGATTTTTTTATCTTTAAACAACGTGTGGCTGCCATGGTTCACCAAAAACATGAAAGATAGAGCAGTTGATAAAATCAACGAAAAAGCAGCGATCTATCTTTTACTTATGACTGTTCCTACGGTTGGGTTGATTTTAACCGCTCCTGAATTATTAAGAATCATTGCCCCGGTAGAGTACTGGGGGGCTGACGTGAGTATCCCACTAATCATTCTATCGAGTTATATCATATTTATCTATTCATTATATATAAATATCGAACACATCCATAAAAAATCTAAATCAGTAGCGGTCAACACTATTGCTGCAACAGCCATCAATATTGGGCTGAATTATTATATTATACAACTATTTGGTTATCATGGAGCAGCTGCAACCACACTTATCTCTTATTTGATTCTCTTTTATCTCCATTATCGAGGAGCTAGAAAACTTGAGAAAGAGTTACTTCCTATAAAACTGATGATAAAGCCCATATTTCTTATTATCGTTAACGTGATAGTATATTACATTTTTATAGATGCGTTTTTTATAAGATGGCTCCTTCTGGTAGTGCAATTGATTTATATAGGGATAACCAACTTTGACAAAATGTCTACATTTTTTAGAAGAAAATAAAAGGTAAGACAACAGTTGATCGATCTCTAGTATGTGTGATGAAACTCATATAATTTGGTAAGGAGGTAAGAGAAGATGGTGAACCATAAAACTGAGTTCCCTGTAAGAATAGCTCATGTGTTAGGGAAAATGAATGGGGCAGGGGTTGAAGCAACTGTCATGAATTATTATCGGCACATCGATAAAACTAAAATACAGTTTGACTTTATAGTGGATAATGATTCTACTTTGATCCCTTACGACGAAATTCAGGCCCTAGGCGGACGAGTATATATCGTCCCCCCTTATCAGCAATTATTTAAATATAATCAAGAGCTGATAGCTATTTTCAAAAATAATAATTATAAAATTGTACATTCTCATATTAATGCTTTAAGCGTCTTTCCGATGAAAGCAGCAAAAAAAGCAGGAGTTCCTATTCGAATTGCTCACAGCCATAGCACTTCTGCTCCAGGAGAGATTAAAAAAAATATTGTAAAAAATATTCTTCGGCCCTTTTCAAGAGCATACCCGACACATTATTGTTCATGCTCAAAAGGGGCAGGTGAATGGCTGTTCGGGAAGAACATTAGGCATATTAAGCATCTAAATGTTGTGAATAATGGAATTGAAATCAATAAGTTTTTATTTGACAAGCATGAGAGAGAAATCTTAAGAAACGAATTAGGTCTGACCGATAAGTTCGTGATCGGACATACTGGGCGATTATGCTTTCAAAAAAATCAGGAATTTTTAATCAATTTATTATCAGGTATCCTAAACGATATTCCAAATGCTGTACTCCTATTGATTGGAAATGGACAAGAGCAAGAAAGGTTGATCAAGTTAGCAGTAGCCTTAGATGTCAGTGAGCATATTATTTTTCTAGGAAACAAAACGGATGTCCACCGTTATTATAACGCTATGGATGTATTCGCTTTTCCATCACGTTATGAAGGATTCGGCGTTTCTGCAATAGAAGCGCAGGCTTCGGGAATGCCAGTAATCCTTTCTAATAACGTACCAGTGGAAGCGTGTCTAACAGAAAGATGTGTCGTCCTGTCTATCGATAAAGGAGTAACTCCTTGGATTGATTCGATTGTTCAATTAAAAGAGAATGTAGACAGAACCTTTGACATGAATTTTCAGGATTATGATATTTCAGTTAATGCAGAAGCATTGAATGAGTATTATTTCAGGATCTCAAGAGAAAGCGTGATAATTATATGAAAAAAATTGGAGTATTTGTCGATCGCTGGATGTCTGGAGGAATCGAATCCTATCTTGTATCAAATTATGAATCAATGGACCTGTCAAACCTGGAGATTAAAATCATAACTACACGTAAATTTAGTGATATTTATGATGAGAGACTAAAAAAACTAGGTATTGAAATTATAGAGTTACTTAAGGAAGGAAAAGATTCCGAACTGAACAGAACATATAAAAGTCGGGGCCCTTTTAAGCGAGTAATTGCTGAAGAGAAATTTGATGTCATTCACTTGAATATCTACAATGGTGTCTCATTAGGTTATTCTAAGCTAGCATCTGATTTGGGTGTAAAGCATATAATTGCTCATTCACACAATTCTATGATTGGAAACGTTCGATTAAAGAAACTGAAAATAGCTGCTCATTACTTAGGGAAACGGAGGTATCAGAAATATGTAACTGATTTCTGGGCATGTTCTGATTTAGCTGGAAGATGGCTCTTTTCAGCAAAGCATGAAGAGGATGTTCTCTTAATGAATAATGGAATCAAAACAGATAAATTCAGGTATGATAAAAATAAAAGAAGACTCTTTAGAAAAAAACACGCTATAGCCGATGGGACACTTGTGCTGGGAAATATAGGAAGATTGAATAATCAAAAGAATCAGTTTTTCCTGATTGAATTAGCTGACCAATTACGCCATAGGAACATCCCTTATAGGCTGTTTATTGCTGGTGAAGGGGAACTGAGAAAGAAATTGGATGAGAAAATCAAAGAGCTTAACCTTGAAGCGTATATAACTTTAATAGGGACAACGTCAGACACTCCAAGTTTTTATTCTGGAATCGATTTATTTCTTCTTCCCTCACTATTCGAAGGCAACCCAATTGTCGGTATTGAAGCCCAGTGTTCAGGGGTGAAATGTCTCTTCTCTGAAAAGATAACAAAACAACTAAAAATTGTGAAAAGGTCAGAATTTTTATCAATCGATTCGGTAAATGATTGGATAGAAGCGATACAACAGACTGATTTATATAGTATTCAGAGAGAGGCTGTGCACTTAACAGTAAAAGAGAAGAAATTTGATATTAAAGACACTTCTTATGAAATGAACAAAAGACTCCTGGCATAAAGGGTAGTTTAATCAGCAGGAGAAAAGTATTGAGCTCTAATTATACACGTTTGTCAGTTAAATCATGATGTAGAAAAGTCTTTATAAGCTGAGCTGTAAGGAGGCCCTTAATATGATTCCTAAAATCATTCACTATATATGGCTTGGTGACACAATGCCAAATGAATTAGTAAAATACGTTAAAAGTTGGGAAAAAGCCCTGCCTGATTATACATTTATTAAGTGGTCTATGGCTAATTGGGAAAACGAAAAAAAATACCCTATTGTATCAGAGTGTTTGAAACATAATATGTATGCTCATGCGTCTGATGTGATCAGATTAGATGTTTTGTTGACCCATGGGGGTATTTATCTAGACACGGATGTAAGTATTCACCAATCATTTAATCCCCTCCTGGATACACCCATGTTTATTGGAAGAATTTATAGAAACCTTATAGGATCTGCAGTCATTGGTTCCGAGAAAAATAATAAAACGATTATGAAGATTCTCAAAGAGTATGAAGGCTTAACCATAGACGAGGTTAAAAACGGGAATAAATTTGATACTAATAATTCTACTTTAACCTATTTCTTTTTAGACAATTATAAAGAATTTAAATTAGAAAATGTCAATCAAACATTGAAGGACGGCACAAAAATTTTAAAAAAAGAGTATTTTGAACTTCCTTCATTGAGCAAGAACAATAATTTTGCTGTTCACCATTATATGGGAAGTTGGAGAACTGAAAAAAACGGGTCGTTCGAGAAGATTAAAGGACTATCCAGGATGGTAATCCCCCCTTATATTTATGGTCAGATAAGTTCTAGAAGAGGGGCCAAAAAAAACACGCGATTTGATGTCTACAGAGAAAACTGCTAATTAATTTCTCAATCATCTATAGTACTTATGTCAAACTGAACAAGTCTAAAGGAAGGTGTCTCTATCGTGATAACTATTAGTTATGTCATTCCTACGTATAATAATTTACACTTATTGAAAAGATGCCTTTCATCCATTCTTCCTCAATTAGAGAAGGATGATAAGATAATCATTGTCGACGATGGAAGTGAAGATGGAACATTTGAATTTGTTACTACTCACTATAAGATGGAAAACATTCTTATCGTTCGGCAAAAGAACGCAGGATCGGGAGCAGCTAGGAATAAAGGAATAGCGATGAGTAACACAGAGTTTCTCTGGTTTGTCGATTCTGATGATTTTTTAATCGAAGGGTCTTCAAAAAAAGCAAAAGAAATATTGAATACAGAAGGGTACGACTTGTTGTTTTTTGATTACATTATAAAAGAAGACGATAAAGAAAGAGTGGAAAAAGTTAATTTAAATCCAAAAATCAAATCCGAGATGTTCTTAACGATACATTATCCCTGGAATAAAATAATAAGTAAGCAGTTGTTTGAATCAGTAAAATTTCCTGAAGAAAAAATAAATTATGAAGATCATGCAACCATACCGGTGATTATCAGTAGAGCAGAACATATAGGGTATGAAAGTGATACGTATTATTACTACGATTTCAATCATCCTAATAATATATCAAAACTGACAGAGAAAAATGATGACATGTATATAGCGTTCGCTAATTTAATCAGATACCGCGATGAGGGGTATTTGAAGAATGAAGAATTGGATCTTTTGTTTATACAGACATTTATTTACACTCAGTTATTTAACACCCCCAGCATGAAGTTTAAAGACGTTTACTTTAACTCATTCAAAGTAAAAAAATATTTAACAGAATGTTTTCCAGAATGGAGAACCTCACCTTACATTACATTTGATTTTGTTAAACACCATCATCAAGTGTTAAGCAATTTGAGGATCAAAGTCACAGTCGGTATTATGTTCAAGTACAACATTCTCAGTACGTCGTTATTAATATATTCATTAAGAGTAGTCAAACTTGCCACTAAAAAAATGGGACAATAGTCATTTTTCATAATCAAATTCTGTGCGATGCTTACAATTATTCGCTGCCCTTCATTCTTTGTGCCTCTATTCAATCCTCGAAAAAACAATTCACTCATCATACCTAAAACATCAGACTACATTCTATGAAACATTTTCATAACTTCGCATTATTTCTTCTCAACTCTCTTTTTACTTGTTATCTCCATATTATTTATTCCTCTAAATTAACTATCCTATTAAAATTATTATTTGGCCATTGACATGTAAAAGCATTTAGGAAGCATGGCAGCAGATAAATCAATAATCAGGTGTCTTTAATACAGACCCGCTTTTCATCTGCAGGCTACTAAAAGTTTATAGCTTAAAGCTTATAATCAGTTTTGTAATCTATCAACGGATTAGGACTACTAACTATTTGAAAATTTTATTTTCTTACGTAAGGAGACTTTATATGACAGCAGTCAGTATTATCATGCCAGTATATGATGTAGAAAAGTATGTGGGAAAAGCAATAGAAAGCGTCCTGATGCAGACCTACGAAGATTTTGAGTTGATAATCGTAAATGATGGGACTAGAGATTGTTCTATGGCGATTGTAGATTCTTTTGCAAAAGCAGATAAAAGAATAAAAATTATTAATCAGGAAAATAAGGGGTTATCTGCTGCAAGAAATGCTGGACTAAAAAAGGCGAAGGGTGACTATACCTGTTTCATAGATAGCGATGATGAGGTAAATAATCAGATGTTAAGTATAGTGATGAATAAGTTATCAGAAGAACAGCCGGATGTACTAATGTTTGGCATGTTGATTGAGAAAGTAATAGCTAACGAAAAGGTAGTCGAAACAGTGAAATTAAATAGTTCAATGGAAGATTACATTACAAAAAGTCAAAACAACTTTGTTCTTGACGATACAATTATCGAGTTGATTGGCTATTCCACTAATAAAATGTATAAAACGAAGACTTTGAGAGAGCACAATATCCTCTTTAATGAAGATATAAGATTATTAGAAGACATAAACTTTAACGAATTAGTTTTTAAAGTAATCGATAAATTTATGATAATTGATGATTGTCTATATCATTACAAACGCAGGAATCGGAATTCGTTAGTAAATACTTTTCAGCAGAATTATTTTGATCTTCAGATGGCCGGCATTCAGTCTCGCAGAAAAATTTTCGAGGGATGGGGGATTGATGACCATATTATTGAGCGACTGGTTGGTAAGCTTCATATGAAGGTAATAAAAGGATCCTGTTCTAATCTGTTTATAAATTTAAATGATTTATCATTTAGAGAAAAATGTTCGGTCATCAATCTCATTCTCCGTAGTCCTTTGACTATTGAACGGGTTAAACAGTTCCCTACAGCTACTCTGGAAGAAAGAGTATTAACAATAATTATTAGAAAAAAGCAGTGTCTTATATTAGGTGTAATCAGTATGATCTATTCTTTAAATACTAAGCACCGAAAAAGATCGAAAGATAAAAGAATTAATTATGAACAGAGTGAAAAAAACTTTATATCTAAAACTTTAGTAAGGGAGAATTATTATGAGCGTAAAAGTTAGTATAAGTGTTACCACTTATAATCAGGCAAAATATATTGAACAAACATTAGAAAGTTTGCTAATGCAGAAAACTGATTTCAAATTTGAAATTTTAATAAATGATGATGCTTCTACAGATGCCTCTCCTGATATTATCAAGCGATATGAAGAGACCTATCCAGATATTATCAAACCGATTTATCAAACAGTAAATCAGTATACTCAAGGTAAAGAAGTCCATTATACATTCAATTATACTCGTGCAAAGGGCAAGTATATTGCATACTGTGATGGAGACGATTACTGGACTGACCCTCTAAAACTACAGAAACAATTTAATTTTATGGAATCACATGCTGATGTCAGTGCGTGCGTGCATGCTGGAAAAGCAGTTAATGAGAAAGGAACCCGAATTCTCTGGACACAACGTGCAGATTATGAAAACAGTTATTTGAACACGGCTAAGGTGATTTCTTCACAAGGAATGTTTGCTTCAAACTCACTCTTCATGAGAAATTATTTTTCTGAAGAGTATAAAGTGCCTGACTGGTTTCATGAAGCAAAAATAACAGACTATCCTTTATACCTCATCTTATCTACTAAAGGGGATCTGTATTATATGGATGACATCATGTGTTCATTTCGAGTGGCTTCTAAAGGATCGTTTACTCAAGTCGTTTTAAATGATCCTGACAAAAAGAAAACACATCTATATGAAATGATCGACTTACTTGAATCATTCAATAAAGAAACTCATTCGCTGTATGAAAAAATAATTATTCAACAAATAAACCATAATCTTTTTGATTATGTGTCAACTGATATAACTGTCATTAAAACAAATCCAGAAGAGTTTCGGGAATTGTATAATACAGTCCCACTGAAGGTAAGGATGAAATTAAATGCCAGATATTATGTGCCGGGAGCAGTAAACGTTTATAAGAAAATGAAAGAACCGATTGTGATGTTCTTTAAACCAAAAGAAACGTTTTATAGTAAGATATGAAAATATAATATAAATATGTTAGTCAGTCATAAAGAATAAATCAATCATCCTCGTAAGTTTATCAAATAAATGGAATATCTGAGACTATAGCACTGAGGTATATAAAATGAATGAAGAATAGAGGAGTTTTTATGAAAAAAGTTGACTCTTCGAAAGAGACGACATTGAGAAAAATGATCTGGAGTTTTATGGATACTTTCGGATCTAAAGCGATTTACCTAATTATTCAACTGTTTCTAGCCAGGATACTGGTACCATCAGATTTTGGTGTTATAGGAATAGTGAGCATTTTCATTGTATTATCTACCGTGCTTTATGACAGTGGGTTTGCAAATGCTTTATTACGGGAAAAAGACTCAAGCCAAAATGATTACTCAACTGTATTTTTTTATAATATAACAGTTGCCGCAATTCTTTATCTCGTTCTTGCTGGTTCAGCTGGTGTCATAAGTCGTTATTTTAACTCTCCCCAAATGGTGAGTATAATTCGAGTCCTAGGACTGGTATTAATCATTGATTCCATGGGTTTTGTTCAAAGAATTCAGTTAACGAAGAAGCTACAATTTAATCTATTGATGAAAATCAATATCATTTGTCCAATCATCTCTGGATTCATGGGGATTGGTTTAGCTGTAAAAGGTTTCGGTATATGGAGTTTAGTATTTAAACTGCTCCTAACACAAATCTTACTCGCTATCCTTTATACATTTACAAACAGATGGAAACCGTCTTTAGTATTCAACAAGGGTTCTTTTAAGCATCTTTTCAACTTTGGCTGGAAACTTCTTGCTGCAAAATTGATTTCACAGTTTTATGAAAATTTATATGCGCTTATTATCGGAAGCGGGTTTTCAATGTCAACCTTAGGATTCTATACAGAAGCCCAGAAGCTAAGTACCAGTGCCTCGTATTCAATTGAATCCTCAGTAGAACAGGTCAGTTATCCTGTTTTAAGTAAGTTTCAAGATGACAGTCCAAGACTTAAAGCGGCTTTTCAGAAGACATTTAGAAACACCGTATTTATAATATTTCCGGTCATGTTAGTACTGGCCGCAGTAGCACCCGCAATGTTCAGATTACTGTTAGGAGATGACTGGTTACCGGCTATACCTTATTTTCAAATAATGTGTTTTGCGGGAATATTTACTCCTTTACATTCATTAAACTTAAACATTCTTCAGGTAAAAGGGCGTTCTGACTTATACTTAAGAAAATCCATAATAGGAAATTTTATTGCAACTGTAGTTGTGGGGACTGTTCTTTTATTCAATTTAGGTATTTACGGTTTACTGTGGGGACTAGTGATAGATTACTTCATTTCTTACTTTAATAATGCTTCCCATACTAAGCAATTAATCGGCTATTCAATAATTGATCAGTTGAATGATATAAAAACAGTTTTTGCGATAGCAGTATTTACGGCAACCGCTGCGTATTCATTAAATGCTTTGAATTACTCCAATGATTTAATTCTTATAACAACGCAATTGATAATCAGCGCTGTACTATACCTCTCCCTTTCATACCTCTTGAATATCAAAGAATTAAGTACCATATATCAACTCGCTCAACCCATTCAAAAAAAATTGTCTATCAAGAGAATTTAAATAATCAAAAGTAAGCTAATTAATTCTCCTGATCCATATACACCGTTAGTTACCTCTTGATATAACCCATTTCGACCTCATACACTCTTATCCCCCATTATTATCCATTCATCTTTAACTCAGCTGCGTAATGAGAATTGTCTACATCCCTTTATTATCTAATTATATAAGCTGTGTACTAAGGATTTTATTAAAGGTACCAGCAAAGAAACAAACGAAATGTTAACAATCATTACATCCATTTGAACTAAGTTTTAGGTTGGTAACATGATTAAACTGATAATACCTTAACTTTATACTATAAGAGAGAAGGGTAATAATATGGAAAAAGAATTTGATAAAAGATATGTAAAAAGAAATCCCCACTACGAGAGTATTTTCTATTTACCATTTAAGAGAATGATTGATTTTACAGGGGCTTTAACAGCAATATTAATTTTATTGCCTTTATTGTTAATCATTTCCACTTTTTATTTATATGGTGAGAATAAGGGGAATATCTTATTTAAACAAAAAAGAATTGGATTAAATGGAAATGAATTCTATATCTATAAATTTCGCTCTATGATAGTTAATGCTGAAGAATGTTTGAGAAGAGATTCCCTCCTTTATACTAAATATGTTGAAAATAATTATAAGTTAGATCCTCATGAAGATCCCCGTATAACCAAACTAGGCTGTTTTTTGAGAAAGACAAGTTTGGATGAACTCCCTCAGTTTTTCAATGTATTGATGGGCGACATGAGTTTAGTTGGCCCCCGTCCTGTTCTAAATGAAGAACTACTCTTGTACAAAGATAGAAAAAATGATTTCCTTTCAGTCAAGCCAGGTATAACTGGTTACTGGCAAGCAAACGGAAGAAGTAATGTGGGGTATCCAGAACGATTAGATATTGAATTATACTATGTAGAACATAAATGTTTAAAGTTAGATATATATATTTTATTCCAGACGTTTTATAAAGTCCTAATGAGATCCGGTGCGTACTAAATAATTCAAGAAAAGTTAACTTTAAATTTATTAGAGTGAGCTTTTGTTAGGAGATGTTTATGAAAAAGAAAATTCGCAAACTCATTGTCACATTTCCAGTTTTAAAAAGAGTTCATAATAAACTTGCCAATAATAAGTATAGAATTGACACTGATAATATAGTTGATTTCGATGATGGGCTTTTGAAATCAAGCCACGTTGAAATCAAAGGAAAAAACAATTATATAAAATTGGGAAAAAGTTCAAAAATATATGAGTGTTCAATAGATATCAATGGTGATAATAATGTAATCATACTTGGAAATAATGTTTCTATAGTTGAAGCAGATCTAAAAGTTTGGGGAAATGGGAATAACCTGAAAATTGATGACTTTACTACCTTTAACAGAAATTGTGAAATAAAAGTTTTCGAAGGAACAACTGTCATGATAGGAAAAGATTGTATGATTTCCTATAATGTGGATGTTAGAAGCTCGGATGGTCATCCTATCTATGACGAAAATGGATCGAGAATAAATAAGGCAAGTAATGTATTTATAGGAGATCATGTTTGGATAGGGTCACACGTCAACATTTTAAAAGGAGCTGCTGTGTTAAAAGGTTCAATTATTGGTTCGGGCTCTTTAGTAAATAAGATTCAGACTAAATCTAATGTCATAATAGCTGGAAGACCGGCAAAGATTCTAAGAAGCGATGTCACATGGAATAGAAAATTTTGAGAACGATTATTCCATTTATTGCAACTAAAAGGGTTAGTAATCAAGTATTTATCTTGTATGACGCTATATTTTGGGATACCTAACTAGTATTACTAAATAATTAGCTTTACTAGCATAATGTGTTGAATCATTTAGTAGTTTTAATATTTTTTTTAGGAGGAATTATCTTGAGGAAGGTTACTCTTGATGAACAGAAAGCGATTATGCTTGAGATTTTAATATACATTGATCAAATTGCACGCGATAATAATCTCACCTATTCTTTATGGGGAGGAACCATGCTAGGATCGGTTCGTCATAAAGGATTTATACCTTGGGATGATGATATAGATATTAGTCTTCCCAGAGAAGATTATGAAAAGTTACTAGACATATTAAAGAATAGTAACCAGTATAAATTGTATGAGTATTCGCTCCAAGATGACTATTCATGGGGATGGGCTAAATTAACTCATAAAAATACGGTTGATAAAAAAAAGAAATACTTCGACAAGGAACATTCTCATGGGATCTTTGTTGACATCATACCAATAGATGGGTTGCCAAGAGATGATAAAGCTATCAGGTCTCTTAAAAAAAAGCTCTACCGATTGAACTTGCTGGTTAAAACTTCTCAGTTTCCTTCTTATGCTTCCTCTATCCACTTCAAACTATCACTAAAAAAATTAATCTTATTATTACCGGTGTGTGTTTATTCAAAATTAAAAGGCGGGAAAAAAAGACACATAAATAAACTGGAAGAAACATCCAAACTGTATGCATTAAAAGATTCTGATAAATGTGGTCATCTATTATCTAGGTATAAATACAATTTAGGATATCCTTCCAGCATCTGGGATGACCTTCAATCATACGAGTTTGAAGGTCATTATTTCAAAGGAATTTCAGATTCACGCACCTATCTTTCATTACTTTATGGGGAAGATTATATGGAGATTCCTTCAAAAGACAAACAAATTACTCACGAAGAGCACACATTTTATAGAATGGACGGTGAGGAAGATGAATATTGCTATGATCATGGCAAGTGGAAAAGGTCAGCGAATGGGGCAGAATATTCCTAAACAATTTATAAATGTCAAAGACAAACCTATCATTGTATATACTTTAGAAAAATTTCAAAAGCATCCTCAAATTGATAAAATACTCGTTGTCTGTCTAGAAGGATGGGAAAGCGTCTTAAGGGCTTATGCGCTCCAATTTGACTTAACGAAATTAGAGTGGATCGTAAGTGGAAGTGAAGAGAGGCAAAAGTCTATTTTAAATGGCTTGAAAAAGTTAAAAGAAGTAGCTGGTTCTGATGATTTTATCGTTCTGCATGATGGAGTAAGACCTTTAGTATCGTTAGATATTATATCTGACTTAATCGTAACGGCTACAAAATTTGGTAACGCGATATCCTCGTTACCAGTTTTGGATCAGATAGTTATTAGAAATAATTCTTTGACCACGTCAAAATCTATTCCAAGAGATGATTTAAGAATAGTCACCACTCCTCAGGCTTATAAACTGGGGGACATATTGAAAATGTATGAAAAGGCTTATAGCGATGGCAAAGCAATGGCAGGTAATCATTCAATCAATACCCTAATGCATGAATACGGAGAGAAATTGTATTTTTCAAAAGGGAGCGAAATGAACTTTAAACTGACTTCTACTGAAGATATCTACAGATTTAAGGCCATACTAGAAACTGAAAAATCTGATTGGATCAAATAAAACGACATAGACTTGACGTATTAACTGCCTGTTCAACTAGTACTATGTAACTAACTCTCTATACAACTGATTGCTGACTGATTGTATACAATATATCTTTAATATCGATCTGAAATTTTACTCTGTGATCACTACAAAGGAGGAAGTCACTATGCAATCTCGAAAAAAAAGACGTGTATTCTCTTTAGACTTTAAAAAAGAAGTAGTAAATCTTTATAAGTCAGGAAAATCTAGAAAAGAAATAATAGACAGCTATAACTTAAATCCATCAACTTTTGACAAATGGGTCCAGCAGTTTAAACAATCTGATTTAGTATTAGAAGAAGGAGAATTCACTTCGGTAGAAAATGAAGTGCAGGAGCTGCGAAAAAAAATTGCTCAATTACAAGATGAAAATAAAGTGTTAAAAGAGGCTGCTATGATTTTTGCTCGGAGGACTTACTAAGGAAAAGAACTAATCTTGTTCTTTGCTCTGTGACTAATAAGTTACTATTGATGGGGTAATTTATAACTGGTAGCTTCTCAAAGTACCAGTATGAATTGATTGACAACTACTATCTTAGACCTAACTATATTTGTGCTTAAAGAGTATATCATATCGTATTACCTCTATTATTCTTTCAAATATTCTCTATCCTGAATAATTTTACCTCATCGAGTAATCACCCTATTATAATGACTTTAAAACTCATACAGCGAAAGGAAGAAGGACATGAACAGACGGATACACTACTCAATAAAAAACGAAAAACCTGAGATTGGACTGAACCCTGTTTCTTCATTATTTATTCCTTTATATTCGGGTATCGGTAGTATTTTACTGTTTCACAGAGCACTCTCAGAGGATGACGATTTCTTGTGTGAAGAGTTGGAAGTCAAGGCCTCCTGTCTGGAGGAGGCTATTATGTATTACCGTCATAAGAATTATGATTTCGTTACTCTGGATGAGGCACATGAACGAATCATTTATACTCAACTGAATCAGCGAAAGTTTCTGGTCTTCACGTTTGATGACGGGTATATCGATACACTGAGTATTGTCTATCCGATTCTCAAAAAGTATGAAGTTCCTTTTACGCTATATGTGAGGTCAAGTTTTCCTGACAGAACAGCGGATGTTAGGTGGTACGCCTTAAAAGATTTAATCAATCAATCTAAGCGAATCAATTTTATTTTTGAAGGGTATATTTACGACTTTTTTACAGAAAAACAATCAGAAAAGGTTTTTACTTACCAGGTCATCAAAGATACGATCATCAATATGGATAGTGACCACATTCCTTTATTTCTTGAAGCGCTGTTTAAAGGAAGTGGAATCGCCGTAAGCGACTATGTAGATAAACCGACATTGAATTGGTCGCAGATTAAACAGCTATCTTAAGATGACCTAGTAACTATAGGTAAGCATACGGCTGATCACCTTAATCTCAGACATTTAAATGTAGCGCACCTAATGAGGGAAGTGACAGAATCTAAAAATGAACGTGTCATAGATAATGAAAACCTTCATTTTTCATATCCTTTCGGCTCAAAAAACGAAGCAAGTAAGAGAGAGTTCGAAGTACTGAAGGGCATAGGGTTTAAAACCTGTACTACCACCAGGTGCGCCAACGTATTTACAAATCATCATACCCACACCAATAGCCTGCCGCGGCTTAACATAAATAATCACCTTTTCAGTTCTCATACCTCATACTATGCCAGTGGATTCATTCCGGCTCTCACTAATAACTTCAAACGAGTTGTGACCGATTAAATTGTCAATACCTCCTGACTGGAGATAAGGTTTATATAGTGCTTTCTGAAAAACTGTAAACGGATAAAAACATACTTACAGTGAATTTAAGAACTATGTATTTTTTAGTAATTTCTATATCAGTTAAACATATGCCGGGTGTTATTTTAAGGATCAATAAACGTAAAAGAGGTAAAGCTATGAGAAAACTATTTTTTTTACTATCGACTCTGATTTTACTCGTTCTGATAGCTGTTTTCCTTTTCAATCGTGGACCTTTGAGTCTATTTCATCAGACTGATAGAGAACAACGAAATCAGTCGGAAAGTATAGGTGACAGCCAGCGCGAAGAGGAGTCTGATACGAGTCTGCCTATTCCACCTTTACTAGATGGAATTGAAGATGCATCGGGTAGTGTGATAGTTGACCTTGCTGTTCAAAATGGGACTAAAGAATTTTTTCCGGGCATCGAGTCAGAAACAATGGGATATAAAGGAGCATATTTAGGGCCGACCATTCGTGTGAGAGACGGGCAGGAGGTATCCATGAATGTAGAGAACCGCCTGGAGGATGAACGGACTACTGTCCATTGGCATGGGCTGAAAGTTGATGCGGAGCAAGATGGAGGACCTCATTCGTCCATTTCTCCTGGTGAAACGTGGACCCCTGAATTTACAGTCGATCAGTCAGCAGCGACTCTATGGTACCATCCTCATTTGGAAGAAACGACTGGAAGACAAGTTTATAAAGGACTAGCTGGATTATTAATTGTGGATGATGACATTTCTGATGAATTGAGTTTACCTGCTCAATATGGTGTCAATGATATTCCTCTTATTATCCAGGATAAACGGTTTGATGAAGAGGGTCAGCTGGATTATAGTTTAGATATGCAGGAAATCATGGATGGATTGCATGGGGATAGGATTTTGGTCAATGGAATGATCGATCCTGTTTTGGTGGTCGAAGCCGGGGTAATGCGGTTCAGATTATTAAATGGTGCAAATGCACGACTATTCAATTTCCGATTTGATGATGGTCAGAGCTTTTATCAGATAGCTTCTGATGGAGGGTTACTTCAAGAGCCTGTCGAATCGACAGAACTTATCTTAGGTCCTTCTGAACGGGCCGAAATCCTTATAGATTTCTCGGAATATGAGCCTGGAGATAAGGTGATGCTCTCAGATCAGGACAGAGGAGTTCTTGAGTTTATTGTCGGGGAGACTGAGAATGATTACAGTGTTCCAGAAACACTTGTTGAAATCGAGGCGATCGATCCTGAGACTGCAGATCGAACTAGAACATTCGTGCTTTCAGGTATAGGGATGAATGTTAACATTAATGGAAAACAATTTGACCCTGAACGTATTGACGAAGTAGTCAATTATGGCGACACTGAAATTTGGGAAGTTTCTAATGAGAGTGGGATGGGAATGGGCATGGGAGCAATGATGGGATCGAGCCCGCACCCTTTTCATGTGCATGGCGTTCAATTTCAGATTTTGGACCGGAATGGACAGTCTCCAGAGCAAAACGAAAGAGGATGGAAAGACTCATTCATGGTCTATCCGGATGAAACAGTAAGAGTGATTACGACGTTTTCTAAACGTGGAGTATTCATGTATCACTGCCACATTCTTGAACATGAAGATGCCGGGATGATGGGGCAATTTGAAGTTAGATAATCATAGTTTATCTGAAAGACTCTCTCACTCGAGAGTCTAATTTGCTGTGTTTTCAGACGAATATGTTAAAATATATACAGAACAAATAATAGGAGGATTTGACTTCATGCTGCATAATCAATCAAAACATACTAGTCTAACTGAGGCTGAACAAAGACAGGCTGAACTGGAAGAACGCGAAGGTCTGAAATCACGATTACTTGAAGAAGAGGCGCTTCGTCGAGGGCATGATGTCAGACGACTGACTTACGATACAGCGATTATTACGATCAATTCCCGAGACTGTCTGTTCAAGGATATGAACGGGCCACTATCTTCAGCTGCAAACATGGGGATCTGTGACGATAAAAATGTTGCCCGCTCACTACTTAAAGTGAATGGACTGACTGTGCCGGCTTCAACGTATGTCAGATTAACTGAAACAGATAAAATAGAAGATTTTGCAAAAGAAATTGGATTCCCCGTTGTGATCAAACCAAATAATCTCGCTCGGGGGGAAGGGGTGTTTACGCATATCGATAGTGTAGAATCCCTTCATAACCATCTTCAGAAGCTGTCAAAACTGATCAGTGACGAAAGTGAAAAAATATTGATTGAAAAACAGTTCATTGGCGATGATTTCCGATTCTTCGTAGTTGATGGGGAAGTATTGGCTACGACTAAACGCGCCCGTTCTAATGTCACGGGAGATGGCAAGCATACGGTCCTTGAACTGATCGAAGCTAAGAATCAACTGCGTCTTCAAAACAGAGATTTAAAGAATTTTCTGATTCCGACCGATCCGTCAAAATTGGGTCGCTTATTCAGGCAAGGAAAGACTCTGGATACTGTATTGGATGATGGGGAATATATCGAGGTAAGAGATGAATCGAACATCGCAAGTGGGGGAGACGGGATCGACTTTCATGAAACTGTTCACCCGACGTTTAAGGACATTGCGGTTCAGGCGATTCAGTCCGTCCCGGGATTACATTATGGTGGGGTAGATGTGATTGCTGAAGATATTACTGTTGCACCCACAGAAGAAAATCATGTAGTAACGGAAGTGGAATTCAGCCCAGGCCCATTGAGTATGTTCCCTTGGGAAGGACCGCCGCGTGACATGGCTGGTCCGATACTGGACTTTTATGTAAACACCCTTTAATCGGTTAAATATCTAACTGCATTTAAAAGTGAAAGAGGAGGGGTATAAATATGTCGAATAACACACAGCAAGCGGGCATCAAAGATGAAGTGGATCAAAGAGTAGCTGATTATGAGAGAAAAGAAGGATTCAAATCCACATTGCTTGAAGAAGAAGCATTACGTAGAGGCTATGAAGTCAGGCGTTTAACTTTTGATACAATGATCATCAAGCTGGATGACAAAGACGTATTGTTTAAAGACATGAACGGCCCGTCCTCTTCAGCCGCGATGCAGGAAGTTTGCGACAACAAATATATTGCCCGCCTACTGGTTAGGGAAACGGGTGTCAACGTTCCGAAATCGTCTTACCTGAGAGTAAATCAGCCCGATGACTTTATTCGATTTGCTGAAGAAGCAGAGTATCCCGTGGTCATCAAGCCCAATAACCTGGCTAGAGGACAAGGGGTGTTTGTCAATATTGATTCAAACGAAAAAATGGTGAAGCGGTTGAAAGAATTAGCTGAATTAGTTAGTAACCCTCATGAGAAAGTGTTGATCGAAAAGCAGTATATGGGGGACGACTTCCGATTTTTCGTCGTAGATGGAGAGGTAGTATCTGTGACTAAAAGGGCCCGGGCAAGTGTCACTGGTGACGGGTCACATTCCGTTAGAGCACTCATTGATTTAAAAAATGACAGACGTAAACAGAATAGAAATTTAAAGGAATGTCTCATTCCGACCGACCCCAAGGCATGTAATCGATTGAACAGAGAAGGAAAGTCGCTTGACTTTATTCCTGACGATGGAGAAGTCGTTGTCTTGAGAGATGAGTCCAATATTTCTCATGGCGGAGACAGCATAGACTTCACCGATGTAGTTCATCCAGCCTACAGGGAGATCGCCATAAAAGCAGTTAGGGCTATTCCAGGCTTACATTATGCTGGAGTAGATATTATTGCAAACGACATTACTCAAGGGCCTGACTCAGATAATTACGTCGTAACTGAAGTGGAGTTCAGCCCTGGGCCGATTAGCATGTATCCGTGGAAAGGTGAGCCGAGAGATATGGCTGGGCCAGTACTCGATTTCTATGAACAGTATGTATCTGCCGGTAAGATTTGATAAAACCATATTAAGAAGTGCCTTTTGAGAAACGTCAGATGAGTCTACTGATGTTTCTTTTTTTTGACGTAGTATTCTATCAAAAATCGTTAAAATAAGACTGAGTTTATACTATTAGGCCTCCATTGTTTTAGCTCAAAAAAAATTAGTCACGGCTTTAAAGAATAATGAGGTTATTTTCGTAAGTCGAATAGAGAAACCAGTCGAGTTTGTAAAATAATCAGATTATTGTTTCAACTGAAATTGAATAAATTTTGAGTTATCAAAATTTACTCTTCATTTTAATAGCTCGGCATGAATGTTGTAGTGAGTTTGACTAACTGATAGTGTATTGGTCAAACTGAAAGAGAAATCCTGTGGAGTTCATAAAATAGAGAAGATAATGTTGCAGCTCCAATGATAGTTGATCCTGACTGACCACAATAACAAGGAAGCATTTTAAAAAAAACCTCCTCGCTGACAGGTCAATAAAAATAAAAGCCAGTTTAAGCGCTCTCTTTAATTTTCATTCTGTAAAACCTCGACACAAGAGCGTATACTGGAACTAATATAAATTTTTTCTGAAAGTAGAGGGGTCAGGAATGTGAAGAATAAAAGTATGAAACACTGGATTGTGATGCTGACTCTGTGTGGGATTACGATAAGTGCGATCGGCTTGCCGGTGATGACTAACGGGGTGTTTATCACACCGATTGCAACTAGTTTGGGTGTATATCGTGGCTCAGTCGCCATGCATAACACGCTGACGTTATTTATGAAAGCCATTATGTCACTGTACGCGGGGGTCCTTATAAAAAAATACCCGTTCAAACTAGTCATTCTAGTTGGAGTGCTTCTGGCAGGTATTTCAAATATTTTGCTGGGATTTTCAAATTCACTTGTGATGTTCAATATACTCGGAATCATTAGAGGAATCGGTTCAGGATTGCTTGCCTGGGTGCCTGTGACGATCGTTGTGAATGAATGGTTTGAAGAAAAACACGGATTAGTTATGAGTATTGTACTGAGTTTCAGTAGTGTGACAGGAGCAGTGTTCTCGCCGATTTTCACTAATCTGATCGGAACGATTGGGTGGGAGCAGTCTTATCAGATCATGGGTCTGCTGATTATTGCATTTACGATCCCGGCTCTGGTTATTCCTTACACGCTCAATCCGAGAGATTCAGGGTATTTACCTTATGGACAGGTGAAAGATGAGCAGGAACCTGTTGATAAAAAAGGCCTGACCATCAAGCGTGAAGACCAGAGAAGTGTGAACGGTCTCCTGTTTGGCATGATGTTTACCTTTACACTGCTTCAGACGATGCTGATTGGCGTTCCCCAGCATTTCCCCGGTTTTGCTGAAACGATCAACTTTACGAGTGGAGTTGGAGCGACGATGCTTTCTCTGGCCATGCTGAGTAGTATTGCATTTAAACTTGGGATGGGGTACATCAGTGATTTTGTCGGTCCGATTAAAAGTACGCTGAGTATGGTATTTCTGGTCGGGTTAGCCAGTCTGATGATTATTCTGTTTCATTCGGAAGGGATGCTCTATGCCGGGGCCTTGCTGTTCGGGGCGGTGTTCTCGATTCCATCGGTGAGTGTAACGTTGCTGACGAAAGAGTTCTTCGGGCGCTACCATTTCGTCAGGCTTTATCCGATCCTTGCTTTTGCAACCAGTTTAGGCGCTGCCTTCTCAATTTCACTGGTCGGATATATTTTTGATTTCACGGGTTCATATATTCCAGCGTTCATATTCTCCCTGGTAGTCAATATCGTGAATTTCGGTATCCTATGGGCAATGGTTAGGCTTTACAAAAACAAATAAAGGAATAAATGACAACAGTAGTCAGAGGAGTGTTTACATGAGTCAGAAACAGACAAGTTACCATGCCCCTTCAAATATTACATCGCTAGATATTGTCAACACGTTCGATCTTGAGAATCAGGCTAGTCAGCTCATTCCTAAAGGAGGGTTTGACTATATAGCTGGAGGCGCAGGGGATGAATATACGTTAAAGCAGAACATCGCTTCTTTTAATCAGAAGCGTATTCTGCCGCGCGTTCTTGCGGATGTAGAGTCCCCTGATACCCGGACAACACTCTTTAAAAGTGTGATCCCAGCTCCGATTATCATGGCACCTATTGCTGCACATGGGCTGGCTCACGACAGTAAGGAAGTCGGCACAGCGAAGGGCGTATCTGAATATGGAACCATTCTGTCGATCAGTACCTACACTGGATCTGAACTTGAAGAAACCTCTCGAGTCATGTCCGACACGTCCAAGTGGTTCCAGCTTTATATGAGCAAGGATAATGAAGTCAACAAAGCCATTATAGATGAGGCGAAAGCGGATGGGGCATCTGCGATCATACTGACCGCGGATGCGACGGTGATGGGAAACAGGGAAAAGGATAAACATAATCAGTTTGTCTTTCCATTTGACATGCCGATCGTTTCAAGGCATTTAAGAGGGTACATTGAAGACCGGGCACTCAACAATATTTACCTTGAGTCCAAGCAAAAAATCAATGCAGAAGATGTCCGGTTTTTAGCCGACTATTCACAACTGCCAGTCATCGTAAAAGGCATTCAGTCACCAGAGGATGCTGTTAAGGCAATCGATGCAGGCGCTGGTGGAATCTGGGTCTCGAATCATGGGGGACGCCAACTAGATGGAGCACCAGGATCCTTTGAAACGCTGACTCACATTGCTGATAGTGTAGAGAAACGAGTCCCGATTATTTTCGACAGTGGGATCAGAAGGGGCGAGCATATTTTTAAAGCCCTGGCCAGCGGAGCAGACTGTGTGGCGATTGGTCGTCCAGCTTTGTACGGATTAGCCTTAGGTGGATGGAAGGGAGTGACCTCAATTTATAAATACTTTGAAGATGACTTGAAACGCGTTATGCAACTGGCAGGCACGCAGACCATAGAAGACATCAAGAAAACTAAATTAGTCTAACTCAAACGCATAGCCCTTACCTCAGGATCTTAATGGATCCACAGGGTAGGGGCTTTTTTATTTGCTCAATATGCGCCAGAGTGTGCTTCTGCTGATGCCTAATCGTTCGGCTGTTTTAGATTTGTTGTTATTTTCTTCTTTCATGACTAGCTGAATAATATCATAGGTGATTTCTTCCAGGGTCTGGTCAAGCTGAATCATATTCGTAGAAAGTGTCTGACTTTCACTCAGCTCATCTTTAAGGAGTTCCCTTACATCGTTATCCTGGATATAACTTCCACTCGTCACGATCACAAGCTGTTTGATCACATTTTTAAATTGAAGCTGGTTGGACGGCCAGTCAAAACTGATCAGGCGTTTCAGTGCATGCGGTTCGAACCCGATCACTTGTCGCCCGTGCTCATTATTAAACTCATTAATGTAAAAAGAAGCAAGAGCGGGAATGTTGGCTTTGCGGTCTCTTAGACGAGAGGTGGCATAAAAAATGATGGGCCATTTATCGAACAGATTGACCAATTCCTGTGATGATTCTTCATTTTTTAAAGTACAGGACAAAATGAGTTTGTTTCGTGTGAAAAGGCGACTGTTGTGGGCATAAGTCAGCAGGTTCGAGAGTTCCTTTCTGCCTAGTTGCGTAACTTCTTTCAGATAGATCGTAGACTTGTCATCCTGAAGAGGGGAGTCATGAGACTTTAATACATTCTGCCATTCAGATTTAGTGATGTCAGTGCAGTTGTTCTCCCACATTTTATGCTTGGAAGAGGCTTCTGAAAAAATGTGAGCAAGTTTGTCTTTATGGGTACCTGGTTCACCCAATATCAGAATGACCTCATTGCTTTCAGCGTAGTTCTTTATCTGTTTCAATTCATTTTCGACAGAAAGGGAGCTATTAAACAGAATCTCGTTTTTTTCCTGAACAGAAATGCCTGCCTTTTTTAATGAGACAGCTTTATTTGAAGGAGCGAGGATTTCATTTACCGTGATGTAAAAGGCATTGACCCATTTATGATCATAAGTGAGGTGTTCATTTTTAATAGAATACAGTTTCCCGTTATAGGATTCATTAAATGAAGGAATCCTGGATGTGTGTGTCCTGAAGCGAACTTTCGATTTTCTGTCTGATTTTTTTCGGAATAGAGTGTGAACTGAACTCAGTGAGTAGTTGGTTATCTTCAGTGTAAATAAGCAGCTGAACGGGATTGCTGTCATTTATTTTTCGAAGCAGGACATTGTGTTCCTTCATTTTAAGTCGGGTTTTTCCAATAGATAGAGCTTGTTCAAATGATTTGGAAATCGTTTCTTCAACAGATGTGATCAGGATGGTATTTAGTCCGATTTCACGGGCGACCGCGCTGGTGACCTGATCACTGATAACGGTCGTGTAGCCATTATCTTTAAGGGAGGCTAGCACGGGAGAAACAGAGGATTCCTTATCAATAGTAATGACTTCGATGTCTAGTGATAACAAATCTTTCAAAACGTTGGCTCTGTCGGTTACGTTTCTAAAGCCAATTACGACGGGTCTGCTATTCATATGTTTAGCAAGACTGATCGCCCGCATAATATCATAAACGGAAATATCGATTTCGACGATGGGAATATTGATCTTATCTTTAAGTAAAAGAGCCGTTCCCCCTCTGGAAATAATGACATCCACATCGTTTGGATCGAGAGATTCAGCAATGCTCAATCCCTCTTTAAGGTCGCCGATATAACTTGTAAAAGTTACCGACGGATGATGGGCAGCGATATTATCCATACTGAGCTTCAATCCATTAAATGGAGCAATGCCGACTATGTTGACTTTTTTCATTACATGCCTCTCTCCTTTGCAAAATAGTATTCGATTTTAAAACGCTTTCAATGATTATAGCATATCTTTAATGCTAAATACTCAAACGTTTCAAATTGATACACCTTTGATTCGAAATCTCTTTGAATTCAGCTATACGGCCGATCTATGATAGAGTTACCATACATGTCTTATCATCAGCATAGTGGAGCATGCGTCAATAAGAGTGACAAGGTGAAGGGAGATGGATATGAAACTGACATGTTTAGTCATTGCCGATGATTTCACCGGTGCAAATGACACAGGGGTTCAAATGAAGAATAGAGGACTGCCGGTCCAGGTGAATGTCAATCCATCGACCGTACAGCCGGACCATTCTGTTGTATTAGATACCGAAACAAGGCACAGTAACTCAAAAGAAGCGTATGAAAAAGTTAGACATGTAACGCGCTCACTTTTAAGAGAGCATTCATATGATTTAGTCTATAAAAAAATGGACTCCACTTTGAGAGGGAATGTGACCGAAGAAATTAGAGCAGTAGCTGAAGTATACCAGCCTGATAGACTTATTTTTGCACCGGCCTTTCCGGAAATACAGCGGACAACAGTAGACGGCGTCCAGCTCATTAAAGGGGTGCCGTTGTTGGAGACAGAATTTGCCAGAGATCCCCTGAGTCCGGTCAAAGTTCAGAATATCAGAGAACTGATGGATGAGTTATGTGAAAAAGAAGTGGCCCATCATACGTGTGAAGACATAGAAAAGGGATGGATAGACTTAACCCACATTAAGTGTCATACATTCGACAGTCAAACACATGAGCACCTAGTAGCAGTCGTGCGCTCAGTGATCTATACAAGAGAAAAAATTCTTTGGGTGGGGTCTGCGGGTTTAGCGCATGCCTTATTCGATGTCCTGCTGCCCACTAAACCTTCTTTAGCTGTGCTGGGAAGCATAAGTGAGGTGTCGTTAAAGCAATTGAAGGTTGCTGAAGAAAAAGACGTACAGATTTATAAGTTGAACGTGGAAGATCTGGGACAAACCAGTGATTCCAGCAGCTTTTCAACTGACATTATTAGCCTATTGAATACGGGGAAAGATGTAATTTTGACGGCAGCTAAAACAAAAGAAGATTATAGACAGACCATTGCTTTTGGCAAATCGATGGGGTATTCAGAAAGTCAATGCAGTCACTATATCCAGCAGATACTGGCAAAGATCACCCGAGAGGTCCTGGCACAGACTCACGTATCCGGACTTTTCCTGACGGGGGGAGCAACTGCCATTTCGGTCATGGAAACACTGGAATCAACAAGTGTAACGATCAAAGAGGAACTGTCTACAGGAATGGTGCGTTCTGAACTGAATGACGGCTTGTTCAAAGGCCTGTCAATTATTACTAAAGCCGGTGCCTTTGGACATGAGGAAGACATCGTCTATGCGTTAAAAAAACTGAAGGAAGTGTCACTATGAGACCAAAAGCTATGACTATGGGAGATCCAGCGGGGATCGGACCCGAAATATGTTTGAAAGCTCTGATTGCCGATGACTCGTATCGGGAGAGTACACTGATTATTGGGAGTGAGTCAATCGTGAGTAATTACTCGGATCTCATTAATAATACTATTCCCCTGGCGTTTATCTCAGAACCTGAAGCCTTTGAAAAAGGCAAAATAAATGTAATCAGTTTACCTTTAGGTAATTGTGAGATTGGAAAAGTATCAGCTGCCGGAGGAGATGCTGCATACCGATATGTAGAGACCGCCATCGCCTACGCAATGGAAGGTCGAGTTGGTGCAGTGATTACCGGTCCGCTTAATAAAGAAGCGCTCCATATGGGGGGACACCCTTATGACGGACACACGGAGATATTCGCTGAATTGACCCATACTAAAAAGGTCACCATGATGCTGTGGTCTGAGAAGCTGTCAGTTGTTCATGTTTCCACGCATGTTTCCTTAAGGCAGGCATGTGACCTTGTAAAAAAGGAGCGTATTCTGGATTGTATTACGCTAGCTGATGAAACGCTCAAACGAATGGGAATAGCTGAACCGAAAATTGCAGTTGCCGGCTTGAATCCTCATAGTGGAGAATCCGGTTTGTTTGGGGAAGAAGACAGGACTGAAATCAGGCCGGCTGTAGAAGAGGCCGTCAAACTTGACTTCAACGCGGTCGGACCTTTACCTCCAGACACCGTCTATCTTCAGGCATCAAAAGGCAAGTATGACTGCGTTGTGGCGATGTATCATGATCAGGGCCATATCCCGATGAAGCTGCTGGCTTTTGACAGTGGGGTGAATGTGACTTTAGGCTTGCCGATCATTCGCACATCGGTCGATCACGGGACGGCTTTTGACATTGCAGGCAAAGGACTGGCCAGCGAAGAAAGTATGCTGGCGGCATTAGAAGTAAGCAAACGACTCACGTAAAAATGGAGGATGAAAATGAAACAGTTAAGCGTACAGGGAAACCAGATCGTCACAGAAGAGGGAACGCCCATTTACTTAAAAGGGGTCAATATTGGGGGCTGGCTGAATATGGAAGATTTTATCAATGGCTATCCCGGGTCTGAGCAAAGTTTGAGAAAACTGATGACTGATGAGATCGGAGAAGAAAAAAGTCAGGTATTTTTTGACTCTCTTCACCATCACTTTTTTAATGAAGAGGATCTTGCCTTTATCACCTCTTTAGGACTCAATACGATAAGACTACCATTGAATTACCGTCAGTTTGAAGACGATCTGGACCCTTTTACCTATAAAGAAGAGGGATTTGAAAAAGTGGATGCCTTTCTGGACCTATGTGAAAAATACAACGTATATGTCATCCTGGATATGCACGCCGTACAAGGTTTTCAAAACACACATTGGCATTCTGACAATAACAGCCGAAACAGCTTTTTCTGGCGGGAGAAGCATTATCAGGAACGCTTTATAAACCTGTGGAAAGCCATAGCCGAACGCTATAAAGGGCGTTCAGTGATAGCGGGTTATGATTTGATGAATGAACCAGCTGTCAATACGCCTTATGGAGACTATCCACATACTTATTTTGACCAGTACAAACCGGACTGGTCAGTCATCAATGAACTTTATAAAACAACTGTTGAAGCAATAAGGGAAGTCGATCCTGACCACATTATTATTCTGGAAGGGGACTTATATTCTCGATTATTCGAAGGACTGGATGCTCCTTTTACTCACAATCTGGTGTACAGCAGTCATAACTATACCGCCGCAGGGTTTGGACCAGGGAAATATCCGGGAACGATCACGCCTAGAAACCTGAATACAGAAAGCGGAGATTTTGCCGGTGACCAGCAGCAGAACTATTGGGACTACGAGAGGCAGATCAAGGAATTTGAACAACATGAAGGCCCGCAGTATGCAGCTGAACATAACGTTCCGTTGATCGTTACAGAATTCGGATCGGTCTATAACGGCCCTGTAGATGAAGTGGAAGACCGGTTGAGGGCCCTGAAAGACCAGCTTGCTGTTTTTAAAGACCATAATACCCACTGGACCCTATGGACGTATAAAGATGTGGGAGTCATGGGACTGGCGATGCTGGATGACCAGTCGCCCTATATGAAACGCATCGAAAAAGTGATCAGGTTAAAAGAAACGTTAAATACAGACGACTGGATGAAATGGCTGCCCGGGTATGAAGCGAAAGACTTACTGAAAGAGTTGGCGGTGTGTCTTGTTCAAACAATCGACGATGAGTCAATGGGTCAGTCCTCCGTGATTCAATCATTAACGCAGGCTGTGCTGACGAACTATGTAGCCACGCTGATTCAACCTGTTTACGTGAATCGGTTTAAAGACCTTTCGTCAGAAGACATTGAGTCCCTGCTTTCGTCATTTGCATTTGAAAACTGCAAAGTAAATCACAGACTCGCCGACGTGCTTAAAAATAGTTAAGTTACTGATCTCAAGTGCGTTTTGTTATTATTTATTGTCGTTTGTTGTCATTTGTATTGACAGCGATTTCAACTATCGCTATGATAGAGGTATAATAAGTTTACTATTTAAACAAACCACCTTTCGTTCAAAAAAGAGAGAGCTGGTAAAGATAAGTGGAATGACATACTACTGTTTTAGGAGGAAAAGAAAGTGACGATAAAATTTGGATGCCAAGGTTCAACGTGGGTATTGAATTATGACATTGAAGCAGATGTGATCGATCAGTTAATGGATGATGTTCAAAATGCAGGATTTGAGGGCATTGATATTCAAGTGGCTCTGCTTGGGAAATATAAAGAGCACCCAGAACTATTGAAGGAAGAGTTGGATAGAAGAGGACTCCAGCTGGCAGCACTGACTTTACCAACCAGCTTCAAAGGTGGGGAAGAAAGCGAGAAAGAACGCAGGGATTCTGATTATTACATGGATTATCTAACACACTTCCCGGGCGCATTATTGAATGTGCCGTCACGTGTCGAGGAAAGTCGCGACAATCTTGAACAGCGACAGAAGGAAATCATCGAAGGTGCAAATAAACTAGGGCAACGCGCTAAAGAAAAAGGAGTTATTACGTCGATTCATCCGATCTCCTATGAAACGTCTTATTTTAGATTTAAAGATGATTACGATCGATTACTTACTGGGCTGAACCCTGACTATATGGGGTACACACCTGATGTGGGTCACCTGACATTCGGGGATATTGATGCAGTGGAGCTGATAAAAGATTACCGGCCATTGATCAGACACGTCCACTTCAAAGATGCGACCTATAATAAAGAATGGAAAAAAATGGGGACCGGTGATATCGACTTTAAGGGGTGCGTACAGGCCCTGGTCGATACAGATTATGACGGATGGATCATGGTAGAAGAAGAAACGGAACTGGCTCAAAAGGAAACACGACAAGTGATTAAAGACATTAGCGACTACGTCAATAGAGAACTGAAACCTATTATTGAAGCAGGAAAACAAGACTAGACTAAACTATATTTTAGAGGTGATCTGATGAAAAAGTTAATCAATAATCCGGACAACGTTGTAGAAGAAATGATCGAGGGCTATGTAAAAGCCCATGCGTCTTCAGTGAAAATGCTGGAAAATAAACGGTCAATCGTATCGACAAAACCAACAATCGAAAATAAAGTGGGTATCCTGATCGGTGGAGGATCTGGCCATGAGCCTGCATTCCTTGGATACATTGGAGAAGGTATGGCAGATGGCGTAGCCGTTGGGAATATTTTCGCTTCTCCGCCTCCCTCTCCTATACTTGAAACAACAAAGGCCATCGACAAAGGGGCTGGAGTGGTTTACTTATACGGCAATTATGCGGGAGATGTCATGAACTTCGGAATGGCAGCTGATCTGGCTGATATGGAAGGCATCACAGTGAAATCAGCGTTGACTTCTGATGACGTGGCGTCCGCTCCACTCGATGAAAAAGAAAAACGCAGAGGCATCGCAGGTGAGTTCTTTGTATTCAAAACAGCTGGAGCTGCAGCAGATAAAGGATATGATATTGACGGTGTGGTCCGGATTGCAGAATTGACCAATGACAACACACGCTCGATGGGTGTTGGATTGTCACCGTGTTACCTTCCTCAAACAGGTGAACCTAGTTTTGAGCTGGAAGATGATGAGATGGAGCTTGGATTAGGCCATCACGGTGAACCGGGGATCAAGAAAGTGCCATTGGGAACAGCTGATGAAGTGGCTGATGAACTGATGACACGCATTATGGACGAGTTGGCTATTGAAGATGAAGAAGTAGCGGTACTTGTTAACGGCCTGGGATCGACTCCACAAATGGATCTCTACATCTTGTTCCGACGTGTTGAGCAGATTTTGAGTGAGAAAGGCATCAAGATTTACCGGTCATATGTTGGAGACTACATCACTTCTCTCGAAATGGGTGGAGCATCTATTACTATCACAAAATTAAATGACGAGCTTAAAGAGCTGATCGATCACCCAGTGGATTGCCCGGCCTTTACTCAAAAATAGGAGGACTACAGTTGAATCTAAATGCAGATCATTTAACACGCTACCTAAAAACAGTAGTAGAAAAGATTGAAGAGGAAAAGAATTACCTCAGTGAACTGGACCGGAAACTGGGTGACGGAGATCATGGTGTGACCATGTCTATTGGATTTAATGCAGTCAATAAAAAACTGGATGAATTAACTGACGAGAAAAAAGTGAAAACCGTTTTGACCAGTGCTGGGATGAGTTTTCTGGATGCAGTCGGATCTTCAGTCGGACCGCTTTATGCCAGTGGGTTTATTAAAGCCGGGAACGCTTTAGGGGACAAAGAAGAACTCACTGATGAGGATATCTTTTCGTTATGGACCAGTTTCGTAGATGGCGTTGAGCACCGCAGTGGCGCAAAAGTCGGAGATAAAACGATCCTGGATACGCTGATTCCCTTTAGAGAAAGTCTCAAAGAAACGAGCGATTCTGATGGGATTGTTGAGCGTTTTTCTAAAGCAGTAAAAGCTGGAAAATCAGGAATGGAAGAAACAGAAAACATGCAGTCCAATATCGGACGATCCAGTCGGTTAGGCGAACGGTCAATTGGAACAAAAGATCCAGGGGCGACTTCAGCGTACTTGATTATCCAGACATTTTTAAGCTATATAGAGTCCTTGTAAAGCGCACTGCATATAAGGAATAAAACGGAGGTCATCTAATGAAGAACGTAGGATTTATAGGATTAGGCATAATGGGAAAACCAATGGCGATGAATTTACTCAAAGCGGGTTACTCTCTTTATGTAAAGGATGTCAATGAAACAGCAGTAAAAGAAGTAAGTGAGCAGGGAGCTGTCGCGTGCACAACTTATGAAGAAATGACTGAAAAGTGTGAGGTCATCATTCTTATGCTTCCTGATGGGAAAATAGTCATGAATGTATTGTTTGGTCCGGACGGTTTATCAACCCACTTGAGTGCCGATTCCTTAGTCATCGACATGAGCTCGATTTCTCCAGTGGAAACGAAACTCTTTGCTGAAAAACTGGCCGTAAATAACGTAGCACTGGTTGATGCGCCGGTAAGTGGGGGAGAACCTAAAGCAATTGATGGGTCTATGGCAATCATGGCTGGTGGGACAGATAGAGACTTTGCACGTGCCCTTCCTTATTTTGAAGTCATGGGCGGCAATGTCGTGCATATGGGAGATGTCGGTACAGGGTCAGCAACTAAACTGGTCAATCAGATCATGGTCAGTGTTCATTTAGGCGCATTATCTGAAGCAGCCATATTTGCTAGCAAGTCTGGTATCGATTTGAATAAAATGTACGAAGCCATCAGTAATGGGTTGGCTGGTAGTGCAGTCATGGATGCTAAGATTCCGATGATCGTGAACCGTGATTTTGAACCGGGCGGCAAACTGTCGACCAATTTTAAGGATTTGAGAAACATCAAAGATGCCGCAAATGCGTTAAATGTTCCATTACCTTTGACGTCGATGGTTGAAGAGCTTTTCAGAGGTCAAATTGCAAACGGCAATGGAAACAAAGATCACTCCTATATCTTGAATTATTATGAACAGACAGCCAATCACACAATCAGGCACGACTAAACAGGTGGACACAAAAAGAAGACAGCAGACACCCGCTGTCTTCTCTTTTATAAAGAAACCCCCGTGTCTAAATCAGGTGAAGACCGTGGTCAATATACTGACGTTTAACTGTCTCATCTATTTCCTTCATGTTAGTTATAAATAAATCGATCTCTTCTGCAGAAGCGAAAGAAGCAATGGAGCTTTTCTCTAACTTGGAGCTGTCGATCAAAGCGTAAACCTGTTTAGCTTCCTGGACCATTTTCCGTTTTAATTCGACTTCATATAAATTAAAATCGGTCAGTCCATCAGCAAGGCTGAATGCATGAGCAGATAAAAAGGCCATATCGATATTCACTGACTCAAGAATGGTGCTGCCTAAGATGCCTTCAATGGCATTGGACGTTCCCTTAACGACCCCACCAATAATAAGAGTGGTGATAGTGGGATTGGTTTTAAGCAGATTAACATTGTTTAACCCATTGGTCAAAATCATCAGCCTTAATGGCGACTCATTAATAAGCAGGGCTAATTCATAGGCTGTTGAACTTGCATCAAGCACGATGCAGCTGTCATTTTTAATACGGTTAAACGCTTTTTCGGCGATTTCGACTTTGTATGAGTGATTCTCTTTTTTTCTGGACTGAAAATTTTCTTCGATTTTAGGTTTGACAGGAGCATGTTGTATCACAGTAGCCCCTCCATGTGTGCGTATAAGGACCTTCTTTTCGTTTAAGTAGTTTAAATCCGACCTGATCGTAGCAGGAGAGAACTGTAATAGCGAGGTTAGTTCATTGACAGTCACTGACCCTTGATCATTTAATATATCCAGTATTTTTTTATGTCTGTCTTCTGTAAACATGGCAGTTTTCCTCCTAACGCAAAGAAACATATAGTATACCCATTATATCGCATTTCTTGAGGAAAATAAACGAAGGCGATGAACTAGAGTAGTGCAATCGATTATAAACACACTAATGTGCAAAAAACTGACAAAAACTAACAACAAAAGAAAAGGATGATAAACATGTTAATCGGTATCGGTGCAGATCACAATGCGTTTAAAGCAAAAGAAGAATTGAAAAAATATATTGAAACATTAGGACATGAAGTGAAAGACTATGGCTGTTACTCGGCTGACGATGTGGACTATCCGGGCATCGCTTTTAAAACTGCTGAAGGTGTAAAGAATGAAGAAGTGGAGCGAGGCATCCTTATCTGCGGAACAGGAGTAGGAATGGCTATTTCAGCGAATAAAATAAAAGGCATTCGTGCTGCTCAAGTTCATGACCCTTTTTCTGCAGAACGTGCACAGTTAAGTAATAACGCTCAGGTCATAACTTTTGGCTCTAAAGTCATTGGGGTCGATGTGATGAAACTATTGACGAAAGAGTATTTGTCGCACACATTCCAGGGAGGCAATTCGGAACGCAAAGTGCAGCAGATTATTGATAAGGAACAGAGTGCTGACTTAGATAGCAGTCAATCGTGTTAAAATGTTTAAAATAATGTACGAAGTAAACCACCTGTATGTTTCTTTTTGAAACGTATAGGTGGTTTTTTTTATTAAATCAAAACTTTAATTCTATCGTTTCAAATTTATACAGTAATTAATCTGAAGTCTAATGAATTCATGTGAAGGTTCTAATAAGATATAACATATACATGATTATAGTTTTTGAGCGTGCATCAAATGGTGTAAGTGAACGTAGTCATCCAAGTCAGTTGTGGGAATTGACAGCAAGTTGCCGGCGTCATAATCAGCAAAGGGGACGATTGCATAAAAGTGTGAACGGACCTGAAACTACAAAAAATTGGAGGGAACAAGAATGAGAAAAGGATCAAAAGTATTTTTATCATTTGTACTAAGTGGGTCATTACTTATGGGATGTGGAGACGAAGATGCGAATGACACTGAGTTAATTCAACCGGGAGATGCTACAGATGAGGTAGATGATTCAGCTGCTCCAGATACAGACATCGATACCGATACTGACACTGACACTGATACGGACACCGATTCAGATGAAGAAATTGAAATCAGTTTCTGGCACTTTGATCCAGGCGAACGAATGGATGTGTACCAGGAGGCCATCAATCGGTTTGAAGAAGAAAATCAGAATATCACGATCAATATGCTTCAAATCCCTAACGATGAATACAAACAGCGTGTTGTCGTTTCAATGTCTGGGGATGACTCGCCTGATTTATTCGCCAGCTGGGGTGGGGGATGGCTGGAAGAATTCGTAGATTCCGGTCAAGTCATGGATTTGACTGACTCAGATATCGATCTTGACCGTTTTATAGATGTCGCTTTAGAAAACTCAGTATTTGACGACCGTGTATATGGCGTACCTTTGGGTATTTCAGTGTACAATTTCTTCTACAATACTGAAATTTTTGAAGAGTATGGACTGGAAGAACCTGAAACATATGAGGACTTGTTGGAAATTATTGATACATTAAATGATAATGATATCTATCCAATTGCATTAGCTAACCAGCCAATGTGGCCTGGTGCATTTTACATGATGTACTTTGCTGACCGTGTCGGGGGCGAAGATGCATTTAACGATGCCTGGCGCAGAGAGGGCGGTTCATGGGATGACGAGGCGTTTGTAAGAGCAGGTGAGTTGATTCAGGATCTGGTTGAGAGAGATGCGTTCAACCCGGGATTCAATGGCCTTCCATATGATGCGGGTTCAGCAAGACAACTGATTTATTCTGATCAGGCAGCCATGATGCTGATGACAGGTGGATTTGTCAATAACGTCCGTGACGAGTATCCTGAATTCGAAGATAAGATGGGTGTGTTCCAGTTCCCGGCTCTTGAAGAAGGTGAAGGAGATCCTTCAAACTTGGCGGCGGGGGTTTCACCAACCTGGTCCGTTAAAGAAGGCACAGAACATCCGGAAGCAGTCATTTCCTTCCTGAACACATTAACTGATCTGGAAACAGCTCAAGACTATGTCAACCGTTCCGGAAACGTGGTGGCTATCGAAGGCGTAGATGTTGAAGATCCATGGGTATCCATCTTCACAGAATGGGTAAATGAAGCCAATTCTATTCAGTTCCCATATGATCAGACCTTACCTCCGGAATTAGCAGAAGTGCATTTGAATACGACTTATGATCTATTCGGAATGTCTATCACTCCGCAGGAAGCAGCAGAAGCAATGGAACAGAGAGCTCAGGAAATTGAGTAACTGACAGAGATAAAGGTAGAGAAAGCACGGATCAATTACTGCTTTCTCTTCTTTACATAAAAGGTAAGGATGTGATTAGATTGGCACAACAAGCGGATGTGTTGACAGAAGCAAAACTCCAGAAAAAGAAAGACCGGAATAATACGCGACTCACGATAGCCATATTTCTTCTCCCGGCTATATTGACCTATCTTGTGTTTATTTTGTATCCAATTTTTGATACCTTTGTCATCAGTTTATATCGCTGGAATGGGATTTCTCCTACTCGGACATTTGTAGGGCTGGACAACTATACAACCTTGCTTCAGGAATCCAGATTCTGGTTTGCGTTTAGAAATAACATGTATGTTGTTTTGTTGTCGATATTCGTTCAGATTCCACTGGGATTAGTAATGGCTCTTGTGTTGTTCAGTAAAATAAAAGGGAAAAAGATCCTCAATGTATTGTTCTTTCTTCCTTATTTGATGTCAACAGTAGCCGTCGGACTGCTTTGGATTTTCATGTACGATCCAGTCAACGGACCTGTAAACCGCTTGTTCAATCTATTCGGTATGCAGTCCGTACACTGGCTGGCTGGGGGAACCTCTTCGCTTATTGCTATTCTGATTGTTATCGCGTGGCAGTTTGCTCCGTTTTACATGATTTTATTCAGAGCCGCAATGGTAGGTATTCCAGAAGAACACTATGAATCGGCAGAAATAGATGGTGCAAGTGAAACACAGAAATTCTTTTATATTACGCTTCCCTCTATAATGCCGACGATTGTCAGTTCTTCTATCCTGGCTGTTGTAGGATCTTTAAAAACATTTGCGATTTTCTATGTTATGACAGGCGGAGGGTCAGGGATTTCTACAGATATCCTTGGAACCTTCATGTATAGACAGGCATTTATCAACTTCAACATGGGGTACAGTAGTGCCATAGCCGCTATCATGTTCATAGTCGCACTGATCAGTGTCATTATTATTCAGTTGATTGATTACAGACGTCGAAATAAATAAAGGGGGGGATCGTATGAAACTCTTAAAAAAAGGCTCACTGTATGGGTTAATACTCATACTCATCATATTTACAACCTATCCGTTTCTGTACATGATCATGACATCCTTCAAAGATATGAGGGAGTTCTTTACTAATCCATTTTCACTGATTCTCACATCCTTTACAATGGACCAGTATCTTTCAGTAGTAGAAATGGGGATGACCAATTATTTTGTAAATAGTCTGATCATTTCAATTTTATCGGTACTGATTGTGGTCGCTATAGCCTCACTGGCGAGTTACCCATTGAGTCGAATCAATTTTAAATTCAATCGGACAATTTTCATTTTATTTTTAGCCGGAATGATGATACCTGTTCATGCCACACTTATTCCAATTTTCATTATGACAAGTAATTTTGGATTGTATGACAGTTTGTGGGCTCTCCTTGGACCCTATGTAGCCTTCTCGCTGCCTATCTCGATTTTTATTTTCACTCAGTTCATGCAGGAGATTCCAAAGGAGCTTGAAGAAGCGGCACAGATGGATGGCGCGGGACACTGGACGATCTTTTCGAAAGTGCTCTTTCCCAATATGAAACCAGCCATTTCAACCATCGTCATTTACAACTTTGTATTCATCTGGAATGAGTTTGTCTTTGCCTTGATCCTTATTCAGTCACGGTCCAGCCAGACACTCCCGGTCGGGCTGCAAAACTTCTACGGTGAGTTTTCTGTTAATGTACCTGGATTGATGGCTGCACTAACTTTGGCCAGTTTACCGGTCATTCTCGTCTTCATTATTTCTCAGGAACGTGTAGTTAAAGGGTTGATTGGTGGAGCAGTTAAAGGGTAAGAAAAGACATTTCACACCTAGACAAGATTCAATCGTGACGACTTTACTTGGATGTTTACTGAAAAACGGATAAGTGGAGTAAATTCTATAGGGATTTATTCTGCTTATTTTTATACACAATGCTTAAACAGCATTGATTACACAGGCGAAAGGGTTGATTAACAAAGTGAAGAATGATGAAAATGAAAAGATAACAGTCGACCATTTAACAGACTACTTCGATGCCTACATCATCAATCCTCATACCGAAACAAGACGACTGGGAGAAGGGCCTTTGAGTGAATATGAGATTGAAAAAAGGAAATTCCAGGAATGGAAGCGAAAGATGGATGATATATGAACTCTTTCTTATAAATATAAGGACTCTCCCAAAATTTCGACGTGCCTCATTCGAAATCTTAGGAGAGTCCTTAGTGCGTAATTGGCTAATCAGTTGATATAGTCTCCAAGTATAGCCAAACCTTATTGGGAGATAAGTTATAATAAGTTTGATTCACCAAAGATACATGTTTGGGACTTTTTATGTATTGATTAGAGTAAGGCATTCACGAAAAAAAAGGGTGGTTAATTTCGACATAAGACTTGTCAACGGTTTCATCCTGTGTTATATTATTGACGTAAACGTTTACTCAACTATAAGGAGCATGTGATGATTACGATAAGAGAGGTAGCAGAGAGAGCTCAAACTTCGATTGCAACAGTGTCTAGAGTGCTGAACAATTTGGATGGCTACTCAGAACAAACAAAAGTGAAAGTGCTGAAAGCAGCTGAAGAACTGGGTTATGAATCTAATGCTATTGCTCGAAGCATGATCATTAAGAAGACAAATACTATTGGGGTGGTTTTTCCAAATATTTCAAGTATGATTACGTACGAATTTCTTAACGGCATTGAAGATGTCACTTATAAAAATGATTTCAGTGTCATTGTCAGTTACACCTATTCACAACCTGAACGTATGATGAAAGCACTGCGTACATTGTATGAAAAACGAGTGGATGGGATTATTTTTACTTCTGATGAAGTCACAGATGATTACTTAAACTATCTGGAAAAAATAGATATACCTGTTGTATTTCTTTCGACTAAGTCTGAAAAGAGCACGATTCCTTATGTAAAAGTAAATGATTTCGCAGCAGCTTTTGATGCTGTCGACTACTTAATAAAAAATGAACACACAAACATTGGACTGATCGCGGGTAATCCTGATGATACAATAGCGGGTATCCCAAGAATCGAAGGGTATAAAGCAGCTTTAAAGAAGGCTGGGTTACCAGTCAGAGAAGAGTTTATTCGGTACGGATATGATTTTTCTTTTAATGACGGAAAATCAAGGTTTGAAGACTTAATTAATGAAAATCCCGACATAACCGCAGTGTTTGCGGTCAGTGATGAGATGGCCAGCGGCGCGATTACTGCTGCGCATCAAATGGGGATCGATATACCGGGTCAGATCTCAATAATGGGGTATGACAATACGATGATTTCTGAAGTGGCTTACCCGGCATTGACTACACTCGCACAGCCACTGAGAAAAATGGGATCTGAGGCAGTAAAGTTACTGATCAAAATGATCAAGGGTGATCAGTTTAAAGAAGAAGTGGTTCTTGATCATTCTGTTATCGAGAGGCAAAGTGTAAAAAAAAGAAATAAATCTGAAAGCTGATTTATTTTTTGATATTAGGTTAAACGTTTACGTAAATGTAAATCAAACAATTAGGAGGAAATAAAATGATCAAACGAAATAAAGTACTATTGAGTTCAATGATGGCAAGCGGGTTGATTTTAGGGGCATGTGCCGGCGATTCAAATGGAGAAGGTGGCAGTTCTGATGTTGTCACTTTGGAGCTTTTTTCCAACAAATCTGAAAACGTGGCTACTTACGAAAGACTGATTGAACAGTTTGAGGAACAGCATGAAAATATACGGATTGAACTCGAAGCGCCACCTGAAGCAGAAACTGTTCTAAGAACACGCCTGACACGAAACGATATGCCGGACATCATGTCTATCGGTGGGAACGCCACTTACGGTGAGCTGGGTCGTGAAGGTGTATTGTATGATTTTACAAATGAAGAAGCTTTGAACGACATTCAGCCTGCTTACCAGGATATGCTGAACCGTTTAGTTGGGACAGATATTGAAGGAGATTACGGCGTACCATACGCAACTAATGCAAATGGTGTCATATATAATCAAGGATTATTTGAAGAGTATGGAATGGAGGTTCCTCAGACTTGGGACGAATTTATTTCATTACTAGACCAGGCACAGGAGGAAGGCATCGCGCCTATCCAGTTTACTCTTCAAGAAGCATGGACGGCATTACCGGCTTGGAATTCACTTGGTGGGGTTCTTGCACCTGAAAACTTTGGTGAAATGAAGACGAATGGAGAAGCATCATTCCAGGAAGATTATGATGAGGTAGCCGACAAGTATCTTGAACTGCTTGAATATGGTGAAGGAGATATTTTCGGAGTTGGATACGATGATGGAAATGAAAACTTTGCTAACGGAGAGGCACTCTTCTATATGCAGGGGAACTGGGCAATTCCAGAAATAGAAAGAAATAATGAAGAAGTTGAGCTAGGGTTCTTTGCATTCCCTGCTTCAAACGATGAATCAGAAAATAATCTAGTATCTGGTGTGGATGTCTTACTAACTGTCAGCGAATCCACAGACCATCCTGAAGAAGCTTTGGCCTTTATAGAGTTCATGCTGGATCAGGAAGTAGCTACTCAGTATATCGAAGAACAGGCAGCTTTCTCATCAATTGAGGGCGTCTTACAGGAGGACCCAGTATTTGAAGACATTCAGGAGAAATTTGAAACCGGTAGTCTTACTAGCTTCCCCGATCACTTCTATCCTGCAGGGTTAGGTGCAGAAAATCTTATTCAGGAATTTCTGATACAGCAAAACAAAGATCAATTCTTGCAGACGATGGACAATGAATGGGATTCAGTGATTAACAGATAATTGAATGAGGGGCATCTGTTGATGTCCCTTTATTTAATAGAAAAGGGGAAACGTAATGAAAAGAAAAAACAGCAAACTGGCATGGTATGTGCTGGTTCCAGTAATGACCGTCTTCTTTTTATTTCATACACTGCCTCTTCTCCAAGGTGTATTTTACAGTTTTACCAACTTTAGAGGATATGGTGAATGGGATTTTGTAGGATTTAGAAACTATCTTAATGTATTTAGTGATTCAAGAGTAAGAAGTGCTTATGTCTTCACATTGGGCTTTTCTGTCCTGTCTACAATTTTAGTTAATATAATCAGTATTCTGATAGCAGTCGGTTTGAATGCTAAAATCAAGTATCATAAAACATTAAGAGCTATATATTTCGTTCCTTATATGCTTGGTACATTGATCATAGGATACGTATTCAGTTTTATCTTTAGTCGTTTACTGCCTCAAATTGGTTATTCTTTGGATATCAGCTGGCTTCAGTTTAACATTCTGGGAAATCCGAATTTGGCTTGGATAGGGATAGTGATTGTTGCTGTCTGGCAGTCAGCAGCTTTTAACACGATTTTATATTTATCCGGATTAGTGACTATTGATCCTGATTTGTACGAAGCAGCAGATATAGATGGAGCAAGTCCATCAACTAAGTTTTTCAAAATCACGCTGCCTCTGATCATGCCCTTCCTTACAATCAATATGGTTGTAGCGATGAAGAATTTCCTTATGGTATTTGACCAGATTGTCGCTTTAACAGGTGGAGGCCCCGGTACTTCAACCGAGTCTGTTTCCCTCCTGATTTACCGCGGAGGATTCCAGGGTGGAGAATTTGCTTATCAGTCAGCAAACGCAGTGATTTTCTTTATTATCATTGCAGTTATTTCTCTATTCCAGATCAGAGTGCTTGAAAGGAGACAAGATTAACTATGGAAAAGAAACGTTATAATTGGCCAGCTACTATTATGCTGATGATCACGACGGTATTTATTCTTTTTCCGTTGTATATTACTATAGTGACTGCTTTTAAGACACGTGAAGAATTATCAGGTAACTTGCTGGCACTGCCGGGCACTTGGACATTTGATAATTTTATACAGGCGATTGAGCTAACAGGATTTTGGGGAGCCCTTGCCAACAGTCTGATTATTACTATCCCGACAGTGATCGTGACTGTCCTTGTTCATTCGATCGTGGGGTATGTCATTGCCAGAAACCTTCATAAAAAGGGAATCAAGCTGTTGTATTACTATATAGTGAGTGCTATGTTTGTACCATTTTCAATTTTGATGCTCCCACTGGTTACTCAAACCTCTTCCTGGGGAATTGACAACCGATATGGGATGATCTTGCTTTATCTGGTCTTGAATTTAGCATTCAATACATTTATATATGTTGGGTTCGTTAAATCGATCCCTGTGGAACTGGAAGAAGCTGCTGTAATGGATGGCGCTTCTGAGTGGAAAATATACTGGAAAGTGATTTTCCCTCTATTGATGCCGATAAATGCGACAGTAGCCATATTGACTACACTTGGGACATGGAACGATTTCATGCTGCCCCTTGTTATTCTGGGTGGTCGAAGACAGCTTGCAACCATTCCTTTGACACAGTATATTTTCGAATCGCAGTTCAGTACAAACTATACATTAGCGTTCGCGTCGTACCTGCTAGCTATGTTACCAATGCTGATCGTCTATATTGTTGCACAAAAATGGGTAATCAGTGGTGTGACCCGTGGAGCTTTAAAATAATATGATAAAAGTCAGGAGAGTATGAAAATGAATTGGTGGAAAAACGCAGTAGTGTATCAAGTGTATCCTAAAAGTTTTCAGGATACGAATGGGGATGGAATAGGTGATATAAAAGGAATCATTTCACGTTTAGATTATTTGGAAACGTTAGGGATCAATGCCTTATGGTTGAGTCCTGTATATAAATCACCAAATGATGACAATGGATATGACATTAGCGATTATAAAGCGATCCATCCAGACTATGGGACAATGGAAGATATGGATGTCCTGATTTCTGAAGCGCGAGAAAGAGGCATCAGAATCATCATGGATTTGGTGGTCAACCATACGTCAGACGAGCATGAATGGTTCCAGGAAGCGTTGAAAGGCAAAGACAACCCGTTTAGAGACTATTATGTCTGGAGAGATCCCGTGAATGGGGGACCACCTAATGATTTGCAGTCTTCATTCAGCGGATCAGCATGGGAATTCGACGAGAACAGCGGACAGTATTACCTGCATATTTTCAGCCGAAAACAACCGGATCTGAACTGGGAAAATGAAACCATGCGCAGAGAGATTTATGACATGATCAACTTCTGGCTGGATAAAGGGATTGGCGGTTTCCGTATGGATGTGATCGATCATATCGGAAAAGTCCCTGAAGAGAAAATCGTAGTCAACGGACCCAAGCTACATGAGTATTTACAGGAAATGAATGAGGCAACCTTCCGTCACTATGATGTCATGACTGTTGGAGAAACATGGGGAGCTACGCCTGAAAACGCGGCGTTATTCTCTGATCCGGATCGACATGAGCTTTCAATGATTTTCCAGTTCGAACACATCATGCTGGATGAGCAGCCCGGAAAAGCTAAATGGGACTTAAAAGAGCTGGATCTGATCGATTTGAAAAATACATTTAAAAAATGGCAGACTGAAATTGGAGAGAACAGCTGGAACAGTTTATTCTGGAATAATCACGATACGCCTCGAATCGTTTCCCGCTGGGGCAATGATCAAGAGTACCGGGTCGAAAGTGCAAAAGCCTTTGCGATTCTGCTTCATAATATGCAGGGGACGCCTTACATTTATCAGGGGGAAGAGGTTGGCCTGGTCAACACACCGATCACCGATATCTCTCAGGCAAATGACATAGAAACAATCAATATGTACCAGGAGAGGATCGAACAGGGCTACTCTAAAGAAGATATTCTTAAGTCGATCAATGTAAAAGGAAGGGACAATGCCAGACGTCCTATTCCATGGTCGAATGAGGAACAGGGAGGCTTCACTTCCGGTAATCCTTGGCAGGAACTGAATGAGCAGTACAGCACGATCAATGTAGCCGACGCTCTGGACGATAAAGAGTCAGTTTTCTACACGTATCAGCAGTTGATCAAATTAAGAAAAGAGCATGAAATACTTGTTAAAGGTCAGTTCAAGCTGATCCTTGAAGATGATCAGCAGATTTTTGCCTACGAAAGAGAACTGGGAGACGAGAAGTGGACGGTTATTGCCAATTTATCCGAAACAGAACAGTCACGTTCAGTCGGAAACAAGATTGTACAGCCAGTTATCTCAAACTACAAGAAAGACAGCTACAATTTATCAGATTTAACACTCAAGCCTTATGAAGCCTTCGTATATAAAAACTAAACAGGAATAAAGAAGAGACTGGACTTTCGATCCAGTCTCTTTGTGACTAGTTCATACTAGCATACACATAAGAACTAGTCGCAAAAGCCCTATTGAAACTAGTTAGATGGATTCTGTCTGCTTAACTAGTCACTAAAACGATATTGCGACTAGTTCATGTTATCAGACTGAACGAAGTGGTTCCAATAGACGTATTGAGACTAGTTCTTTCACAGAACGCTAATGAACTGGTCACTAAACGCGTTTTGAGACTACTTCTGCCAATAATTATTCATGAACTCGTCTCAATAATACGATAGTGACTAGTTAAAGAGTGGTAGGTTCAGCAACTAGTCTCTAAACTCTTCAAATAGTAAACTTAACTGGTACTAAAGTATTAAATGTAAAAATCAGGCTATCTCTACGTCTTATTAGACTAATATAAAATCCACTCCCACTAGACGATTAATAGTGGGAGTGGATTTTTAACAGATGGCGTTATTCTGGACAGTCAGTTTCTTAGTCCGTTTGAGAATAATAAACAGTACTGATAATATCCTGATTGTGATTTCCAAAATTCTTTCCGAACAATGTCAATCCGCCTACATATTTCGCATCGTCGTTGACAGCTATCTTTAATTTCATCAAAGGTTGGCTGAAATCGATATCTTTAAGCGTAACGTCTGAAATCGAATCCCCATCGATCAACGTCTCATTCTTGTTTACACGTAAGATTTTGAGCAGGCCGTACTGACTATTTTCTTTTGGCCACCAGGAAGGAGTCTTTCGTCCACGAACATCAGAAAAATTCCCCGGGACAGTCCAGGTACCGATCAGCGTATCGTTCAAATAAAAGGAGATATCCGATGGCCAGTTGTTGTTTGATACAGGGAATTCAGAAGAAAGTTCCAGACTAATTTCTAAAAGCTCCGGTTTTTCATTTTCAGATAACAGATTTGGAAACTTATATTCTACAAACCCTTTTGAGAACCACAGCATATCAGCATCCATGCGTTCCGCGTTCATGAAGTGTTTTGGATCATCCAGATTGCCGATGTAATTATCTTTAGTGGCCAGTCCACACGTTGGTTCCACATTGAAATCGGTGAAATGACCGACCCTAATATTCGTCCGATGCTGTTCGAAATGAGGATACAAGACACGCGGGAAACGGATGAACAGCTGATCGATGGCCAAGGCACACATTTTCTGACTGCCGGCTTTTCCGGGAATGCGTTCGGTTTTGATTATGTTTGCTTCTTCGAGCTGCTTTACGTGACGGGTGACTATTGCGCTGGACATGTAGAGTTCATTAGCCAGCTCTTTGATGTTCCTCTCGCGATCAGCTAGTAAATTGACAATTTTTAAACGTGTATCACTAGCCAATGCTTCAAATATAGCTAATGACTCAGTTGTTGTACTGACTTCCATGATTTTCCTCCTATTAGTAACTGATTAGTTAACTATACTAGTCTAAATTCTAACTAACTAACCCTATCCTTTACTCTTTAGTAAATCCATTATATAAAACAAAGAAAAGGCTTGCAAGACTTATTTAAAAGATATATTCTGAATTTGTAAACGAAAGCCAAATTAAAAAAGGCGATTAGTTAACTAATCAGTTAATTAATTGATCGGGAGGAAAACTAATGAAAAAATTATTAATGGGTACTCTATTATCATCTGCGGTACTGCTGGCAGCTTGTGGAAATGGAGACACAGGAACAACGACCGATTCAGAAGAGATTCCGGAAGAAGCAGCTGATGCGACAGTTATTCGTTTCTTAAACGGATTTACTGGTGGAGACGGTGCGTTCATGAAGGAAATTGTAGATAACTTTAATGATTCACAGGATGAATACTTTGTAAATGAATCACAGGAACCTGAACACTACACCCAGTTCAGAACAGGCGACTATGAGTTAGTTGTTATGCACGGCGTCAACCTGGAAACGTACAGCGCTGACGGACTGATTCAACCAGTGGATGGCATATTGGAAGATGTTGGCATGAGTATCAATGATTTCCATCCCGCAGCAGAAGATCTAGTTGGCTTGGAGGATGGGAATTACGGTATTCCTTTAGATATTCATCCTTTAACTACCTTCTACAATAAAAACTTAACAGAAGAGGCGCCAGAAACGTATGAAGACCTTGTGACGTTGAGTGCGGAACTGCAGGCAGAGAATGAAAATATGTATGCAATGGGTATTCCTGACTCCGGACTAATTGAATTTTATACATTAACACTGGCAGCACAAAATAATGTTGACCTGCTTTCTGAGGACGGCAGATATCTTGATTTTGCTCAAGAAGATTTAGCTGATGCCCTATGGATCCTGCATGACATGATCTATGAAGATAATATTTCTCCAGCAGGTTTAGGAATTGATGGGGAATTCCACGCCTTCATGCAAGATACTGAAGGGGATTCAGGAGGAAATCAGACCGCAGTAGCATTGACAGGTCCCTGGTATTATCAGGCAGTCAGTGATGCTTACGGCGATGATTTGGGTATTGGATCTATCCCTCAATTGGGTGATCAGGTTGCCGTTTACGGGAACTCTCATGTTATCAGTTTAGCGGCAAGTGTAGAAGATGAAGCAATGCTGGAAGGCATATCTGCCTTTATGGAATTTATGTACCAGCCGGAAAACTTGTCTAACTGGGCTGCATCAGGACAAGCACCTCTTCATACAGAAACAATGAACTATATTGAAGAAAATGCGGATGAGTATCCACTGCCATATCAGAATCAGCAAATGTTTGATGATTATGTTGCAGCACCAGCCGTTTACCAGTTTGGAGAACAAATCAGATATATGAACGAAACAGTCATTGGACGTATTGTACGTGAGGAAAACTTAACACGTGAAGAATTAATGGAAGAACTGGAAAATGCAACAGGGGTAGCTCAGGAAATAGCTGATACAGCACCCAATCAATAGGTAGAAGAGTGGGTCTTTCAGTTAAGTCTTAGACTGACTGAAAGACTTTTTTCTTAGGAGGAGAAACCTTGAAGATATCAAAAACAGTATCATCATTAATGTTTTTACCATTTTTACTCTTTTTCATTCTATTCTGGATGGTCCCATTTCTGTATGGGTTATACGTCAGTTTTCACAGCTGGACCGTTTCTGGTGGGAACAATGGATTTGTCGGGCTGGATAATTATATTCGAATTTTAAGTCCAGGAAACATGTACCATGACTCATTCATGAATGCTTTGGGAAATACCTTATACTTTGTCGTGATCAGTCTCGTTCCTCTTGTTGTGTTTGCACTACTGCTTGCATTACTGATTGAGAATATTCCCGGAAAATTAAAAGTGTTTTTCAGAACAGTATTCTTTATTTCATATGCCGTATCTGTCACAGCCGTTTCTGCTATTTTTAAATGGTTGTTTACAGGAAATGGCGGATACATCAACAATGTGTTAGAAGGATTTGGACTTGATTCGATTGGGTGGTTGAACAATCAGCCTTATGCGTGGATAGCTGTACTAGCTGCCACAGTCTGGTGGACCATCGGATATAACATGATTTTATTCGTCAATGCTCTGGATGAGGTGGATGCAAGTCTTTATGAAGCCGCTTCACTGGATGGCGCAAATGCATGGGAGCGTTTCTGGAATGTCACGTTTCCGTCTATCAAAGGTGTCTTTGTCTTTGTCACGATCATTACCGTGATCGCTTCGTTCAACTTATATGGACAGACCCTGTTGATTACAGAAGGGGGACCAGCTAGAAGCACGATGTCACTGACCATGATCATTCAAAATACGATTTTCAGTCAGAACAATCTAGGAATGGGCTCTGCAATGGCCATACTAATGGGAATTATTATGGTTTTTATCACACTGGTTCAATTCCTGATCGGATTTAGAAAGGATGACAATGCATAATGAAACAGACCAAGACACAAAAAGTCATATTAGTTATCATCGCATCCATTATCTCTCTTATTTTCATTTTTCCTTTATTCTGGATGTTTTTCACCTCGTTTAAAGGAATGGCAGAGTCAATCAGCAGTGCACGCTTATTGCCGAGAAACTGGACAACTGGTAATTTCGTGGAACTCTTTACTGTGGATGCCGCAAGCGCCCCGATCATTCGCTGGTTGTTCAATACTGCGTTTATCAGTATTGGGGGCACACTTTTGGTTATCGTGACCAATACGCTTGCGGCTTATTCAATCGCCCGCCTGAATCTACCGGCTAAACGATTATTCATGTTTATTATCGTCGCTTCCATGACCGTCCCAGGAATCGTCATCGTGTTCCCGCGTTACTTCAATTTCAGAGATATGGGGCTGCTGGACACCTTTGCACCACTTATCCTGCCTTATGCGGCGAGTACGCTGGGAGTCTTTCTGATTTACAGTTTCCTCAGAAATTTCCCTCGTGATTTAGAAGAGGCCGCTTATATCGATGGAGCAAATCAGCTTCAGATTTTGAGGCATGTTGTTTTCCCATCGATCAAACCTGTTATCGCGACGTTATCCGTTATCACATTTATTCTGATTTACAATGACTTCCTCTGGCCTTTACTGGTAACGAATTCTGCTGAAATGAGAACAGTGACAGTCGGAATTGCGAATCTGGTCCAGGGGGCAAACTTTGTAAATCCCGGAAAAATGATGGCATCGACTTTAATTGCAACGGTACCGGCGCTGCTGATATTTATATTTGCTAACAGATACTTTGTAAAAGGAGTCAATTCAACCGGACTAAAATAAAATAGAAACTAGGAGAGACATTATGAATAGAACAGAATACCCGAGACCTCAGCTGGTCAGAGACCACTGGATAAACCTGAACGGTGAATGGCGTTTTGCTTTTGATGATGCCGATACTGGATTGACTGACCAGTGGCATAAGACGGATAAGCCGTTTGAACAGACGATCCAAGTGCCTTACGTCTATCAGTCAGCATTAAGTGGAGTCAACAGTCAGGACACACATGAAATCATCTGGTACCAGAAAAAGGTGACGATTCCTGAGGCACTTAAAAAGAAAGAACTGATTCTCCATTTTGGAGCTGTTGATTATGTGAGCGAAGTCTTTGTAAACGGTCAGAAAGTGGGTGAACATAAAGGAGGACACACGTCGTTTTCCTTTAATATTACGCCGTTTCTAACTGACGGATCCCAGACCATCACCTTACGTGTCTTCGATCCTAGAAAAGAAGAATCGATTCCTCGAGGGAAGCAGACATGGGAAGATGAACCGAAATCCATCTGGTACACGAACTCAACAGGCATCTGGCAGACGGTGTGGATCGAAGCCGTCAGTGCAGAGCATATCGCTTCTGTCCGTTTTACCCCAGATATCGATAAGGGTCAGATCCAGTGTAAAACACTATTTAGTCAATTTTTAAATGCTTATGATCTGGAATACATCATATCATTTAAGGGAGAACAGGTTCTAAAGAGCCGGTTTGAGGTGTCTTCTTCAACGCACAGTGTGACCTTTGATCTCCACCAGGGCACCATCTTCCGAACGTCTCATCACGACAATGGGTGGCACTGGACACCAGAAGACCCTAACTTGTTCGATATTCAAATCAGATTATTAAAAGAGCATACAGTTGTTGATGAAGTGGACTCTTATTTTGGGATGCGAAAAGTGCATACGGAAAATGGCCAAGTCTTTTTAAACAACAAACCGTATTATCAGAAATTAGTACTGGATCAAGGCTACTGGCCGGAGTCACTGATGACCGCTCCTAGTGATGAAGCGCTGAAAAAAGACATTACCGTCTCTAAAGAAATGGGATTCAATGGCTGCAGAAAACATCAGAAAGTAGAAGATCCCCGCTTTTTATACTGGGCAGATCAGATAGGCTACCTGGTATGGGGCGAATCTGCTTCCGCTCATTATTTCGACGAATCGGCTGTTCCATTGATTACGAATGAATGGCTTGAAATAATGGAGAGAGATTACAATCATCCATCCATTGTCGCCTGGGTCCCCTTCAATGAAAGCTGGGGAATCAATGACATCGGAAGAGATCGACAGCAGCAGCATTATACTCAAGCACTGTATCATCTGATTCATGCAATCGATACAACCAGACCCGTTATTTCAAATGATGGATGGGAAATGACCGAATCGGACTTAGGAGCGATTCATCATTATGGGCATGGCGAAATGAATGAGACTGAAAAGTACAGACGATTTAAACAAGATTTAAGAACGAAAGAACAGATCTTGAAAGCTACCCCTGCAGACCGTGCCATTTATGCAGACGGATTTACTCATCAGGGCGAACCGATCTTGCTGACTGAATTTGGAGGAATCGGATATAAGAAAGATGATCAGGACGGATGGGGCTATTCCTCTGTTGATAACGATGAGGCCTTTGTATCGGAATACAAACGTATTCTCGAAGCAGTCTATGAATCTGAAGTTTTAGCCGGTTTCTGCTACACCCAGCTTTACGATGTGGAACAGGAAATAAACGGGTTATTGACGTATCATCGTGAACCAAAGGTAGACGTAAAAATTATTAAAGAAATCAACGACACCGATTCTATGTAGTGGAGGTCATTATGAAAAACCAGTCATTTAAATGGGCAGTTGGAATAGAAAACACGTTCGTTACTCAAATCGCTAAAGGGGAACGCACATTAGACGAGTATGAGTTGACGCAGCACTATGACAACTGGGAGGAAGATTTGAATCTGGCTTTAAAATCTGGAGCAGGCATGATCAGGTATGGCATTCCCTGGTATAAAATCGAGCAAAACCCGAACGAGTTCACGTGGGAGTGGGTAGATGAGGTGGTGGCATTTTTTAAGAAAAACCCATCACTTACACCTATTATCGATCTGGTCCATTACGGGACACCTCACTGGCTGAAGAATGAATTTGCGAATGGAACGTATCCTGAGGTGGTGGCACGATTTGCGCGGGCGTTCGCTATAAGGTACGGGGACTTTATAAAGTATTATACCCCTTTAAATGAACCCTATGTTACAGCAGAATTCTGCGGGCTCAATAAAGTCTGGCCACCTTACTTGGAAGGCCTTTCCGGTTTTTATCAGATCATGACGCAAGTGTCACAAGGCATTGTGCTGACACAGAAAGCAATCGAAAACGTTGTTTCAGATGCAGTATTTGTCCATGTGGATGCAACCAAACGTTATGTCACATATGAAGAGCGGTTGAATTCAGAAGTCGCATTATGGAATGAAAACCGCTTTGTCATGTGGGAGCTCGTGCAGGGAAGAATCGACCCCCAGCATCCGCTGTATGACTTCATGCTTTCTTATGGGGTAACACCCGAATCCCTTGAATGGTTTAACGACACAAATATTGAACCAGATATTATAGGATTGAATTATTATCCGCAATTTAGCGTGCACGAAATCACCAGAGATTTAAAAGGACACATCGTCTTTCCCACTATCATGGGAACGGGTGATGATTTCAAAGCAATTGCAAGAGAAGCATACGCTCGTTATAAGAAACCCGTTATGATTACAGAAACAAGTTACCGGGGAAGTGAAAACGAGCGGATTTCCTGGCTCAATGAAATTGTTGAATCGTGTAATGAACTGGTTGAGGAAGGTGTTCCCGTTACTGGACTGACCTGGTTTCCGTTTTTCGATTTAGTAGACTGGGGTTACCGGACATCCGGAAAATCGGTTGAAGAGGAACTGCTCCCGTTTGGACTTTACACACTGGAAAATAAAGAAGGTAAATTAATCAGAAAAAAGAATCGAGTGGGTGATGCATTCGAGGCACACATTCGTTATCATAATGAAGGAGGAGACCAATGAAAAAAACTATTTTTTCGTTAGGACTAGCTCTAATTATTTTAGGAGGGTGTGACCAGTTGGGAACTAACCAGGAAACAGTGACGTATCAGAATCCGGTCGGAGAGATGCTGGATATCGGAGACCCATATGTACTGAAAGTTGAGGACACATATTATATGTACGCGACATCAGTGCCTCATGCAGGCTTTAGAGTATGGGAGTCAGCGAATTTAGTTGATTGGGAAGAAGCCGGTATGGCCTATGATCATAGAGATCATGAAGAAAAATGGGCACAGTATGATTTTTGGGCTCCGGAAGTGGTTGAACATAATGGGGCTTATTACATGGTTTACAGTGCCAGAGATTATACAGGCAGCTTGAAGATGGCCATAGCAACCAGTGATTCTCCGACGGGTCCATTTGAAGATGCAACAGTTGGACTGATCGACCGCCCAGGATCATTTATCGATGGCCATATCTTTATAGATGATGATGGGACTCCTTACTTGTACTATGTCGAAGATAACCATGAAAATATTATCGACGGCAAGCATATCAGTCACATTTATGTTCAGGAAATGACCGAAGATTTACTTCATGTGACTGGTGAGCCGCATTTCATCCTTGAACCTGACCAGGCCTGGGAAAATCCGGATGGGGATTATCAATGGAATGAAGGGCCATTTGTGGTTAAACATGATGACTTATATTACCTTATGTATTCCGCTAACTTTTATGCCAGTTCAGACTACGCTATAGGATACGCGGTTTCAGACAGTCCCATAGGCCCCTTTGAAAAAAGCGAGTCGAACCCGATCTTGTCTAAAGATCTGGAGAATGGAATATCCGGGCCGGGACACAATAGTGTTACTGTTGGACTGGATAACGAAACATTATACGCTGTCTATCACATTCACACGGATCCTGAAAATCCAAGCGGGGACAGAAGACCAGCTATCGACCGTTTGTATTTCGAAGACGGAGAGATGAAAATCGAAGGACCGACCAGTGTTGAACAGGAACTGAGATAGAGAACCATTAAGACTGCCTTTGGGTGGTCTTTTCTTTTTAAATTTTTCTATGTAAAGGTTTACAAAGAAGTGTGTAAGAGGTAATCTTTAAATGATTGACGCTTTACTAAATGAAGTAGACCATTAAGGTGGAAAATAGGAGTCAGATTATAATTTTGATGAAAAGGGTGAGTTTATGTTCGAAATAAAAGATGAGTTTTACTGGAAAGGAAAACCAGTCAAAATCATATCAGGATCGATTCACTACTTTAGAGTGGTGCCGGAGTACTGGAAAGACCGCTTAATAAAGTTGAAGGCAATGGGATGTAACACAGTTGAGACCTATGTCCCCTGGAATAGTCATGAACCGAAAGAGGGAGCGTTCACCTTTGAGGGTCAGGCTGATTTAGCTGGATTTATCAGGACAGCCGAGGCCCTTGATTTGTTTGTCATCTTAAGACCGTCTCCTTATATCTGTGCAGAGTGGGAATTTGGCGGACTGCCAGGCTGGCTGCTTAAAGATAAGAATATGAGACTTCGAACCAATTACGGGCCATTTATAGAAAAAGTGGCGACTTATTTTGAACGCTTGTTTAAAGAAGTGGTGGACCTTCAGTGTACTCATGGAGGACCGATCATCATGATGCAGGTCGAAAATGAATACGGCAGTTACGGAAATGACAAAGCTTACCTGAAGGAACTGGTCCGACTGATGAAAGGCAATGGGGTTGATGTCCCACTGGTTACGAGTGATGGCACCTGGCTCGATATGCTTGAGAACGGGACCATAATAGAAGACGCTTTGCCTACGGTCAATTTTGGGTCAAATCCGAAAGACCATTTTCAGATACTGCAGGACTTCGTTCAAAAGCCGATGCCTTTAATGGTCATGGAATTCTGGAATGGCTGGTTTACTGCCTGGGGAGATTCAGAGTTCAAGAAAACAATTGCGACCGAACAAGCCGGCTATGTAGAAGACATACTGAAGATGGGGCACATCAATTTTTATATGTTCCATGGGGGCACACAGTTTGGCTTTTATAATGGATCAAACTATTACGATGAATTGACTCCGGACGTGACGTCTTATGATTACGATGCCCCACTGACTGAATGGGGAGAGATTACTGACAAGTATAGAGCCTTTAGAGAGGTCATTAAAAACTATTCGACAGGACCTTTGCCTGACTTGCCTGAACCGGTCGTTTTAAAAAGCTACGGGTCACTGTCAGTGAGTGAACAGACCTCCCTGTTTGATAATCTACAAAATCTGTCACTTGGAGTTAAAAGTCCATATACGTTGTCGATGGAAGAAGTGGATCAGTCCACTGGCTACATCGTATACCAGCATGACTTAGGTAAAAAAAGACATATCGATGATTTTAGATTAGTGGGAGCCAACGATCGTGCGACTGTTTATGTAAACAGAAAGCATCTGTTTACTCAGTACGATAAGGAAATAGGTGAGAAAGAGACCTTTGAATTGCAGGAGGATAGCAATCAGCTGTCCATTCTGGTCGAAAATATGGGGCGTGTCAACTATGGTCCGCGCATGCCTCATCAGCGAAAAGGCATTGTAGATGGCGTCTATGTCAATGGCGCATTTAGAAGTGAATGGATTCATTATCCACTTCCGCTAGATTCCATCAAAGACGTTGATTATAGTCGACCTTATGAAGAAGGCGAACCTGGTTTCCATAAGTTCTCGTTCACTATAGATGAAATACACGATACGTTCGTTGATATGTCTGGCTGGGGGAAAGGATGCGTATTTATAAACGGGTTCAACCTGGGACGTTTCTGGGATAAAGGGCCTCAGTATAAACTGTACCTGCCCGCTCCACTGCTTAAAGAAGGCTCTAATGTACTTGTTGTCTTTGAAACAGAAGGAAAAGTTAAAACCGACGTCAGTTTAACCAATGAACCGCCTTACTCATTTAATAACGAGAGGATTTAAACAGACAGTCATCGCTATTTTGAAAGGTGATATACTAATACGAGAGAGTCAGCAAGTCAACCAAATCAACCGATCAGTAGGAGTAAAATTAACAGTTGAATATTAGTAAAATTAGTGTAAACTATTTAGTAAACGTTTACAATTACAGGAGGAAATTATGGATATTTTGTTCAATAAAGAGACGAATAGTTTTCATCTTTTCAATGATTTAGTCAGCTATCAGCTTTCAATCAAAGATGACAAGTACGTTTCACACGTCTATTGGGGAAAAGCGATAGGGGGGAATAATGCGCATATTGATTTTCCGCTGTATGATCGTGCCTTTTCTGCAAGTCCACATGGAGCCAAGCTGCAGAATTTTTCGATGAATACTTTGCTGCAGGAATACCCGGGCCATAATAATGGAGACTACAGAGAATCAGCATTAGAAGTGACATATCCGGATAAAACGTTTTCTACACAGCTGGAGTATCAAAGCCACTCAATCATCAACGGAAAACCCGAACTCGAAGGGCTGCCTCATACGTATATCAATGAAAAATCAGAAGCCAAAACACTAAAGCTTGTACTGAAAGATACACTGGATTACTGCACAATAGATCTGTACTACACGATTTATGCCGATTATCCGGTCGTAACGCGGTCTGTAAGAGTGACGAACAACGGTGAGCTTCCAATCGAATTGAATAAACTTCTAAGTATGTCCGTTGACTTTGATCATTCCAGTTTCGACTGTGTGCAGCTGCCTGGTGCCTGGGGAAGGGAGCGCGATCTGGTCAGACATCCGATCCATAGAGGCGTTCATAAAATCGACTCCAAACGCGGAACGACCAGCCATACGTACCAGCCGTTTTTGGGACTGGTCGATCCGGATACGACTGAGCACACAGGGGATGTATACGGGTTCCACTTTGTTTATTCCGGCGAGTTCCTGGCAAATTGTGAAGTGAATGAGTATAACCAGACCAGAGTCCAGATGGGGATCAGTCCAGAACATTTCAAGTGGGAGCTTAATCCTGCAGAGACGTTTTCGTCTCCAGAAGTCGTTATGTCCTATACAGATAATGGGCTGAACCAGTTTTCTCAGGATCTCCACTCCTTTTATCAGACCCATCTGATCAGAGGGAAATACCAGTTTGAGGAACGACCGGTATTACTGAATAACTGGGAAGGGACTTACTTCGATTTTACAGAAGAGAAACTGCTTGATATGGCAGATAAAGCTGTAGATTTAGGAGTGGAGTTATTTGTTCTGGATGATGGCTGGTTCGGTAAACGTGATGATGACAAAACCTCTCTTGGAGACTGGGTTGTCTATGATAAAAAATTACCAAACGGATTAAAATCGCTTGCTGAAAAAATCAAAGCCAAGGGTCTGAGATTCGGTTTGTGGTTTGAACCGGAAATGATCTCAGAGGATAGCGACTTATTCAGAACTCATCCTGAATGGGTGTTGAAGGCAAATGACCGTTCAGCTTCTCTGGGGAGAAACCAGTTTATTTTGGACTATACTCAAAAAGAAGTAAGGGACTATATTAAAGAGCGGATGAGGGCTGTTTTAAATGAGGTGCCGATCGATTATATCAAATGGGATTTCAACCGGAACATGACAGAAATCGGGTCTCAACATCCATCAGTAAATGATGGGGAAGTCACTCACCGCTATATGCTTGGGCTCTATGACTTGCTGGAAGAACTGACGACTGCTTATCCGGATATCCTATGGGAAAGCTGTTCTGGTGGAGGCGGGAGATACGATCCGGGCATGCTTTACTATATGCCTCAGACATGGACATCAGATAATACCGATGCGGTTGCACGGCTGGAAATACAGACAGGAACAAGTTTAGTCCTGCCGATCAGTTCTATGGGCTCCCACGTTTCAGCTGTTCCGAATCATCAGGTCAACCGCATGACGTCTCTGGATATGAGAGGAGATGTCGCGATGGCTGGTAATTTAGGCTACGAACTGGATCCAACTCTATTATCAGATAGCGAAAGAGAAAAAGTACAGGAGCAGATTGTCTTTTATAAAGAGAATAGGAAGCTCATTCAATATGGGTCCTTTTTCCGTTTAAAGTCCCCATTTGATCAGTCCAGCGAAACTGCCTGGTTATTTGTTAATAAGGATAAATCAGAGGCATTGGTTTTCAATTATCTGATTCTTGATAAGACGAATATGGTCAACACACGAGTAAAATTGAAAGGACTGGCTCCTGAGAAGAGATATAAACTGAATGGACAGGATACTCTATACTACGGAAGTGAGTTAATGAATAAAGGTCTATATATCGAACCGCCTTTATCTGACGAAATTGAGCAGTCCAGTTATCAGGTCAATGGAGATTTCAGAAGTACCAAAATCAAAATTAAGGAAGTCATAGGGTAGGATCAGCTAAATGTTTTTTATATAATGATTATAGAGGACTAGTATGAGAGAACCGCTCTCACTAGTCCTTTTACCTATATACACTAAGGCATTTTCATGTATTTAAGTGACTATAAGTAAAAGCATTTACTATATTTAGTAAAAATATCTATAAAAACGCTTGCACTATTTGTGATTTTTTCATATAGTATGTATATAAATAAATGAAAAGGGTTTCAAGATGTCTAGTCAAGTGGAAAGGTGGGGTTAATATCAATACGTATTATTTAGATCAGAAAATCTTGCAGAAAAATCGCTTAAAAGAGCGGACATATCATTTCGCCTACAACAGTAAAGAGGATGCAGAGAGTTACAATCGACAACTGTCGAAGGGCTTTCTTTTATTAAATGGGGAATGGAAATTTCATTACAGCCGCTTCCCGGAAGCTTTGACAGATGAGTTCTATGCATCCGATTATGACGATTCCAAGTGGGATACAATTCGAGTCCCTTCAAACTGGCAGCTGGAAGGGTACGATAAACCACATTACACTAATGTGCAGTACCCATTTCCAATCGATCCGCCACATATCCCATCTGAGAATCCAACCGGGATCTACAGACGAGAATTTTATATTCATGAGATTGAGGATGGCGCTTCTTTAAGATTTGAAGGAGTGGATGGGGCGTTCAATGTCTGGATCAATGGACAGTATGTCGGGTATTCAACAGGCAGTCGCACGGCTGCGGAGTTCGATCTTACCGGCTTGATCACTGAAGGTCAAAATACGGTGGTCGTGAAAGTGACTAAATGGTCAGCCCAGACTTACTTAGAGGATCAGGACATGTGGTGGCTTTCCGGTATTTTCAGAGATGTGTACATTAAAACAAGACATAAAAAAGCGATTGAAGATTATATGATCAAAACCACATTTGATGATGAGTGTAAAGACGCTACCCTATCGATCCAGCTCGATGTAACAGAAGAAGCGGTCGGAAGTACACTTACATTCACTTTATCAGATGATTTGCATGTCGTATTTACAGAAGAGATTCAAGTCACCTCTTCTACAGTCAGCTTCAGCAAAGAAATTGAACATCCAAAACAGTGGTCTGCAGAAGCACCTCATCTGTATGATTTATACCTGCAGTTAGGTGACGACACAGGCGTAATGTCCGTTATCCCGCAAAAAGTGGGATTTAGAGAAATCAAGCTGTCTAACGGGTTAATTCAAGTAAATGGGAAACCGGTCCTGTTCAAAGGAGTCAACCGGCATGAGTTCCACCCGGACTTGGGACGTTATGTTCCATACAGCACGATGATTGAAGATATTAAACTCATGAAATCACATAACATTAACGCCGTTCGGACGTCTCATTATCCAAGCGATCCCCGTTTTTATGATCTGTGTGATCAGTATGGATTATATGTCATTGATGAAACGGATATAGAAACACACGGCTTTGTTTTTGTTGATGACTGGGATAGATTGAGTGACAGTGAGGACTGGACTGAGGCCTATGTTGACCGAATCAAACGCATGGTCGAAAGAGATAAAAACCATCCTTCCGTTTTGATCTGGTCACTTGGTAATGAATCAGGGTTCGGTAAAAATCATTTAAAAATGGCTGAATGGGCCCGTAACAGAGACGATACACGCGTACTGCATTATGAAGGTGAAACAAGGTATCTTCTCGAACAATCGAATTTTGAGCCGACAGAAGTCAACCAGAGTGCCGATATGTTCTCAACGATGTATACAGATGTGGATACATTAGAAAAGCTGGGCAAACAGACACACTTGTCTCAACCGCATATCTTATGTGAATTTGCACATGCTATGGGGAACGGGCCGGGTGGATTTAAAGAATATCTCGAACTCTTTTACAAGTACCCGAGGTTACAGGGAGGATTTGTCTGGGAATGGATCGATCATGGGATTCGAGCTATTAATGAAGAGGGAGAAGAGTTCTTCGCTTATGGGGGAGATTTCGGTGATGAGCCACATGATGGAAATTTTGTGATCGACGGACTAATTTTTCCAGATAGAGAACCCTCTCCGGCATTGATTGAATATAAGAAAGCAATTGAACCTATTAAAGTAGAGGCAGTTGATTTGAGTGCGGGTAAAGTTAAAGTAACGAACTTGTATGATTTTATCCCATTGAATCATGTATACGGCTTATGGGAAGTCACTGCAGGAGAAAAAGTGATTCAAAATGGGCTCATAAAAACAGATGAGATCAAAGCACAAGAGTCCAAAGTCATTGAACTGGCTATCGAATCATTTGAATCTGACGAATCGATTGATTTAACCATTCAGTTTGTTCAAAGGTATCCGACAGAATGGTCAGAGATTGGCCATGAAGTAGCCTGGAGTCAATTCAGATTAAGCGAGGGCGATCGAACGAAAGCATTGCTTACAGCCAGTCTGGAAGCAGAGCCCTTGAGTTTAAGAAGCGACTATGAGCGGGTAATCATTGAAAATTCAAAATTCAGTGTGGTATTCAACCAGTTTGAAGGAAGATTGGTGAGTTACAGTTATAACGGAGGTGAATTGATTACGAATGGGCCGAAACAAAACTTCTGGAGAGCCTTAACAGATAATGACCGGATCAGTCACGATGAATTCAAGTCTTCGAACAGCGAAAAACACTGGAAACAGTTTGCAGTGGACAAAATGCAGGAAAGAATCGAGGAATTTTCAATCGAGCAAGTCAGTGACACAGAATACACCCTTACAGTTAAGAGCACCCTTGCTCCTCCCATTTATGAATGGGGATTTAGAAGTCAGACAACCTATTCTATTTTCGAAAATGGCAGAATCGATATTTCAGTGACCTCAAAAAAATATGGAAAAGGGAGTGAGACTCTTCCAAAAATTGGATTACAGATGATGATTTCAAAAGACCTTGCCGAAACAAAGTGGTCTGGAAAAGGACCGGGAGAATCCTATCCTGATATTATCCTCGCTGCCAGAGACGGGATATGGGAAAGGGCTACTGATGAAATGATTACCCCGTATATCATGCCTCAGGAAAGCGGCAATCGAAGCGATGTAGACTGGGCAGCCTTTTATAATTCCCGGGGTGAAGGAATGATCATTGCTGGAGAACCGTTTAATTTTTCCGTCAGTCAATACACCACGCGAGATGTGGACTTGGCCAGACACAGAACCGAACTTGTATCCGGTGAACAGTTCGAGCTGAATATCGACCATAAATTAAATGGAATCGGCTCATCCAGCTGCGGTCCGGGTGTAATGGAGCAGTACCAGTTAAAAAATGGAGACTATGCTTACTCAGTTTCCATCATGCCTTATATCCACCATTAATTAAGTGTGTAACCATTAAAAATAAAAAACGGAGGGATCAACATGTTTAGCAAAAAGTCATATTTAGCTTTAAGTGCAACAGCATTACTTCTACTCTCAGCTTGTGGCAATGGGGACGAAATTGATGATACTGGAATTGGGAACGGCAATGGAGACGCAGCAGATGATGGCGATTTTGAAGGAGCGTCTGATGATCCGACTGAGTTAACGGTCTGGACGTGGGATCCCAACTTCAACGTGGTCGCTTTGGAAATGGCAGAAGAACGCTATCAGGAAGATAATCCGGATTTCAGCTTGAATATCGTTGAGAACTCACAGGAAGACGTGGTTCAACGGTTAAATACCAGTCTAAGTTCCGGCGTGGCAACTGGGCTGCCGAATATTGTCTTTATAGAAGATTACCGTGCACCAAGTTTCCTGAATTCATATGAAGGCTCATTCTACGCATTAGGCGATTATTTTGAGACAGATGACTTTGCGGACTATAAACTGGCGGCAGGTACTCATGAGGATAATGTATACAATGTGCCTTTTGATACAGGTGTAACTGGGTTGTATGTACGTACTGACTATCTTGAAGATGCAGGCTACTCCCTTGAAGATCTGGAAGACATTACGTGGGAAGAGTATATTGAAATCGGTGAAGATGTCTATGAACAGACAGGCATCAGCTGGATCACGAATGACCATGGCGATTTAGGATTAATGCGCGTCATGATGCAGTCAAGTGGCGTATGGTGGACAGAAGATGAAGATGGAGTGACTCCTTATATCGTTGGAAACGAATCGCTGAGACTGGCATTTGAAAATTACAAGCAGATGGTGGACGCAGGAATCATGAATGTTCATAACGAATGGGACCAGTTTATTCAAACCTTTAACAATGGGGATGTTGTAACAGTGCCTACAGGAAACTGGATCAATGCATCCATCATGCAGGCAGAAGACCAGTCAGGCAACTGGGGAATTGCTCCGATTCCTAGACAAAGTTTGGATGGGTCAGTTAATGCATCTAACTTAGGTGGATCCTCTATCTATGTGCTTGATATCGATGAAAAAGAACTCGCTGCAGAATTTCTTGCCGCTACGTTCGGATCAGATGTCGATTTCTATCAGGATCTATTAGTAGAAATCGGTGCGATGGGGGCATATGAACCCGCAACAGAAGGAGAGGCTTACGAGTTTGAAGCTGAATTCTATGGTGGACAACAGATTTATCAGGACTTAGCAGAATGGACTCAAGAAATACCTGAAGTCGAATTTGGTCAAAGAACTTATGAAATTCAGGATATTTTAGCCGTTGCCTTACAAGATTACCTGGGTGGCGCAGAATTAGACGATGTTCTTGAAAATGCACAGAGCCAGGCAGAATCAGCTATGTAAGGTTTACTCGATTTAAGTTACAGGCTCTTTCAATCACTTACTTGAAAGAGCCTGTATTTTATTAAAAGGGGGAGTTAAAATGTCATCTGAGCACGTTGTGCCAAAGAAGAAGAAAATGGGTAAACTTGAAAGAAATAGAGTTATCATGAGTTGGACATTTGTGATTATTCCAACGATTTTTATTGTTCTGTTTTATTTTTACCCGATGATTCAGGCGTTTTGGATTTCACTTCATACTGGAGCGGGAATCAACTTAAACTTTACAGGTCTTGATAACTACAGACGACTCTTTAATGACCAGGCGTTTATCAGAGCGATGACCAATACCTTCATTTTTCTCATCTTTCAAATACCGTTAATGATCATATTGGCACTGATGTTTTCTGTGCTCTTAAACCAGAAAACACTAAAATATAAAGGAATTTTCAGAACGATTGTGTTTCTTCCAGCGATTACTTCTCTGGTTGCCTACTCATTAGTGTTCAGGTATCTTTTCGCAAATAATGGGATTGTTAATCAGATCCTGATGTTCATCAACCTTATTGACAGCCCGATACTGTGGCTGGGAAATCCGTTCTGGGCAAGAGTGCTGATCATCATTGCCATTACCTGGAGATGGACAGGGTATAACATGATTTTCTACTTATCCGCTCTCCAGAATGTCGATCCCGGGATATACGAAGCGGCACGCATGGATGGGGCTAATGCTGTACAGCAATTCTTCAAAATAACCATTCCAATGCTTAGACCCGTTATTTTATTTACGTCGATCACTTCAACTATCGGGACCTTACAGTTATTCGATGAGCCGATGAACTTGACAGGTGGGGGACCGGGTAATGCAACGACGACCCTGTCGCAGTATATCTATAATTTATCCTTTGAATACACCCCAAACTTTGGGTACGCAGCAGCAGTGTCCTATAGTATTGTAGTTTTTGTTATCATACTGTCTGTTATTCAGTTTAGAGTAGGGAGGGAAAGAAAATGAAACAGAATCTTGCGATGAAAAAGTTCTTTATGTATTTTTTCCTGATCATCACGTCTATCATGTTCTTCTTCCCATTCTACTTTCTAGTGGTAAGCATCACGAATGCCTCTGTAGATATTACAAGAGGAAGACTCTTGCCGGGCACTCACTTTATGGAAAACTTCAGAACCATGCTTGAGACGACTATTCTGACGCGTTCTGTCTGGAATTCGACGATTATTTCCATCAGTCAGACGTTTCTGTCTATCTTCATTTCGTCTTTAGCCGGGTATGGTTTTGAAGTACACAAAAGCAGAGGGAAAGAAGTAATCTATAACATCATTCTGTTGTCTATGATGATTCCTTTCGCGGCGTTGATGGTTCCTTTATTCAGATTATTTGGAACAATTTCTGGTTTAGCCCCGGGCTTAGGGATCGACACGTTATTCGGTGTGATTCTGCCTTATGTATCGACCGCATTCCTGGTGTTCTTCTTTAGACAGAATACTAAAATGTTTCCAAAAGAATTGCTGGAGGCAGGCAGAATGGACGGACTGTCTGAACTGGGTCTGTTCCTGAAAATATACATTCCTACTATGAAAACGACCTATGCAGCAGCGGGGATCGTCACATTTATGGGCGCATGGAACAACTATCTATGGCCTTTGGTTATCCTGCAGTCGCCAAGAAACTACACTGTCCCTCTCGTTATATCTGCCATGGGATCAGGGTATACAATCGATTATGGCTCAGTCATGATTGCCATATTCTTTACAACGATACCGACTGCGATTATATTCTTTGTTCTACAGAAACATTTTGTTGCTGGAATGGTTGGATCAATCAAATAAAACTAAAAACAAGCAGACTTGATTTCATTCCGGTGAAAATTGAGTCTGCTTGTCTGTATAGTGTATTGGCAATTAAAAGCTTTGTTACCAGATACATTGAATAAAGAATAGTTTTAATACTTGGAGACGGTCACTTGTTTGACTTCAATAGGAAGTGGGCATATAATTTAGCTGTCATTAAAACGGTTACACTAAGTCTGTGTACCCTCATAATATTTTTTTTAAAAAAAACATGACCTTATTAGATTGGAATGACCGACATATGACTAGAAAATGGTGGAAAGAATCAGTTGTTTACCAGATTTACCCTAAGAGTTTTCAGGACAGCAACGCTAACGGATCAGGAGACATCAGAGGGATAATCAATAGACTGGATTATTTGAAGCGTTTGGGAATAGATATCATATGGATCTGCCCTATATACAAATCGCCAATGGATGACGGCGGGTATGATATCTCGGATTACTATTCAATCGATCCCATGTTCGGGGATAATGAAGACTTTGATGAACTAATCAGACGTGCGGATGATCTGGGCATTAAAATCCTGATGGACCTGGTAGTGAATCATACCTCTGATGAACATCAGTGGTTTAAAGAGGCGCTCTCTGATCAAACCAGCAAATACAGAGACTACTACTTATTTAAAAAAGGGGTGAATGGAGAGCCACCGAATAACTGGCGCTCTTACTTTGGAGGGTCTGCCTGGGAAGCTGTTCCTGGAGAAGAAAACATGTTTTATCTTCATGCATTCAGCCGTAAACAACCTGATTTGAACTGGGAAAATCCAGACCTTAGAGAAGACATCTATGAAATGATCAACTATTGGCTCGATAAGGGCCTGGCAGGGTTTCGAGTGGATGCTATTTTAAACATCAAAAAGAACATGGTTTACGGCACACTTGAGCCAGATGCAGAAGACGGACTGGTGTATATAGGGCACTGGATCATGAATCAGCCAGGCGTGACATCACTTTTAAAAGAATTGAACGCTCGTACATTTGAACAGCGAGACAGTTTTACAGTAGCTGAGGCAGCTGTACCTAATGAAGACCTGGAGGAATATATAGGACCAGACGGGTTCTTTTCTATGGTGTTTGACTTTAGTTACACGGATATCGATGTCAGTGAAACAGGAGACTGGTTCAGGCCGAGCGGCTGGACCTTTGAAGACATGCGAGAAAAGATAGTTTTGAATCAGCTGATCACTCAGGAAAAGGGGTGGGGGGCGCTTTATCTGGAGAATCACGATCAGCCTCGTTCGGTCAGTAAATACATTCCGAAAGAAGACATCAGCGACTACAGCAAAAAGATGCTGGCTACTCTATTTATGATGTTGAGAGGGACTCCCTTCATTTATCAGGGACAGGAAATTGGGATGACCAATATTGAAATGAATGTAATCGACCAATTTGAGGACATAGCGACTCACGATCAGTACAAACGGGCCCTAAAGGAAGGGGTGTCAGAAGAAGACGCTTTTCGGTTGATCAGTAGTCGCAGTCGTGACAACTCCAGAACACCCATGCAATGGAATGATAGTAAACAGGCAGGTTTCTCGGAATCAGACAAGACCTGGATGAAGGTCAATCCGAACTATACTCAAATCAATGTGGACCAGCAGGAGGGTGATGCACAGTCTGTACTCACTTTTTATAAGGAACTGATTCAACTTAGAAAAAACAGTCCATATAAAGAAGCCATCGTTTATGGTGAGTTCGTGCCTGAGCTGTCAAACAGAACTCAGACTATCGTATATGAACGGATAACCGCTCGTGTAAATGTTCTTGTTGCAATCAATTATACCAATACTGTTCAGACCATACGCATTCCATCGGACTATACTGTCTGTGTGTTGAGTAACTATGATGACCGATCAACCCGTCTAGATACGCTGCTCACACTCCGTCCCTATGAGAGCATCATTGCAGCCAATCAGTGATTATTTAATAGAATCTTTTCTTATAATAACAATGATTTTCCTTAAAATAGGTTCGTGAATTTAGATAGAAATTCACAAAAATTGCAACTCAAACGGCTCGAGATGCTGAATTATGATACCGCTATCATAATAGAGGCATTCTATTGATAAGCTGCTAAGTTTGTTATATATTTGACTTGTAAGCACTTGCACAAGAGTTGTGCAGGAGGAACAGAAAAAGGGAGGAAAAACAATGTCCAAGAGCACTTATTTGTACAAAGGATTATTTTTACTTTCGGCAACAGCTTTACTTGCAGCCTGTGGGAATGAAGGCGATATTCCTGGAACAGACGGCACAGGAGATAACGGGAATGACAATGGGGATGCCGGTGAAGATATCAGTTTGACGATCATGCAGGGGAAAGTTGAATTTAACAATCAGTTCAATGATCTTGCTCAGATGTACATGGATGACAACCCTAATATATCGATCGATATTACATCTGTCGGTGGGGGTACAGAATACTTCACCCAGCTTACCACCCGCTTTTCAGCTGGTGACGAGCCGGACATATTCAGTGTAGCCGGTCCGAATGAGTTCGAACAAATGGCGGAATACTTGGCTGACCTGACCGATACAGAGGCTGCCGCAGCCGCTCTGGATGGCACAATGGAAGACGTTACTGATGAGGACGGTGTGATTACAGCGCTCCCTTACAACCTAGAAGGGTACGGATTTATTTACAATAGAGAGGTGTTTGAAGCTGCCGGAATCGATGCGGAAGCTATCAGTACCTATGAGGACCTGGAAGAAGCGGTCCAGACAATTGACAGTCAGAAAGAAGACCTTGATATTGAGGCAGTCTTCGCGTTTCCGGGAGCAGAAGCGTGGGTACCCGGTAATCACTTATCAAACGTGTTCCTCACACATGAATTCAATGAAAATGTAAATACGGCATATAATGCTGATACAGTCGAATTTGAAAGAGGAGATGAATTCCAGCGAATGCTTGACCTGCAAGTCGACTACTCTGTCCAGCCTGTATTGAGTTTAGATTATTCTCAGCAGGTAGAAGAGTACTTCTCTTTAGGTCAGGTAGCGATGATCCAGCAAGGAAACTGGGTCTATCCGACCCTTGAGCAAATGGATCCTGAATTTGCTGAAAACAGTGTCGGGATGATTCCGATTCCTCTTGAAGGCTACGAAAATCAACTGCCTGTTGGGGTGCCAAACTACTGGGCAGTAAACAGCAATAAAGATGAATCAACTATTCAGGCAGCAAAAGATTTCCTTGACTGGATGTATTTATCAGATGAGGGGAAAGATTTCGTTATCAATGAGTTCAACTTCATTCCGGCTTACGAAGGATATGAAGATATGGAAATCAATGACCCATTATCTCAGGTCGTTTATGATTATTCAGAACGAGGAGATACAATTGGATGGGTATTTAACGGGTATCCGACAGGCTGGACAAATAACGAGTTCGGGCCAAACATTCAGGCTTATATCGGTGGAGAAATGTCATGGGATGAAATGATAGACAACTCCATATCAGGATGGGAATCACTCAAATAACAGGTGAAAGGACCATATGTATCTCAGAATATGGTCCTTTTTACTCTTAGACAGATCATTCAGACTTTTGCAGAGAAAGGAAAAGGGGTATGAGAAATAAAGAATTGAGCTTCTGGCTGTTTATCACACCAGTCATACTAAGTTTGTCCCTGGTTGTCATTCTTCCAGTCATCATGGGTTTCTTTTATTCATTTACTGACTGGAACGGCTTAGGTTTCAACCAGTTTATTGGATTATCACATTACAGAAGACTACTAGATGACAATCAGTTCAGGCAATCTTTGTGGTTTACATTTAGATTTGCATTCGTTAGTGTCATTATACTGAATATCGTGGGACTGAGTTTAGCACTTCTTGTGACAAGTAAACTTAAATCCCGCAACCTCCTCAGAACCGTATTTTTTATGCCCAATCTGATCGGCGGACTTATTTTAGGGTTCATCTGGCAGTTCATATTTATCAGAGTCTTCGCTGCTCTTGGAAACTTTACGGGGATTGAGGGCTTGTTAGGCTGGTTGTCTACTCCTGCTACAGGTTTTTGGGCACTGGTCATATTGACCGTATGGCAGCAGGCCGGGTATATCATGATCATCTATATCGCTTATTTACAGGGCATACCAAAAGAATTGATCGAATCAGCCAATATCGATGGCGCAACGCCATTTCAGAAATTCAAGTTTATTATTTTTCCACTCATAGCACCGGGGTTCACGGTATCAATGTTTTTAACGCTATCAAGCTCATTTAAAATCTATGATCAGAACCTGTCTTTGACTGGCGGTGGTCCATTTAACTCCACTCAGATGGTCGCAATGAATATTGTAGATACAGCTTTCTCAAGTAATCAAATGGCTTACGGACAGTCTAAGGCGGTTATTTTCTTCATTATTGTCGCTACGTTTTCATTGTCTCAAGTCTATTACAGTAAGAAAAGAGAGGTTGATCTATAATGAAGAAATCTAAAGAGAAAAAGACACATAAAAAAAGAGATAAAAAGTATGTCATTCTAGAAGTGATGGGCTTGCTTCTGGGTTTAGTATGGATATCGCCCTTTTACCTGATGCTGGTAAACAGTTTTAAAGTTCCAAGAGAAATTTTTGCTAATGTATTAAATTTTCCATCTCAGTTTAATTTCGATAATTACGTTATTGCTTTTGATGATCTGAACTTTATCCGTTCATTTTTCAACTCCTTACTTATCACTCTAGTCAGTGTGGGATTCATTATTTTATTTTCTTCTATGGCTGGCTACGCCCTAGCGCGGAACAAAAGTCGATTGAGCGGCATCATTCTGCTGATATTTGTTGCAGCGATGCTCATACCCTTTCAGTCTGTTATGATTCCTCTGACCGCAAACTTTGGACGAGTAGGCATGCTGAATCGAGTGGGGTTGATCTTTATGTATCTGGGATTTGGAGGAAGCCTGGCTATCTTCTTATACCATGGCGCAATGACACGTGTGTCGATTTCGATGGATGAAGCAGCGATCATTGATGGCGCTAATAAATTCCAGATTTTCTTTAAAATCATTTTTCCTCTCCTCAGTCCCATTTCAGTCACTGTAGCAATCTTAAATGTTATCTGGATCTGGAATGACTACCTGTTGCCGTCGCTTGTATTAAGTCGCCGAAATGAAACGATTCCTATCAGAATGTTTTATTTCTTCGGGCAATACACTAGGCAGTGGCATCTTGCACTGGCAGGCCTGACAATCGCCATCATACCAGTTATCATTTTCTACTTCAGTGCTCAAAAGAGTATTGTTGAAGGGGTATCTGAAGGAGCAGTCAAGTAACTAAGTGATTCACTTAACAGGAGAAAAGCTGCTTAATTGTTATGCTGAATAGCAAAGAAGCAGCTTTTTGTTTTGATTTAGTCACCATTCTCAGTATACTTTAGGATATAAAAAGGGGGGATTTGCTTGGGTGAAAAGGTCTACCTGATTTTTTATGAGTTATCAAAACTGCTTTTCAATCTTTTACAGGTAAATGTCCTATCGATGATTGTCACTCTTCCAGTCCTCATAATTGGGATTCAAATAGCGGTAACGACAGAATTATCCAACTTATTTATCCTGGTGCCTATCGTTTCACTGCTGCTTCCCGTTCTCTTTTTCCCCGGGCTTCAGGCAGTGATCAGTTCTGTAAGACAATTGATTCGGGAAGAGGGCGTCTTGACTCCGTTATCATTTTTGAAACACTATACATTGGGATATAAACATAGCTTTATTATTGGAATGGGGATCACTGGCTGTCTGACACTCATCGGGACCAGTCTTTTATTAAATAGAGAAGGCCTGATCATACTCAACATTCTGCTGCTGGTCATGTTGTTCTACACTAGTCTATTTGGTTTTTATAGCCTCTTTATGGATGCCCATTATAAGATGCCCATCAGCTGGATAATCAAGCGGGTATTTTACATGATTTCAACCTCGCCAATATTTACATTGACTGTATATATAGCTATTATCCTTCTGCAAGTGATTATATATACAGTGAGTCCGATAGTGTACATACTGTTTGGACCCGCCATCACCATCTATATGAGCTATTATTTATTCTTAAAAAAATTAGGCCATTACACTGATCATCAGACGGACAACGGATTAGGAGGAAACAAATGACTAATGAACAACTCATGCCACTAAAAGAGAATACGATACAAGGTTCCCGTTACCGATTCACACTCATTTCAGATAAACTTTTACGGATGGAGTATTCTGATACTGGATTATTTGAAGACCGTGCAACTCAGTTAGTGAAACATCGTCATTTTGGAAAAGTTAATTATGAATTAAAAGAAACAAATGGGACGCTCGAGATCATAACGGATACGTTTCATTTATTTTATGTTAAGGAGGCAGAGTTTTCACCGAGAAACCTCCACATTGATGTTAGATACAACTATTCAAACTATACAAACCGATGGTATTATGGACAGAAAATAAACACACTTAAGGGGTCTTTGCGCACCTTGGACCGAGTAGATGGAGAAGCTGAACTTGAAGAAAGTATCATGGGTAAATTCGGCTACGGAACACTTGACGATTCTGATTCGTTTGTATTTGATGATAACAACTATATTAAAGTCAAAGACAATCCGCATACTGATGTCTACTTCTTTTCATATGGGCGCAATTATTTTGAAGCGTTGAATGACTATTATCGTCTCTCCGGGTACCCTCCATTACTGCCTCGTTATGCTCTCGGAAACTGGTGGAGTCGTTACTGGAAATATACAGAAGACTCCTATCTGTCTCTGGTAGACAAATTCAAAGACCATTCTATCCCGCTCTCTGTCAGTGTCATTGATATGGACTGGCATTTGACAGATATTCCTTATAGATATGGGAGTGGCTGGACAGGGTATACCTGGAATAAAGACTACTTTCCAGATCCCAGACGGTTCTTATCTCGGCTGCATGATAAAGGATTAGCCACTACATTGAATGTTCACCCTGCAGATGGAATAAGAGCATTCGAATCTCAATATGAGCAGGTGGCTAGTCGCCTTAATTTAAAAAAAGAACTGGAAGAGCCAGCAAAATTTGATCTAATGGATGAGCAGTTTAGAGAAGTCTACTTTGAAGAGGTCCATCATCCGATTGAGGAAGAGGGTATCGACTTCTGGTGGATCGACTGGCAGCAGGGGGAATATAGTGCGAGCGATATCGATCCATTATGGTTACTAAATCATTACCATTATAAAGATCTAAAAGATCGCGGTAAAGATGCACTCATTTTATCTCGTTACGCTGGTCCAGGGAGTCACAGGTATCCGGTCGGCTTTTCTGGGGATTCAGTTATCTCCTGGAAATCCCTAAACTTTCAGCCCTATTTAACCGCTACATCGACGAATATAGGCTACACGTGGTGGAGTCATGACATTGGTGGCCATTATAAAGGGTATAAAGACGAAGAGCTGGTTCAAAGGTGGTTCCAGTTCGGGGTGTTCAGTCCAATTAATCGGTTGCATAGTTCAAACAGTGCTTTTTCAAGCAAGGAACCTTGGAACTACAGTGAATCAGTACAAACAAATATGATCAAGTTTCTACAAATGCGTCACGCTTTAATCCCTTATATCTATACCTATAACGTACTGAATAGCATGGAAGGAACACCGCTTATCCGTCCAGTTTATTATCATTACCCGTTAGAAGACCATAGTTATGATGTGAAGAATGAGTATTTCTTTGGGAGCGAATTACTAGTCCTCCCTATCACTTCCAAAAAAGATAATGAGACCTTATACGGTAGTGATATCCTTTATCTTCCTAAAGGAGACTGGTTTGATATATTTAATAATTTCAGATATAAAGGTGAAGCCAATCTCAGGATCTACAGGGAACCCGATCATATGCCTGTATTTGCAAAAGAAGGAAGTATTGTTCCATTAGATTCTCATCCGACAGAAACTAAGTCAACTGACTTACCAGAAGCACTTGACTGGCTGATTTACCCAGGGGAGACCAATTGTTTTCATTTGATAGAAGATCGAGACGAAAATCGTGGGACTACTGAGTTTAATTTAAATAGTGAAAAACAGACGATACGGTTACTTGTGAGTGGGGATACTGACATTCTTCCTGAGAATCGCCGGCACACCATTCATTTCAATGCATCTGAGAAAGTCAGCATAAAAGAGTGTCAAGGAGCGGACATTATCAGTCAAACGTATTCCAGAGACTTGAAGAGAACATCTGTGACGTTTGAGACTGGCTTAGACAATGAGGTTATTCTTTCATTCAGTCAGTTTGAACCCATACAAAAACAGAATATAAATGAGGAACTTTTTAAAAGATTGAACACTGCTCAAATAGGGTATTTTCTAAAAGATGACCTCTACAATGAATTCAATAAAGACTTAACTGACTTCAGCCTTCTTTCTAAAATCAATGAGCTCAAGGAAGAGCATGTCAGTCAGTCACTCTTTGAACTGTTGTATATCAAAAACAGTTAAAAAATAAGACTATATATAGATGGCATTAATGAAGGAAGACTAGGGGGAAACCCCAGTCTTCCTTTTTTGAAGCTTTATGTACCTTGATGAAAGGGTTCTTATGATATCATAGATTATGAACCATTAATGAATTAATTGCGTTAAAATAATGAACGTTTTTTATACTATAGCGATGAGTGAGGTCATATAATGAAAAACTGTGTGATTGTTATACCCGCACTTAACCCCGCGGACTCTTTTTATGAATACGTCTCATCACTAAGTGATCAAGAGTTTCTGTCAATTATTGTCATCAATGACGGGAGCAGCGACGATAAGCAGTCGATTTTTGACAAGTGTGATCAGTTGGACGGTGTCAGGGTTATTCAACATGCCGTCAACTTGGGTAAAGGAAGAGCTTTAAAGAATGCGTTTAATTACATATTAAATGATGCTGAACTGCACAATGCAAATGGTGTGATAACGGTAGATGCCGATGGTCAGCATAAACAAGAAGATGTCCTTGCCATATGCCAGGGGCTTTCTAAGGGCGGAAATAAGCTGATACTAGGTGTAAGGTCCTTTGATAATGAGAATGTTCCAACTAAAAACAGACTGGGCAATACTATCACAAGAAAATTATTTAAACTACTATATGGTAAAAGCATCTCGGATACTCAAACGGGTCTGCGTGGGTTTTCACTCGATACCTTATCTTTTTTTGTTGCATTAGAAGGGGAACGGTTCAGTTATGAAACCAATGTATTGATCATAGCAGTGAAAAAAAAGATGACTATTGAAGAAACAGCTATCGATACTGTCTATATCAATGAAAATGAAAGTTCTCATTTTAGACCATTCCAGGATTCATTTGAGATTTACTGGCTGTTGTTTAAAAATTTTTTTAAGTTTATGGGAGTATCAATCGCTTCATTTTTAATAGATATTTCCCTTTTTCAGATCGTGATTCTCCTGCTAAGATTTACACCAGCGAGTAGAAGAATCACAGTAGCAACGATCCTAGCTCGAGCAGGGTCCTCATTGTTCAATTTTTGTATGAATCGCTCATTTGTTTTTAAGAGTAAAAAGAAGTGGAATAAGACGATCATAGGTTATTATACCTTGGTAGTAGCTGAAGCGTTACTCTCAGCGGGGTCAGTCTACATGTTATACAGAGTGACAGGGTTTAGAGAACTCTTTCTGAAGATTGGAGTCGACTTTCTCATATTTTTAGTAAGTTATCGAGTTCAAAAACTCATTGTGTTTAAAGACTGAAAACTGAAAGCCTAGTTTGAAAAAATAAGTGTTCTAGACAATCCATGTCAGTTCGTTTACTATGCTATTGACTGACAGACGTACTATAATGAAGAAAATCTGTATATAGAAAGGATCAAAGATATAATGTCAGTCAACGTAAACCAGTTCAGCTTAAATGATGGAACGACACTCCCTGCTGTTGGTCTGGGAACAGTCCATATCAAGGGAGCGAAAGGGGTGACAAGCGTTCTGTCAGCCATTCAAAACGGATACCGGCTGATTGATACCTCAACTAATTATAACAACGAAGGCATGGTGGGTGAGGCTGTAAGGCGCAGTAACGTCCCTAGAGAAGAGCTCATCATCAGTTCCAAACTTCCAGGAGCAGCTCATGACTACGATAAGGCTATTCTGATGATTCAAGAATCGTTGTACCGAATAGGCATAGACTACTTCGATAAATACCTGATTCACTGGCCCCTTCCCAAACAGGGGAAATATGTAGAAGCCTGGCAGGCGCTGGTTGATGCACAAAAATTCGGCTTGATCAAAACGATAGGCGTATCAAATTTTCTTGAAGAACACCTTACAGCAATCATTGAAGAAACAGGTGTCACACCAGCTACCAACCAAATCGAGCGACATCCCTACTTTAATAACAAAGCACTTGTTAAGGTTAATGATCAGAAAAGCATTTTAACTGAAGCGTGGAGTCCATTTGGTCGAGAAATAAACAAGGTATTAACGGATCCAGTTATCAAAAAAATAGCAGACCACTACGGTAAATCACCTGCACAAATTATTTTAAGGTGGAATTATGAAAATAATGTATTATCAGTAGCGAAATCTGCGAGCACTACCAATCAGCAAATGAATCTTGACTTGTTTGATTTCGAGTTAACTGCAGAAGACAGACAGCTGCTCGATCAATTAGACAAAGGTGAAGAGGGACGTCTGCAGGGTCAGCACCCCAATGAGTATGAAGAATTTGATTAAATTAGAGTGCACAGTTCAAGATTCTTGAGCTGTGCTTTTGTCTGTTTATCATCATTTTCATGCGTTTAAACGTGAATGGCTGTGTGATATAAGTTAAGTTATTTTTAATTCCATGATTAAAGTTGAACGAAATGAATGGTATACTAATAATGAAATCGGAAGAAATGGAGGAATGAGGAGATGCATTTTTTCTTTACAAAAAAACTCATGAAGGCATTTAAAGATGCTGAAAAACTGATGAATGAAGAAAACACGACGCTAATGTTTAATGAAACCGAGGATCTCATTGTTCCTAAAGAGTCATTCTTTAGATGGCACGGTAATTTAGTTAAATTTGAAGAAAAAGAATGCATCGTACTGACAAACGATGCCACTGGATTTACTTTAATTTTCTTGAATCCTTATGAAGAAGATTATATCGAATTTGGGGACTGGCTCAGCGAAGCCCTGTCACGAATGATGAAACGAATGGGCTTTTCTGATGAATCGGTCATTGATTATTTTAAAGCGTTTGGTGAGTATACTGTAAGCAGAGCGTCCAATCAGACACTGATGGGAAAGAATAGTGCATCAAGTCAGCTCGCTGGGGCGTATGACACATTTATCAACACGGACGAATGTTTTCAGGATTCCTGGTCGTTTAAAGTCAGTGAAATGAAAAAAGGGGAAGATGGATCGGTCAATGCGGTTCAGGCATTTATCAATCAGTTTAAGAAGTCAATCGGGGACTATTATATTGATGTGGACATGGCTGAGCTTGAAATCAGGCTAAAACTGCAGGGCATGAAAGATGTTGTCCGAATTGTTCAAGTGCCTATGAATGTGACTTTTGATGATTTGCATACGATTATTCAGACTGTGTTCATGTGGCAGGATGCTCATTTGCATCAATTTGTACTCGAAGATGGGTATACGTTAGTGGGAGCCGAAGGGTATTCACAAATGCAGCAGTTTAAACGAGAAGGGGATGACCTTACAGATTCAGGTAATCATTACCTGCTGTCAGATATTATTTCTTATGATGAGAACAAAGCGTTCACCTATATTTATGACTTTGGAGACTTCTGGGAGCATACGATTCACGTCAGAAAAATCTGGACTGAACATCAACAGATGCCGCCGAGACTTAAAATGATGCTGGGAGATCCAGTTCCCGAAAATGTAGGGGGAGCAGGTGGGTACGCCTATTTTCTTGAAGTAATGAAAGACCCGCACCATCCAGAGTTTTCAAGTCTCAAGGCTTGGGCAAATGAGTATGAAGAGAGTAAACATCTCACGAATACTGTGGAAAGCATCAATAATCGATTGCTGTCAAAAAGGATTTAAACGAGTGCTGTACTCACTTTAATAGGGAGTGCAGTACTTTGTTTTTGAACATATAACTTTCAGTTATATGTTCAAAAGTACTTCATGAAATATTCATATTTTCTGAATGAATATTAAGCGAAGAATAATGACCAGGTAGATTTTAATTTGAAATCGGATTAAATTAATCACTATTCTCATTTTTATTTATATTATATGATAATCTATTTTAAAGGGGAAATCAGAATGTATATTCTATGTGTTATATTGATTAATATTTATTAGTGAAATAATCACTTCTATTATTAAACAATGTGAAAGATACAAAAAAATAATGTTCAAGCTGATAAGAAGTTGAATTTTTAACAAAATAAAAAATAAAAAGACGTAATGAAATTGTAAAAAAAGGTTTTTTGTAACTCTATATAAACTTTAAATCAGTTATTTTATTTAAAATATACAAAATAAAAGTGTGATCAAGGGGAAATGCATGTAATATACGATTTGATTACAATTTTATCAGAGGGTATAGATTGCTTTTTGATTATAATAGGATTAAAATGAATTTTATAAATAACACATCAAATTACTCAGCCGTGAGCCCCTTTTATAGACAGTAGTGAATATTAATAGATATATAAACATTCGTATTCATTCCGGAGTGTACTAGCACTCGAACCGGCGAGGGGTGTATTTTGACCTCGTACTACTCGTCTCTTCCTTGTAGACTACTCCACTCTTGTATTATTTACCTTGATATAATAGACTTCTCAAAAAGTGGCTATTACTTCTTCGTACCCCCCGTGCAACATGAAGGATTACAGGTCCTTGTTCACTGGCCAAGAGTCTTCTTCCATGCAAGGACTTTCTTTCATTTTATTTTTCTAGAGTTATTTGTTCAGCCTATACTAACTAGTCACCGAATAAAAATAAGCGATTCAGCTTATCAAGCATAGCTGAATCGCTTATTTTTGTGCTTCTCCTTTAACTATTGGTCAGTTAGACTTATACTGGACTTATAATGAACGATTGATTCAGATGTAAAGAAAGTAGGAGAGACTCACATGACAATGTTGCAACAGATAAAGAATGGACTGGTAGTATCCTGTCAGGCACTGGCAAATGAACCACTGCACAGTTCATTTATTATGAGTAAAATGGCTAAAGCCGCTGAAGAAGGAGGTGCTGCAGGGATCAGAGCGAATTCTAAAGAAGATATTATCGCTATTCAATCCGAAACCGATCTTCCTATTATTGGAATAGTTAAACGGGATTATCCTGATTCGTCCGTCTATATCACGGCTACGATGAAGGAAGTGGATGAATTGATGGAAACCGGATGTGAAATGATTGCCCTGGATGCCACTAAGCAGATCCGGCCAAATGGGGAAACGTTACAGTCTTTTGTGAAGGCTATCCGGGAAAAATACGGTCAGTTGTTATTGATGGCAGATACGTCCACTCTTGAAGAAGGGATAGAAGCAGAGCGGTTAGGATTCGACGTCATTTCTACGACTTTAGTAGGGTATACAGAGTATTCAAAAGAATCCGATATTTTCAGTGACGACTACTCATTACTTAAAGACTACCTCGATAACATTAGTGTCCCAGTGATTGCAGAGGGGAATGTCAATACCCCTGGCAAAGCAAAACAATGTCTGGCATTAGGTGTTCATTCCGTAGTAGTCGGAAGTGCCATCACACGCCCACAGCTTATTACAAAACGTTTCGTAGACGGTATAAACTAGAAGAGCGTGTTTTCTCAAACCCAAATGCGGGTGAGAAGACACGCTCTTTTATTCCTTAATACCCAAAATATGGGTCAGTAATCATGCGTTTTCTTTTTATACCTGTCTGCTTCAGTTCTTTTTTAGTCGCTTTAATCGTCTCGCTTTTACCCGAAATATAATAGTATGCACTGTTCTCAAATAGCTGAGCCATATGGGTGTAGGCTTTGATCGTGTCTTCTTTATTTGATGTGTACACTGGCTTAAAAGACGGATTATGCAAGGCTACGTCATCAAACAAGTCTTTAAACAGATAGCCTGAAGGCGATGCATAAACTAAATAAATCGGTCGTGACTGATCCTTTTCCAATTGTTTGACTAATGCACGCATAGGTGTAATACCTATTCCTGTAGAAATCATTACGATAGGGGACGTCTTATCCTGAACTTTGAACCAGCCGAAGGGGCCTCGAACGGTGACTGTATCTCCTCTGGATAAGTTAAACAATGTACTCTTGAAGCTGCTGGTCGGTTTGTTTGCATCAGTCGCTATAATCATTTTTCCTTCTTCAGGAATTGAGGCAACTGAGAATGCACGAAAAGGTTTACCCGATACTTTATTATCTGGAAGAGTAAACACGCCATGTTCTCCTGCCTCCCATGTCAGTTTATCTGGAAAACTCATATGAATAACATGAAGATCGTCAATCGGATTTTCAATCCAATCGATTGTTGCTGTGCTTTTCTTAAATAAGCCTTTAAAGTCTCTCATCTTCAAGCGGTTCACCTCATCTATAAATTTAAATTGTTATTATAAGTATACTGGAAAAGTGTGACTAATTTTAATATTCCGGCACATTTTCTCATCCAGAAGGAGAAAAAATCAGAGATTATTACACAAAAAAAGCCCCCAGCCCGTTTGAGCAAGGGTGCTCAGTGGGCTGAAGACTATCTACTACTTACCGATCAGTTTCGAACGTCTTCCATTTTGTCCAGGACAGCTAAGTCATCGGCTGAAATTTCGAAATTCAACTCTTTGTTCTCGATAATGCGTTTTTCGTGTGTCGATTTTGGCAATGGCAAGGTGTCTTTATCCAGACAGTAACGGATAGCCAGTTGAGCTGTTGTTACGCCGTATCTTTCAGCCATTTCCTTAAGTTCTGGACGATCAAGAATCTGTCCAGTCGCAAGAGGAGAATAAGCCTCGACAACGATGTCGTGTTTCTTACAGAAGTCCAGTAAATCTTTCTGATCACGCCCAATGTAAAATGGAATCTGGTTAGCCATTGGAACGATATCGCAATTATCTAAAAGGGCTTGGATATCTTTGATTTCAAAGTTTGATACCCCAATTGCTTTAATTCTTCCATCATTGTAGAGTTTTTCCATTGCTTTCCATGAAGCGATGTTTCCTTCTGTACAGTCTTTACCAATGTCGTTCCATGGCCACGGTGCGTGGATCAGATACAGATCAAGGTAGTCTAAACCTAAGTTTGTCATCGTTTCATCAAATGCATCTAAAGCTTCCTGATAGCCTTTGATTTGTGCAGGTAATTTACTTGTGATAAACACATCTTCACGAGCAATATCAAAATCTCTGATTGCTTTTCCTACATTTTCTTCATTCTGATAAGCTAAAGCTGTATCAATATGTGTATATCCATTTTTTAAAGCCATAGTGACTGAATCGTAAGCTTCCTCGTTCGGAATCTGCCACGTACCAAATCCGATACTTGGAATCGTCACTCCATTATGAAACGTAAATGTTTCTTTTGACATCTTGTACATTCCTCCTAAATTTTTAACTAGTCTTAGTTTACATTAAAAAGAATGAAAATGCTTCCTTTTTGATTAACGGATTATTTGTAATCAATAAGAACAGTAAAAGCACCACCCAAATAATCTGTAGAATCAGTCTCCAGACGGTTAACTACAACGGTCACTTTAACTTCTTCATTCTCTTCAGTAAAGCTCAATTCATCCAAGGTTAACGTTTGTGATGATTCAGAAAGGACATAAATTTCATCCTGCAGGAAAGATAAGTCAAAATTCATAACGACTGCTTCGTCCTGAATGATTTCAAGTGTTAATACTGATCCATCTGCCGTTATAATCATTTCACTGTCAGGCTCATTTAAATCGATTCTGTTTTCGCCCGGGGTATGATGCAGCCAGTAGGTAGCGAAAAATATTACATCATCAAATTCAGTGACTGGAAGTACAAGCGGGATTGTCTCATCCAGTTCAATATAGGCATAGTCGTTGGCACTAGGATCCTGGATCAATCCGTCTGAATCATAATTGGCATAATAGTAAGGATCAAATCCGAACACTTGCTCGAACTGATTATAGTAGTTGAAATTATCAGGGAGCCATTCGAGTCGATCAAGTGCATTGGTTTGCTCAAGGTAATTGAAACTGTAACTGATCTGAACCCTATCTTCATGAGAAAATTCAACGTCGGATCGCACTCTCCCGTCGTCATCTAACTGTTCCTCATCAACCACTGTGTTGACTTGTCTGACTTGACTGGCAATGCCGATTGAGACTGCATCGACCAGTGGAAGAACGGAAACCACTCCTAAAGCGACTAAGATAAATGGAATGACCTTTTTGAAAGATCGGAAGAAAGCATAGATCAGTACACCACTGATAGCAAAAATGCCAAACAGTAATACAAAGTAGCGTCCGTGAGTTAATCCAAGTTCAAACGATTTGATCGATGATGACACACTTTGAAAAATGGCAATGACCAGTAAAAGATAAGGAAAGTAGCGGTTAAACGCCGTTACCCATGGTTTAGATGAATATTCAGTTAAAAATAATGTTATAAAACCAATGGAAACATAACTGATCAGCATAGGTTCAATCAGATTATCAAGCCAGAATTCGCCAGTAATATTTATGCCAATATAGGCAATAAGCAATACCGAAAAAATAAGCAGCAGAGGAACAATGATAAAATCGACTAAAAAAGATAACAAGGTTGGCCGACTAACAGCGGTATGAGCAGAAGCCGTTTCTCTTTCCTCATTATAGACTGGAAGACCTGAGAGGAAAAAAGCAGGGGCAAAGAATATAAAAATTAATGCAGCAGCCTGTCCGAACCATTCAAAGCTTAAGGGAGTAAAGAGGGTGCTGAATGCGCCTAAGATAGCCGCTACACCTATATAAAAGACTACAGCTATCAGTAAACTGCTGAAGAGTGATGTGATAAAAGCAACGAGTGTTTCTGAAAACGTAAATCGGGATTTGATAGTCGGTACAGCGATAAAAGCAACAACTACTATAAAGTATAAGACTAAGGTTCGAATAAAACTGATTTCGTTGGTGAATAAATCAGTTTGTAACAGATATACATAGTACAGTAGAGAAAGGATAAACACCGAAGCGAACAGAGGGAGATGCCATTTTTTCTTCTGAGCAAGGACTCCTTCAACTGCAAGGTGGCCTGTTGCAAATAGAATCGCTGCGAGACCTGAAGAAACGGCTTCTCTGGTAAATGAGTTCTGATCCATTTGAATGGAAAGCATAGAGGAAATCGTCGCTGCCAGAATAAAAAATATGGCCAAAGGGAACCGTCTGAAAACGTGCATTCCCCGTTCCTTGAGCTTGTCAAAAATACGCATTTTGTTCATAATCATTGCCTCCTGAAGTTCGAATAAAGAACAGTTTTCTTACCAGAATCATACTCCTCAGTCACTTATTTAGCAATATAAGAGTATTCAGTCTAATGAATAAATAGGGGAAGCTGTTTACTTTATTGCAACATATCATGTTGAGATAATCTGAATGTTAGGGCTTTCACAAATGTGATATACTTTCTTTAAAGAGGAGGGAGGGATAATCCATGTCATTGAAAAACAAGCAGAAGCTGGTTGAATTACTGGTAAAGACAGAGCAGTTTGAAACGGCATCCTCTTTAGCTGACCAGCTTGGAGTATCTCCGCGAACTGTTTATTCATATCTGGATGAAATAGAAGACGTACTCATTAAAAGCGACACTATTCTAGAGAAAAAACCGGGTCTAGGCACTAGAATTATCGGGGATGCGGAAGCTAAGAACGGTCTGCTTCTTTCCATGCATCAGAAAGGAACGATTGATTTAGATCCGATAGAAAGACAAGCGTACTTATTAAAAGCACTCTTAAAGGGGAAGCGCATGTCTTACATTGAAATGGCTGAGCAGTACTATGTTAGTCGCTCGACCATCGTCAAAGACATAAAAGCAGTCAAAAAACGCTATACCCTTGATGATCAGTTGATTTGTTCCAATAATGAAGGAACGATACTTAAGGCAGATGAGCGAACTCTTCAATCGGTTTGGGGAAAATACCTGTCTACAAGATATGAAAGCCTATTTGGGCATCCTCCGATAACGACCGAACACTATAGTCAGTTTATCAAGGAAGAACTATCCTTATGTCCATTAGTTGTTCAGCACATCAGTGAAGAGATAGAGCATTTAGGCGCAAGATTTCAACTGGCTGACTATTACCGGATTCAGTTACTTGAAAATCTGATTGTCATGTCATACCGAATCAGTCAAGGTTGTCACCACCAGAAGTCCTCGGGTTACGTGTTCGAACGCGTAACAGAACTGGATACGTATTATATCGCGTATGACATGGCTTCACGCATCGAGAGTGCTATAGGGTTGACTTATAAAACAGAAGACAGAGTATTTTTAAACGAATGTCTGATTGCGAATGGAATTAAGAACACGGATTTGACCGATTTTCCTGAGTATTATAGCGATTTAGTTAGTGAAATGATTTTTAAACTCAGTCAAATTATGAACGAAGATCTAACAGAAGACAGGAAGCTGCGAAAGGGACTGCTTCATCACATTGTACCTATGTGTTTCCGTTTGAAAAATGGGATAGCTCTTCAGAATCCGTATATACATGAAATCAAAAGACAGTATTCGATGATGTTTCATCTGACTTGGTATGTGGCAATCGATTTAGAAAACGAACTCGGCAAGCGGATCCCGGAAGATGAAATCGCCTTTTTAATGATTCATTTCCAGTCAGCTTTGGAACGGAAACGGGACATAAAAAAGATTCTTATCATTAGTCAGACTGGGTTGCTGACAACTGACCTGCTTGAGAGACGAATCAAGCGCTACTTACCTAGCGTTCATATTTACGAAGTGATTACGGAAGATAAAATAGGGCAGGTCGATCTTGAAAAAGTTGATTTGATTATTTCGACTGTGGCGCTAAAAATCAAAGCTTCACCTGTTTTGACTCTTTCGTCTATTCCATCAGATACTGAATTGAAAGACTTAGTCAGTCAGATGAATGCCGCTTTTTCCACCCCTTCACATCACATGAAGCGAGTGGATGCATCAAGTCAGGAGCATCCATTGATAGCGTCGATCAGTAAGCATTTAACGATTGACCGTATCCATGTTCAGTCCCGTGAAGAAGCACTGACTAGGTTAATTGATCCATTAATTAAAGTGAAAACTGTAACGGCGGAGTACCGTTCATCTGTGTTCGAAAGAGAAGAGATGTCGTCTACTGCATTTGAAACAGGCATTGCGATCCCACACGGAAATCCAGCATACGTAAAAGAGACGCATATATCATTATTGATCAACGATAGAAAAATAAGCTGGGGAACTGAAAAAGTGGATGTGGTCGTCATGATCAGTGTGGCTAGAGATGATATTCAGCATATTGGTCTAATTATCGAGCGGTTATATGATGTCATGCAGTCCAGAGCAGACGTGGAACGTTTATTTATTAATCAGTCAGATCAGTCCATTTACCGTTTTTTTGCAGGATACCATTAATAAAGGAGTCGGGGTGCATGTTAAATCAGTATTTATCTAAAGCAACCATGCAACATAAGAAGTCAGCTGAAACGTGGGAAAAGGCTATCGCATATGCAGCAAAACCCTTACTCGAAAAGGGAGTGATTGAGGAGAGCTACATTCAGGCGATGATCGATAGTGTTGAAGAGAACGGACCTTATATTGTATTGAAAGACTATTTTGCCTTGCCTCATGCGAAAGCTGGGGTTGGAGTAAATGAAGTAGGGATGTCACTGCTGACATTAGAGGAACCTGTCGATTTAAAAGGAAATCAGGTCAAAGTTTTTTTAGTTCTAGCAGCAGTAGATTCATCGGCTCATCTGGAGGCCTTGTCTGAGGTATCAGAACTGCTGATGGATGATGAGAGTTATGACCTGTTTTTATCAGGAAATTTAGATGAAATATCAAATTTATTAAGAAAAGGAGAGGAATAATATGTATAAATTTTTAGCTGTGTGCGGATTTGGAGTAGGGTCTTCAATGGTATTGAAAATGTCGATCGAAAAGGCCGCGAAGGAAAGAGGGATTGAGTGTGAGGTGGAAAATACAGATTTAAGTTCTGCGAAAGGAAGCAATGCAGATGCCATATTTACCAGTCAGGAGTTAGGAGATGACTTGAAAGGTTCAACTAAAGCGCCCGTATATCCAATTCAGCGCTATATGGATAAAGAAGAAGTCGGTAAAGCACTTGATGATTTTTTAGCCAGTAAAGAATAGAAATACTGGAAGGAATAACAATGGTTATAGGGTAAACCACTACCTAAGTTAAAACCCTAAATACCTACAAAGGAATGAGATAAAATGCAGGGTATACTCGATTTTTTCACAGATTATATTCTAAGGAATCCCCCAGTACTCTTAGGATTGATTGCAGCTATTGGGCTCATAATTCAGAGGAAGAATATTGCAGACATTGTTAAAGGGTCTCTATCTGCTGCGTTTGGTATGTTTATTTTAGATGCAGGGGTTGGTCTGATTGTTGGAGCGATCATCCCGATCAACGATGCATTTCAGGAAACCGTTGCCGAGGGTGTTGAAGTTGGCGAAGGATTAAGTGATGTGACATTTATTGCTGATTTTGGCGGAGAGATTGGACTGGCTATGTTTGCCGGCTTGATCATGCACTTGCTGATTGCCAGATTCACTCCTGTGAAAACCATTTTTCTGACAGGGCATATGCTCTGGTGGTTTCCCTTCATTTTCGTAGCTGCAGGCGTTGAAGGCGGTCTAAATGGATTAGCTCTCATATTGTTTGGAGCGATATTATCTGCTTTATACTGGTCATTCATGCCTTGGATCATGCGCCATTATATCTGGGATGTGACAGGTGATGAGTCCTTCCTGATTGGTCACCCGACTGGGATATTGAGTATTATCTCAGGGTTTGTTGCTAAGCGTGTAGGGAACAAAGAACGGTCAACTGAATCTTTGAATGTTCCTAAGAGTTTGTCCTTCTTTAGAGAAATATCTGTCATGGGTGCCTTTGTTATTTTCATTATGTATATCATCATGGCATTTGCTGCTCCTGAAATAGTCGCTGAAGGTGAAAATGCCTTCTTTACAGCCATTACACAGGGGATAACATTTGGGGCCGGCTTGATCATCATGCTTCAAGGGGTTCGTATGCTGATCAACCAGATCATTCCTGCCTTTCAGGGGATTTCGGACAAAGTTATTCCGGGTGCGATACCGGCATTTGATGTGCCGATTCTATTTAACTACAAACCTAATGCGGTGATCATCGGGTTTATTGTCGCAATGATCACGTCTACCATTATGATCCTCATTGCCAACACAACGAATTTATTTGGGGTCATCCTCATTCCACTCGTTGTTACCTCATTCTTTGAAATGGGTGGAGCAGCAGTTGTCGGTGAAGGTCAAGGGGGCCTTCGAGGGGCTATTATAGGAACAGTCGTCGGTGCGGTCGTAATGGTCGGCTTAATGGGCATCTCAGTCATTATTTATGAGAATACCATCAGAAACTGGATGCTGATTTTTGGAGGAAACGACTTTTCCTTATTCGGTCCATTAGCAAGCTGGCTGGCACAACTCTTGTCTGGGGTGTTTTGATTATGTTTGATTACTTTGTTGAAATTAAAAAGCTGTTAGATATCGTAGAAGTTAAAGAGAAAGAAACCATAAGGGAAGCTGTTGATTCTCTCGTCGCAGCAGTGGAAAATAAACGGTCCATTTTTGCTTTCGGTGCTAGTCATGCTGGGATTTTAACTCAGGAACTGTTTTACCGTGCTGGAGGATTGATGACGGTCAATCCCATCTTTGGTGAGAGTGTGCTGCTTGATGTTGAACCGGTTACTCACACTAGTCAAATGGAACGTCTTGAAGGATACGGGACATTGCTGGCAGAGAAAACGCCCTTTAAAAAAGGGGACGTTCTTATTGTACATTCAGTCTCAGGGCGAAACCCCGTCACGATCGAACTGGCATTGGAAGCTCAGAAAATGGGTGTGACCACCATCGGAATCACGAATTTAACCTATTCAAAAACGGTGGAATCCAGACATTCGTCAGGCAAAAACCTTTACGCCTACAGTGATATCGTCATTGATAATCACGGGCATGTGGGGGACAGCATGTGTGAAATTAAAGGACTGGATATGCGTGTAGGCCCCTCTTCGACAGTTATAGGTGCAACGATCGTCAATACATTAGTTGTCGAAACTGTGAAGACATTGAGAGCGAATGGCCTTGAAAAACCTCCCATATTTTACAGTGCTAATTTAGACGGTGGTGATGAGCTGAATAAAGAACTGATCAAAGAATATAAAGACTCGATTCACTATCAGTTCTGAGTCAAAGACTAATGGAGCATCTCTGATTTTACCGATCAGGGATGTTTTTTCCTGAGCAGAAAACAGGGAAGGGTCCATGTGAACTGAACTTATCAAACTCAAGATTAAAGTGCTCTTCTTTGAGTTGATTGACCTACCTTTGTTACAATCAAGTTGAACATAAAAACGAAAGGAGCAAAATTATGCAGAAGTATATTTTTAAGTCACCTAGTCGTTATATTCAAGGAAACGGGGTTATTGAGACGCTCGGTAAAGAGTCCGAGTCAATAGGTAAGACGTCGCTGCTGTTGTCCGATGAGGTTGTATGGGATATTACAAAAGAGTTCATTGAAGACAGTTTTAAAGAGTCTAAAAGCGACTTTCATTTCGAACAGTTTAATGGGGAAGCCTCAACGAAGGAGATTGATCGGTTAGTTGAGAGAGGTAAAGAACTGGAAGTAGACTCAGTGATCGGAGTAGGCGGAGGGAAAACGCTTGATACGGCTAAGGCTGTGTCAGACGGATTGCAAGTCCCAGTAATCATTGTTCCAACAACGGCGTCTACAGATGCACCAACCAGTGCATTGTCGGTCATTTATTCAGACGATGGCGTATTTGAAGGGTACAAATTTTATGATAAAAATCCGGATCTGGTTTTAGTGGACACAGGAATTGTTGTGAAAGCTCCCTTGCATTTATTTGCATCTGGGATGTCAGATGCAATGGCAACGCTAGTGGAAGTAAAAGCAGCTATGAAGCGAAACAGTGATACTATGGCCGGTGGAAAGACGACATTTGCTGCTAAAGCCATTGCAGAAATGGCTGAAGAGGTTCTGTTTACACACGGATTATCTGCGTATAAGGCCGTTAAAGAGCAGTTGGTGACTCCTCAAGTAGATGCGGTGGTTGAAGCAAATACATTATTATCAGGGTTAGGATTTGAGAATGGCGGTCTGGCTGGAGCTCATGCCATCCATAATGGGTTTACAGCTGTTGATGGGGATATCCACGACCTGACTCACGGTCAAAAAGTGGCCTACGGCGTATTAGTACAGCTGGTACTGGAAAGAAAGTCGGGGAAAGAAATCACTAAATACATCGACTTTTTCAAAGCGATCGACATGCCAACAACTTTAAAAGACATGCACCTGGATGATAAACCTCTTGAGGAACTAATAGAAATCGGCAAGTTAGCTACGGCTGACGGAGAAACGATGGAAAATCTCGATCCAGAAATTACAGCAGAAGAAATTGCCCAAGCAATCCTGGCAGTTAATGAACTAAGTACAACTGATTAGATTACAAGGCAGGCAGATAGGAAGAAACAGACTGAAATAACTGAAGAGAAAAAAGGCAAGGGCAGTTTATTCTGTCCTCGCCTTTTTTTTCTCCAACCCTCTTATCAACGCTGCCACTCGTCTATGTCTGGACGCTTCAGCTAAAGAACTTTTAGTGTTAATGTCATACCCATGAATCATTTTTGGGATAAATGACAGATCAACGGTCACTCCTGCCTGCATCAGAGCGTCACCATATAAAAGGCCTTCATCTCTCAAAGGATCAAACTCACACACTTCTATAAATGCCTCGGGAAGATCGCTAAAGGTATCTGCCTCCATGGGCGCCGCGTATTTAACGTCCGTTTGAATGGGATCCTGTACATATAATGACCACATCATTTCATTTAATTTACTGCTCCAAAGAGGCGTATCACTAAATGCTTTCATTGAAGGGGAATCCATCTTCGCATCAGTAACCGGATAGATTAGAAACTGGAAACAAAAATTCTTCAAGTGTTTGTCCCTTCTCATCATAGACACACTACTCGCCAGCGCTCCACCAGAACTGTCACCGCCGACTGCAATTCTTGACGGGTCGATATTTAAGCGTTCAGCTTGCTGAAATACCCATTCACTGGCCAGGAAACAATCCAGAAACGGAGCAGGAAAAGGGTGCTGTGGGGCTAAGCGGTAATCGACTACAATCACTAGACAATTCGCTTCTTTAGCGTAAGTCATGGCCCATTTTTTATGATGGGGGGCGCGCTTCATAAAATATGCACTCCCATAATAATAGAGCAGGCAAGGGGAGTGATCAGGTAAGTCTTTTGGATAATATAAAGTCACCTTGATAGTGTCATCATCGTACGTATTTAAAAGCAAGTGCTTCTCGACGATTCCTTTATCTACGGGAACATTTTTTTCCAGTAGCGTCAAGACTGAATTGATCAATGGAATAACGACAGGGGAAGCAGGTAATGTAAGATATTTCAAGTAACCCACTTCTTTATGTATAGGGTATTTGCTCACGTGACACCTCTTTCTGATATATGCTTTCCTTCATCATAAAGAAAGTTTAATGCCGAGTAAAGTAGACTGTATTAGAATGGGTTGTCTGTTCTGTAGTCAGTGTATAAATAAATTATTAATACAAATGTGTCTAATATATTTAATTAGTAATAAATTGTGAAAGATAACACTGAAATGTATTTATTTTGGACAGGTATAGTGTATACTAGATATGAAATCGTTTTATATTACATATTATACTGAGGTGACATTGTGAAAAAATGGGTCATAGCCTTTCTAGTTGCAACACTTGCTGCTGTCTCTTTGTCTATACCGGTTCAACTCCTTCGAATGGAATATAATGATCAGTATCATCAGGAGCAGCGCACCCAAGCTCGAGACCATTTGACACTCATCCGGGAAGAGCTGCAGTCGGAACTGGATAACAGCCTTTTTTATGCAGACTTCATAGAAATGATCATCAGACAAAATCCGGCGATTTCAGAACCGGAATTAAGAGAGTATGCCAGATTCATAGTTGAACGCAATCAGTTGATAGACAATGTCACAGTTGCCAAAGACGGTATTATTCATTTTATTTACCCATCAGCTGGAAATGAAGCCGTCATTGGAATGGACTTGTTTGATGATGAAACCAGCGTCTCCTCGATAGAACAGGCCGTGAACAGTGGAACAGCATTCACACAAGGGCCCTCAGAATCCGTCCAGGGGGGATTGAAAATTTTTAACCGTACACCCGTCTTTACAGAATCTGTGAGTGCAGAGAATCTCTGGGGGTTTGCCAGCGTCACAGTTGATTTTGAAGAATTGATTACCTCTACTTTGAAAAATCATCAGCATCCGGATTATCATTTCTCAATGATGGTTGAATCTGAAAATAGCCTTCCTTTTATTTTGGGAAGGGAGGATCTGTTCTCACGAGAAAATGTGATGCAGACAATCACTCTCCCTGATAACCATTGGACTCTGGCGGTAGCTCCTGTAAATGGATGGGTAGCAAGGGAGGCATCTCTAAACTCAGAGTTGACTGTTTCGTATGTATTGATCAGTATTATTTTTATGCTTGTCTTCTTTTTCAGTGCACAGTATGTCTCTAAACGCGATTTGTCTAGAAAAGATGCATTAACAGGTCTTTTAAATAAGCATACATTTGAACTCTCAGCCAAGAGACTCCTCAAATACTCGACTCAGAAAAATGGGATTCTACTGATTGATTTTAACGATTTTAAAAGAATTAATGATGAACATGGACACTTGGCAGGTGATCGCGTCTTAAAAGAAAGTGCTCGTAGAATGAAAGAAATCGTCAAACAGTCAGACCGTGTTGGACGAATAGGCGGAGACGAATTTATGATTATGGTAAGAGATGTCAGAAATGAAGGCAATTTGGAAAAGATTGCTGATCGAATTGTTGCCCACGTGGAGCAGCCAGTCATCCATAACGCTAAGCTTATCGATTTTACAGTCTCGGTCGGATTTATGATGACGACCAATACCGAAGCATTTGATAATGTGTATGAATTAGTAGATAAAAAAATGTACAAACACAAAGAAGGAAATAAAGAGTCAGCCTGTTTAACATTGGAGTAATTTGACTTTCACCTATTCTTTTTCAGTAAGCAGCTAGGATTGTATGCGTCAGTGACTATGGCCCTTTCCTTTTGGATTAGCCTTTGATCTATTTGGTAGTTATGATGAGATACTGCTGGTTTCTGCTGTTTTACGAGTACTTGCGGCTATTGTCATGTTTATTTCACTGGCACTTACCTCCGAAGATAAAGAGCGTGCCGTTATGTCTTTATCTAACAAATAAAGAGGGTCTCATTATAGGAAGCGCACATGTGTGGTGATATGTCACGCGTGTGTGCTTTTTTTATCACTGAGTTGAATTGCCTGAAGAAGGGTCTGTTCACTAAAATATACGACCAGAAAGCATATATTTTGATTTTTAATGAAAACTCCTTGTATGCTAAACGTAACTAAATGAGGAGGAATCAGAATCATGAGATTAAAGGATAAAGTAGCATTGGTTATCGGGGGCACGTCGGGAATCGGTGAAGCAACCGCTAAAGCGTTCGCTGAAGAAGGAGCACAAGTGGTCGTAGCTGGTCGCAAACAAGAAGAAGGGGACCGCATTGTCAAAGAAATTACGACTGCTGATGGGCAGGCAATCTTTGCTAAAATGGATACGACTAAATTTGAAGAGGTCAAAAAAGCAGTTCAAAAAGCTCAGGATGAGTATGGAACATTGGATATCTTATACAATGGGGCCGGGATCCATGATAGTTATCAGACCGCTTTGGATATTGAGGAAGAAGATTATGACCAGCTTATGGCTGTCAATGTGAAAGGGCCGTATTTAGCAGTCAAAGCGGCATTGCCTGTTTTTCTGGAAAAAGGAAAAGGAACGATTATTAATGTAGGGTCACAGGCCACTCATGTTGCAGGTCCTGGAGGGTCAGCCTACGTGACGTCCAAACATGCGCTGGAAGGATTTACTAAACAGTTGGCTTATGATTTTGGTGAACAAGGCGTAAAAGCCAATCTGATAGCTCCCGGATTTGTAGAAACACCTATGACAGAGGGGATAGAGGAAAAGCGGTTGAATGATATCCCTGCAAGAAGGGCTGGCAAGCCTGAAGAAGTTGCCTCTCTAGCAGTTTTTTTAGCTTCTGAGGAATCCAATTATATGCACGGAACATCAGTGACTATGGACGGCGGGTGGACAGTCGGACGCTGAATATGGTCCACATCAGATGCGTCACAGTGACAATAACAGACAGGTAGATGACCCCATTTACTTGTCTGTCTTCTTTTTGTTCAATAAAACACAAAATTTAACAAAAAATGTGATTTTTAATAAAATAAAGCTTCCCTTTGGTGTTTAAATTTGTTAAACTATTCACATAACGAAGGACAGGAGAGAATGTTATGAAAAAAGTAATGAGTGCTTTACGATTTGTCTTCCGCAACGGTGAAACCTGGACAGTGCGCCGTGAACATATTGGAGACTTATGGATCAAACAGGTTACAACAAGTTTTGGACGTATTGGTGATGATGATTTTCAAGAAATCCATCCCTGTGAATCATTGAAAATTGAAATTGCACGAGAAGCAGACAGTGTGAATTCAAATGATATCAACAAAGGTGGATTAGAAGCAGGCATGTTCGCTCGTGTCAGTAAGTATCAGGATATCGAAATGATGGATATTTTATATCGTGATCGTGTAAATGGGGATAAACGAATGTCAGTCGAAAAAGACCGTATTTATTTCCCGTACAAAGCACTAGATACTGATGGACACGATAATTCGTATCAATCTTCTCAAGAACAGAAAGAAACATTATATATTGTGATTGATCCGGAACGAACAGTGGAAGAGGTTTATCCTCAACTTAGCGCTGCTCATTCATAATGTGTTCCCTTACCTCAGTCAGATGGATAACCCCCATCTGGCTGTTTTTTTTGCATTAAAATTGTGTTTATTTAGGCGAATGGGTACAATAAGATATATTAGAAAGGATGATCAATGTGGACTTGAAAAAATATGCACAGTCTTTTACGTTTAAAAGTGGGGTAACATTAAAAAACCGATTCATCATGGCACCTATGACGACAAAAATGAGTTTTTACGATGGAGTCATTACAGAAGATGAGAAGCGCTACTACCATATGCGAAGCAAAGAAGCAGGGGCAGTTATTACGGCTGCAGCCAATGTATCTGAAGGGGGTAAAGGATGGGAAGGCGAGCTGGGCATATGCGATGATAAGCACCTTCAAGGCCTGGCGTCCCTAGCATCGTCTATCCAAGTAAATGGGACTAAAGCAATCGTTCAGCTGTATCATGGAGGCCGAATGACTGATTCTTCAGTATTAAGAGGGACCCAGCCCGTCGCGCCAAGTGCAGTTAAAGCTGAACGTCCAACAGCAGAAGTACCCAGACCTTTAGAAGAAAAAGAACTCTTTCAAATTATAGAGGACTTCAAACAAGGTGCTATTCGTGCAATCAAGGCAGGATTTGACGGTATTGAGTTGCATGGCGCAAATACTTATCTGCTTCAGCAGTTTTTCTCACCCCATTCAAATCGCAGGGAAGACAAATGGGGAGGAAGCGTAGAAAAACGCTTTACATTTATAGACTTACTTGTCGATGAAGTGATTCAAACAGTGAAAGAGAACGCTAAAGGGCCATTTATTATAGGTTACCGTTTTTCTCCGGAAGAGTATGAAACACCAGGAATCCGTTTTGAAGAGACTCTTTACCTAGTTGATAAGCTGTCAAACAAGGCCCTCGATTATTTACATGTCTCATTAGGGAACTATAAACAGATGTCAAAATCAGACACGTATCAGGATCGACCTATGCTGGCATATTTGAACGAAAAAATAGACGGGCGAACCGCTTTTATTTCAGTCGGAGATATTAGAACAGGAGAAGACGCACTAGAAGCACTGGAACACAGTGACTTAACTGCTCTAGGGCGTGTGATTCTCGCTGATCCTCACTGGGTAGGCAAAGTACTGAACGATAAAGAAGACACTATTCGCTACACAGTTGCTCAAGAAGAGCGCGAGGAATTAGGACTGACTAATGGGGTTTGGCAATTCATGCAGAATATGATGACTGATCGACTGAATTAATTAAAGAGAGGGAGGTAAGCTGAATGAACACTCTGTATAATAGATTTCATCAGTTTATTGATTACTTTCTCTTTGGGGTCATCACGGCCTCGTTGAATATTAGTCTATTTTTCACTCTTCATAAACGCTTGGGGCTGAACTATCTGCTGGCAAATGCAATAGCCGTAACGATGGCAATGGTCTTCTCTTATGTAGTCAATAAAAAATTTGTTTTTCATACCAAAATGACGACTAAGAGAGCGGTCGTCAGAGAATGTATGCTGTTTTTATCAATGCGGGGCACTGCGGCAGTCATGGACATTGCGGGAATCTATATACTCGTCCAGTTCATACGACTAGGTGCGACACTGTCTAAAGTGATTATAGAGATACTCATAGCGTCCAGTAACTATTTTGTCAGTAAAAAAGTGATTTTCAAGAAAGAATAACATCTAGACAATAAAAGGAGGATAATGTGAATGAGAGCGTTGATCAATATTGATTACACCAATGATTTTGTGGCAGAGGATGGGGCACTGACATGTGGAGAGCCGGGGCAGGCAATCCATGACAGACTCCTTGAACTGACCAGGCAATTTTATGAAGCAGGAGACTTCGTCGCTTTTACAATAGACAGGCACGAAGCTGGAGATGCCTTCCACCCGGAAAACGACCTCTTTCCTCCGCATAACGTGACAGGAACGAATGGGCGTCATTTATATGGCGAGCTTGAAGTCTTGTATCAGTCTATTAAAGAGGAGCAGACGGTTTATTATACTGATAAAACGCGATACAGTGCTTTTAAGGGAACCGATTTAGAAATGAAGTTAAGAGAACGAGGAATAACTGAACTTCATTTAGTGGGAGTCTGCACAGATATCTGCGTCCTGCACACAGCCGTTGATGCATATAACATGGGATTCGATCTTGTGATCTATAAGGACGCGGTTGCCAGTTTTAACCCGGCAGGTCACGAATGGGCACTGTCTCATTTCAGTAATACACTGGGTGCAACAGTGATTTAATGCAGCATCGATTTAAACATAAAAACCCCGAACGCAATCTAAACCAATGCTTTTATCTTGAGCATTCGTTTAGATTGTTCGGGGTTTTTTAATGCAAAGATTAACTGAACTGAATATAGATTGTCAGATCATAGGAATCAGTGCCTTGCTCCAGTTCATTATCAGGGCCGTTCCAGAGTTTATAAGGACCGCCGTTGATATAGGCAAACGACATAATAATAGTGGATTGTAAATAATGAAGAGCGTCTTTAGTGTAATGCTCAGGCAACTCTCCTAAGTATATATCCTCTATGAATAGGTCCAGTCGATCAGATTGAGAAGGGACTAATTTTACTTTATTTGTCTGGTAACTTTCATACTGATAAATTTTGTTTGTATAAGTCGTCAGATCTTGATCAGATTTACCGGCATAGGTTCGTTTAGTGTTATCTTTTTTTATGATTTTTTTGACAACAGAATCGATCACTTCTTGATTCGATGTTAATTCACTGGCAAAAACCTGTAATTTATACTGAATAGACAGGGTTTTCCCGTGTTTCTTTTCTTTTAATGATTTAGTTTGAATCAGTTGATCTGATTTAGATGCGTTTCGTTTAATAAAACTTTTGACATTCTCATAGAAACTCAAGATTACTCCTCCTCTACACAGTCAATAGTATAAGATTTGTCCCGTACATTCATTGCTTGTTTTCTATGCATAAATTAATAATAACGAAAACGCCTTTTCACTTCAACTATTTCGGACTATCAGTTGGTAATTAGTCGTTTTACACGAAGATAGTGATAAATATCAGACTTATAGGATAATAAAAAACGTAATATTAATAAAAATTATGTATATTCATCTTTATATAAATGAGTTAAGGGAAAGGTGGCCCGGATATCATTTAGATAAGGATTATCTTCTCCGAGTACGGCCTGCAGCATGTCATTTGCCCGATGCAGAGATAAATAATCGAATAAGTTAGTCAGCTTGAGTGTGGGCTGCCCCAAAGTTTTAAAAGCTAATTCTTTTTTGATGATATGCATGTCTTCAAATGTGTGATCCTGATATCGGGATGTAAATTTTTCCTGCAGATCAATACTGATTGCCTTTGTCGTATGGTAAAGAGTTGTTGTTTTATAAATCATATCTGACGTGCGTTTATGAGTCAGCGGCAAAATAAGTTCATGGTATTTTCGGACTTTAAAACTGATCAGCTGACTGTTGATAGGTTCAACATAAATGATGTGATGGAAAGCGATCCAGCTAGAATTGGTTTTGACCGATCCTTTTTCAGGGGCGAACAGTGTTTCACCGACAACGTAGGGACAGCGCTGAGTAATCCCTATACATTTCCCGATTCGTTGAATAAAGGAATAGTCGACTTCTAAATAATGAAAATACCGTTTCATGACTTGACTGGTGGTTTCATGGGTTTTTAATATACTGCCACATATCTGGTAGACGAGGGTATTGTACTCGCTCTCTATTATATGAGAAATATCTTGTATGTAAAAAGAATCCTTGGTTAATAGAAGAGGCGTCTGCTCAATGGCTTCATCTAAATATAATACGATTGAATCACATGTGATGCTAAGGATCCGGTTCGATAGGGATTGACCATTACAGGAGTCATAGGGTGAGGGGGATGTTTCCTCTTTACGAATCGCTTGAGTGTAATAGGTGTGGAGATTTTTATAAATGTAGTCAGAACAATGATTGGAAAATTGAGTCATTAGCAGAGCTCCCTTTAAACTATTTTAGTGTTAGTTAGCGCTTACAAACTGAATCAAGAACTAAAGTGATAAAGATAGTGTATCATATCACATATTCGAAATTTGGAGGAAATGAGTTATATTTGATTATAATTTAATGAAAAAATGAACTAAAAGTGACTGATCTGGATTGATTCTGCCCTAATGTATGCTCTGGGACAGAGTATGGACACATTAAGTGAACATCTGGCTTTTTGAATGAGGAAGACGTAGAGGATAGACTTATGAGTGAACAAGGCCTTGTATCAAAAAGTAAAGGACGAATTAAATGATCAGATCACTACTGGAAGAAATAGAATCAGATTTTTTTGCTGTACATGAGTGTATTGTCCATGGGGTCCTCAATAAATGTCGTGTGAATCCAACGCATAATGACTACGATGACTATCTTCAGATAGGGCGCCTGGCGTTAGTTAAAGCATATGAATCCTTTCCTGACTCGTTAGTCTGTGAAGAGCATATGTATCAGTTTACAGGTTTTGCTTATCAGAAAATTTATTGGGCCATTATTGATGAGCTGAGGAAGGAACGAAGGAACAAAGAAGTAATGTGTCAAGTACCGGATGATTTAGAAACCGACAGTGTGTTCACTTTGCCCAGTTTTGAAAACACTCTCGTTGAAGAGACGCTGCTGACCTCCTTTATAGCTTTACTGTCAAAAAATGAACAAATTTTTATAACAGAAAGTGTCATCAATCAGCTGACAATTACTGAAATTGCTAAAAAATACCAGGTTAGTCGCAAGACGGTATACGCCTGGCGAACAAAAGCAGGAATGAAATATTCTGCACATAAAAAAGTCACTAGACATGAGGAGCGAAACGATGAACGTAATCATTGATCCAGGCCATGGGGGAAGCGATCCCGGAGCCTCTGCATTTGGCGTCACCGAAAAAGAATGGAATTTAATCGTGAGTCTGTACCAGTTCAAACGGTTTAAGGAATTAGGAGTCCAGGTTGAGCTGACCCGACACTCGGATTTGACGCTGGATCCTGTTACTCGAATCGCAAAAGTTAAAAATAAGGCGGACTTGTGTTTAAGCAATCACTTCAATGCCTTTAACGGAAAAGCGAGGGGGATTGAAGTGATCCATTCTATTCACGCGCGTTCGACTCTTTCAGATAGGATAGCATCCCATTTGGTTAGTGAAACAGGTCTCCCCTTGAGACGGGTATTTACACGCCAAATTGCACAGAATAAGGATTATTACTATATGCATAGACTCACAGGGAAAACAAAAACGGTTATCATCGAGTACGGTTTTTTAGATAACGTTGAAGATTTTGCCTATTTCAGCAAGGAGACTCATTTATATAAAGCAGCAGAGGCAGTTGTCAAGGCTGTCTGTCTATCACTGGAGATTCCTTACTCACACGGGGTATCGGCTAAGATCACAGATACAGCACCTGCCGGCAACGTTACGAGTGAACCGTCAGTCCATTCCACACCCAAACAGAGATTAGTCAGTATTCATGAGGGCAACTTAAGGTTTTATTCGAAAGCAAGCTGGGCAGATCAGGATGTCTATGGCTATATGAGAAAAGGGCAACTCTTTACGACGGTTATTGATAAGGTAGCTGTTGGGAATGGAGAACAATATATAGTAAAGAATAAAAATGATGAAGTGTATTATGTAACGGCTCACCCCGCTTTTGTAAAAATAGTTTAGTCTTTGATGTACCGAGCTCTTTTCTACTGTGATTCGATTATGAGGATCTCCTCTCGAGAGAATGTCCTCTGGGATCAGTAAGGGGAGCTCTCATTTTAAAAAACGATAACTGTATAACTGTCAGTTTACGCTTGCATTAGTCAGACAGGAAAGTTGCAAGTGATAGTGGTATTCAGCTGCTTCATTCATGCGTTTTCCAAAAGAATGGAGGTTTTGAGGTAGTCTAAGGGTTGCTCCTGCTTCAGTTACCGATTTTGAGTTTTCCCTTTAAAAATCTAGTTTATCAAGGCAGTCTGTATGGTATAGTAAGAGTACCAATAGGCGGTTTATAGCGCTAAGACATGCACATAATGAGGGATGACGATGATTGGTTTTTGGATTTTGTTTAGCTTTCTGTCACTCTTTTGGCTGACAGCTGTAGTGAATCAGGGTGGAGCGATGGAATCAGTTATTTTGTTGAGTGCTCTTTTCTATCTGTTCTACTTCCTGCTTCCCATAATGAATAAACGACTGAAAATACTCACGTATGTTGCCCTTCCTCTTGTGGCCATGGCAACTTTTTGGAGCACCTCTGCTTTCCCGGCTGTCTGGCTAATTTTAACTATTATAGGGATGGAAGGAACGTCGCACATGTCCTTTGTAATGGCAGCAGGATACCATCTGTATGTGACCGCCATCGCCTTAATACCAACTATTCTTTCAGAACAGGGTATTTTCCCTTTTGCACAGCTCATGGTATTCATTTTTTTATCCGTGCTTTCTCTTTACTTGCGGTCATTTTCTATTAGGACAGGAGAGCTTAAGAAAGAGCGGGATCAGATTTACTCAGAGCATCGCCATCTGAAAAGACAGGTCGTTAGAGGGGAGCAGCTTGCCAGACAAGAAGAGAGAAGTGTTGTAGCACGTGACATTCATGATTCTGTTGGGCACCGATTGACTGCACTAGTGATGCAGCTGGAAGTGGCACGCTACCAGACAGGGAATGAAAAGGAGAAAGAACAGTTGACCACTTTTAAAAAACTCGCTCAGCAAAGTCTGCATGAAACGCGGTCAGCTGTCAGCGCCCTGAAAGCAGATGAAACTGCTGGCTTGCAGGCTGTTATTCAACTTGTCAGAAAACTGGAAGCAGAAAGTCATATACAGATCCGTTTCCTGCTGGAGTCGGGTGTCTTAAACGAACCTCTATCTAACAAGCAATCAATTGTCTTATACAGGGCGATTCAGGAATCATTGACAAACATGATGCGCCACAGTCATACCCGAGAAGCAGATATACAGTTCAAGCTGATAGCTGACCGCTATTTTCAGTTTTCGGTCAGCCATCCATTAAAAGAGAAAGTGGAATTAAAGGAAGGATTTGGCCTGTCTAATATGAGAAAACGACTGGAAGAACTCGATGGCAATCTGACGATATCTCAACATGGACAGAGGTTTAGGCTAACTGGACAGTTTCCGCTGGACATAGTAAATAGAATTGAGGACCAGAAATGACAACTATTTTATTAGCTGAGGATCAGGCGTTAGTCAGACATGGATTAAAAATGATGATTGAGATGGATGATGCATTTCAAGTGACAGGAGAAGCGGAAAACGGCGCAGAAGCCGTCGAGCTTTGCCGAAAGCAGCGATTTGATTTAGCCATTCTTGATATCAGAATGCCCGTGATGAATGGACTTGAAGCCAGTCGGCGACTACGTGAAGAACACCCCAATCTTAAAATACTGATTCTGACCACATTCAACGACGAGGGGTATGCTCTGGAAGCATTGAAAAATCATGTGAATGGCTACCTGCTGAAAGATGGAGAAATTGACGAGCTGCTGCAATCGATTCACCAGTGTCTGCAAGGCGGACTAATCATCGAAGGTCAAGTCGCCGCAAAACTGATGCCCTCATTGATTCAGAAAAATGCCGAGGTCGAAGAAATCGACGGGTCACTGACCGAAAGAGAAAAATGCCTCTTAGCATTGATCAGTGAAGGAAAGAATAATCAGGAAATTGCGGACGCCCTTTATTTGTCTGTAGGCACAGTCAAAAATCATATCACTGTGATACTGGACAAACTGGAGCTCAGAGACCGGACGCAGTTGGCTATTTATGCCATTAAACATAATCTAGACAAAAGGAGTGACTAAAGTCACATCACTAAATGACCGGAGACAGTGTATACACTGTCTCTATTTTTATATAATCTAAGTAGGTATAAGAGAAGAAAGGAGTGAGTCACATGCTTGAAACTAAAGACCTGACAAAAGTATTCAAAAAGACAACAGCAGTTAATCAAGTCAATATTTATTTAGAAAAAGGAGAATCGGTGGGACTGCTTGGACCAAATGGGGCAGGAAAATCAACGACCATTTCCATGATATCAACGTTGCTGCCGCCAACATCAGGGGAAGTTCGTTTCAATGGAGAAGACGCACTGAAGCATTCACAACGTCTCAGAAAAGTCATGGGGGTTGTGCCTCAGGAAATAGCGCTATATGAGGAACTATCCGCCTATGAAAATATGCGGTTTTTTGGAAAGGTTTATGGGTTGAGAGGGAAAGAACTGGAGACACGTGTGCAAGACGTATTAGAACTTATCGGATTGACTGACCGAAAAAAAGATGCCATCAATACGTATTCCGGCGGGATGAAAAGACGCATCAATATTGGAGTCACTCTTCTTCATGAGCCAGAAATACTGATCATGGATGAACCGACAGTCGGTATCGATCCCCAATCGAGAAATTATATACTGGATATGATCAGAACATTGAACCGCGAAAAAGACATCACAGTCCTTTACACCAGCCATTATATGGAAGAGGTTGAAAAGCTGTGTGACCGTGTGTATATCATGGACCACGGAGAAATCATTGCGTCTGGCACAAATGAGGAACTGAAAAGTATCCTGTCCAATGAAGAGACCATTCAAATCCACGTGCATACTCTCTCGCCTGCGTTCAGAGATACGCTTTCAAAACATGGAAGTGTCAGAAAAGTTACTGAAGAAGGCCAAGGATACAAAGTGATTGCACCTAAGGGAGAAGATTTACTGGGAGAAGTTTTTGAACTGGCTAAACAGACAAAAACGAAAATAACAGGAGTAGCGATCCAGACTCCGACTTTAGAAGATGTATTTTTACATTTAACTGGACGGACATTGAGAGATTAAAGACAGAGATTAAAGAGAGAGGTGAAAAGGGATGTTCGAATTAATAAAAAAAGACAGTCTCATCCTTTCAAGAAGTCGGTCAGATTTAACAGAATTACTCTTCATGCCGTTCATTCTAATTGCGATCTTAGGACTGGCACTTGGAAACCTCACGATGACGGAATTCAATATTAATGCGTTTCCAGTTGCAGTCGTACATGAACAGACCACCGCAGAGTCGCTTAATAACTGGGAATCAGAGCTGGAGGAGAGGGGGGTGCCGTCTGAAGGAGTGAGGGCACTGGTTGCACAAGCTGAGGATGTAGCACCGGGTGAACAAGTAGATTACCTGTTCAATAGTGAAGAAATCCAGGAATGGATGACAGTTGAAGAGTACTCATCAGCAGAAGCAGCACAAGCTGCACTCGATGATGGGGATATTTCAGGCGTGATCATTATTCCAGAAGGCTTTAATGAAGCAGTCTGGTCAGCGCTGTTTCTAGAAGAAGAAGGGACACACGCGCTGACACTTGAAGTTCAAAACGTGGAGAGTGTGACCACAGATATTCTAAGAAGTGTCCTGACCACCTACGCTAATCAGTTTAATCTCGAAGCCAGTATTGCGATTGCGACTGAAGGAGAAGCGGACACTGCCAATCAGCAGGAAGAAAGCTATGGGGAGGTAACTAACCTCACGGCGGCGGACCCTATCACATCCTTTCAATATTATACTATTGGAATGGGCGCAATGTTCGCTCTGCACACTGCACCAGCTCTTGCCAGCCGTGCATTTTTAGAAAAGAAACAGCATGTCTTTGGTCGACTGATGATTTCCGGTACAAAACCACTGACCTACCTCGGGAGTAAACTCGTGTCTGGAACACTCATCACGTTTATCCAGTTAGGGATTTTATTTGGGTTAAGCACATTGATTTTTGGAACATTTAGAGGGTATGCATTAAATTTCTGGATCGACTTGAGTATCGTCAGCTTTGCTTTTTCACTGGTTGTCGGTTCAATTACGAGTCTTCTGACTTCTATTTCTCTTTATTCAGACAGTAATACGTCCTCAAGTTTTTTTGGGGGCATCATCGTGACACTGTTTGCCTTTATCGGAGGCAGTTTTACGCCAGTTGAACAATTCTCAGAGAGTTTAAGAGCACTGGGCAACTGGACACCAAATGGGGCAATGATGACATCTTATCTGCAGCTCATGCAGGGGTTCAGTTTAACTGAAGTCGCCCCATTGATTATTAGAGTAATAGGGATGACAGCTGTTCTGCTAGTCACGAGTGTCGTTCTATTCCCAAAAAGGAGGTTGGATTAAATGTGGACAGTGTTTAAACTCCAATGGCTGAGGCTTTTTAAACAGCCTGTACTGATGGTGACGTTTTTGGGATTGACGTTGTTATTCGTTTATTTTCTGGCAGGGGCTCAAGGAACGCAGACGATCTCTGTTCCGACGTATAGTGAAGAGTTGACTTCCGAAGAGCTGAACGAATGGATCGATCGATTGAATGAAGAAGAAACCTTTCTTTTCGTCGAAAGTGACTATGAGACAGTTTATGACAACATACGCATGAATGAAACGGCCTTTGCGCTTGGATTAACTCAAGAGAATTACGAATTTCTGATTGGACGAGAAGACATGGAAATATCAACCCTTATCCAGTATGTCGATCAGATATTTGTAACTGAAATGCGACTGCAGGGGGTTGAAACGGATTTCGGGTTAACCGGTTTAGAGGTCACAGAATTCATTGAAATCGAAACCCGCTCACACGCAGCCGCTGTTTCTTCAGGAGACCGATACCGACTCGGAATCGTTGTCGGCATGAGCTTGTATTTTTCTGTATTCTCTATCTTATTTTTAATGATTAATCTAGTAGAAGAAAAACAGACAGGGACATGGAACAGACTGATTTTTTCTCCTTTGACGAAAACCAAAATTTATTTGGGTCAGCTTACGCATTATCTATTAGCAGGGATGATTCAAATCGGTTTGGCTTTCCTTATTTTAAGGGTTTTGGTGGGAATCGATTTAGGGACTAACTACCTTGAAATGGGTGTCATCATTTTCAGTTTCGTGTTTGCGATTGTCTCTTTAGGTATGCTGCTGATGGGCATCGTTAATACACCTCAACAGCTGCAGGTGGTGATTCCAATTGTGACCACATCCATGGCTATGCTGGGAGGCGCATTCTGGCCGCTTGAAGTGGTGACGAATCGTCTTCTGCTTTTCCTGGGAGATCTTATGCCCATTAAATATGGAATGGAGGCGATGGTAGATACAATTGTTCATGACCACACATTGTCACAGCTCATCGTTCCACTGTCAGCTCTGATACTCATGGGCATCCTATTTATGGGAGTAGGTATAAATCTCATGGAAAGAGTATCGGATAATTAAACTCTAACCCCCCTAAAAAACGTTTACAATACGACCACAGACCTATTGACCACCCTGGTCAGAGAGAGTAAACTTAACTCATCGACCAGGGTGGTCAGTTTAAATATTAGTTTTGACCAGTGCGGTCAACGGATGTAGTCGTTAAGTGGAAAGGAGGTATGTCATGGATGATGCATTCAAGGCGTTAGATAGTGATAAGCAAAGAAGAATTTTGGATTCCGCTTATAAGGAATTCTCTAACAAAGGATATAAGCAGGCATCGACTAATCGGATAGCTAAAGAAGCTGGAATTGGAAAAGGGACACTGTTTTATTATTTTACGAATAAGGAAGGGCTGTTCCATGATCTGGTAGAAGAAGCATTTTGCATAGCAGATGAGTTTTTTCTGAAAAAAGTAGATTTTTCTGAAACAGACTTTTTCATCAGATTGAGACAGACAAGTGAGCTGAAATGGGCTGTCTATCAGGAACATCCTCATGCCCTGAGCTTTATGGCTCGTGTATTTATTCATAGTGATGAACACAATCTACCAGATAAGCTGCTTCTCAAACGAACTAAAGCAGAACACGTATGGGGATCTCTCTTAACTAAGAATATCGACTTTTCAAAATTTAGAGATGACATCCCGCAGGAAACGTCCTTTAACTTCATCAGATGGACGATTGAAGGGTACAGGACTGAGTTGGAACAGCGGGTTAAGATGGAGGGCATCGAGGTTTTCACTAATCAGGCTTTCGAACCCTATTATAAAGAATTTTATAGCTATCTGGATACGTTGAAGAAAATTTATTACAAACCGGAGTACACTAATGGATGAGAGCGGAGGGTTAAAATGGAAAAAGTGATAGAAATCAATGCAATTGAAAAATCATTCGGAAAAACAAAAGCACTGAATAAAGTGAGTTTTGAGGTCAACAAGGGGGAAATTGTCGGGTTCATTGGACCGAATGGGGCTGGAAAGTCAACAACGATAAGAATCCTGCTGGGACTTATCAAAGCGGATGGCGGGTCAGCTACCTTATTTGGAAAAGATGTATGGAAAGATGCTGTAGATATTCATAAACGTGTGGCCTATGTACCTGGTGATGTGAATTTATGGCCTAACTTGACAGGTGGTCAGGTGATCGATTTATTCTTGAGTATGCGTGGAGCGAAAGTTGATAAAGAAAGAAAAGAAGAACTGATCAAACGGTTCGAGTTCGATCCGACCAAAAAATGTCGAGCCTATTCAAAAGGAAATCGTCAAAAAGTTGCATTGATCGCCGCATTTTCAGCAGAGGCTGATGTCTATATCTTCGATGAACCTACAGCTGGATTAGACCCTCTTCAAGAAAGAGTATTCCAGAGATGTGCGAGAGAAGTTCTGGATAAAGGAGCAAGTGTCTTGTTGTCGAGTCATATCCTATCCGAGGTTGAGCAGCTTTGTGACCGGGTCGCTATTATAAGACAAGGCGAAATCGTTGAGTCAGGATCATTGGTTGATTTAAGACATCTGACCCGTTCACAAATCACTTTAAAAACTAAAGAAGACATCCATACTATCGATAGCCAGGATTTTGCCCATGACGTAACAAGGGACAAAGGTGAGATCGTCTTTCAGCTGGACAGTGATCATCTTGATGATTTCCTGAGGTTTATTCAGCCTTACACTGTATTAAAGCTGGAAAGTGCGCCTCCTAAATTGGAAGATTTATTTATGCGTCACTATGAATCGACTAAAGGAGGGGTATAGATGATGCAGACACATGCTCAGACTGGACGTATTTTCCGGTTCACTTTAAGAAAAGAGTGGCTGAAGCTGCTTCTCTGGTTAATTGGCGGCGCTTTTTATGTCATTATGGGTGTCGTGGCTTTTGTCGAAGTGTATGGAGACCCACTTGAACGACAGGCTATGGCCATGGCCATGCAGAATCCTGCAATGGAGGCTTTATTTGGCCGAGCTATAGGTATCGATAACTATACGATCGGGGCTATGTATTCGCACACCATGACGATTCTAGGTTTTGCCCTTTTTGCAATCATGTCCATTCTATTAGTTGTACGTAATACACGGTCTGAAGAAGAGGATGGAATCCTGGAGCTGATACAGGCTCTGCCAACTGGTCGCTTAGCTCACACAACCTCTGCTATTATTCTTTTATTAGTCACCAATGTTCTGGTTGCTCTCATATCCGCGGGTTTGTTGATCGGACTGGGTGATGCGAGCATGTCTACAGAAGGGGCTCTCTTAACTGGGGTGATTTATGGGATGACAGGACTCTTATTTGGGGCGATCACTCTGGTGACTGCGCAGCTTTCGTCCAATGCAAGAGGCGCGATGATGCTGGCATTTGGGGCATTAGGCCTATCTTATGTGTTTAGAATCATTGGTGACTCAGGTATGGAAGTGTTCAGCTGGATTTCACCGCTGGGCCTTCTGTACAATACGGAACCCTTCGTTAATAATTACTGGTTCCCGGTCTGGATAGCCTTGGGCATCAGTCTGGTACTCATTGTTCTTGCTCTTTTCTTAAAACACCAGCGGGACATGGGGGCCGGATTACTTCCTGATCGATCAGGAAGAAGACATGCTTCAGCCTTTTTGAAAACACCCATTGGCTTTGTGGTTAAACTAGTCAAGACCCCATTAATTGTCTGGGCAGTTGCTATGGTATTTCTCGGTATTTCATACGGATCTGTCATCGGAGATGTCGAAGGCCTGCTTGAAGGAAATGAAGTGATTGAACAGATCATAGCCGGAGATCCTGATATATCAATGGTCGATCAGTTCATGGCCATGATTCTTGGGGTGCTTGCAATGGCAGCAACCATCCCTTCTCTGCAAGTCATGCTTAGACTCAGAGGAGAAGAGAAAAAGAATCGCCTTGAAAAAGTTATAGCCGGAGCACACTCACGATTGATTATCTTTGGTTCGTTCATAGTGCTGAGTGCTATTGTAGCGATTGCTTTACAGATCCTTCAGTCCCTGGCTTTTGGGGGAGCGGCAGTAGCTATGGGGTATGACGTATCCCTAGTTGAAATCATTGTAGCCGGTTTTGCGTATATTCCAGCCATGTATGTCATGATCGGGGTGGCAGCATTACTGATAGGCTGGCTGCCAAAACTGACGTCGCTGGTCTGGCTATACCTGGGCTTTGCATTCATGATCCTATATTTTGGTGGATTATTCGATTTTCCTGAGATCATTAATGGGCTTTCTCCATTCTATCATGTGCCTCAAATGCCTATTGATGACTGGAACTGGATAGTCACTCTAGCGCTCACAGGGATTTCACTTGTTTTGTCGGTAGTTGGATACCTCGGATATAGTAGAAGAGATATCGACTAAGTTTAAATTTACAATCGTTTGATAATGATAAGAGAATCAGATTAAAGGCATGTATCAGTCTTTAGTCTGATTTTTTTATTTTACTACGATAAGTGTAGTAATTTCAAAACGCATATGCTAAACTAAGTACAACGACAGATGCAGTAATTAAATATACATAACCGTCTACTGGACATGAAGGAGGAACGATCTCATGATAAGCAGTGATGTCATCAGAGGGTATAACGACTCGTTCCTGTTATCCTTGTTAAATGAAGGGGATTCTTACGGGTATGCTTTATCGAAGGACATTAAAGAGCGAACGAATGGACAGTATCTGATCAAAGAAACCACCATGTATTCGGCCTTTACTCGATTAAAAAAGAACGGCTATATTGACTCTTACCCAGGAAACGTTACACAAGGGAAGAAACGGACCTATTACCGGATCACACCAGAAGGCAAGCGGTATTTAAAAGAAAAACAGGAAGAATGGCTGGTTACTAAGCAAGTAGTCGATCAATTCGTTGGAGGGGAAATAAAATGAATATAATTAATGAATACGTGAACCAAGTGTTCAAGACCGTTCCTTTAACAGAGGAAACGAATCAGCTGCGTTTGGATATCCTAGCTAACATGGAGGATAAATACGATGAGCTGATTGGAAATGGGGCATCAGAACACGAAGCAATTGGTGTGGTTATTGCAGAGTTTGGAAACATCGATGAGTTACTCAGCGAAATGGGTATAGAAAAAGAGTCTGCCGAAACCTTGGAAAATCATCCGACTATGGAAGAAGGAGCTATAGACTTTTTCGTGGAAGCAAAAGCAATGATCGGTTTGAGAGTGGGACTTGGTATTTTATCTATTCTTCTGGGCGTAGGGTTGATGCTCTCATTCTTAAGTGCAGGCTCAGCGATTCAAGCGAATAGAGTGATTGGGATTATCCTTCTACTGGTATGTCTAGTGATCGGTATTGCACTTCTCATAATAGAAGGCATGCGGGCGGATGAGTTGAAACCTTATCATCAGCCATTTGTTCTGTTAGCTGATTTAAGAGATGAGGTAGAGCATCAGAAAAAAGCGTATAAGAAATCACTCGCTTTGAGTATTGTACTAGGCGTGTCGTTCTGTATTTTATCACTGACACCCTTACTTGTAGGTGCTTTAACCAATCTGTTATCTCTTTTAACTGGACTGGGACTGATGCTGGTTCTGATAGGCGTAGGGGTCATGTTTTTCACCTATAGTGGTAATGTCTTCAATGCCTATGGAGTGATTTTATCAAACGGAAAAGATCCGGAACACTTTGAGGAAGAAGTCAAAGCTGAAGCCAGACGCAAAAAAATTGACTATATCATTGAAGAAATTTACTGGCCCATTATCGTCGTTATTTATTTCGCCTCTAGTTTTATTTTTGGAGGAAGCATCTGGGCCTGGAGTTGGATTATCTTTGTCCTTGGGGGAGCTTTGGAAGGTACAATCAAATCTTTATTCGACACATGGGAATAATGTCTGATGGGATACTGATCCTATGAATTTATTAACTTTAAGTAAAACAATTATTTTTCATATTTAAAGCGGTAGAAGCCATGCTTCTACCGCTTTTTTTGCTTTCATAACAAATTGAAAAGTTAAAATAATTGAAAAAATGAATGTTCAAAATATTAAGATAGTGCTCTGACAACAAGTGGGGTCTATTTAATCAAATGATTTTAGCAGTTAACAGGAGTTATTGTTTGAATAGTTTAGAGAAGTTGTCTATCATTTAAAGTGAAAAATAGTCACAGAAAAAGACGGATAAATTCATGTTTTTTTCACAATGAGGAGGAATAACTGTGAAAACTATTAAGGTAAGGACATTGCTTAAGGCAGGTACGTGGTGTGCTGCTGTTTCACTGATTTTAGCTGCGTGCGGCAATGGAGAGACTGAAACTGGAGACAACACAACTACTGATGGAGAATCAGACACTCAGGGACAGGTCGAACTTGAATTCTGGTCGTTCTGGGGTTCAGGCCCACGACGCGATACAATTGAAGAGATCATTGAGGAATTCAATGATACTCATGACACAATCACAGTCGAATATGTCTATCAGCCATGGGGAGATATCTGGACCAAGGCACTAGCTGCTATAGCTGGAGGTAATGCACCAGATGTTATTGTGCAGGATATTAATAGCGTAAGGCAGCGTGCAGATGCTAATCAGGCAACTAATTTACAGTCATTCATTGATGAGGAAGATATTTCTGATTCATTCTATCCTCAGCTGTGGGAAACAGTCATTTTCGAAGACGAAGCCTACGCTGTTCCGTTCAATACGGATACCCAGGTCTTATTTTATAATATAGACGCATTTGAAGAAGCAGGTCTCGATCCTGACAGCCCCCCACAGACATGGGAAGAGTTGGAAGAAGTCGCTCGAACCCTGGATCAAGGATCTGAGAACGACTGGGAGCAAATCGGATTTTATCCTAGATGGAATATTGGTCCTGATGTCTGGGCTTTGAATGCAGATGGCGGTACTTCCTGGTTTGATGAAGAAGGGAACGTGACCATCCATACACCTGAAAAGGTAGATGCTCTAGAGTGGTTACTCGACTGGCAGGATTATTATGGACGTGAAACAGTCACCCAGTACGAAGCTGAATTCGGCTCGGGAGTTGCTGACCCGTTTATTTCAGGTCTTGTAGCTATGAGAGGCCAGAACATCAACTATTATACTAATCTGAGAGAAAATGCCCCTGAAGATTTCAGATTTAATGTCGCTCCTCTTCCGGAAAGAGAAGAAGGCAGTGGAAATTGGTCTTGGGGTGGAGGGTTTGTATTGGAAATTCCAGAAAACACTTCTCATCCCGAAGAATCTTACGAATTTATCCGACACTTGACTTCAACAGAAGTTCAGGAACAATTTGGGATGAACAGTTTTGATATTATGGCCAATGTGGAGGCAAATGAAAACCTTGCAGAACACGCTGAGCTGGACGAAACGGGTCATATGATATACGAAATGGCTCACCAGAATCTTGAGCAGACAGTGATTACACCCGTCCCACTGCATGCACCAGACTATCATTCACTGATCAACACTCAAATCGATGCAGCGTTCCTTGGAGAAAAAACAGCTGAAGAAGCTCTGGAAGATGCTCAGAACTCTGTTGAAAATCTGGTAGAACAGAACCAGTAAAAACATATGAAAAGAGTATTAATTCTAGTGATGAAAAGGGGATGGATTCATCTCCTTTTTCACTACAGATGAAAGGAGAGTGTGTAATGAAGGCAGCTGAAGATCAGTCACAATTCAAAAAAGCAGTGCAGGAAGCCAGGCAGTTCAAGAAGAAAAAGTGGACACCCAGTCAGAAGAAAGAAGCGTTATGGGGGCTTCTGTTTGTCTCTCCATTTATCATAGGTTTTTTTGGATTTATGTTTTTACCCATGTTATTTTCATTTGTCGGGAGTTTTACTAATTACAATATTACGTCACGTATGGACTTTATTGGACTGACTAACTTCAGACGAATGTTCACTCAAGATGAATTATTCACGACGTCACTTTACAATACGGCCTATTATGTAGCATTCAATGTTCCTTTAACTGCTATCGGAAGTGTTTTTTTAGCGGTATTATTAAACAGGAAAATAAGAGGGATACGCGTTTTTCGCACAATCTTTTATCTTCCGGCGGTATTATCCGGGGTCGCGGTTTATGTTTTGTGGATGCAGCTGCTGTCTCCATCATCGGGGTTGATCAATACTATTTTGTCCTGGGTGGGCATAAGTGGTCCATCATGGCTGTTTGATCCTCAGTGGACAAAACCTGCCTTGATACTTATGCGTTTATGGAGTGTCGGTGGAGCGATGCTGCTTTACTTAGCTACCTTGCAGAACGTTCCAAAACAACTATATGAATCAGCAGAAGTAGATGGAGCCGGTTTTTCACGCCAGTTTTTCCATATTACGCTGCCCATGATTACGCCTATTATTTTCTATGATGTAGTGACCTCGACGATCGGTGCGTTCCAGATTTTTCAGGAAGCGTATGTGATGACAGAAGGAGGCACTGGCGGACCGGCTAACTCATTGCTATTCTATAACCTGCACATGTGGAACCAGGCTTTCGTAGCTTATAATATGGGGTACGCTATGGCGATGTCCATGATTTTATTTATTATCGTCTTATCATTAACCTTCGTCAATTTGAAACTTGCCCCAAGGTGGGTACATTATTAATAGCCAGTCGAGTTAGAGTATAGAGAGGGGGAGGGCTTATTGCTACTTCAAAAGTTATACCGAGTGAGAAACCTCGCGTAAAATGGCATAGGAATTATTTTAAAAGTAGAAAAAGACAGCAATTTTTAGGAAAAGTATTCGTATATATCTTGCTTCTTTCAGTTAGTCTAGTGTTGATTGCGCCACTGCTATGGATGTTAGGAACGTCGCTAAAACCAATGGAAGAAATCGTGAGGTTTCCACCTACGATCATACCTGAGACAATCCAGTGGTCAAATTATATCGAAACCGTCCAGGCTTTTCCTTTTTTTAGATATATGAGGAATACGATGGTCATTACTGCGTTTGTTGTTATGGGAAATGTCTTATCCAATTCATTTATTGCCTATGGGTTTGCAAAAATCAGTTTTCCAGGTAAAAATATCTTATTTGCACTTGTGTTAGCAACCATGATGGTCCCAGGATTTGTGACGATGATCCCCCAGTATATCTTATTTACTCAAATTGGGTGGGTGGGAACCTATCTCCCTTTGATTGTACCGTCGTTTTTTGGGAGTGCATTTTTCATTTTCCTCATGAGGCAGTTTTATATGTCGATCAGTAATGAACTAGTAGAAGCTGCTAAAATTGATGGAGCGAATCACCTGTATATTTGGAGTCGGTTGATGCTGCCGTTAACGAAGCCTGCACTGATTACGGTGGGAATCATGTCGTTCAATGGCGCTTGGAATGACTTTCTGGGCCCGCTGCTATATATCACCAGAGAAGACCGGTACACATTACAAATTGGTCTGCAGAGTTTTCAGAGTCAGTCGACTACACAGTGGAATTATCTGATGGCTGGGGCAACACTAGTCATGATCCCAACTATTCTGCTTTTCTTCTTTGCTCAGAAGTACTTTATCAGTGGAATGGATTTAACAGGAGGGACTAAAGGGTAATGGAAGGAGAAGATAGAAAGGGAAGTGAATTAAATCGAGAGGAAAAGACATCTGCCCTAGTGGTATTTACAGAATATTTTTCATTTCTGGCCGTCCTCAACTTGCTGTGGGTGCTCACGTCACTCCTCATTATTCCCATTTTTGCCTCTACAGAAGCTGTTTTTTACTGTATTAATAAGAGGATCAGACAAGAGAAAGTCAGCTGGAAAATTGATTACATCGGATATGTAAAAGCAAACATATGGGGGAGCATGAAAAGAGGATGGGTTTTCTTATTTATCGGGCTTGTTTTAGTTGCTGACGGACTGATTCTTTTCCTGATGCCGGAAGAAATGATTGTGCGTCCTTTTCTTTTAGGGGCATTGTTTATCTTTTCACTCTTGTTCATATTTATTATTTTTTATTTTTATACGTTGCTTGTGCACACACACTATTCATTTAAAACCCGTGTCGTCTACTCATTCATTTACAGTATTAGATTTCCTCATTACAGTATAGGGATAGTCCTACTACTGACAGCACAATTAATAGTGTCACTGTTTTTTGTGCCTCTGTTTGTATTTTTTGGGCTAAGTTTTCCAGCTTTATTATTTACCTTGAGCGTACAGAAAAATAGGTCGAAATTAAATAAAGAAGAGACCTCTTAAATGAAGAGGGCCATTCTTATAGAGTTTCTTATAAAAATGAAACAATGAAACAATGTGATTGTACTGAATATACTGTGTCACAGTAAAAAACCTCCCCGTGGTCATTTGGGGGAGGCATTTTTTATGGCGAGGAATGAGAATCAACTGTTTTTGTGATGCTCCAGTACAATTTTTCCTATGGTATGTTCTGATTGCAGTAAAGTGTAGGCTTCAGTCAATGTGTCTTCATTTAATTTGTCAAAGCGCTTCGATAACGTAGACTGAACGAATCCCTGCTCGACCTGGTTTTTAAGTTCTGTTAAATACTCATGTTGTTTTATCCAGTCATCCGTTTGATAGACGGAACGTGTATACATCAGTTCGAAGCTGATTGTCAGGCTTTTAGTGAAAAACGGCATGGGCAGAGGGTCACTTATCGGAAGTAACGAACAAATATGACCTTGAGGTTTGACGACTTTGGAAGCTTCTAGAATATTGTCATCTGATCGGGCGGCTAAAAAAACAGCATCGATTTTATTCAGCCCTTTTTCTTCAAGTTGTTTCTTATAAGGTTCAGAGTGATCGATCACATGCTGGACTCCTAATTGGTTTAAATGCTGTTTAGATTGGTCACGAGAAGCCGTGCCGATCACGTTAAAGCCGTAATTCAGTGCGAGCTGAGTGGCGATTGAGCCGACTCCACCTGCAGCGCCTACAATCAGCAGGGTCACTTCGCCTGGCTGATCTGCCTGGTCGAATAAATGAAGCCGGTCATGGATAACTTCGTATGAGGTCAATGCAGTTAAAGGGAGCGCAGCTGCTTCGGCAAAGCTTAAGTTCTTAGGCTTGAGACTGACCATTCGTTCGTCGATTTTGTGATAGTCTGCCTGAGCACCCTGCACATTGCTGGTTCCGGGATAGAAGACCTCATCGCCTTTTTTAAATAAAGTGACCTGATCCCCTACAGAGACGACTACTCCTGCAATGTCTCTTCCTAATACAGTGAAGGAATCGTCCGTCGTTTTTTTCATCAGTCGAGTGGCAAGGTCGGTAGGGTTGATGCCGACTGCTCTGACCTCTACCACAATTTCTCTATTTCGTGCTTCAGGAACGGGCAGTACTCTTTTTTCAAAAGCAGGCAATGCCTGATCTTTTTTCGGATCAGTAAATCCATAAGCATCCATTGATGGTGACATGTAAAAACATCCTTTCAAAGTCTTTTTTTCAGTGTACACCTTAATCTATTAATCTTCAAAGATTAATAAGGGAAGCATTTAAAAATAATTATGATGTTAAAATACACTCATTTTAGTTAGAATAGAGGTAAGATGGACATTTGAGGAGATGAGAAAATGACAAACTATATAGAAAATGCATTAAGGGTGTTTGAAAATAATTTCGACTTAAAGAAAGATGAACGCGTGGCTATTATTACGGATGATCATATGAAACTAGTAGCGATGCCTTTTTATGAAGCCTCATGCATTAAAGGAAACGAAACAGTGTTTATGCAGTTTCCAGCTAATTACAAATCAGGTGAAGAGCCACCATTCATTGTGGCTCAAGCAATGAAAGATGCGGACGTAGCTCTTTGTGTGACCACTGCAAGTATTACGCATACCCGCGCGAAAAAAGAGGCTGCTGCTGGCGGTACTCGAATAGGTACAATGCCGGGGATTACGTTGTCCATGCTTGAAAAAGGGGCAATCGAAGCAGATCCGCAAGTGGTGCAGGATTTAACTGCGCGCTTCACTAAACTACTGGATGGTGCTTCAGAAGTGAAGATCGAGAAAGACGATGCCGTGTTGACCTTTTCAATTGCCGATAGAAAAGGCATTGCTAGTACAGGTATTTTCAGAGAGAAAGGCCAGGCAGGAAATGTGCCTTCCGGCGAAGCATTCATCGCTCCCTTAGAAACATCAGCAAACGGGACATTAGTAGTAGATGGCTCTATCGCTCAAATAGGAATGGTCAAAGAGCCAGTGATCCTAACGATAGATAACGGACGACTAACAGAGGCGACTGGCAATCAAGGAAGAGAGCTGCTGGATATCCTTGGTGATGAAGAAGGGCGTACTATCGCAGAATTTGGAATTGGTACGAATCCCTCTGCCCGCATCACAGGTGTCGTACTTGAAGATGAGAAAGTCTATGGCACCATTCATATCGCCTTTGGATCAAACAAACCGTTCGGAGGAGTGACAGAAGCTGGAGTGCATATCGACTGTGTGGTTAAAACACCAACAGTCTGGATAGATGACGTTAAAATTATGGAACAAGGCACAATGCTTGACTAGATTTAACTCATTAACTGTTAAATAAATGGGTCATAAGGGGGCGATTAGGTGACGAGTAAGCAAAAAACGAAAGCGAGACTGGTTCAATCTTTTTCCTGGGTAATGGTTTTGTTTTGGATGGGTGTGATTTTCTGGTTCTCATCTCAGCCTGCCCAGGAATCTGCCAGACTGAGCATAGGAGTGATGCGCCTTGGCGGAGAACTCATTTCCAACTGGCAGTTAGTGGGTATAGTCGTTTTCGTGGTTCTATACCATCTCTTTTTAGTGTGGCTGGTACGAATGCAGTCCCACATTATACTGAAGGGTCTACTGTTTTTAATGTTTATCGCTCTCAGTATAGGAATCGTCTTTGTCCTCTATACTATAGTCAGGCCTCGAGTGAGCGGGTTCGGTATATTTGAGATGAACCGTTGGGTCATTCACCTTTATCTAAGAAAGTATGCTCATTTTATTATTTATCTCTTTCTGGGCAGTTTTTTAATGAACGCATTGACCTTGTCGGGTGTTAGAGTTTGGAGGGCATTTGGTATTGCAGTAGTGGTGTCCTTTATTTATGCTGTCTCAGACGAACTGCATCAATATTTCGTTCCAGGAAGAACGGCTCTGCTGTCCGATGTGATTATCGATACGGTTGGGGCAAGTGTAGGCATTGCACTCTATAGTGCGTTAAACACTTTGTTCAGATGGAGTAAACAAGGTAAACCGAAAAAATAAGCGAATCATTTTTTAAAAGGAAAAACACATGTCTCAAACTGAACCTGACTGTTCAGTTTACGGGACATGTGTTTTAGTATGTGTCGGTCTTTTCATCTGAAGAGATCCATCTGCTGAGGCCCAAGGTATCCAAAATCCAGGTGCAGAAGTTCCTGAAGACGTTTGGCATTTTTAGCCGCGTGTCCTCCAGAATTATTGTTGAAAATGATACAGACCTTCTTAGCAGTTTTGTTTAAACGGTCGACAGTTACCTTAAACGTGTTCAGTTCACTATCGGAATAGTCATAAAGGGTGCGTTCAGCACGCCAGTCTTCGACATTTTCACCTAGCCAGCCTTCGTAATTACGGCCATGAAGTCTCAGTATGCTCAAATCAGAATGAGTCGTTTCCACTACTATAGGCACACTGTTGTTAGGCGTTTGTGGTTGATCGACTACCACATGAGTGAAGCTCAACTGGCGTAATAATTGAAGCGTCTTTTCTTTAGTCGACTCACTAAACCATGTCTGATTTCTAAACTCGACAGCAACTGGCAGCTCATCCATATGCAGCCTTACATATTTCAGATAGTTGACATTTTTGCGTGTACAGTCGAAAAAAGGGGGGAACTGAAAGAGGAAAGATGTCACTCTTTCGTTCTCTACCATTGGTTTAAAGGCGGCCTTGTAGGCTTCAAAAACGTCATCCATCGACGGGTAGTCAGGATAAAAAGGCTTATGTAACGTCATCTGGTTGTACACTTTAGGTAAAAAAGTGAATGATTCAGGTGTCTTCTGTAACCAGCTGAGAATATTTTTATGAGAGGGGATAGCATAAAAGCTTGTATCCAGTTCCACTATCGGAAAGTGATTAGCATAATCTTCCAGTTTTTTAGACGGATGACGCTGAATGAGTTCATGATCGCTCCATCCCGTCAGCCCTATCGTTATCACTTGACTGATCGATCCTTTCTGTCTGTTCTAGTTGTTCCTCAATGACCTGGCGTAGCAGCTCATCAAATGCTCTCTGCGTTTCATCAGCAAAAGGGTTTAAACTTTTAACTTTGCTTTTTTTGGACTGGCGTCTCATCTGTGCGGATAAGTGTCGTCCGTCTATCAGTTTCTGGATACTTTTGTTCGTATATTCATATCCTTCATGATGGAGAACCCGACACTGTTTGGGTAAAAGCATTGAAGCCAGACCGTAATCCTGTGTCACCACAATGTCATTCGGATAGGCCAGCTTCATGATTTTAAAATCTGCCTGATCACTGCCTTTGTCGACCCATATGCGTTCGATCCCATCCGGTAATTCTTTTGTAGAAAAATGTGAAATACTCGATATCAGCAGCACGGGAATCTGATAATTCTGTGCTTCTTGAATGATTGCTTCTTTTTTCGGACATGCATCCGCATCTACTAAAATCCTCATTCTCTATCGCCCTCCTATAAAAATAGTTTACCATATCTCCAGAACGTTCAGGTAGTCAAATCTACCTATTTGATTGAGTTCCATTTTACTGCTTAATTCAGCTTATATTAAATGGAAAGTTAGTCATCTTAACCCACTACTTGCTTGATGTATTGGCGCATTCGCAAATGGCGTTTTCTGTTGACATCGTTTCCAAAAAGGGCTACTCTTATGGAAGAAGAGTTTGTTTAACAACCGAACAAACAGGCGAAAAAAAGAACGGTTTTTGCCGGAAGTGAGGAAATGATTTGAATACGAGAAAGCTGATGTTAAAAGGATGGGAATTTTCTAAGTCAAGGGGATTGGATGACACGAAGCCAACTATGTTCAAGCCAGTTGAACTCCCACACGACTGGCTGATTGAAGACACTCAGGAGTTGTATCAGAATAGTATCGGATGGTACAAAAAAGAATGGGTGTATGACGGGAAATCCCCTCATATTTCTATTCGATTTGATGGCGTGTACATGGATGCCACTTTGTTTGTAAACGATTCAGAAGTGGGGCAGTGGAAATACGGTTACTCTGCCTTTGAGTTTGAATTGACAGATTATCTGATTAAAGGATCAAACAGCATTGAATTAAGAGTCGTTCACCAGGCGCCAAACAGCAGATGGTACACTGGGGCGGGGATTTACAGAAATGTCTGGATTATAACTCGTGGCCGTTCATATATCGAAAGTGACGGAATCTATATTTCGACCAGCAAGAAAGGCCAGACCTACGACTTGGAAATTGATACTGATCTTATAATAGAGCAGAACAAGGGATTACCTGTTGTACTGACTCATATAGTCTCACAAAATGGAGAGCTGATCGCCGAAGTTCAAGCGCAGGCAGCAACTAGTCAGACGATGACGTCCAATATTAAAGAACTGAATGTGGCGGAGTGGTCCCCAGAGTCACCCGAACGTTACACTCTGGAAACCACACTTTATTCAGAAGATAAAACTGAGGTGATTGAAAGTCAGACTCACTATATCGGATTTAAGTCTGTCGAGATGATCCCTGATCAAGGACTCTTATTAAATGGGTCTCCGTACAAGATAAAAGGCTTTTGTGAACACCATGATTTAGGGGCCTTAGGTGCAGCATTCAGCCCTTCTGCCATGCGATACCGAATGAGGGTATTCAAGGAAATGGGGGTTAATGCCATTCGTACCTCACATAATATGCCGGCCAAAGAATTGATGGAACTGGCAGATGAGCTTGGGTTTCTCATAGCTTCTGAGTCATTTGATATGTGGGAACGGCCTAAAACTCCTTATGACTATGCCCGTTTCTTTAAAGATTGGGCATCTAAAGATGTAAAAAGCTGGGTCAAAAGAGACCGTAATCATGTCAGTCTGCTTCTATGGACGATCGGTAATGAAATATATGATACACATGCAGACGAAAGGGGCTTGATACTGACTGACCAGTTGACGGAGTGGGTCAAAGAATATGATCCCAAAGGAAATGCTCCAGTAACACTTGGGTCCAATTACATGCCTTGGGAACATGCACAGAAATGTGCCGATCTTCTAAAAATCGTCGGCTATAATTATGGAGAGAAGTATTACGATGATCATCACGCAGACCACCCAGACTGGGTCATCTACGGAAGTGAAACGGGGTCTGTTGTTCAAAGCAGAGGCATATACCATTTCCCATTTAAACAATCTGTTCTGGCAGACGATGATGAACAGTGTTCGGCATTAGGAAACAGTTCAACAAGCTGGGGAGCTAAATCTCCAGAACGTATATTAACGGGTGAACGTGATCGTCCTTATTCTATGGGACAGTTTGTCTGGACAGGGTTCGACTATATTGGGGAACCAACGCCCTATCATACAAAAAATTCATACTTTGGACAAATCGACACTGCTAATTTTCCTAAAGATTCTTATTACATTTACCAATCTGCCTGGACTGATTTTAAAGATAAACCAATGCTGCATGTCTTTCCCTATTGGGATTTTAATCCAGGACAGACTATTGATGTCAGAGTAGCGACAAATGCTCCCAGAGTGGCTTTATATTTAAATGACGTTCAAATAGGGGACCAAAGAATCGATCATCAAAGGGGTCAGACGATCACACCCACGTGGCAGGTCAGTTATGAACCGGGAGAGATAAAAGCCGTTGCTTATGACGAAAATGATAACGTTGTCATTGAAAAGGTTCGCCATTCCTTTAAAGACGCCCATACAGTTGTTTTGACTCCTGAACGAACAAAACTTAAAGCGAACGGACAGGATTTGATATTTGTAGAAGTCAGTGCTTTGGATGAAGACGAACACCCAGTTGACAATGCGACTAACAGAGTGGAACTGCACGTTTCTGGAGCTGGACGTCTAGTTGGATACGACAACGGGGACAGTACCGATTACGATCAGTACAAAGGAACTTCCCGGCGCTTGTTCAGTGGAAAAGCAATGGCAATCATACAAGCTACCGAAGAAGTCGGGCCTATTATTATAGAAGCTGAATCAGAAGGATTGAGTACATCCCGCCTGGTATTATCAGCAACTGAAACCGACGAACCAATTGAACACGACGTCATCAGAAGGAATACACATAGAGAAATCTTAACGGGTCAATCAACTGAAGTGCCCATTCGGAAAATCGAGCTCATCAGCGAAAATGGACGACAGTGTTCACCTGATAATAGAGAAGTGACTGTTAAGGCGATCCTTCATCCCTCAAATACATCCTATACTGATATTGAGTGGAGTGTAGTCAATGATGCGGGAGTAGAAGCAACTAATGTGTCCATGACCTCAGAAGGCAATCGGGCGTACATTACGGCAAAAGGGGATGGATCATTTAGAGTCAGATGTACGTCTAAAAATGGGACAGACTCAATCAAACTGATCTCTGAACTGGATATGGACGTGACTGGACTGGGAACAGCTTATAAAAACCCTTATACTCTAGTATCCGGCTCGCTGTTTGATGACTCTAAAGGAGAGGTCACAAATGGGAACGAACGGGGCATCGCTACAAGTCGGGATGGAGAGACGGTTGTCGGATACCATGATATCGACTTTGGAAAATATGGCTCTGATACCATCACACTGCCTGTTTTTGCATTAACCAGTGAGGAATATACGATTGGGATATGGGAAGGGCACCCCGACGCTGAAAACAGTCTCTTATTGCTCGACGCAGTGTATCAGAAAGAGTCGCAGTGGAATGTCTATCAGGAAGAGATCTATACCCTAAACAAATCCCTAAAAGGCATCACCACTCTTTATTTCGTGATGCAGGCGAAGGTTCATTTAAAAGGATTCTATTTCGAAGAGTTTAGTCGAGCATTCGCTTATAATTCTGCAGGAGATGCAGATGCCATATATGGAGATGACTTCACGAGATCGGGAAAACAGGTGCGAAATATCGGAAACAATGTGTCTCTGGTTTTCGAAGACATAGACTTTGGCGACCAGTCTGCTGATAAAATCAGACTCGTCGGTCATTCTCCGATAGATAAGAATACTATCCATGTCCGATTTGTGACTGAAGAGGGTGAATCTGACAATCAAGTCATTGATTTTACTCGAACACTTGCTATTGAAGAAAAAACAGTTGATTTATCGCCTTTACATGGAAAAGGCACACTGACATTTGTCTTTTTGCCAGGCAGTCAGTTCGACTTTGAAGGCTTTGAATTTTTAGAAGCAAACCAATTAAAAAAAGAGGAGACTTAGCATGAAATTATCGAATGGAGAATTAAACAATCAAGCGCAATGGGAAGAAAAAGGGTATGCAATTCCGTCTTATGACCGCGAAAAAGTCACTAAGAAAACAAAAACAAATCCGACGTGGTTACATTTAGGAGCGGGCAATATTTTCAGAGCGTTTCCTGCCATGCTGAATCACCGGTTGCTGAATGAAGGAAAAATGGATACAGGGATCATAGTTGGAGAAGGCTTTGACTATGAGATTATAGAAAAGGCCTACCGACCATATGACGAGTTAAGCTTACTGGTCACATTGAAGGCTGACGGTTCAGTGGACAAGACGGTCGTAGGGTCAGTCGTTGAGTCGCTTAGAATGGATAGTACGAATGAAGAGGAATTCGACCGCTTAAAGGATATATTTACCGCACCGTCCCTTCAGATGGTCAGTTTCACGATCACAGAAAAAGGCTACAGTCTTGTTAATGCACGTGGGGAAATTATGGGAGACGTACAAGCAGACTTTACAAATGGACCAGCTCACCCGGTTAGTTACATGGGAAAACTGACAGCGTTACTGTATGAACGCTTTAAGAAATCAGCCGAACCCATTGCGTTAGTATCGATGGATAATGCATCGCATAATGGAGCGCTTTTACAGGCAACTGTGACTGAATTTGTGGAAGTCTGGGTAAAAGCAGGGCTAGTAGATGACGGATTTAAAGAGTATGTCAGTGACGTCACTAAAGTGGCTTTCCCCTGGAGCATGATTGATAAAATCACGCCACGTCCCGACAAGGATGTGCAGTCACTCTTATCAACAGAAGGATTTGAAGACACTGAGACAATCATCACCTCTAAAAATACCTATACTGCTCCATTTGTTAATGCCGAAGAAGCCGAGTATTTAGTCATTGAAGATACATTTCCTAACGGTCGCCCCCCACTAGAAGATGCCGGAGTCATATTCACGGACCGCGAAACAGTAGATAAAGCAGAAACAATGAAGGTGACCACTTGTCTGAATCCACTGCACACAGCACTGGCAATTTATGGTTGTCTTTTGGGACATACATCTATTCATGAAGAAATGAAAGACCACGAGTTAACGGGATTGATCGGGAAAATAGGATACGAAGAAGGCTTGCCTGTGGTAGTGGATCCCAAAATACTTGATCCGAAGGCCTTTATAGATGAAGTGATTAATGTAAGATTTCCAAATCCATTTATGCCGGATACGCCGCAGCGTATTGCAACGGATACGTCACAAAAATTATCTATCCGTTACGGCAAAACGATGCAGTCATATATTGATGCAGAAAACAGAGAGGTAACAGACCTGACATTCATCCCACTGGTTTTAGCAGGATGGCTCCGTTACTTGATGCAGGTGGACGATGAAGGAAACAAACTGGAACTAAGCCCAGATCCACTTCTTGAAGAATTAACACCAGTCATGAGTGCCGTGAAATTAGGAGAGACAAACAAAGAAGAGCTCGCTGAAATAGTGAAGCCCATACTGGCCCGTAAGGATATCTTTGCTGTTGATCTGTACGAAACAGGGTTAGCCGATAAAGTGGTAGGTTTCCTGTCACAACTGACTGAAAAGCCAGGTGCGGTCAGAGACACGCTGAAACAATCGTTAAAAAACTAGATAGTTACAAAATAGACGATCCCTCTCGATGACTGACTCATAGAGGGGATCGTCTATTTTTGTATAGTTAAAAAGCAGTTTAAATTATACTTCCAATACTTTTTCCATATTTAAACTGAATTCGACATTTTCTACATGCAGGAATTCCTGAAGATTCATGACAGTTGCACCATACAGACTGGCCTTTTTACCCAAAATGGATTGTTTTAATGGCACGTTTTTATATATAGTCATGCTCAAATAGTGCTGGAGCAAACTGATCAGTTCCGGAATCTCTTCAAGAAGTTCTGAATTGATATAGACAATTTCAGGGTCATAGTTGCCGATAACATTCATCAGTCCGATTCCAAAATCTTTAGCGAACTGCAGAATCATATTCAGCGTAGAGGAGTCTTTCTGATGATAAGAATCGATCAGATCATCAAATGACAGTGATGGATCTCCTTTCAGTATTTGAAATTTACGAACAATTGCTTTCGTTGAGCAGTATTGCTCAAGACATCCCTGATTTCCACAAGGACAGCTTGTTCCGTTAGGGTAGAGGACAGTGTGCCCGACTTCACCGGCACGTCCTTTATTCCCGCGGTGAACTTTTCCGTCCAGAATGATTCCTGCACCGATACCAGTATGGGCGCTGAACGAAACGATACTTTTATGTTCATTATCAAAAGCAGCCTCTGCTAATGCGGATAGGTTTGCTTCGTTTTCAATATGGATAGGTAAATCCAGCTGCTCAGTTAATAACGTCGCTAAATCTATCTCATTCAAATTGAAGTAAGGTGTAAATTCGATTCTGTTTTCATGAACGATCCCATGTACTGAAATGGTTACTCCAATAATGCCGAAAGGGATGTCTCCGATTGAATGCTTGACCTCTTCTACGACATCAGAAATAAAATCAACAATATTATCTTTGTTCATTTCTTTCTCTTCTATAGTATAATCGATTTTCTCGCCGTCAAGATATGTAATCAGATAACTGATTCGATCATAGCGGACTTCAAAACTGATGGAAACACCGGCTTTTTTATTGACGGTTAGTTGAATAGGCCGTCTTCCGCCGGAAGAGGTACTTTTGCCCGGACCAATTTCGATTACATAATTATCGTCGATTAATCGTCTGACAATTTCAGATACGGTGGCTTTGTTTAAACCAGTCAACTCAGAAATCATGGCACGTGATATTTCCGGCTGGTTTATTATTTCAGATAATACTAAAATACTGTTGTTTTCTCTGATTGAATTTTTCATTCTAAACATAGTGGATTCCTCGTTTCTTATTTACGTAATTTATAGGGAGAACACAGCCAACGCACAGACTCACCTTTGATTCGTCAAAGTTCATTCATAAAATTGAAAAAGTGTCTGGAAGCGCTTGACATTAAAATCAAGTTTCGCTATAGTTATAACAGAAGTTAGTTAATTCAACTAACAAACTATCGATACACCTAGTGTATCATATATGGCTTAATAAAAAAACATAAAATGTAAAGGTTTTCTTTTCTTACAGATTACACTGTAATGGTGATGAGAACAACCTTAATACAAGATTTTTTTTTGCAGTAATTGTTAGCGGTAACTAAACCTACAAAGGAGAATTTGCATGACCACTAAATTCGATTTCGATGAAAGCTGGCTTTCGGTTGACACATTGAAAGCATGGCCATTTAGTAAACTAGCTGTTAAAGGGGCTGAGCACCTCGAGAGTACACTAAAAAAAGAGTTTCATCTATACAGCGAAGCACAAACCGACAGCACGCTTGAGTTGTCATTTGAGGTTACACAAGATAACTCTATCATATTAGATGGATTTAAGATAGAAGAAAAGGATAACAAAGTGTTTGTTACGGCTGCTGAACCAGAAGGTTTGATATACGGGTTCTTCCATATTGTCAGAGCTTATCAGCAGGATGCACACCCTTCCTTATCTATTGTATCAAATCCTAAAAATAAAATTCGCATGATCAATCACTGGGACAATTTCGACGGAACAGTCGAAAGAGGGTATGCGGGTCGATCACTGTTTTATAGTAATAATGAATTCAGAATTCAAGACGAGCGTTTCGAACAGTATGCTAAAATGCTGGCATCTGTGGGCATCAACGCACTGACTATCAATAACGTAAATGTACATCAGAAAGAAAGCTATTTCATAACTGACTCGCTGATTCGAGAAGTTAAAAAACTGGCAGAGATTTTTAGAACGTATGGCCTGACATTATTCTTAAGTGTTAACTACGCTTCTCCAATAGAAGTCGACTGGGTAGATACAGCTGATCCGCTTGATGACAGAGTGAGAGCCTTCTGGAAAGAAACGGCTGAACTAGTATATGAACACATTCCTTATTTTGGAGGATTCGTCGTAAAAGCGGACTCTGAAAACAGACCAGGACCATTTACTTATGGACGGACACATGCTGATGGAGCAAACATGCTGGCTGAAGCATTAAAACCATTCGATGGAACAGTCTTCTGGAGATGTTTTGTTTATGACAATCACCAGGACTGGCGCGACCGTTCGACTGATAGAGCAAGAGCGGCATATGATTACTACGCACCCACAGATGGTGATTTCGCAGACAATGTGGTTCTTCAGATCAAAAACGGACCGATGGACTTCCAGGTACGCGAATCAGTATCTCCCTTATTTGGTGCTTTACGTAAAACTAACCAAGTACTGGAATTTCAGATTGCACAGGAATACACTGGTCAGCAGAAACATATTTGCTACCTGATTCCAATGTGGAAAGAAGTACTGGATTTTGACACCTATGCAGATGGACCAGGGACAGCTATTCAGGACGTTTTAGTTAAGTATCCTGAAAATCCACAGCGTAATGGGATCACAGCGGTCGTGAATACCGGGATGGATGAAAACTGGACAGGACACAAATTGTCACAAGCTAATCTCTTCGGTTATGGACGACTGATCTGGGATCCAAGTCTGACAGCGGAAGAAATCGCTGAAGAGTGGATCGAGGCAACTTACTCACTCTCAGATAAAGGGAAAGAAACACTTCTTAACATTCTGATGACGAGCTGGGATACTTATGAGAAATATACCTCACCGCTTGGTATTGGATGGATGGTTCAGCCGAATCATCACTACGGACCAAACATTGACGGGTATGAATACGACATGTGGGGAACGTACCACTTCTCAGATCGCGACGGACTTGGAGTTGACCGGACAGTGGCATCAGGCACCGGTTTCACGAGACAGTTTTACGATGAGAATTACGCGATGTATGAAAATGTGGAGACCTGTCCGGAAGAGCTGCTTTTATTCTTCCATCACCTGCCTTACAGCTATGAGCTGAAAACAGGTAAGACGATCATCCAGCATATATATGACACTCACTTTGAAGGGTATGACAAAGTTCTGGATTATCAGAAACAGTGGGAATCCTTAAAAGAAGAAGTTGATGAAGCATCTTACGTAAACGTTAAAGATCGACTGGATGAGCAGCTTCGCTCTGCCAGAGAGTGGCGTGATCAGGTCAATACGTACTACTACCGCAAGTCAGGTGTAGACGATGCAAAAGGAAGAACCATTTACAGATAGGCAATAAACTGGCGGGGAGTTCCCCGCCTTGTAATAAAAGGGAATAAAGAAGAAGGGGGAAACAGAATGAAAACAACTTTTCGCTGGTATGGCGCTGGAAATGACACCGTTTCACTTTCAGATATTCGCCAGATTCCATCGATGCACAGCGTGGTCTGGGCACTTCATGATCTACAGGCTGGAGAAATATGGCCAGTCGATCGAATACAGGAAGTGAAAGATCAGGCAGCAGAATATAAATTAGGTATTGATGTAGTCGAATCAGTTAATATTCATGAGTCTATCAAGTTAGGGACTGCTGAAAGAGATGACTATATTGAGAATTATAAAGAAACATTGCGTCATTTAGGAAGAGTTGATGGCGTCAAAGTCGTCTGTTACAACTTTATGCCGGTCTTTGACTGGGTGCGAACAGACATGGCTAAAGAGCTTGAAGATGGATCAACGGCGCTGTTTTACGAAGTCGACAAGATCGAAGGGGTCGACCCTTACGAACTAGTTGAAAATGTGAAGAAATCTTCCAGAGGAATGACTTTACCAGGATGGGAGCCTGAACGACTCGAGAAAATCGAAGAATTGTTTAAAGCTTACGAGAATGTTTCAGAAGACGATCTCTTTAACAACCTGGCTTACTTTCTGAAAGAAGTTGTTCCTGTGGCAGAAGAAAACGGCATAAAAATGGCAATTCATCCTGATGACCCTCCATATCCCGTCTTTAATTTACCACGCATCGTGCGCAGTAAAGAAAATCTGCAGCGTATAGTGGATATTATAGACAGCCCGTCAAATGGGTTGACGTTATGTAGTGGAGCATTGGGGTCTAACCCTAATAATGATGTACCGGATATGATTCGTACATTTAAAGACCGTATCCCGTTTGCTCACATACGAAATGTTAAAGTATTTGAGAATGGCGACTTTATCGAAACCTCTCACAGAGAACAAGATGGGTCAGTTCCTATCCTCGAAATAATGAAAGCGTATCATGAAATCGGATTCGAAGGATATATGCGTCCGGATCATGGCAGACATTTGTGGGGAGAAGAAAGCCGGCCAGGTTATGGGCTGTACGATAGAGCACTGGGCATTATGTATATGATGGGTGCCTGGGATATGCTGGAAAAGCAAAAAAATGAAACGCGCTAATTATGAATCGATTTAAGGAGGAAACCCAATGGAAATAGATAGCCAAAATCCCGGTGGAACTGGAACAGGGCCAATCGGAAACAACCCTGAAACGGGAATCGCCGCTTCTGGTAACGGAGCACAAAGTGTTGCTGAGTATCAGGAAAAACTGAAACAGACGCAAGTTTCAAGATGGGAATCGACAAGTAAATCATTAAGAAAAGACTGGCAGCTGTATACGTTTTTGATTTTACCCATTCTTTATCTGATTATTTTTCAATACTTACCAATGATCGGTAACGTGATCGCCTTCAGACGTTTTGTTCCAGGTGGAAGCATGCTAGGGCAAGATTTTGTAGGCCTGCGATATTTCGAGATGTTCTGGAATGACCGTACGTTCTGGAGAGTATTCAGAAATACGTTCACAATCGGAGGATTGACTCTATTGTTCAACTTCCCGATACCTATCATATTCGCATTATTACTAAATGAAGTAAAGAGTGTAAAATTCAAACGCTTCGTTCAAACAGCATCATACTTGCCGTATTTTATCTCTATGGTTATTATCGCAGGTATGATTATGGAAATGTTATCTGCAAACGGTATTATCAACCAGATGATCGCTTACTTTGGTGGAGATACCATCATCTTCCTGCAGAGAGCTGAATGGTTCCGTACAATCTATGTGGCATCAGGTGTATGGCAGACAACTGGTTGGGGTGCGATTCTTTACCTAGCTGCACTGACCAACATCGATCCAAATCTTTATGAAGCAGCAGCAATCGATGGTGCTGGTCGACTAAAACAGACTTGGCATGTGACGATTCCCGGCATTTTACCAACAATCATGACCCTGCTTATTTTAAACATAGGGAACTTTATGAACGTTGGTTTTGAGAAAGTATTCTTACTTTACAACCCATTAACATATGAAACAGGAGACGTTATCTCTACTTACCTCTACCGTATCGGTTTAGGGAGTGCGAACTTCTCATACGCAACAGCCATTGGTTTAGCACAAGCGGTTGTCGGATTTGTTCTTGTTATGAGTGCAAACATGTTATCTAGAAAACTCACAAATAGAAGTTTATGGTAGAAGGAGGGAGAAAATCATGCATTTAAATGACACTAAAGGATATAAAGCGTTCCGAATCTTTAATATCATCACAATGATTTTTATTGTTGTCGTAACATTTGTACCATTCATTAACATCATCGCTCAGTCTTTCAGTAGTGAGCGTTTCATTACTGCAGGAGAAGTATTCCTTCTTCCTAAAGGATTCAACGTTGAAACGTACCGCGCGGTGTTAAGCAACCAGCGTTTCTGGATTCACTATAGAAATACGATTGTGTATACCGTAGTAGGTACAGGACTTGCGATGTTTTTAACCACACTTTTAGCCTATGTACTTGCAAAACCTAAGACACGCTTAAAAGGAAAAGGCTTCTGGGTAGGTTTCTCTGTCTTTACTATGTTCTTTGCAGGAGGAATTATCCCTACCTATATCGTGTATAACAACACTTTGAATATTACAAACACTATGTGGTCAGTTGTCTTTCCACTTGCATTAAGTATTTATAATATGCTGATCATGAAAGCATTCTTTGAGAATTTACCACCTTCTCTTGAAGAAGCAGCTTCAATCGATGGAATGTCGACATATGGAATCTTCATGAAAATCGTATTGCCTTTGTCAAAACCCATTTTGGCAACAATGACGTTATTCTATGCTGTAGCTTACTGGAACGCCTGGTTCCAGGCATTCATGTTCTTGAACGACTGGACATTATTCCCGGTCACACTGTTCTTGAGAAACTTGATTTCCGGAGCAACTGCAACGGGAGAAGCAGCAGCCGCTGAAGCTGGCGGAGCACAAATAGCATCCAACGTTCGTTCGGTGTCCATGTTCTTGACCGTGTTACCGATCATCTTAGTCTATCCATTTGTTCAGAAATACTTCGTAACAGGTATCATGCTTGGTTCTGTTAAAGAATAAGGGTTTAAATTATTAACCGGGATTTAACTAGTCCCGGTTAATAAAACTAAAAAGTTGTAACCGCTTGACAGAAATAGTCCTGGTCAATATTGCAGTAAGTAAAACAATGAGAGGGACTATAACTTATTCTACTCAGTCTGCAGTACTTAATCGATTTTCTCTGCAGACCTTACTGCGATAACTTTTCTATGGAAAAACTAAAGGGGTCGATGCCATACGATCAGTTTGACAAATGTTAAGGTATTATTCTGCATTAAAATTAGCAATACATTCTAAGGAGGAAAACAATGGGTTCATCACTTAAGAAAAAATTATTAGCTGGATTAACTCTTTCAACTGCGACTTTACTGATTGCATGTGGAGGAGACAATGGTGGAGACACAGATACGGATAACGGTAATGGAAATGGAACGACTACAGAAGAAGGCGAAAACGGCGTAACTGAAGACGAAATCGGTACTGAAAACGCTATGGAAGACTTCAGTGCAGGCGATACTTTCTATTCTGAAGAGCCTTTGTCATTCTCATTCTTGTATCGTGACCACCCGAACTACCCAATTGACGAAGACTGGACATTCTACCAGATGCTGGAAGAACGTACGAATGTAACGTTCGAAAATACAGTTGTTCCTTTATCTGATTTCCAGGAACGTCGTTCTGTATTGATCGCAGCTGGGGATGCTCCGGATATTTTATCTAACTCATACCCAGGAGACGAATCACAATTTGTTGGATCAGGTGCATTACTGCCATTATCTGACTATGTTCATTTAATGCCTCACTTGTCTCAGCGTATCGAAGAGTGGGACTTGCAGGAAGAATTAGATCAGCTCCGTCAGGCTGATGGCAAATACTATATCTTACCTGGTATCGAAGAAAACGTTCGTCATGACTATACTTTGATGATTAACAAAACGGTCTTTGAAGAGTATGGATTAGAAGAACCTAATACATGGGACGAGTTAAGAGAAGCAATGGAAGTGTTGCGTGATGAAACTGGAAACGTTCCGTTTAACGACCAATGGCAAGGGAATGCATTGATCAACTATGCGGCACCTTCATTTGATACAGTAGCAGGATGGGGATTCGGCGGCGGAGTTGTCTTTGATGATGATGCTGAAGAATTTAGATATGCTCCAATGGAAGACGGCTACCGTAACTTAGTGGAATACTTTGCCGGTCTAGTTGAAGATGGATTAATGGATCCTGAATCATTCACACAAGAAGATGAAACAGCTCAAAATTCATTTAACAATTTGAATTCATATGTTATCTCATCTAACTCTCAAACTGTTATTGGTCAGAGAGAATCTATGGATGAAATCCATGGAGAAGGTGAATATGAAATCGGAAAAATTATCTCTCCTGAAGGACCAGCTGGCCCTTATGTAGGTGGAAGCCGCTTTATCGCTGGATTCATGCTTCGTGCAGACGTGGCTGAACGTGACGATTTCTTAGCACTCTTACAGTTTGTTGACTGGTTATACTACAGTGAAGAAGGAAATGAACTAGCATGGTGGGGTGAAGAAGGAGAAACATTTGAACGTTCAGATGAAGCTCCAGGAGGATACATGCCTCTTGATCCAATCACTTATCTAGGACTGAATCCTGAAGGATCTGAACACTTACAGGAAGATCATGGTTTCCGTAACGGAATCATCGCTTCTGGTGGAACAGACGAACTTCTTCAATCAGTAATGGATGAAGAAGAAATCGAATTCCAGAATGAAACAAATGCTAACAGAGAAGTTATCGATCCTGCTCCTCCATATCCATTGAATGAAGCAGATCAGGAACAACTAGCATTAATCGGTACACCTCTACAGGATACAACTGAAACGTATACACTTCGTTTCATTACTGGTCAATATGACTTAGACCGCTGGGACGAATTTATGGCTGACTTAGAGAACCAGAACGTCGACCAGTATCTTGATATCATTAACAATGCTTATCAGGATTTCCAGTCTAACCAAGCTGAATAATCTCTAATGATTTTTAGTTCTACAATTGATTAGTCTGAAATACCATGACGGAAAGAAACAGTTTTAGACCCTTGCTGTCTTTCCCAGGACAAAAGGTTGTCCTCTGACTATACAAGAGATAAAGTGATGATTCGTCGTTACTAAATGCTCAAGTGAGTGCCTGCACCAGAAGTGAATTCATTCCTTCTGGTGGACGCATGCTCAGAGGATGACCTTCTGTCTGTTTACATAGTTAAAAAGTAATTTATTTACTCCAAAGCGATTTAATTCGCTAAAATTGTTCTGTTTTTTTACTAATAAACATGACTTTTTCTTTCTACTTCTGTAAAATAGTAAAGGTAGGGGATCAAAGAATGTGCGTGAAAATAATGAACTCATTCATAGTGATCAACCCATATGCAGGCAGACATGCCAAATATGAAAAGTGAGAGGGATTATATGCGAGACGATTTTAACAAAGATATCGGTGAAGGAAGACTGTATAAGATTTCTCAAAACATTTCATGGTTTTTAATTACAACACTCTGGTTCAATTTAAACTTGATTCCATTGTTTTTCTTCTTCTTATTTGTAGAAGCCACACTGGCAAACTTAGTCTGGTATCTCATCGGACTTATTCCATTGGGGCCGGCTATAGGAGCGCTTCTTGGCTCCACCATGCATGTTGTGGAAGACGATGATTTTTCAGAGCCAGGGAGAGATTTCAGAAAGTATTACCGCCAGAATGTGTGGGACACCCTCAAAATCTGGATGCCTTACTTAATAGTGATATACCTGTTTTCAGTGAATATCAATTACTACTTTAGTATTGCAGGCAGTCAATATGTTCTTTTAGGGTATGTGTTTGCACTGCTTATTCTAATTTTAACCTTGTATTTCATTCCTGTTCTTTTGATTCAGATCAAATTTTCATTCAGGTACAAGGATCTGCTGAAGCTTGGCTGGTATTATTTTTTTATGAAGCTAAAACTCACCATCGGCAATTTCTTAATTATTTTCATCCTTGTCTTTTTACTGTTAGCTATATCTGAATGGTTATTGCTGGCTATTCCAGCCGTGCTGGCCTATATTTGGACGCTTTATAACTACAGCATAGTAAAAGATGTAAAAGCTAATTTTGTTAAGGAAGAAGAGTAACACTTTACGATTAAAGTAATGATTATAGGAGGCAAATGATATGTCAATGATTCAAAATCCAGTGTTAAAAGGATTCAATCCGGATCCGAGTATGTTAAGAGTAGGTGACGATTTTTATATCGCGGTTTCAACATTCGAATGGTTCCCGGGAGTAGTGATTTATCATTCTACAGACATGCGAAACTGGCGTCAGGTTGCACGTCCATTAAATAGAGTTGAACTGTTAGATATGAAAGGAAACCCTGATTCAGGTGGCGTCTGGGCACCTCAGTTAAGCTATGCTGACGGCAAGTTCCACCTTATTTTCTCTGATGTCAAAGTAACCTCTGGCAGCTGGAAAGATGTGACTAATTACTTAACCACCTGTGAAACCATTGATGGGGAATGGAGCGAACCTGTCTATATGAATCAGTCAGGATTTGACCCTTCATTATTCCATGATGAAGACGGGCGCAAATGGTTCGTGAACATGGTATGGGATCACCGTAACGGAAAACACGATTTCGGAGGCATCGTTCTTCAGGAATACGATGCTGACCAGGAGAAACTGGTTGGAGAACGTAAAATTATCTATAAAGGAACTGATGTTGGTCTGACTGAAGCCCCTCATTTATACAAAATCAATGAGTACTACTATTTACTGACTGCTGAAGGCGGAACGATGTATGACCATCATGCAACGATAGCCCGTTCTAAAAATATTGACGGTCCTTACGAAACACACCCGGATAACCCATTGATTTCATCTTGGGGAGTTCCACGTCTGGCACTACAAAAAGCTGGACATGGATCACTTGTTGAAACTAAAAACGGTGAATGGTATCTGGCTCACTTGACAGCACGTCCGACAAAGGCGCCTGGTGATGTCTTATTGATGGACCGTGGCTACAGCCAGCTTGGCCGTGAAACGGCTATTCAAAAAGTTGAATGGAAAGAGGGTTGGCCGTATGTTGTAGATGGCAACTATCCAAAAGTGTTTGTTGAAGCCCCTGATTTGCCAGAACAGAAATGGGACGCTGACTTCCCAGTTATTGATCAGTTTGATTCAGAAGAATTGGGTGGACAATGGCAGACTTTGCGTATTCCGTATACTCAGTTCGCATCTCTGTCCGATAAACCTGGTAACCTGCGTTTGTACGGAGCGGCCAGCTTCTCAAACTTGTTTAAGCAGGCGTTGGTAGCACGTCGCTGGCAGGCCTTTGAATTTGAAGCAGAAACGAAAGTATCAGTCGATCCTGTTTCATTCCAGCAGCAAGCGGGTCTAGTTAACTATTACAACACTAAAAACTGGTCAAGTGTTCATGTCACCTGGCACGAAGATAAAGGAAAAGTAATCGACCTGTATGCTTCAGAGCGCGATAATGTTTCCAATCCTTTAGGTGGTGATGTGATTCCTGTTCCAGAAGATGCTGAGGCTGTGTGGTTTAAAGTGAAAGTTGATCAATACAACTACCAGTACAGCTATTCATTTGACGGCGAAAAATGGGAAGAAATCCCTGCTGTGTTTGATTCATGGAAATTATCAGACGAATATATTCAGGAATCTGGATTCTTTACAGGAGCGTTCGTCGGCATGAGCTGTATCGATACGAGTGGAATGCGTTTAGCGGCTGACTTCGAATACTTCCGTTATGAAGAAAAAGAAGATGACCGTGATCATTGGACTCAAACGCGTCACTATGGCAATGGAACTAAAGGCAAAAGTAAATCTGTCGTAGGACAATCAGGTACCACAAGATAAGCAACACTTAACAAGTAAATAGAGGGGACCGACTTCAACGGAAAGCATTGATCGATTCTAGATTGGAGCTTCCTTTGAAGTCGGTCCCCATTTTCATTTCAAATCAGAGAATGGATGTGTCGATATGAGTTATGTATTAGGTTTAGATTTAGGAACAAGTGGATTAAAAGGAATCTTAGTGAATAAAAAAGGAAAAATCGTTGATGAAGCTTCTTCAGAGTATCCCTTACTGACACCAAAAAGAGGACACAGTGAACAGGATCCTAAAGAATGGTTTAGAGCTGCTAAAGAAGTCATGGCGGCTATTTTAAAAACGACACCAGATGCTAAAGACCAGTTGGAAGGGATAAGTTTTTCCGGACAAATGCACTCTCTAGTCCTTTTAGATGAGAAAGACGATGTGCTCCGTCCAGCTATTTTGTGGAACGATGTGCGAACGACTGAACAGTGCATGACAATAACGGATAAAGTGACCAACCTGATCGATATAACAAAAAACAAAGCTTTAGAAGGATTTACTTTGCCTAAATTAGTCTGGGTCAAAGAGAATGAACCGGATGTCTGGAGCAAAGTGAGCACATTCCTACTTCCTAAAGACTATCTTGGATTCCGTTTAACAGGAAGCAAGCAGATGGAATACTCTGACGCAGCAGGAACCTTGTTTTTAGATGTTGAAAAAAGAGCATGGAGTGAAGAAATTGGACAGGCTCTAGACATTTCTACTGCTATTTGTCCGAAATTAGTCAATTCAAATGATGAAATAGGTAAATTAGATGCTGCTTTAGCTGAAGAGCTTGGATTTACAGTTGAGGTGCCGGTTTATTCTGGTGGAGCTGATAATCCGTGTGCAGCTGTTGGTGCAGGAATTGTTCGTCCAGATCAGGGAATGGCAAGTATTGGAACCTCCGGTGTCTTTTTATCTTATGAAGAAACGGGAGATAAAGCCTACAACGGTCATCTACATTACTTTAACCATGTCGTACCAAATGCGTTCTATACTATGGGTGTGACCCTGGCTGCAGGAAGTAGTTTAAACTGGTTTAAGAATACATTTGCCCCAGAAGAAAGTTTTGAAAGCTTACTGAGTGGAGTGAAAGATGTCAATCCTGGATCAGATGGCTTACTATTTGCCCCTTATATTTCCGGCGAGCGGACACCACATACTGACAGTAATATCCGCGGAACTTTCCTGGGTATGGATATTGCTCACACACGTGATCATTTTGCCCGTGCAGTATTGGAAGGCATTACGTTTTCACTTAAAGACTCCTATGAGTTAATGAAGAAACACTCCAACAAGGATTTCAAGCAAATCGTATCTGTCGGTGGGGGAGCTAAGAATCCAGACTGGCTTCAGATGCAGGCTGATATCTTTAATGCACCTGTAGTCACTCTTGAAACAGAACAAGGACCTGCTATGGGAGCTGCAATGATCGCAGCTGTCGGCACAGGGTGGTTCAGTGATTTTGAAGCCTGCTCTAAAGAGTTTGTTCACTATAAATCAGAAGTGAAACCCAACTCAGATGCTGTGGCTCAATATGAAAAAGTTTACGCAAACTATAAAGAAGTCTACCCGACTATTAAAAACCTTTCTCACAAACTGGTCACGGATAACGGCTAAATAACTAAAGAAAAAGCTATGATATGACTGTCATAGCTTTTCTTTGAATTTCACCAGCATACTTAATTTCAGAAAGGAACGTTTTGATGATAAAAGTAGCAATAGTAGGAACAGGTGCTATTTCACCGCTTCACATAGAAGGATACCTTCAGTTTAAAGATGAAGTGACCATTGTGTCTCTGTGCGATATTTACCCTGAGAAAGCAGAAGAACTTGCCGATACTTTTGGACTCGATGTATCAGTATATGATAACCACCAAGACATGCTGGAAAAAGAAGCGATCGATTTAGTCTCAGTGTGTACGCCCCCGTATGTCCACGCTGAAATCGCAATACATGCCATGAAAGCTGGCGCACATGCAGTAGTAGAGAAACCTATGGCTGCTTCTCTCAAAGAGTGTGATGATATGAATCGTGTGGCTGAAGAAACAGGACAACTATTATCGATTATATCTCAAAACCGCTTTACTGATCCAATGATGAAACTAAAGCACCTGCTGGACGAACGTGTTATCGGAAAAGTACTGCATACCCAAGTCGATTCTTTCTGGTGGAGGGGACACAGCTATTATGATTTGTGGTGGCGCGGTACATGGGAAAAAGAAGGGGGAGGCTGTACCCTCAACCATGCGGTGCATCATTTAGATATCTTTAAATGGATGAATGGCATGCCTGATGAAATCACTGCAATGATGAGTAATGTGGCGCATGATAATGCAGAAGTGGAAGATATTTCCATAGCTGTTGGCAAATACAAAAATGGGGGCCTAGCTACTTTAACGAGTTCAGTGGTTCATCATGGCCAAGAACAGCAGCTCATATTCCAGGGAGAAGAAGGAAGGATTTCAGCACCATTTAAAGTCTATGCATCTACTTCTTTGGAAAATGGATTTCCTGAAGTAAATACAGAAAAAATGAACCAGATTACTGAGGCATACGAGGAGATTGAAGACTTGCCTTATGAAGGTCACACCGGTCAGCTTAATAACGTGATTCAGCATATACTAGGGAATCAGTCATTAGTTGTTGATGGGCATCAGGGGAAAGAAACACTCGAACTGATTATGGCAATCTATGCTGCTTCACAGACGGGTCAAACGGTTAAACTACCACTTGAACCGTCTCATCCGTTTTATACAAAAGAAGGCGTCATGAAACATGCCCCAAGTTTTTACGAAAAATCATCGTCGATTGAGAACTTTAATCAAAGCGATATTACGACTTAATTTGGTATTGGGGGGATAAGGATGGAGAATGAGAAAAGAACATTGAAAGTGGGTATTATTGGACTGGGGGATGTGTCGCCTATTCATATACAAGCTATTGAGATGAGCGAACACGCTGAACTTACAGCGGTGTGCGATATTGACCCAACACTTACTTCGATGGTCGAAAGTACGCCTTTCTATAGAGACTACACTGAGATGATCAGCAAACATAAATTAGATGTTGTACACAACTGTTTGCCTCATCATCTCCATTACCCAGTCACAAAGGGGTGTGTCGAAGCAGGGGTACACGTTTTTCTGGAAAAGCCTGTGTCAATCAGTTTTGAAGAAGGGATTCTTCAGAAAAATCTGGAAGATGAATCCGGTCAGAAAATCTGTGTCTGTTTTCAGAATCGCTATAATGCCACATTCATAAAGCTTCAGGATGTTCTAAGTAAAGGAGAAACAGGAGCTATTACAGGTATTAAAGCGCTGGTCACCTGGTATAGAGAGGACAATTATTATCAGTCAAAGCCCTGGCGACGGACAAAAAAAGAAGTTGGCTATGGCAACATTATGAGTCAGTCGATTCATACACTTGATCTGGTTCAGTTGTTGGGAGGCAAAGTTGCAGCAGTTAAATCAACCTTGTCGAAATTACTGGATGTGGACAGTGAAGTAGAAGATACAGCAAGTGCAGTTTTCACATTTGCCTCGGGTTCTCGAGGATACTTTCATGCGACAAATGCTAATGTTGACAATTCATCAGTAGAGTTGCAGGTCAATACTGATCAGGCAACTTATATAATAAGAGACAGTACACTTTATCAGATGACTAGTGAAGGAGAGCAAGAGAAGCTGGCAGTAGATGAGAAGCTTGAAGGCGTTAAGTTTTACTTTGGAGCAAGTCATAAACTACTGATCGACCGGTTTTATAACGCCGTACTGGAGGATACTGATGATTACGTGTCAGTCGCAGACGCATTGCCTTCTATTCAGCTTATAGAGATGATGGCAGCGTCGTCCAGAACAGTCACTGAACCTGTTACAATATCACCCGAGCTATTCAAATCATAATGAGACGGAGGAAATCGTATGACTGAAGTGAGTGGAATGAATCATGCACCCAAAGGAAAACCTGAACCAGTCGTTTCTAAAGGGCAATTTATCATTGCAGCTATTGGATTAGATCATGGACATATTTACGGCATGGTCAATGGCTGTTTAGAGGCAGGAGCTACATTGAAATGGGTCTATGATAAAGACCCTGAAAAAATGGAAAAATTTAAACAGGCCTATCCTCAGGTCAGGTATGCAGAATCAAAAGAACAGATTTATAAAGATGAGGATGTAAACATGGTTCTTTCAGCAGCTATAGCCAGTGAGCGTAGCACGATCGGTAACGAATCGATGCGTGCAGGAAAAGATTACTTTGCAGATAAAACTGCGTTTACTACTTTAGAACAGCTGGATGAAAGCAAGCGAGTGGTCAATGAAACAGGCAGACGTTTCTTTGTCTATTTTGGAGAACGCCTTCATGTAGAAAGTGCCATTTATGCAGGGGAGCTCATTGAACAGGGAGTGATTGGTGAGGTCCTTCAAGTCACCGGTTTTGGGCCGCACCGATTAGGCAAAGCTAACAGACCAGACTGGTTCTTTGAGAAAGAACAGTATGGAGGCATCTTATGCGATATCGGCAGTCATCAGATCGAACAGTTCTTGTATTATACAAATAATACAGAAGCAGAAGTTGTGCACAGTAAAGTTGCCAACTATGCCAATCCGGATAAGCCCGGACTGGAGGACTTTGGCGATGCCACCCTGGTAGGAGGAAATGGCGCGACGTTTTATTTCAAGGTTGACTGGTTCACCCCAGCTGGACTTTCTACATGGGGGGATGGCCGTACGTTCATTACTGGAACAAAAGGCACAATCGAGCTGCGAAAATATGTTGATGTTGCCAAAGAAGAATCCGGGAATCATCTGTATCTGGTTAATGAAGAAGGCGAGCAGCACATTGACTGCAACGATAAAGTGGGGTATCCATTCTTTGGAGAAATGATTCTAGACTGTATTCATGGGACCGAAAAAGCCATGACCCAAGACCATATATTCAAAGCCCAAGAACTCAGTTTAATTGCAGAAGAGAATGCCATCCGCCTGCAGCCCAAACTTTAATTAGACCGACTCGTTTTTAGAAACGGAATAATGGAGGGTTTAGATGAAAAAAGTCTTCGGGAATCCTATTCTACCGGCTGATGAGTATATTCCAGACCCGGAAGCGCATGTATTTGGTGACCGGGTCTACATTTATGGCAGTCATGATCAGTTTAATGGAAAAATATACTGCGAAAATGATTATGTTACCTGGTCGGCTTCAGTTACTGACCTAACGGACTGGAGGTATGAGGGAATTATCTACAGAAAAGAGCAGCATGACTCCCCTATAAAAAAAGGGAAGCCCTACATGTACGCGCCAGATGTTGCTGAAGGTCCAGATGGCCGCTATTATCTGTATTATTCAATGGCTGATTCAAGCGTGATGTCAGTGGCTGTCAGTCAGTCCCCAGCTGGCCCTTTCGAGTATTATGGTGATGTAAGAAATGCATTTGGGCATACTTTTGGAGAGTCTCTAGACGACTACTTTGAATTTGATCCGGCAATCCTTGTTGCAGATGATAAGATTTATCTCTATTCAGGATCCGGACAGAAATCAAATGAAAAGAACGGCCATCCGGTCGCTGGGTTATTTGTCAGAGAATTAGAGGCAGATATGCTGACGGCAAAAACCGAGCCTAAGATACTTATGCCTGCTGACGACGATCGCTTTGCTCCAAACTTTTTTGAGGGGGCGTCCATAAGACAATTTGATGACTGGTTTGTTCTAGTGTATATGTCTACAGATTTATCAGGTTTGCATTACGCAATGAGTCGATTCCCTGATAGAGAATTTATGTACAAAGGAAGACTCCATTCAACAAGTCACACCCTGATGACTGAATCAATCAGTACAGATGGGGATCGCGCTATAGAAAACAATCACGGGTCTCTGGAAAAAATCAATGATCAGTATGTCGTGTTTAATCACAGGCATACGAATCAGAGTCATTTTTCAAGGCAAGTGGTTGCAGATTATGTCGAGAGAAATTCTGACGGGTCTTTCAAAGAAACAGACTACACCAGCCAGGGATTAAGAGGAAAGCCATTTGACGAGTCAGGAGTCTATGAGGCAGGAATGGCCTGCAAACTGGTCAATACCCTTGAGCCGAGTTTACCGCCTTATGTGACACAGTATTATGATGACAGCACTGTGTCAGTAGTTCGTTCGATAACTAATGGTTCGGTTGTGGAGTACAAATACTTTCAGTTTGATCAGTCAGTCAAGGTGACTCTCGGTGTTAATGGAGAGGCTAGAGGAGAATTGCTTATAACTCAAATGGGTGATCAGACAACGGAGTGTATGATACCAATCGATGTGTATACAGAGGAGTGGCTGGATCTCAGTTGTCTCTTAGAAGAGCAGTCGACACCTTATACGCTTGGTTTCGAGTACAAAGGCAAAGGCTCTTTAAGCCTGAAAGCATTAAAAATAGATAAAGAATAAGTTGGAGGAAGGTATGTTTTTTGACTCAGATTATATAACATTCAGTAAGAAATCCGGTACGGTAACAATCTCAGACAGTGAGCAGACGCTTCCAGTTGTAGTACTGGACACGGAACACAAAAGTGTAAAAAGAGCAGCAAAGGATTTAGTGAACGATATAGAGAGAGTATCTGGGTGTAAACCGGAATTGAACTGTGAGATTCCGGATACGCCAGCCATTATCGTTGGAACAGTGGCCAATGAAAATCTGATGACAGTCGTTGGTCTAAATGGAGACGCTTTAAAAGGAAAATGGGAAAGTTTCCTGATACAAACAGTTAAGTTGCCAGGTCAGTCGGCCTCAAGCATCCTGATACTTGGAAGTGACAACCGGGGTGCGATCTATGGAATGTATGACCTCACCGAAAAAATAGGTGTATCGCCGTGGCACTGGTGGATGGATGTCCCCGTTAAGCGACATGAAGCACTTTATATGAAAGAAGGAAAAGTCCTTCAGGGAGAACCAAGTGTTCAGTACCGAGGTTTCTTTTTGAATGACGAAGGCCCCTCTCTGATGACTTGGGTCAGGAGCCATTTCCCGGATTTCACTCATGAGTTTTATGAAAAAATATTTGAATTAACCCTGCGTTTGAAAGCTAATTACCATTGGCCGGCAATGTGGGACAGTACATTTTATGAAGACGATGAAAAGAATAGTGAGACAGCTGATTTATACGGAGTAGTGATTGGTACGTCTCATCATGAACCGATGGATCGGCCGCATGGCGACTGGAAAGCCCATAAACAGGGACCATGGGACTACTCAACCAATAAAGATTACTTAAAGAAATTCTGGACCGAAGGCATACAGCGGTCAGAACCGTTTGAAACAATCATTAACCTGGGGATGCGTGGAGATGGAGACGAACCAATGGGTGGAGATCTGTCTTTCCAGGAGAAAATCAAACTGATGGAAACGATTATCGCTGACCAGCGTCAGATCATAGAAGACACGATGGGGAGTCCTGTAGAATCAATCCCCCAAATGTGGGCTCTATATAAAGAGGTAAAAGAGTACTATGACTCGGGGATGGTTATACCCGAAGATGTGACCCTCCTTTGGGGAGACGATAACTTTGGGAATATCAGACGTTTGCCGACTAAAGAAGAACGGTCCAGAAAAGGCGGGGCGGGCATCTATTATCACTTTGATTATGTGGGTGGACCACGTTCATACAAGTGGGTCAATACCGTTCCAATTCAGAAAACCTATGAACAGATGCAGAAAGCATTTGCTTATGATGCAAAGAAACTTTGGATTGTAAACGTAGGAGACCTTAAACCTATGGAGTTCCAGACAGAATTCTTTCTCCGTTTAGCTTGGGATGTTGACGCATTTTCTCCGGAGAATCTTCACACTTACAGCAGAGAATGGGCTGCTTATACGTTCGGAGAAAAGTTTGGTGATGATATAGCCCAGATTATAAGAGACTACGTTAAATTTAACGGGCGCCTTAAACCTGAAGTCATTAATCTGGTCGATTTGTACAGCTGGGAAAATGAATATGAAGCGGAGTGCATTCTTGAAGAATTCACTTCAACGGTTGATTTAGCTGAATCGGTCATGAGTAGACTCCCTTACGCGCTAAGAGATGCTTTTTATCAGGTGGCTTATTATCCTGCAAAAGCCTCTTTTACGGTTTTAAAACTGCAGCTGATGGTTAACTTGAGCAGATTGTACAAAGCACAAGGACGTGTGGCAGCTAATGCTGCTGCGCTGGAAGCTGAACGCCTTTTTGAAGAAGATAAACGTCTGACATTTGAGTACAATAAACGGGTGTCGAATGGGAAATGGGACCACATGATGGATCAGCTCCATATTGGATACACTTACTGGCAGCAGCCGGACGACTTGGTCATGCCAGAAGTATCTACTCTAACGATGGATGACATGTCAGCTGGCGAATTTGGGGTTGAAATAGTGGGACCCTCGGAATCAGACGTCTACACTAAGGCGCCATTTACTGTTGATGTGTACAACAAAGGAATGGAGCCTGTAGATATAGAAGGTGTATCAGACAAAGAGTGGGTCAGGATTGAGAAGTCGTCCTTCACGCTTTCCGTCCAGACAAGAGTCACTATTCAAGTTGATTGGGAACGCGCTCCTGCGGGGAGAACTGAGTTCACATGCACGTTCACAAATGGTAAAGGGAATTCAGAATCAGTACTCTTGAGTATAGATCATCCTGATCAGCTTTTATCAGGTGGATATGTACCCATACAGGGAAAAATTGCGATTGAAGCAGAGCACTACACGAGTAAGAGAGACACAGAACACCATAAATGGACCGTGATTCCTGACTATGGCCTGACACAGTCCGCTATGGCTATCTACCCAGTTGAATTCAAAAGGGACTATTCTATAGAAGAAAGTCCGGCATTGTCTTACGATATCGTATTGCCTGAATCAAGTGATCTGGAAGTCATGATCGTAACGGCACCTTCTCTTCCTTTCGATCCGGACAGAGGTATGCGTCTTGCCTTAACATTAGACGAGCTTAAGCCTGAGATTGTTCATCCGGGTGATTTGACTCAAAATGGTGAGCGCGATTCGCCAGACTGGCAGAAGAGTGTCATCTATAACAGACACACCTACACAAAAGAGTTCAAACAGGTAGAAGCCGGCCGTCACATTCTCCACGTGAAGCTGTTTGATCCACAAGTGGTGATTCAGAAAATTATTATTAATTGCGGAGGTCTCAAACCGACATACCTTGGACCTCAAGTGACACCACACACAGACCACCTGGATACACACACACTCACTCTGCCTGCCAGTCAGCAAGATTATTCGTTCATTCCAGGGTATTTAGTCACACGCATCGGTTATGTGACGACAACTGGTTTTTACAGATTCAGATCAGGAAAAGAGAGCAATACATTGATGAAAATAGACGGACAATCGGTCGATGCATCTGAATCGATCCACCTGACGGCAGGATATCATGAGTTTGAGGTCTCTGATGATAAGGGGACGCTGAATGCTGTACTCGAAAAAGAAAGCGCGCTGGCTTTAATTCCTCGTATCCAAAAGGGAGAGGAAGATGAATGGATATTGGATCTGATGCTTCACAATCCTGAAGAGTCAGCTGTCTCGTATAGACTGGGTGCATCACTTTTAGGCAAGAGCGAGTCTGTCCAAATGGGTGCTTCAAGAGGCACGTTGAAGTCTGATGAGCAGCGACTCGTTAATTTTATTAAAGGCACCCATTCTGGCTTTTTGCCGGAACGAATGATGATAGAAATAGAAAGTGAAGGGTACACACGCACGATCAGTCACACCATAAATAGATTAAGCTAACGAGGAGATTAGATAATGACACGTTTAGAAAAAACTACGTACAGAAATCGGTTTAAAGAAGCAGGGTATACAGATCAGGAGATAGAAGAAAAAATCAAGTCTACATGGGATGCCATTTTTGTTCATCCAGAGACTAAGTTCTATTTTAATGCCGGTGAAGACATGGGGTACATGGTTGATACGGGAAATACGGATATACGAACGGAAGGCCAGTCTTATGGAATGATGATGGCCGTTCAAATGGATCGACAGGACATTTTCGATCGCATTTGGAAATGGACAGATACCTATATGAGAAATCATGAAGGACCTTACAAAGGGTACTTTGGATGGCATGCAACTTTAGACGGTGAAAAAATGAGTGAAGGACCAGCTCCTGATGGAGAAGAGTTTTTTGCGATGGCATTATTCCTTGCTTCCATCAGGTGGGGTGATAAGACACAAGCCCCATTCAACTACAGCGAACAAGCAAAAGAGTTATTGTCAGTCTGCATACACAAAGGGGAAAATGATGAAGAAGGAGATCCCATGTGGAATCCTGAGAATCATCTGATCAAGTTTGTACCAGACTGGGAATTTACTGACCCGTCTTATCACTTGCCTCATTTCTATGAGTGCTTTGCAGAATGGGCGAATGAAGAAGACCGCGAGTTCTGGCACAAAGCAGCAGAAGCCAGTCGAGCATTCATACCCCAATCAACTCACCCTGAAACAGGTATGAATCCTGAGTATTCTCATTATGATGGCTCACCAAATCCAGTTAATGATCACGGTGATTTTTATAGTGATGCTTACCGTCTCGCAGCAAATGTGGGATTAGATTCAGAATGGTTTGGCAAACGTGACGCGTACGAACAGATCATTGAAAACTTGATCAGCTTCTTCGATGGAAAGGAACTGGACGAGTATCAAAAATATGTCATCGATGGAACAGATACAGGTGAACCCTCACTTCATCCCATCGGACTTCTTTCAGCAAATGCAATGGGCGTACTGGCACTCGACCAGTCAGAATTAACTGATCGAATCGTCAAACAGTTTTTCACCACTGCACCACGAGAAGGCAACAGACGTTATTACGATAACGGCTTATACTTCTTCACTGTACTGGCCTTGAGCGGACAATACCGTATGAACTGGACAGACTAAATTTAATTTCGATAAGATGACTAAAAAAACTAGACACTGAAAAGGAGAAAAGACAACATGACTAAACAATTACTGACTTTAAAAGATGCGTATAAGGATTACTTCAAAGTAGGGGTAGCTGTAAGTCCAGAAACGTTAGAAAGAGATGGAGAATTGATCAGCAAGCAGTTTAACAGTTTAACTGCAGAAAATGTGATGAAACCCGAAGAAGTACAACCGGAAGAAGGCGTCTTTACATTCGAAAAGGCTGATAAAATTGTGGACTTTGCTAAAGCGAATGACATGACCATGCGCGGACACACATTAGTCTGGCACAACCAGACACCAGAATGGGTATTTAAAGATGGGGATAAATCAGCTAGCCGCGATTTAGCACTGGACCGCATGAAAAAACATATGGATGTAGTGATGAATCATTTCAAAACCCCTTTTTATGCGTGGGATGTTATCAATGAAGTCATAGCGGATGAAGGAAATGACTTGTTGCGTGAATCGCCTTGGCGTTCTATAATTGGAGACGACTATGTGCAGAAAGCATTTGAATTTGCTAGACAGGCTAATCCTGATGTCGCACTGTATTATAATGACTACAACGAATCTCACCCAGCTAAAAGAGACAAAATTTTCACGATGATCAAAGATATGATGGACAAAGGTACGCCAATTGACGGTGTTGGCCTGCAGGCGCACTGGGGTCTTGAAGATCCAAGTCTGGATAATATCAAAGCAGCAATCGAAAAGTATGCGTCTCTTGGATTGACCCTTCAAATCACTGAGATGGATGTGTCTGTCTTTAACTTTGATGACAAGCGTACGGACTTGACTGCACCAACTGCTGAAATGATGGAAAAACAAGCTGAACGTTACGATGCCTTTTTCTCATTATTTAGAGAATACAGTGAGCATATTGATTCGGTTACTCTATGGGCAGCAAGTGACCGCTACAACTGGTTAGATGATTTCCCAGTTCGTGGACGCAAGAACTGGCCAATGTTGTTTGATGTGAACAACCAGCCAAAAGAGAGCTTTAATCGAGTAGTCTCTTATAAATAATTTATTGGTTTAAAAAGGAAGGAAGAATGACATGACAATAGGAATGCTAAGAGGGCAAGCTTCACAAGCAATGAAAGGGAACAGATTGATCTTAATGGTAGGTTATGTTTTATCATTAGTCACATGGACACTCACAGCGCAAATTTTTATCAACGTGTTTGGATTTGACCGAGTGTTTTCCATAATCGATCTATTTGCTGGAGGATGGAGTGGCTTTCAGTGGACCTATCTGTTGATGCCCGTTCTTCTGATTATCCTTTTTTTACTGGGCGATATGCTTCATATGAGCTATCGATGGTTTGGACTAGACCTTTTAAACAACAAAGCGTTAGATGTCAAAAGGGTCTTTCAGGGCTTTCAAAAAACTCAGGCAAGGAAATTATTTTCCCTTATAGCTTTAAGAGGAGCAATCGTTTTAGGGTGGACGCTTCTTTTCGTTATCCCTGGTATCTGGAAAGCTTACCTGTATAGTCAGGCCGCGAACTGCCTGAAAGATGATCCGACACTGAATGCCATGCAGGCTTTAAAAAAATCTGAAGATCTGATGAAGGGTAACAGTTATAAATATGCGATACTTCAAGGGGTTTTTGCGCCATGGTATGTGGTCCCAATCGGATTGTTTGTGTTTTTTATATGGAGTAACCGAGCCGAACTTCAGGTCGGACTTGAAACGGGCCAGGATGGGGCTGAACTGATTTTCGGTGTGGTTCTGGCGTTCCTGCTGATGATCGGTCTCGTTCTGCTGCTATTTTCTTTATACGTTGAACCGTATAAAATGGTTTCAAAACAGGCGTTTTATCAGTTCATAGCACATCCTGCAGAAGAAGACCCTTATGATGACTTTGAAAAAGAATTAATGGATCGCCAGGGATTAAAGCGTAATTCAACACAAGTGACTCCTAGAATCAAGAAATAGACCTATCAACTATTCTATGAAAAGAAGGAAACAGAATGATTAAAAGAGATCAGTTAAAGTTACCGAATACTCTGAGTGAAGGCATGATCATTCAGCAGAATAAACCAATACAATTATCAGGAAAAGATAAAGTCGGTATTGATGTGACCATAGAGTTTAATGGAATAAAAGAAGGAACAAAGGCGGATGAAAAAGGCGACTGGTTTCTAACGTTTCCCTCCATGAAAGCTGGCGGACCGTATACATTGACGGTCTCCGGTTCAAGTGAGAAAACTGTTTCCGATATTTATATCGGAGAAGTCTGGCTGATTGGCGGTCAATCTAATATGGAACTGCCAATCAATCGAACATACGATGAATTTAAAGAAGAGATAGATGCTGCTCACTTCCCTTTGATCCGTCAATTTCATGTAGAGATGGACTTGGCTTTCGAAGGACCCAAACACATGATGGAACAGGGCGAGTGGAAACAGGCTGTTCAGGAAAATATTCAGGATTTCTCGTCACTAGGCTTCTTTTACGCTAAGAAATTATATCAAGAACTGAATGTTGCGGTCGGTATTATTCATACTGCGGTCGGGGGGACACCCGTTGAAGCCTGGATGAAGGAAGAAACGTTAAGGTCTCTAGGCAACTATGATGAGGAAATGGATTACTGGAAAGATCCCGTCAATGTAGAAGCTGAAATAAAAAAAGATGCAGAAACGACTCAAACCTGGTATGAAGACTTAAATAAGAGAGATGTAGGCTATGCAAATGGCAATGAATGGGTTAAAGAAAACCTGGATATTGACTCCTGGAAAAGCATAACCGTTCCGTTTATGTTTAAAGATGTTGAAGAATTGAAGTCATTCTCAGGAGCTATCTGGTTTAGACGGACATTTAATGTCACGGAAGAGGATTTACAGTCTCAGTCTTACCGAATCAGATTAGGTTCGCTGATTAATGGTGATGAAACCTACTTGAATGGGAAAAAAATCGGTGTGACTGAATACCGTTACCCGCCTCGAAAATATCCGATCACTAAATCTGATTTGAAGTTGGGGACGAATACACTCGTTGTCCGTCTCTCAATAGATGCTGCCAACGGGGGCTTTATCCCTTCATTCCCTTATCAGCTTGAGCTTGATCATCAATCGATCGATTTAACGGGACAATGGCGATATAAAATCGGAGTTCGAAAAGAAAAGATCGATCCGATGCTGTTTTTACATTACAAACCGTCTGTTTTATATAATGCGATTCTTTACCCGCTTAGACATGTCGCTGTAAGAGGCTTTCTGTTTTATCAGGGGGAGTCGAATACAGGTCAGCCGATCGGTTACAAAGAGTTAATGAAGCTGATGATTGCAGATTGGCGACACTTATTTAGTGAAGAGCTACCGTTCTATTATGTACAGCTGGCAAATTATGTGGACCCTGCAGCAGACAGGGATGACCACCAGTGGGCAGTCTTGAGATATGAACAGGACCGTGTCAGATTTGAAAATAAAAAGGTCGAAATGATTCCTGCGTATGACTGTGGAATTTCATATGAACTTCATCCTCATGATAAAAAAACACTGGCTCATCGACTGGCTGAGGTGGCACTAAATAGAACCTATCAAATCGGCACTCCTTATGAGAATGTAGAGATTTCTTCTATAACTAATGATGGACAGGCCATCCGACTGACGCTTAAACACGTTGAAGGAAACCTCGTTCTATCAGATAAAATACCTGAATTTGATATCAAACTAAAGGATCAATGGATAGAATGGGCTGATTTTTCAGTGAGTGAACAGACTGTTGAACTCTCAATCAGTGATTTGACGTCTGAGACAATCACAGGCGTCAGATATGCCTGGCGTAACGATCCGAGAGGGTACGTGTATGACTCGAAGACCAACCGGCCACTGCTGCCATTTATTTGTCCATTAAACTAAAAAAGAGCGTCCAATTCGGAAGTGGCTAAAACCGAATTGGGCGCTTTATTTACTCACCTGTTTGATGAGTAAGTAATAAGAGAAGACAGTTAATCTTCTTTGTTTTCTTTTTTTGACTTTTCAAGATCATCTACTTTGTCTAAATCAAACTCTTTTTTATCTTCAGGGACAGATTCATTCTCTTTTTCTTCTTCTGTTTTTTCTACTTCACCTTCAGCTAAGCCTTCTTTCGTTTTCTTAGCCGCTTCTGCGTCTGCCGGGAGGGAAGGATTTCCTGCCATTGATGGATCATTCTGCATAAATTCATCTACTCCTTTCAATTATCTATAAAATAGTATAGCATATTACTTAATGGAACGCTTTCATTTTGCTTATGCTCACCATGAAACGAAATAACTTAAAAATAATTTTATAAAAGTTATTGACACCGTTTCCAGAATGATGTATTGTTAGTTAGTAAGTTAAACCAACTAACATTTTTATATATAAAACGAGAGGAGCAATAGTGTATATGGCATATTTTGACAACATTAGTAAAATTAAATTTGATGGTGCAAAATCTAAAGATCCATTAGCATTTAAATTTTACAACCCTGAAGAAAAAATCAACGGAAAAACAATGGAGGAGACACTAAAATTTGGTGTGGCTTACTGGCACACATTTATGGAAGATCTTTCTGATCCGTTTGGTGTTGGAACTGCTCAACGTCCATGGGATAAATTCTCTGATCCAATGGATAAAGCAAAAGCTCGCGTTGATGCAAGTTTTGAGTTCTTCGATAAATTAGGAATTCCATACTTCTGTTTCCACGATTTTGATATCGCACCAGAAGGAAGCAACCTGAAAGAAACATTAGCTAACCAGGATGTCATTGTGGACATGATGGAAGATTACTTAAAAGACAGCAAAGTGAAACTACTTTGGAATACAGTAAATAACTTTACTAACCCAATGTTCGTTCACGGAGCGTCAACTTCAAACAACGCTGACGTATTTGCTTATGCAGCTGCTAAAGTGAAAAAAGGATTGGAAGTTGGGAAACGTTTAGGATCAGAAAGTTACGTATTCTGGGGTGGACGTGAAGGATATGAAAGTTTATTAAACACTAACATGGGTCTTGAACTGGACAACTTGGCACGTTTCTTCCACATGGCGAATGACTATGCGAAAGAAATTGGTTTTGATGCTCAATTCCTGATCGAACCTAAACCAAAAGAGCCAACTACTCACCAATATGACTTTGACGTTGCTCACGGGTTTGCATTCCTGCAGAAATATAACTTACAAGATGTATTCAAATTCAATATTGAAGCTAACCATGCTACTTTAGCAGGACACAGCTTCGAGCACGAATTACACTATGCACGTATCAATGGCATGTTAGGATCAGTAGATGCTAACCAGGGTCACCCACAACTTGGATGGGACACAGATGAATTCCCTTCAGATTTATACGCTACAACATTAGCTATGTATGAAATCTTGAAGAATGGTGGTCTTGAAAAAGGTGGATTGAACTTTGATGCTAAAGTTCGTCGTACATCATTCAAACCAGAAGACTTATTCAAAGCTCATATCGTAGGAATGGACAGCTTTGCGTTAGGTGCAAAAGTTGCTCAACGTATGATCGATGATAAAGCACTTGATTCACTTGTTGAAAAACGTTACAGCTCATTTAGTGAAGGTATCGGTAAAGATATCGTTGATGGAAACACAGACTTCAAGAAATTACAGGATTACGCTCTTACACTTGATAAAGTTGAAAACGAATCTGGTAATGTAGAAGTAATCAAGTCTATCTTGAACCAGTATTTAGTCACTACAATCGCTGACGCATAATTCAGATTTAAAGATAATCAAAAATGGTTATAAAGCACTGCACTGATTTTTAAACATAGATTGTGTGCAGTGCTTTTATAACAGGTTAATATATTACTAATTCAAACTTAATGAAGTCAGACTACTTTGATTAAGGCAACAATTCTATCCTGTTATTGTAAGCGTGCTCATTAAGTGTTCCATCATAGTTGAAAAAAGATAATCACAAACAAGATGAGAAATCGGAGGAAATTAATGAAATCATTATCTAAAAAATATTTATTGACGAGTGCTACTCTATGTGGCGCATTGCTGTTAGCAGCATGTAATGGTGACACAGCTGGATCAGAGTCGGAAGAAGAAATTACAGAAGATGATATTGGATCAGTTGGAGCTATGGAGAGTTTTGAATTTGGAGATACGTTTGTAGCCACTGAACCACTAGACATCAGCATTTTATATAGAGATTTACCAGCTTATCCGCTGGATACAGACTGGTTGTTTTTCCAGGAATTAGAAGAAAATAATAATGTCACTTTTGATATTACTAGTGTTCCTCTATCTGACTGGGAAGAACGACTAAACGTGACAATGGGTGCAGGGGACTTGCCTGACTATTCTACAGATATCTGGTCAGGTCATGAAACACCATTCGTACCTTCAGGCACGTTGCTGCCAATTTCTGACTATACTCATCTGATGCCTCACTTCCAGCAGCGACTTGAAGACTGGGAAGGCGTAAATGAACAGATTGAAAATATGCGTCAACTGGACGGTAAATATTATGTCCTGCCTGGAATCAATGAAAATATTTCTTTTGACTTCAGTATGAAATACAACAAAACAGCCTTTGACGAATATGGCATCGAAGAGCCTCAGTCATGGGATGAATTGAGAGACGCTTTAGTTATCTTAAGAGATGAAACAGGTACTGCTCCACTAACAACCTGGTGGCAGGGAGGAGCTATGTTTAACTTCGGTGGCGCTTCATTTGACACAATAGGTGGATGGGGCTTCATGGATGGCGCTATGTTTGACCATGATACAGAGCAATTCGTTTATGGTCCAATGCAAGATGGCTATAAAGACATGGTAGAGTACTTTGCTGGATTAACAGCTGATGGATTAATGGATCAGGAAGCATTGACACAAGATGATCAGATGGCTAGAAATAAACTAATCAATCAGGAAGCATTTGTCAGTTCTGGTAATGTCGGAACGATGACTGACGTTAATGAAGGCTTAGATGATCAATATGGTGAAGGCGAAGTTGAATTTGCCAGATTACCGATTCTTGCCGGACCAAACGGACAGAAAATGCGTGGAGGAAATACTAACAGTGGAATCATGCTGAATGCAGATGTTGCTGAAAGAGAAGACTTCCTTGCGTTACTTCAATATATTGACTGGCAGTACTACAGTGACGAAGGAACTGAATTCTCTCACTGGGGTGTAGAAGGCGAAACATTTGAATACACTGATGAATTGGCTGGTGGTTATAAACCTGTTGAGGGAATCCGTTACGAACGTATGAACGTTGGTGCAGAAGAACACATGCAGGAAGATTACGGATTTGGGAATGTGGCATTTGCTTATGCAGGGCCAGCACATATTCGTCAATCGATTATGGAAGAGAAAGAATTCAACTATCAGTCTCGCATGAATGACGAAGTTGAAATCATCCTACCTGATCCGCCACGTCCTATGTCACCGGCTGACCAGGAGCAGGCATCATTATTGGCTACTCCACTACAAGATACAGTAGACCAATATACATTCAGATTTGTTACTGGACAATATTCTATGGATCGTTGGGACGAATTTATGGCTGAACTGGAAGCTCAGAACGTTGATGCATTCATGGAATTAGTGAATGAAGCTTATGTAGAGTACCAGGAAGCTATCGAAGCTGCAACTGAATAAATTGAACTAACTGATTTAAAGTCATAATTAGCCACCCATAAAGCGGGTAAAGACAGAATTAATGTCTGACCGTTTTATGGGTCGCTTTTGGGATATAGGAAAAATGTGTATTAAAAAAGGCGTAAACTTAATGTTTACGCCTTTTTTTTCTGTATATGATACTGAAAAGATCACTTTATGCTTTCAGTGTCCGACTTACAAGACGTTTGTTCATCCAGCGTTTCTTTTTCCATCTGAAGAACATTAAACTGCTGCGGATCCACTCATCGATCAGCATCGCACACCAGATTCCTGGAAGACCAAAGCCAAGAACTATGCCCAGGAAATAAGCAAGAGGGACCATAACAGCCCACATGACAGTTACACCGATCATTACCGGGAATTTTGCATCACCCGCTGCTCTCAGTGCACTGATGATAACCAGATTACCTGTTCGAGCCGGCTGAAGTAGTAATTCGATGAATAAGATGGTTGAACCTAAAGCAATAATACTAGGGTCATCAGAGAAAAATCCGAAAATCTGTCGGCCAAATAGGGCGAATAAACTGCCGATTATGATAGTAACGATAACTGCAAATTTTAATCCGGTAAACATATACTGGTATGCTTCATCCTGTTTTCTGGCTCCGACCAGCTGACCAATAAAAATCTGCATGCCTTTAGCAATCGACATGGAAAAAATAACGAGTACGGATAAAAAGGTGTGTGAGTAAACCCTGGTAGCTAATGCTGTAGCTCCTAAGGTTGTAATCATAATAGTCAAAACAATTTGACTGACATTATAAGACAGTTGTTCACCAGCTGACGGAATACCAATTCCCAGTATTTTCCCAGCATATTTCTTTTTAAACTTGAAAAATGACTTAAGTGGAATTTTTACGGGCATACGTTTGAATAATAAGACCAGCATACCGAGCATAATGATTACCCGTACAGCGGCAGTTGATATGGCTACTCCTGTTACACCGATACGAGGGAATCCTAAGACACCGAAAATCAGAACATAGTTCCCAAATACATTCAGCACATTCATGATCAGTACAGATATCATTACGTCTTTGGTATAGCCCATGGCTTGAAGAATGGATGACACAGTTAAAATGAGTGCTTGAGCGAATAAGGCAAATCCGACAATCATGGCATAGTTGTTAGCATATGCAAACAACTCAGCTTCTAACGCAAATAGATTGAGAAGAAAGTGACGGTTAAAGCCAACGAATAAACTTACGGCAAGTCCAAAGAGCAAGTTGATTGAAATGGCACTGGCAATCGTCTTTCTGACCCCGTCCTTATCCCCGGCACCTACATACTGAGAGACGACCACTCCGGCTCCCATAGCTGTAAAATTAAACATGACGAACATGAAGGTCATCAGCTGATTGACGACACCAATGGCAGCCACCGCCTGATCGGATACAAAACTGAGCATAAACACATCCGTCATTTTCATTAACATCTGAAGAAAGACTTCTATGAAAATTGGCCATGTGATCATAAACATATACCGTTTAGCAGAAGCTGGATTCTCCAGAGTGATTCCTTTTATCATAATTAATCATCATCCTTAGTGAAACAAAAAATAAGTACATTGAGAATTTTACCATTCAAGGTGAATTAAACAAGTGAATTAGTCAATTTTCAGTGGAATAGTTCATTGTTTGTACACGAGTTTGCAGTTTTTTTAAAGGAAACGCTTGCACATGTATTTAAGTAATGCTATATTATTTTTAAAGGTACGTACAATTTTAGGAGGATTATAATGAAAGCAGAAGTAAAAGCGCATAAAGATCATATTATCTCGACTATTGACGATAGAATTTATGGGTCGTTTGTCGAACATATGGGAAGAGCTGTTTATGAAGGAATATATGAACCAGGCCATCCAACGGCAAATGAACAAGGTTTCAGACAAGATGTCATTGATGTGATTAATGAATTAAACGTTCCACTAGTAAGGTATCCCGGAGGAAACTTTGTATCAGGATATAATTGGGAGGATGGGATAGGACCTAAAGAAGATAGGCCCAAGCGACTGGATTTAGCTTGGAGGTCTGTTGAAACAAATCAGGTGGGCCTTCATGAATTTATGGAATGGTCCAGACAAGCTAACACTGAAGTTAACATGGCAATCAATTTAGGAACGAGGGGCATTGATGCTGCCCGTAATTTGCTTGAATACTGTAATCATCCAGGGGGAACATACTGGAGTGATTTGCGTAAGGAAAATGGTGACGAAAAACCGTTCGCAATCAAAACATGGTGCCTAGGGAATGAAATGGATGGCCCTTGGCAAACAGGTGCAAAAACTGCAGAAGAATACGGCAGACTTGCTCAGGAAACAGGGAAAGTAATGAAGCTTGTTGATGAATCTATTGAACTGGTATTGTGTGGAAGTTCTTCTAGTAAAATGCCTACTTTTGGTGAATGGGAATATACTGTTTTAGAACATGCTTATGATTATGTTGATTTCTTGTCATTACATCTTTATTGGGAAAACTTTGAAAATGACTTACCAAATTACTTAGCTAAGTCTGTCGAGATGGATCATTTTATTAAAGATGTAGTGGCTATATGTGATGCTGTTAAAGCTAAAAAAGGGTCAGACAAAAAAATAAATTTGTCTTTTGATGAATGGAATGTCTGGTATCACTCCAAAGATGCGGATGCTAAACGTGAACCTTGGGATATCGCTCCCCCTTTACTAGAGGATATTTATAATTTTGAAGACGCATTACTTGTTGGATGCGGCCTGATTACTCTATTAAACAATTCAGACCGAGTAAAAATTGCTTGTCTTGCACAATTAGTGAATGTTATTGCTCCGATTATGACAGTTAAAGATGGAGAAGTTTGGAAACAACCTACATTTTATCCATTCATGCAGGCATCTAATTATGGGAGAGGTAAAGTACTCAATCTTCAGTCAGAGAGTCCAACCTATGATTCGAAAGAATACAAAGCTGTTCCATATCTTGAGTCTGCAGCAGTGCTAAATGACGAGAAGAATGAAATTGTTGTTTTTGCTGTAAACAGATCTGAGAAAGATAATATGGCATTTAATACTACTTTAGAGGGATTCAATAATATTGAAGTGATTGAAGCTACTGAATTAGCTGGCTACGATCCTAAAATGACCACTCAAGAACAGCATGATGCTATGGAAATAAAACCAAATGAATCCATTAGTGTAGAGGGAAGTCGTGCTGAGATTGATTTAAAACCCTTATCATGGAATATGATCAGATTAAGCTTCAAATAAATGATGGAAATTTATTTAAGAAAACGATTGCAAAAAATGAAGACAAATGATATAGTTTAACAAAAGGTACGTACCAATAAGTTTATTGACTCAAATATCTTCCGATTAACCATCTTAAACCTACTTATCTGGTAGTATTTGTGAAATAAACGTGTTGAGTACGTATTTTTTTCTCGATATGTCCGTACAATTCTGGCAAGCACTATTAAGAAGGGAGTCGACTATTACAATCGTTTTTATTATAATCATATAGAACAGACAATGGAGGAATGAAAAATGAATTGGTCAAAAAATGTTTTATCAACTGGATTTATAATGGCAAGCGCTTTGGTGCTTTCAGCATGTGGCGGTAATGGAGATACGGAGGGTGCATCACCATCTGATGAAGGGGATGCTAATGCTGGTAACGACGAAAATATTTCTTTAACATTCATGTTCCGTGGAGGAACTGATGAAAGAGATGCATACGACTTGGCAATTGCTGCTTTCGAAGATGAGAATCCAAATGTTTCAGTAAATGTTATAGCTACTGATCCCGATCAATACGCAACGCAACTTCAAGCATCAATTTCAGGTAATGATGTACCGGACGTATTCTATGTTGGACAAGGGGATGTTATGGCCTACGTTGATAATGGGATACTTAGAGATATTACAGAAGATGTAGAGAACATAGATATCGACCTTGACAACATTTGGGAGTATGGTATTGACAGCTATCGTTATGATGGAGACAAAATTGGTGAAGGGGCCATTTATGGGTTGCCTAAAGACGTAGGGCCATTTGCCTTTGGTTATAACAAAACAATGTTTGAAGAAGCAGGTATAGAGCTACCAGATCCAGATGTTCCATACACTTGGGATGAATTTATTGAAGTAGGTAAAGAGCTGACTGCTGAAGATCAATGGGCTACCGGGTTAAATGTAAACTGGTCACTGCAGTCATTTGTATGGAGCAACGGCGGAAACTTCATTAATGAAGATTTAACCGAAGTAACTGTTAACACACCAGAATTCATTGAAGCCTTACAATATTTTGCTGATATGCAGAATGTTCATGGTCTGACTCCTTCTGTTGAACAAGCTCAAACATTGGATACTTACCAGCGCTGGATGAACGGTGAACTTGCTTTCTTCCCGGTCGGTCCGTGGGATATGAGTACCTTTAATGAACTGGATTTCGAATATGATTTACTTCCATGGCCAGCTGGAAAAACTGGAGAATCAGCCACTTGGGTTGGGTCACTGGGAATAGCAGTATCTGAAGCAACTGAACATCCTGAAGTTGCAGTTGAATTGGCTGCCTATCTATCAGCTTCACCTGATGCACAACAACAGTTAGTGGATGCTAATATTCAGATTCCAAACAATATTGAAGTAGCTGAAGAATGGGCCTCAGATACTGAATCACTACCTAACAATAAACAAGAATTTTTAGATATCGTTGGAGATTATGGAAAAAATCTACCCGCAGCAAAAACTTATACCTCTGAATGGTATGATGAGTTCTTTATAAATGTACAACCAGTAATAGATGGAGATATGTCAGCAGAAGAATTTGTTGAAAACATCCAACCAAGAATGCAGGATCTGTTAGATCAGTCAATTATGCAGCACGAACAATCAAAACAATAATTTTTAATTATACTAGGCTATCTTAATGGGTAGCCTAGTATACTGATTAGGAGGTATCGCTCATGATAGAAAGTCAGGCAAGTAAACTTAAGAAGAGATCAAGTGTGACTCTTAAAAGAAAAAGTAAACTGTATAAGAATGAACATCGTTTCGCACTTCTCTTTATTCTTCCGCCAGTAATCGGATTTTTACTATTCGCATTAACTCCTTTACTGATCAGTTTTTATGCATCATTTACTAACTGGAATGGGTTAAGACAGATGAATTTCGTTGGTCTGGAGAATTACAGAAGACTGTTAAGTGACAGTTACTTTTGGACTACATTAGGCAACACGTTTTATTTAATGATTGGGATTCCAATAGGATTGACCTTATCTTTCTTATTAGCTTTAGCACTGAATAGAAGGATCGTTGGAAGAAACACGTTTAGAGTCATTTATTACATTCCGGTAGTATCTTCGCTTGCTGCTATTTCTATTCTATGGCAATGGGCATATAATGGGGATTTCGGATTGGTAAACCAGGCTCTGGCATATATAGGTATTGACGGTCCTAACTGGCTTCAAAATACTGCAACTATAAAGCCGGCCATTATAATTATGACTGTTTGGAAAGGGCTGGGATACTCTATGCTCCTATACTTAGCAGCTATACAAAGCGTTCCGAGAACTTTTTACGAAGCTGCTGAACTAGATGGCGCGTCACCGTTACAGCGACTGACCTATATAACTTGGCCAATGGTCAGACCGGTCACTTTTTTCCTGATTGTGACAAATATTATTGGCGGCGCTCAAATGTTTACAGAGATCAATATAATGACTCCAACTGGGGGGCCAATGTATTCATCGGCCACATTAGTCTGGTATCTGTGGCAGCAAGCGTTTAATTACTGGAGAATGGGGTATGCTTCTGCCATGTCAGTAGTTTTAGGCATTTTGATTTTCATCATAACAGCACTGCAATTCCACATGAATAAAAAATCCAGCTATAAACTAGATTAAGGGTGATTTAAAATGAAAAGAGAGACTAAGTTAGGCAACATTATTATTTTTATCATAGTTCTATTTGGATCTGTTATAATGATTGCTCCATTACTATGGATGGTTTCTACAGCTTTCAAGGAGCGAAGCAGTGTATTTGCACTTCCTCCTGAATGGATACCTGATCCAATAACCCTTGAACCATTTAGAAGGTTACTGGAAATTGATACATTATGGAGTGGGATTAGAAATTCCTTAATAGTATCTTTCTCAGTTACAATTATAGGGTCATTTACTTCTAGCCTGGCAGCTTTCTCGTTTGCCAAGCTAAAATTACCATATAAAGATCTGGTGTTTTTACTATTGCTTGGAGGAATAATGATCCCTTATCCAAGTATAATGATTCCTCAATTTGCTATTTTCTCAATGATTGGCTGGGTGGATACACTTAGACCACTTATTGTTCCTGGCTTATTTGGAAATATTGTCATGATATTCTTTTTAAAGCAATATCTCTCAAACATTCCCGATTCCATTGTTGAAGCTGCTAAAATTGATGGAGCAGGCTATTTCCAGATGTTCTATCGACTGATAGTGCCTGCAATTAAACCTGCTATTGCAGCACAATTCATCCTTTGGTTCATGGCTTCATGGAATGATTATTTAGCACCGCTATTATATCTGAGAAGTCCTGAAAGATTAACTCTTCAAGTTGTAATAGCAAATCTTAATGCAACCTATGCGATTCAGACTGATTACCCATTAATTATGGCTGCGTCTGTTGTTTCACTCTTACCAGTACTATTAATATTTATTGTGTTCCAGAAACAAATTATTGAAAATGTGGCTTTAAGTGGAGTAAAAGGATAATAATGCAATAGGAAGGGGGGGAATAGTCAAATGCCAGAAAAAGCCATGAGTATATTAGAAAAAGGTGTATTTTTCATTTATCTTAATATTCTTTGGTTCATAGGAATATCAGCAGGATTGGTATTAGGTGGTTTTCTTCCTTCTTCATTGACTGCTCAACTCATTCTGGAAGACGAAGAGTTCTATTCGAGATATCAGTCTTTCATATCATTAACCAGAAGATTTTTTACTATCTATAAAAAGAACCTTAAGAACTACTGGAAGCTTTCTGTTTTGTATACCTGCATTTTTGCTGTATTGATAATTAATATGACTATGGTATTTAGAATAGAATCATTATCTTTTCTTATCTATATCACCATACTATTTTCTCTTTATGTGATCATACATTTTTTATATTTGTTACCGATCCTTACAACAGCGACGGGTAAATTATCTGAGAAAGTAAAGTTGGGTCTCTTAGCTCCTTTACTGCATTTGAAAGTGACACTTTTAAATATGCTTTTGATTTTTACCCTAACTGTGATGACGCTTTTTTATCCTGTTGGATTATTCTTAATATACCCTATAGGAGTACTAGAACTCAGTAGAAGGTTAAATCTATTTGGATTAAAAGAAAAAAAATTAATTGTGCTTTCAGATTAAATAAACAGTCTTGAAATATTTTAGTTTACTTAAAATAAGTGTGATAAGGGTTAGTAAAATAAGGGGGGAATGAATAGTGCCAAGTCATCCAACGGGCAATCGTTCACAGGGAGTCGGAAATATTCCCGGTAGCCAAAAAGACAATTTAAAAGAAGACAATAAAAGTGTTACTGGACTGCCAAATCAAGAGGACGAAGAAATTACTGATAAAGAAAGCAAGCCAGAAGATTTTAAAAAGTTTGACGTTGACAAAGTAGAGGAACTAGACAAGTTAAAGTCAGACGATGTTTAAATAAAAAAGAGAATAAAAAAGTGTATTTAGAAATCTTTAACAAGCTGAACAGTAAGTTTGTGCATTTAAAGAGAAAGAGGAGGAGCATATATAGTGACCCCAAAAAGTTAGACTTTTTTCAGAGTAGAATAATCTACTCTGTTTTTTTATGCGCTTTGTTTTAAAAAAGGTGATGATAATCGGTATTCAATTGGACTTAACCAATTAAGTTTCTCCTTCATTCGGTCGTTATTGTAATAATTAATGAAGGTCACTATTGCTTTCTTTAGTTCCTCATAACTTTTATAAATACGTCCATGATACATTTCCTGTTTCAATATACTAAAGAAATTTTCCATTGGACTGTTATCGAGGCAGTTTCCCTTACGTGACATACTTTGGAATATTTTGTTGTCTTCTAATTCTGCACCATAAGCTTTCATTTGATAAGCCCAGCCCTGATCAGAATGGAATGTTCGTCTATATTGGCAATTATTCGTGGCCTTGATAGCTTCGTTTAAAGCTGCCATGATACTCTCGCCATTGGGTTGTTTAGTCACTTTAAAACTAACAATCTCACGATTAAATAAATCCATAAATGGATCGAGGTATAACTTTTTAATCTGTAAACGGTCTGACTCATCTTTCTCATAATACTTAAATTCAGTCGTGTCCGTTGTGATCTTTTGGTAAGGGACAGAAGAGTTAAACCGTCGGTTTATACGATTAGGAGCTATAGTCCCGACGTTGCCTTTATAAGAACTATATTTCCGTGATTTTCGAGAATAAGATTTAACACGAATATCAAGTTCAATCATAAGACGCTGAAGCTTTTTGTGATTGATTTTAACATCATACTTAAGCAATTCTTTTTTCAGACGTCGGTAACCATAATCAGCGTGCTGCTTTCTTATAGTCATAATCACTTCTTTGATTTCTTTATCTGGGTCTTCTCGATCCCATCGTTTTTGCCAGTACATATACGTTGATTTAGGGAAGTTTACGACCTCAAGAATGTCTTTTAATTTGAATCGTCTTCGGAGGGTGTGAATGACTCTTGAGATTTGTTCGTTGCTTTGTGCGATTCCTCGCTCCGCAACCTCCTGAGTTCTTTTAAAAAGGCGTTCTCAATTTCTAAACGATGGACTCGTTTTTCCAACTCTTCAATATGGGTTTCTTGAGACCCTTCGGTCTTGCGAGACTCTACGTCTCTCGACAGTTTATCTGGAGTCATTTTAGGCGGTCGTCCTTTCGCTTTAGAAAGGCCTTCAATACCTTCGCTATGAAAGACTTGAACCCACTTCGCCAAGAGACTAGGGTTATTCATTTCAAGTTCTATAGCGAGATTCTGATAGGACATTTCTGTAGTTAAGTACAACTCTACCGCATTTATCTTGAATTGAACAGAATAACTCTTATTTTGACGACTACGTTTTAAACTTTCTTTTCCCATTGCTTTATAGCTGGCTACCCATTTTTCAACAATTGTTTTACTAGATATTCCGTATTTGTCGGCAAGGAACGCAAATCCTCCTTTTCGATTTAAATAATCTTCTACGATTTTTAATTTTAACTCATAGCTATATTTAGCCATAAAAACACCCCCAAAAGTTAGATTTTTCAGGTCTAACTTTCGGGGGTCGGCTCAATAGCTCTATCCTCTTTTTTTATTGCTTAAGAACCAATCACGGGAAAACTAATAGTAATTAAAAGCAATTTCAAGTGGCTGAGGAAATTTTATTAGCTAATTCAATATAAAACTGTTGACCGTACAACAGAGTCATGTTATATTTAAATCAAATAAAAGGTACGTACTAGCTATGTATCTTTTTTCTTTATTTTATTAAAGAAAGCGTTTTTAATCGTTTATAAGGCAGACTTCTTTTTAAAACAGGGGGGTGAAAGTTAACGAAAGAAGTTTTAATGTACGTACATGTACTGTGCGTCATATTAATTAATTTCAAAATATAACACTGGAGGAATATAAATGAACATTCAGAAAAAGATGTTACTAAGCGCTGCGACTCTTTCCTTAGGAGTCTTAGCTGGTTGTGGAAATTCAAATGAAATTGTGATGTGGACACCACTTACAGGTGAAGATGGACAAATTATGGATCAGATGGTTGAAGATTACAACGACACCGATCCTGAGTTTCCTGTTTCACATGTCATCACTCCTGATTTATATACACAGATTTATACTGTTATGAATACAGGTGAAGGAACTCCAGATTTAGCAATGATTCATGCTGATAGAGTAGAAGGATTTGTCCGTTTTGATATGGTTAAACCATTCGACGATTTAATGAGTACTCATACCACATTGAATCAGAATAATTATATAGATCAAGCATGGACTGCTGGGGAAGTCGATGGATCACAATATACTATACCATTGGATGTTCATTCAAATGTATTATATTACAACCAAGATTTGATGGCTCAGTATGATATTGACCATTTCCTGGATGATGACGTTTTAACCTTTGATGAGATCATGTCATTGGAAGGACAACTTGAAGATGGTCATTACGCTATAAATAATGCGTTGATGTCATGGGTGTTGCTTGCTCAAGTTGTAAACCTAGGAGGAGATATCAGTGATGATGCTGGAAATCCAACAATTGATACGCCTGAAATGGCTGAAGCAATGGAGGCATTGGTTGCTGTTGAAGAGGCAGGATTAATGACCCCACAGGGTGAAGATGGATTTGCAATGTTCCAGGGACAAACTGTTATCTTCTCGTCAGATGGGACGTGGTCATCATTAGCACATGATATGGTGGATGATTTAAACTATGGAATAACTAACATTTATTCATTCGACAGCGATACTTGGCATAACCGTGGGTCTTCTCACTTATTCTCAATGCTAGTTAGTGAAGATCGTACAGAGGAAAAAGAAGAAGGGATTGGAGAATTTCTTGAGTGGATCTATGAGAATTCAATCACTTGGGCTGATGCCGGACAAATTCCAGCAAGTAGAGAAGTATACGAATCTCCTGAATTTGAAGATTATCAGCAGTCATTCTTTACTCAAACAGAAGAACAAAGAGATTCTTTATTAATATTCGACTATGAATATTATGGTTATGTAGAAGCTGCTATCAACTTGGTTATTTTAGATATGCTTTATGGAAATATCTCAATTGAAGATGGTCTTGCAGCTGCTCAACAAGAAGTTGAAGATTTAGTTGCACAAGGTCATGGTGCGGATATTGAAATAGATTTAGATGATTTTGAAGTAGAAGACGCAGAATAATTTCAAGTTATATTCAGAAGCGCCATTCTTAACTGCATAATAGAATGGTGCTTTTTCTTTTAAATACGAAAGGAGTCAACTATGGAAAAATCAATGACAGAAGAAATACCAGTTCAAAAGAAGAAAAAATTTAATCTCAAGCAATGGATTTTTATAGGACCCCATTTTATATTCTTTGCAGTGTTCATTTTCTTTCCAATGATTTACGGTTTTTATGCCTCTTTTACCCGTTGGAATTTATTGAGTACCCCACAATGGGTAGGATTGCAGAATTATCAGACAATACTTGGAGATCCAAGCTCGTCATTCTACAGGCAGTTCAGAACGGGTCTATTTAATACATTAGTCTTTGTTGCCGGGACGGTGCCTCTTCAAGTAATCATTCCTTTAATACTAGCAATAATGCTTCAGCATAAAGGGGTAAGATTTAAAGGGTTATTTCAAGCCATTTTTTACATCCCTGGCCTAATATCGGTTTCAGCTGCAGCTATAGTATGGCTGTTAATATTCAATCCAAGACTTGGCCCAGTTAATAACCTCCTGGGATCTGAAGTGACCTGGGTGGTTAATCAGCCGTATGCATGGATAGTCATTTTTATGATGACTCTATGGGGAGCCATTGGAGGTAACTTGATTATTTACCGTTCTGCCATGAGCGGTATCTCAAGAGATTTATATGAAGCTGCAGAACTAGATGGAGCTTCAGGAACAGTTAAATTCTTTAAAATTACTTTGCCAATGATCAAATTTCCATTACTTTATACAATTGTTATGTCAACAGCAGGTGCATTTAATGTATTTGCTCAGCCACTTATGGTGACCCAAGGTGGACCGGAACAGACAACACATGTTTTAATGATGTATATTCGGACATTAGCATTCGGTCAAGGTCAATCCGTAGCAGGTATGGCAGCTGCAATGTCAATTCTACTTGGATTAGTCATTGTTGTTATTGCTGCATTCCAGTTTAAGATTATGTACTCTAATGCAAAATAGAAAGGGGTTTTAACATTGGAAAGAAACAAGACATTTATAATTACTAAATGGGTCTCCTATGTGTTGCTTACCATTACAGCCATCATATGGGTGTTCCCTGCAATCTACGCATTGACAACATCATTTAAGACTCAATCGGATGTCATACAAACTGGATTCAGATTATTACCGGCTTCCTGGGTGATGGACAACTATGCGAGAGTTTTGTCAAACACTTCAAGTGCGCCAATTGTAAGATGGTTTCTTAATTCAGTGCTGATTTCTACGAGTCACACGATATTAATGGTTATTGTAGTTTCTCTGGCAGCTTTCGGGTATGCAAGATTAGATTTTAAATATAGAGATACTATGTTTTTTGTTATACTAGCAATATCTATGTTTCCAGCTGTCGTCAATATAATACCTAATTATATGATCGTACACCGTCTTGGGTGGGTAAATACTCCTTTAGCTGTAATTGTACCTGGTATTGCTGCAGTAGGAAATGTATTCCTTGTGCGTCAATTCATGACTGGATTACCAAAGTCCTATGATGAATCTGCACGTATGGATGGAGCAAGTGATTTCACTATTTACTTGAAAATTATCGTCCCATTGATTAAGCCAGTTCTAATTGTTACATCGATATTCTCTTTTACTGGTTCATGGAACGACTTTTTATGGCCAACTATTGTATTGAATGACGTAAGACAACTGACGATTACAGCAGGCATGCTTCTGCTGCAAGATATTTATGGGAATTATATGATGATTGGACAGCTGATGGCTTCAGCATTCCTGGCAATGATCCCTACAACATTACTATTTATTTTTGCACAGAAATACTTTATAGAATCATTGAATTTAAACACTGGTCTAAAAGGTTAATTAGGAGGATAAACTGTGAAAAGACAAACAGAACGAAGACTATTAACAGCCGTCTCGATATGGCACTTTATTAATGGGATACTGACTATCTTTGTTTTTGGATTATGGTTCAAAAATAACGGAGACACAGCGATTAATCAGTTATATCCTGAATTAGCTGGAGGAAGCTCAAGTTTTGTGGATATCCTTTACACTGTACTAACCTCTTATTCTATAATAGTAATACTTATTGGTGCTGGAAATATTTACAGCTTAAAAAAATTAAAAGACAATGAAATACAACGAAAATGGCAGGGGTGGTTGTTACTGATGCTGTTAGCTTCCTTTATATCTTTTGATGTAATCGCATCTCTATTATATTTGATCACCCTGGTCACCTATTCATCTAAAAATAAAGCAATAGAATTAAGCCAAAACAATCAAACTCACTATCAACTGGCAAATGGAGGACTATAACAAATGACAAACGATTACACCTATTCAAATCCTATAGTATTAGAGAGAGCAGATCCTTGGGTGTATAAACACACAGATGGCTTTTACTATTTCACCGGATCCGTTCCAGGCTATCAGTCTATTGAACTTAGAAGAGCTAAAACACTTAATGAATTAAAAGACGCTGAAAAAGTGACGGTATGGACGGCTCATGAATCTGGAGAAATGAGTCATCTCATATGGGCACCTGAAATTCATTATATAAATGAAAAGTGGTATATCTATTTTGCTGCAGCTTCTTCAGACCAGCCAAAAAATGATATTTTCCAGCACCGGATGTATGCAATTGAATGTGCTGACGAAAATCCATTATCTGCTAACTGGATTGAAAAAGGTCAGGTCAAAACGCACATCAACAGTTTTTGTCTGGATGCTACAACATTTACGCACAATGATCAGTTGTACTACGTTTGGGCACAGAAAGATCCAGCTATTCCAGGCAATTCAAATTTATATATATCCGAGATGGAAAATCCATGGACATTAAAAGGGCATACCACTCTGTTGACTATTCCTGAATTTGATTGGGAGACAATCGGTTTCCTGGTCAACGAAGGCCCAGCTGTTCTGAAAAGAAATGGTAAAATTTTCATAACTTATTCTGCCAGTGCTACTGATGAGAATTATGCGATGGGACTCTTATGGGCAGACGAAGACAGTGATTTACTCGATGGGTACTCATGGACAAAGTCTGAGAAACCTGTGTTTACATCATCCGAAAAAAATAGTTTGTACGGGCCGGGTCATAACTCGTTTACACGATCAGAAGATGATCAGAAGGATGTTCTCATTTACCACGCACGTCCCGAGAAGAACAAAGAAGGCGATCCTTTAGATAATCCAAACAGACATGCTAATGCACAGGTCTTTGGATTTGATGAAGATGGATTTCCAACATTCGGTGAACCCGGAAGCTCGTTAGCAAATTGATCTGAGAAGGGATAAAGTGAATGCCTAACATTAAAGGGACCAAATCTAAAATAGTGTTATCTACAATTTTTTTACTGGGAGTGAGTGGTTGCACAATGTCATCTGATGGAGTAAGACAGCCTGATACGCAAGAGTGGGAAACAAGACCGGCTGGAAGAGTGTCAATTCATGATCCAGCGGTAAGATCTGTGATCAATGAAGATGGAGAGGAAGTTTTTTATGCGTTTGGTACGCATATATCTCAAGCTAAGTCAACTGATCTCGTAAACTGGGAAGTTCCCCATATGACAGAATATGAAAATATGGATGATAATATAATATTTGGCAACACTAATGAGAACCTTCAGGAAACATTTGAATGGTCTGGTCATGACGATGCAGATTCTGCTGGAGGGTATAATTTATGGGCACCGGATGTTATCTGGAATGAGAACTTTGAATGGGCAAATGGAGATACCGGTGCTTACCAGATGTATTATTCAGCCAGTTCAACATGGAGAAGATCGGCCATCGTTTTAATGGCCTCTCCAGATATCGAAGGACCCTATACGTACGTTGATACAATCATTTATTCTGGGTTTACATCCAGTGATTCAACAGACGGCAGTGAACGGAATATCAATTACGAAGGCACACATTTACCTGAACTGATTGAAGAGGGAGTGATTTCTGAATTCAATGAGAACTGGGTTAGAGGTGGCGGTACGGAATATAATACAGACTATGCGCCTAACGCAATCGATCCTGCTCCATTTTATGATGAGGACGGGAATTTCATGCTCGTATACGGTTCTTGGTCTGGAGGCATACATTTACTGGAACTAGACGATGCGACAGGTAAGCCGATTTATCCCGGAGAAGACGGTGAGACTGAGGACGGCCGTACCATCGACCGTTATTTCGGAACCAAATTATCGGGAGGGTACCACCAGTCAGGTGAAGGACCTTATATTGCTTATGATGATGAATCGGGGTATTACAATCTCTATATAACATATGGCGCTCTTCAGGCACACGGTGGTTATAATATGAGGCTATTCCGTTCTGAAACTGTTGATGGGCCCTATGTAGATGCTCAAGGTAATACAGGAATAATCAATTCCGGTGATATAAACGAAAATTATGGCATTAAATTACTTGGGAACTATCATTTTACAGGTCTTAATAATAGAGGGTACCGTGCTCCAGGTCATAATTCGATTGTAAATGATCAGAATGGAAACTGGTTCAATGTGTTTCACACTCGTTTCAACAGCGGATCAGAACAGCATGAAGTACGTGTGCATCAGATGCTGAAGAATAGAGAAGACTGGCCGATTCCATTGCCTTATGAATACAGAGGTGAAGCAGCTTCAACAGGTAACTTAAGTAGTGAAGATGTTTCTGGAAAATATGAATTTGTAAATCACGGGACAAAAAATTCCAGCGACATGCTTCCAACTCTTTCAATTGAGCTTAACGAGGACAACACTATCTCTGGTGATATTGAAGGCGAATGGGAAATTGATGAATCTGGTTATGCGACTTTCACCATTGAAGGAAACACTTATAACGGTATTTTTACTGAACAACCGGATGAAAATGATGAAATGAGAATAGTGTTTGCTGCGTTTGGCGATAACAATGAAATGATTTGGGGAATACAACCCTAATATTTAAGATTAAAAGGAGATTATTTTATGACGATCAAAGTACTGACAGGTAAAAAAGGACCTCAGATAAGCAAATATATATATGGACAATTTGCAGAACATCTAGGACGCTGTATTTACGAAGGCGTATGGGTAGGAGAAGATTCTGATATCCCTAACAATAAAGGCATTCGTTTGGATGTTGTAGAAGCGCTAAAAGACATTAATGTCCCTGTTGTAAGGTGGCCAGGTGGATGTTTTGCCGATGAGTACCACTGGAAAGACGGAATAGGATCTCAAATAGACAGAAAGACAATTGTCAATACACATTGGGGTGGCGTAGTTGAAAATAACCACTTCGGAACACATGAATTCTTCCACCTTCTTGATTTACTGGGTGCAGATGCATATGTGAATGGAAACGTTGGAAGTGGAACTGTTCAGGAAATGCAAGAGTGGGTCGAGTACATGACGTTTGAAGGCGAGTCACCTATGGCAAACTTGCGTAAAGAAAATGGAAGTGAAAAGGCTTGGGATGTCAAATTCTTTGGAGTAGGAAATGAAAGCTGGGGATGCGGTGGAAACATGCGTCCTGAGTATTATGCAGACTTATATCGACGCTACCAGACATATGTTAGAGATTATACAGATCAGCATGTATACAAAATAGCATGTGGACCTAATATTGATGATTATAACTGGATGGAACAAGTTATGAAAATTGCAGCACCCTTTATGGATGGGATCAGTTTACATCACTATGCTCTTGCTTCAGAATGGGAGGACAAGCGTCCGGCTCTAGGGTTCCCTGAAAAAGAATGGCACTCACTGATTGAAAGTGCGCTTAAAATGGACGAGCTGATCACAAAACACTCTACAATTATGGATAAATATGATCCTGATAAACGAGTAGGTCTTATTGTCGACGAATGGGGATCTTGGCTTGATGTTGAAAAAGGGACTAATCCTGGATTCCTGTATCAGCAAAATACTATTCGCGATGCAATGGTCGCAAGCTTAACTTTAAATATCTTCCACCGTCACGCTGACCGTGTTCGTATGGCAAACATCGCTCAAATGGTTAACGTACTTCAAGCGATGCTGCTTACTGAAGGGGAAAAGATGATCAAGACACCCACTTATCACGTGTTTGATTTATATAAATATCATCAAGACGCTGAACTGGTCGACACATATGGTGAGAGTAAGACATTCGTAGATTATACAGTTTCCAAGAAAGACGGAAACCTTGCTATTTCAATATGCAATTATAGTGTAGACACTAGTGAGAGTCTATCTTTTGATTTGAATGAGTTCACACATACTTCAGCTGAAGGTTGGATAGTAGCTGGAGATGTAATGGATGCACATAACTCTTTTGATGATACTGATAAAGTAGCGAAGAAGGCATTCAAGGATTATAATCTGGAAGATAGACACCTCTCAGTGACATTGCCACCTATGAGTGTGGCCACAGTGCTTATTAAGGGGTAATCATGACGTGTAAAAGCTGCGAAAGATTACAAGAAATGGCAAACTTGAACGAAAGAGAAATGATTGAAGAGCAGCTGATGCTGGAGACAGATTTGGCTACTGAAGAAACTAAAGACAACCGACTCTCGATTTGTATGACCTGTCCTTTTTTATCAGGCCAAACCTGTACGAAATGCGGTTGTTATGCACTATTTCGAGCAAGTTTAGAATTTAAAAACTGTCCAGTCAATAAGTGGTAAACATAATTTTGGGTAAGGAGAGATAAGTTCTTCTTGCCCGAATATTATGTTAGTTTAATATTTAATCAAACTTGTTTATTTTTTTCTCTATTTCATGTATTATATATGTACGTACGAATTTAGGGGTGAAATTATGCTGAACGAGCCAAAATATATAATTATTAAAAAAAACCTCCAGCTTAAAATTGAGAATCAGGATTATAGTTTAGGGACGAAAATACCTTCTGAGGCGGAGTTGAGACAAGAGTATGATGTGAGTCGTCATACGATAAGACAAGCTATATCAGAATTGGTTAATGATGGGTATCTTGTAAAACAACAGGGCTCTGGTACATTCGTAAGTGATTATTATAAAACGAGGCAAATAGGTAATGGGAAAAAGACTATTGGTGTCATCACTACTTATTTATCTGATTATATCTTCCCTTCAATTATCAGAGGTATTGAAGAAGAACTATCTAAACATGATTATTCTTTAATGCTTTCCAGCACTCGAAACAATGTAGAGAATGAAAAGAGATCACTGGAAAGTATGATGGCTCAAAATGTAGATGGTCTAATTGTTGAACCGACAAAAAGTAACTTAATGAATCCTAATCTAAATTATTATCTTAGTCTAAGTGAAAAACCGACGCCTCTAATTATGTTAAATGCATCTTATGAAGAGTTGGATTTACCTTTTGTCGCATTAGACGACGTCAAGGCTGGAAAAATGGCTACTGAACACCTTATTGATTTGGGTCATACTGATATTGGGATTATAACAAAGTCTGATGACTTGCAGGGAAAAAATAGACTTAAAGGGTATCTGAAAGCGCTGTACGATGCTAAGTTAACTTTCTCTAATGAATTTATTATGCGTTACGATACTGAAGCAAAAAATGACTTGCCTAGTTTAATACGAATAATGCTCGAAAGTGGTCAATTACCGACTGCTTTTGTGTGTTATAACGACGAAATAGCCGTTATGCTTATTAAAGAATTAAATGATAAAGGTATCAGCTGTCCAGATGACATCTCAGTAGTTAGTCATGATAATAGTTTTTATAGTACGACGCTACCTTCGGTAAAATTGACATCTATTGAACATCCTAAAGAAAAATTAGGTATTCAAGCCGCGAGATCAATCGTTCAAGCTGTTGAAAATAGAGAGCCTATAACCTCGTATATATTTGATCCAGAGTTAATTATTAGAGAATCTACCAAAGCTATTGCTGAAAAAGACGAAATCGAGATATAAAATCCATGATTAATAAAAGGTTTAAATATAACTATGTTCACATATTTACGGACGTTTATGTTCAATTGATGAAAATCCCGTACGAGTGAATTGTGAAAGGAGAATCACCTATGCTTGAAAATTTGAAAAAAAAGGTCTATGACGCTAATATGGCTCTTCCTCAACATAATTTAGTAGTGTTTACATGGGGAAATGTCAGCGGAATTGATCGTGAAAAGGGACTAGTGGTTATCAAACCTAGTGGTGTAGATTATAGCGCTTTGTCTCCTAATAATATGGTTGTAGTAGATTTAAACGGTGAAATAGTTGAAGGCGATTACAAACCATCTAGTGATACGGCTACTCACATTGAACTTTATAAGTTTTTCAAAGATATTGGAGGAGTTGTACATACTCATTCACCATGGGCAGTCAGTTTCGCGCAAGCGGGAATGGATATTCCTGCTGCAGGTACGACTCATGCAGACTATTTTTATGGAGATATACCTGTTACTAGAAAGATGAGAACAAAAGAAATAGAGTCAGATTACGAGAAAAATACAGGTACAGTTATCGTAGATACTTTTAAAGAGCGTTCGATAGATCCTAATCAAATTCCTGGCGTACTTGTAAATGACCATGGCCCGTTAACTTGGGGAACCTCGCCAGATAACGCTGTTTACAATTCTGTTGTACTTGAAAAAGTGGCAGAAATGACTTATCACGGCCTTCAGATAAGTAGTTCTAGCTCTCGAATGGATCAAGCGTTATTGGATAAACATTATTTAAGGAAACATGGAAAAAATGCCTATTATGGACAATAAACAATATAAGAAGGATGTGTCAATATGTTAAACAGTCAAGATAGAGAATTTTGGTTTGTTGTGGGAAGTCAACATTTGTATGGTGCAGATGCGCTAGAAGAAGTAAAAGAACATGCTAAGGAAATAGTGGATAGTCTGAATGAAAATGCGGGTCTAGCTTATCCGCTGGTCTTCAAAGCACTAGTAACGACAGCTGATGAAATCAAGAGTGTTATGAAAGAAGTCAATTATGATGACAAAGTAGCGGGTGTTATAACTTGGATGCATACCTTCTCTCCAGCAAAAATGTGGATCCCCGGCACAAAACTGCTTCAAAAACCATTACTGCATTTATCCACTCAATTTAATAAAGAAGTGCCTTGGAAAACAATCGATATGGACTTCATGAACTTGAATCAAAGCGCACACGGAGATAGAGAATACGGCTTTATCAATGCACGTCTTAAAATCAACAATAAAGTCGTCGTCGGTCATTATGAAGATGAAGAAGTCCATGCAGAAATTAGTAACTGGATGCGTTCAGCTGTTGGGTTTGCCGCTTCTCAAACGATCAAAGTGGCACGTTTTGGCGATAACATGCGTAATGTTGCCGTAACTGAAGGCGATAAAGTGGAAGCAGCGATTCAGTTCGGGTGGACAGTCGATTATTTCGGCATCGGAGATCTCGTTGAAGAAATGAGTCACGTGACTGATAAAGATATCCAGTCCACATATGACGAATGCAATAAGCTTTATGACATGGCTCCTGGCGACAATGATCCAGAGTTTTTTGAATCACATGTCAAAGAACAGATTAAAATAGAAATCGGATTGAGACGTTTTCTTGAAAAGGGTGGCTATACAGCATTCACCACTAACTTTGAAGACCTGCACGGGATGAAACAACTGCCGGGTATGGCTGTTCAGCGTTTGAATGCTGAAGGCTATGGCTTTGCGGGTGAAGGCGACTGGAAGACAGCTGCATTGGACCGTTTAGTAAAAGTCATGACTGATAATGAGTCAACCGGCTTTATGGAAGACTATACGTATAATTTTACAAAAGGTGATGAATATATCGTACAGTCACACATGCTTGAAGTTGATCCGACATTTGCTGAAACAAAACCAAGAGTCGTCGTCAATCCTTTAGGTATCGGTGACAAAGAAGATCCTGCACGTCTGGTCTTTGACGGAAAAGCCGGAGAAGGCTTTACGATTTCAATGCTCGATCTGGGAACACATTACCGCTTGGTAGTGAATCCATTTGAAGCAGTCACACCAGCTGAAGAAGCACCCAACCTTCCCGTTGCGCGTGTGATCTGGAAACCGAAACCGGACTTTAAAACAAGCATCAAAAAATGGATTGAAGCAGGCGGAGGTCACCACACCGTCGCAACATTAGCTCTAGATAAAGACGTTGTTCTGGACTGGGCTAAGATGGTCGATCTTGAAACTGTTTTGATAGACTAGATTGAATTGAGACACTCTATTTCAGGGTGTCTCTTTTTTCAAATTTCTTCACGAACTTGAAAAAATACACAAATAATTAAAATCCAATATTTGAAAATATTAAAACGAACAGCGATTAAACCTGAATGATTAAAGGAGGTTATTATGAGCATAACAAAAGTGAAAAATCCATTAATACCCCTGGATTATCCGGACCCAGATGTAATAAGAGTAGGTGACACATACTATCTAATATCTACTACCATGCATTTTTTTCCTGGATGTGAGATTTTAAAGTCAAATGATCTTGTTCATTGGGAACACGCAAGTTATGTCTACAGTCGATTGGACAGCACAGACGCTCAACAATTGAAAGGGAATAAAAATATTTATGGCAAAGGAATGTGGGCTGCCAGTTTAAGGTATCATGAAGGACTATTTTTTGTTTTATTCGTCGCAAATGATACTCAAAAAACGTATTTATACTCTACAGATGATTTGACCACTGAATGGAGCAAACAATTCATTGAAGGGTTCTATCATGATGCCTCTTTATTATTCGATGATGATGGCCGAAACTATATTGTCTACGGGAATACAGATATCTGGCTGACAGAATTAAACAGCGAGCTTACAGGTCCGAAGAAAAACGGCGTAAATCGACTGATTATCAGCGAGAGAAACCCAATCCTTGGACATGAAGGGGCGCACTTTTACAAAATTAATGGAAGGTACTACATTTTTCTTATACGCTCTTTACCTGACAGATGGATGCGCGTCCAGTCTTGCTTTACATCGGACTCCATTGAAGGAGAGTTCAGTGGAGAAGATATTTTATGTGATGACAGAGGGGTTACAGGTCAAGGAGTAGCACAGGGAGGCATCGTAGATACACCTGAAGGAGCCTGGTATATGATATTGTTTCAGGATCTTGGTGCTGTCGGAAGGCTGCCTATTCTTGTTCCATTCACTTGGAAAAATAACTTGCCAGTAATTGGGGAGGATAAGAAAATACCCGAATCAATTTTTGTTCAGATAAATGAGGAACAGGAAAATTTCCCTTTAGTCGGAAGTGATGATTTCAAAGGGTTCTCTAAAAACTTTTATGGTTTGAAGCCGTTCTGGCAATTTAACCACGAACCGGATGAAAATTCGTTTAACGTTGATATTGATCAAGGGCACTATGAACTAACAAACCAGTACCTTGTTGGTACGCTCACCCAAGCAAGAAATACATTAACACAGCGAATGCTTTTTCCTAAAAGCAGTGTAGAAGTTACTATTGACTTTGAAGGGTTAAAGGATGGTGATGTCGCAGGACTATGTGCGCTTCAAGGGGCTTATGGGTTTATTGCAGTGAACAAAAGGGAAGGGAACTATTATATAATAATGAAATCGGTCAATCCAATAAAAGATCCTTTGAAAGCTGATGATTATCTTCCTGAGAAGCAATGGGAAGAACGCTTATTGCATCAAACTGTGGTGCAATTGAAAGCAGAAGCTAGTTTTGAAGATGGTGTTGATGAAGTGACATTTTATTATAAAGCTAAAGGTAAATACGAACAAATAGGTATTACACATAAATTGTTTTTCAGATTAGATCACTTCACTGGGTGCAGATACGGCTTATTCAGTTATGCAACAGAAGATACAGGCGGTAAAAGTCGCTTTAGTCAATTCAAGTACACTAGATAAACAATCTCAAAAGACAGTCCCGTTGAGTATATTTCAACACGACTGTCTTTTAAAATTATGGTTCAACTATAAAAATAGAGTCATCAGTATCAGCTAACTCATTTAGTCGCCCCTGATACTCATTGTTTATAAACAGTTTTGGGTTATCATGAAATGCGCCCATAACCGTCATTTTTTCAAGCACATTATTTTTCCAGCTCATATCTATTTTTACTTTGTTCGGTAGACAAACTCCTTTGATTTCACCATTTGACCATTTGTCGGGCAATGCAGGAAATATATCCAGTCTATTGTCATAGTATTGAATCAATCCTTCGATTATCCCGGAAGTGAACCCGAAGTTTCCGTCTATCTGAAATGGAGGGTGGTTGTCCAGCAAATTTGGTAAGGTGGATTCTTTTAATTGTTTAAGAATGGAATAGTGAAACTGTTGCTTATTTTTAAAATGTGCCCAGAGATTGATTAGCCAGGCTGCACTCCATCCCGTATGCCCACCGCCGTTTTCAAGCCTCATTTCAATAGATTTTCTAGCTGCGCTAATTATTTTAGATGGTTCATGTTTTAACTTGTGTCCCGGAAACAATCCGAATAAATGAGAAAAATGTCGGTGACCAGGTTCTTCTTCACAGTAGTCCTTTATCCATTCCTGCAGTTGTCCATTTTTTCCGAGTGTATGAGGGGGAATCCTATTCAAAGTGTCAGCGGCTTTTTCAGCTAATACCTTGTCATGTGGCATAAGTTCAATACCCTTTAAATAACACTGGATGATTTCCCAAGTCAACTGGTTATCCATCGTAGTACCGTAACTGACGTAACCAACTTCGCCAGACTCCGTGTAGAAGCTGTTCTCCGGAGAGACGGAAGGATTGGTGACCAGGTATCCCTCAGGTGACTCAACTAAGTAATTAAGTAAAAATCTTAGGGATTCTTCGATAAGATAAAAATAATCATTCAGAAATGTTTTATCCAGAGTGTAGTCATAGTGTTCCCAGATATGAAGGGAAAGCCAAACAGCACCCATCGGCCAATAAGTCGCAGGTAAGTAGACATCCTGAGGAGCGGTGTCACCCCAAATATCCGTATTGTGGTGAGCCGTGAATCCATCGACAGCATACATATCCCTAGCTGTCTTTACACCATTTGGGTACATCCTTTTAATATGATCGAATAAAGGCAGGTGACACTTTGATAATCCTGTTTTCTCTGCAGGCCAGTAGTTCATTTCCGTATTAATATTAATTGTGAATTTAGAATCCCAGGCAGGCATTATGTCTTTGTTCCAGATGCCTTGCAGATTTGCAGGCAAGGAGCCAGGACGACTGCTTGATATTAGCAGGTAACGTCCGTATTGGAACATCAACTCTGTCAGGTAGTTGTTTGATTTTCCTTCTCTGATTTCTTCTAGCAGATCAGGAACAGCTTTGAATTCAGAAGGATCACTTATATTGAATGACAGCTGACCAAATAATTCCTGATAATCTGCTATGTGGTACTGTTTTAAGCTGTCCCAGCTATTTTTTTCTACTAATTTTATTTTTTCCAGACAGTATTCAGTTGGGTTCTCTACTCGAAAAGTTGTTGCAGCTGTAGTATAAAGAATAACTTCTTTAAAATGTGACATAGTGACGTACTGACCATTTAAATCCATATTGCCATCTGACTGCACACTTATAATCTGAGCGTAAACAACACCTTTATTCGATGTCTGCCCGGAAATGCCTAATACAGTGCCTTGTTCACTGGATGATAAATCATGGAATGTTTCGTAATTCCCTCTCAAACGATTGAGACTGATCGTTAACGTGTGAGGCAGTTCCGTAGTGGATGACAATTTCCATCCTATAATGTTATCAGGGTAACTTGAAAAACTCTCCACTCTAACACTTGACTGATCAATAGAAATGTGTATATCACCAGCAGGCTCATATTGCCTCTGATATTCAGGTATTGAAGTAAGATGTCGTTTCATCATTTCCTGAGCTTCAAGGGTTTTTCCTTCAAAAATGAGCGCTTGAATAGTCTTTCTTGTCTGCTCACTTACCTTAGGATTACGATTTCTATAGTCTCCCTGCCATAAACTATCTTCGTTGCATTGAAGAGTATAGTGGTGAGGGTTACCGTAAATCATTGCTCCCAGCTTTCCATTTCCTATTGGCAAACCTTCTTCCCAATTAGATGCAGGACAGTAAAAGTGTAGTTTTTGCATATTATCATTCCTTTGATTTTATAAAAACGGTTTACTGGTTAGCCCATACTAATAAGTGTTGAAATAGTATGACGATAAATAATAGAATAGGTAGCTTCCTTTAAAGGAAGCATACACTTTTGACCATATATCTTCAACGTCTTTTCTTGTTAAAAAAAATAATCCGACTTACTTGACCGTACAAATAATTAGTGGTATCGTTATATCGTAAGTAAACATACGTACGATCGAAGTTTACTTATACTTTTATTATTTTATAGTAATGAACCCATTAAAAACTGAAATTGATATCGTTTCCAGCTAAGATGATATTTGATTTCAGTTTTTAATTTATACTTAGGAGATGATTATTATTAAAAAAGAAGGATTTAATCCTTATCTACCATCGTGGGAATATGTTCCTGATGCAGAGCCATACGTTTTTAATGACAGAGTATATATATATGGCTCTCATGATAAGTTTAATGGTCATGCGTATTGTCTCAATGATTATGTTACATGGTCAGCTCCAGTTGATGATTTAACAGACTGGAAATATGAAGGCGTTATCTATAATAAAACAGATGACCCATTAAATCCAGATGGATCCATGTGTTTGTATGCTCCAGATGTAACTCAAGGACCAGACGGACGCTATTATTTGTATTATGTTCTGGACAAAGTTCCAGTAGTATCAGTAGCAGTCTGTTCTACCCCTGCTGGGAAATTTGAATTTTATGGGTACGTTAAAGACAAAAATGGTCATTTACTAGGAGAACGAGAAGGAGATGAACCACAATTTGATCCTGGTGTTTTGACAGAAGGAAATCAGACCTATCTATACACTGGATTCTGCAGCAAGGGAGACTTGTCTAGACGTGGAGCTATGGCTACTGTTCTGGGAGAAGATATGTTGACGATTGTTGAAGATACCGTCTTCGTACTACCTAGTGAACCCTACAGTGAAGGAACTGGATTTGAAGGGTATGAATTTTTTGAAGCGCCATCAATTAGAAAGATAGACCATACGTATTACCTGATTTATTCCTCAATAGCGATGCACGAACTATGCTATGCAACCAGTTCACATCCAACTAAAGGATTTGAATATCAGGGCGTTATCATTAGCAATAATGATTTGCATATCGATTCGTACAAGCCTGCGGAGAAACCAATGTATTACGGTGGAAATAATCATGGCAGTATCATTCAAATTCAAGAGGACTGGTTTATTTTTTACCACAGGCACACGAATGGGTCTAATTTTAGTAGACAAGGGTGTCTCGAAAAAATCACTGTACAAAAAGATGGGTCTATTGCTCAGGTAGAGATGACCTCAAATGGTCCTAATCAAAGCCCCTTAAAAGGGATTGGTGAATATCCTGCCTCAATTGCTTGTCATTTATTCCATGAAGATGAGAGTCTTTACACTGGTGACTTGTGGATGGATAGTCATTTTCCAAAAATAACTCAAGATGGGAAAGATGGAGATCCTGAACCAGGTTATATAATGAATATGACGCATACTTCTACAGCAGGATTTAAATACTTTGATTGTCAGGGCATAAACAAAGTTAAGATTAAAGTCAGAGGATATTGTGATGGTGTTTTTGAAGTGAGGACAGCGTGGGATGGAAAATCTATAGGTGAGATAAAAGTAGGTTTCACAAATGTATGGACAGAGTATGAAAATGAGATTTCGATTCCGGATGGAGTGCAGTCTCTTTACTTTACATTCAAGGGTAATGGACGTGCAAGCCTGGCCTCTTTCAGTTTAGAGTCTAGAGTCCTCAATTTAAAATAGGTGATATATTTTGAAGGCTCAAATGCCGAGTAAACTAAGGTGAATTTCGTAAAATAAATAGAACTGGATCCAGTGCAAAGTCACTTTTTTGCCGAGTATAGGATCCAGTTTTTTTGTGCTAAATTTTTGTCACTATATAACGTAAGTTTATGCAATAAACGAACGGACGTATTTAGTTGTATTTAGTCAAAGAATATCTGTAGTTTACTTCTTTAAAAATGAGATTTTTAATAATACACTGTTAAATCGGTATTTATATGGGAATAAAGAGGTTCGAACCTATTTAGTTTATTTATTATACAAATTAACTTGACCGTACAATGATACTATGGTAAATTTTAGATACAACAAAGCGAGTCATTAATTTTTTTAACGCCGGGTGAAAGCGCAATCATATTTAAGTGTGGAAAGATTGGAGGTCAATCCATGCTAGATTAAATTATCACTAAAAATTAAAGTATTAGGAGGAAAAACTATGAATTTGAAAAAATCTTTGATGTTGAGTCTTACGCTAAGCGGGACATTATTATTGGCTGCGTGTAATAATAATGATGATGGAGCGGCCACTGATACAGGTGAGGGTGATGTAACTGAGGAAGAAATCGGCACAGTTGGGTCGATGGAAGATTTTAGTGTAGGGGACACATTCGTAGCCACAGAACCGCTGGATATTAGTCTTTTTTACAGAGATTTGTCAGCTTATCCATTTGATCCAGATTGGCGATTTTTTGAAGTACTGGAAGAGGAACATAACGTTACTTATGATGCAATTGCCGTTCCTTTATCAGACTTTGAAGAAAGACGTTCAGTTACAATTGCGGCAGGAGACATGCCGGATTACGTTACTGACTCTTGGCCAGGAGTTGAAAGTGAATTTGTAGCTTCAGGTGTTATCCTACCTATTTCTGATTATGTTCATCATATGCCTCACTTCCAGGATCGTGTTGAAAGATGGGGACTTCAGGAAGAGCTTGACAATCTAAGGTACTTGGATGGTAAATATTACGTATTGCCAGGTATGCATGAAAATGTTCACTTTGACTTTGGCTTGAAATATAATAAAACTGTATTTGATGAATATGGCATCGAAGAGCCAACATCATGGGACGAGTTAAGAACAGCCCTTGAAACGTTAAGAGACGAAACAGATACTATGCCAATGACACTCTGGTGGCAGGGGAATGCAACGTTCCTGTTTGCAGGTCCTTCGTTTGACACTGTAGGAGGATGGGGCTTCGGAGATGGCGCAATGTATGATGAAGATGCAGATGAGTTTGTGTATGCGCCTCAGCAACAAGGGTACCGAGACATGATCGAATATTTTGCAGGGCTGGTTGAAGACGGATTACTGACACCAGAAGCATTTACCCAAGATGGGGAAAGAACAAGAAATCAATTGGTCAACCTGGAATCTTTTGTCAGTTCTGGACAAGCATTGACTATGGCTGATGTGAACGAAGGATTAGATGACAGAGATGACGATACTGAATACGAAATGGTTAGAATGCCGATGCTTGATGGACCAGCAGGACCTAAAGTAGGCGGAAGCCGTTTAGTCAGTGGGGTCATGTTCAATGCTGATGTAGCTGAACGAGACGACTTCCTTGCATTACTTCAATACGTTGACTGGTTATACTACAGCGATGAAGGAAATGAATTTGCACAGTGGGGAATAGAAGGAGAAACGTACGAGAAAACAGATGAAGTCGCTGGTGGGTACAGACCACTGGACGGTATCGGATACGAAACCTTTAATCCTGGTGCTGAAGAAAGTCTACAGGAAGATTACGGCTTTGGTAACGTTGCATTCGCCTTTGCAAGTAACTCTGAAATAACACTGTCTAAAATGGATGCACAGGAAATCGATTTCCAGCAGGCCATGATCGACAGTAGAGAATTAGTCAATCCTGACCCTCCTTACCCAATGTCACAAGCAGATCAGGAGCAGGCAGCATTGATGTCTACACCACTGAAAGATACAGTCGATCAATACACTATGAGATTTATCACTGGTCAATATTCGCTTGACCGCTGGGATGAATTTATGGACGATCTGGACAATCAGAACGTCGATGCTTACATGGATCTGATCAATGAAGCATATAGAGAGTTCCAGGATACACTTGATGAGATAGACGAATAAACATTAGTACAAAGACTGTTTGAAATAGCTGAAGCCTTTCCCCTTAAATTACGGGGCAGGTTTCAGCTATTCACTTTTACTGACATTTAAATAAACTTATATTCTTTCTTTACTTTTCAAAGCTAAGGAATGACTATTTATATACACGTCCGTACATTTATGTCGTCTTTTGAGTTGTTTCATTTAAAACATATGGCTCAGTTGAGCTTTTAACTAAAAAGTATTAATAATATAGAAGAAAAAAGTAGTATTTTGAATTGACATGTCCGTACATTTAACTTAAAATTGAATTGTTACCGTTTACTTAATATTGAAAAGGTCAAATAATAGATTAAGAGTACTAAATCAGAATAAAATTAAAAAGGAAGTGTTTAAATGAATAATAATATTAATACTGAATCTGATTCAGGGAAAAAAGTGTTAGGCATTGAATTTGGATCTACTCGTATCAAAGCAGTGCTAATCGATGAGAACTACAATCCAGTAGCTAGTGGAGCCTATGATTGGGAAAATAAACTTGATAGAGGGTATTGGACGTATTCTTTAGATGATGTTTGGGCCGGGCTTCAGACAGCCTACAAGAACTTAGCCCTAAATTATGAGTCAACTCGTGGAGAAAAATTGACGACTATCGATTCTATAGGATTCTCTGGCATGATGCATGGGTATTTACCGTTCGATAAAGAGGGGAATCTTCTTACTCCTTTCCGTACTTGGAGAAACACTACGACTGAGGAAGCGGCTCAGCAGCTCACAAAACTTTTCTCATTCAATGTACCTCAAAGATGGAGCATTGCGCACTTACACCAAGCGTTATTGGATGAGGAAGAGCATGTTAGACATATTGATTTTATGACTACGTTAGCTGGTTATGTTCACTGGAAACTGACAGGGGAAAAAGTGCTGGGTATTGGAGAAGCCGCGGGTATGTTCCCCATCGATAGTAATTTAAAACACTATGATCAGAAAATGATTAACTTGTTTGAAAAAGAAACAGAAGACATGAATAAAGAATGGTCATTACTGGATATTCTTCCTGATGTTTTACTCGCTGGTGAGGCAGCCGGAAGTTTGACTGAAAAGGGAGCAAAACTACTCGATCCATTAGGTAACTTAAAACCAGGTTCTGTTCTCTGTCCTCCAGAAGGAGATGCCGGGACAGGAATGGTGGCAACAAATGCCGTAGCAGAACGTACAGGTAATGTGTCAGCAGGTACCTCTGTTTTCTCAATGATTGTGCTTGAAAAAGCTCTGTCAGATTATTATACAGAAATCGATATGGTAACTACACCTACAGGCAAGCCCACAGCAATGGTCCATTGCAATAATTTTACGACTGACATCAATGCGTGGGCAAAACTGTTTAAAGAGCTAATTGAAGCGCTGGGAATGGACGTGTCCAGTGACAAGTTGTTCACGACCTTATTCAATAAGGCGATGGACGCTGATGACGATGGAGGCAATTTAATGAGTTGCAACTATTATTCAGGCGAACCGATTACTGGATTTGAAGAAGGAAGACCCTTGTTTATTCAAATGCCAGACAGCACGCTCTCACTGGCCAACTTTATGAGAACCCATATATACTCAGCGTTAGCAACACTTAAACTGGGAATGGATATACTTACAGTTAAGGAAGATGTAACAGTCGACCAGTTATTAGGACACGGTGGATTCTTCAAAACAGAAAAAGTCGGTCAGCAAATGATGGCTGATGCCCTAACGATACCAGTGTCTGTAATGGAAAGCGCAGGAGAAGGCGGCCCATGGGGGATGGCTTTATTAGCATCGTATATGATTAATAAAGAGGAAAATCAGTTACTTGAAGAATTTCTTTCAAATCACGTGTTCAGTAAGCAAGAAGCTCAAACAGTAGAGCCGACAGGTAAGGGCAAGGAAAACTTTAAGACATTCTTGTCACGCTACAGTGATATGCTTGAAGTTGAAAAAACAGCAATAACTTATTTAAAAAACTGATATAAAGGAGGGAATATTAATGCAGAATGATCCAACTCAAGGAAGTCAAAACTCAGCAGTTAATCACCCGGCACATCAGGAAGCAGCAAACAAAGATAATCGTTACTCGGATCAAGAAACAAAAAAAGAAAAAAATGAAAACGAAGAAGAGATAGTAGAAGAAGAAAGTACCAAAGAAGATTTTGAGAAGTTTGATGTAGAAAAGGTAGATGAACTGAACAAAACGAAGAAAGATAAGGATTAAAGGACTGTTAGAGAAGTGCGCAGTATGTGATGAGTTGTTTTGAGGATGCTGCGCATTTTTGTTAACTGAAGACCTTCTAGGAGGGGGATAATAATTTTAGTTAAATATTATGAAAGCCTTCTCAAGGAGAAACTACTTTAAAAGGATTAGATTAATGATTATTTTCATATATCTTCAGAAGAATGTACTTAAAAAGTCAGTTAAAAGGAGAAACCAATGAAAAAATTGATAGTTAAACCTTCAATGATTGTTCTTACAGCCAGTCTACTAGCTGTACCGGTAATTGGTCTTAGTGCTCATACGTTAATTAACAGTTCAGTAGAGGCGCAAGGTAATAACAGCAACAGACCTAATCAGACATATGAAATGGAAAGACCGCAATTTACAGAGGCTTCTGTCCATGATCCTTCAGTGATTAAAGTAGATGATACATTTTATGTATTTGGGTCACATTTAGCCTCCGCTAAAACGGATGACTTTATGAACTGGACGCAAGTCTCAACTACTGTCAGTCAGTCTAACCCTCTATTTGATAATGTGTTCGAAGAACTTGAGGAGGCTTTTGACTGGGCTAACACAGATACTTTATGGGCAGCGGATGTCAGACAACTCGATGATGGGCGGTTTTACATGTACTATAACGCTAGTCAGGGTGATGCACCCCGGTCCGCGCTGGGGTTAGCTATTGCGGACGATATTGAGGGGCCTTATGAAGATGACGGTATTTTCATCAAGTCTGGAATGTGGGATGAAATCAGTCCAGACGGTACCATATATGACGCCACTATTCATCCCAACGCAATAGATCCTCATACGTTTTATGATCATGAAGGAGAATTATGGATGGTCTATGGGTCATATTCCGGAGGCTTGTTTATACTTGAGATGGATAGTGAAACGGGATTACCCCTGGATGGCCAAGGTTATGGAACACATCTGATTGGGGGCAATCACAGTCGCATTGAAGGAGCCTTTATCGAGTACAATGAAGATACTGGCTATTACTATCTTTATATGACATTTGGGGGTCTTGATGCTGTCGGTGGATATAACATGAGAGTTGCCCGTTCAGAAAGACCAGATGGGCCATATGTCGATGCAGAAGGCAACCTAATGAGCGAAGTTAAAGGAGCTGAGGGGTCTTTCTTTGATGATCGGTCAATCGAACCCTTTGGTGTCAAACAGATGGGAAATTATCTTTTTGAAAGACAAATTGGAGATAAAGGAACAGGAATCGGTACGGGGTATGTTTCTCCTGGACACAATTCAATTTACACTGATGAAGAAACTGGAAATGTTTACATGTTCTTCCACACACGATTTCCTCAGACAGGGGAAATGCATGAAATTAGAGTTCATCAATTACTGATGAACGAAGACGGCTGGCCGGCAATTGCTCCTTACAGATATGCTGGAGAAGAGCTGAAGAAAGTCAATAGACAGGATGTTATCGGAGACTTTAAATATATCAACCATGGAAAAGGGATTACTGATGAAATCGTTTATTCAGAAACCATCACGTTAGAAAAGAATAATCGTATTAGTGGTGCAGTGACAGGTACTTGGAAATTGAAAGGACAGCATAACATTGAACTTACTATAGAAGGAGAAACGTATAAAGGTTCAGTGTTACGCCAATGGGATCCGACATCAGAACAAGTTGTCATGACCTTTACTGCATTGTCTGAAAAAGGGGTAGCTGTCTGGGGAAGTCAGTATGAAAACCTAAGTCTAGACGAGATTCTCGAAAATGTTTACAACGACCTGACTCTTGAAGAGGTCGTACTTACTGATTTAACACTTCCGACCACAGCTACCAGACAGACGACTATTACATGGACATCATCAAATGAAGATGTTATTTCGTCAGAAGGTGTCGTCCGGAGACCTGAAGCAGGAACAGGAACAGCAAACGTCACACTTACCGCAGTGATCGAGAATGGAAATGGGTCTCGCACGAAAGTATTTGAACTGACTGTACCAGAAGCTGGTGAAGGTAGACTGGTAGCACATTATGAATTTAACGACAATTTAGATAATTCAATAGATAATGAGTTTAGTGCAGGTATTGTTACTGGGCATCGAATCGATGAAGAAGGAGGCGTATTGTCCTTTTCAAATGGGAACAATGCAGAGTGTCAATCTCTTATGCTTGATGGCAATACTGGAGTAATATTGCCACGAGGATTGATTTCAAGTCATTCGTACAGTGTGTCATTGTGGTTGAATCCGACGGAACTCACTCAGTTTACGACTGCTTTCTTTGGTGCTCGTACCAGCAATGACTGGTTAAGTTTAGTACCAAGTGGACCTGCTTCAGGACAGACAATGATCTGGTCAGGAAGTCAATCCTGGTATGATGCAGCAGCTGGTTTAACGATTCCCGTAAATGAGTGGACGCACACAGCATTCACAGTAGATGAAGGCGATATATCCCTTTTCATTAATGGAGAAGAAGTATTTAGTGGAACAGGATTTCCTAATCTGTTTACGAGTACAAACAGTGTATTCAGCTTAGGAGTAAACTATTGGGATACGCCTTACCGCGGTTTGATAGATGATTTACGTGTCTATGATAATATGGCCCTCTCAGAAGAACAAGTCAAGGGACTGTATAACACATCAGTTGATTGATTAGTGGCTTACCCTTTCTTCAATCTATCTTTTAAAAAGTCAAACTAATGGTTCTTACTAATTTAAGAGGAGGGGCTCTACTCAGAGTGTCTCCTCTTTCATTTTGAATACCACTCTCATTTTCATAAATTATAATGCTCGGAGGAAACTAGTGATGAAGACAGATATAGTTATTAATGATCAGTTCTGGAAAAGGTACACCGATTTAATAAGAAAAGAAATGATTCCATATCAGTGGGATGTATTACATGATCAAGCGGGTATATCGATTGATAAAGAGAGAGATGATCAGTCTATTCCTTCAGAAAAGAGTAACGCCATCGAGAATCTCAAAATCGCAGCAGGGAAGAAAGAAGGCAATCATTATGGGTGGCTTTTCCAGGACTCTGATGTATATAAGTGGCTGGAATCTGCTGCAAATAGTTATAAATTAACCCCTGATGAGTCTCTATTAAATATGATGGATGAACTAGTGCTGTTAATTGAAGAAGCACAGGAAGACGACGGATATCTCAGTACCTACTATCAGATTGAAAGACCAGACTTGAGGTTCAGACGTTTATTTGAAAGCCATGAACTTTATTGTGCAGGTCATTTGATTGAAGCATCAGTTGCACATTATAAAGCTACGGGGAGTAAAAGACTGATTCATGTATCTGAAAAATTCGTTGAGTGCATTCAAACTCATTTTGGCCCAGAGGCAGGAAAAATAAATGGAGCGGACGGGCATCAGGAAATCGAACTGGCTCTTATAAAATTGTACGAAGTGACTGGAGAAGAATCATATGTGGATCTAAGTTCGTGGTTCTTAACTATTAGAGGTCAGGATCCTGACTTTTATACCAAGCAGTTGATTGAAAATAAGAAAAAGGGATTAAGTACAGGGGAGATTCCATCTATTAACCTGAAGTATCACCAGGCTCATAAACCTGTTCTTAAGCAGGAAGAGGCTGTAGGACATGCAGTCAGGTTAGTGTATATGGCCGCTGCAATGGCTGAAGTCGCTGCTATTCATAAAGACCAGAAAATGTTTAAAGCAGCTAGGAAAATATGGGATAATATAGTCAAGAAGCGTCTATATATCACTGGTGGAATTGGATCGACCGTTCACGGAGAGGCTTTTACATTTGATTACGACTTGCCTAACGATACAATGTATTGTGAGACGTGTGCGTCTATTGGACTGTTGTTTTTTGCTAAAGCCATGATGAAAAATCATGTGGATGTTGACTATGCAGAAATCATGGAGAAGACACTTTATAATACGATAATCAGTGGAATGGCTCTTGATGGAAAACATTTCTTTTACGTTAACCCCCTAGAAGTCGATCCAGAATCAAGTAGAAAAAACCCAGGTAAAAGTCACGTTAAAGCAACCCGTCCTTCATGGTTCGGTTGTGCCTGCTGTCCTCCAAACGTAGCACGAACATTGACGTCATTAAACCAGTACATTACAGATGTAGTGGATAATAATTTATACATTCACCTGTATCAGAATTTTGAAGGGTCGTTTGAGTTAGAGAGGCAGTCTGTCTCGATTAATATGACTACGGACTTACCCTACGACGGAAAAACGAAACTGACTGTCTACGGTGTTCAGAAACCGTTCAATTTAAGGCTCCGAATGCCCTCATGGAGTTCGAACATTGAATGTAAGACTAAAGATTTGAACTTCGAAGAGATAAATGGTTATCTATCTGTAACTATTGATTCAGATAAAACAATCGAAATCGATTTTAAACTGCCTGTAATTGAATGGATATCTAATCCGTTAGTAAAAAACAACCTAAACAAAGTAGCAGTCCAGAGAGGACCTTTTGTATATTGCCTTGAAGAAGCTGACAACGGTGCTCACCTTCATCTGTTGAGTGTAACCCAAAAGGGTGTTCCAGAAAACAAAAGCGACAGCACTTTAGGGAAGTTCATTGCATTGAAAGCTAAAGCAGAAAGAAAGATTATTGATAAAAGTTGGCAAAATAACTTATATCAGTCTGATGCTGTAGATAAGATAGAAGAGACAGAAGTTACATTTATTCCTTATCACTTATGGGCAAACCGTTCTCTTGGCGAAATGAGAGTATGGGTAAATAAGAAATAATTAAATATAAGCAAGAAACTGGTTGACCCTCAATAGTCAATTTGAAAGAATAAAAAAGCGAGGATAGTCATATTTTTGAGTGATCTTTTTAAAAATCAGTTTAACTATTTCTCGAACGCTATCACATTAAAGTTTTAAAGGAGCTATCAAAATGAAACAGTTTAGAAGTATAGCCAAAACACCACCTAAAGGCTGGAACAGCTGGGACTGTTATGGCGCATCCGTAACTGAAGCCGAAGTAAAACAGAATGCTGTGTATATGAAAAATCACTTGAAAGAATATGGGTACGAGTATGTTGTGGTCGATATCCAGTGGTATGAACCCACGGCTGATTCTAGTCTATACCATGCGTTTGCTGAGCTTGAGATGGATGAATACTCAAGACTGATTCCGGCTGTGAATCGTTTTCCATCAGCTGCAGGGGGTGCTGGATTTAAGCCTCTTGGTGATTACATTCATTCACTTGGATTAAAATTTGGGATCCATTATATGCGTGGTATTCCAAGACAAGCGGTCCACACGAATACCTCTATCATGGACACTGGGAAGACTGCAAAAGATATTGCAAAACCTAACTCTATTTGTCCATGGAATACGGACATGTATGGTGTCGACACGACCAAACCGGGAGCAAAAGCGTATTACCGGTCACTCATCGATTTATTTGGATCTTGGGGTGTCGACTTTCTGAAAGTGGATGATATCGCAGACTCTAAACTATACGGAGGACATTTAGATGAAATAGCAATGCTCCGCCAAGTAATAGATGAGTCTGATTATGATATAGTATTGAGTCTGTCTCCAGGTCCTGCGTCTTTAGAACATGGCGCATTTCTTCAGAAACATGCAAATATGTGGCGCTTGACGGATGATTACTGGGACAACTGGCAGCAGTTATATGATATGTTCGAGCGCTGCGAGAAGTGGGCACCTTTTGTCAGAGAAGGAAACTGGCCGGATTGTGACATGCTTCCACTTGGCCATCTGGGGATCCTATCAGTTGACGGAGGAGGAAGTGACCGTCGGACTCGATTTACACAATCAGAGCAGAGAACAATGCTGACTCTCTGGTCACTTTTCAAGTCTCCATTGTTTTACGGTGGGGAACTAACTGATATAGATTCATGGACACTGGATTTGCTTCAGAATGAACAGTTGATCAATATGCATCAATCTGGTGAGAACCCTGAACAAATCTCACGAGAAGACGATATCGTAATCTGGAAGTCTGAATCATCAGAAACGATTTGGCTCGCTGTATTCAATCTAAACGACTCTGCTCAGCATGTAATCCTTGATTTAAAAAAGGTATTAAAACCATATCATTTTGATCGTAACGAATTAATTACTGACGAATTAGAAATTGCACCACATGATGTAACTGTTTATGAATTCAAAAAAAATTAAGAACTAAAGAGGAGTTTATTTATGCAAACATATACCAACCCAATACTTGAAGGGTTCTCACCTGATCCATCGGTTTGCGCAGTAGGTGATGATTATTACTTAGTCACATCGACATTTGCGTATTTTCCAGGCGTACCCATTTATCACAGTAAGGATTTAGTGAACTGGAAACAGATTGGAAATGTACTGGACAGAAAAGAACAGCTGAACTTATTAGGCGCGGCTCATTCGCAAGGTATTTTCGCCCCATCCATCAGATATCATGAAGGCACGTTCTACATGATTACAACGAATGTAACGAATGGTGGAAACTTTTTAGTGAAGACAGATGACCCTGCTGGCGACTGGTCGGACCCTTACTTTATTGATCATGCACCCGGAATCGATCCAAGTCTATTCTTCGATGATAATGGGAAGTGCTATTACGTAGGGACACGGGAGAATCCTAGAGGAGCAACATACAACGGTGACTGGGAAGTATGGCTGCAGGAACTTGATTTAGATACAATGACTTTAGTGGGAGTCAGTACGAATTTGTGGAAAGGTGCCCTTCGAGATGCGGTATGGCCAGAAGGTCCCCATATCTACAAAAAAGACGGCCTGTATTATCTGATGATCGCTGAAGGCGGAACTGGGTTCAACCATGCTATTTCGATAGCACGCAGTGAATCAATTGATGGGCCTTATATCGGAAATAAAAATAATCCGATTTTAACTCATCGCCATTTAGGTAATCAGTATCCGATTCATAACGTTGGACACGGTGATTTAGTTGAAACACCCGACGGCAAGTGGTACCTGACGTGTTTAGCCAGCCGACAGTTTAATGGCTTTGATAACTTAGGAAGAGAAACCTTCCTGGCAGAAGTGCAGTGGGAAGACGGATGGCCTGTGATCAATCCGGGTGAAGGGCGCCTGCTTAGTGAGCAGAAACACGAGCTGCCTTTAGTCCCAGTTGAAACTAAAGAAGAGTATAAGCTGGTTGAATCAGATCCTGCTTTTGTCTACTTGAGAAATCCTGAATGGGCTAATTATGATAGAAATAGCAGAAAAGGCTGGTTAAGATTGTATCCATCGCCTAGTACCATTCAGGAAATCAAGTCCCCGAGTTACGTTGGCCTGAGACAGACATCAATGGACTTTACATTAACTGTTACGATGGAAGAAGCGCTAAAAGATATGGAAGAGGCGGGACTAGTCGTTATCCAAAATGACCGCTACTCGATTCGGTTAGTAGTTAAAGGCGAGAATGGAACCAAACGGGCACAATTTATCACCTTGATCGATGGAGAAGAAACAGTGGTCGGTTCACAAGTAGTCACTGAAAAAGCCTGCGAATTGACAATAAAAGGAGTAGGACAAGCTGTAAAAGCGTCAGTCAAAGTAAACGATGACGTGTTTACTATTGCAGAAGATGTAGATGTACACTATCTAAGTACAAAGGTAGCTGGAGGATTTGTCGGATGTACCATGGGCATCTATGCAACCAGCGAACGAAGCGATACAGGATATGCAGATTTTGAAACTTTAACACTAACTAAAGACTAGAAAAAAAGAGTAGATGTAAACGGCTGAACAGTCGTTTACATCTACTCTTTTAGCTATTACTCTTTAATGGTTAACTGAAGCAAATCTAAAAATCCTAGGGCCTGATTCTGATTAACTATGGCGCCTTTGACATCTTCCAAATTGATCTGCAAGGTGTCAAATTCAGAAGTACTCAAATCGATCCCTTTTAATGAAGTTGCTGTGAATCTGGATTTATCCAAGTCGCTTCTCTCAAATAAAGTCTGTTTTAAGGAACATTCCAAGAAGTCGGATTCCAACAGCTTGCATTGTGCAAATACAACAGACTTAAATTTTGAAAACCCGATGCTTGATAGGTGCATCATACAATCTTCAAAGGTTACGTGTTCAAGAAAGCTGTCGTTGAGCAGCAACCCATTCATTCGACATTGTCTGAACCAGACCTGTTTAAAGGTTGTCTCTGTCAGTTCAGCATTAACACATTCGCACTTGATAAATTCCACATCTTTGAAGTAGGCATTCTCTAGACTAAGGGCATCAAACTGTACACGATTGAAACGAACGGACTTAAATTCTACTAGACGCACATTCTTTAAAGAGATGATACAGTCTGCTATTTCTACTTCTTCGATATAAGGATCGTCAGGATCGAAGAGGTCTTCAAATGTGACTATTTTTAAATCAGGGGGCAATGATGGCTTAATCACTTTCTTATGCATAGGTCTCTCCTTTCAAACTATTTGTCTGTTCAAGACTATGGACACTTTTAAACAATTTAGGTGAAACTATCGGACATTTACGTAATTATAGCACTCATTTTATTATATTAGTCCAATAATGTTAAAAAGTTTGGTATACTTAATAGATGAACTTTTTAGGAAAGTAAAAAATGCATTCACACACGACTATAGTTGAAAAAGGATGACTGATAAATATGAAGAAACAAGCATTTCCAGAAATGACGATTACTTCTTTAGCTAGTAACTACTCGACCTTTTTACAAGGAAAGGAAGTGTACAAAAACAGAGAAGTCAGCAATTTGAAAGTCGATACAAAAAATCATACTGTTCAGTTTTCAGTCGAAGACCGTCAATTAGAAACCGTCCATCTGCGTTTTTATCCTAATGGAGTCGCTAGAAAATACCATTGTACCTGTAAAGCCTTTGAAAAGAGTACGGGCGCGTGCAAACACGTTGTAGGTGCGATGTTTTATTTAAATGATTTGGATGCTGATGCTCTAACAGAAAAAAGTGAAGCTGCGACGTCAACCAAATTGCAGCCTATGTTTTCCTATAAAAAAAGTGAAAAAGCCATTAATGAATTGCTGCATTTATCCAAACAGGAAATAGCCAGACAGACTGACTCCTTGTACAAGCAGCCAGTTTATGTTGAGTATATTTTAAACGTAAGTGGGACTTCAGCGAATCCCTTATATGAGCTGTTTCTCAAAATAGGAAAAGATTATTTATATATTGTAAAAAATACGTCTAAAGTTATCGATGATATGATCAATGGTGAACCTATTGAATTCGGTAAAAACTTTACATTTGATTCAAAAGACTATGCACTGATGGCAGAAGACCGTTATGTATTCGAAAAACTTAAAAATATTCAGGACATTGTCTCTTCACTGATGCCGATCGGGTATGATAATCAGTTCTCCAATAGAGAAAGCTATACAGTCCCTGCTTTGTATATCAAAGAAGTCATACAACTTCTGGAAAAAACGATGGGCGCATTTGTGCGCTTCGGCAGACCTCCAAGACAGTTGACACAAGTTGATCGAGGGGACACCTTGCGAGTGATGCAGGGGATAAAAGACCTGGGATTGGTTTTCTCTTTCGAAAAGAAAGACAATTTGTTCCATTTCTCATTATCAGATACCTCAATCACAGTTGACGATTTCCATTTTCATACCAAAGGGAAGATGCTTGAGTATAAAAAAGTATTCTACCTGTTATCATCGCCTACGTTTGAACTGATCAGGAGTATATTTGAAGGACTGAAAACCTCAGGATCGTACACCTTAGTGATGCGCAAGTCAGAGATCGAGACGTTCTTATCCGTAACCCTCTCTCAATTGACAGAGGTAATCAAGGTGAACATGGATGATGCTGTCAAACAGCTAATTTATCAGGCGCCGTTCGAACCTCAGCTGTATATCGATACTGAGGGACAGTCATTGCTGATCAGACCAGTATTTTCATATGGACAGACTACCCTTTATCCGCTGGAGGAACTTGAATCGGTTAAAGAAGAGAGTATTTTGATTCGGGAATGGAAAAAAGAGTCGGACAGTTTGAATCTTCTCTACACACACATTCCCTCCGTTGCGCGACAGCAGAACATGTGGCGATTAACAGAGACGGATACAATCAGTGCCTTCTTGTATGATGCGTTACCGGAACTTGCAGATTCTATGGAGATATTCCTTTCTCAGTCTGCGCGTAGACTGATCTACAGTCCGAAACGTCAGCCGCGTGTTACTATGGAACTCCGTGAATCATCTAATCTACTGGATATCAGTTTTGAAACAGAAGACATTCCGTCAAACGAACTTCAGGCTTTACTGAAGGAGCTGGAACGCAATCAGCCTTTCTATAAACTGTCCAGTGGTCAGCTGGTCAACCTGAAAGACCCGTCTTTCCAGGCGATGAAACGTGCTAAAGAGTCGCTGGACATTGAAGACGATGAATTTGAGAGCGACATGACAGTATCTGTGTTCCAGGGGCTGTCTGCTTTAGATGAAGAAACGATCAGTAGAGGGAAACGATTCAAATCGCTTGTGGAGCAGCTGCTCAGTCCTGAAACGCTTGATTTCGAGTTGCCTAAGGGTCTGAAAGCCAACATGCGTCCCTATCAGGTTACAGGGTTTAAGTGGCTCAAAAGCTTAGATTATTATGGATTTGGCGGAGTTCTGGCTGATGATATGGGCCTAGGGAAAACCGTTCAGACCATTGCATTTCTTCAGTCGAAACTGGAAGAAAAAGATGGGCATTTCCTGATTATCTGTCCTTCAAGCGTGGTGTACAACTGGCAGCACGAATGGCTTAACTTTGCCCCGGATACTAAAACGATTATTATTTCAGGAACGAAAGAAGAACGGGAAATCAAGAAACAAGAAGCGCTCGACAATAATATTCCGATCTGGATCACGAGTTACCCGTTAGTTCAGCGTGACTCTGACTTGTATGAAGATGAAGTGTTCGAGTCTATTATATTGGATGAGTCTCAGACGGTTAAAAACAGTGCGGCTAAAACAACACAGTCAGTGAAACGGTTAAAGGCCGAGACTAAAATTGCGTTGTCAGGGACGCCTATAGAGAATCATTTGGGAGAGTTGTGGTCACTGTTCTCCATCATTCAACCTGGGTTGTTCAAGAATAGAAAAGCGTTCCAGGCAATGGACCAGGAACGTATTTCAGCTAAAATTAAACCGTTTATTCTCAGACGTCTCAAACGGGATGTGCTGCAGGATCTGCCTGAGAAAACAGAAACGACTGAGTATATCGAGTTATCAGATAACCAGAAACGACTGTATCAGACGCAGCACGCTGCAATTAAGCAGGAGATCAAAACACTGATTGATACCGATGCGCTAAATGCCAACCGTATTAAAGTGCTGGCGGGTATGACGCGCTTAAGACAAATCTGCTGTGATCCAAGACTTGTGATGCCGCACTTCGAAGGGTCTTCATCTAAGCTGGAACGCTTGATGGAATACCTTGAAGAAGCGCGTGCCAACGGGAAACGTGTGGTCTTGTTCTCACAATTTACGTCTATGCTTAGACTGATACGCGAACGACTGGATGCTATAGATGTGGATTACCATTATCTGGATGGACAGACTAAAAACGAAGACCGTCTACACTTGACTACCCGCTTCAATACGGGTGAGAAAGATCTCTTCCTGATATCTCTGAAAGCTGGAGGGACAGGACTTAATCTGACAGGTGGAGACACAGTGATCCTGTACGACTCATGGTGGAACCCCGCGATCGAAGATCAGGCTACGGATCGAGTTCACCGTTTTGGTCAGAAAAAATCGGTCCAGGTTATTCGCTTCATTACAACAGGGACGATTGAAGAGCGCATCAATGATTTGCAGGAGAAGAAACGTGAACTGATCGATTCAGTTATTACTAAAGGAAACGAACAGTCCTTGAGCAGTCTTTCAACAGATGAGGTCCTGGCTTTACTTGAAGATTAAATTTAAGCCAGGCAGTATCTTTAAAGTTTGATGGCTATTGCTTGAAAACGGTTATTTCTTCCTCGTATACTTATCATAGAGATAAACAAATGAGGAGGAATGAAGGTGGATGCCAATTTAAGGAAAGTGATGGATGCAGCCTACGAATGTATGCAGGCGTGCAACAACTGTTTTGATTCATGTCTCAAAGAAGAAAACGTTGATATGATGAGAGAGTGCATTAGACTCGACAGGGAATGTGCTGACATCTGTCAAATGGTTCTATCATTCAGTGGAAGAGAAGGGTCGTTAAGAAACGATCTTCTGTCATTATGTGGAACGATTTGTCAAGCGTGTGGGAAAGAATGCGAGCAGCATTCGCATGATCACTGCCAGGAATGTGCCAAAGCCTGCTTCAGCTGTGCAGAAGCGTGCCGTGAGTACGTCAAATCATAAAGTCTAATTATACTGTATCTTAAGGGAGTTCAGCTCTAAACTCCCTGATGGTACGGTGTTTTTTTGTCAATCAAATCTAGTGGCGTTAGAGTTACTCCTGTTTAGTCATTGTATTGAATTCAGCTAAAGAAACAGGGCTCACTTACATAATCTCTTTAGGTTAACGTTTCAGCAGAACAGGTGACTACTTATAAAGATCTTATAGGTTGCTAGGGGAAAGTTAGCTGCTTAAAATGAAGTGTTCTTCATTTTCTTGATTTTTTAAAAGACACCTCTTTATCTGTTTACCCTTTCTGCCTTTCGTTTCTTCTGAGAGTCATACAATGCTTCATTTTAAACATCCTTATCAAATATGCTATACTTAAGGGACTATAGGACCTGGAGGATTAAAGTGAAAGAAAAGATAATAGTAATTGTTGGACCTACTGCAGTCGGAAAGACAAAGTTAAGCATAGAGTTAGCAAAAGCCTTCAATGGCGAAATCATTAACGGGGATTCGATGCAGGTCTATAAAGGTCTGGATATTGGAACGGCGAAACTAACTAAAGAGGAAGCTGAAGGCATTCCACACTATCTATTAGACATCAGAGATCCGTCTGAGCCTTATACCGTTTCGGATTTTAAGAGAGATGCAGGCATAAAGATTAATGAAATAAGTGATAAGGGGAAGCTCCCTATTATAGTCGGAGGGACCGGACTTTACATTGAATCACTGCTGTTTGACATTAGTCATGGGGGCAAAGCAGAACCCAACCCTGTTTTTCGTCATGAAATGGAGGAACTGGCCAAACATAAAGGCAAGGATTATCTCCATGCATTGCTGAGAGAAAAAGATGACAAAGCTGCAGAAGCGATTCATCCCAATAATGTTCGGCGAGTCATCAGAGCACTCGAAGTGATCCACGAAACCCAAGAGCCCTTCTCGAGTTATCAGACTGAAAAAACAAAAGAGCCCATGTATGATGCCCTGGTCATTTGTCTGACAACGGAACGAGCGGTTTTATATGATCGAATCAATGAACGAGTCGATCGTATGATGAAATCCGGTCTGCTGGAAGAAGCAGAAAGGGTAATGAAACACGTGTCTGAAGATGCGCAGAGTCTGAAAGGAATCGGGTATAAAGAATTCTTAGCTTACTTTAAAGGCCAGGAATCACTTGAAGAAGCTGTTAATACAGTCAAGCAGCATTCAAGAAACTATGCCAAGCGTCAGCTGACCTGGTTTAGAAACCGTTTCGAGGTGGATATATGGACAGATCTGATCAGTGAGCCAAATCAAATCGATACTGTCAAAATGAACGTAAAAGACCATATAGGATGTGATTAAATGGAACAGGATCAAGGATATGAAAAAGTTATTATTGTAGGAATTGAAAAACAAAACGAGGAAGATGCTTTTCGCTATTCATTTGATGAGCTGGAGCAGCTTGTTGAAAACGCCGGGGGAAAAGTGGTTGCACGTCTGTCTCAAAAAAGAGAACGAATCGATCACAAAACAGTCATAGGCAAAGGAAAAGTGACCGAACTGAAAAATCTGGCAGAGGAACTGGGTGCTCAGACCATTGTATTTAACCAGGAACTGTCACCCAGTCATGTCAGAAATATTCAGGAACTGATCGATGCAAAAGTCATTGACCGTATTCAGGTGATTTTAGATATTTTTGCGTTGAGAGCTCAAAGTAAAGAAGGGACACTCCAAGTGCAGCTGGCACAATTGTCGTATATTCTTCCGCGTCTGGCAGGTCAGGGTGAGAACATGTCCAGACTGGGTGCTGGAATTGGTACACGCGGTCCAGGAGAGACCAAGCTGGAAACAGACCGTCGTCATATCCAGCGTCAGATGACTGAAATTAGAAAAGAACTCAAAAAGATCGCTGCTCACCGTGAACGTAGCCGTGAACAGCGGAAAAACAGCAATGTGTTTCAAATTGGGCTGATTGGCTATACAAATGCGGGGAAATCGACGTTGCTCAATAAACTGACTGACGCCGAGACCTATGAAAAAGACCAGCTTTTTGCTACTCTCGACCCGTTGACTCGCAAGAGTGAGCTCCCGTCAGGTATGCAAGTGACTCTGACTGATACGGTTGGGTTTATTCAAGATTTGCCTACACAGCTTATCGAGGCGTTCAAATCGACGCTTGAAGAATCCAAACATGTGGATATGCTTTTACATGTGGTTGATGCATCTAACGAAAACATCAAGGCACATGAAGAAACAGTTATAGAACTGATGGAAGAGTTGGGGATGAATCTTATTCCTACACTGACTGTCTATAATAAAAAAGATTTAATGGACGAACCGATCCGCTCGGCTCTTTACCCTAACTGTACGATATCTGCGCGTAAAGATGCTGATATTCAGATTTTGAGAGAAGCCATCGAGAAAGAAATGAAGAAACAGATGGTGCCCTATCAGTTGAGTATTCCGGTAGAACGTGGGGACTGGCTCGTTGAGTTGAGACAATTCACCCTGCTGGAACGTCAGTTGTTTGATGAAGAAAATCAGGTCTATGCAGTTGAAGGCTATGCCAAAAAAGGGTCAACATTGGTTCAAGAGTAAACATAACTAGTGCGTTAAGCAATGGTTAGTCACGTTAGAATGAGTTTAAGGTGATTGTCACTTTAAAGTCACAATTTGTATATAGTTACACAAAGACGTTCGTTAAGCTGTTTATGGCTTAGTAACGTCTTTTTTTTTATTCATAAGCGCTTTTCAATCACAATTTGTTAAATATGTACTTAAATATTTTTAGTCTTTTCCGATTATGATAAGGATTGCACATAATGAAAGAGGGATTACAGTGAAAAAATTCAGCAAGCGGAAGAAAGACAAGCAACCGAAGAAAAAATCGATTCGTACGCGTTTTATCCTTATGTTCACGAGTCTAGTATTTATACCTATCATCATTGTCTCTCTGGTTCTTTATATACGTATGGACCAGGCAGTCACTCGGCGTGTCCTGAGAGAACAGCAGGAGGCGACAAGTCGAATCGTCAATTTGATGGAAGAGGCTTCAGATGAAGCGGGTAACAGCATCAATGCTTTGACCGCACTCGAGGAGATAGGCCAAGTGTCCAGTTTAGAAGAGACGGCACAACTGGATCAGCTACTCGAGATCGTTCAATCCGCCTCTCAATACATAAGTGATGTGTTTCTTTTCATACCTGGAGAAACGTCGCTAGGAACAATAGAAGAAGGGAGGCTGGAATCGGTATCCAGTCAATGGATGGATGGAGCATTAGAAGCAGACGGAGAGATTTTCTTTTCAGAACCTTATGCCGATGTTGTTTCGGGAGCGACGACTATGGCAGCTGCTGTAGTGGTTGAACAGGAAGACGGACAAACCAGTTTCTTAGGGGTTCAGATCGATATGGAAAGTATTGCTACGATAATAGATGAAAGTCAGATTGGTGAGACAGGCTATCCCTTTGTCATAACTGAGACGGGGTATTGGCAGTTCACGCGTGACACGTCACTGGCAGGCATTAACGTGAGTGATCAGGACATATTCCTTGAGGCCTCAGAGAATCAAGGGCAAATTTACAACGACTTTAATGAACGGACATTTCCTATTTATTATGAACGGGTCCCTGAAATGAATCTGATCGTTTATGGAGCAGTGACCTCGGATGAAATGGCCACAGAAAGAAACACCTTTATAAGAAGCACGTCACGTGTCCTACTCGCTAGTATGGCTGGCGCCGTCGCTTTATCTGCTCTTGTAGCCAACTACTTCGTCTCAATCACTCGCCTTTTAAGAGGTGCGCTGATGGGGATTCAGGAGGGCGATCTGAAGATGCGGATCACCTCATTCAAGAAGCAAAAAAAGAGATCCAGCAGCAAAAGTAGATTTCACAAGAAGCCTAAACAAAGTGAAATAAAGGAGCATGGGCATGAACTTCACCAGATTGGATGGAGTTTTAATAAAGCTGTATCAGAGTTTCAGGCTGTCGTTAAAGACATTCAAGAACGAGCTAAGTCTGTAGATGAATTAGCCAATGATCTGTCGGAAATAACTGAACAGACTAAACATGCGACTGAGGAGGTATCTGAAACCATTCAGACTATAGCCCATGCAAGTGGCATTCAGACGCAAGACACTCAGGAAACTGTCAAAATGATGGAAGAATTATCGGGCAATGTAAGTCTGATTTCATCTAATATGCAGGAAGTCGGGATGCATGCTGATGAAACAGTGCTGGCTTTAGGTGACAATGACCGTCATATGACCTTGGTCAATGATACCTGGAATCAGACGGTCAGTTCCTTTAACCATTTAAAAGGGGACATAAGTAATGTTGATGCGAAAGTTCAGGACGTGGAGAAGATTTTGAAAGCGATTCAGGACATTTCTGAGCAGACCAATCTTCTAGCGTTGAATGCATCAATAGAAGCCGCGCGTGCAGGCGAAGCAGGACGGGGATTTTCTGTTGTTGCAGAAGAGATAAGAAAATTAGCAGAGCAGAGTCTTGCGTCATCTGAAATGATCACGAGCATCATTCGAGTGATTCAAAAAGACTCTAAAGGAATGGTTACGACCCTTGATCAGGTCTTAAAGGACAGCTTCAGGCAGACCGACTCATTAAAAGGAGTCACTAAGACTAACGAAGCGATTTCTCTGAAAATTCAGGAGCTGGCTAAACATATATTTAGTTCACTCCAATTAGCTGCAACTGTAGAAGAAGAAAAAGAGCAGGTCATTAAAGCCTTGGACAGTATTGAAGCCTCCGCTGAAGAGAATGCTTCAGGTACTGAGCAAGTGTCGGCAAATGCTGAAGAAATTCTAGCTTCCATGGAAGAATTCTCATCCTCAATAGAACAGCTGAAACAACTGGCCAGTGAACTGAGAAGGTCAACCAATCAATTTTCCTGATACAGTGTAAGGGTCAAAGGCTTCATGGGTGCTCTTGACAAGCACTCATGAGGCTTTTACTTTTTCTAAGCAATAGTTTAAAAGGGAAAGGATCTGTAAACTCTTTGGCACCAAAAAGGGATTAGGAAAGTTAATCATAATTGTGACAAAAATAAGAACAATGACTTACATCACGTTAAAGCATAAACATTTCACAAAGATAACCGATAATGAGTAAAGACATACATAAATTATAAGAAGAATAGATAAAGGAGAGTTCAAATGGACAATGTTAAGCATAAGCTGAAACAGATAAAAAAACAGTTACGGTCGGTCAACTGGCCAAAAATAAATGCCAGTCAAGCCCTAGTCAGGATGAAAAAGAAAGAAGGACCAAATAAAATAAAAAGGGATCATAAAAGTTTGCGCATACCCATAGCAGCAGGCCTCATTATTTTAATGCTGGTTCCAGTCCTTATTTCAATGCTTTATACATATAGTCGAACCACTTCTCTCATTACTGACAGAGTTGAAGAACAAGAGCAGCAGATCACTTCTAATTTAGTTGAAAATGTATCAGATGCGGCATTTGCAGCTGAGGAAATAGTCAAACGTCTTGCTCTCGATGGAGTCCTATCTCGAGTGGCAAATGGGGATGAAGCATCTCAGACGGAATTGATCTCTAGATTCCAGTATGTCGTCACCAGCAACCCGTACATTGCTGACGCTCACTTTGTTCCCTCAGATCAGACAAACAACTTTGTATCAACGCTTTCAACTGTTCGAGGGGATTCGGATCCATACGAAATATTTCCATGGGTAGAAACTGGAATGTCCTCATCGGGGCTAAGATGGACTGAGCCTCATATGTTCAATAACCGTTCTCGTTTGACGGTTACACGTGCGATAGGAGCGGGCACGAATCTTCAGGGCGTTCTGGCCATAGATTTAGATATGAACGTCATTCGTGAAGAAATCAACCAGACTCAAATAGCAAATACAGGATTTATCAGCATCCTGACTGACGATGGAGAGGTCATAGCCTCTTCACAAGTTGATTGGGTTGGCGAGAACATGTCTACTGCTAAATTCTTCCAAGACGCTACGGAGCAGGAAGTCACACCTTCGAATTCTGATTCTGAAGAGTCATCAAACGGCAGCATGGTGTATGACCGTGATATTAATGGCGGACGTTTTGGCATTTACCATGAACGTCTTCCAAATGTTGGTTTAAATGTCTTCGGAATGGTTCGTGCAAATGAAATGGAAGCAGAACAATCGGTTCTGCAGGGTATTCTGATTTTTGTAACCATACTGACCATTATTATCGCAGCTGTAGTAGCCTTACTGGCATCCGGTTTAGTTGCTTCAATTTCAGAATCACTCATGAAAGCATTCAAACGTGTAGAAAAAGGAGACTTGACCACACGTTTGAACAAAAAAGACCTGATTAATCCCAACCTGGCATTAATTAAAGGAATAGACAAACTAAATGAAAAACGCGGCAAGAAGCCGAAAGAAGGAAAGGCGCTCGATCCAAAAGGAAACGAAATCCACCAGATCGGACTGGCGTTCAACCGCACGTTAACAACTTTTGAAGATACAGTCAAAATCATTCAAGGAAACAGTCAGAATGTATCGACGATGGCAACCACCTTGACTGAAATTGCAGACCAGACAAGCCGCTCCACTGCAGAAGTATCAGAGACGATCAATGGCGTAGCAGAAGCTACCTCAATGCAGACACAAGATACGGAAGCAACAGCGAACCAGATGAATGATCTTTCTGAAGCCTTAGGCGAAATCGACAAAGCCGTCGCTAAGATGGGTGAGCATGCAGATAAGACGATGATTGTTAATGGGCAGAACACCTATGCGACACAAGAAGTGGAACAGAAATGGAACGATACCCTTGAAACCCTGGATGACTTGAAAGAAAAGATTGAAGAGGTAGACAGCGATATTCAAAATATCGAAGGCATCGTACAAGCCATCACGACCATCGCATCTAAGACTAATCTTCTCGCATTAAATGCCTCGATTGAAGCGGCACGTGCAGGAGATGCCGGACGCGGATTTGCAGTTGTTGCTGAGGAAATCCGTAAACTTGCTGAACAAAGTGCGACCTCATCAAAAGACATTCAGATGATTATCCGTACTATTCAGGAAAAATCTTCAGGAATGGTTCATCACCTGGAAGAAACAAATGATGACAGTAAAGTACAGACAGAAAAAATCGATGAGGCAATCAAATCATCCGAAAATGTCGCGTCTTCTCTTGAACAATTGGTCGCCAGTATGATGGTAGTCATGCAGTCTTCAGCAGTAATCAATGACAAGAAGGAAGAAGTCGTTGCGCAGCTTGAAAGTATTGCAGCAGGGGCGCAAGAAAATTCTGCTGGAACAGAACAAGTGTCTGCTAATGCTGAAGAAATCCTGGCAACAATGGAAGACTTTACGACACATATTAATCGTCTGGAAAATGTTGCTCAAACCCTACATGCATCTGCAGAGCGCTTTGTAATTGGACAAGCACTTGAAAATAGAGAAGACGAAGATAAAGAAATCGATATGGACGGTCTAACACCAGAATTTGCATAATCAAAGGAGAAAATAAAGATGGCACAACACCTCTTGTTTAAAGCGGGGGGCCAGACATTTGGCTTTCCTATTTCTATTACTGATAAAATTGTCGCCTTAGAGAATCATACACCCGTTCCGGATGTGTCTTCTTATATTGCAGGCGTGCAGGAAATCGAAGGAGAGGTCCTGGCTATCATCGATTTAGCTGACCGCTTCTACGGCACCCCTGCACCTCTTCCAGAAGAAGCAGACATTATTCTGGTCAACTGGAAAGAAACCAAAATTGGACTGCTGGTAGATGAAGTAACGGCTGTTCAGTCGTTTCACACAGAAAATCTGAAGGAGTCGGAAGAAGAGAAAATCGATGGCTTGTCTACCTCTTACATTACTGCTTTTGTGCAGACTAAAGAGGGCATTGTGCCTATTCTTGACAGTCATTGTCTATTCGCTGATGAAAAGGGAGAAGAATTAAGACGCTTAGTATCGATTCATAAAGTACATGAATAAATTTAAGTAGTAATTGGAGACTAAAATGTCGGAACAAATCAAAGTAGGAATTTCAGATTATAAATTAACCACTGCTCCAAATCAGCTGGTGACGATTGGATTGGGCTCGTGCGTGGGGATCGCTCTCTACGCACCAAAGGCTAAAATGGGAGCGCTCAGCCATATTATGCTGCCGGACAGCACATCTTTCAGCGACAAATCGAACTGGCCTAAGTTTGCGGATCTGGCTTTGCCGAAAATCGTAGATGAATTGAGAGAGACCGCAAAAGAAGAAAAATTACTGGTCAAGATTGCAGGCGGAGCAAGCATGTTCACTTTCTCAAGCGAATCATCGATCCTGCAGATTGGTCAGCGGAATATTGAAGCCGTGAGAACGTGTCTGGATGATTTGGATTTGACTATCCTATCGGAGCATGTCGGTGGAAAAATGGGTCGGTCGATGTTTGTCGATTTAGATACGTTTGACGTTAAAGTACGTATGGTCAACCGTGAGGAATTTGTATTATAAATGAAAATGAGGAATCAGGAATGAGCATTAAAGTATTAGTCGTCGACGATTCTGCCCTTTTAAGAAAAGTGTTGTCAAATGTATTGAATGACTGCAGAGGGATAGAAGTGATCGATGTTGCCAGAAATGGCATTGAAGCCATGAAAATCATTGAAAAAGCTCAACCTGACCTGATTACATTGGATGTTGAAATGCCAATGATGAATGGGCTGGAGACGCTGAAAGCAATCAAAGAGTCTTACACCATACCTGTTATCATGCTCAGTTCAAAAACAAATGAAGAAACAACCATTCAGGCGCTTGAATTAGGAGCGGAAGACTTCGTTGAAAAACCAGTGTCTATTCAGAAACACTGGAATGAGTTTAGAAACGAATTGTCCGAACGTATCCATGTCCATTTCTCAGACGAAGAGCACAAAGCTATAGAAGTCAAAAAACATGAATTATTGAACAACACGTTATTGTCAAAGAAGAAACAGCTTAAAGCCATCGTAATTGGCGCTTCAACCGGGGGTCCCAAAGCACTGGTTAAAGCAATACAAGGCATTTCTTCCCATTTATCAGTACCCGTCTTTATCGTTCAGCATATGCCGGAAGGCTTTACGTCTTCTTTTGCAAAAAGGCTGGACACTGCAGCTAGTGTTCCCGTGGTCGAAGCTGTTCACGGCCAGAAGATTAGGGCTGGAACGGTCTACCTGGCTCCTGGAGCGAAACACATGACTATAAAAGAAGGCACGCTGGAACTTGACACCAGACCTAAAATACATGGAGTCAGACCGGCTGTCGATTACTTGTTTGAAACAGCCGCACATACTTACGGAGAGAACATCCTTGCCATCATCTTAACTGGGATGGGAAAAGACGGCGCACCGGGATGTGAGGTAATCAAAAATAGGGGCGGTTATATACTGACACAAGATAAGGATTCATCCATTGTCTACGGTATGCCCCGTGTCGTTGTGGAAAGAGGATTGTCCGATCAATCAGCTAGTATCAATGAAATAGCTGACATACTTAGAGAAATGACAAGGTGACTATATGACAACTTTAAATTATGACTTTTTTTATGATTGGGTCCACCTGAATTTGAATATCCGTTTGGACGCGTATAAAGAGAAACAACTCAACCGACGTATTCAGACCGTTATGCGTCAGGCAGGCGCAGGCACTTTAGAAGAGTATTCAACGCTGATCAATGGAGATGAGCTGGTAAAAAAACAGTTTCTGGACTATATCACAATCAACGTGACTGAGTTTTTTAGAAATAAAGACTTGTTTGAAAAATTTGAAGAATTGTTGACGACTAATTTATCTAAGAAATTTGATGAAATCACTATCTGGAGTGCAGCCTGTTCGATAGGGGCCGAACCCTATTCATTGGCTATGATTATCGATCGCCATGCGCTGCCGCTTAAGAGAAAGATCATTGCGACAGATATTGATGAAACGATCCTCGCTAAAGCCAAAACAGGGGTGTATAAAGAAAATGAACTGAAAAATGTTTCATTAACTGATCGCCGAACGTTTTTTACAGAAGAAAATAAACGGTTTGTTCTAGATGAGAAAATCAAGAATATGGTTGAATTCAGAAAACATGATTTAGTGCTGGACGCATTTGAACAGAACCTGCATGTCATTGTCTGCAGAAACGTGACAATCTATTTTAAGAATGAAGTCAAAGAAGAAATTTATCAGCGAATGAGTGAATCATTAGTTAAAGGTGGCCTATTATTTACTGGCGCGACCGAAACGATTTACCAGCCTGAACAATATGGATTGAAAAAGGTGTCCTCATTTATTTATGAGAAAACTCTTTGATCCCAGGGGAGGAATATGATGGAAGACAATAGTGCATACCGTGACCTGTTTTTTGAAGAAACAGACGAGAACTTAGCCATTTTAAATCAGGAAGTGCTCCAGCTTGAACAGCACCCGGATGATAAACAAATCATTGATGCCATTTTCAGAGCTGCTCATACCTTAAAAGGAATGGCTGCCACAATGGGGTATGATACCATGGCAAAACTGACACACGCTGTGGAGAACCTCTTTGAATTAGTAAAGAGTAATCAGCTGGCTGTGTCCAGTGAACTGATCTCATTGTTTTTTGACAGTCTGGACACGCTGACTGAAATCGTTGAAAAGTTGAGAGTCGACGAGGATGACTCAGTGGATATCACTACATTAGTCAGTCGGCTGGAAAAAGCAGCAGCAGGCGAAGCTTCTGCTGATAAACCTGAAATTGACAAGAAACATGAAGGGAAAACTCCTTTTGAGTTTCCTGTTTTAGAAGACTCAGATAAAGTGGCCATTGCGTCAGCAGTGAACAGCGGGTACCAGTTATTTGCAATCGGTGTCCGTGTGGAAGAAGAAAGTATGATGAAAGCCGCACGTGCTTTTATGGTCATCAGTAGACTTGAACAAATCGGTGATTTTGTCCAGATGAACCCGACCGCTGAAACACTGGAGCAAGGCGAACTCGAAGAGTCCTTCACTGTGTATTTTCTTTCAAAGGAAGACAAAGAGAGTATAGAAAAGCATGTGGAAGGCAGCAGTGAGATCGAAGAGATATGGGTTAAAGAAACAACACCTGATGAGGACTTGAATGTGTCTGAAGGGGATATGAATAGAGATGAATCAGAAGACGAGTTAGACGTTGAAGAAGAGAAAACGGCTGGTCCTTCAGCTGAGAAGAAGAAGCCAGCTGCCAAACAGACCATTCGAGTCGACTTGTCCCGTCTAGATCAGTTTATGAATCTGGTTTCTGAGCTGGTTATTCATCGGACTCGCCTGGAAGATGTATCTGAAAAGAATCATCTTCAGGAATTGACAGAGCCATTGACTCAGGTTGGACGGATTACTACTGAACTTCAGGAATTAGTGCTTCAACTGAGAATGCAGCCATTTAATGTCGTGGTTCAGCGTTTTCCACGTATGATGCGTGACTTGACCAACGAACTGGGTAAAGAAATCAACTTCGTAACTGAAGGAGAAAATACCGAGCTTGACCGGACAGTGGTATCCGAAATCGGTGAACCTCTGATTCATTTGCTTAGAAATGCTGCTGACCATGGGGTCGAAATGCCGGATGAACGTGAAAAGGCAGGAAAACCTCGGGCAGGTACAATTAAGTTGTCGGCGTACCCTGAAGGGAACCGAGTCATTGTGACGTTAGCTGATGACGGCAAAGGATTGAACCCGAGACTGATTGAAAAGAGCGCCAATAAAAAAGGCATTTCAACTGAGGGCATGACCGATGAACAAATCCAGAATCTGATTTTCCACCCAGGATTTTCAACTGCTCAGGAAGTGACGGGGATTTCCGGTCGTGGAGTCGGAATGGATGCAGTCAGTCAAAAAATTGCCAGTTTGAACGGTAAAATTGAAACGTTCAGTGAAGTCGGCAAAGGGACCACATTCAGAATCACACTGCCGCTTACTCTATCGATCATTCAGTCACTGCTGGTTAAAGTCGGACAGGAGACATTTGCAATTCCTCAGGCTATTATCGATAAGGTGAACCGGTTTGATGAAAAGGATGCGATATCCGTTCATCAGAAAGAAGTTTATCACTATGAAGACCGAACGATTCCATTGATTCGCGTCCACGACGCCCTTGATCTGGCGCCTTCAACTAAAGAACTGCAGCACGTCATTGTTGTGCTGATCGGCGAGAAGCACTACGCTTTGATTGTTGATGACTTGATCCATCAAAAAGAGATCGTTATTAAGAAATTAGGGAAAGAAATTAGTCACGTATCGAATTTTCTTGGGGCAACGATCCTAGGTGATGGCAGTATTAGTCTTATTCTAGACGTCACATCACTATGTACGCGAAAGAGGGCTCATTCAAATGAGTAAAGATCATTCTTTACTGCGCTATGATGCGCTGCAGGAAGTAGTGAACATAGGCGGAGGTCATGCGGCCACCAGCCTGTCTAAGATGATCGGCCGTCCAGTTGATATGGATGTGCCCTTTGTAGAAGTACTTTCTTATGATGAGGTATATCAAAATATCCAGTCAGATGATACAATTGTTAAAGCTGTGTTATCTGAGTTGATGGGAAAGAAATATGGCGTGTTCTTATTCGTCATTGATCCTGAAGATGCTGACAAAGTAGCCCATATGCTGCTGCCTGAGCAGGCAGACATGTCGGAAGAGCTGATCGATTCTGCATTAAAAGAGTTAAGTAATATTATTTTCCAGTCCTTTCTGCAGGCGGTCATGCAATTGATAAACAAACCATTGATTGCCTCGCTTCCAGTGATGACGACGGATCTGTTCGGATCCATTCTTTCAAGTGTGTACATTCAGCAGGAACAATTCAATGACGAGCTATTTATTATCAAAAATAACTTTTACAGTGAAGGACATAAGATCGAAGGCAGTTTATACTTCGTTCCAAAACCCCAGGCACTTGAGTTATTATTAACCCAATTAGGAATTTAACAGGAGGAACTAACAAAATGAGTAAACGTGTATTGATCGTTGATGACGCTGCTTTCATGCGTATCAAATTAAAGGATATTTTAGAAAAAAATGGCTATGAAGTAGCTGGAGAAGCACAAAATGGAAATGAAGCGGTAGATAAATATACAGAACTGAAACCGGATATCGTCACAATGGATATCACTATGCCAGAAAAAGACGGTGTAGAAGCATTGAAAGAAATCAAAGCAATCGATAAAAATGCAATTGTGCTGATGTGTTCAGCAATGGGTCAGCAGACCATGGTTATGGATGCGATTCGTGCCGGTGCAATGGACTTTATCGTTAAACCGTTTGACACTGAGCGTGTGATTAAGGCATTGGATAAAGCTATAAATTAATTCATTATCAGCTAATAATTATAAGTTTCAGATTTCTGTCACAAGATGACTTTTGTCTAAGTTAAACCAAGGGGGATTCACGTCATGCAATTAATTGTATTTAAATTAAAAGAACGTTTTTATGGCTTTACAACGGAGAATATCGAGGAAATCACCACTACTTTGAAGGAAACCATTATCCCCCAAGGTCCGTCCTGGACAAAGGGGTTAATCAACTTGAGAGGGCAGATCATGACACTCATCGACCTCGAAGTACTCCTCAATGGGTCTAGCGCATCAGAAGAATTGTGGTACAATAACACCATCATTGTGAATACTGAAGATAATCCTCTTGCATTGATGGTCGGAAAAGTCATCGGTGTAACAGATATTACTGAAGATCAGGTGCACAGCCTTGAAGATGAGGAGGAAACTCTTGTCTCAGGATATGTCTCTGCATACAATGAAATGGTCAGTATTATACAATTAGATTCTATTCTGAAAGAGAAAGAGGAAGTAGCGTGAGCCAACAAGTTTTGTCACAACAAGAGATAGATGCTTTGCTGGTAGCCATGGACAGCGGTGAGATCGACACTGATGAACTGGATGAGGAAAGAAGTGCCCCTAAAGTCAAACCGTATGATTTCAGACGACCTGTTCGTTTATCGAAAGAATATTTGTCAACGATCACGATGGTCTTTGAGGATTTCTCTAAACTGGCTTCCAACTTATTATCGACTCAATTGAGAAAACCAGTTGAAGCAAAAATTGCTGCCATTGAACAAGTATCGTTCGATGAATTTGTGCATTCCGTCCCCAGTTTCACTCTAATGGGTGTTTTTAAAAGCGCGCCTTTAAATGGCCTTCAGATTCTTGAAATCAATCCACAGTTTAGTCTGCAAATCGTAGAACTTTTATGTGGGTACACAGAAGTATCATCTGAGGAAGCGATGAAAAACAAATCGAGTTTTACTGATATCGAACTGGCTATTTTAGATGATGTGTTGAAGTCATTGTTACGCTCATTTGAAACAGCCTGGAAAGAAATCAAGGAAATCGATGTGACTTTAGAGGATACGGAAACAAAACCGCAGTTGCTTCAAACGATGTCTCCAAATGAGCCGGTTGTATTAGTGACGTTACAAGTCACATTAGAAAATCAACGTACATTTATTAATATGTGCATCCCATACATATTCTTTGAAGACATTTTAGATAAATTAAGTTTTAAAAACTGGTTCCATTCCGGAAAAGAGTTCGACTCTTCCGAAAGAGGACAGATTGCGCACAGTTTAGATCGGGTACCAGTCAATATCGAAGTGAAGCTGGGCGAATCACAGATGGATGTATCGGACTTTCTGGAAATGGAAGAAGGGGATATTATTCAGTTGGATGAAAAAACATCCAAGCCGCTGTCCTTATATGTTGAAGACAGACCTTATTTCAAGGTGAAACCGGGACTGGTCAATAATAAACTAGCTGTTGAAATATTAAAATTTACGGGAGGAGAGAGTGACGATGAGTAATCAATTAACCCAAGAAGAAATTGATGCGATGCTTAACGGTGGGTTTGCAGAACAAGATGAGCCTGAGCAAATGGAAGACCCATTAAGTCAGGATATGAAAGATATCATTGGAGAAGTTGGAAACATTTCAATGTCTCAAGCTGCGACCACTCTTTCTCAATTATTGAATCGGGAAGTAAAAATTACGACACCTGTTGTTAAAGGTGTGACGATCAAACAAATCATGGATGCAAATGAGACCCCTAAAGTGGTCACAACGATCGGCTTTAAAGAAGGCCTCGTTGGTAAAAATGTGCTTATGATCGATGTGGACGATGCTATAATTATTGCTGATTTGATGATGGGAAACGATGGCACGAATGTAGAAAACAATGAGTTTACTGAACTTGAGTTGAGTGCAGTGTCTGAGGCAATGAATCAGATGATCGGGTCCGCTTCAACAGCTATGGCTACGATGTTCGACCGTCGAGTAGACATCTCTCCACCGAGTGTGAAGAAATGGGAGAATGCTGAAGAAGCTGCTCTGGATATGCCTGACACGGGTCAAATGGTGTGTACGACATCTTTCCGTTTAAGTGTAGAAGGCCTTCTTGATAGTGAGATCATGCAGATCCTGCCACTGGATACAGTAATGGAGATTGCAGATATTATGGTTGGCGATGAGGCTGAGGTATTGGTTGGACGCGAGGGAATCAAAGTCGTATCAGAGGCAGTTGAAGAACCGAAGCGTGAAACTGTATCTGAGGAGGAGTCCACAGAGCAGAGTGAGTCAGTGAGTATTCAGAAACCTAAGTTCCAGGATTTGAACCGTAGTGAGTCTAAACATTCACCGCGGAATCTGGACCTGATCATGGATGTACCGCTGGATTTCAGTGTTGTACTTGGGAAGAGCCGCAAGACAATCAAAGATATTTTATCCTTAAGTACAGGTTCAGTTGTTGAACTTGATAAAATGACAGATGAGCCGCTTGAAATTTATGTCAATGGGAAGCTGATTGCGGAAGGTGAAGTCGTTGTCATCAACGAAAGCTTCGGTATTCGTATCACGAACATTTTAAGTAAAGAACAGCGTGTCCGTCATTTGAATAAAGATTAACTTGAATAAAAGGTAAAAGCAGGAGAAATCCTGCTTTTTTTGTACGGTTGTGAAAAGTAAACCGATGGTTTAAAAAGTTGAGACAGGTTTAAGTACAGATTTTAGTGTGATGTTTTTGGAGTTTCAGCCGAAGCTGCGGTGGGCGGCCTCAACTAACTCCGTCTGCGGTGCAGCCGGAGTGGATTTTCGGGCTCGCTGGATGAGGCTGTATTTTTATTGTAGAGTTTATATTTAGTATCAACTTATTTCACTAACACTTTTCCCACCTGCGACACGTCTGAAATCCAAAAACATAAATTCTGCCTTGTGCTAAAAGTAAACGGATAGTTTAAAGATTGAGCTGTGGCTTATTGTTAATAGTGTTTGATTAAAAAAGTAATTAAGCTAAACCTAGTTGCAGAATATAATAATGGATATTAGGGAGAATTTATTCATTTTGATGTATTTAGGTCACAACTATTGTACTTGAGCGGGTTACATTGTCTTTATTTTTTCGATATACTTACTTTAGTTTTTGTTATTCGAGAATTGAGGGTTAATGTTCTATTAATTTATCCGATAGTAAGGGTAGGATACACTTGTTAGGATATATAAAAGAAATTGTCGGATAATGAAGTGTAGTTTTTAAAGGAGAGTGCGAAAGATGAAAATAAATAAATATACTAATGTGGTTTCTTCAGTAAACCAATCTAAACAAGCTAAAAAAGAAGTCGTTAATAATAAACCTCAAGCTAAAGAAGCCGATAAGGTCAGCATTTCTAAGGAAGCTCAGGCTTTGCTGGATGCGGATAAAGTTGCTTTTTCTGAACGTGTAAATTCAATCAAACAGTCTATTCAAAATGGCGAGTACGAAGTTGACCCAAGTAAAATTACTGAAGGACTACTTAAATCGTTGAAAGATCAGAAGGAGTTTTAATTTTAATGACTAAAACAGAACAAGTTATCGGTCTGTTACATCAATTAAAAGATGTATTAGAAAAAGAAAAAACAGTTTTGATTGAAAATGATGGCGCTAAATTACCTGAGATCATTCAGTCTAAAGAAGACATCATGATTGCTTTATCTACGTTTGATGAGGAAAACGTTGAGATGGATAAGCTCAGCGTTCTTTCACGTGAAGTGAAGGCTCTTCAGGAAACCAATTTAATGTTGACAGAACAGTCACTTCGTTTTACTGAGACGATGCTGGAACACATTAAAAAAGCAGCGAAGCAGAACAATACCTATTCAAAAAAAGGGACATTTGACGACACGAAAAAGAGCACGCTCTTAGATCAGTCACTTTAAGGAGAAAACATATGAGTGGATTATTTGGAACTTTAAATACAGCAACGAAGGGACTACAAGCCCAGCAAACAGCGCTTCAAACGATTGGACATAACGTGGCAAATGCCAATACCACTGGATACACCAGACAGCGCGTAACCATGCAGGCGGATTTTGCTCAAACGATACCCGGAGTCGGACAAGTGGGTACGGGAGTACGTGTAGGGAATATTGACCGCGTCAGTGATCAGTATGTGAATACTCAATTAAGAGAAGCACATTCTACTACTAAAAAACATGAATCATTGTCAGATATCATTGGGCAGCTCGAAGCAGTGTTCAACGAACCGTCTGATTCAGGACTTTCAAATAAAATTTCTGACGTTTTTAATGCCTGGACCTATTTGGCTTCTAACCCTGAACAATCATCTGCACGTACTATGCTTGTTCAAACTACTGAAACGTTTACAGATACGATTCACCATATGGCCAATTCTATGGAAAGTTTACATAAAGATACACTGAATGAATTAGACAAAGACGCCCTGGATGCTAATTCAACCCTCCAGCAGCTGGAAAATTTAAATCATCAAATTTGGCAGGCTTCAGTAAGAGGTTTTACACCTAATGATTTACTAGACCATCAGGATCGTTTGATGACTGACTTAGCCGGTAAAATTGATATTACTGTAGACAGGGATAAATTTAATCGTGTCTCTATTAGTATTGATGGGAATAATGTACTGGATAGTAACTCCCGCAAAGAGCTCGCAGTGGTCACAGGATTTAATGAAGCAGGCCGACCAGTTTTATCTAATGGGGAAGAAGTTGAAGGAGACGTCCAACTAGGGTCAATAGTCATTAAATCAGAAGACTCTATGGCAACAGTTAATGCAAAAAGTGGAACAATGCGTGGAACTCAAGATGCTTTAAGTGTAATCAATAATATGCAAGGAGACTTGAATGAGTTTGCCTACAGCTTTGCATTAGCAGTTAATACAATTCATTCCGATGGAGATCTGGAGAATAATCAGTTATTTTTCAATGAAGTTACAAAAGAAAATGCTGCATCAACTATTCGAGTGTCTCAAGAACTGAGAAATAATCCGGATGCTGTTGTATCAGGAAGAAGTCTAACGAATGATGTTTCTGGAGATGGCACACGAGCTCAGGCAATTGCATCTTTACAAAATCAGACCTTACCTATAAATTCCGATGGATGGACATTCGATGCAGATACTATGAAAATCAATAGTAATGCGACTGGTTCTACATTATTCGGTCGGTATAACAGTATGGTTACAGAAATGGGTATTGTAAAACAGCAAGAGGATAATATGCTGGAAACTCAAAATGCGCTCATGCATTTACTGACCCAGCGCCGGGAATCCATATCTGGAGTAGACATCAATGAAGAAGTAGTCGATATGATTAAATTTTCAAGTGCATTCCAGGCTAACTCAAGAGTACTTCAGACTATTTCTGAAATGCTCGATACATTAATCAATAGAACAGGGGTATAATCATGAGAATAACGAACTCCTTAATGTCTCAAAGTTTTTTATCAAATTTAGGAAAAAGCACTAATAAAGTATTTAGATACCAGGAGCAGCTGTCTTCTTTAAAACAGGTGAGTCGTCCAAGTGATGACCCGCTAAAAGTATCTAAGATTCTTGACTTGAATAACGAACTGAAACAAAACGCTCAATATAAAACAACTATTAATGACACAATCGATTTTACAAATGTTCAAGACTCTGCACTAGCCAACGCGACCAATTCACTTCAGCGTATTTCTACACTGACGCAACAAGCAGCAAATGGAACGTACAGTGCTGATGATAGACAAGCGATAAAAAAGGAAATCGAAAGTGAAGTAGAAACAATGATGGATTCTTTAAACACTAACTTCGGCGGACGCTACATATTTAGTGGTCAGAACAGCACGACGAAACCATTTACGATTGACAGAACAGATGGAAATTTTGACATTGTCTATAATGGATCTGGAGAGAACGTGAATGGGAATGTCTCAAAAGAAATCTCTAGAGGCGTCAGTATTGATTTAAAGACTGACGGAAATGTTTTGTTTAATGAAAGAGAAGTAGATGGAGTAAAAGAAAATATTAGTACGATCTTTAAAGATTTATTTACTGCACTGGATGCTAATGATACCGAAGCACTGGGCGGTAAATTGTTATCTCAAGTTGGAAGAGAAATAACTAATACAGTCAACTTAAGATCAGGTATCGGTGCTATTCAAAATCGTTTAATCGCAGCCAAGGATCGTAATGAATCTGAGTATTTAAACTTGGAAAGTGCGTTGTCGACTAACCAGGATATCGATCTGGCAGAAACTTACATGAACTATTCAATGGAAATGGTTGCTTATCAGGCATCAATGAACATGGGTACACGTATTTTGCAGACTAACATTATGGATTACGTGAGATAATATCAGATGTATAAATGACCAGTGCTAATAAAGCACTGGTCATTTATATTTCCAAAAAAATTAAATCAATAAAGTTGAAAAAAAGACTTAACATATAAGTAACACTTCCGATAGTAAGTGTAGAAGGCAATGAAGCCTTTAAAATATAAAACCTATATTGGAGGAAAACAAATTATGCGTATTAATACAAACACAGCAGCGATGAATACATATTCTCGTTTGACACAAGCTAACGGATCTCGAGGGAACTCAATGGCTAAATTATCATCAGGTTTAAGAATCAACAAAGCAGGCGACGATGCTGCTGGACTATCAATCTCAGAAAAAATGAAAAACCAAATTTCTGGATTAAATCAAGCAACTCGTAATGCACAAGATGGAATTTCTTTAATCCAAACAGCTGAGGGTGCTTTGAATGAAACTCACTCAATCTTAAACCGTATGCGTGACCTTTCTGTTCAAGCAGGTAACGAAACTAATAGTCCAGATGACTTGGCAGCAATTAATGCAGAATTAAGTGCACTGACAACTGAAGTTGATCGTATTGCCAATGCAACAGAATTTAATGGTAAGAAATTACTAAATGCAGCTGATACAGAAATTACATTACAAATTGGATCAAACACTTCTGCTGAAAACAAACTTACAGTTGAAATTGGTCAAATGGACTCTGCAGGACTATTAATTGATGGTTTAGATGTTACAGCGGCTGGTGGAGCAGATACTGCTATAGATGCACTGGATGAAGCAATTAAATCAGTCTCAGAACAACGAGCTAACTTAGGAGCTAACCAGAACCGTTTAGATCACACAATCAACAACTTAACTACAACTAAAGAAAACTTATCAGAAGCTAACTCACGTATCCGTGATGTTGATATGGCTGAAGAAATGATGGAATTCACTAAGAACAACATTCTTTCTCAAGCTTCAACAGCAATGCTTGCTCAAGCTAACCAAATGCCTCAAGGCGTACTACAATTACTGGGATAATTTCTCAAATGGGTTAACTTGTTTCAAAATTGACTTAATCGAAGCAGTAAATTACTGCTTCGGTTTTGTTGTACATAGGCTAATTAACAATAATTATATACGAGGAGCTGGATTAAATGAGTCAGCGTGTGAGTTCAATTGATGCATTAAAGTCTATAGATCGGGTTTTACATTCAAATAGAAATACGGTATCCTACTCGGGTGACCATGTCGTCGACCCTGTGAAACCGGTTGGTGAAATCGATACTTCTTTTGATCGAGTGCAGTACAAACCATCAAGAGAGGAAATAGACTCATTGGTTGATGAGGCACAGGAAGTTATTCAGAGAGTAAATGCACAGCTGACTTTTAAAGTACATGAAGGTACGGGACGCACTCTAGTCCAGATAGTTGAAAAAGGGACTGACGAAGTCATCAGAGAAATTCCACCTGAAAAAATGCTTGATGTGATTGCCGGTATCTGGCAGTGGGCAGGGTTAATAGTAGATAGAACGGAGTGAGTTAATGAGCGATTTGAGCATGATGGGGATATATTCCGGAATTGATATGAGCATGGTCGATAAGATCATGGAAGCGGAAGCAGCAAAAGGAACTAAGTTTACCCGACAAAAGGAACAGTACACGAAATCTCAAAATGCATGGAAAGATATGAATACCCGTCTGGATTCATTATATAAACGGTTAGAAGAGTTACAGAAACCAGAAACTTTTAATTCTAAATCAGTTACACTAACTGGTCCGGAAAATGTCGGAGTGACTGCGGGTTCTAATGCAGCAACTGCTAATTACCGCGTTCAAGTGCAGCAGCTTGCTACTCAAACACGTTTAACTGGGAATAAGGTACCGACAGGTGGAGATATACGAACTGAACTAAACATAAGTGGTTCTTTCGACTTGAATCTCGGAGATGGTAACGTTCATTCAATCGAAATTGATGAAACTGACAGTCTACGGTCTATTAGTGAAAAAATCAATAGCACCGCTGCTCAATCGGGTATTCGTTCATCTATTGTTGATAATCGTTTAGTACTGACACATTCTGAATTTGGTAACAAAGAGTTAAGTGTATCAGGTACAGCTGCAGGTAGTCTAGGTTTTAATGAGAATACTACGGCAATTATAGGCCAAGAGGCGATATTTACAATTGATGGACTGGAAATTACTCGTCCCTCAAATACAATTGATGATGTGATCGAGGGCTTAAGCTTTAACCTGACAAACGTACATGGTGCAAATGAATCCACAGTCGTATCTGTCACTGAAAACCTGGACAAAGCAGCGGATGCCTTACAAAAATTTGTGGAACAGTATAATTCCACTATGAGTTTTGTAAGGTCTCAATTAAGTGTAGGAGATCCATCAGCTGAGAGCAATACAACAGGCACATTATCAGGTGATGGTACACTGATGCGACTGCAGTCAAGTCTGCGTTCAATGGTGACCAGTCAGGAATCTCATGGGACGTCTATCAATGGCCTGCAGAGTTTAGGAGTGACCGTTGACCGTAATGGAACAGCATCATTTGACCGCACGGTGCTTGAAAAGCAGGTAAAAGAAAATCCGAATGACGTGAAAGACTTTTTCTCATCTTCAAGGCAAGTTCCAAATGAAGACGGAGAAGGAACCACGACTGAACGTAAAGGATTCTCAACAAACATGCGTTCATTCGTCAACCAGTACATTTCAAGTTCATCTGGAATCATCAAGACAAGACGTGAAACCTATGATAGAATGATTCGTGACGTTAATGATCGAATTACTAAGTTTGAAGAGCGTCTTGAGATGCGAAAGAATCGTTACATCAAGCAGTTTTCTGCTTTAGATACAGCGATGATGAAAGCTGAGTCTCAAATGGACTTTATGTTCAGTCAGTTAAATATGAATCAGGGAAAATAAGGAGGAACAGCTGATGGTATCAGAAAAATTAAGTTTAATCGAACAAAAAAAAGAACATCTTGAAGACATGCTTGATCGTTTAATTAATTGGGATCAGTCAGCTGATACTGCTCAATATATTATCGATCAGAACCAGGAGTCCATTGAAGAGATTCTTGGACTAGATAAATGTCTGTCTTCTGAGCAATTAGCTGATTTTACCGAAAAGAACCGATGGCTAATCGAACAGGTTATTGCTGTTCAGGAACGGGTGATTACTGAGATCAAGAAGGAATCCGCAGTCTTGGCTGATCAGATGAAGCAAGTTAACCGTAAAGATAAAGTTGTCAGTCACTATATGGATAAAGAAAAGTCACTGTTTGTTGACCGTGACGTGTAAGAGAGGGTTAGATTATGAGTTATTCATCTGCTTCAAAAGTATATAAGAAAAATCAGATCGAAACGGCTTCTCCTAAGCAACTGGTCGTCCTGCTTTATGAAGGCGCCATTAAATACATACGTTTAGCTGAATTGGCTGTTGAGAAAGAGGATTTTAGTAAAGTCAATACGAATTTGCTTAAGGCGCAGGATATTGTCACTGAGTTGATGGTGTCACTCAACCATCAAAATGGTGAGAATGCCATAGCAAGTGAATTACAGACACTGTACTCTTATGTTCTTAATCAATTAATTCAAGCTAATTTAAAGAAAGATCAGAACAAGATGTCTGAAACAAGGCATCTAATGTCAGAACTGCTAGAAGCGTGGGCCAGCATTTAAGTGCTGGTCTTTTTTTTGCATAATAAAATACATTTGTTATCTGATTAAAAACATTTAAAAACGGTTGTCTTTTTGTTAAATATGCACCAGATATTGGTTTTTTTTCATAAGGTTTTGATTCGATGGATAATATGTATAGTATGTCTATTGCTAGTGAATGATTGAAATCTAGGGATGTTTATCAGATGTTCACAAATATGTCATAACTTTGACCTTCAAACTATAAATAAAGTGTGACGGATAATTTCGGACAAGATTAACTTGTATAGGCATGAAATTATTTTTCTTGAATTAGTTAAAATGCTGATTTTATAAGGTTTCATAGAAAAACTATGAATAAATACTTATATCTATATTGTTATAAAAATGAATTTTTAATGAAAAAATCGTAGTGATTGGACAAATTTTGCAATAAAAATGAAAAAAATGCTATTGCGGGACGGTTATTTCTTCTATAAAATTATTCATGTTGCTAGATTTTAAGAATATTTATACAATCATGTTATTTTATGAGGTGAAATGATGTTTACAGGATCAACTGTTAATTTAATGAAAAATGCTTTGAATGCCTCATCGTTAAGGCAGGAAATGATATCGTCAAATTTGTCTAACGTGAATACGCCTGGATACAAAGCGAAGCGTGTTGAGTTTGAAGATGTGCTGAAACGGACAATGGACGGATCAGCTATGAGAAGTACGCATACGAATCACTTCGGTGTATCTGATTTGAGTAATGTGACTCCACAAGTGAAAGAACAGACGGGTAATCGCATAACTGAAGACGGCAATAACGTAGCGATCGATTCTGAAATGGCCGAGTTATCAGCCAATGCCATCTACTATCAGGCGTTGACCACCCAATTAAGTAACCATTATGGATCGATAAGGTCCGTATTACGTTAAGACTAAGGAGCAGAGAAAATGTCGATATTTAATTCTATGCAGATTAATGCCAGCGGATTGTCGCTTGAACGGTTCAAGCTTGATACGATTTCCACGAATATTGCGAACGTAAACACGACCCGTACTGAAGACGGGGAAGGCCCGTATATAAAACAGAGAGTCGAGTTTGAAGAAAACTTTAAACAGATGCGTTCAGCTTTTTCCGATGAAACAGTAACACGAAGTGCCGGAGTACAAATAACCGGTGTGGATGCCGATGAAGAAAATGTACGTATTGTTTTTGAACCCAATCACCCAGATGCGGATGAAGAAGGATACGTGGTCTATCCCAATGTGGATATGGCGGATGAAATGATAGAAATGATGACGGCGATTCGCACGTATGATGCTAATGTGACAGCTATCAACAGCAGTAAAGATATGCTGAAGCGGGCACTTGAAATTGGACGACAAGGATAAACTACTTAAGAATAGGAGCTAGACATGTGATCAATGCAATGAATCAGCTTTACCCACAAGCGTTAAATCAGATTGAACAAATGAAACAAGGCAATCCCATACATACACCAGAAGGCAATACGCAAGAGTTTACGTCTATACTTAGAGACTCCCTAAATACTCTTGAAGGAAAACAGGCAGATTCTGCTCATGCGGTTCAGTCTTTAATAGATGGATCGGCAGACGATTTACATTCAGTTATGATCAAAACAACAGAAGCACAGCTGTCTCTTGAAGTTGCTGTTCAACTACGTAATCGTGCACTGGAAGCATATAACGAAATTAAAAATATGCAGTTTTAATGAGGTAAACGAACAGAGTTGAATTAAAGGGAGAGTTTTAAATGAATAAAGTAAAAGATGTTGGCACATCGATCAAGGATGGCTGGCTTCTGCTTGAGTCAAAGAAACGCAAGCGGTTAGTCATTCTTGTATCGATTGCTTTGATTTTACTGGGAACGATCGGCTACTTCACTCAAAGAAGTCAGTATACGGTACTGTTTGCTAATCTAGATGAGGCGGATGCAGGTGCAATAGTCGAAGATTTGAATGCCCAGAACATGAAATATCAGCTTGAAGATAATGGCACGACTATTCTAGTTGACGAAAAAGACGTCGACAATTATCGAATCAGTTTAGCTGTCAACGGCATGATGCCTGAACGGTCAACGGGATTCGAAATATTTGATGAAACGAATATGATGACTACTGATGATGATCGTCAGATTATGTACCAGCGAGCATTGACAGGTGAACTGGAACGGTCCATTTCATCACTGCAGCAAATCGATGCAGCAAAAGTCATGCTCTCATTACCTGAAGACAGTATTTTCCAGAATCCGGCATACCGCAGTGAAGCTTCTGCTTCTATTGTTGTTCAGACTAGAGGGACTGTTTCTCAGCAGAATATTCAAGGGATCGCGTCATTAGTAACAGGTGCAGTTGAGAGACTGCCTATGGAGAACGTGCAAATCGTGGATACTAATGGAAATTTACTGAGCGGTTTCTTGCAGTCAGGTGGAGATGGAGTGGCCTCGGCCGATTTTTCATCCAACCAGCAGACAATCAAGCGCTCATATGAAAGTGATCTAGAAGAACGCATCATGTCATTATTAGCGCCTGTGTACGGATACAACAACTTACGTGTAGTGGTCAACGCATCGATGAACTTTGATGTGATTGAAGGAGAAACGATTGAATTTACGGCTCCTATGACAGACGAAGACGATGAGAACCGCATGGGATTAATCCGCAGTCAGACTGAAAGTTTTGACGGAGCGAGAGATATGCTGGCCGGGTTAGTAGAAGGCGGCGAGTTTCCAGTTGCTGATGAAGATGATGAAGAAAGTAATGCTTCACTTGATCGTACGACCAACTATGAACTGGATCAGGTGACGGAGCGTTATGTACGCGCACCTGGAGTAGTCGAAGGCATTAACGCATCTGTGGTAGTGAATCAGAACGCAGGAGTTGTACCAGTTGAAGACCAGCTAGGCAGAATCATCAGTCGTGCTTTAGGTTTAGATGGGCAGGCGGAGGTTCCACTTGCTGGAGATGTAACGGTTGAGATTTTACCCTTTGCCGAGGGAGAAGACTTCGCTATTGGTGGAGAGGGCATTATGGATGAGATTCTAGAATTCCTGACATCAAGCTGGTTGTTTATGGTCATAGGCTTAGTGCTGGTTATTATTGCTATAGCCGTGTTGACACTGCTTAAACGCGGAAAAGAAACTGCAAATGCTGGAAATGCAGCAGCTCAAGCAGCGCTTCAACCTGAAGCAGTTATTATTCCTGAACCGGATCCAATTGAAGCAATCGATAAACAAAATGATGCTTTGCAGCAGAAAAATAAAGTGATGTCAGAAAAAGAAGACAGGGTCAGAACACAAGCCAAAGAAAACCCTGAATTAGCTGCAGAATTAATGAAAGTTTGGTTGAAAGACTAGAAAGGGTGTAAAGAATTGGCAGAATCAAGTGAAAAAACAGCATCCTCAAAAAAAGAAATGGATGGGGTCAGAAAAGCCGCAATCTTCATGATTTCATTAGGCCCTGAAACCTCCGCGCAAATCATGAAGCAACTGCCTGATCAGTATATACAGAAAGTCAGTTATGAGATTGCGAATATCGATCACGTCAGTCAAAAAGACAGAGAATCCATTGTTAATGAATACCTCGAAATGTCCCAAGCGAGAGAGTATATCCTGGATGGTGGATTCGATTACGCAAAAAACCTGTTAAACAAAGCACTCGGGTCTCAGCGAGCGAAAGAAGTGATCGACATGCTGAATCAGATTCAGCTGCGTGAGCGGCCATTTAATATCGCCCGTAAGGCTGACCCGGCGCAGTTGACAAACTTGCTGCTGGGAGAGCAGCCTCAAACAGTGGCCTTAATCCTGTGTTACATGCAGCCGGATAAAGCAGCTCAAATATTGATCAACTTCCCTCCTGAAAAACAATCTGAAATTGCGGAGCGTATTGGTACAATTACCAGTACGTCCCCATCCGTAATTGAGAAAATCGAGAAAGTCATTGAGAGTAAATTCTCTACATATATTGAAAATGATACAGAAAATGTCGGAGGCGTTTCGACATTGGTTGAAATACTGAATCAAGTGGGCAGAACAACAGAGAAAGCCATTGTTGGGGAACTTGAAGAACGTCAGCCTGAGCTGGCTGAAGAAATCAAGGCAAGCCTATTCACATTCGAAGATATCATCTCTCTTCAAAAGAGCGATGTTCAAAAAGTTCTGCGCGAAGTCAAAAACGACGATCTTGTGTTGGCGCTCAAAGGCGTTTCGGACGAGCTGCGTGACTTTATCTTCGGGAACTTGTCAACGAGAGCAGTTGAGACCCTTAAAGAAGACATGCAGTTCCTCGGACCTGCTCGTTTATCAGCGGTTGAAGAAGCTCAGCAGAACGTGGTCACCGTTATTCGCCGCTTAGATGAACTTGGCGAAATCTACATCATGCGAGGCGATCAAGATGCCATTATCGAGTAGAATCATCAAGTCCGTTCAGACAGGACGAAACGATGTCGATTATTGGGTCATCGATACAACGTACGATTATGAAGAAGAGCAGGACGAGCATACTGAGGAAACCAATCAGTATGCTGCAGACGAACTGGAAAAGGCTCGTCAGAGAAGTGATCAGCTTATAAAAAAAGCGCAGACCGAGAAAGAACGTATGCTTGAAGAAGCAGAAGCATACATCCGTCAAATCAAAGAAGAGGCGTATGCCAAAGCATTTGAAGAAGGTCAGAAAGCCGGCTATGAAACAGGGTTTTCTGAAGGGAAAGAAAAAGGGTATCTGGATGGGCAGTCAGAAAGTCAGGCACTGGTCGATCAGGCTAGACAGACACTAAGTGAAGCTCAGCTTGATATTGAAGCGTATATCGAAGAGAAGAAAGAGAGCCTATTGTCTTTATCTGTTCATATGGCTGAAAAAATCGTTCAGGAACAGCTGGATTTATTACCGGATGGCATATTGGAACTGGTCAATCCTATTTTACATCAGCTGGATCACAAAGAAGATTATGTCAGTTTAACGGTGCATTCATCTAAACGGCTGGAAATTCGTGAGAAACTGCCTTATCTTGAGAAAAACTACCCAGGTGTCCGTTTTGTAGTCTTCGGGGACGACAATGTGGATCCGCTTGGGTGTGTGGTCGAAAGTGCTCACAAAGTAGTCGATCTGCAAGTGAAGAATCAGCTTTTGGCAATGGTCGAGGAAATGAAAGAAAGAGAACGTGAAATGTAATGATCAATATTCCATTTGAACTCTATCATGAAACTTTAAACAAAAAAGCGATTGCGCTTAAACACGGTAAGGTAAGTCAGGTTATCGGACTCATTATTAAAGTGGATGGCCTGGATGCCTTTATCGGTGAAGTGTGCGAAATCGAAATCAAATCCCAAGCCAAGACAGTGCTGAGTGAGGTAGTCGGGTTCGTTGAAGAAACCGTTCTGCTAATGCCACTGGACAATCTGGACGGTATCGGTCCTGGATGTCTCGTGCGACCCACGGGAAAAGCGCTTAAAATCGAGGTCAGTGATGAGATGCTTGGGAAGACCTTTGATGGTCTAGGACGGCCTTTGAGTCATGGGGCTCTGGAGGGCGCAGCAAAATTCGATGTACACCGTGCGTCTCCGGACCCTTTCAAGCGTCCCAAAATTGATACGATCATGCAGACGGGCGTAAAAGCCGTAGATGGATTGCTGACAGTCGGCGAAGGCCAGCGAATGGGTATTTTTGCTGGTTCCGGTGTCGGAAAATCGACATTGCTCGGTATGATGGCACGTTACAGTGATGCTGATATTATTGTGATCGGCTTGATCGGGGAACGTGGCCGTGAGGTGCTTGAATTTATTGATAATGATTTAGGGGTCGAAGGCTACAAGAAATCGGTTGTCGTTGCAGCGACGTCCGATCAGCCCCCACTAGTGCGTTTGAAAGGGGCATATGTTGCAACTGCTATTGCCGAATACTTCAGAGACCAGGGCAAAAAAGTGGTACTCATGATGGACTCGGTGACGCGTGTAGCGATGGCTCAACGTGAAATCGGATTGGCTACAGGCGAACCTCCAACAACTAAAGGGTATACCCCTTCAGTGTTTACGGTATTGCCCAAACTACTTGAACGAAGCGGAAATACAGAAACAGGATCGATTACTGCGTTCTATACGGTACTGGTTGAAGGAGACGATATGAACGAACCTATTGCGGATTCTGTTCGAGGGATTTTAGATGGGCATATCATTCTTTCCAGACAAATCGCATCTGAGAACCATTACCCGGCAATCGATATTCAAAACAGTTTGAGTCGACTGATGAAAGAGTTAGTGACTGAAGAACACAATGACGTCGCTGGCAAGCTGAGAGAAAATCTGGCGACGTACAAAGAATCCAAAGATCTGATCGATGTTGGAGCCTACCAGCAGGGAACGAATCCCATTGTTGACCAGGCTATCCGTTTGAACCAGCCGATCAAAGGCTTTTTGAAACAAAAAACGTCTGAATCTTATTCATTTGAGCATACGATTCAGTCAATGAAAACAGTCTTTACCAATCCCTCTATAAGATAAGGAGAGTGTTAAATGCAACAGTATCGTTTTTCAATGGAAAAAGTGCTCGACTGGCGTGCTGATCAGGAAGACGCTGCCCAGATCAGGGTGAAAGAAAAAGAAGACCTTGTGACACTTGAACAGCAGAAACTGGACCGAATCATTTCTGAAAGCAGACGTTTGAAAAGTGAAAATCTCTTTCATAATACAATCGATCACTTAAAGAGACACAGCATGTATAAAGATCTGCTGGATGAAAAAATTATCAAGCAGCGATTGTCCCTGCAAAAAGCAGAGACAGAGCTGGCGCAGGCCAAAATTCAACTGCAGCTTGCTCATAAAGATAAGAAAGTCATGCAGAAACTTGAAGAAAAAGAACATTCAAGGTTTAAAGAAGTCATCAAGAAAAAAGAACAGTCCCAGCTTGATGAAATTTCAACATTGAACTTTGGAAGACAATCGATCTTTTAAACCTGTTTGATCCCAATTGAAAGGAGGTGAAAAAGATGGACGTGACCGCTTTAACACATGTTATAAGTGAATCTCCACAAGACAAAGCCATGATAATTATTGATCAAGAAGCGTTTGCTGAAGAGATGAATAAGTATTCTGCCCAGTCTGACAGTAAAGGATCGCCTGATTTAGCCGAAGACTTATCCCAGTCATTAGGTCAGTCAGAAGTGGAAGAAGTTTTAGAAGAAGAAGAACTTACTCCGTTTACACTGATTCATCCTTTTTTAAGACTTCAGACAGAGATCGATTCCTTATCTCACGGACACGACTTAAAGACTTTACATATAGAAAACAGCCCGATAGATAATGAGATCTCAATAGATCGAACAAATATCCCTCCTGAGATTAAAGAGTTGGATGAGTCAATCGCAAAAACCATTCCGGTGATTGACGGGGATAAGCATGAAAGGTTACCGACTCAAACCGAAGATAGTAAAACGATTTTCTTCGAGACTAGTGCGGCTACAGTCGACTTAGACCAGCCAGCCATGTCTGAATCCGATTCGAAAGTGACTGCAGACCTGACTAAAGATACTGCCATTTCAACAGAGGTTGGTTCAGATACGTTTGACTTCACTCACAAGACCAGTCAAATAGAGACAGCTGCCCAGAAGCTTATAGACGGTGAACAGACAGTCTCAGTTAATGAAACCAAGACGAGTGAAGAGACAGGTAAAAACAATGACTCCTCACTCGTTATAGAAACTGTTTTTAAACCGAATAGTGAAACAGTAATAGATGACAAAGGGAATCTAATCCTGGAAACGGACTCTGATAGTCAAACAGAGGGTCCAAAACAACTTAAAAGACAGTCGTTTACTGAGGTTAACATAGCACAGCCTGCTTCTGAGCGACAGATAAATGCGCCAGCACTCCAACCGGCTGAATCCACACCATTGCCTGTAACGAAAGAACAAAGTGTTGAAATTATACAGGATCTGATGATGACTGTTGTGACGGATGAAAGCGGCAAAGAGGTTTTTAAATCGACTTTGACATTGACGCCAGAGTCGCTTGGAGAAGTCAAAATTGAATTGACTTATAATCAGGAAGGCTTAAGTGGAAAATTAGTATTCGAATCAGATGAAACCAGAAAGTGGATGGAAAGTCACTGGGAGCAACTGAAACAACCACTTGAAACCAAAGGGCTGACGCTTAATCAGTTTGATTTTTCCGTAACTGAACCGATTGTCTTACCTCAAACAGACGGATTTTCATTTTCTCAGGAGTTTGACCAGTCTGAACAGCAGAAATCAAATGAACCGAATCACTCTTCAGATACCCCATTGATTATCGATTCTGAAGAAGAGGCCACACATTTAACGCCTCGTTCAGCTACAACTGGTTTGAATATCTACGCTTAATGAAAGGAGATTAAGATGAATATACCAAATAACATGATGATCGGGTCTTTGAAATCGATTCAACCCGAAGAACAGACACGTCAAAATTCTGACTTGGACATGGAGCAGTTTCTCTATATTATTGCAAACGCCATGAGCATGCCATCATTTGATGGACAAGGAAGCGGCGGTGGATCGGAGACAGATTACATTGGTCAGATGGTTCAATTCGGGATGCTGAATGCTGTGAGTGATCTGAATGAAACCATGACAACTAACTTACTGATGAACCAGCAGCAGCAAGCCATCAGTCTAGTCGGCAAAAATGTCACAATTGCTGGACAGGATGATCAGCTTGTCAAAGGGCCAGTTGAAAAAGTTCGCTTCGATAACGGGTATGCCACACTTCAAGTGAATGGCCGTACATTCGATATGAATGAAGTCATTGAGGTGAGTGAATAAGATGCTTCAGAACTTACAGGGAAGTCAATCCGTTCGTCCTCAGTCAATAAAGCAGCCTGAACAAACTGAACGACAAATCGATCCGGCTTTTCAATCCTTTATGCAAGATGCCATAAAAGAAACGGATCAGGCGACTGCAGGTGTGACATTCTCACATCACGCACAAAAACGATTGGATCAGCATGGCTTTACTCTAAACGCAAAGGATATGCATCTGCTTGAAGAAGCAGTGGACACACTGGAAGCAAAAGGGTCTAAGCAGTCTCTCATTTTGTATGATGACTTGGCTCTGATTGCAAGTATTCAGAATAAAACAGTTATTACCGCTTTAAAATCTACTGAAATGAACGATGTAACAAATATTGACAGTGCTATTCAAATCAACGGAAAAAGATAAACGAGAGAGCCGGACTGAAAAGAGGCTGAGTTCTGATGACCGACTGATTCAGGACCGTTTATACATTAGGAGGAAAAACAATGTTAAATTCACTATATTCAGGTATTACAGGCATGAAAGGTCAACAGACTAAAATGGACGTCATTGCAAATAATATTGCCAACGTCAACACAACAGGATTCAAATCACAGCGTGTCCGTTTCCAGGATATGATTTCTCAAACAAATGCAAATGCTCAAGGGCCAAACAATGCCGGACGTGGAGGAGTAAATGCCCAGCAAGTAGGGTTAGGCTCACAGGTCGCTTCCACTGACCTTATGATGCAGGGTGGATCACTGCAGTTTACAGGACGTGGCCTGGACTTTGGTATTCAGAACGGAGACAATTCGTTTTTCGTTGTCAGTGAAGATGGTGGAGCTTCAGGTATGAATCAGTACACGCGTGACGGTGCGTTTTACACTGATAACAACGGAAATCTGACTACTTCAAATGGGTATAGAGTAATGGGATACGCAGGAGGAGCAGCTGGAGGCGCCCTGGTTCCATTATCCATTCCTCAGCAAAATGGCAATTTAACTTTACAAAACTATAATATCGATAATACGGGAACTATTTTAGGTACATATAGCGACGGCAGCACAGCTGTAATCGGACGTATTGCCCTGGCTAACTTTGCCAATCCAGATGGGTTGCAGAAATCAGGAGAGAATCTGTATAACGCCTCTGCAAACTCAGGAGTCCCTCAACTTGGTGCACCTTCAGAAGACGGCTTTGGTTTAGTCCGATCCGGCTTTACGGAAATGTCCAATGTCGATTTAGCAACTGAATTTACTGAAATGATCGTAACTAATCGTGCGTACCAGGCCAATACACGTAGTATTACAACGTCTGACGAAATGCTTCAGGAACTGATTAACTTAAAACGTTAATTAAAAGGTAGAGTGAGTTAAGTCTTATTCCACTCACTCTGTCTCATACTAATAAGAAAGAGGCTTAACATGATTTCATTACGGACCGTTTCAGGAAAAGAGTTTTTCTTAAATGCTGATTCTATTCTAAAAATAGAAAAAGATTTTGACACACTGATCACCCTAGTAGATCACAAAACACTTCGAGTGATGGATACACCAGAAGAAATTTCAGAAAAAGTATTAGCTTACAAACGAAAAGTTTATCAAGCATCGAGGGGAGTGTAAGAAGTGAAACGAAATATTTTACCAGCTATTGGTATAGTAGCAGGGTTCGGATTGATATTCGCATCAATGGCAGCTAATGGGTCTTTGCTTCGTTACTTTGATGTACCTGCGTTGATCATCACATTATTTGGATCCTTTTCAGCAATCATGATCAGTTTCCCATTCAAGACATTAAAAAAAGTCCCATCACTTATAAAAAAACTGATGTTTACACCAGATGATGACCGTGGCGCACTGATAGATACCATTACTTTCCTGGCTAAAAAAAGTCGCACAGAAGGCATCTTGGCTTTAGAAAATGAAATTAAAGAACTCGATAGCATTGTATTAATTCACGGACTTGAAATGGTTGTGGACGGGACAGATATCGATACGATCGAGGAAATATTAAACGTAGAGCTTGAACAGACAGAAGATAGACACTCTGTTGGGCAGCAGGTTTTCCTTAAATGGGGAGAATATGCACCGGCGTTTGGAATGATTGGAACACTGATCGGACTGATTGCCATGCTTGGAGACTTACAGGATCCTTCATTGATTGGTACGGGGATGGCTACGGCATTACTGACAACCTTTTACGGAAGTTTGATGGCCAACATGGTCTTTTTGCCTATTGCCAAGAATCTGGAAATCCAGACATCAAACGAACTGAAAACCAATGAAATGATTATCGAAGGCGTTCTCGCACTGCAAAGAGGAGATAATCCACGAGTGATCGAGCAGAAACTGTCGAGCTTTTTATCAAACTCTGATCAGAAGGAAAAGAAAGAGGACAAAAAAGCTGTAGCAGTTGCAGAAGAGTTTTAATGTTAGGAGAGACCAATGGCTAGAAGAAGAAAAAAAGCAAAAAAAGTAGAAGAAGCGAGCTCTCCAGCCTGGATGGCGACCTTTTCTGATCTTATGTCCTTACTTTTAACCTTCTTTATTCTCTTATTTTCCATGTCCATAGTCAGTGAAGAGCGCTTCAGAGAAGTTGCAGAATCGCTGCGAATGGCTTTGGTAGGAAGCAGCAGTGATTCGATTTTGGACGACCGGGGTAATTCAGTCGGTGATCTGGAATTTGATGATTACGGTGACTTAAACGAGTATGAAGGCTTGGATCCTGATGAGTTAGCTGTAGAGGATTCTCCAGTTGATGAAAACTATATTCCTGAACAAGTAATTGAGCTGTATGACACAGTTAATATGTTTCTGGTAGATGAGGGATTAAACGCGGATGTCACATTATCCCGGGATCAGGATGGGGTGTATATCGATATACAAGAAGTCATCATGTTCGAACCGGGTAGTGCAACGCTTAGAGAAAATGGGTTAGAAACAATGGATCAGCTGGCTGGCCTGTTTGAACTGTTTAATAATGAGATCATTATTGAAGGGTACACAGATGACGTGCCGACAAATGGCGCTGAATTTGCGACTAACTGGGAACTGTCAGCTGCAAGAGCAATAACGGTATTAAGGTATTTATATGAAGATCACAGTATTGAACCGACTCGATTATCAGCTCGTGGATATGGTGAATACAGACCGACCGTTCCGAATGATTCCGTTCAGAACAGGTCACTCAATCGACGAGTAAATATTGTCATTGTGCATGATGAAAGAGAGGACGTTGTAAATGGCTCAGAATAATGAAAAAGAATCAAAAAAGAAAGTAACAAAAATTGTGATTGCAATCGTTGCAGCAGTTGTTGTACTGGTTGTGGGAATGGGAATTGGGATCACAGTATTTGGCAGTCCGAATGAGGAATCATTCATATCTCGCTTCACATCAAAAGCGGAAGCAGAGGCATCTGAAATTTCAATTCCACTGGAAGAGTTTCTAGTGAACGTTAATAGCGACTCTTCGCGCAGTCAGGCCATGGTGAGAATGGAAATCACAGTCACCAGTTTAAATGAGGATGCCGCTAATCTGATCACCGAAGATATTGCTAAAGTGAGAGATGCAGTGATTCATGTTATTTCAAGTCAAAGTGCTGACAGCATGTTAGAAGAAGTAGAAGGTGAATTTATCATTAAAGATAAAATCAGAGAACGTATCAATCTGTCTTTAGGTGAAGAATTGATCGAAGATGTGTTTGTAACGGATATACTCATTCAGAGATAGAAAAGGAAGGGAGATGAGGACATGGACTTTTTTGATATAGTACAGATGATTCTGGCATTACTTGTTATCGTGATTTTGGCCAATTTTTTACTGAAGAAACTGAATGGATTTCAACAGCCATCAAGTCAGGTAATCAAAATAATTGAACGGGTGCAGGTGTCCAAATCTTCTTCACTCTCTATCGTGCAAGTGGGATCAGAGTACTTATTAATGAGTATCTCTGACACGTCAAATGACGTGATCAAGACGTTTACTCAGGAAGAAAAAGAAGCCATTCAACAGCGTCTGGCAAAAAGACCTCCAGTAGCTGCTGCAGAATGGGTAGAAAAAGGCAAACCCTATTCTACAAAAATGATGAAACATCTAAAGAACGCAAGGCAACAATACGCAGATTTTCAGAAGAAAGGAACCAATAAGCAATGACAGAAAATTTAGTAGATGCTTTGGCAGTGACCAATGATTCGTCTGAAGTGGTCAATCTCTATCTGCTGCTTTTCCTGATTGCATTGATTCCGTCTTTTCTTGTCTTAACGACTAGTTTCACGCGAACAATCATTGTTTTATCATTCACGCGTAATGCATTGGGTACTCAACAAAGCCCACCCAATCAAGTGCTGATTGGACTGGCGCTCTTCTTATCAGTATTTGTCATGCGGCCTGTCTATCAGGAAGTAAATGATCAGGCGCTGCAGCCGATGCTGGCAGGAGAGATAACGCGGGAAGAATCATTCGAAATAGCAGAAGAACCGATTAAGAATTTTATGCTGGAACAGACACGAACGACCGATTTAGAATTATTTGTTCAGCTGGGTGGAGAAGATTTCCCGGAAGATCCTGAAGATTTATCGCTTCTGACCGTTATCCCAGCATTTGCTATCAGCGAACTAAGAACAGCTTTTACTATCGGGTTCCTGATTTTTATTCCCTTTTTAGTTATTGATATCGTAGTAGCGAGTATTTTGATGTCGATGGGGATGTTCATGCTGTCACCCGTTATGATTTCACTCCCATTTAAACTGCTGCTCTTTGTTATGGTAGATGGATGGTATTTAGTGGTTGAATCATTGATTGGAAGCTTTTATTAAGCAAGAAAGGAAATACATATGTCTACACAGAATGTTTTAGATGTTTTACAGGATGCATTTTTAGTGCTGATTCGAGTAGGTGGACCCGTTCTGATCGTCGCACTAGTGATTGGATTAGTCATCAGTATTGTTCAAGCCACAACACAGATTCAGGAACAGACCTTAAGTTTTGTTCCCAAGTTGTTTGCGATTCTGCTGACGCTGGTCCTGCTGGGCAATTTTATGTTGAATACACTTATTTCCTTTACTGATCAGCTATTTTCGATCATAGCGGGATTGTGATGAGATGACAGGTGACGTTCAGCAGTTCCTTCTGGTCATGATCCGGATGACCGTGTTTATGGCTATCAGTCCAGGGTTCTCACATGCTTCTTTCCCAACGGTCAGTAAAGTGGCATTAGCGGTCGCGATGACTCTACCCGTTATAGCTGTCATTCCATCTTTAGAAACAGAGTTAGCCATGGGTACATTTGTATTCATAGCGGTTAAAGAACTGTTTATAGGAATGGCCTTAGGGTACATCACACTATTATTTTTTACAGCGGTAGAAATTGCCGGCTCACTGGTCGATTTCCAAGTGGGGTTCTCAATGGGCTCAATTTATGATCCCTCTATTGGGGTCAACGCGTCTTACTACGGACGAATTTATTACTGGATATCGATCATGATATTTTTCATAGCTAATATTCACCATATGGTTATTACTACATTAGTTGAGTCATTCAGATGGGCACCACTTGATCAGCTTGAGTTTTCTCATATTGGAATGGAAGGAATCATTACACTGTTTGGACAATTATTCTCAACAGCGATTCAACTTGCCATCCCTCTTATAATCGTCGCTTTACTCTCAGAGTTAACCCTTGCATTGATTTCTCGTACGGTTCCACAAATCAATGTTCTGATACTTGGGATGCCGATGAAAACTCTAAGCAGTCTGATTTTTATGTTTTTCTTCTTGCCTTTACTGATGAGAAATATCGGCGATTTATTTCCGGACATGATCAAATATATGAACGAATGGGTGTATTCACTGCAATAAAAGGGGGAACAGTTGATGGCGGCAGATAAAGATGGAAAAACAGAAAAACCCACGCCCAAGAAACTCAGTGAGGCGAGAAAGAAAGGGCAGGTCCCAAAAAGTCAGGACTTATCTTCCGCCATATCTTTCGGTTTGTTTGCCCTAACGTTATCGGCATTAGCGACTTACGTTCTCCAGCGGTCCTATGTCTTTATGATCGAGTCTCTCCGTTTCGGCAGCGATCCCAACCGGGTGATGCATGAACTGCCGGCGATAGGCATGCGAGCGGTCATCTGGTTTCTGGTTCTGGCCGCACCGTTTCTGGCCATTGCTTTCTTTACAGGAGTCGTCGGGAATATGGTTCAGGTCGGTTTCCTATTAACATCAGAGCCTCTTAAACCAAGTTTCAGTAAGATGAATCCCATTAGTGGGTTCAAGAATATAGTTGGGAAAAAGGCGGCATTTGGACTTGTTAAAAATTTGATGAAACTGTTTATCGTCGTTGGGTTTACGATTTACACCCTTTTCGAATCTGCAGTCGTCATCCTAAACGCCGGCAGGGTCGGAACGTTTGCTATCTTCCCGTTGATGATCGACCTGGTCAGTACATTAGCCTTTAATTTGGCCGTGTTTATGGCCATCTTAGGGATAGCTGATTATGTTTATCAGCGATATGACCATAAGAAAAATCTGATGATGTCGATGCAGGAAATTAAAGATGAGTATAAAGAGATGGAAGGCGATCCTCAAATCAAATCTCAGCGTAAAGCACGTTACCGAGACATGTTATCCGGGAATATGAATGATGTAGGGGAAGCAACGGTACTTATAACTAACCCGACTCACTTTGCCATCGCCATCCGTTACGATAAAGACAAAGATCAGGTGCCAATCGTTTTAGTTAAAGGGCAGGATTTCATAGCCCTTAAAATGAGAGAGCTCGCTAAAGAGCAACACGTGCCGATTATTGAGAACAAACCACTGGCACGAGCACTGTACAAACAAGTAGAACCGAACGATCCAATACCAACCGAACTGTATCAGGCTATTGCAGAAATACTAGCACTGATTTTCCAGGCTGAACAGAATAAAAAGCATAAGATTTAATTTATAGAATGGGTGAAAAGTTATGAACAATCAGGTTGCAGCAAAAGGACAGACAGCATTAGCTAATTCATTGAACATTATAATCGCATTCGTTGTCGTGTCTATTATTGGAATGATCATCATTCCTTTGCCGACATTTATTCTCGACTTCTTGTTGGTGGTGAATATTTCGTTAGGCATTACGATCCTTGTTCTGACCTTATTCACTCATTCAGTACTCGACTTCCTGAGTTTCCCGACTCTTCTTCTGATTACGACCATGATAAGACTTGGGCTTAATATCAGTTCGACACGTCTGATCTTAAGTCAGGGAGATGCAGGGCGTGTGATTGAAACGTTCGGAAGTTTCGTTGCAGGAAACAATTACATAGTAGGTGCGGTGCTGTTCGTGATCATCGTTATCGTTCAAATCATGGTTGTCACAAACGGAGCCAGTCGAGTAGCGGAAGTATCAGCTCGATTTACGTTAGACGCGATGCCTGGGAAACAAATGGCCATCGATGCCGATTTGAATAGTGGCTTGATTACAGAAGAGCACGCCAAATTAAGACGATCAAACTTAGAAAAAGAAGCTAACTTTTACGGGTCCATGGATGGAGCAAGTAAGTTCGTTAAAGGGGATGCCATTGCTGGGATCATCATTACCCTGATCAACCTGGTTGGAGGGATTGCGATCCACTCACTACAGGGCGGATATACTATCGGAGAAGCCCTTAATCACTTCGGTCAGTTAACGATTGGTGATGGACTGGTCAGTCAGATTCCATCACTGCTGATCTCCGTTGCTTCAGGTATTCTAGTCACTCGAACAGCAAATGAGAAAGCCTTTGGAGATACTATTGGGGGAGAGTTATTCCACACTCCTCAAGTCATGTATATCGTAGCCACTTTATTAACCGTTTTTGCTCTAGTTCCAGGGTTTCCGTTCTTTCCTTTTATTCTGATCGCGACGGGGTTAGCTGTTGCAGGCTACCTGGTGAGTGAAAGTCAGAAAGCCACTGCGAAAGAGGAAGTCGACCAGCAGTACCAGGCAGCAGTCAACCGTGAAGCCGAACCCGTTGATGAATCAGCTTCTCAGTTCCAGGTGGACCGAATTGCTGTTGAAATAGGTTATGGACTGATTCCGTTAGCTAACGAAGATCAGGATTCAAGTATGACAGATCAGATCGCTGCTATACGTAAACAATTATCATATGAGTTAGGCATACTGCTCAACCCTATACGCATTAGAGACAATTTACAGATGGCCCAGCATGATTATGTCATCAAAATAAAAGGAAATCAGGTTGCTACAGGCACCTTGTACCCCGATAAGTTTCTGGTTGTTGAACCCGGAGGAATGGAAGAAGAGATAGAGGGTATCGATGCAAAAGAACCGGCTTTCGGACTGGATGCGTTATGGGTAACCGAAAAGAACAAAGAAATTGCTGAGCTGCATGACTATACTGTGGTCGATCCATTGACCGTTTTAGTCACACATGTCAAGGAAGTGATGAAGCAGAATGCGGATGAGCTACTTGGACGCCAGGAAGTAAAAGAACTCCTCGAAGGGCTTAAAGAGCACTATAATGTGGTCATCGAAGAACTGATTCCAGATATTTTACAGCTTGGAGACGTTCAGAAAGTTCTTCAGCGTCTGTTAAAGGAAGCTGTCCCGATTACTGACTTAGTCACAATCCTTGAAACGCTTGCCGATTACGGTAATACTACTAAGGATCATGAAACGTTAACAGAATATGTCAGACAGGCACTTAAACGAAGTATTGTTAAAGATCACCTGGATGATCAGGGGACTCTGCACGTCATTACGGTCCATCCCGATGCCGAGGAACGTTTATCCTCAAGTGTTCAGAAATCGACTCAGGGATCGATTCCAGTATTACAGCCGCAGGAAGTCAATCAGCTGTTTGATAGTCTTAATCAGCAAAGTGGGTTGCTATCTGCTCAGGGAATTCCATTCGTATTGTTGACTTCACCGAAAATCAGACCGGCCATGCGCAATCTCTTGTCCTTTAATTTTCCGGAACTGACCGTGTTGTCGTTAAATGAGATTCCAAATGAATGTGGCATTGAAAGCGCCGGATTAGTGAATATGAATTAGATTGGGGGGGAGAATATGGAAGAGAGCTTACGTAACGAAACAGTCATGCAGTATATGCCGCTGGTTCATAAAGTTGTTCATGGATTAAAAATAAATAATAAAGAGTACGAGCACGAAGACCTTGTTAATATTGGAGTCATCGGCTTGATGAAAGCAATTGAGAAATACAATGAATCGTTAAATGTCCCGTTCATTAATTATGCTTATATGCGTATCAAAGGAGCGATCATTGATGAGATCAGAAAAACATCACGCGTCTCTCGTAATAAGATCAAGGCAGTCAACGAGTACTATGCGGCTGTCAATGCTCTGCAGCATGACCTGTTGAGAACACCTACAGAAAAAGAAATCTGCAAAAAAATGGGTCTGTCAGAGTCTGAGATGAACAAGATCTATGAATCAGTTCATCAGCTGTCGGACGTCTCGTTAGATGATATTTTATTCGAAGATTCATCCAGCGAAACGAATCTGATGGAAGTGATGACAGATAAGACAGCGATCCCGGCTGAAGATAAAGTGATCAAAAGAGAACAGTTTGCCTACATGAAGGATGCTTTAAAACTGCTTTCCGAAAGAGAACAGCAAATTTTACAACTGGTGTATTTTGAAGAACTGAGTATGAAAGAAGTCGGCTTTATTTATGATATTTCTACGCCAAGAGTCTCCCAAATTCATGGCAAAGCATTGTTAAAACTAAGAGAAGCTTTACGAAAGGAATACGGACATGATTAGAGGATTAGATACACTTTCAAACAGTTTCAATGTGTTGACCCAGAAACAGAAAAACATGGCGACGAATGCTGCCAATACGATGACACCGGGGTATAAATCTCAACAGATGTTCACCAGCACGACTGGTCAAGTCGATATACATAATTACACACGTGGGCCTGAATCCAACAGACGTCGTGATGTCGGAGAACTTGTTTTTGGCAACCAGCTGGATGAAGCAGTTCGCAATTTCTCGCCTGGAGGATTTCAGTTAACTGAAAACAGAACCGATGTGGCAGTTAATGGTGCGGCATTCTTCACCGTTCAAAACGATGCGGGTGAATTATTTTATACTAAGAACGGAAACTTTTCGGTAAGCGGGACGGGTGAGCTGATCACTCAAGAAGGATTCACAGTTATGGGGATTGAACAGAATGGAGACATTACACCAATCACTGTGGGTACGGATACTGAACAGACATTTACGATAGATGCGAACGGCTTTGTCTACACAGATAATCAAGCGCCACAGTTTCTTTTCATGAGTGAATTTGAAAATCCTGGAGAGCTTGCTAGTGCAGGCGGGACTTTATTCCAAGGTGGAAATGGCATTCCAGTAGGAGAAGGATTTAGTATTGAACAAGGATACGTTGAATCGTCAAATGTCGATATGGTCGATATCATGAGCGATATGCTTCAAATCTCAAGAGAATTCGAAGCCAATCAGCGTGTTCTTCAGTCCACAGATGAAACACTGAAACGTGCAGCGCAAGAAGTCGGACGCACATAAGGAGGCAATTGATCAATGAATATTCCATACAGTATTTCGAAAAGCGCCTTACAGACACACCAGCATAAAATGAATCATATTTCTCATAATATTTCGAATGTGAACACCACAGGCTACAAGAAAAAAGAAGTTCAGTTCAGCGAGCTTATTCACAATGCAGTTACTGAGCAGGATGTCCGTCTTCTGGAAGGATCAGAAGACATCTCTTTAAATACTGGGGTAAAAATCGGAACAAGTAAAGACAGCTTCACACAAGGAGGATTGACTCAGACTGGCGATCCTTTACATCTGGCAATTGGTGGGAATGGCTTTTTCGGCATTCGAACAGCCGATAATGAATTGCTTCTGACACGTGATGGGGCTTTCCATTTGAACTCTGAAGGGCAAATTGTGAATGACCGCGGTGATTCACTTGAAATGCAGATCACGGTTCCGACCAATCAATGGGATACTGAATCCTTGGTCATCAGTAAATCTGGTGAAGTTCTGTCTCAGATAAATGGACAGGAGACTGTTGTCGGATTTATTCCACTGTATATGCCTCCACATTCAACTGCGATTGAATCAACGGGTGGAAATACCTACCGAGTAGGAGAAGGCATTGAGTTACTGACCTCAAATGCTAATCCAGAAGCATTTGGCAGTGTGATGAGCGGTCACCTTGAAGCATCAACAGTCGATCTGGCTCAGAGCCTAATGGAAATGATCATGTCTCAACGCGCCTATTCATTGAACGCACAAGTCATTCAAAGTACAGATGAAATCCAGTCACTGATCAATCAATTTACTTAATTAGAACGGCAAGTTACAGGATAGATGAAAAGGGGGCTCTCTCATGATCAGAATTATTAATGTATCCAAAAGCTATAAAAAAACAGACACACAAGCTCTGATAGATGTCTCAATCGATATTGACCAGGGGGAGTTCATCTACCTGATCGGTAAAAGTGGATCTGGAAAATCCACTTTGCTTAAACACTTATATGGACAGGTCAACCCCACTCAGGGGCACGTCGTATTCGATTCATTTGTCGTCAATAAATTAAAATCAAAAGAACTGCCTGCATTAAGAAGACAGGTAGGTGTAGTTTTTCAGGAATACAACCTGCTGGACCACAAGACTGTGTATGAAAATGTTGCATATGTCCTTGAAGTAACTGGAGTAGAAGACCATTTGATTGAACACAAAGTCATGGAAGCATTGACAACTGTCGGATTGAAGCATAAAGCGCTCGATTACCCTTCAGATTGCTCGGGTGGAGAGCAGCAGCGAGTTGCGATCGCTAGAGCCATTGTCCATAAGCCTAAAGTGCTGATCGCTGACGAGCCTACCGGGAATCTGGACCCGCGTACAAGCCTGCTGATGCTGAGGCTGCTTCACAAAATCAACAAGTCTGGAACCACAGTCATTATGGCAACGCATGACTACAGTTTCGTTAATCATATGCCCGCGCGAGTCGTACGTCTGGAGAACGGGAAGGTCAAGAGTGACCGATCCAAAAACCATACCCTTCTTATACTGAACAATACGATGGGTGAGTACTACGTTATTTAACTGATTTTAGTTTGGAGACACTTTTAGTCGAGTGTCTCTTTTTTTGTCCCGAATATAGTGGCTTATTCTACTTTATGGCATTTTAGACTCAACTCGACAGTCTCATTTATTTCAGTTAAAGGTAAAACCGATTTAACATTAAACTCAAAAGCGTACAGTATTTGAGTTTAATGTACAGACGACGACTAACCCACACTCAAACGGTTAAAAAATTTGAGATAAGGGTAGTCACTACCGTCACACGTAACTCTGCTGAAAGAAAATTTTGAGCGGACGGTTAAGTTATCTATATGACGCAACTCCAGGGAGTTCCCATTTTGAGTATCCTATTATGATCATTTAACCCTCGACTCTAATACTGGAATAGTTTCAGTTACACTAAATTACATATTAAATGAGAAAAGACTTCCAGCCAGAGTTGGCAGGAAGTCTTTTTTTCTGATAGGCCTTACTAAACAGGGGTGACCGCTGCTTTTTTCTTAAATCCGAATCGTTTAGGTTTGATCAAGTCTTCTATTAACTCTTCGTTTTCTTCCGATGTACTGCCTTGAAGTTTTTGAATGAGCGGATTCAGTTTTTCCACTTCGACACTTAAAGACTGAGCAATTTCTGTTGTGTCCTTAATGAGCTGCAGCTGCTTAACCGATTGATCATCCGTTGTATCTGTAATGATTGCAGTTTCTTCTGCGATTTCCTGCATAAGATCTAAAGCTTCCAAAATCTTCTGGGAGTTAGTCGAAATAGAGGCGGATGTAGAAGCCGTTTTATTAATGTCATTATCCAGCGTTTGAACGGCTTCCAGAATGGACTGGAATTTAGTTTCTGTTTTTGCCACACTGTTTAAACTATCAGCCATTTTAGATTGACCGATGCTGACTGATTCGTTTGCCTGGTTACTATCGGATTGAATCGTTTTAATAATCGAACCGACTTTTTTGACTGCTTCATCTGTCTGATTAGATAATTTTCTCACTTCTTCAGCGACTACAGCAAAGCCTTTTCCTGCTGCTCCAGCTTGTGCAGCTTCTATTGCCGCATTTAGGGCAAGCAGGTTTGTTTTTTCAGATATTGCCGAGATCACTGTGATAATACTGTCTATTTCTTTAGACCGTGAATCCAAGGAAGAGACCATTTGCTTGACGTGATTAAATGCTTCGGATAGTCTACCCATTTCTTCAGTGGTTTGTTCGACCAGTTGGAATCCTTCTGTCGATTCTGTCGTCATCAGTTTAGAAGAAGAGACGATATTTCTGGAATTTGTTTCAATCTCATCAATGGAACGTGAAAAGGAGTCTAATATTTTCTGACTGTTAAGTGCCTGAGATACTTGTTTCTTAGAGCCTTCTCTGATTTTCTGAATAGAGTGTTTGACCTCTTCACTGCTCGATTGAGTAGAGGAGGCGTTTGTTGTTAATTTTCTGGCGGTCAAGTCTACCTGATCACTTGTCCCAACTAACTGTTCAATAATGGATTGAATCGTCTGTTCACTCGCCTGATTGATTGCTTCCAGATCTTTCACTTGTTTTTTATTCGAAGCAATCTGCATGGCGACAGCTCCGGAAGTTAAGACTACGAATACGGCATGAATCATGACCATTAAGAAAGAATAGTCACCGGGACCATATACAAATAGCGTGGCTGGTGCAAAGAAGTAACCCAGTAAATGCTGAAAGGCGAATAGTCCGGCCATTAATGAAACGAGTGGAATTGAGTTATAGTAAGCCATGGTTGCCAATACCATAAATATACCAAAGTGATATTCGACTGCACCGAACCCGCCCATAATCATGCTGATGATTGAAAAAGTTAATGTCAATGTAACAATCAACGGTAAGTATCGTGCATTAGGCTTCTTATAAAGTAAGAATACAGATACTGCCAGCAGTAAGAAGGGGAGAGCCAGAAAAAGTCCGTTTACTAGATTGAAATAGCCTGGCAAAACGAGATCCGTTGCTTCTGCTATTCGAGCGTCATGCCCATGTCCTCCAAGTACATTAGCGCGATGAGCTATCTGAACAAGTATCGTCAATCCAAATGTGATACCAGCCAATCCAATCATAAGTTTATTCTTATTCATTCAATCATTCCTTTACCCACAATTTTTAAACAACACAAGTTATTTAGTATACTTACTATCGGTTAGTGAACAAAGATATTAAGCAATTTGACCCAATATATTCAAAAAAACATGTATACTTAATACAGACTCACACACTACTGATCAGGCAGATCAGACGGGGGAATACCAATGATTGAAAAGTGGAACCTTAATATAGAAGAAACAAAAATCTGGGTGACGCTAGGCGGGAGTGTCCTGTTCTCTTTTCTCCTTGCCATATTCGTTATTTCTCTTGATACGAGAGTGATTCCTATCCTCAACGAATTTCCGACGTGGACCTTAACAAGTGTAAATCTGGCAAGAGAGATCCTCAGTTTGTTAGCTGGATCATTATTCTCTGTCGCTACTTTTACCTTTGCTACTATGCTGACGATCATTACATTATATACTTCTAATTTCAGTCCACGGGCAATTGAGAATTTCCTGCTCAACCGGACGTCCATGCAGACTCTGGGCATTTTCTTAGGAGGGTTTATTTACTGTCTGTCCTCCCTGTTTTTTATGAGAAGCTCAGAGGATGAATTTCTGGTCGTGTCTGCAACAGTGGCATTATTTTATGCTTTCGGTTCAGTTATCATGTTTACTCGTTTTGTCTACTCCAGCTCACAGTTCGTTCAGCTGGAAAAGCTGATTCATAATCTGTATTCTGACGCCGAAAAAGTGTATGACGACTACATTGACAGATTCAAAGAGTATGAAACGGTTAAACATCTGCCAGAAGTAGAGTACATGTATACCTATACAATCAATGCCACTAAAAGCGCCTATATTGAACACATTGATTTTGAAGGGGTAAAAAAGATCTCAGAAAATTCCGAATCATTAATTGAAATATATATCCGGGTGGGACACTTTATAGCTGAAGGAGAACCTGTAGCAGAAGTTAAAACAAATAAGAAAATCGATGATACGAAAAAATTGACTAAAAAAATAAATCAGAGCTTTAGTTATGAAGAACAGAAATCGACATTATATGACCCGGATTATGCGCGTTCGAAGTTGACAGAGGTTGCGTTAAGAGCAGTGTCTCCTGGAATCAACGATCCGAATACGGCCATCCATATTCTGCATTACAAAGCACTGCTCGAAAAACGATTGGCTTCTCTTCCAGGAAAGTATGTGATAATGAAACGGTCAGATGATCCATTGAAAGATGAAGAAACAGCCGAAAACTATAAAGGAACCGTATTTTACAGGTACAATGATTTTTCTGAAGATTTATATACGGGGTACTGGCAGCTGATCTTTTACATGCAAAAAGATATTTCAGGCGTTCATGCCCTTTTCGAGGCAGTAAAGACAATCGTTTATTCTGCTCATAGAGATAACCTCGGATTTATTAAAGAGTACAATGAGTACCTGCATAATATGACATCAAAAAACTTTAATGAACCATTTGATTTAAGAATTATTGAGAAAGATTATGAAGGAATCAAAGCTATCATCACTAAAAGAGAAAACGAAACAAGTGACTAAAGGATTAACAGTTAAGCAGTTAAACAGTGTACCCGTGCTGTTTAACTGTTTTTCTTTTTGTAAACTAATAGGCTCAGGGACTTAACACATGATCAGAATAACCGATAATAATGAGTAGGTAGACTTTAGAAGGGGTGTTGTGAATGAAAACCGCTACAATTGAAGGCAATACAGTAATAACTAATGAAGCCTTAATCTCTAAATCAGTGAAAGATAGGTTTAACGAAAAAGCAACGAAGCTGCTGACATATTTATCAGTAGGTATTGTGGTAACATCTTACCCTATACTGTTCCTGTTTTCGGTGATGAACTGGACCGAATCAAATACATACGGAACACTGGTAGCGACAACAGCGCTTGTCAGTGTATTGATGCTGGTGTCATATAAACTATTCGGTCAGAAGAAACAAGGGAAGTATCTGACAGTTTTCCTGATGTATTTCTTCCCAGTCATTATCAATGCCACGCTGTATTCAAATTCAGCTTGGAGCGTTTTATTCTTATACTTAGTCTTATCTATTTTATATTTAAGCAAAAAGATACTGCTTTTATCAGCCGCTATGGGGATCATTAATATGGCTGTCATTATTTACTTTGACTTTACCATGGTATCTGATTCAGTGGAATTAAGCGTCATGCTGATCATGTACTTATTCACAGCAGTAGCAGGATATGTAGTGGTTTCTAACGGTGAAAAATTAATCTCACAAATCGAAAAAGACTCAGCTGACTCATTGTCTCAGTCGGATCACATGAAGACCATCATAGAAGCTGCCCAGTATACGATTCAGCAGCTGCGTCATAGCGCTCAGTCGCTGGATAAAACAAGTGCATCTATTGTTCAGGCTTCAGATGAAGTGAACCGTGCAATAGAAGATATTGCCAGTTCAACATCCAGTCAGGCAGAAGACACAGAAAATGGGGCAGAGCATGTGAACGACCTTGGAAAACTCCTTAAAGAGCATTCGAAGCATATGACTCAACTGACCAACAAGACTCACGAAGCAAGCTCGCTCAGAAAATCAAGTATGGAAAATCTGACTTCACTGACTGACAATACAAACTTGAGTATTGATAATGTGAGAGAAATTGAAACAATGATTCAATCTACTTCAGTATCCGTGGCTAAAATAGAAGCAGCGTCATCTGAGATAGCAAACATTTCAGAACAGACTAATCTGCTTGCACTAAATGCCTCTATCGAAGCAGCCAGAGCAGGAGAAGAAGGAAGAGGATTTGCTGTTGTCGCTGAAGAAATCAGAAAACTGGCAGAACAGTCTCATCAATTTAATGAAGAAATTGTCGAAGTAATCAGTAATCTAACAAAACAGACAAAAGAAGCCGTTGGGGCCGTCATTAATTTAAGAGAAATCACTAAAGAGCAGCAAGGAAGTCTGAATGATACAAATAATCAGTTTGACTCCCTTTCCGCAGCAATCGTCATACTTGAATCAGTTATTTCCACTGTTACTGACGCAGGAGAAAAGATGGAAGTGAAAACAGATGAACTGATTGATATTATGCAAAGTTTATCAGCTGCTTCTGAGGAGAATGCATCAACGACTGAAGAGATTTCTGCCTCAACTGGATCGACTGCCAATGATATAACGCTGATTTCAAATGAAATTCATGATATCACTTTACAGGTCAAAGAACTGGAAACAGTTATTAGTGACTGAAAAACGACAAGTATTAGAGGTTTATCGACTGTAAATTGAGTTGGAAATAAAAAAACACACTATAGGCAATATTTTTGATTAATCTTTATTAATAATATGATAAAATACTCTTAAGGATTTCTTTATCGCATCAAATAGGCATAATATAAGCGTTGATGACGTTTGATTATGTAAAAGGAGCACTGAATCGTATGACAAACATCTTTGGATGGATATTGAACGTAAGTACTTACCAACTGAATACTCAAGTCCTGTTCGAATATATGGTGACATTACTTACACTAGGTATTGTGTACTATTGGACCAGACGATTCTTCAAACCTGCCCATGTTTTCTCGATAGTAAATGATCCATTGCAATACCCTGATGATGAAAAGAAGAAAGAACCTGCCAAGGGCTGGATACAGGCATTTAAAAACTTTCTTTCTTTTGGAAACAAAAAAGAGCTTTTTCTGCAGGAAGAAATTCAAAAAAAGCAGAACCAGTTAAATCAGGTGAAATATTTCGATATGCTTACTAAACTACCTAATAGGGTCAAACTGATGAAGGATTTTAAAGATCGCCTAACGGTGCATACAGATAAGGATGTATTTGCTGAAGTATCGATCTTTATCCTGGATATAGACCGGTTTAGAACCATTAATGAACTGCATGGGCGTGAGGCAGGAGATAGGGTGCTCATCAAGATTATCGAGCGGCTTAGAACGTTATTAGGTGAACGTGCGGTCATTGCTAGAGAAAGTGAAGATGAAATCTATATTCTTATTGAAAATGTCGATGAAAAGCAGACCCTGCAGTTGGGAAGAGATATCGTCGATTTATTTACAAAGCCATTTAAAGTCAATCACTCAACGTTTTATGTAACAGCTAGTGTTGGAATCAGTCGTTACCCGGAAACCGCTCAGGATATGGAAGCTTTGCTGCAACAGGCAGAGATAGCTATGTATAAGGTGAAACATTCAGGGAAAAACAATTATCATTTATTCATGACTGATGATGCCGCTGCAATCGAGCGTAAACGTCGAATTGAATTTGGACTGAAAGAAGCGTTGCTTAATAATGAATTGTATTTAGTGTATCAACCCAAAGTCGAAATGGATAATGGCCATATATACGGCGTCGAAGCTTTGCTGCGCTGGGAAAACCCAATATTAGGATTAGTCTCTCCGGTTGAATTTATCCCTATAGCTGAAGAGTCAGGCATGATCAATGAGATAGGGTATTGGGTCATCTACGAAGCGGTCAGACAAGCTAAAGAATGGCAAAAACAGAATATGTTCTTACATATCGCAGTGAATGTCTCAGCTTTACAATTCGAAGACCCGTATTTTGTGACCCGCGTCAAAAATGTACTTGAACTCTATGATGTGGACGCGAGTCAATTCATCGTGGAAATCACGGAAAGCATCATGCAGAATGTCGAGCACGCCAATCGGGTCATTAAGGACCTGCATAAAATTGGTGTAAGTGTAGCCATTGATGATTTTGGCACAGGGTATTCTTCATTGAGCGTTTTGAACAATGTCTTTATCGATATTGTCAAAATAGACAAGTCATTTATAGATCATGTTATATCGAAAGAAAATACAGCGTCACTTGTTAAAACTATGATCCAAATGGGGAAGAGCTTGAACTTCAAAATCATTGCTGAAGGAATAGAAAGTCTGGAACAGTCCGATTTCCTAAGAGAGAACTTGTGTGAGTATGGACAAGGCTATTTTTACAGTAAACCAGTTTCTCCCTCAGAAGTCACTAGATTAACAAAACTAAAATTAAATGAAAGCTTAAGCTGATAAAACTCTCAGTAAAGTCTGATAACAGAATTGAATCTTATTCTCTTTTCAACTTTACTGAGAGTTTTTTAGTACCATAATGGGAAAAGGTGAACACTATCGCACAATAATTGATGGCCTTGCTCTCTAATAGCATAGGATTAACATTATTGAATCGTATGTATTTTTATTCTTTTAATCACTGACATCAATAACTCTCTTTCACAATCTATTTTTAATTAGAAACAATTGACTAGATTACGTATTAAGGATAAACTAGCAATAATGAGAAATTAATGATAAAGCATTCACAATACGTGCTGGAGGATGATAAATGATTTCAACAGTTAAAAAGAGTGGAATATGGGTGGGTTATCTCATTTTTTCACCGTTATTATTTTATATCGTTTATCGCTATTCATCACCCGTCCCAGATTTTTTGAGTGTTGAATATGGGATATTCCTTGGGCTAAGTATACTAGTAGCGTTGTATCCGATTCAGACCGAAGATTCGATTCTGTTTTTGATTAATGGGGTCTCTCTTTCTGTATTTATAATCTTTGGACTTTTTGCAGAACTCATACTAACGACTATTGCTCTCCTGGCATTGATGGTGCGTTCTAATATCAAATGGGATGAACATTACAGATACCCGCTTAACTTACTGATGTTTCAATTACTTTCAGTATTATCTGCCGGGGCTTACTATCTATTCTTGCCTCTGATTGCTCCGATATCTGCTTTTGATCATAGCCTGACAGCACTGGTCATCTATATGTTTGTCCATTTAGTGGGGAATCAGATAGCTATGTACGTTATTAACAGGTATTACTTTGGTGACAAAGATACCAAGCTGATCGATGATTATCTGAATTTTTCCATCTATACAAGTCTCTATATCGTCCCTGTTTCATTTATTTTAATTTATTTATATGAAGAGTTGAATATAACTGGTGCACTAATTGGGGCCCTCCCATTTATTACGATTACATTAGGTATCAATTATTTTTATAAGAGCAAGATGAATAATACATATTTAAAAAAAGTGAATGTTCTTGCTCAGGATCTGACTGAGAAGAAAAAAAGCAATGAAGTCATTGAAACCTATTTAAAATCGCTAGCTACAATCTTTCCAGTTGATGCCTTATCTTATTTTACGGTGTCATCAAAAGAAGACTTGCATCGCGTCGTCGTTTATCAGGAGAAAAAAGGGATACAGACGATGAATGAAGAATTCATGCTAACAGATCAGTCTATCTTAAAAAAGGCGGTAGGATCAAAAGAAATCCTTTATTATAGTCGGTCGAGTGACTGGAAAAAGTATTGTATCAATGATATTACTTACCCGGCTGAGAGCGCTCTAGTTCTCCCAGTCATGCAGCGTGACGGGGTGACGGGACTGATACTCCTGAGCCACAGAACTAAGAATATGTACAATGATATGCTGGTCTCTTTAATACGGATCCTGCATCAGTACTTTTCGATTGCTTTGGACAACGCTTCCTATTTTGAACAACTGGAAGAGAACAGCGAAACAGACTACTTAACTAAATTACCTAATCTTAAAGCATTTTCTAAGAAACTTGAAGAAGCTTTACATGGTGATCAAGAGCGAGTCTCTTTGATTGTCTTGGATCTGGATCATTTTAAAAAGACCAATGACACCTATGGTCATCAAGCAGGGAATGAAGTACTCACACAAGTGGCTGAACTGTTAGAGATTTTTCTAAAGAGGGATGTACTGATTGCCAGGTATGGCGGAGAAGAGTTTGTTGTTTTACTGCGGGGGTATTCAAAGCAGGATGCTGCTGAACTTGCAGAAACCATACGCTGTGAAATCGAGCGGCACGCCTTCAAAATCAATCAATCCATTATAGATAAAGATACGGTCACGGTTCATGTGACGGCCAGTATGGGTGTAGCAACCTATCCGGAAGACTGTAAGGAAGCAGATGAGTTAATTACTCTAGCTGACAAAGCAATGTACATCGGGTCCAAACAAAGAGGACGAAACCGTGTGACCGTTGCAAAAAAAGGAAGTTATCAAAATGCAGGCAAGAAAATATTTTAAGGATAATAATGAATCTGGCGTGACCTTGGTCGAACTGCTTGCAGCTATAACGATCCTGGCAATAATCGTTACAGCGTTTTTATCTTTCTTTATCCAAGGGGCACGTACTAATACTCGAGCGAGTAACGTTAACGAAGCCACCTTTATTGCTCAGGAAGAGATGGAATTGATGGTTCATTACTCTCAAACCCTAACACTAGATGATGTCCGTAGTCAGGAAGGATTCAATGGGGGACCTGTTCCTTTATCCAAATCGTTCGTGAACACAGATGGCTACAGTGTTAAAACTGAAATAAGTTTAGTGAATAACGAAGAAGTGCCTGAAAATATACACTCAGTAAAAATTACTGTCGAAAAAGATGGAACAGTACAATCAATATTAGAAAATAGACTTGCATTCGAATGAGGAAACCTATGATGAAGAAATGGATCAGAAATGAAGACGGCATCACATTAGTTGAATTGCTGGCGAGCATCGTGCTCTTATCTGTTGTTATATTATTGGCGGGGTCCGTTCATATTTTTGGTCAGACTCAGTTCATCAATCAGACAGAATCAGCTAGTCAGTCAAATGATTTGAGGTACAGTATGTCAGTCATTTCAAAAGACGTGCGAAAGGCAGAATCAGTTACGAGCGACAGCCAAAACACATTGATCGCAGATGATATTACGTATAATTGGACTGCTCCAGTCCTCTATAGAAACGGCGAGATAATCTCAAAACAAGTCGGCTATTTTATGCCGGAAGTTACTGAAGATAAAGCGGACATAACCATTGAGAGTACATCTAACAGGCAGGGTCAAACAAAAAAATACCAGACCACTATATACTTCAGGAGGTGACAAGCATGAAGATGAAAATGATCAGTTACTACAAAAAAGAAGAAGGGAGTGGCTTGATACTGGCTTTAATGACATTAATGGTGTTATCTGTTCTAGGGGCATCATTAGGAGCGATTACAATAGGGAGCTTTAGACTCAGCAGTGTTAATCGGGATACGACGTCTGCTTATTATATCGCTGAAGCAGGGGTCAATCAGGCTTATGAAGATATGAGAACAATCGTGTTGAATGCCTATGATGATAGTTCCTCACCCTCCAGTTTTTTACAGCAGATCGATTCGCTTTCTAGTGAATATATAGCAGGAAAACAGATTAAAAGCTTTGGCCCTCAATTTGGAGACTCTCCTGAAGCATTCGTTCATTTAGAGAAAAAAAGTGGTCCTGAGGTAAATACTACAACTTTCACTTTATCTTCTGAAGGATCGGTCGATAATAAGAGTAGGGTAGTTCAAAAAAGTTTCGATGTGACATGGGTCGATAAAACCATACCTTCTCGGGATCCAATTATTCCTACTGGCGTTGCACTAACTATACGTAATACATTCAAAGTTGAGAGTGGGACATTACAAGGGGATTTATATCTGGATTCTATTGCTAATCGGCCGATTATAATAAATAATGCAGCCGATAACGAGTTGTTCATTGACAATCTTTATGTCAATGATTTAGAAACCGATTTGGTTAATGGACCAGGCAATCATGCTCAAGATCATGCTCGAATATTAAACGGCAAAAAAAGAAAAACTAGTAGTAATATTGATTGGACTTTTTATTCAAATATTTTTACTAATCTGCTAGAGCAGTCAGAATCATTTAAGACTTTAAATTCGAATTTTAATCAAACTGGCTTAGTGTTACTAAACGATAACAGTCGTCGCGGTGGTTTATTAAATTTTAGAGGTAATAATACCATTAGAATTCCTGAGGGAGAAGTCAATTTATTAGTCGATTCTCTTCAGCATAGTTGGGGAAGAACAGTTATTGAAGGAGAAGGTACACTTAACATCTACGTTAAAAATAATATTGATTTTAATTCGGGTACATTCAATCCTGATAAAAAAAATGTCAGGATTTACCAGATTAATAATAGCACGGTTACTATAAAGGGTGGAGATAGCGTAGTATATGCATCTATAATTGCACCAAATTCTTCCACGGCTATTGAAGGAAGTGGCAAGCTGTTTGGGAATCTGATGACAAATTCAGCAAGCATCACTGGTAAAGGAATGTTAACTTATTCTCCTTTTAATTTTCATGAGGAAATCATAGAAGAGAATGATAGCGATGATACACAAGAATTAATCAAACCTCAACCGGTAGTAGAACCCTAACAGAAAGCAAGGTGTTTTAATGGCTCAAACGAAGCGTAAAAAAGTAGGTGACTTGCTAAAAGAAGCAAGCCTTATAACCGAGACACAAATTGTCGAAGCAATCGAACAGAAGAAAAACAATCAAAAACTGGGAGATGCACTTGTTGATCAAGGCTACATAACAGAGAAACAGCTACTGGATGTACTGGAAATCCAGTTGAAACTTGAGAGTGTGTCCCTCTATCAATACCCCATTGATAAGAATCTGATTGATATTATTAGTAAAGATTTTGCACGGTCTAACTTACTTCTTCCAATATCTAGAGAAAACACCCGATTAATTGTGGCTATGAATGACCCCTTAGATTTCTATGCTATAGAAGATTTGGAGTTATCTACTGGTTATACTGTCCAGCCAGTTATTGCAGCAAAAGATGACATTCTGCAGACAATCAACCGTTTGTATGACAGTAATGATGTGGCGGTTGAAGATCTAGAAGGGGAAGATGCACCGGCTGTTCGGATTTTTGACCAGTTGCTTGAAACGGGTGTAGCTATGCACGCATCCGATATTCACCTGGATCAGAAAGAGAATGCAGTCAGTGTCCGTTACCGTGTGGATGGCGTGTTAAGGACAGATCGCTCTCTTCCCAAAACACTGATGAATTCACTGGTGGCTCGTATCAAAATCATGGCAGGTTTAAATATTACAGAAACCCGTTTGCCTCAGGATGGACGAATCAGTACAGATATTATGGATAAACGCGTAAATCTGCGAGTGTCGACGTTACCCACTGTGTTTGGGGAAAAAGTCGTTATTCGAATTCTCGATATGTCTAATGTGTTCAGTAAGATTGAAGATATTGGACTTCAGGACGATACACTGAGAGACTATGAAAAATTAATCAAACAGCCTGCTGGACTGATATTACTGACGGGGCCGACAGGGTCTGGAAAATCTTCTACTTTGTATGGATCGATCAATGAGTTGAACAGTCCTGACAGTAACATCGTTACCATTGAGGACCCAGTTGAATATCAACTGGAAGGCATCAATCAAGTTCAGGTAAACGCACCAATAGGATTGACGTTTGCAGCTGGTTTGCGCTCGATTTTAAGACAAGACCCGAACATCATCATGGTAGGTGAAATTCGAGACAGAGAAACAGCGGATATTAGCATACGTGCGTCGCTGACAGGGCATTTGGTGTTCAGTACGCTTCATACAAATAGTGCAATCGAAGCTATACCCCGATTATTTGATATGGGAATCGAACCCTATTTAGTGGTTTCATCATTAAGTGGAGTTCTGGCGCAGCGCTTAGTGAAAACAATATGTAAAGACTGCTCGTATAAGCGAAAAGCAAGTCCAATCGAACGGGAAGTTTTTGAAAGACGTCATCAGACTATCGACGAAGTGACCATTGGCCGCGGATGTGACCGTTGTCGACATACAGGTTACCGTGGACGTATGGCTATTCATGAATTGATTGTCGTGGATGATGAAATGAAACAGCAGATGATGAACCGGGCAACGATGCAGGAAATCAAGAACTACGTTAAGAACAAGGGCGTCCGCTTTTTGATTGATGATGGACTGGAAAAAATCAAGCAAGGAAAAACAACGTTGGATGAAGTATTAAGAGTTGCTTCAGCTGACGAATAGAAGGATTGACAAAATGGAAAAATTAAACGCACTACTGACAAAAGCAAATGCATTAGAAGCTTCAGACGTTCATTTGATTGCAGGATCAGCTCCTGTATTTAGAATTGATGGGAAACTGACCCCTGAAAAAGAGGATAAGCTCATGCCTGATGACACCATAGAAATGGCCCGTGCTATTTTAACTGACAAGTTATGGGATCATCTTCAAGAAAACAGAGAAGTGGATTTATCATACGGCATCCCAGGTGTTTCACGCTTTAGAGTAAATGTCTTTTATCAGCGAAGTGCAATTTCACTTGCGTTTCGTGTGATCCCTAGAGATATCCCCTCAATAGACAGCTTAGGGATCCCATCCAAGTTGAAAGAACTGGTAAACAAGCCACATGGACTGATCCTTGTAACGGGTCCTACTGGAAGTGGGAAAAGTACCTCTTTGGCTTCAATGATCGATTACATGAATCAGGAAATGAACCGCCATATTATCACTTTGGAAGATCCGATCGAGTACTTGCACTCCCATAATAAATCTATTATTGAGCAGAGAGAAATTGGGTTTGACACGCTTTCGTTCAAGGATGGTCTGCGTGCAAGTTTACGACAGGATCCAGATGTCATTCTTGTAGGTGAATTAAGAGATCTGGATACGATTCAGACAGCCATTACGGCGGCAGAAACAGGTCACCTGGTCCTAGGTACGCTACATACACAAGATACGACCGGCACAATTGACCGTATCATCGATGTCTTCCCAGTACATCAAAAAAATCAAGTTCGGACCATGCTGGCTAATGTTCTGCTTGGTGTGATGTCTCAGCGCTTGTTCCCGACGTTAAACTTTAAAGGAAGGGTAGCTGCAACTGAACTACTCATCAACAATGCGGCCATTAAAAACTTGATCAGAAACGAAAAAATGCATCAAATTCCTAATGTTCTTCAAACTTCCAAGGACCAGGGGATGCATACAATGGAAATGAGCATGAAACAGCTGATTGCTGAAAAACTAATCAGTGAAATGGAATTACTCCCTTATATCAGCGGGAAATAATTGAGAGGGGTGACCTATGGCTACTTACGCATATAAAGCTAAGACAGGTGAAGGGAAAGTCATCAAAGGCAGACTCGAGAGCATTAGTAAGAAAGAAGCGGTCATTGAACTGGCTCAAATGAACTTGATTGTTTTCGAAGTCGAGCCTTTAAATTCATTTTTGTACAAAGACATTTACATCGGCAAACCACTCAAACAAAAAGAATTCGTCTTATTTTTGAGGCAGTTCGCCACTTTAATGGAAGCAGGGATACTGCTGATCGACTCGATCGACTTGCTGGCTGAACAGACAGACAGCAAACCCTTAAAGGAAGCACTGGAAAATATCTCTGTAGAAGTTAAAGAAGGCATAGCTTTGTCTGAATCGATGAAAAAACACCCTAAGCTATTTCCTGAACTGCTTGTTCAGATGATCCATTCCGGTGAAATAAGCGGGCAGCTTGAAGACGTACTGGACCGCATGGCGACATATTTTGAGAAGCAGTACCGAATCAGACAAAAAGTATCGACGGCGTTAACCTATCCAATTGTCGTCGCCTCTTTTGCAATCATTATCACGATTTTTCTATTAGTCTTCATCGTTCCGATATTTGGAGACCTGTTTGCATCGTTTGGAGGAGACTTGCCTTTGATTACTCAAGTCGTTTTGAGTTTCAGCGGATTTATCCAGCAGTTCTGGTGGTTATTCTTAGGGGTGTTTGTTTTATTAGGGGTCTCATTTGTTCAAATCAAAAAAAGAGAAACGGGTGCATACTTCCTGGACAAGCTGGTACTGAGAATGCCTGTTGTCGGTTCATTTGTTCAGAAAGCGGTACTGGCACGAATGACTCAGACATTAAGTTCATTATTGAACAGTTCAGTTCCTATTTTACAGGCAGTAGAGGTAACGAGCAGTGTAGTAGGTAACCGAGTAGTCAAGGATGTCCTGCTAGAATCGAAGTCTTCATTAGAACGGGGAGAGTCTCTAGCTAAGCCGATGGAAGGGCACTGGGTATTTCCCTCGCTCATCATTCAGATGATACGTGTAGGCGAGTCAAGTGGGTCGCTTGATGAGATGCTTAAGAAAGTCGCAGATGTTTATGACCAGGAAGTAGAAGAAGCATCAGATAAACTGCAGTCACTTATTGAACCAGTACTGATCATTTTCCTGGCAGTTATTGTGGGGCTGATCGTCCTGTCTATAGTGGTACCCATGTTCAGTTTATTCGAAACATTTTAATTAATATTCATAATTAATTATTAAGAACGATTGTAATAATACAAGGTATAAGCTATAATAATAATTAAGCAAACTGGTTAAAAGCTTATCCCAATAGGCTTTAAACTAAGTGCTTAAAATCCCAAACTCGTTTTATGCACTATATTAGTTTGAATTAGGATAAGTTGAACTACATATGTTTAGACCTGTTCATCCTATTTCACTATATGTATGCATATAACAAAAACTTAATAGGAGGAACAAATATGAGAAACAAGATCAAACAGATTATGAACAAAGAAGAAGGCTTTACACTAGTTGAGCTTTTGGCAGTTATTGTTATTTTAGGAATTATTGTTGCGATTGCTATTCCGGCTATAGGTAATATTGTTGGCAGAGCTTCCACTGATGCTGACAAAGCTGAATTTACACTTATCGAAGATGCAGCTAGATTATATGATGTGGAGAATGATTTTCCTGATAATAATCAAGTTACAGTAGCAGAACTTAAAAGAACTGGTTTTTTAGAATTAAGAGACAGTGATATTGAAGATACAGATTTTGTATCTAAAGTATCAGCAGGAACTGGTACTGATGCAGGACACACATACGAATTTTCCGGAAGATAAACAAAGAAAATTTATTAGTAAGTCAAGAAAGACCCTACCCAAGGGTCTTTCTTACTACATAGGAGCAACATATGGAACTTTTACTAGTACTTATCTTTTTCATGTACGGACTGATCTTTGGATCGTTTTTTAATGTGGTGGGCCTGCGTGTGCCGACTCAATCTCTTTTCAAAGAGACTCGCTCGTATTGTGATACGTGTGAACGGACATTGACCTGGAAAGAGCTGATTCCAGTATTTTCGTACCTCATCCAGTGGGGAAAATGCAAGAAATGCCATCAGTCGATTTCCATTCTTTACCCACTAATGGAAATGGGGACAGGTTTACTTTTTGCCCTTGCTTACTGGCAATTTGGCTGGAGCTATGAGCTAGTGTTGGGGCTGCTGCTTATCAGTTTAGTTATTCCAGTTACTGTGTCTGATATTGCCTACAAACGGATCCCAAACCGTTTGCTGCTGTTTTTCGCGCCATTCTTTCTGGTGTACCGCTTTATTTTCCCTTTAAGTCCATTCTGGTTATCTTTCGCGGGGGCTATGCTGGCATTCTTGATCGTCTTTCTGGTCATCGTTTTATCAAAGGGCGGAATGGGTGTCGGCGACTTAAAATACTTTACATTGTTCGGATTTATTTTTGGACCGATTCAGTTTCTCCTTCTCTTTTTCCTGTCGACACTATATGGGACGGTAGGGGGACTAATCACTATGCGCGTCAAGAATGTGGGCAAACGCACTAAGATCGCTTTCGGTCCCTATATTGGATTGGCTGCTCTGACTGTCTTTTTCATAGGGTATCCACTGATCGACTGGTACCTTACATTATTTTAACCCTAACGGTCATTTATCCCTTTTGGAGGAATCAATATGTTATTAAAAAGCAAACCGTTTTTACTCATTCAGTTTTTGGAACGCAGTATCCGGTACCTCGTGATGGATGCATCTCGAAAGACTGTTCTTGATAAAAATGAGCTGGTATTTGATACAGCAATTATTCAGGACGGTAAATTAACAAACGTTTCACTACTTGAAACCCGTCTGGATGCTCTTATAAAAGAAAAGAAATGGAAGAATTCGAAAGTCTCGATCATTTTACCGGATGATTTCGTTACGATTCGTGAAGAGAACATTCCCGTTCAGTTATCCAGCAGTGAAATCAAAGATTATTTGAACTTACATATTAATCAGTCCATTCGATTGCCGTTTGATGATCCACGATTTGACTATGAAGTGATCAGTAAAGATGAAACGACTCAGACAGTCTTCATCGCTGCTTACCCAGGGGAACAGGTAAGAAATTATCTAAGCCTGCTTGAAAATGTGTCTTTAAAAGCTGAGGTGGCTGATATATCCTCCCTTTGCATGTACCGTGTACTGACTAGTCAAAGTAGCCTGACTTTTTCAGAAGAAGCTCATATCATGATGCTTCAGTGGAACCCAATCGATTCATCTATTATGGTGTTTCATAAAGGAATCCCTCAATTCAACAGACATACCCGTTCCACTCGCTTAATGGATGCCTGGAATTTGACTAAAGATGGACAGTGGGAGTGGAAAGGGGCTGAAAGTGACCTTACAGACTTCCTGGAAGAACAGCTGAATGGTTTAGAACGCTTTATGGAATTTTACCGTTACTCTGTAATGAATGGGGAAGGAAGCATCAGTGACATTGTCTTGTCCGGCTACTTTCCTAACTTGAACCGCTTAAGTGACATGCTTAGTGACCGGTTCTCTGTAGCGGTTCACACACTGGACCTTCCTGAAGGGATGACTCAACCCGATGCTGCTTTATACGGACTGTCTTTAAAAGAGAACAAGAAGAAGCGCCCCTTGTTCAGACAAGAGACTACTCCTGACAAGGCCAGTAAACGCCCCTTCAAGAAACGATGGACACCTAAAGAGTCAGATGATCTGTCAGAAGGAGACGTTGTAAATGATTGAGATTAATTTTTTTGAACGCAAAGAAAAAAATGTTCTTCCTCATTTAATGGTCCTCTTTTTCTTTGTGGGCATTATGGCAATCAGTATTTATTTTTTTATGATGCATGGCTTATATACCCGCCAGGATGCGTCAAATCATCAAATGATGCAGCAGCGGTCTGAGGAAGTGGCTTCGTCTAGAGAATTGGAGCAGATCAACAGGACAACTACTCAAAATTCGGACGCAATCACTGCTCTAGAAAATGATCAGTATCCTATTGTTTTTTTAGCTGAAGATATTGCACGTATTATTCCAGAAGATGAAGCAGTTGTTGTTTCATTTCAGTTGACAGAGACGAATGAAGTCCTGCTTCAAATGGATAATACTATGATTGACGATCATTCAGATTTAATTGCCCATTTTGAGCAAGTCTCCTATATCACACGCGTTCACCTGAATCGACTGGAACAACAGCCAGAGGACGATGGTCAATTCATTATTGATCTTACATTGGATATCGATGAAGGGTTACTGAGAGAGGGGGCAGCAGAATGATTGTAAAATGGACTAGAGAATCATTGCTGGTTTTGCTTACGCTCGTTATGATTCTTGTCGCTGGTTTTTATTACGGGAACCGTTTGTTTCTCGATCCTGTCAGAGTGACAGCTGATGCGTCTTCTCAAGTAGTTAATGAACAGGAGAGACTGCTGAGTACTTATCCGCCTTCTGATGCCTTGCGTCAGGAACTCATGGAAAGCTATGAAAGCACCACATTATTCATACCTGATGGTGAACGGATCAATGAAGCGACTGTCATGATTGAACAGCTTGCAGAAGATAATGATGTGGCTTTAGGCCAGATGACCCGATTATCTGATAATCAGCCGGTCGAGGGTCTAAGTGAACGATTCTTAAAATCGACGTACCAAATTGAATTCATCAGTCCATCAGCAGAAGGGTTACGGTCTATGCTGAATGATCTGAGCAGAGAAGACCGTCTATGGGATAGTCAGGTTTTCTCTTATCAGCGTGAGACTGATGATGAATTTTCGGGCAGTCTCATTATCGATTTGTACTATCATATCCCTTCATCAAATTAGAAGACTCAACAGTTTAAACCGGCTAATGGGTTTAAACTGTTTTTTTCATATAGTAAAAAGATGGGAATGTATGATAAGATAAGGAAAACAGAGGGTGGAAAAGAGGGGATCCAATCGTGTCGTACTCAAGTGAAATGATTGAAGCATTACAAAATGAGAACTTGGCAGAAGCTAACGATTTACTAAATAAAGCCATTGGTTATGATTCAGATGACGATTTATTTGCATTGATTGAAACTCTTTATGATTTAGGGTTTTTAGAAGAAACGAAGCAAGTCGTGCAGCATTTACTGGCACTTCACCCTGAAGAAGAGGGATTGAAATTGACCCTGGCTGAGATTTCGATTGAAGAAGGGAATGAACTTGAAGCTTTTGAATGGATCGAACAGTTGAAAGAAGACAGTCCATTCTATCCGCAGGCGTTACTTGTCGCAGCCGATTATTATCAGGTGCTTGAATTGCCTGAAGTCGCTCAGCAGAAACTTGAAGAAGCCAAAACGCTGCTTCCTGATGAACCAGTTATCGATTTTGCATTAGGAGAACTTCTCTTTACAGCTGGTAAATACAAGGAAGCCATTACGCATTATGAGCAGCTTATCCTGAAAAATCAGACGGAGTTTGCCGGAACCAGTTTAAATGCGCGATTAGGAAATGCCTATGCAGCTATTGGGGACCTGGAATCAGCAGTTGATTATCTAAAAGAAGCCATCGACTTGCAGGAAACAAGCGATCTTCTGTTCCAGCTGGGACTTGTGTATTTCCAGAAAAAAGACTACGACAAAGCTAATGAGTATTTCTTGAAAGTGAAGGAAGCTGATCCAAGTTATACGTCAGTTTACACGTATATAGCTAAGGGGTATCTGGAGCAGTCAAATGAAGAATCAGCCTTAAACAGTATAGAAGAAGGGCTATTTTACGATAAGCAGAATCCGTCCTTGTATGCGATGGGGGCGGCGGCTGCTCAAGAACTTGGACATCTAGAAAAAGCGGATACGTATTACCAGGAAGCGATCAAGCTCGATCCGGAGAATATAACATTGACACTGGAGTATTCCCAGTTGCTCTTCAACCAGTTAAAGTTTGAAAAAGCGCTGGACATTTTTACTCCTAAACTTGATAGTGGAGAAGAAGACCCACAGCTGTTCTGGTATGCAGCGATTGCGTACAATGAACAGGAACTGTTTGAAGATGCCCGTGAATTATATGATAAAGCAGCAATCTATTTATCAGAAAACGCTGAATTTTTAAAAGACTATGCTGTTTTCCTCAGAGAAGACGGCGACCGTGAAGGATTTTTGAATACGGCCAAAACGTATATCAAAATCAATCCGGATGACGACGAAGTTCGTGAGTGGATTAAGTATGAAGAAGGCTTGTAAGTTTGGTATACTATAGATGAGTATAGATAAGGAGGGGAGTTTCCATGTATAGTCGCGTACAGTTGAAAGATAAGAAGAAATTTCTAAAATGGTTTTTACAGAGATATCAGATGAAACGTAGAGAATCAATGTGGATTTTAAACTATTTACTCAATCATGACATTGTGTTAAATAAGACTAAGTTTGTAGAAGATGCGGATAAAACTCCTCGCGGGATCAAAATGGCAACAGTTGGCACAGAAGACGACGCGTTCCGGTTTTATAAAGATGGTCAGGAATTTGATCATCCTGAACAGGCATTTCATGAGGTAAGATTGAACTGGCATACAGACTTGTATATCGAACTCCTATTTCAGGACTCACTATTGTCTCCTGAGTATGTCGCTATTCTTGAAGATAACCCTTATTCTAAATGGAATGATCGTGTCGGACACGACATAGATGAAGAGGTGGATGAAGCCGTTGATGCTTTCTATTTACAGAAGCAGCGTCAGCAGGTCCTTGAAGATATTGACAGAGCCCTTGAAACGGATAATAGAGATGAGTTTTACTCTCTGGCAAATGACTTGAAAGCTATCGAAGACCAGATGGAAAACAGCGTTTCCTCATCATAAGGAGCTATGAAGGAGAGAACAAATGACTGATATGAAAGAGATGCAAAAAGAAGTCGATGAGTATATCGGTCAGTTTAAGGCCGGGTACTTTTCTCCTTTAGGTCAGCTCGCCCGTTTAACTGAAGAAGTAGGCGAACTGGCTCGTGAAGTGAATCATCAGTATGGTGAGAAACAGAAAAAAGAAACAGAAGCGGAAAAAAAGGTGGAAGAAGAGTTAGGCGACGTCTTATTCGTATTAATCAGTCTGGCTAACTCTTTGGACATCGATTTATCTGAATCATTTGATGGCATTATGACAAAGTTTCATAACAGAGATGCGTATCGATTTGAGCGCACGGATGGCAAGCAGATAGATGAACGTTAGACATAAAGGAGAGAAGGGGTAGGCTTAACTAAGCTGGACTATCCCGACACTATGACTATGAATGTACCGATCAAAGGTGAATTCAAGAAAGCATTACCTGTTCTGGAAACTTTACAAGAAGCCGGATTTGAAGCTTACTTTGTTGGCGGAAGTGTGAGAGATGCTTTACTTGGAAAAACAGTAAATGATGTAGACATTGCAACTAGCGCTTTTCCGGAAGAAATCAAGCGGTTATTCAGAAAAACTGTGGATGTGGGTATTGAACATGGCACTGTAATGGTTTTAATGGATGATGAAAGCTATGAAGTGACTACATTTCGGACCGAATCGACGTATCAAGATTACAGACGTCCTGATTCGGTCACTTTTGTGCGCTCTTTAAAAGAAGATTTGAAACGACGAGACTTGACCATTAATGCCTTTGCAATGGATAATGATGGATCAATCCAGGACTTTTTTGATGGAGAGAAAGATTTAAAAGAACAAATTATACGAGCAGTGGGAAAACCCGAAGAACGATTCCACGAAGATGCCTTGCGTATGATGCGAGCAGTCCGCTTCGCGTCACAATTAGGTTTTCAGCTAGAGGCTGATACTTTTTATGCGATCGTTGTCAATGCACCCCTCCTGGAAAATATAGCTGTTGAGCGTATTCAAGTTGAGTTTGTAAAAATGGCTATGGGCAACAATGTTCTGCAGGGAATGGAAGCATTCTTTACGACTAACCTATATGAGTACTGTCCTGGGATGAAACAAGGGAAAGTGGCTCTACGACGCTTTTCACTAATTCCACGACCTGTAAAAAAAGAGAGACACGTCTGGGCTCTTCTTCTCTATTTCATGGGTGTTCAGAATATAAAAGAGGGCGCCGCTTTTCTTAAACACTGGAAGCTGTCCAATCAGATGATAAGTGATAGTACAAAATTGCTTGAACTGATGCTTTATCGCCACCATTCTCCTTTAAATCCTTACATTGTCTATAAATTTACGCCACCGATCGTCTGGGAAACTGAAGATTTACTTGAACTGCTGAAACTGCCCTTTGATAAACGAACAGCAGCTCGACTGATTCATACGCTTCCTATACAGTCGCGTGGTGAAATAGATATTAATGGACGGATCATTATGGAAGAAACGAGTAACAGAGGGGGCCGCTGGCTTGGTGAAGCAATAAGTATGGCAGAAAAAGCCATCGTACTTGGAGCGGTAGATAATGAAAGAGAAGCGATCATCAGCTGGTTGAAAGAAAACAAATACATGTAAAGCTATCAAGCAGACAGTTTCTGCTTGAGCAGGAAGGAGGGGACACATGAGAAAAGATCAGTTATACGCCGTTGTGGATATAGAAGCAACGGGTGCAAGTATTGGAAGAGATGAGCGTATGATTCAGTTTGCTTGCGTACTGGTAAAAAACAACAAAATCATCGAATCGTTTGATACGTTCGTCAACCCTTCTCGAAAAGTTAGTCGAACCATTCGCGATTTAACTGGCATCAGTTCCAAGGACTTAGCTACTGCACCGTATTTTGAAGACATTGCCCACATTATCTACCAGCTGCTGGAGGATACCATTTTTGTTGCACACAATGTCGGATTTGACTATCAGTTTTTAAATGAGTGCTTTGTAAGAGTGGGGTTGTCCCCGTTAACTGTTCCGGCTATTGATACAGTTGAAATGTCCCAAATATTATTTCCGCGAGAAAACAGTTACCAGTTGAAAGAACTGACAAGGTCTCTTGGCTATGAGCTCGAGAATGCTCACAATGCATTATATGATGCCGAAGCAACTGTGTATTTATTGAATAAACTAGATGAAAAAGTTAAACACCTGCCTCTGGTGACTATCGAGTCGTTAGCTGAATTCTCTAAAGCGACCACTGCTGATACGACACTCTTTTTCAGTGACGCTTTTGAAGAAATGAAAACTGCTCCAGCCGATTTGGATGACGCTCTGATCATTGTTGAAGGGCTTGCCTTAAGGAAACCTGTCCCGATTGCTGAGCATGTCCTGCATAGAAAAAAACCGGTATATCCGTATACTGAAGAAGAGAAGCAGCTTGTCCTGGACAAACTTGGCTTGGATAACAGACCCAATCAGTCTGCCATGATGAATACGCTGTTCAACTTTTTCAAACAAGATTTTCCTTCTTACAGCCAATTGATCGAAGCAGCCCCAGGAGCAGGGAAAACCTTTGGGTATATGCTTCCAGCTTTTTACTTAGCGACACCTGAAGATAAATGTGTGATTTCTACTTACACTAAAGTGCTACAAAAACAGCTGGTAGAAGAGATAATCCCTCATATGAATGCACGTATGGTTTTTAGTCAATCTGTTGCTTTAGCAAAAAGTGGATCTCATTATATATCGTTATCCTCTTTTTACAGAAAATGGAGAAACACTGTCGACTCAGATACGGAAGCCTTATTTTGCATGAAAATACTCGTCTGGTTAACAGAAACAGATGAGGGGGATTTAGAAGAAATTGGAGTAGGTTCTAGAACACCACACCCTTTCTGGCAGGAAATCAAACCTTCCCAGCGGGTACGTGCAATGAAGACTTTCGAATCTGTTGATTTCTTCGCACGAAGACAAAAACGTCTGGAATCATCTGCTATTGTGGTTACAAATCATGCCTATCTTCTAGCTGACTGGCAAAGTCAGGATCCTGTCCTTGAGTCTGATAATCTCATTCTTGATGAAGCACACCACTTTCCGGATGTAAGTGATCAGAGTGCAACTTTAACGTTAAGGGCCAACACCCTTTACCGCGATTTAAAGCAGATTGGCTCAATTGATAAGGAAGATTCTTTGTTATACGAGTTGTCACAACAGAAAAGTGATCAAATTAAAGCTTATCAGATTCAGACACTGGAATCCGTTGCGAGTGTGTTGAGTGAAGAGTGGGAAGACTGGTCGTCTCAGTGGATCGAGTGGTTCAAGCATACTCAGGACTATGATCCATCAGTTGTTGAGTGGAAAGAAAAAGCCATCGCTCTTAACAACTTGCCGCTGATTATTAAAAAAGACAGCAAGCGGTTGAAAGCAACTCTTGATGAATTAGTTTATATTGGAAATCAGATGACCATCATCCTCGAAGATGAACCGGAGGCTCTTTCTAAGGAAGTGAAGCGGTTATTGACTAAGCTTCAAGTCTTTCTGGATAGAATACAGCTGACATCGGAAACTCTAGACCGGCTCTTTTTCAAAACACAAAAAGGCAGTTTGACTGGAAGTCGCTTTTATTCTAAATCGCCTACTCAGACTTTGACTTTTTACCGTTTTGATCAGGACATCAAGTCGACTATTCTTCAGAAATTGAACAGCGTCCCGCATTTAGCTCTCACAAGCAGTACGTTATCCGTTAAAGGATCGACTCATTATATTCAAAAGGCGCTGGACATCAAAGAAGCGGAATTTTCTTCTTTTGACTCGCCGTATGACTTTGCTCAGCAGGGACGTATTTTTGTGCCTTCAATAACCGAGTTGACAACACATACACCCAAAGCGGCTTATGCCTCAGAACTGGCTAGTCAGATTGAAAAAATAATTAGTCACACGCACGAAAATGCACTGATCCTTTTCAGATCTCAAGAAACGATTCAGGCCGTTTATTCTATCCTGCAGAGAAAATCCAAACTGCATCATAAAACGATCTTAGCGCAGAACATATCAGGTACGCCTGTAAGAATCGCCAAACAGGTCAAGAAGTCGAAAGAGGTCGTTGTACTTGGATCCGACAGCTTCTGGGAAGGCGTCGATTTCCCTGAAGACGAACTTCGACTCGTCATTTTAACTAAACTTCCATTCGATTCACCTGATATGCCGCTTGTAAAGAATCGCCATAACCTTCTTATCGAGGAAGGCTTAAATCCCTTTGTTCATGATCTGCTGCCACGCGCGGTCATGAAATTTAAACAGGGAATCGGTCGACTGATTCGATCAAAAGAGGATAAAGGCATTTGGATCATCCTTGATAGACGAGTAGTGGAATCAAGCTACGCGTCTTCATTTATTGAATCATTGCCAGCAGGGTTGTCGATCGAAGAAGAATCGATGGAAACCATCCTTACTGAGAGTCAGTCATTCTTCCAATCACTAGAAGATGAAGAATAACGTGTTGAGTTATTTATTTATCGGGTCTCATTTGCTATACTAGAGAAGTTGATGCAAAAGGAAACAGAATGAGGAGAGTCACGTGAAAAAAGTTATTATTGGCCTTGTAATTTTTATGAGTGCTGTGATTGTGGGGGCAACAGTCTTGTACCAGCAGTCAAATCAGCCATATGCTCGGGCCAGAGCTGACACTATTGCGTATGTCGCAGAACGAACGAGTCTAAGCCAGGTAGATGATTTTTATTGGTATAATGGAACAGAAACGTATCTGACGATTACAGGTCAGAATGCAGATGGAATAGAACGGCACTATATTGTTCAGCAGTCGGGTGGACAAATCACTTCCCTCTCAGCTGAAAACGGTCTGAGCAAGCAGGAAGCTATCCAGCTGACACGAGAAGCACGTCAGCCTGATAAAATTCTTAACGCGCGAATCGGTATGATAGACGACCGTCCGATATGGGAAGTCAGTTACCGTAATGACAATGATCGCTTAGGGTATTATGTCATTGATCTGCGTACAGGCGAATGGATACGAACGATCGACAACATTTAATTTAAAGGAGACTATTAGAGTGAATAAGATTCAAATTATCGATGCGCATAAGCACGTAGGAGAAAAAGTTAAAATTGGGGCATGGATTGCAAACAAACGCTCAAGTGGGAAGATTGCTTTCTTAAACTTGCGTGATGGGTCCGCCTTTTTCCAAGGGGTCGTTGTTAAAAGCGAAGTTGAAGAAGAGGTTTTCCAGGCTGCTAAGAATGTCACTCAGGAAAGTTCAGTTTGGGTAGTGGGTACGGTCCAGGAAGATGCGCGTTCAAAATTTGGATATGAGATACATATTGAAAGTATCGAAGTCATCGGAGAAGCGGTTGATTACCCTATCACGCCTAAAGAACATGGAACGGAATTCCTGATGGATAACCGTCATTTATGGTTACGTTCGTCTAAGCAGCATGCGATCATGCAGGTTAGAAATGAAATCATTCGTGCAACCTATGAGTTTTTCAATCAGGAAGGATTCGTCAAAGTTGATCCGCCTATTCTGACGGGGAGTGCAGCAGAGAACACAACTGAGTTATTCCATACTGAATATTTTGACCGTGATGCCTTCTTATCTCAAAGTGGACAATTATATATGGAAGCTGGAGCAATGGCATTAGGAAAAGTCTTTTCATTTGGGCCGACTTTTAGAGCTGAAAAATCTAAAACACGTCGTCACCTGATCGAGTTCTGGATGATTGAACCTGAAATGGCCTTTATGGATCAGGACGATTCTCTTGAAGTACAGGAAAAATATGTCGCTTATCTTGTTCAAAGTGTCCTGGATCATTGTGATCATTCTCTGGATGTCCTTGAACGAGATAAAGAACTGCTTAAAAAATATACGCAATTGCCTTATCCGCGGATTTCTTACGATGAAGCAGTTGAATTGTTGAACAAAAATGACTTCAGCGTTACATGGGGAGAAGATTTCGGATCACCGGAAGAAACCTTTATCGCTGAACAATACGATAAACCCGTCTTTATCCTGAACTATCCAAAAGCAATCAAACCTTTTTACATGAAGCCACACCCAACGCGTGAAGATATTGTGTTATGTGCGGATATGATTGCGCCTGAAGGATACGGAGAAATTATCGGTGGGTCTCAACGTGAAGATGATTACGAAGCTCTGCGTGAACAGGTCGAAGCCTTTGGACTGGATACGAAAGAATACGAATGGTATTTAGATCTGCGTAAATACGGAAGCGTCCCTCATTCAGGATTTGGACTGGGGCTTGAACGTACAGTGACATGGTTAAGTGGAACAGAACACATTCGTGAAGCTATTCCATTCCCACGTTTATTAAATCGTATTTACCCATAAAGGTGTGCTAGAATTAAATAGGAGGATTGGGTGATTATCCCCAATCCTTTTTTCATAGACTTAGTAAGCGTGCGTATGAGCTTTTGTCTCTCTTCACGTACTAGTAAAGGAGTAGAGTTATGTCTGATTTTACGATTAAAAAATGGATTAAGGCTGGCAATACGTCAATTCCAAATATTCTATTGATGTATTATAGAGAACTGGGGCTAACAAACAATGATTTGGTCGTCCTTATTCAATTAATGTCCCTGGTTGAAATAGGGCAGCGTTTCCCGGATAGTCAACTGTTAGCGGATCGTCTGGATGTCACCAGAGAAGAGGCGTATAAAGCCATCCACCAGCTGATGACAAAACGAGTCATCACTATCGAAACCAGCTCAGATGATGAAGGGAAATCTCAGGACGAATTCTCATTTGATTTGCTTTATGAGCGACTGCTCTATTTGATGGAAGAAGTTGAGAAAACGAAAGAAGCTAAAAAAGAAACGCTCACGTCTAAAGATTTGTATCGTTTGTTTGAAGAAGAATTCGGTAGAGGGCTTTCGGCAATGGAAATTCAAACTCTTGAAATGTGGATCAAAGAGGACAATTACTCTTCAGAACTCATTGAAGCCGCGCTCAGAGAAGCTGTGTTGAGTCAGGTGTATAGCCTTAAATATATCGACCGGATTTTACTGACTTGGGAAAAGAAGAACATAAAAACAAAAGAGCAGGTTGAAAAGGAATCGAAGCGTCACCGACAAAATCAGTCGAATCAGTCTTCAAATAATGAAGAGAATGAAAATGAAAAACCTGTTCCAATGTATAACTGGCTAAAAGAATCCTTTGATAAATAAAGGATTAAATGAAATAGTAAGGAGACAAAATGGTGACTGAAGAAGTTAAGCTCTTAAATTCAATTGAAACCACTCAGCTGATTGAAGCAATGGGTGTACTGTATCCCGATGCAAAAGCTGAGCTGACACACAAAAATGCTTTTGAACTGCTTATTGCGGTGATTCTAAGCGCTCAGACAACAGATGTGGGAGTCAACAAGGTCACCCCATTATTGTTTGAAGCCTATCCGACACCTGAGCGGATGATGGAAGCAGATGTCGAAGAAATCATGGATAAAATCAAAACCATCGGTCTATATCGGAACAAGGCCAAGTACATTAAAAAATGTGCGCGTGACCTGGTAGAGCGTTTCAACAGTCAGGTTCCCAGTACCCATAAAGAACTCGAAAGTTTAGCTGGAGTCGGGAGAAAAACAGCGAACGTGGTCATGAGTGTGGCGTTCGATGAGCCGGCTATCGCAGTCGACACACATGTAGAGCGGATCAGCAAAAAGTTTGCTATCTGCTCTCCCAAGGCAACCGTTAAACAAGTGGAACAGACACTAATGAAAAAATTGCCGAAGGACTTATGGAGCATAGCGCATCACCGTATGATCTTCTTCGGACGTTATCAGTGTCCTGCAAGAGCGCATGACCATAACGACTGTATATACAAGGTTTCAGAGATCATGAAGGAGCAGATGGCCGATAAAAAAGCCTAGGCGGTATTGAATCGTTTTCATTCTGTCTGAACTTAAGGTATAATTATTACTAGTTATCTGCCATCCAAGTGGGAAGGTATGAGAGAGGAGCGGTTTGATGAATAGAGAAGAAATGGAAGAACAGTTAAAACAAGTGAAATCACAATATGCACTTTACGAAGAAAGACCATTTGAAATCACGATTGCGCGGGGTATCCCTTCAACCAGTCAATTAAAGCTGTCAGAAGCTTTAATAAATGAAACACCGATTGAAAACTGGTATAGTGAAGATGAACTAGATATTAGAAATTATGGTGGGTTATTTGGAATCAAAGAAGCCAGACGTCTTTTTGGATCCCTGCTGAATACGACTGTTGAAGAAACATTTGTTGGAGGCAATTCAAGCCTGCAGTTGATGTATGCTACATTGAATCATCTTATGTACACTTCTTCAAACCCGTGGTCAAAAGAAGATAAAGTTAAATTTATCTGTCCGAGTCCCGGGTATGACCGTCACTGGTTTATGCTAGAACACTTAGGGATTGAAATGATTCCGGTCGAATTGACTGGAAACGGCCCGGATATGGAAACTGTTGAGAAATTAGTCTCACAAGATCCGTCTATTAAAGGACTATTTGTTGTGCCTACATACAATAATCCGACGGGGGAAACAGTTTCAGATGATGTGGTAGACCGTTTAGCCCAGATGCACACAGCGTCTGAAGATTTTGTAATTCTGTGGGATAACGCTTATGTTGTCCACCACTTAAGTGAACTGAAAGAAGAGGCGAAAGATTTGCTGGCCGCATGTAAAGAGGCAGGCAACCCAGATCGTGTCATACAGTATGTTTCTACATCAAAAATGACTTTGCCGGGTTCTGGAGTGGCTGCTATAGGTGCGTCTGAAGCACGAATCAATGAGCTGGCTTTAGATTTCAGTAAACAACTGATCAGCTTCGACAAAATCAATCAGAAACGTCATGTGTTGTTCCTTAAAGACCGTGAAACGATTGACGAACTGATGAGTCAACATGCAGACATTCTTGCACCAAAGTTTGAGTGGGTCGATGCGATATTATCTGCGTATTTCCATGGCGAACGAGAAGCGTTTGTGAAATGGACTAAACCTAATGGGGGATATTTCGTTCATTTAACGACTCAAGATGGATGTGCTGCTGAAATTGTAGCACGCATGAAAGATATTGGGATTGAACTGACCCCTGCAAATGCAGCTTATCCTTATGGCATCAATCCGTTAGATAACAGTATTCGTTTAGCACCGAGTTTTGCTAAACTGGATGATCTGGAAATTGCGATGGAAGCATTGTGTACATGTATAGAAATGGTTACATTAGAAAGAATACTGATCGATTAGGAGGAAACAACTATGTCAAAACAGACTTTTGGATTTGGAATGGCGCTAGGTGCATTGGCAGGCGCAGCCGCAGCTTATTTACTGGCTCCACAATCAGGTGAAGAATTTCAGAGAGAGTTAAAAGATAAAGCACAGGAAACTAAGAAAAAAGCAGTCGTAAAATTCGATGAGGCAGTGCTTGAAACTGAGATGTGGCTGGATCAGAAAATGGCCGAAGACGAATTTAGAGATGAACCTATTCGTTATGAACGCACGCCGGAAAATGTCGCCCCCGCACCAGATTATACAGAAGCACCCGACGTGTTTGTAAAAGAAGAAAGCATAACAGATTAATCCTTAAGATAGAGAAGAGCTAGTCTTTTCTCTTTCTATTTGCATTTTAATGGATATTTATACACGTTTATAAATATCTATACCCTATAACTGATTTACCAGGAGGACCTTATGACTAGATTGTTTAACATTAATTCTGAAATAGACCCGTTAAAAACAGTACTGCTTAAACGCCCAGGAAAAGAAGTAGAGAACCTGATCCCCGATACAATGGAAAACTTATTGTTTGATGATATTCCTTATCTTCCCATCATTCAGGAAGAACATGATGTATTTGCTAAAGCTCTGGAAACGAACGGGACTGAAGTCTTGTACCTTGAAGAACTTGTAACCGAAGCCGTTGATGCTGCAAATAATCACACTCAAATGGTTGATCAGCTGATTACAGAATCAGGCATTCATGTAAAAGAGGTCAAAGAAGCCTTATCAGACTATTTGCTTTCAATGGACACAAGACAAATGATCGATACGATGATGGCGGGGATTCGGACAGATGCGCTCGATATAAACTCCTCTTCATTAGCATGGCTGGCGGACAGACAAAATCAGTCTTTATTTTTAATGCAGCCGATGCCAAATCTCTACTACACGAGAGATATTGCGTCGACAATAGGTAAAGGAATTTCTATTAACAAAATGACATATGAAGCCAGAAAAAGAGAATCTCTCTTTATGGAGACAATTGTAAAAGAACATCCTGAATTTAATACCGACAACCTGCAAATCTGGCGTGACCGGTATTCAAATACTACGATCGAAGGCGGAGACATTTTAGTTTTAAGTGAAGAGGTCCTTGCCATTGGTGTGTCTCAACGCACTACCGGCAATGCTATCGAAGAGCTGGCACAGTCACTTTTCTCTAAACAAGATAAAATAAAGAAAATACTTGCGATCGAAATTCCACATGTTCGAGCGATGATGCATTTGGATACAGTATTTACGATGGTGGATAAGGATGCCTTCACTATTCATCCGGGTATTCAGGATATGGACCGCAAAATGTCTATCTATATGCTGGAACCTTCAAAAGTCGAAGGGGCATTGACCGTCACACATCACACTGATTTAGGTGACATACTCAAAGACGTTCTAAATGTACCTGAGATCAATTTGATTCCATGTGGAGGTGGCGATCCCATAGCGGCTCCCAGAGAGCAATGGAATGATGGGTCAAATACACTAGCAGTAAAACCTGGTGTCGTTGTCACTTATAACCGTAATTACGTATCTAACCAGTTGCTGAGAGAAAATGGCATAAAAGTGATAGAGGTTCCATCCAGTGAATTATCACGTGGCCGAGGCGGGCCGAGGTGTATGAGTATGCCGCTGCTTCGACACTAATATCTAATAAAAAGAAGATGCATGTATCGATTGAGCGTAATAAACTCATGATACATGCACCTTATTTTATTGTCGTTTTCCTTCTTTAGTATAGGGGATGACCTCAGATTCTTTATTTTCTGCCAGTTCTTTCGCACGAGTCATAGCCTCGTCTTTGGTTTTAAAAGTGGAATCTGAACGTTTAGCCTCTTTCGTACGAACTTTCCATTCCTCTTCTTCAAAGTATACTAGAACATCGTTATCAAGCAGTTCTTCGTTCGTTGAATCGTCATGTTCGTCTTCTTTCTTAGGCGATTTCCCATATTTATATGAGTGGAGTTCTTCATCAGAAGCGTGTTCGGCCCACTCTTTAGCCTGCTTAGTTGCAATAGGAATGGCTCGTCCATCATCGTAACCACTGTCCAGTAAGGCATTTGCGATATCTATAGCTTTCTTTTTCACCACATGGTCCAGATTTTTAAAAGAATCCGGATAATCTGATAAATCCCATGGCATATGTGAATCATCCTTTCATCTCTAGTACTTTCGTTATATCATGAGAAAGACAATTCGTCTATTAATAGCAACTGAAAAGAGGACCTGTATGTTAAAAAAAATAGATAAAGCTCAGCTATTTCTTGAAGACCATCTCCATTTATTTCAATGCCCTGTGTGCAGCGAGTCGTTTGTCACCATTGAGAATCATCAGTTGACCTGCTCAAATGCACACCGGTTCGATTTATCAAAGAAAGGAACGCTTCATTTGCTGCTGAAACCTGTTCAGTCTGAGTACACACGGGAGATGCTGCTCTCGAGACAGCGCATCGCTCAAAGTGGATTCTGGCACCCTCTGCTGGAGAAGATCCAGTCTATGATCAAACATCCCGAAGGCACGTTGCTAGATGTGGGATGCGGCGAAGGAGCGCACAGTGCATATTTAAGGCAGCACGGAATCAGCGGCACGATTATCGGGTTTGATATCTCAAAAGAAGGAATCAATTTGGCAGCGAGTTCATACACCGATCTCTTTTTCGCTGTAGCCGATCTGGCTCAATCGCCTTTTGCCTCTGAGCAGTATGATACCATCTTGAATATATTATCTCCTTCAAACTATAGTGAGTTCAAACGCTTGCTTAAAAGAGGAGGGCAGGTCATAAAAGTCGTGCCCAATCCAGATTATTTGATAGAATTACGGGACTTAAAAGAGACGACAGAAGAAAAGAGAGAACTGTATTCAAATGAACGCGTCGTTCAAAAGTTCGAAGAGCATTTTGAAGTCGTCAATAAGATATCTGTCACATACACAGCCACTATCCCTGATGATTTGGTATCTGATTTCATGAATATGACGCCTTTGGGTTGGCATATTGATAGTCATCATGAAAATTTAATCACAAAGTTGAATGAAATAACAGTCGATTTGCTGGTTCTAATCGGAGAATAATAACAGATTCAACAAATTTGTGAATGAACTATCCGATTTGTCAACTAATTATACTCGAGATACAGACTTTAGTCTTGTGTTTTTATACAGGAAGTGCTAAGATGTACTGCATAAGCTAATTTGGTTCATTGGTTTTTATCAGTCAACCCATCAGAAGCTGATAAAAAAACGTGAATTTTCAAAGGCTTCATTAACGTATTGTTTCGCAGTGCTAGTCACCGAGGCAATACGTTTTTTTTGTGCAGTAAAATATGGCTTACATTTTATTTTTTTTAGGAAATGATTATTATGGAATCGATTCTTGGTGTATAATACATTAAGAGTATAGGAGGAGAATAGTATGAATATTGTAGTGTTAGCTGGCGGGTACAGCCATGAAAGAGAAGTGTCCTTAAGTTCAGGAAGTCTGATTGCAAATGCGTTGATGGATAACGGTCATCAGGTTATTTTACTGGACTTGTATTTCGGTACTCAAGAAGCTTCAAGTTTTGATGAAGCCTATTCTAAACTAAAAAAAGAAAAATATGATTATAAAGTAAAAAGACAGATCCCAGATTTGGAAGCCTTGAAAGCTCAGAAAGAAAACCCCAATGAAATGATAGGTGAGAACATTATTCCTATCTGTCAGTCGGCAGATTTAGTGTTCTTATCTTTACACGGAGAATTAGGGGAGAACGGGCAATTACAGGCAGTGTTCGATTTATATGATATCACGTACACGGGAACAGGCTACTTAGGCAGTGCTATAGCCATGAATAAAATTCTTTCTAAAGAAATCATGTCGGCACAGGATATTTTGACACCTGAATGGGAAGTGCTTGAGCAAGACGATGAACCGACCAGCGCTGTTCCTTGTGTGGTTAAACCCAACGCAAGCGGATCAAGTATTGGGGTTTATATTGTTGACAATAAAGATGATTTGAAAAATGCAGTGCATGAAGCGAAAAAATACTCAACATCTGTGTTGATTGAAGAAAAAATTGAAGGCCGCGAATTCTCTGTAGGGGTACTAGAAGATAAAGCTCTGCCTTTGATTGAAATCATTCCTAAAACTGGATTCTATGATTACGAAAACAAATACCAGGAAGGCGCGACAATTGAAATATGCCCGGCTGAGCTGGACGAATCAGTGTCAAGCGACATACAAGCTATTGCCTTGAAAGTATTTAGAGCTTTGCGTCTGGAATATTATGCACGTATCGATTTTATAGTCTCAAATGATGGACGAATTTACTTTATCGAAGCCAATACTTTGCCTGGTATGACACCGACCAGCCTGTTTCCTCAAGAAGCAGCAGCTGACGGCATATCTTACAATGAATTGTGCAACAGACTTGCTGAAATCGCATTGAACAAATAACAAACGAAAGGAGAAGGATGAGATGAACCAGGTGCTGAAAGAAAAAATCCAGGCGAAAGCTGAAGATTTAGGGATCAACAAAATCGGGTTCACTCATGCCGATCCCTTTTATGATCTTGAAGATAAACTACATGCTCAGCAGGAAAAGGGACATCATTCAGGCTTTGAACACAAAGTGATCGAAGAACGTATTTATCCTGAAAAGATATTTGATCAGCCTAAATCAATCATAGCGATAGCTTTGGCTTATCCGTCTAAGATGAAAGAGAAGGCTCCTCGAGTTAAAGGGGAACGACGGGGTGAGTTTGCCCGTGCGTCGTGGGGTACAGATTACCATACGATACTAAGTAAAAAGATGGATCAGCTGATCGAGTATATCCGTTCTGAAGCCCAAGGTGAAGTAAGCTTCAAGCCGATGGTCGATACAGGGGAACTGGTAGATGTCGCTGTCGCTCAAAGAGCAGGGCTTGGATTTATCGGCAGAAACGGGTTGCTGATTACTAAAGAGTTTGGTTCCTATGTCTATCTTGGTGAAATCATTACAAATATCGAATTTGAAGCGGACGAAGAAGTCGCATTTGGATGCGGAGACTGTACACGTTGTGTAGATGCGTGCCCAACCGACGCCTTACTCGGGGACGGCCTTATGAATGCGCAGCGATGTCTCTCATATCAGACGCAGACTAAAGGCTACATGCCTAAAGAGTACCGCAGAAAAATGGGGCATGTCATTTATGGCTGTGACATTTGTCAAATCGTCTGTCCTTATAATAAGGGCATTGATTCCCATTTCCATGAAGAAATGGAACCCGAACCATTCAATACAACACCTGAGTTGAAGCCGCTGTTGACGATATCTAACAAGGATTTCAAGAAAGATTTCGGAGATATGGCGGGATCATGGAGAGGAAAAAAACCACTTCAACGGAATGCGATTATTGCTCTGGCTAATTACAGAGATTTTTCAGCTGTACCGGATCTGCTCAATGTGATCGAGAATGATCCGCGCCCAATGATCAGAGGCACTGCGGCATGGGCAGTAGTGACAATCACTAAAAAGCGCCCGAACCAGGACGTCCTGGACTTTTTAGAAGAATCCATTCTGAAAGAAACGGATGAAGAAACGATAACTGAATTTGATGAAGCTATTAAAGAGCTGAAAGAGCGACTTGAAATCACTGAATTAAAGAGGAGAGACAAGTAGTGACCAACCATATTGCGTTATTCGAACCTCAAATTCCTGCCAACACAGGAAATATTGCTCGAACGTGTGCAGGGACAAACACCACTTTGCACTTAATCGAGCCATTGGGTTTTAAAACAGATGATAAGTACTTGAAACGAGCCGGCCTGGATTACTGGGAAGCCGTAGATATTCACTACCATAAAAATCTGGACAGTTTTCTGGAATTTGTGGGGGACGAGCCATTGTATCTTATTTCAAAATTTGCTGAAAAAGTGTACTCAGATGTAGATTTTACTGATACTGATTCGAACCACTTTTTCCTGTTTGGAAAAGAAACCACTGGGCTGCCTGAAGAATTTATGCGTGAGAACCCTGAAAAGTGCCTGCGTATTCCTATGAATGATACTCACGTTCGGTCACTCAATTTATCGAACACAGCAAACATTTTAATCTATGAAGCATTGAGACAACAGGATTTCCCGCTACTGGAAAAAGTTCACACGTATGATAATGATAAACTGAAATAATCAGATGATAATCTGGCTCGGCCAGATTTTACGTCATTAAGTCGGTTTGATAAGAGAAAATACTCGTCCATTGACGAGTATTTTTTTCGTAATTAGCTTTTACCGTCAGCTCAGACAAAGTATTATTTTCAGTTGGACCATTAATAGACTTTACCCCTTACTCAAACTGATAAATATCTCAGTTAACTGTAGAAAATCTGTTTTCCTTTAACTGAAAATGAATGCGGCAGCCAGTTAAAGGTGAGAGTAGGGACTAACTGCAACTTGAATTAGAATGTAATTTGAGTTGCAGTTAGTCAGACCGATTAACGTTAACTCAAAATCTGGTCAATATCGAGTTCACTGATATAAGGATATAACCCCTAACTCTGATAATAGGGTTTCTTGAGTAACGCTATAAACGTCTCCGCGCACTATAATAAGCGATAAACCCATAAAAAAGCATAGGCCTGAAATAAAGACAGTACTGTCTCTATTCTTGGCCTATGCTTTTTAAGTGGGTGTTTACATTTCGTCGGGTGCTTGTACACCTAGAATTCTTAAGTCTTCTTTCAACAATTCAGTCACTGCAAATACGAGAGCCAGACGTGCTTCTTTTTCAGAATGCTCATCGAGTACACGTACGTTAGCATAAAACTTATTAAATGCTTGTGCTAACTGAATGGCATGTTTGGCAATGATTGAAGGTTCAAAGTTTTCATATGCCCGTTTGACTGTATTAGGGTAGTCGTGGATCAGTTTGATCACTTCCCAGCTGTAGTCATCACTTAAGGCGTGATTCTCAGAAGGGGAAACTGTGTCGATTCCGGCTTTTCTTAATATACTCAAAGCACGTGCTCTGGTATACTGAACGTAAGGACCCGTTTCACCTTCAAATTGAACAACTTCTTCAATAGTAAAGTCGAAATTATTCAGACGATCATTTTTCAGATCATGGAATACAACCGCACCTACACCTACTTGTTCAGCCACGAGCTCTTTGTTTGGCAAAGCAGGATTTTTTTCTTCGATCTGCTGAAGTGCCTGTGCAGTCGCCTCATCCAATACTTCTTCTAATAATACAACTTTTCCTTTTCGCGTCGATAGTTTTTTGCCATCTTTAGTAATCAGTCCAAATGGGATATGATGGATATCATCTGCCCAGTCAAACTCAAGTTCTTTAAGCACTGCTTTCAGTTGTTTAAAGTGATTTGATTGTTCTTGTCCCACTACATAAAGTGATTGAGAAAAGTCATAGTTTTTATGACGGTACAGTGCTGCAGCTAAATCTCTGGTCATATACAGAGTAGCGCCATCTGATTTTTTAATCAGAGCAGGGTTCAAGTCATATTTATCCAAGTTTACAATATGCGCACCACGATCAACAGTCAGCAGGTTGTGTTCTTCAAGCAAAGCCACTACATCAGTCATTTTATCATTATAGAAGGCTTCACCATTATATGAATCAAACGCAATGTTCAGTCGATTGTATACTTTCTCAAATTCTTTTAAAGACTCTTCTCTAAACCATTTCCAGATGGCAACTGCTTCTTCATTGCCTTCTTCAAGTTGTCTGAACCAAGCTCGACCTTCATCTTCAAGATCGGAATCATCTTCCGCTTCATCATGGAACTTGACATATAGAGTAAGGAGTTCTTTGATTGGATCAGCCTTGACCGCTTCTTCAGAGCCCCATTTTTTATAGGCAGTAATCAGCTTTCCGAACTGAGTTCCCCAGTCGCCTAAGTGATTGATACGAATAGGGGAGTAGTCCACTTTTTTCAAAATATTAGATAAGGCATTACCTATAACGGTCGAGCGCAAATGACCCATAGACATCGGTTTAGCAATATTTGGTGATGACATGTCTATAGGAACATTGCCGCCGTTACCGATGGATAATTGACCAAAATTTCCTTTATCAACAATTACTTCGTTTATAACTGCTTGTGAAACGGCTTCTTTATTAAGATAAAAATTAATGTAAGGGCCGACTATCTCGGTTTTTGAAATCAGTGGAGAGGTGATTTTATCGCCTAGTTCTGATGCGATTTGAGCAGGGTTTTTCCTGAACAATTTTGCCAGCTGAAAAGTAGGGAAGGCAATATCTCCGTGTTCAGTGTGTTTAGGCTTTTCAAGCAGAAGATTGATTTCATTCAATTCAAAATGCTCGTTCAGTTCAGTGTGGATCGCCTCAGCAATCTGTTGTCTATAGTCCAAGTAAAAGACCTCCTAAGAAATGTAAGTAGCTAAGTCAATAGCTTCAAGTCATCTAAGCATAAAAAAAGGGCTGGTTTTTGAAGAGTCAAAAATCATAGCCGATTCTTTTTACTATAATGTTTAGCACTTGTATTATAGCAAAGCTCGGCGTTAGTAGCAATACTAACTAAATATGTATAGTTTGTGAAACATTATGGTAAAAATTCCCAATTCTGAGTATTAATTAATGAAAACCGAATGAAAATACAGTATACTATAAGTACTAATATGCACTAATATTTACTAATATTCAACGGGAGGAGGAAAATGCATGAAAAAGTCCGAAAGACAAATGCTGATCAAACAAATTATACTAAATAACGATATCTCTACTCAAGAGGAATTACTGCATCAGCTCCAGGCTAAAGGAGTAAAAGCAACACAAGCCACTATTTCCAGAGATATCAAAGAACTGAACTTGGTTAAGACAAACAGCTCCACAGGTGTCAGTAAGTACACTATTTACCAGAACAATCAGATGACGATGGAAGACAAGCTGAGTTCAACAATTAAAAGCGTGGTCTCAGACTACAATTGTGTTCAGTTTATGAATATCGTGGTCACTTTACCAGGAAACGCTCACGTCATCGGTGCATTGATCGACGACATCGAATTCCCAGAAATCGTTGGTACGGTTGCTGGAAATGATACAATTATTCTTATTTCCAAAACCAATGAAGATGCCCAATACATTTATACTTATTTTGACCGTATTTTATCCGAAAAAGATTGACATCAAGAGACTGCTGAAGAGAGCTGATACTCATTTACATGACATATGTCTAAGGAAATGGGTGAATCTTTCGAGGAGTCTCTTTTTTTATGCAGTAAGACGCTTGCAAACGTCTACTAAACTTATTATAGTTAAAGAGTGAACATATGGGATAAAATAATACAACTAATGGAGGAGTATCAGAATGACAACAGATTTATTATCTTTGCAAAATGGATCGGATATTAGAGGCTTTGCTATTGATACTGAGTTACATAAAAAGAATTTAACAGAGCGTACAGTGCAATCCATCTCTAGAGGACTAATCAGATGGTGGGACGAGAAAGGCATTAAGAAGCCAGCTCAAACGATCATAACGATCGGTCATGACAGTCGACTGACGGGACCGGCAATTAAAGAGTGGTTAATGGCTATCTTTATCGAAGAAGGCATCACTGTGATCGATGCAGGGATGGCAACCACACCTGCATTGTTCATGTCCACTCAATACGACGCATTCAACTCAGATATTGGGATCATGATCACCGCCAGTCATTTACCGATGGAATATAACGGTCTAAAATTTTTCACTGACAAAGGTGGACTTGAGCATGATGATATCGAATCTATTCTGACACTGGCAGATCAACCTGTTCAGTCTGGTGGTGAAGCAAAAAAAGGCAAGGTCGAACAGAAAGACTTATTATCCGTATATGCAGAGGATCTGGTCAGCAAAATTCGTCGTGCCTTAAATGTTTCCGATTCTGATCAGCCTCTATCTAACCGAAAGATTATAGTGGACGCCGGAAATGGAGCAGGTGGATTCTTTGCCGAGAAAGTATTACAGCCCTTAGGAGCCCATACAGAAGGCAGTCAGTTCCTGGATCCAGATGGAACGTTCCCTAATCATGAACCCAACCCAGACAATAAAGAAGCGATGAAAAGTATTTCCGAAGCGGTGCTCAAACATGAGGCAGACTTAGGGATTATTTTCGACACGGACGTCGACCGGTCCGCTATTGTCGATAAAAAAGGACAGAGCATCAACCGCAACAATCTGATTGGCTTGATTGGAGCTATTATTCTTGAAGAAAACCCGGGAACAACCATTGTCACTAATTCCCCCGTTTCAGATCACCTGATTGACTTTATCGAGAAGAAGGAAGGCAAAGTGGACAGGTATATCTCTGGATACCGCAATGTGATCAATCGCGGGATCGAATTGAATGATCAGGGCGTCGATTGTGCACTAGCAATCGAAACAAGTGGGCATGCGGCAATCAGAGAAAACTTTTTCCTGGATGACGGCGCATATCTTGCGGCTAAAATCATTGCCAAAGAAGCTGAAATGGCCAAAGAAGGAAAAAGTGTCACTGACTTGATCGAGACGTTGAACCAACCAGCTGAGACAGAAGAAGTCAGATTCGTCATAGAAACACCCGCATACAGTGAAATAGGCATGGATATCCTTGACCGTTTCGCTCTATGGGTGAAAGAAACAGATGGGTTTACTTTAGTTGAAGATAATCTGGAAGGAAAAAGAAGCCAGATCAGATCACCTTATGGACATGGATGGCTCCTGCTGCGTATGAGTCTGCACGAACCAAAACTGGTCTTGCAGATCGAAAACGATGAAGACGGCATGATCCCAGTGATCAAAGAGAAGCTGAAACCTTTCTTTTACAGCATTGAAGATTTGAACACAGACAAGCTATAAAAAAACTCCTGGTCCACACTATTATGTGTCTGACCAGGAGTTTTCTATTTAAGCTTTATAAATCCATGAATGATCCTGCTGGGAAAGAAGGGTATCAGCCTCTTTTGGGCCCATTGTTAATGCAGGGTAGAAGGGAATAGAATCTGTAAACCCGTCCCATGCTCGGCGGACTTGATCAACATATTTCCATGATGTCGCCACTTCACCCCAATGTGCAAAGTGAGTTTCATCTCCGTTTAGAACATCTAAGATGAGTTTCTCATAGGCTTCCGGGCTTTCTTCCCGTGTATCTTCTGAACGCAGATTACTCAGCTGGGTTGGCTTCAGATGCATACCCGGACCGATATTTTTGTTGTTCAGCGTCAGTTCAATGCCTTCATCTGGACTGATCAGGACAGATAAAAGGGTCGGTTGATCATTAAACAAATCTGATTCAGTGGATTTGAATACGATATCAACGCGAGAGGTCTTTTCGGCTAATCGTTTACCTGTACGGATATAAACAGGGACGTCACGCCATTCGTCTGTGTCGATAATGATCTTACCGGCAACAAACGTTTCAGTTAACGTGTCGGGGGCCACTTTATCTTCCTGACGGTAGCCTTTCGTTGCTCCATCTTCTGATGAGGCGTATTGCCCTCTGACAAACTCTGTGTTCTCATCCTGCGTAATGACGGGATCCTTCAGAGCTTTGAGGATAGCCAGCTTTTCCTTACGAACGTTATCAGTTGTAAAGGAAGCCGGTTTGGTCATGGTCAACAGACTGACCACTTGCAGAACATGGTTTTGAACCATATCTCTTAAAGCTCCACTTTTGTCATAATACTCGCCGCGTTCCTCAACGCCAAGGTCTTCACTTAATGTGATCTGAATATTTGAAATACTGTCCTTATTCCAGCTGTTCTCGATCAGACGGTTGGAGAAACGCAAGGCCAGAATGTTTTGAACCATCTCTTTTCCTAAATAATGGTCGATACGATACAATTGGTCCTCATCAAAAGAGTCATTTATTTCATCGTTCAAAGCTTTGGAACTTTCAAAATCAGTCCCGAACGGTTTTTCGATGATGACACGATTAAAGCCATTGTCCGTTACAAGTGACTGCTCTCTTAAATGATGTGTAATAGTTCCGAAGAAGCTAGGGGACATAGATAAGTAGAAAATACGGTTTCCTTCTATAGAATACTCATCATCCAGTGTATCAGCGAGCTCTTTCAGTGTGTGGTAATGCTCAGAATCCTTCACGTTATGAGACTGATACCTGAAATGTTCTGCAAATGCTTTTGCGTGTTCTTTTGATTCCGTCAAATCTTCGATCGAATCTAGAACCACTTCCTGATAGTGTTCATCCGACCATTCTCTGCGTGCAGTTCCAATAACCGCAAATGACTCGGATAACATATTTTTCTTAAACAGGTGATAAATTGCCGGATATAATTTACGGTGAGCTAAATCTCCAGTTGCTCCAAATATGATAAATAATGCTTTCGTATCTTGAGACATTAGTTTCCTCTTTTCCACATGTAAAATTCATGTCAGTAACATTCTATTTTCTATTTTACTTTTAATTTCCTTATCATTCAACTTTATTATTAAAGTTGTCAACCCTAATCATAGCGTAATCGTTTCATTTGAACAATCGAAAACGTTTGCTATATGCTTAAAGTACAGACATTATGAAAGGATGAGTAAATTGAATAAGTATGAGAATCTCAATTTGAACTATATTGACGGAGAATGGGTCAAAGGAACAAGCAGTGAAGTCATCGAGTCGATCGATCCGTACACAGAAGAGGTATATGCAACTGTACAGGCAGCTTCTCTGGATGATCTGGATAAAGCTTATAAAAGCGCCAGGAAACATCAGAAAGAATGGGAAAAAACGGGTCCCTTCGAAAGAGCCGCGATTATCAGAAAAGCCATCAAGATAACTGAAGAAAGAAAAGATGAAATCACAGATATGCTGGTCAAAGATGCGGGGTCTACAGTTGCTAAAGCTCAACTCGAAATCGATATAGTGATTGCAATCATGCATCTTGCTGCTGAATTTCCTTTCCAAATGGAAACGATCGTTAATCAGTCAATGATTCCAGGTAAAAAGAACTACCTTATTAGAAAGCCAGCTGGTGTAGTAGGGGTGATCGGGCCATTCAACTTCCCTATGAATTTATCCATGCGTTCAGTGGCTCCAGCACTCGCAGCAGGGAACGCGGTAGTATTGAAACCGGGGCACCAGACGCCTGTTAGTGGCGGAAATGTAATAGCCAAGTTATTTGAAGAAGCCGGATTACCTAAAGGGGTCCTGCAAGTAGTGCATCCTAAGATTTCCGAGATCGGCGATGCGTTTTATGAGCATCCCATTCCCGATGTTATTTCATTTACTGGTTCAACTGGGGTCGGTAAAAAAATCGGGGAAGTATGTGGACGTGAAGTCAAGAAAACGATTCTCGAACTGGGTGGAAACAATGCGATGGTCGTACTGGATGATGCTGAAATCGATACAGCTGTCAGTGGGGCAATCTACGGACGCTTCATGCATAGCGGACAGATTTGTATGGCAACCAATCGAATCATTATAGACGAATCAGTTTTCGACGAATTTGCTGATAAATTTGTCAAGAAAGCTCAATCCCTGAAACACGGAGACCCGACTCAGGAAGGAACATTGATCGGTCCACTGATTGATGGAGACCAGGTCGATCGGTTACTTGATGAAGTGGAAAAAGCGAAAGATGAAGGGGCAGAGGTCTTGCTTGAAGGGAAAAGAGAAGGCAACGTTCTGACTCCATTTGTTCTTAAAGGCACCAATGATATGTCATGTGCACAGACAGAAATGTTCGGTCCCGTTGTGACACTGATTCCGGCAAAAGATGAAGCACATGCCTTAGAGTTAGCCAATGATACGGAACAAGGCTTGAGTGGCGCAGTATCTTCGAGTGACGAAAAGCGCGCCTATGCATTTGCTGAGAAGATGGAAACCGGGATGGTCCACATCAACGACCAGAGTGTCAATGACGAACCTTATATTGCCTTTGGTGGAGAAAAAGCATCAGGTATCGGCCGGTTCGGTCGCGAGCATTCACTTGATGAATTTACAACATGGAAATGGATTTCTGTACAGGAAGAACCAAGAGAGTATCCGTTTGACTAAATCACTTTAAGTCTCGAACAGCAATTAATTTAAAGCAATCTGAACTAGAGCCGGGTTTTAATCGAATCCTGCTCTGTCCAGATTGCTTTTATGCTTGAAAGCTTTATTGGATTAAGCAAATTTCTTCCTTGTATACCACTCATTCAAGTATTCTATTGCGAGTACAACATAAGACATGAATTAAGTAGGTCTCAACAGAAAAAAACTAACGAGACCTACCTGACGTCTCTATTAAGGTATTACTCAAAATAGTATCTTGGACCAGTACTACTCATATCCATGTTAAGGCGTAACTCATTCCTGCTGTATTAAGTGAGTCAACGATAGTCAGGACCATTGCGTCGTACTAAAAAATAGTTGGTCACTGAGTACTGCTTAAAAGGCTTCACAAGTAGTACTCGAGAACCATTGAAGTACTGAGTGCTACACTTTCTATGTGAAAAGTATATCTTAATATAATAAAATGCTAAGCAAGGAGTATTCACAAAACAAATGAGGAATGAATGAACATTTGGCTAGTGACTGTTCACTATTTGAATTAAATGTAGCTTGAAAGCCTCAGCTTTGGTACAATACGTAAAGAATAGAAAAGAGGAATAGAATATGACACACCCATTTGAAACATTTGAATTAGCCCCTTATTTAATTGAAGCGATTAAAGAGATAGGGTTCACGGAACCGACGGAGATCCAAAAAAAGGTTATTCCTGAAGTAAAAAAGAGCAGAGACATCATCGGAAAATCTCAGACAGGCTCTGGAAAAACACATGCCTTTTTGCTGCCGTTATTTAACAAAATCGATCCGGCCAAACAGGAAGTTCAAGTCGTTATAACGGCGCCAAGTCGTGAACTGGCTGAACAATTATATAACGCCGCGTTTCAGTTAGCTGAACATTCAGAAGAGGAAGTCACTGTTCAACTATTTGTTGGTGGAACAGACAAGAATCGTCAAATCAGTAAACTGCAGAACAAGCAGCCTCACGTCGTTATTGGAACACCGGGACGTTTACTTGACTTGATCACTTCTAACTCTTTACTGACACATACTGCCCCTTATATGGTAGTAGATGAAGCAGATATGACGCTTGATATGGGCTTTCTGGAAGATGTCGATAAAATCGCTTCCCGTATGGCCAAAAAAGGACAAATGCTGGTTTTCTCAGCTACGATCCCTCAGAAACTGCAGCCTTTCCTGAAAAAATATATGCATAATCCACTTAATATCGAAGTCGATAACGAATTGGTGATTGCAGACACGGTTGATAACTGGTTGATCTCTACTAAAGGGAAGAATAAAATCGACTTGATTTACAATTTGCTGACCTTGGGACAGCCTTATTTAGCTTTAGTGTTCGCTAACACCAAAGAACACGTGGATGAGATTTCTTTAGCACTTAAGAAAAAAGGATTGAATGTTGCAGTCGTTCACGGAGGCATTCCTTCAAGAGAACGTCGTCGCGTGATGCGTCAAATTCAGAACCTTGATTATCAATACGTTGTCGCAACTGATTTAGCTGCCCGTGGAATCGACATCGAAGGTATTTCACATGTCATAAATGCAGAAGTGCCTCAGGACTTGGATTACTTCATTCACCGTGTAGGTCGAACTGGACGTAATCAGTTACCCGGAACAGCTATTACCCTTTATGGACCAGATGACGAAGAAGATATCAACATCATCGAGAAAAAAGGGATTGCATTCAAACCAAAAGAAATTAAGAACGGTGAAATTGTTGACTCTTATGACCGTAATCGTAGAGAGAAGCGCCAGCCGAAAGATACTAAATCATCATTCGATCCTACATTACATGGGATGAGAAAGAAAGCTAAGAAAAATGTTAAACCTGGGTATAAACGTAAAATCGAACGTGTTAAACAAGAAAAGAAAAAACGTGCCAGACGTTTAAGCCAGCGAAACCAGGACTAATAAAATAAGGCAGTCACTCCCGAAAGTAGGGGGTGACTGCCTTTTTATTAATCGTCTTTCTTTTTCTTCTTGGGAGCAACGGCTCTTAAAGAAGTGAACAAGAAGTAAATCGTAAACCCGAGTTTAAATTCGAAAGCAAATGGAACAATAAATCCGAACGCTTCTATCAGCGATAAAATCAGTGTCGGGATACTCAGACTGACCAGTGCCATCCGTGCATTCTTTTTGAAAGGAAAGCGAAGGCGCAGTAATGTCACGAGTATATTAGCAAATAAAGCAACGATCAGCCACTCGTACAGCAAGACGAGTCCGCTAGCCAGATAGGCAACCACAAACATCAGAAGTAATACTAGGGGAGAAAACCGGCCGATTTGAGACAGCAGGTCTATGAATGTTTCATGATTCAAGCCGTCCAGCTGGTCATAAGAGACGGGAATCGTTCGACCGGTCACACTTAGATAAAATTCATCCTGCATCAGACCTATTCCTATAGGCACATTCAAGCGTTCAAGGTTTGTATCGATCTCCTCAGTTTGAATCGCACCATTAGGATCAAAAAAGAGCAGAAAAGAATTTGTCTGATGTACATAAGATTCCTGATTTTCTTCTACATTCAACTGATTATTCTCTATAGTGAATGGGGGAATGGTTTCGGCGATTTCAGAACCGTCCTGCCTTAAATTCGTCATCACATTTGTCAGCACAGAGGTCATTGAAAATGTGAGTATGAGTGTGAGCAAAGCAAAATAACCAAACACTTGCTTTCTCGTCATGTTTTTTGCGCGTACCAGTCTTTGAGGATATCTAAATCCAATTAAAATATATTCTTTCACAGTTTACCTTCCTTGTCTTAGTATGATTATATGGAACAGTTTACGTTTTAATTACATAAAAAGCAATCGGTCTTTTGGCTGAATCCAGATAAAATGTCAATTAATCAGCCGCGTGGTTGAGCTAACTTTAAAAATGCTTACTAAAATAAAGTGTTTTTGTTTGCTAAAATAATCATAAGTGATAAAATAGTAGTGTACGAAATTTTATTAGGAGGAATGTATACTATGACATACACTTTACCAGAATTACCATATGCGTACGACGCATTAACACCACACATCGATGAGGAAACAATGCATCTGCATCATGAGAAGCATCATGCTGGATATGTAACTAAAACTAACGCTGCACTTGAAAACCATCCTGAACTGGCAGAATTGAGCATCGTTGACTTAATGAAAAAACTGGATTCTGTTCCAGATGATATAAAAACAGCAGTAAGAAATAATGGGGGCGGACACGCAAACCATTCATTATTCTGGGAAATTCTATCACCAAATGGCGGAGGAGCACCAGAAGGCGAATTGGCAGATGCTATCAAAGAAGCATTTGGCGGTTTCGACGACTTTAAAGATACATTCAGTACTGCGGCAGCTACACGTTTCGGTTCCGGCTGGGCATGGTTAGTTGTTTCTGATGGGAAACTTGAAATTATGGATACGCCTAATCAGGACTCTCCATATTCAGTAGGAAAAACACCTATTTTAGGTCTGGATGTGTGGGAACACGCATACTACTTGAACTATCAAAACAAGCGTCCTGACTATATCCAGGCATTCTGGAACTTAGTCAACTGGGAAGAAGTAGCTAAACGCTTTAAAGAAGCAAAATAATTAACCCATTTTAATTAGAAGCCAGCACCCCTAGGTTTTAACCTTTCGGGTGCCGGCTTTTTTTGCAGCTCTTTTTCTGGAATAACAGTGACGTCAGAGGGGATTTTTTCTAAATGCATAAGGATATAAAACCATCTCACACTATATGAATGTGTGTTGTGTAAGAAATATAGAACAAACGGTGACTTTTTTTGGACATTTAATCTATTGCCCGCCTTATTAGTTTACTAGATATGGTATTTTCTGAAACTATTTGGTAAACTAATACGAGGTTAAACCCAGTCTATTATAATGAACAGTTTAAGGACGTATACCATTAAACTATTCCTAAATACATATAATAGTGTCACATTATTAGGAGGGAATTGAGTGAGAACACCAGCTCAAAAAAGAAAAGATAAGAAAAAGTCCCATATCCCTTTTCGATTGAATTTATTATTCTTTATTGTCTTTCTTTTATTTTCAAGTCTGATTTTAAGATTAGGATATTTGCAGATCATTCGTGCAGACGAATACCAGGCGGAAGTAGAACGTACCGAACGGACAACGATTACTGGCAGTGTGCCTCGTGGTGAAATTTTCGATGCTAACTTAAGACGCTTAGTTGGAAACGAAGCTAGACACACCATCACCTATACCAGAGGCCGCAATATCCCGGCAGGTCAGATGACTGAAGTAGCCTATGATCTGGCTGCTTACATCACGATGCCTTCTGAGCCTTTTTACGCAGTCGAATCTGGTTCCGATCTCAGCAGAAGAGATCTGCAGGATTATTTTATAGCCAGCAATCAAGAAGAGATCCGTTCACGTCTGACAGAGGATGAATTACAGCTGGACGGTCCAGAAGCTTACCAGTCCATGATCGATCATGTCTCTGATGATGAGCTTGAAGACTTGTCAGAGCGCGAATTAATAGCTGCAGCTGTTTTCAAAAAAATGAATTCAGCGTATGCATTAAGTACCGTCAATATTAAAAATCAGGATGTAACTCAAGAGGAAATTGCACGTATCAGTGAGAATCTGGACGGTCTGCCTGGTATAGCTACAGGAACAGATTGGGTCAGAACTTATCCTGAAGGGGATATGATGAGAAGTGTGACTGGTGCAGTCTCGACAGAAGAACGAGGCATACCGGAATCTAGATTAAGAACCTTACTTGCTCAGGGGTATTCCAGAAATGACCGTGTTGGTATCAGTCAAATCGAGCAGCAGTACGAGTCGGTCCTGCGAGGGACTAAATCTCGTCTTGAATCTGAAACGAACAGCCGTGGAGATGTAATCAATCAAATCGAGCAGTATTCAGGTCAAAAAGGCGACAACCTTATTTTGACGATCGATATCGATTTCCAGGAACAAGTTGAACAGATTGCTCTGAATTCTCTTGCAGAAAGAGAAGGACTAAGTGAAAGCATCTATATCGTTGCAATGGATCCGCGTGACGGAGATGTGCTTGCCATGACAGGAAAAGAAATCATTAATGGAGAAGTCGTAGATGATGCGTTAGGTAATATTTCTAAAAGTTTCGCTATGGGGTCTTCTATAAAAGGGGCCTCAGTGCTCGCAGCTTCAATGGATGGCGTGCTTGACTCCAGTAACAATACCATTCTGGATACGCCAATCAGAGTCCGAGAAAGTCCGCCTATCCGTTCTGTATTTAACTATGCAGGAAATAATAACGTCTATATGGATGACATCACCGCTCTGGAACGCTCTTCAAACGTGTATATGTCTACACTGGCAATGCGTATGGGTGGCGAATGGAATTTCACTTCTGGAGGATCGCTGAATGTTAATGGGCGAACCCTTCTGGAAAAACAAAGAAAATACTTTAATCAGTTTGGTTTAGGCGTGCAGACAGGTATTGATTTACCTGGTGAACAAACGGGACTGGCCGGTCCGGGAACGTCTCCAGGGGAAGCATTATTCTTCTCATTTGGACAGTATGATACGTACACACCGATGCAGCTGGCTCAGTATATTTCAACGATTGCCAATGATGGAACACGTATTGCTCCTCGTTTAGTGTCCGAAATACGGGATACAGATACCCAAACAGGACGAGTGGGGGCTTTAAAAACAGAAATTCCGCCTAAAATACTCAATCACGTCAACGTTGATGAACAGGCTTTACAGAGAGTCCAGCAAGGATTCTACCAAGTAATTAATGGAAGTCAGGGGACCGCACGGAATCATTTTGCCAATACTGATTATTCGACTGCCGGTAAAACTGGAACAGCCGAGACCTTTTACTGGGATGATGCACTAAGAACGAACACAGATTCCGTTACAAATCTGACGTACGTTGGATATGCACCATTTGAAAATCCAGAAATTGCTGTAGCGGTTGTTGTGCCTAACTTACCAAACCAGAACAGATCAAATCAGGAGAATCAGCGTGCAGCTAGACAAGTGCTCGATGCTTACTTTAAAGTAGGGGACTATGAGCTAAGTGATATAGAGGACCCTACTGAAACGATTGAAGAACTTGAAGACTTTATTGAAGAAGATAACGGGGAGGACTGATTCTTACTTTTCAGTCCAGACAAAAAAGAGATTACTCTCATTGAGGGTAATCTCTTTTTATTCTGTACATGTCCCATCCATAATAGCAGTAGACAAAAAAAAGAAAGATGACGTTAATCATCTTTCTTTCTCTCGTTTAAAAATTATTTTGTCTCGCGGTGCAATGTAGTTTTGCGTTCGCGTGGGCAATATTTTTTAACTTCCAAACGTTCTGTGTTGTTACGTTTATTTTTAGATGTTAGGTAGTTGCGTTCTTTGCATTCTGTACATTCTAATGTAACGTTTACTCGCATGATTGTCCCTCCTAGTAATCCTGTTTTGAAGGCTATCAAACATGGTAGGTGTCTAGCCATTCGCCTTGACTAGAATACCACGTTTTTATAAGAAATGCTACTCTTTTTTAATATACACCCTCAAAAAAGTTTTAATTGACAGTTTTATAGCGGTTTAACTCTTAATTGCGTGGCAACCGGGGCATTGATCCTTCGCATAGTCCCATTTGGGTATCTGACTGATTTCAATTGTAATGAATAGATTATTGCGTTCGAATTTATTATGATAAGAGTATCAGCAGAGAAGACAGTCTGAACGGATGAAAAAAACGCCTTAGCCTGTATGAGCTAAATTAGTCTGTCATTCTCTCACAATGAAAGGACTGAATCGAATGGATAAAAAGAAGCAGAAACACGAAAGGAAAAAGAAGCCGTCAAGAGAAGAAACGGAATTTGACAGACGGCTCGAATCGGAACGTCTTCTTGCGAAAAAACTTCGTAAGGAAGAAGTGTCCGCTCGAAAAGAGGCGATTAAAAATCGGAAACCCTTTAAAGGGCTTCAAATCAAACCAACGGTATCTTTGTTTGATGAAGAAGGAAGAGAAGAAGTAGGGGAGCGGAACTGGAAAGGCTATGGGTTTGATATTCATCCCGAAGTTACAGTCACTTCTTCCATCATTTTGGTCTTATTTATATTAGTTACGCTGATTTTCCCTCAGCAGGCTCAGTTATTTTTTGAGAACGCCCTGGATGTGATATCTAATGCAACCGGTTGGTTTATGATTCTGGCCGCTAATGTTTTCATTGCTGCTGCTCTATATTTTGCTTTCAGCCGTTATGGAACCATTGTCATTGGCGGAAAAAAAGCCAAGCCGGAGTTCTCACGTTTTGCCTGGTACTCAATGCTGCTTAGTGCAGGGATGGGGATCGGCCTTCTTTTCTGGAGTGTGGCAGAACCTATTTTGCATCTAGGCGAACCATCACCTATGTTTGGAGCGATTGAGCCAAATTCTGCCAGCGCTGCCCAGTCAGCTATGGCATCTACGTTTTTCCACTGGGGGATCCACCCCTGGGCAATTTACTCGATAGTAGGCCTGGGTCTGGCTTTTTTCTCATACAATAAGGGACTCCCTTTAACAATCCGTTCTCTTTTTTATCCTCTTATCGGAAACAAAATTTACGGCTTGTGGGGAAATCTCATTGATATTTTATCAGTTCTGGCCACTCTCATGGGATTGGCAACTTCACTTGGTCTGGGAGTCGCTCAGGTAAATGCTGGGTTGAATCACTTATACGGCATTAGCATCAATACTACCACTCAAGTCATTCTGATAGCGGTCATCACTGCTTTTGCAACGATATCAGTTGTCATGGGTCTTGATGGCGGAGTAAAACGGCTGAGTGAGATCAATATGGTGCTAGCTGGAGTGTTTCTGCTCTTTGTCCTCATTGCCGGTCCAACTGTTTACATCATGAGCGGTTTCACACAGAATATCGGATTTTATATGGCGAATTTTCTTGAAATGAGCCTGTGGACTGAGACCTTCAGAGATACGAACTGGCAAGGCACCTGGACAGTGTTCTACTGGGCTTGGTGGATTTCATGGTCTCCTTTCGTTGGCATGTTCATTGCCCGTATATCAAAGGGACGAACAGTCAAAGAATTTATTGTGGGTGTGATTATTATCCCAACGACCATATCATTCCTCTGGATGAGCGTTTTTGGGGGAGCAGCCATCTTCCAGCAGCTGAATGGGATAAATGATTTAACGACTATTATATCGATCGATGAATCGCTGGCCCTCTTTGCCCTTGTCGAAAATCTGCCGATATCCACAGTTCTGTCAATCGTAGGTATTATACTCGTCATTGTTTTCTTTGTAACGTCGTCCGATTCCGGCTCATTAGTCGTTGACCATCTGACTTCCGGAGGCAAGTTAGATTCCCCTGTTCCTCAGCGGATATTCTGGGCGGTAATGGAAGGAATCGTGGCAGCAACCTTATTAGTAGGAGGTGGGTTGTCAGCTCTTCAGACAGCCTCCGTGCTGACTGGCCTTCCCTTTACGCTGATCCTGATGGTCATGATATACTCACTGTATCTCGGATTAAGGCAGGAGTATCTGATTGAACGGGCAGTGAAGCAGAAACTTCAGAAAGTTACAGATGATCACATCATTACTGAAGTCATACAGACCAGAGTACAGGATGAGGCACTGATCGATGCAGTAACGGAAAAGCTGATTGAAGACCGTTCTGTTAAGGAACTACCTGGTGAGCAAATCATCGAGGAACAGACGGATAACGAGAAAAGCTGACAGGAAAGTGATTTTGATTCATTAAAGGAGCAGACGGCAGGAAACTTCCTGTTATCTGCTCTTTTATAAACTTTCGAAAATGATCAAAGTATGATACTATTTTAAAGGTTAGTTGAATTCAGAAACGATGAGAAAAGAGGGAAGTACAAATGGAAATATGGATGATAGCAGGATTGCTGTTCATTATATCTGCCGCGTTATTCGTGTATTCTTTTATCAAGAAAGAAGAAAAGGACGCAGCGTATAGAGAGTTGGAATCATTTTCTCTAGCCGTGACTAAGACAGTATATGATTTAAATGCACGCATACATACATTAGAATCGCAATTGAGTGTGACTGTCGAAGAAGAAGAGAAATCAACGCTTATGACGCGTTTAATGAAAGATAATACAATCACCTTGTTTACAAAAGGGGTCGCCACAAAAGAAATTGCCCGACAATTAGACTTGTCACAATCTTCTGTGCAAGAAGTGATCAATGACTATATTACAGAAGGAATTCAATCATAAATAGAATAGGTGGAGGAACATGTCTAAAAAAAATGTAAGACTTTTGGCTGCAGGCTTTTTATTTTCAGGTGTACTCATCCTTTTGTTCAGCTTTTTGGACCCTGCAGAAACAGCTGCCTCCAATCAGAAAGCAGTAGAGGCACTGGAAGCTGAAATCAGTTATCTCGAAGACTTAACTGTATCACTTGAACTTGAGAATGAGCTGTTGCTATCTGAGAATACGTTACTGGCTCAGCAGTTTGAAAGCTTAGAGGATACAGAACTGGATTCAGTAGAGTCTCAAGACAGTGAGACGACAGAGGAAACTGAAGAAACTGCATCTGCGGATGATAACGAGGAAACGGATGAAGAAGAGGATGCAGTGACTGAACGCACTGAATACACGGTGGTTGTTAATGAAGGCGAGCCTAGCAGTGTAGTCGCTGCGCAACTTGAAAATTATGGTTTGATCGATGATTATCATGGCTTCAATCGCTATATGGAAGAAAATGATTTATTCAGAAGATTACGCCCCGGAAACTATACAGTTCATTCAGACATGACCAGAGACCAGATGATCGGAGCCATTATTCGTTAAATTTTGTATCTTTTTATCTTTGCGGTAAACTAGAGGTATCCAAAGATAAAGGAGCGGATTACATGTCCGAAACAGCAGTCATTTTTATGTCTAATGGTAAAACGTATACGGTCAGCACTTCTCCAGCCTCTCTTCATCAGTCTTTAATCAAAGACGAACAGTCTGGGGATTTCCTGAAGCAGTTTCATCTGCTGAACGGGAAGGAAATACTGATCAATCCTGCTCATGTCGTAGCAGTAGAATCAAGTGAATTAAGCAATATGGATGTTTCAACCTCAGATAAAACGACCCCTGTATCAGACAAAAATCGAAAAGATGCTAATCTGAAAGCGGTCAGAGAGTTTAAAGACGATATCGACGGAAATATGGAATAGAAAAAAGCATTAAAGGGAGCAGTGTCAGTTGCCGATCGCGTGACCAGCGGCTTCCCTTAGTGCTTTTTTAGTGTTTAATAGCCATTTTCTAAATTGGTTGAACGTTAAGAGTGTGCTATACTAATCTTAAAGATTTAAGGGAGCTAAAAATGTGAACTATCAAACTCAAATGAAACTTAAAAGATGGAACAGAAAGCCTTTTATTGCATACGGGCTGCTGGGCATTACAGGACTAATGTACGTTCTGCAGGAAATAATGGGGGGCAGTACCAACCAGTGGGTTTTAATTCAACTGGGGGCTAAAGTCAATCAGCTGATTGTACTCGGTGACTGGTACAGACTGATCACTCCAATGTTTCTGCACATCGGCATCACTCATCTGCTCTTCAATGCCTTGATTCTTTATTTTCTTGGGATTCAGCTGGAACACATTTTTGGACACTGGCGATTTTTACTCTTATATGTGTTCAGTGCACTAGCAGGTAATGCAGCCAGCTTTGCATTCAATACCAGTGTATCTGCGGGTGCCAGTACAGCTTTATTTGGACTTTTCGGTTCGACCCTTGTACTGGGAAAACTGTTTCCTTCCAACATGCAGATTGGTGCTATGGCAAAAAACTTTTCACTTCTGATCGTATTGAATCTGGTGTTTGGACTCATGAGCCCGGGAATCGATATGGCAGGTCACGTTGGTGGATTGATTGGTGGTTACTTGTTGACTTACGCGATTTCAGCACCTAGAGCCTGGGGAAACAAAAAGCAGCAAATCACCTATGCGTTTATTTATGTTGGAGTAGTGCTTGTATTTATATTGATAGGCTATGCACGGTACATGCCTATTGCTCAGTTTTTTAATTAGGATCTAAGGAGGAAAATCAGGTGGAAGATAAGAAGATTATTGGAATCGATTTAGGTGGAACATCCGTAAAATTCGCAGTGGTATCAACTGAAGGGGATTTACTCGATAAATGGACGATTTTAACAGATATTTCGGACGAGGGAACTCATATCACGCCTTCAATTATTGAATCGTTATTGACCTACATGAGTGATCACGGATACTCTGCCAAAGACTTTATTGGGATCGGGATGGGCTCTCCCGGGACCGTAGATCGCCACGAGGGAACCGTTATAGGGGCTTATAATCTGAACTGGGCTACCAAGCAGCCCGTCAGAAAACAGATTGAAGAGGCAACCGGCATCCCATTTTTTATTGACAATGATGCTAATGTTGCTGCTCTGGGAGAACAGTGGATCGGCGCAGGACATAATGAACCAAACGTGGTATTTGTAACCTTGGGAACGGGTGTCGGCGGCGGCGTGATTATGAATAACCAGCTGCTGCATGGCGCAATTGGGGCTGCAGGAGAAATTGGACATATGACAGTAGACCGTGAAGGCTATAAATGCACGTGCGGTAAAAATGGATGTCTGGAGACAGTCGCGAGCGCAACCGGTGTAGTGAGAGTAGCCAAAGACCGTGCAGCACAGTTTCAGGACCGATCCTTAATTAAAGACAAAATCTTAGCTGGAGAAACGGTCGACACTAAAATGATCATGGATGCAGCTAAGGAAGGCGATATGTTTGCTCTTCTGGTTGTAGATGAAATTAGTGACTACCTCGGACTGGCGTGCGGCAATATCGCAAACTTACTTAACCCTTCTACTATCGTGATCGGGGGAGGCGTCTCAAAAGCAGGTGAGTTCCTGGCTGAAAAAATTAGAGAGCGCTTTACAGTTTACGCTTTTCCAACTATTCGCCAAAGTACTAATATACGAATAGCGGAACTTGGAAACGATGCTGGGGTGATTGGTGCCAGTTCACTCGTTTTAAATGAATCCGTTTATAAGCATATAAGTGAATAAAGCTCTACTAATGTGGTAATATTAGTAATATAAACCCACGTAAAGAGGTGAGCGATATGTCAAGTATTAAAGAACACAGGCTTAAATTGTGTCTCTTTTTGACATGTTGCTGCCTTTTTTTGCTTAGCTGTCAAGAGACAGAAGAAGAAGCGAATGGCAGTGATGAACCCGAAGAGGTTTTACAGATGCTCGATCTCGAGTACGAGTCTTTTCAGAAAATAGTAGGCTGGATCAATGGAGAGACCATACTTATTCATAAAGGGGATCATCAGGCGCATGGATTGATCTCGCATAATCTGTTTACTGGAGAAACACATTCGATATATGAAGAGCACAGCTATTTCTTAAGTGTAGAAATCAGTCATACTAATGATTACATCTTATTCCAGGAAGTCTCTGATTCAGGAGTGATCCTGAATATAATTGATCTTGATGGCGAGCTCGCCCATTCTATTCCAATCAACTACAGTGGGTATGTGACTTTGGACTGGAATGCTGTCAATCCAGAACTGATTTTTTTATCACACTATGCCTATGATGTTGAAGATGAAACTGAATCGATCCTGGTCCAAATTTGGAATACGTCTGACAATACCCTGACTGAACGTCCGATTGCCTCACTCTATCCCCGCTGGTACACCTCAAATGTCTATGTTTATGTGGATGAATTTGAGGGGCGTCATCTCTATATCGGAGATATCAGAGAAGAGGACAGTGACATGATCATCAGTCGGGAGATTCGAGATTTCTTTTTGCATCAGGACACGTTTATCGGAGTCGTTCCTTCTGATATCAATGAACATCAAGTCTACCTCTTTCATGAATACCCCTTCCTGGTTGGAGATAATGTGATTGCTGTGCCTAGAGTAACCATGAACAATGAACCCATGAAGCCTCACATGACACAGTCCAGACGAAATGGAACGATTTTAGGTGTCATAGCTGAAGAAGCTGTTGTACTGGAAGACCAGTTAGGTGATTACACTCTCCAAAAGCTTGACTTTGATAATGAAACGACTGAAGACATCATCGATCTGCCTTATGATGCGCCAATTACGTTGTCTCCAGATGAACGTTATGTTCTGTTCGGCTGGAGATATGAGTACATTATTAACCTGCGCTCAGGTGAAATGAAGTCCTTAATAAATGGCCCGACTTAAAAATAGACTAGAATTTTTACTCCGTCTACTGTAAACTATTATATGAATAGGGAATAGAGAGGGAGTTTTTTGTTGGATACTTGGACAATTGTTACACTTATTTTATGGATCGGAATTATTGCCTGGGGAATTTGGGAATTAGTCCAGTTTTTCAGACGCAAGAATGCAGCGACAGCTATCGAGAATGATGAATTCAAGAAGAACATGCGAAAAGTTCAAATTGTCGATGTAAGAGGGAAAGATGATTTTGATGCAGGTCATATTTTAGGCGCACGTAATATCCCGTATATGCAAATGAAGCAGCGCTTTGGAGAATTGCGAAAAGATCAGCCCATCTACTTATATGATGACAAGAAAACGATCAGTTATCGCTCTGCATTATTATTGAAAAAGAACGGGTTCGACGATTTATACGTCTTGAAAGATGGCTACTCTAAATGGGATGGCAAAATCAAACGTAAAAAATCTCTGAACTAAAGAGCAGACAGAAAACTTGCACGTGCTCTTTTAACATGATAATTTATTACTGGTCAACAAGGGAATCGTTTTTGATTTCCTTTTTTTTATATCAACGAATACATATTTTTATGTAATAAAAAATTAAAGGAGATAACAGTGGATATCAGACAAACCAAATGGGGACGAAAAGGGGTGCGTCTCCTTACAAGACAGCTTGACAGACGTGATAACAATGAAGTTCCATACTGGATGGTTTATACTGCCTTATTTGCAGGATCACTCATGGTTATCATGAATCAGACAGCTATTAAAACCGCCCTACCCACAATGATCAGTGATTTGAATGTGTCGCCTTCAATAGGCCAGTGGACCGTTTCAGGTTACACATTGGTCAAAGGCATCATGGTTCCTATCACTGCATTTGCCATGAATAAGTTTCGATCGCGCAATTTATTCATTCTGATGATGATCATTTTCGGTGTCGGCTCATTTATAGCTGGACTGGGATTCCATTTTGTGGTGGTCCTTTTCGGAACGTTACTGCAGGGTGTAGGGGCAGGAATGGTTATTCCGCTTATGCAGACGATCATATTGACTGTCTCTCCGCCAGAAAAGCGTGGGAGTGCATTAGGTCTGATGGGAGTCGTTCTGGGCTTAGGCCCGACGCTTGGACCCGCTATGGGTGGGTGGATCGTCGATACCTTATCCTGGCATTATATATTTTACGGGCTGTTCATAGGATCGATTCTGGTCATTCCCATTGCTCTGCTTACCTTGACCGATGTCCTGCCGATGAGCGATCCAACGATTGACTGGGTATCGATCCGTCATTCGCTGATCGGTTTTGGAGTCCTGCTGTTTGGTCTGTCTCTTATGGGCTCACAAGGTTTTGATTCAATCATCGCGTGGGCATCAGTCATTATCGGGGCACTCTTTATTTACTTGTTTATCAAGCGTAATTTAAACAGCCCTGAACCCATGCTGAATGTATCACTTTTTAAAAACAAGACCTTCAGTCTTTCAGTCGTCATCACGATGCTCGGATTGATGGTCATCACAGGTATCTCAAATGTAATGCCTATGTATATCCAGACAGTACTTGGACGATCCGCAACACTATCCGGGCTGATATTATTACCGGGGGGGCTATTCAAAGCCTTCATCTCGCCAGTTACCGGACGCATCTATGACCGATATGGCGTATCTAAAATTGCTCCTTTGGGTGGCTTGACACTGTTTATCGGGACCGTGCTCCTTGTATTTGTCAGCCAGACGACTCCCATCTGGTACATCGTCGCTATTTATCTTTTGTTATCAATCGGGTTTGGAGTCTTTAATATTCCAGTAACAACGGCAGGCATGAATGCACTACCTGATGATCAGATGGGACATGGAACCTCTGCACGACAAACTGTCAGACAAATCGGATCCAGTTTTGCTATTACTTTAGTCTTTGCTTCTATGTCGATCGTATCTGCTTTTGTACATTCTCCCACTCTTGAAGGAGCTGAAGCAGGAGGGGCAGCACCAGACCTGACCATTGAGGGAATCAGAGGCGGATTCGGGATGGTGGCCGTTCTGGCATTTACCGCATTTATTCTGACATTCTTCCTGAGAGAAAAAACGAAACGGGCGCACTAAAAAACTTCAACAATTTAAGGTATGCAGCAGGAACACAACTGCCACCTTACGATTGTTGAAGTTTTTTCAATTTATAAATTTAAGGAATTGATTATAATAGCCGACGTTTCTTCAATCGATTTAGTTGCTACGTTGATGATCTGGCAGTTCAGTTTTTTGTATATCTCATCAGCATACTGTATTTCTTTTCGAATGCGTTTTTTGTCAGAGTAAGGCGTGTCAGCTTCCATCCCATACGACAGCATGCGTTCTTTTCGAATGTTTGACAGCATTTCCTCGTCATTCGTTAATCCGACTATCTTTTTGGGATCCACTTGCCAAATTTCTTCCGGCAGCTTGGATTCCGGCAAGAGAGGAAGGTTAGCTACTTTGTAATTCTGATTTGCCAGGAATATACTGAGAGGCGTCTTGGACGTTCGGGAGATACCTAAAATGACAATATCTGCCTCAAGGAACCCTTTGGGATCTTTTCCGTCATCAAAGCGGACGGCAAACTCCAAAGCCCCGATTCGATCAAAGTACTTTTCATCCAGTTTATGCATAGCTCCGGGTTTATGCGTGGGAAGAACATTGGAGCGCAGTGTCAATTCATTGATAAGAGGATTGATGATATCAAAACTCGTCAAAGATTCTTTCGTACAGAAATCTTCGATTATTTCCACTAAATCAGGATTAACAAACGTATGAAGAACGATTGCGTCAGCCTCTTTTGCTTTTTCCAGAATGGTAATGATTTGATCTTCCTGCCTTACAAACGGGAAATTCTTAAGATCGAACGCCGTATCTGGAAATTGTGCCCTAGCGGCATAAAAGATGTTACTGGCTGTCCCTCCAACCGAATCGGATAACACAAAAATGGTTGCAGCGGATTCTTTCGACATACTGATCAGTCCTTTCAAACGATTTTATATCTTAAGTATATAGTAAACTGTCATATATTTGTACCGAAAATGATTCTTGAATAATTGTTTTATTGCGTTATACTAGTAAAGAACGATTTTAAGATAAAGGAAGCGATTCTCTTGACAGCTTTTGAACAAGCCGTTAAAACGCTGAAACGTAACGGATATAAGACAACGGGCAAAAGACAGCGTATTTTGGAAATCCTGTACAACAGGAAAAAATATATGTCTGCCAAAGAAGTGCAGGATCATTTAAAAGAAATGTTTCCTGGTATCAGTCCTGACACGATTTACCGCAACTTACACACATTTGTAGAACTATCCGTAGTTGAAGAAACTGAATTGAATGGCGAGAAATTATTCAGATCCAGTTGTGATGTACATGGACACCATCATCATTTTATCTGTACTGAATGCGGGAAAACACGCGAACTTGAAATGTGTCCATTGGATTTATTTCAGGAACAGCTGCCAGGTTGTGAAGTGACGTCCCATCGATTTGAACTGTTTGGAAAATGCGAGGAATGCGCAAAAATCGCCTGATCATTTTCTATGCTGAATGAGAGTGTTTACATTTTGTCCATAATTAATTTGGACATAGTGTTGACGCTCTCTAATTATTTGTATATAATTAAAAATGAATTGTTTGTATGCAATCTTGCATATTAAATGATTACATCATTTATTGATAGGGAAGACCAATTGTGAATAACATTCTATTTATGAACAATCGGAACGCCCTGAACGTACGAGGGGAGGGGAAGAACGTTGACTAAAACAGATATCAAGAAAGGTGAAAGTCTTGATGATGCTCTTCGTCGTTTCAAACGTTCCGTATCTAAGACGGGCACTTTGAAAGAAGCCCGTAAACGTGAATACTATGACAAGCCGAGTGTTAAGCGTAGAAAGAAATCTGAGGAAGCACGTAAGCGTAAATTCTAAGGTAGCCCTTATTATTTACACCTCAAACAGAAGGTGATTATATGTCTCGTCTTGATGAGTTAAATCAGGATATGAAAGTTGCGATGAAAGCTAAGGATAAAGAGAAATTATCTACGATTCGCATGTTAAAATCTGCCTTACAGACCGAACAGATCAATAAGGGAGAAGAATTAACCGAAGAAGATGAATTAACTATTCTTTCTCGCGAGAAAAAACAGCGCGTCGAGTCTTTGAACGAGTTTAAAGCAGCAGGTCGAGATGATCTGGTGGTAAAACTTGAAAAAGAAATCGAAATCGTTGACACTTATCTGCCGGCTCAATTGAGTGAAGAAGAGGTTCGTGAAATTGTGAAAGACACAGTGGAACAGACTCAAGCTTCATCCATGAAAGATATGGGCAAGGTAATGGGTGCATTGATGCCTAAAGTTAAAGGTAAAGCTGACGGCAATCTTGTGAATTCGATTGTTAAAGAAGAACTAAACAATTAATACGTTTGATCCGCAGGAATCCAGATATCATGTCTGGTTCCCTGCGGATTTTTCTTTTTATCAAAACAGTCCTGGTGAGCTGTCAGGCCTACATAAATGTGTCAATCCGAATCAATCAGACTTATTTAAGTTGACCGTTTTTCATTAAACCTCCTGTATAGGGATCAGGCGTTACGGATAAACCATTTGGCACTAGAGTTTCCAGTACCTTATATGGAGATTCAGTTAAATTTGTGCTATGATTTAACTGAATCACTTTAAGAAAAAGGAGATGTCACCTGGTTGACTGAATTTACTGAAAAAAAACGAATTGAGCTGGAAGACTCGCAGCGCGTGTTCTCCCTATTTGGACCCCAAAATAGTTACCTCACCCTAATTGAAGAAGAAATGAATGTAGCCATCAATAGTCGAGGCTCTCAACTTGAAATCGAAGGGGATCCTGAGACTATCCGACTGATTGAAACATTATTTAATCAGTTACTAACTTTAGATGATAAAGGAATCAAAATAAAAAAAGCAGATATCATGACTGCTGTTCGAATGGCGAAACAAGGGAAACTGTCTCAGTTTGTGCGAATGTACGAAGAGGAAATTACTAGAGACAAAGAAAATAAGGCCATACGTGTAAAAAATGTCGGACAGCGTAATTATGTAGAAGCTATTAAGAAAAATGATATCGTCTTTGGTGTCGGTCCGGCAGGGACAGGTAAAACGTTTGTTGCTGTAGCAATGGCAGTTGCCAGCATGCGCAGAGGAGAAATCAAGCGAATCATCCTGACGCGTCCAGCTGTAGAAGCGGGTGAAAGCCTTGGCTTCCTTCCTGGAGACCTTAAGGAAAAAGTAGACCCGTATTTGAGGCCTTTATATGATGCGTTATACACTATATTTGGTACAGAACATACGAACCGTCTGATTGAAAGAGAGACTATTGAAATTGCTCCTCTTGCATACATGAGAGGAAGAACTCTCGATGATGCCTTTATTATTCTTGATGAAGCACAAAATACGACCGTCCAGCAGATGAAGATGTTTCTGACCCGTTTAGGATTCGGATCAAAAATGGTCATCAACGGCGACATTACTCAAGTCGATTTACCCAAACGCACCACAAGCGGACTTATACATGCGGAACGTGTTTTGACTGAAGTCAAAGGGATCGCACATATTAAATTTGAAGCTGAAGATGTGGTCAGACACCCACTAGTCGCGAAAGTGATTCGTGCATATGAAAATGAAACGGATAGTGATTAATATGGAAACCATTATTTATGATGAAACAGACAAAATAACTGAAGACATGGTCGAATGGATGGAAGACCTGCTGAATGTGGCGGCTGATAAATTAAATGTCACAAAAAAAGCGGAAGTCTCCATTACTGTAGTCTCCAATGAAAAAATAAGAGAAATAAATAAAGAATACCGTGAAAAAGATCAAGTGACAGACGTGATCAGTTTTGCCATAGAAGATGACGAAGAGGATTTGTTTAAAGAATTCGATATGGACGGTATAACGATCCCCAGAGACCTTGGTGATATCTTTATTTCTTATGACAAAGCAGTTGAGCAGGCAAATGAATTTGGACATTCGGTGGAGCGGGAGCTGGGCTTTTTAATGGTTCATGGCTTTCTGCACTTGAATGGGTATGATCATATGACTGCAGAAGATGAAAAGATCATGTTTTCATTACAAGAGGAGATTTTGAAGGAATATGGCCTTAAAAGATAACCCTAAAGAGCTTCCACAAAAGAATAGGACATATCGTGCCTCGTTTAAATTTGCTTTCCAGGGCATACGGACAGCATTTCAGGAAGAACGAAATATGCGTGTCCATGTCATGTCTGGGATAGCAGTTTTTCTCATTGCTATCGTATTGCCTATGACACGTTCTGAGTGGTTATGGCTCATTTTAGTGTCTTATCTGGTTTTTGTAATGGAGCTGATCAACACTGTAGCGGAAAATGTCGTTGATTTGATTACAGAAGAGTATCATCCCATTGCCAAAAAAGTGAAAGATATGGCAGCGGCTGTTGTTTTAGTCACTGCCAGCTTTGCTGTACTGGTGGGTGCGATTATACTGCTTCCAAAAATCATACAAATTTTAATGTAAAGAGGCGATCGATATGAATGAACAGACAAAAAAAGATCTCGTTTCAAAAGCGACAGAAATGCTTGACAGAGCATACGTCCCTTATTCAAAATTCCCAGTAGGTGCCGCTTTATTGACTAAGGATGGAGCAATCTATTCCGGCTGCAATATTGAAAACGCATCTTTCGGACTGACTAACTGTGCAGAACGGACAGCTATCTTTAAAGCTGTATCAGAAGGAAATAAATCATTTGAGTACTTAGTAGTAACAGGCAATACTGACGGCCCCATTTCACCATGTGGAGCATGCAGACAAGTACTGGTCGAATTTTGTGAACCGGATATGCCTGTGTTACTAACGAATAAAAAAGGAAAAGTTAAGGAAACAACAGTAAGTGAACTGTTGCCTGGCGCTTTTCAATCGGGAGATATGGTATGAGTCAAAATAATGAAGTCAAGTATAAATCAGGATTCGTCTCGCTGGTAGGACGTCCTAACGTAGGGAAATCAACACTTCTGAATCGTTTAGTCGGTCAGAAAGTAGCGATCATGAGCGATAAAGCACAGACGACGCGTAATAAAATACAGGGAATCTTAACAACAGATACTGAACAGATCGTGTTTATCGACACACCCGGTATCCATAAACCTAAACACCGTCTTGGCGATTTTATGGTTCAGACAGCGCTCAGTACATTTAACGAAGTCGATGTCGTCTTATTTCTGGTCAATGTCACAGAGAAGAGAGGCCCGGGAGATGATTTCATTATCGATAAGCTGCAGCATGTTAAAAGCCCAGTATTCCTGGTGTTGAATAAAATAGACCAGGTTCACCCGGATGAACTGCTGCCGATCATAGAAGATTATAACAAGCAGCTGGATTTTGCCGAAATTGTGCCTATTTCTGCGATTGACGGAAACAATGTCGAGCACTTACAGGAAACCATCAGCAAATATATATCTGAAGGTCCACAGTATTATCCAGAAGACCAGATCAGTGACCACCCCGAGTACTTTATCGTCTCTGAACTGATTCGCGAAAAAGTTCTGGAGCGTACGAGAGAAGAGATTCCTCACTCAGTGGCCGTCGTGGTTGAAAGCATGAAACGTGAAGAAAACGAAAAAGTCATGGTCAATGCCACAATCATTGTTGAACGAAAATCTCAAAAGGGAATAATCATTGGGAAGCAAGGTAAAATGTTGAAGGATATCGGCATGAACGCAAGAAAAGATATCGAACGCCTACTTGGCGATAAAATTTATCTAGACCTATGGGTGAAAGTCCAAAGTGACTGGCGTGATAAGCAATCGAATTTAAACGATTTTGGGTATAATAAAGATCAATATTAGACTGTACGATTAGAGAAGGTGACTGAGTGTCTCAGTTAGAAGAAATCGAAGGACTTGTTTTATCCGTCAGAAAACACCGTGAGAGAGATTATCTGGTCAAATTATTTACACGTGAGTATGGGAAACTGATGTTTTTTGTTCGCGGAACCAAAAATCCGAATTTCAAACTCAGATCGGTGATCCAGCCCTTTACACAGGCGACTTTTATTGGAGATATTAGAAAAGAAGGGTTAAGTTTCATCAGAGATGCCAAAAATGTGGAAATCTATACGTCTATCCAGACTGATATTTTCAAAACGGCCTACTCCACTTACATCGTTCAGCTGGCAGATGCTGCCCTGGAAGACCGTAAGCCAGACCCCACCTTATATCACCAGCTTGTACTAGGACTTGAAGCCATCAATGCGGATAGAGATCCTGAGATCATCATGGCTATTTTTGAAGTTCGTTTTCTTCATTATTTTGGAGTCATGCCTGAGTTTAGAGGCTGTGTATTTTGCGGGAAAACAGAAGGGCCGTTTGATTATTCCAGTAAACATCACGGACTGCTTTGTCCAGCCCATTTTCATGAAGACGAACGCAGGCTGCATGCATCTGCGAAGGCGATGCATTTTATTCGTCTCTTTTCAGTCCTGTCTTTTGATAAGATCAATACCATTTCTTTAAAAAAGGAAACAAAACGCGATATTCGCTATGTCATCGATCAGCTTTATGATGAACTAGTGGGTCTGAATTTAAAAAGCAAACGATTTATCAATCAAATGCATCAATGGGATTCTGTATTGAAGCGTAAGGACGATTAAATGAGTGAATTATTAGGACGTTTAATTATAATCAGTTTAGCCTGGGCGGGGATCATCCATAACATGATCCAGATGCGCCGGATAGTCATCAGACACACCCTTACTGGCATATTCAGTAAACGCTCGACCCAACTTGCTGCTGCAGTCATCCTTGTGGCCCTGGCAATCGTGTTTAACCTCACTTTCATTGACTGGGTGGTGGTCTTTTCAGCTGCGCTTGTCGTTTATCTGTCACAATATAACAAGGGGTTCACTTCAAGCGGAGTCATACCAATCGAATCAGGAACGGCTGTAAAAGGGATGATGAGTAGAGAATACACGTTTAAAGAAACTCAGCAGTGGCTGATTCTTGATCAGCAGGATCGTCTGCAGCTGTGCTTTACAACGGTGAATGCACCAGATGATATCAAACTGATTTATTTTGATAAAAGAGATAAAGAAGCAATACTCAGTATTCTTTCTCAACATAATCAGAATGTCAAAGTAGCGAAAGACTAAATACTGACCATTTAGCTCACGAAGTATTTGACAATTACAAAACTTATTGTAAGATAGAATATGACAATAAAACACGATGATAGAAGGAGTAAAAATAGAATCCTATTTAGCGACTATGGGAAGGTGAGAGCCATAGAGGAGTTTATTTTGAAGGGCATCTGGAGTGTGGAATGTAAAGTGCTGGCTTATGAAATGATTAAGCTAGAAGTAGGGTGGAACCGCGAGAAAACTCGTCCCTATACTGATGGATGACTGTCAGTATAGAGACGAGTTTTCTTTATTTTGAATAACGAGGAGAGAAACGAAATGGAAAAAGCAAAAACATTTCAAGATATTATATTGACCCTTCAACAGTTCTGGTCTGATCAGGGATGCATGCTGATGCAGGCATACGATACAGAAAAAGGGGCAGGGACTATGAGTCCGTATACATTTTTAAGAGCCATAGGTCCAGAACCATGGAATGCAGCGTATGTTGAACCATCGCGCCGCCCAGCAGATGGACGTTACGGTGAAAACCCTAACCGTCTCTATCAGCATCACCAGTTTCAGGTCGTTATGAAGCCTTCACCCAAAGAAATACAGGAATTGTATCTAGATAGTTTGAAAGCTCTCGGGATCGATCCGCTGAAACATGATATCCGTTTTGTTGAAGATAACTGGGAAAATCCATCTTTAGGTTGTGCAGGACTCGGATGGGAGGTCTGGCTTGATGGAATGGAAGTGACTCAATTTACTTATTTCCAGCAAGTAGGAGGACTAGAGGTCGATTCCGTCACAAGTGAGTTGACATATGGACTGGAACGTCTGGCATCCTATATTCAAGACGTTGACAATGTGTATGACATTGAATGGGCACCGGGAGTCAAGTACGGCGAAATATTCAAGCAGCCGGAATATGAACACTCAGCCTATTCGTTCGATCACAGCGACACAGCCTTTCTGTTCTCGCAGTTCTCATCATTCGAAGAGGAAGCTTTAAAACAAATTGAAAACAATCTGGTCCATCCAGCCTACGATTATGTATTGAAGTGTAGTCATGCATTTAATCTTCTGGATGCCCGTGGAGCAGTGTCCGCGACGGATCGACCGGATTACCTGAAACGTATTCGTCATATGGCACGATTGATAGCTAAATCCTTCTTACAGGAACGGGCAAAATTATCGTTCCCTCTGTTAAAAGAGAACGAGGCGGACAAATGGATCGAAAAATATGGCGTTAAGGAGGGGGCAAAATAATGACTCATTCATTCTTATTGGAAATTGGTCTTGAAGAACTACCGGCTAAAGTCATTGTTCCGGCTGTGACTCATTTAAAAGATAAAGTCGCTGCACATTTCAAAGAAAACCAATTAGGTTTCGAGTCGATCGAGATGTTCAGCACCCCAAGGAGACTGGCTGTAAAAGTAACCGGCCTTGAAGAGCGACAATCAGACAAGACAGAGACCGTTAAGGGACCTGCTAAACGCATAGCTTTAGATGACGAAGGGAACTGGTCCAAAGCTGCCATCGGATTCACACGCGGTCAACAAGCGTCTGTTGAAGATATCGTCTTTAAAGAGATCAAAGGCGAAGAGTACGTCTTTGTAGAAAAACATATCAAAGGATTGACGGCTAAAGACGTGATCAGTCAATTATCATCGGTGCTGCCAACGATTCCTTTCCCGGTTTCCATGAAGTGGGGAAATCATTCATACAAGTATATTCGTCCCGTTCACTGGCTGACTGCTTTACTTGATGATCAGCTGGTAGATTTGACTCTTTTTGATGTAACTTCAGGCCGTGCTTCTAGAGGACATCGATTCCTTGGGGAGGCAGTGACGTTGACACAGGCAGATGACTATAAAAAAGCTTTAAAAGAACAGTCTGTAATCGTAGACAGATCTGAAAGACAACAGCTGATCATTAAACAAATCGAAGACATCTGTCAAGCTAATGGATGGAAAAGTCCTTTGGGCAATACATCACTACTTGAAGAAGTTACCGACCTTGTCGAGTACCCGACGGCTTTCTATGGGTCTTTCGAAGAAAGTTATTTGATTGTCCCGGAGAGTGTGCTTGAAACTGCTATGGCAGACCATCAGCGTTATTTCCCTGTACGCAAAGACAATGCTGAAAATGACTTCCTTCCATACTTCATAGCAGTGAGAAATGGGAATGACGTATCGATCGATCAGGTACGTAAAGGGAACGAAAAAGTGTTGAGTGCCCGCTTATCAGATGCCGCTTTCTTTTATAAAGAAGATCAGAAGCAGTCGATTGATGAGTTTGTAGACAAATTATCATCCGTTTCATTCCATGAAAAATTAGGTTCTTTATATGATAAACAAACCCGTTTGACTGCTATTGCTAATCTGCTGGCTCCATTCTTTGAAGTCGACGAACAGCAGCTCGACAAGATAGAACGTGCCGGAATGATCTGTAAGTTTGATCTTGTTACTCAAACTGTAAACGAATTTACGTCTCTTCAAGGTGACATTGCAGGTATATTCGCTTCAGAAAGAGGAGAAGATCAAGTCATAGCTGATGCTTTATCAGAACAGTATCTTCCAAAAAGTATGGAGGGCGCGTTGCCTCAGAGTACATTGGGGGCATTGCTTTCATTGGCTGATAAACTGGACTCCTTATTATCCTTTTTCTCAGTTGGCTTGATTCCTTCCGGGTCTAACGATCCGTTTGCTTTAAGAAGACAAGCTATGGGAATTGTCCGCATTATTAAATCGTTTAATGTCTCTATTCCATTCAATGAGTTACTGGATTCCATCATTGAAACTGTTGATTCAGTTGAAACTAAAGCAGCGTATATTCAAAATAAAGACGCCGTTATTTCATTTATTAAAGACCGAGTGGATCAGTGGTTATCGGCTGAGGCTGGAATGACCCGCGACTACGATACACGTAAAGCAGTCCTAGAATCCGATCAGGACGACATAGTCGAACAAATAGAAGCAGCCCATGTTTTGAAAGCTAAAAAAGAAGCCGCTGATTTTAAAGCCATCGTTGAATCACTGACACGTGTGTCTAATCTGGCCGAAAAAGCGTCAGATGATTTCACTCTATCGTCTGACCGTTTTGAAACTGATTCAGAAAAAACACTGTACGAAGCTGTTTTAAAAGCAGAACAACTGACACAGACTACCTTGACTGCTTCAGAGAAATGGCAGCTTTTTGCAGATATGCACCCGCTGATTGATGACTTTTTCGAACATAATATGGTCATGACGGATGATTCAGCTGTCAAAGAAAATCGACTCGCCTTGTTGACACGCATCCATGCCTTATCAGCATCTTTTGCACGCTTCAACGTGCTGGTCATTAAGTAAAAGAAAACAGAAGCGAGAAGGCAGGTTCACGAACGTTCTGCCTTCTTTCTGTATTAGTTTATCAATGGAGAAGGAGAACAGGAGTATGCTTAAACGATTTTTTTCATATTACAAACCTTATAAAGCCTTATTTACTTTGGATTTTTCGGCAGCAATCATTGTAGCAACGCTGGAACTCGCTTTTCCCATCATGGTTCAGCAGGTAGTGGATTCGATTCTCCCGACCGGAGACTGGTCTCTGATCGTACTCGTATCCATTGGGTTACTGGGAATTTACGCCTTGAACACCTTTTTGCATTTTATCGTGACCTATTACGGGCATGTCCTCGGAACAAATATTGAAACAGACATGCGTCAGGATCTATATAATCATATCCAAAAACAGTCTTTTTCATATTTTGATAACAGAGAAACAGGGAAACTGATTACGCGGCTGACCTCAGACCTGTTTGAAATTGCTGAGGTCGCTCACCACGGGCCGGAAGATATTTTTATCACCTTATTCACATTGACCGGTGCATTTTTACTCATGCTGAGTGTGCATGTTCAACTGGCTGTAATGACATTCATACTGGTGCCGTTTATAGCTGTTGCACTGGCGTTCTTTAATAAACGCATGACACAAGTCAATACTCGCATTTATGATGATTTAGCAGGATTCAGTGCGGGGATCGAAGCATCTGTCGGAGGCGTTCGAGTGGTTCAGGCTTTCTCGAATGAAGATTATGAGCAGGAACGTTTCAATCAGCTCAATCTTGCTTACCGAAAATCAAAATACTTATTCTACAAAATGATGGCTGTCAGTCATTCATATAATTATTTTCTGATGCGTCTTATCAGTCTGTTTGCCCTGTTTTTCGGTGCCTACTTTACGATTCAAGGCGAAATCAGTTATGGTGATTTGGTCGCTTTCATTTTATTTGCTAATGTATTTGTCCGACCGATCGAAAAAGTAAATACTATGATCGAAAGTTACCCGAAAGGAATTGCCGGGTTCAAGCGACTCCTAGAAGAGCTGGGGTTGAAATCAGAAGTGAAAGATTCCCCACATGCCATCAAAGTCAACAGCTTAAAAGGGGACATTGAGTACACTGACGTATCGTTCAGTTACGAAGAAAATCAGTCAATACTAAAAGATATCAATTTATCGATCAAAGCTGGAGAAACGATTGCTTTTGTCGGCCCAAGCGGCGCAGGTAAAACAACCATTTGTAACCTTCTTCCAAGGTTCTACGATATTGATGAAGGGTCGATCACAATTGATGGGTATTCCATTAAAGAGGTGACTCTGGATTCATTGAGAGAACAGATCGGGGTCGTTCAACAGGATGTCTTTTTATTCCCAGGAACGATCAAAGAAAACATTCTGTATGGTAAACTGGACGCAACAGATAAAGAAGTCGATAATGCCGTGAAGATGGCCAATCTGGTGGATGTCGTCAATAACTTGCCGAGGGGACTTGAAACGGTCATTGGTGAACGAGGCGTTAAACTGTCCGGCGGTCAGAAACAGCGTCTGTCTATAGCCCGTATGTTCCTCAAGAACCCGCCTATTCTTATTTTGGATGAAGCAACCTCAGCACTAGATACAGAAACAGAGCAGGCCATTCAGGAAGCATTGGACTCACTATCGAAAGGTCGTACCACGCTTATCATCGCGCACCGTTTAGCGACGATCAAGAATGCAGACAGAATAGTCGTAGTCTCTTCTAAAGGGATCGAAGAAGAAGGCAGTCACGATGAATTGATTGCACATAACGGAGCTTATAAGTCACTGTACGATGCGCAATTTTCATAATCAAAGCAACGTGAACGGGAGTGAAGAGTATGGAAGCAGATCAAAGAAGACAAGCAATAAAAGACTATTTGGATAAAGCAGAGGAAGCCGTTGTTGCGCGGACACTGGCGTCTGCCTTTAATGTCAGTCGTCAGGTAATAGTCGGAGATATCGCTTTACTCCGGGCTTCTGGGATCGGTATCGTTTCGACCCCCAAAGGGTACATCATGCGTAGTCAGATCGAAGAAGGGGTATGTGAATCGATCGTCTGTCAGCACTTGCCAGAAGAAACGAAAGAAGAACTGTACGCCATAGTCGACTTGGGTGGAGAGGTGATCGATGTGACGGTCGAGCACCCTATATACGGTCAAATCAGAGGCGATCTGACGATTTCCAACCGGCTGGAAGTAGATGAATTTATTGAAAAAATAAAAAATAACCAGTCTGCTTTGCTTTCTAATTTAACTGAAGGCCTGCACACTCATACAATCAAAGCTAAAAACAAAGACCGATTAGAAAAAATAAAAGAAAAACTTAAAAGTAAAGGCTTTCTTTACGAATGAGACTGTTGACAACTCTAGCGAATCAGGTATACTTATAAGGTGTCATGACACCTGTATACATACTTTATTTAGGAGTTGTTTATTATCAGACAAACTAATACTTTAAAGCTGACTGTTACGGCTTTACTCACGGCCATTGCCATCACTATTCCGATGGTCATGCCCATTAGAGTTCTTATCGAACCGGCTTCATTTACACTGGCAAGTCACGTTCCCATATTCTTTGCTATGTTTTTTTCACCAGCCATTGCTGTAGCCGTATCGTTAGGTTCTGCAGTCGGCTTTCTATTAGCCGGCTTTCCAATCGTCGTTACAATGAGAGCAATGAGTCACGTGGTGTTTGCGCTTATTGGCGCGTTGTATTTAAAAAACAGAAGAGAGGATATTTTAGCCTCTCCCGTCAAAAGTCAGCTGTTTTCATTTTCGATCGCTATCGTTCATGCATTAGCTGAAGTCTTGGTCGTTTCAGTCTTTTTCTTCGGCCTCGTCTCAGGAGCTGATTATCAGGACGGATTCTTCTATGCAGTCTTCTTGCTCGTAGGTGTCGGAACCATCATTCACAGTATGGTCGATTTTTTCCTTGCTCAACTAATATGGAAAAGTCTAGGCAGACGAATGACTTTGATAGCACAGAAGGTCTGATTCAAGCTAATGTGGACCGATTTGAAAATATGTGAGTTATCCATACGTTAGTTAATACTCGTCTTCGGACGAGTATTTTTCATTTCCTGCTCTCTTTGGGTCTGGTTTTTTTATTTCCTGCAGCTCATTTGGATGACAGATTTCAGTTGACCCATAAAGCGTTATAACCTGATACTCATTCAAAATACTAATTTGAGTTACGTGTAATCTATATTATTAGATGCAACTCGGTGTCTATTTGTCAGTGAGTCAAAGGTAGGGGGAGAGACTAACTGTAGCTCGAGAAGAAGAAAATTTTGAGCTGCGGTTAATCAGACAGAAATCATGCGACTCAAATACCAGCCATTTTGAGTCGGGGGTAATCAGCCTTTTTGCCTTAACTCATAGTAGTGATTCTTTTGGGCAGCATGTTAAAAATAGTCTGTAAAGAATCTGCTGACCATAGAGAAACAGCTGACAATTAGAATTGTCCAGGATCTCATTTTCAAGTGTTCCTTGAGCTGGTAATGGACTTATTTACCTATTATGGCTTGCTTTCATTTACAATTTCAACCGATTTTGGTATACTTAACTTTGATTAATATAGGGATAGTGTGCCTATTAAAAATACAACATCAGCAAGTGAAGGGGGATGAATAGTGAGCAGAATTCCTGAAGAAACCATTCATTCGATCCGCGAAGAAACGAATATTGTTCAAATTATTTCCCAATATCTTCAACTAAAGAAATCGGGACAAAACTATTTCGCATCTTGTCCTTTTCACGATGATAAAACACCTTCATTTTCCGTGAGCGAAAAGAAACAGATCTATCATTGTTTCAGTTGCGGAAGGGGAGGGAACGTATTTAGTTTTCTGCAGGAAATGGAAGGCTTGACGTTTGTGGAAGCTGTTGGAAAAACAGCTGAATTGGGTGATCTGTCTATTGATTTCTCAATCATAGATCAGGCACGACAATCAAGACCTGCTGCAGATTCGATGCATGCCAAACTGCTGGCAGTTTACGAAAAGGCTGAGTATTTTTATCATCACCTTCTAGTGAACACCAAAGCCGGTGAAGAGGCGTATAACTATTTATTGGATCGAGGAATGACGAAAGAAAGTATTGAAACGTTTAAGATCGGATTTTCACCCCCTCAAAGACAAGCTCTGAAGCTTTATCTGGATAACGAGGGATTGAATGACCCAGAGGTTTTGAGAAAATCCGGCCTATTTTCCGACAGAGACGATGATACGTTTGTTGACCGATTCACTAATCGGATCCTTTTTCCTATTGCAGATGCTAAAGGAAAGACAGTCGCCTTTTCAGGACGGGCCTTTCTTGAAGTAGAAGATAACCACCGAATGGCAAAATATATGAACAGCCCTGAAACAGAGCTGTTTAATAAACGACGGATACTCTTTAATTATGATAAATCCAGAGCGTCTATCCGGCGTGAAGGCGAAGTCATACTGTTCGAAGGGTTTATGGATGTGATTTCAGCGTGGCAGGCAGGTGTGAAAAACGGCATTGCTTCAATGGGGACCAGCCTGACAGAAGAGCAGATTCATGTGCTGGACAAAGTGACTGATCATGTTGTGATTGCCTATGATGGTGATGATGCCGGACTGGAAGCAACTAAGAGAGCGACGGACTTCATCAATAAAGAAACGCATTTTACTATAGATATTGCGACCTTTCCTGAAAATTTAGATCCTGATGATTTTATTCAGACTAAAGGGAAAGAGGCATTTATTGATTTTCTGACCCATGGAAGAGATACATTAATGAGTTTTCTAATGAAATACCACCGCAAAGGCCTCAATCTTAAAAATGAAAGTGAACGATTGAAGTACATTGAAGTGGTGCTTAGAGAATTGGCAAGAGTCTCTTCGGCAGTTGAACGTGAGCTATACTTGAATCAGCTGCAGGAAGAATTTGAGTTGTCTGTCGATGCGTTAAAAGAACAGCTGCACTCCTTTATTACCGACCAGCAGAAAGAGCGGCGTAGCGAACGGCGCAAAGAAAAGCAGACAGAACGGCCAATAGAGTTTACACAGCCGTCTGTCAGTCATCAGAATAAACCGAAAGAAACCTCGTTGACTCGTGCAGAGAAAGCCCTGCTTCACCGCTTGTTTACGCAAGATGACGTATGGACGACGCTTCAATCGTATGAGAAAGAGTTATCCTTTTCAGATCAGGATCATCAGGTCTTATTTATGTTGTACGATGACTATTATCACTCTCATGATCATCCATCCCTTCAGTCTTTTCTGGATTTTTTACCAGACGAGCGCCTGAAGAGCAAAGCATCAGAAATTGCATGGATCTCTTTAAGCGAAGATATTTCGGCTGGTGAAATCGAGGATTATCTTTCTCTTATCTGTGACAGACAACCTCTGGAGATCCGGTTGAAAGAGAAAAAAGATGAGCTGAGACAAGCTGAACGAAGTGGAGACAAGCAGAAACAGCAGTCTCTTAGTTTTGAAATCATTAATATTATTAAACAAATGAAAAGTAAATAAAGATCAATCAGGAGGCATGTCAGTATATGGCGAAAAACAAAAAGAAACCCACCGAACAGCCTGAAGAAAAGTACGAACTAGCGGTTGTCCAGTATATTAAAGACTTAAGAAAGAATAAGCAGCAGACCGTATCTTATGTCGATTTAACAGATAAATTGGCAGAACCATTTGAACTTGAAAAAGAACAGATGGAAGATCTGATTCAGAAGTTCGAAGATGAAGGCATCGGTGTAGTTGATGAAGATGGCAATCCATTAGCAAAACAATTGGATAAAGAAGAAGAAGTAGCTGAAGAAGCTAAAAAAGAAGAAATGATCGCTCCTCCTGGCGTGAAAATCAACGATCCCGTTCGTATGTATCTGAAAGAAATCGGTCGAGTTGATCTATTAAGTGCCAAAGAGGAAATCACGCTTGCAAAACGAATCGAGCAGGGAGATGTGATTGCGAAGCAGGAGCTTGCAGAAGCTAACTTGCGTTTAGTGGTATCGATCGCGAAACGTTACGTCGGTCGTGGAATGAGCTTCCTTGATTTGATTCAAGAAGGAAACATGGGGTTAATGAAAGCTGTAGAGAAGTTTGACTATGAAAAAGGATTCAAATTCTCCACTTATGCAACCTGGTGGATTCGTCAGGCTATTACACGTGCGATTGCTGACCAGGCTCGTACGATTCGTATACCTGTGCACATGGTTGAAACAATCAACAAGCTTGTCCGTATTCAGCGTCAGCTGCTTCAGGATCTCGGTAGAGAACCTACACCTGAAGAAATCGGAGCAGAAATGGACTTGCCTACAGAAAAAGTCCGTGACATTCTAAAGATTTCACAGGAACCTGTTTCACTTGAAACACCAATTGGTGAAGAAGACGATTCACACCTGGGTGATTTCATCGAAGATAACGATGCGACTAGTCCATCTGACAATGCTGCTTACGAATTACTCAAAAGCGAACTGGAAGATGTTCTGGACACACTAACTGACCGGGAAGAAAATGTCCTGCGCCTGAGATTTGGACTGGATGACGGCCGCCAGCGTACGCTTGAAGACGTAGGGAAAGTATTTGGTGTAACACGTGAACGTATTCGCCAGATCGAGGCTAAAGCATTAAGAAAACTGCGTCATCCTAGTCGTTCTAAGCAGTTAAAAGACTTTTTAGAATAAAAATGGAACGAACGAGAGGCGGAGAAAAGCACGAAAGAACTGTAAAGTAAAAGTTCTTGTCGCTTTTCTTTGCATTCTCGTCTTGTTTTTGATATACTAATCCATGGCTTGTTAATTATTGACGTATGCTATTTACTTAAAATAAAATTTTGGAAGGTGTAATTTATTATGAAATTATCAGCAACTAAACGTACAGAATTAGGATCATCAGCATCAAAAAGAGCGAGAGTTGAAGGATTGATTCCTGCTGCTATCTACGGTAAAGAAGTTGAAACAGTATCTGTTTTACTAAACCGCAAAGATTTTGAAGCAACAATCAAAGAAGTAGGATACAACGGTGTATTTGACGTTGAAGTAGACGGAAACGACACATATCAAGTATTCGTAAAAGATCAGGCAAACGCTGCACTTAAGCCTCTTGTATACCACGTTGACTTACTGGCCTTCACTAAAGGACAAAAAGTGACAATGTCTATTCCAGTTCACATTACTGGCGAAGAAAACATCGACGAAGGAATCGTTTCTCAATCAATTTCTGAAATCGAAGTTAACATTGCACCTGCTGAAGCTCCTTCAGAGTACACATTAGATGTATCTAAATTAGAAATCGGAGACACTTTGCACGTATCTGATGTTGATTTAGGTGATTCTGCTGAATTACTAACTGACGAAAGCTTTACAGTTGTATCTGTATCTGCTCCAGAAGCAATTGAAGAAGAAACAACTGAAGATTCTGACGAAATGCCTGAACCAGAAGTAATCGGTGAATCTGACGACGAAGATTCAGAATAATCATCACTATATATTAAAATAGATAGTTTAAACCATTCGTTACTCCGCTTTTACAAAGCCTGTCAGCGGATGGTTTTTTTATTTTATAGATAATTGCCGGAATTACTGTATTAGGACTATATGAACGCCGAAATCGATTCATTTCAAACAATTACAATCACTTATAACTTTTCCGATATTATAAGGCGTGAGAATAGATAGATACAATTAAATCCGTTATACTCACAATAGAGTGTACGACACAATTCTGTCACACTTTAAAACTAAAAGGAGGAAGAAGAATGCAGAATAGCAAAACAGTTATTGGAAGTTACGATAGTCGGGATGAAGCTTTGGATGTCGTTCATAAGTTGAAGAATGACGGGTATCAGAAGCAGGATATCATATTGTACGGCAATAAAGATGTAGCCAACAGCATTGGGGATCATGAAGGTGTAAATGTGACCGCTGATACTGGAAGCGATACTGATAGACACGACACGCGTGACACTGATAATGATGGTTCGTTATGGGAGCAGATCAAAGGCGCTTTTTCCACAGACACATACGACGATGATCGATCGGCAGAAGCAGATTATAATCAGGACGATGATGTATTGTACCCTTATAGAGATGACATAAAAAACGGCAAAATTGTGGTGGCCGTCGATAATTTCCGTGGTGAGGATATCGATCAGTATAATTCTGTAAGAAAAGTTGACGATGACAGACCTCCACGAGAAACCGCCCCTAAAACAGATACGATGGATAGACCGGATACGACTAATGATAATGACACCCTCCAGCTTAAAGAAGAAAAATTGGATGTCGATAAAAGCGAGGTCAATACAGGTGAGGTCAATGTAAGAAAAGAAGTGAAAACAGAAACTGAAACAGTCGAAGTACCTGTAGAAAAAGAAGAGATCGTGGTTGAAAGAAAACCCGTATCAGAAAGCGACCCTGACAAGACAGCCGATTCGATCGACAAGGAAGGCGAAACGATAAATATTCCTGTAAAAGAAGAACAGATCGAAGTAAACAAACGACCAGTTGTCAAAGAAGAGGTCGATGTAAGAAAAGAGACTCACCATGAAACAAAACAGGTCTCTGAAGATGTTTCACATGAAGAACTTGATGTAGACACTAAAGGTGACGTTCATGTGGATGATAAAGATCGCTTAGATAACGATCCTACACTCGGCAAAGACAGAAATGCCGGAATGAATAGAGACAAAGACGCAGGTCTCACAGATGATTTTAAAGCCGATACTGACGATCCAAATAGAAAATCAGGATTTGACAGCGGTAAAGATGCAGGACTTTAAGAAAACTATTGAGGAGAAGAGCAACTCTTCTTCTCTTTTTTCTACTATTCCTTCTCAAATATAATTACTATTATAAAGCGATGGAGAGTGTAATACATGAAAAATAATAAGCGAACAGTTATCGGGAGCTACAGCAGTCGAGATGACGCGTTGGATGTTGTCGATCGTCTCAACAGTGAAGGGTATCAGAAACAGGACATTATCCTGTATTCTAATGATCCAAGTACTCTAGATGATCATGAAGCTGTAAAGGTTTCTACTGACGATCAGAGTAATTCTAAAAGTGACCGAAACGGACAGGATAATGACCGTTCGATGTGGGATAAAGTAAAAGATGCCTTCACTCCAGGAACATATAATGACAGTGATGACCAGACTGACCAATACAACGACGTCCTGAACTCTTACAAAAGTGATTTGAATGAAGGGAAAATTGTTGTAGTCGTTGAAAATTATAGAGGGAAGAACCTTGAAGAGCACAATTCCTCTGGTGCTCTACTGAATTCAAATCGTGAAACAGACGATATGGGAGACCCTTTAACAGAGGGAAGAGCCTTTGAGCGCGCGGAAGACAACAAAGATAATTTTAAAAACTGATCCTGTAACAGCCCCAAGACAGTTTTCACCTTTACTGTTTCGGGGTTGTTTGTGTGTCTACTGCAGGACAAAGATAATTATAAAGGAATACTTTTCAATCTCCTTTAAAAACTGGTAAAATGGGAAGGAAGACTTTAGTGAGGTGACGTATGAATTCAATACATTTATCAAAACGATTAGAACAAGTAGCTGATTATGTAGATACAGATGCAAGATTGGCTGATATAGGATCGGATCACGCGTATCTCCCGTGTTATCTGGCAGAAAAAGGACAAATCGAGTACGCTATAGCAGGAGAAGTAGTGGACGGACCTTTTCAGAATGCTTTGAAAGAAGTCAGACAAAAAGGTCTGGAGGAAAAAATCGATGTCAGACTGGGAGACGGATTGATGGTCTTGAGTACTGACGACAAAATCGATACGATCACGATTGCCGGAATGGGTGGTGCACTGATTCGATCGATTCTTGAAAACGGTCAGAGCAATCAGAGAATTACAGGAAAAGAAACACTTATTCTTCAACCGAATGTCTTTGAAGAAACGGTCAGGCGCTATCTAATGGCTAACAATTATACGATCGCAGCCGAATCTATCCTGGAAGAAAATGAAAAAATTTATGAGATCATAAAAGCAATCCCTGCAGATGTCCCTGTCGACTATTCCAAGAAAGAGTGCCTGTTCGGACCCTTTTTAAGTAAGGAAAAATCAGACACATTCATTAAGAAGTGGAACCAGCAGCTTCAGACTGATTTATTCATACTTGGACAGATAGAACAATCAAAAGATCCTGATGAAACTAAAATGACAAAACTTAAAGAAGAAATCAGACTGATCAAGGAGATGATCACATGAGTTCGGTAACTGTAAGAGACCTGATTGAGGCAATGGAACACCTTGCACCCCCATCGCTGGCAGAAGACTGGGATCCAATCGGTTTGTCATTTGGATCGATGGACAAAGAAGTAAAAAAAGTTCTGATTGCACTCGACGTTGATAAAGATACGATTCAAGAGGCAAAAGATAATGAAGTGGATTTGATGATCACTCATCATCCGGCTATATTTAAACCGCTTAAAACACTGAATAGTGACGACTCAAGAAGACAGGACTATATCGAACTGCTTAAGTCTGATATTGCTGTCTATTCGGCTCATACAAATTTAGATGCTGCTGATTCGGGCATGAATGACTGGCTTGCTGATCGAATCGGTATCAGTGAAACAGACCGTGAAATCGTCTCTGTAGTTTCTAAATCAGGCTTCAAGAAACTGGCTGTTTATGTGCCTGATTATGCTGCCGATAAAGTCCGCAGAGCTCTTCATGAAGCTGGTGCAGGGGAAGTGGGGGACTATAAAGATGTGTCCTATACACTAGAGGGTCACGGGCGTTTTACCCCTCAGGAAGGCGCCGATCCGACTGAAGGCGAAATTGGCAAGGAAGAGTATATCCACGAACTGCGTATTGAAATGATGCTGAAAGATAGAGATGTCTATAAAGTGATACAGGCTCTAAAATCAGCACACCCTTATGAAGAACCTGTTTTTGATCTGTTTACGCTTGAAAATCAGACTGAATCATACGGGTTCGGTCGAATCGGTACAATAGAAAAACCTAAGTCTACTGAAGAGATGGCTGCGCTTATGCAATCCCTTTTCAACGTTGATGGGATACGTTACGGAGCCACCACCAAAAGACCTCATAAAGTTGTTGCCGTATTTGGAGGATCGGGTGCGAAATATTACAGGGACGCTTTAGAAAAAGGCGCGACATTGTTCATTACTGGGGATGTAAGCTATCACGATGCACAAGACATGCTTAGAGACGGAATAGAGTTTGTAGATGCCGGTCATTATATGGAAGCGATCTGTGTTCCTGAACTCCACTCTTATTTAACGCAAGTAAAAGAAAAAAACAACTGGTCCGTAGATTTACTGGAAGCAACGACCCAAAAAGATGTATTTACGTATTTAAGATAAAAAGGATGGGATAGAGATGTACGACAATTTATTAAACCGATTTTTAACCTATGTCAAAATAGATACACAATCTGACGCGAACTCAACTACTGTACCTTCAACTCAAAAGCAGGTCGATTTTGCGAAAATCTTAATGAAAGATCTTGAAGATATTGGGATGAGCGACATTGAATACACTGAGTCAAACGGCTTTGTAACAGCTACTCTTCCGGCTAATACGGACTCAGAAGCTCCAGTGATCGGTTTTATATCTCATATGGATACTGCTGATTTCAATTCGGCGAATATCGATCCTCAAATCATCGAAAACTATAACGGGGAAACAATCGTATTGAACAAACAGGAGGGTATACGCCTGTCACCCGACGATTTTCCTAATCTGAAAAATTATATTGGACAGACATTGATCACAACCGACGGAACGACTTTGCTTGGATCTGATGATAAATCAGGAATAGTCGAAATATTCAGTGCGATGGAATACTTGATCGCTCATCCAGAAATCAGACACGGGAAGATCAGGGTCGCTTTTGGTCCTGATGAGGAAATCGGTGTGGGAGCTGACCGGTTTGATGTTGATCATTTTGGTGCAGATTTTGCTTACACAATCGATGGCGGACCTGTAGGTGAGCTGGAATACGAAAGTTTCAATGCGGCAGGTGCTAATGTGCTGATTAAAGGGAAAAATGTTCACCCTGGAACCGCTAAAGACAAAATGGTCAATGCTCTGAAACTGGCCATTGCTTATGACCAGGCGTTGCCCGAAAACGAAGTACCTGAACGTACAGAAGGTAGAGAAGGATTCTATCATCTACTGGGTATCCGAGGCACAGTAGATGCTGCTGAAATGAGCTATATCATACGTGACCATGACAGGGAAGCATTTGAGGCAAAAAAAGAACAGATGAAATCCGTAGCTAAAAAACTAAATGCATCAATAGGCGAAAATCGTATAGCAATCGCCATGCATGATCAGTATTATAATATGCGTGAAGTCATCGAAAAAGATATGAGACCCGTCGAGCTAGCTGATAGAGCGATGAGAAACTTATCGATTGACCCAATCATCAAACCGATTCGTGGAGGAACTGACGGGTCCAAGATATCCTTTATGGGCGTACCTACTCCTAATATATTTGCAGGTGGAGAAAACTTCCATGGACGATATGAATTTGTTGCTGTCGAAAGTATGGAAAAAGCAACAGATGTTCTGATAGAAATTGCTAAGCTTGCAGTAAACTAATACTAATGAAAAGGGAAGAGGGCGTTCATAACCTGTCTTTCCTTTCTTCTTACCTTTAATCGACAGTTAAGAGAGGAGTAATTTAATGGCACTTCAATTCGTTCTCGGACGGTTACATACAAACAAGCAGACGATCCTGTTCGATCAGATGCTGGACTGGATAGATGAAGAACCGGACGCGCAAGTCTTTTACCTTGTACCTGATCATATGAAGTTTGAATCAGAAATGGCGATTTTGAACCACATCAAGTCGAAACAGACAAGTAATGGGGCAAACCTGGCTGGTATGATCAATCTCCAAGTGTTCAGCTTTAGTCGTCTGGCCTGGTATTTTCTCCAGGATACTGCTTTATACAGCCATTCTCAGCTGACTGAAACAGGTTTATCTATGCTGATGCGAAGACTTTTAAAAGAAAATGAAGAGCAGCTCACCATTTTTAGAGGCGAGAGTCAGCAGCAGGGCTTTGTTGAAAAGACCACTGAACTGTTCATGGAATTGCGGAATGGACGTGTGCAGCCAGAAGATTTAGAAGTGGCCATAAGCCAGGTATTCAACGAGTCTCCTCAATCAAACGATTTTTCTCTTAAACTTCGGGATATCTCCATGCTTTACGCTTCTTTTTTATCCCATCTGGAAGGAAAGTATATTGAAAAAGAAGATGTTCTTGAAGCACTGATTGAAGAAGTCAAAACGCGAGACATGCGGTCAACTAAAATTGTCATAGACAATTTCCACCGTTTTTCTGCGCAAGAGCAGGAACTGATTCTGCAGTTCGTAGAACACACAAAAGAGGTGAAAGTCTCTTTAGTCTTAGACAAAAAATATGCAACGGAAGCGCCAGACCTGAATAGCTTCTTCCATCAGACAGGTTTAACTTATCACCGGTTGTATCAGGAATCACGCTTGCGCAATCTTCCGGTCTTACATGATCAAGTCATAACTGGCCAAAGCGGTGAACGATGCGACGGGTTGAATGCATTTGAAGAGTATTGGGTCAACAGTTTCGAACTGACACCCAGTTCCAGCCTGCACAGACGCCTTCCTGAACTAAATTGTATTGAAATAAGGGAAGCGGAAAGCAAACAAGCCGAAGTGTTGCATACAGCAACCACCATTAATCGTTTAGTTGCTGACGGCAAATATAGGTACAAAGATATATTAGTTGTGTCACGGACGCTTGAAGATTACAAGATGCTGATCGATTCTACCTTCTCGGAAATCGGTATTCCCGTATTTATTGACCAGGCAGATAAAATGGCTAATCACGCGTTAGTTGAGACCATTCAAAGTCTCCTCACTATTTACAAAAGGCATTACCGTTACGAAGATGTTATGCGCTTTTTACGGACCGAATTATTTGTCCCTTTGAGCGATGGTGTATCCATTCCTAAAGAAAAAGGAGCACGTCTCAGTTTCTGGCATGATCTGACTGAAGACTGGAGAGGGTCCATCGATTCGCTTGAAAATGTCATGCTCGCATATGGGTATGAGGGAAATGACTGGGTCAAGGATGAAGACTGGATATATGCCCGTTTTCACCTGGAGGAAATGGACAATCAGTTGGATGCCGATAAGCTTCTTCAGGAAAAAGCAAATAAAACAAGACAGACTATTCGCTCCGCTTTTCTTCCATTTTTTAAACAACTGAAGAGCGTGAAAACGAACCGCGACGCTGCAAGAGTCGTGTATCAGTTCCTGGAGCGTCACCGAATTAATGATCAGTTGCTGAACTGGCGTGATCAGGCTTTAGAAGAAGGTGACTTAGAAGATGCTAGAAAACATGAACAAGTCTGGCAGACATTCACTCAGTTACTGGATGAGTATGTAGATGTTCTAGGGGACGAAGAGTGGGATATCGATACCTTTTTAACTATTCTCGAGACCGGTTTTGATCAGGCGACATACAGCATTGTTCCTCCAAGTATCGATCAGGTGATGTTCACTCAGTTCGACAAGTCACGTATGAACTGCAAAAAAATTGTCTGTATATTAGGTCTGACCGATGCACAGCTGCCCATGAGTATCGAAAATGAATCGATTCTGACAGATGAGGACAGGGAACAGCTCGGTGAATTCCTGCCTGATCATAAATTTTTACTTCCTTCTACGTCGGGACGTCTGGCTAGCGAACCTTTTAATGCGTACCTTGCTTTTATGAATGCTTCCGAAAAGCTGGTTCTAAGCTACCCTGTCAGAAATGACGGATCAGGTGATAATCGTTTAAGCCCATACGTTGAGCGTTTAAATCGTCAATTATCAGTCCCTGTCAGTCATAAGACCACGGATGTCGGTGCGGGAAGTGATGAATCGTTAGAGACCGCTTTGACGTTTATCGGATCGCCGAGACAATCGATGGGTCAGCTCGTGACCATCTTGAGAGAACGTTTGGATAACAAAACAAATCCACCGCTATTCTGGCTCAAATTATATCAGAAACTGTACAAGGACACATCTGCTGTCGAGAGACGGATACTGAAAAGTTTAGACTATAAGAATATTCCCAGGCAGCTCCCTCCTGAACTGGCTGAGCAGTTGTACGGGAAAGACTTGTACCTCTCTGTTTCTCAACTGGAAAGTTTCTATCTGGATCCTTATAGTCATTTCCTTCAATATGGACTGAAACTCCGTGAACGGTCAGTTCAGGAGCTGACTCCAGCTGAAACAGGGACGTTCTTTCATGATGCACTAGATAGTATCTTCAGGGCGGTCATTACAAAAAATCTCTCATTTGATCAATTGAATGAAGAAGAACTGAACGCAGTAACCGAAGACGTCCTGCAGGAACTTTACTTGAACAATAAATTTAAATTGCTGTCTATGTCCAATCGCATGCGCTTTATCAGAAAACAGTTAAGTCAGACGATTCAAAAGATGGTATGGGCCATGTCAAATCAGACTAAACGCACTCACATGCGTCCTAAAAAATCTGAAGTTCTGTTCGGTCGTTTAGGTACCAAACAAGGGGTACCAGGATTGAATTTCCAACTAAATACGGGCGGAAATTTATATGTTCGTGGAAAAATCGACCGTCTGGATACGCTCGAAATGAATAATGAATTGTATTTAAGCATAGTGGATTACAAATCGAGCAGAAAATCACTGAAATTTGATGAGATTTATCATGGGTTGATGATGCAGATGCTGACGTATCTGGATACTGCCGTTCATTATTCCGAAGAGCTCTTTGGGAAGAAAGCCAAACCAGCCGGCGCATTTTATGCTCACATCAATAACCCCATGCTAAAAGCCGCCGATTTGATGAAAAAGGACTGGCTTGATGTATGGCTGAAATCTTATAAAATGGATGGCCTCATTTTAAATGAGGACGAACTGGTCGAGCAACTGGATGTTACGTTGCCTGACTCTAAATACTCACTTGTTTATCCCATTGAATACGTTAAATCAAGAGACCAGATCAAAGGGAAACTGATCACTATGGATGATCTAGATCTTCTAATGAAGCATAACCGGGATAAAATTAGAGAAGCCGGTAATCGTATCCTGGCAGGAGAAAACACGCTGTCCCCGATCTATGATAAAAAAGAATTCACGCCGTCTGTCAGGGGCATTTATCAGCCAGTATCGCAATTTGATGTCCTGCTTCCAAATGGTCAAAATCAGTACCGTGAGCTGGAGTCCATTAAAGATCAGTCAGAGCTTATTGAAAAATTGAAAGCCAAGTATTTGGACTTAAGTGAGAAAGGAGCAGATGACCCTCAATGACAACTATCCCATCAAAACCAGCAGATGCCCACTTTACGGATCATCAGTGGCAGGCGATTTTCGACGAAGGAAAAAACATTCTTGTGTCTGCTTCTGCTGGTTCAGGTAAAACGACAGTATTAGTTCAACGCGTGATTGAAAAAATAAAAAACTTTACTGATATCAATGAGCTGCTGGTTGTAACGTATACCAATGCTGCTGCCAAAGAAATGAAGCAGCGTATTCAGACAGCGATCCAGCATGAAATAAATACGGAAACAGATCCTAAAAGAAAGCATCACCTCATCAGACAACTGCCACTTCTTGGGCATGCAGATATCTCGACTTTACACTCGTTTTGTCTGAAAGTCATTAAGCGGTATTATTACCTGATCGATTTTGATCCGGTATTCAGGCTATTGACCGATGATACAGAGATATCCCTTATGAAAGAAGACGTCTGGGAAGATTTGAGAGAGGAATTGTATGGAGAAGAGGACACCTTATTTGAAACGCTGACAACAGCCTATTCAAATGACCGGAGTGATGACGGTCTGACCCAGCTGATCTTTAAACTCTATGATTTTTCACGATCAAAAACAGATTCCAGACAGTGGCTCTCTGACTTGTCGACTCGCTATGACGTCGAAGGTGACGACTTAGCGAAAAGTACAATCTATCAGGAATTAGCTCGGCCGACTATTCTTGATACGCTGGAGACAGCCAGAGAACTTCTGGATGATGCAGTACAAATGAGCAATGGGGAACCTGAACTAGACGCAACAGTCGCTGTACTTTCAGAAGATTTAATGCTTGCCCAATCCGTTGAACAAGCTATCTTAAATGACCGGCTGGATGATGCCTATACGTTACTAAATAATGATAATTTCCCAAGATGGAAAAACCCTGCAAAAAAATCTCCGGATGAAGTCAAAGAGACAGCTAAAGAAATGAAGAGTTTCAGAGATAAAGCGAAGGACTTTATAACGTCTATTAAAACGAGTTACTTCATGATCACGCCTTCTGAACAGATAGAAACGATGAGTGAAGTGAAGACGCTTGTTGAAGAGCTTTCCCGCATATCCGTTCTGTTTTTCGACCGGTACCAGCAGCATAAAGCTGATCGAAAAGTACTGGATTTTAATGACCTGGAGCATCTGACTTTAGCTATTTTATCGAACAAGACAGACGGGAAGACTGTGCCCACAGAAGCGTCTCACCATTATCGCCAGCAGTTTGAAGAAGTGATGGTAGATGAGTATCAGGACATCAACCTTATTCAGGAAACGATCCTGAAATGGCTGACCAAAGACTCGATCGAATCAGGCAATCAATTTATGGTGGGGGACGTCAAGCAATCGATCTATTCCTTCCGCTTGGCAGATCCGAGTTTATTTATTGAGAAGTATGAGCGCTATGAAAAAAGCGATGACGGCAAACGGATTATTCTTGCTGAGAATTTCCGTTCCAGGCGAGACGTCCTGAACTTTACCAATTTTATATTCGAACAATTGATGGATAAGAAAGTAGGCGAGCTGACTTATGATGCTTCCGCCAAACTGGTTAATGGCTTTACAGGGTTTCCAGAATCCAGTCAGTATTCAACAGACGTACTGATCTATGAAACAAATGAAGACGAGTCGGACGAAGCAGATGGGGAGTCTTTAGAAGAAATCGACGTGACCTTTCAGATGAACACTAAAACAAAAGGCGAAATTTATATGGTGGCTCACAAGATACTAGACATGGTCAGAAATGGGTACCTGATCTACGACAAAAAACTGCAGGCAGATCGTCCCATTCAGTTCAAAGATATTGTGCTGCTTACCCCGACCAAGAAAAACAATATCGATATTCAAGATATATGCAAACAGCTAAAAATACCGACAGCTGTTAATGACACACAGAATTATTTTCAGACGACTGAAATCGCCATTATGATGTCCCTGTTAAAAATCATAGACAATCCCCAACAAGATATTCCACTGGCCGCTGTCTTAAGGTCACCCATCGTAGGGTTGAACGAAGTGGAAATGGCACGAGTCAGACTGGAAGACAAACAGGGGTCGTATTATGATGCGCTGCAGGCTTTCATCAATAAAAAAGACTGGGAAGACCAGCGTAATCTTACCTTGCAGGCAAAGCTTCAAGACTTTATGACCTATCTCGATAACTGGCGTACCCAGTCAAAACGCAAACCATTGATCGAACTGATCTGGCTGATTTACGAAGACACTGGGTTCCTGCATTATGTAGGAGGCATGAGCTCCGGAAGACAACGCAAAGCTAACTTGCACGCGCTGTATGAACGGGCCGCTTCTTATGAAAAGACGTCCTTCAAAGGGTTGTTCCAGTTTATTCGCTTCATTGAAAAAATGCAGAAAAAAGATAAAGACTTAGCCGAACCCTCCGCTGTTTCTGATGGTGAAGATGCGGTGCGCGTGATGACAATCCATGCTAGTAAAGGACTCGAGTTTCCAGTAGTGTTTGTGATGGATATGTCTAAACGCTTTAACTTGAATGACATTAAAGGCTCTACTGTACTCGATGAAGAATATGGCGTAGGTTCAGAGTATATCGATGTCGTGAATCGCATCAAGACTCCGACGCTGCCTGAGACCGTTTTGAAAATGCAGAAAAAGAATCGGATTTTATCCGAACAGATGCGCGTGCTTTATGTAGCCTTGACTAGAGCAGAACAGAAACTGTTTCTAGTTGGATCATACAAAAATAAAGAAACGGCACTCAGTAAGTGGGACAAGGTGAGCGGGCATTCTAAATCAGTCTTGCCCTCAACATTAAGACTCGACTCACAGCATTTTATGGACTGGATAGGCAGGTGTCTCGTCAGACATCAGATTCTCGATTCAGAAACGGGTATACACGCCGTGAATACCCATATAAGAGACTACGATACGCACTTTTCAGTCACTTATTATACCTCAAGCGAACTTGAAGAGCATTTGCTATCTTATCAGAGTGAAGAAGCTGAAGACTGGTTCGATAAACTGAAAGAAGGCAGTATCACTAAAGCGGATGATGCAGAGGTGACGAAAGCAGTTGAAGAGGCTATAACATTGATGAGTGAGTCTTATCCTTATCAGTTGGCAGCACAGACGACCAGTTACCAGTCCGTATCAGAAATCAAACGCTTGTTTGAGGAACCGGATGATGGTCAAATGGTGAAAATAGACGTCACCAATCCCAGACAGTCTCACCGTTATGTCGAAGATGAACTGGAACGGCCAAAGTTCATTTCAGATGTCTCACAACCAAGTGGGGCAGACATCGGTAAAGCGACACACTTGGTGCTTCAGGCCCTTCCTTTATCCCAAAACTTAACACAAGAAGAAATTGAAAAGGAAGTAAAGTCACTAGTCGCTAAGAAAGTCATTACTGAAGAGATCGGCGAACGTATTCCGGTAGAGAAACTGGTCTATTTTTTCCAGACTGAATTTGGCAGCTCTATTCTAAGCCATGAGTCTGAGATCAAACGGGAAGTTCCCTTTTCTCTGTTACTTGAAGCTCGAGATATTTTTCAGGATATGCAGTCTGTTGATGACCATGTACTGATTCACGGAATCATCGACGGGTACATTGATAGAGAAGACGGCATCATTTTGTTTGATTATAAGACTGATAATGTGCAGCGTTTTAAAGAACAGGCTCATGAAGAAATGCTTAAAAAATATAAAGGGCAGCTTCTTTTATATAAAAAAGCACTCGAATCGATTCTTCAAAAACCGGTAATCGAAACGAATCTGGTCTTACTGGATACTGGTGAAACAATCAAAATCGATTAGCTATCCTGAAAGTAAAAGGCTGACACAATAGCAACTATTCCCAATATATACTCCATTGCATAAAAAAAGACCTCCAGGCGACTCCTGTCAGTGTTCATTCAGACAGAAGTAACCGGGGAGGTTTTTTAATTTGTTTTATACTAAAGACGACAAGCTTAACAGGCAAAGCTTAATCGAAACTATAGGTAGCTCCTTCAGAATAACGGTTTCCAGCATTCCATAAGAGGAATTCGTCTACTCCGTATTCATTCAATGCTCGAATTTGTTCACTTACTTCATGAGCGCCATAATTGATGTACCAGCCGGCACCTAAATAAGAAGCAGTAAAATCCTGGATCCATGGACGTGAAATAGGAGCATCATCACCTAAGTTACCCAATACTTCGTTCTCAAGCTCCATATAATTCGCAATAACGTTATATGGCTCGAGGTCGGGTCGTTCGATGCCAAGTGAACCGGCACCCCAGTGACTTGGGTAAATCATTGAAGAGATCACATCGACATTCTCTGAAATACGGGAGAAGTTCTGTCCAATCCCTGGTGTTTCTTCTCGTGTTGCGGCGTATCCGAATATATCGACGGATACATCGACATCATAAGGCTGCAGTTCACGGCGAGCGTACGCAACGAATTCAGTTACCGCATCCACACGCTGTTTGACATTATCCAGATCACTTTCTTCGTAGTCTCCGCGAGAATAAGTCAGTTCTTCATCTCTGTACTCGAATCCTTCAGGGAAACGGACATAGTCAAACTGAATATCTTTGAAGCCTAATTTGGCTGCTTGGCGAGCCACTTCTACGTTATATTCCCAAACTTCCCGGTCATATGGGTTAACGAAGCTTTCGCCACGTCGGTTAGCCCAGACAGATCCATCTTCATTTGTAAATGATAAGTCCGGACGTTCATTTGCCAGCCTTGAATCTTTAAAGACAACGATACGTGCGATTGGGTAGATGTCATTTTCTTCCAGATGAGCCATAAGCGGTTCGGCTTCTACGACATTATTCGTAAACTGGTTGATATATTCATGATCTGATTCGACCGCCATAACAATATCGCCGTAATCATCTTTTACATCTATTACCATTGAATTGAGTTCAGTTGTGTTAAGCAGTTCGGTCAGACTTTCAAGTCTCGATCCGCCTGCGGAGTGGGCGGTCACGAAAATACCTTTGACGCCGTCTTCGGGGTATTCAATATTAACCCCACTGTTATATTTGAATTGGCTTGGAAATTGATCAGGAACAGAAAGCAGCGGTTCCTGAGTGTAGGTGAGATATGATGTTTCAATATCTTCAGGCTGTTCATTATCTTCATGTTCATCTGCATTTACAGTCGCTGGGATGAGGGCAGCAGCCAGCACAGTAGCTGAATAAAACAAGTGACGTTTAAATTTTTTCTCCATTAATCTGTTTCCTCACTTTCGGTAGGTTCTGAACGAATTAAGTCTGGATCAACAATTTCATACTCTTTTTCACGTAGACCTTCAATAATCGCAGGGGTAGCTTCAAGAGTCCAGCTGCGGTCATGCATCAGCAAGTTCGCACCGGGTCTCAAGAGTTCGGAGTTGACCATGATATCAGCTAAAGGTCCAGCTTCCATATAGCCTGACTCCCAGTCATACCCATATGTCCAGTTCATCAATACCATTCCGTCTTCTTTGACCAGTTCTCTCACATGGTCAGTGTTCTGTCCAAATGGCGCACGGAAGAAACGTGGACGTTCGCCGATGATTTCTTCTATCAAATCACTGGTCTTCATGATTTCCTCTGTCTGCTGTTCTTCAGTTAAAGAAGGAAGACTCGGGTGAGTGTGCGTGTGGTTTCCGATGGCGAAGCCCATTTCATGTATGTCTCTCAGCATATCCTGGCCTTCTTCATTTTCAATGTACATACCATTTACAAAAAAGATGGCATGTGCGTCATGCTCTAGAAGGACTTCGGCAATGTCGACCGCATATTTATCCGGGGCATCATCGTAGGTCAATAAAGCGACCTGAGCATTTGCTTCTTCACCTTCAATGACTTGAACCGTTGCGATGTCGCGTTCATTGATTTCATATAAAAAGGCTTGTTCTTCTTCATCTATTTCATCTTCAGGTTCTTCATCTTCTTGAGATTCTGCGTCTTCTCCATCAGGGGTTTCTGAAAAGTCTTCATCAGGCGATGCCTGTACATCTTCGTTTTCTGTTTCAGTGATTTCATTATCATCTTCATTGTCTGCACCTGACGTTTCACAGGCAGTCAATACTAATGTCGACGCAAGAAATAAAGTAGCTAATGTTCGTTTCATCATTGAGTCTCTCCTTATTCTTCTTCTGCCAGTTCGTCTTCAATAGTAGAGGACAGCTGGTCTAGACTGCTGCTGAATGCTACTAATAGATCATCGAGTTCAAGCAGGTGAGCTCTTAAGTCATCACGTTCTTCATTGATCGCAAGGATACCATCAGAAAACTCGTCATATGTGGCATCATCATCAGCAATACCTGTGAAGTAGTCCTCCTGGGAAGACAGCGTGTCTAAGTAGTGCGAGCGGTAAGTAGCTAAGTGGTCTATGAATGCATTAACATCAGAAGTCACATCATCGATCGCGTCCTGATTCAACCGTTCGCCTTCGTATGAATCAAGTGTGTCCTGCTGAGAGTTCATTTCCGCTTCTTTTTCTTCAATGGACTCTATGACGGCTCGTCTTGATTCAATGTTTTCAAAAACAGGGGAAGACCCATCGCTTAATGTAGCCAGATCGTCATCTGTTTCAAGAGTATCACTGAAACTGTTCTGTAAATCCACTTCCAGATCGTATAACTGATTAAGGTCGTCAACTGTTTCTGTTTTCAAGCGGTCAAGTTCTTCAGTTGCTTCCTGCATACCTTCAACATTCTCTCCATCATCACAACTAGCTAAAAATAAAGATAGGGCACTGATTGTGACGAGTGCGTATCGCTTTCGAATCATATAGTGATCTCCTTTTTATTAAATAATTAATGTTACTTTTCGAGTATATCAAAATTCAGCGTGTAATTAAACTGTAATGAGTCTAATCAGTTGATTAATTAATTTGTTAATATCGTTTATTATTTGAGAAACTTGACAGAAAGGTAGGTTTTAAAGCTGAAATATTGTACAATATGAGAGAGCTAACTATAGAAAAGAGGATAATATGTTACTATTTTATATGATTGCGGTTATCATAGTCGGTATAGATCAGCTGACAAAATATCTGACCGTTCAAACTATTCCACTTCACGATACCCTTGAATGGATTCCAAATGTCGTTTCATTTACACATCATAGAAATACCGGGGCTGCATGGAGCATACTGGAAGGACAAATGCTCTTCTTTTATATCATTACTGTAGTCATTGTCGGAGTCATTATCTATTACCTTCATACGTATGGGAAACAGGATAAGCTCTTTGGACTTTCATTAAGTCTGATATTAGGTGGGGCAATAGGCAATTTCATTGATCGCCTGTTTTTACAATATGTAGTGGATATGGTCAGACTGGAATTTATCAATTTCCCTATTTTCAATGTAGCTGATATGGCTTTATCAATTGGAGTTACCCTTATGATCATCTACCTGATCATGGATGAATACAAGAATTACAAGCAGAAGAAAGTTGGACAATAAAATGAGTGAATCATACACATATACAATTACGAATGAACAAGGCAGACTGGACAAATTTCTAAATGATCAGCTTCCAGACAACTCCCGATCACAGATTCAATCCTGGATCAAAGAAGAACAGGTTACTGTTAACGGGGAACCATCAAAATCAAACTATAAGGTCCAGCAAGATGACCTGATCGAGATTTCAGTACCAGATCCAGTGGAAATCGATGCTAAACCAGAAGACATTCCCATAGACATTGTTTATGAAGATGAAGATGTCGTAGTGGTGAATAAACCGCAGGGAATGGTGGTCCACCCGTCTTTAGGTCACGAAAATCATACGCTTGTCAATGCACTGCTATTTCACATTAAAGACCTATCCGGCATTAACGGAAAAATCAGACCAGGGATTGTGCACCGTATCGATAAAGATACATCAGGGCTTTTAATGGTGGCAAAAAATGATGTCGCTCACGAAAAACTGGCTGAACAGCTACAGGAAAAGACAGCCAGAAGAGAGTATATCGGACTGGTTCACGGAGTCATTCCAAATGATAAAGGAACCATTGATGCTCCGATTGGAAGAGATCCTAAGAACAGAAAAAAATTCACCGTTATTGAAAACGGAAAACCATCTGTGACTCATTTTGAAGTACTTGAGCGTTTCAAAGAGTTCACCTTACTGAAACTGCAACTAGAAACAGGCCGTACGCATCAGATCAGAGTACACATGGCGTATATCGGATCTAAAATGGCAGGTGATCCTTTATACGGACCACGTAAAACATTACCGGGCAATGGGCAGTTTCTACACGCTGAATCCTTGAGTTTTGATCATCCAAGAACAGGGGAACACTTGACATTTAAAGTGCCATTACCTGATATTTTTGAAGAAACACTTGAATACGTAAGAAAAAGATAAGTGGGAGGAGTAGACAAATGGCGAAAGTTGTTTCTATTTTAGACGAAGTATCTTTAAACCGTGCGTTGACACGTATTTCATATGAAATCATCGAACGAAACAAAGGAATCGACAACTTAGTTCTAGCAGGCATCAAGACACGCGGGGTATTTATAGCTAACCGCATTGCCAAGAAGATTGAAGAAATCGAAGGCGAAAGTGTACCTGTAGGAGAGCTGGATATCACACTTTACCGTGATGATCGTCATTTTCCTGAAGAAGTTGAAGACCCTGAAGTGAAAGGTCAGATGTTTCCAGTTCCGGTCAAAGACAAAGTCGTCATTTTAGTCGATGATGTCATTTTCACTGGACGGACAATTCGTGCGGCAATGGATGCTGTCATAGATTTAGGACGACCAGAAAAAATAATGGTTGCTTCTTTGACAGACAGAGGACACCGTGAGATTCCTATTAAAGCAGATTATATTGGAAAAAATATTCCAACGTCTAAATCTGAACAAGTCAAAGTCTCAATGAAAGAAATCGACGGCAAAGACGCTGTTGAAATCATTAAACCAGACTAAATAAAACGGCTCATCACTCAGGAAAACACTTCCTGGTTTTGAGCCGTTTTTCATTACATCAGTTAGTCAGTGACTTCAATAGCATGAACATACACCCGTCCATCGTCTACTGTGTAGTTACAGGATATGAGCGTCATCAGTTTTTCGTCACCGCTGAATTCAGTTTCTCTCTCATATACTGATAAATCTTTTAACGTTTCATAATAGTCTGCTAAATCGTCTGTTCTGAATGATTCATTGATGAAGTAAGCATCTGCCGGGGCAATGTGTACTGAAAATATTTCAAATGTTCTTTCAGTAAATAAATCCTGAAATACGACCTTCTGATTTGAATTGAAGAAATCCTCTGACAAAAACTTCTCAAGATCTGCGAACATATTCCCATTAGATGTGTAATGGCCATATAAAATCGTATGATCATCATGGCCCATTCCTACATTTCGGTAATCCATAAAGATAGAGCCAAACGGATGCTGATCTTTATAAAAATCATGTTCAAGGTAAAATTCGTTGTCACGACCTTTAACAACAGGGTAATCAATAGCCGTATTCGATATGGCTAACCATCCGGTGAAATCCTGATTAATAGCTAAATAATCTGAATACGAATTAGGCTGGAACTGATACAAGAGCGTTTCAGTATCCGGTAAGGTGGAAGATTTTGAGGTCTCTGAGTTGTAACCTCTGTCAGTTCCCGGGTAGTCAAATATCCTTGCTTCAGCTATTTCTTCAGTCGATAAAGAAGGGACTTCAGCTGGATTTGAGTAAATATAATTTGTTCGCAACACAATAAATAATTGAACGAAGAAGGCTGCTGCTAAAGCAATTAAAGCGATTTTCTTCAACAAATGAAACCCCTCCCAAAAAAATCTCTAATTCGTAAGAGTTTAAGATTGACTTTGTTATTCTATACGCTTATTATAAAGAAGTAAAGTTGATAAATCAATTTTACCATCTTGCACCAAAAGGAGAGATAGACCATGTCCAAAATGTTCAAAGCTTTACTGTCAATCGTTACTGCACTTATGCTAACAGTCGCATTAGCTCCAACCGCATTTGCCGAAAACCACGAGGAAGAACCTCAGACAATTGTTGATATTGCCGTCGGAAATGATGATTTCAGTATTTTAGTTGCCGCCTTACAACAAGCTGAATTAGTTGAAACACTGCAGGGAGACGGACCGTTCACAGTATTCGCACCAACTAACGATGCATTTGCAGCTTTACTTGAAGCACTGGACATTACTGCTGAAGAATTGTTAGCTCAACCTGACTTAGCTAACGTGTTACTTTACCACGTGGTTTCTGGTCAAGTCATGGCAGGAGATTTAGAAGATGGAATGGAAGCAGAAACAGTCAATGGTGAAACAGTGACATTTGATTTAAGTGGAGATCCTATGGTCAATGACTCAACTATTGTCCAGACCGACATTGAAGCTTCAAATGGAGTAATTCACGTGATTGATGCAGTCCTGGTCCCATCTAACTTTACCTTACAAGATGTAGAAATGGAAGAAGATGCTGTTCCGGAAACAGGGGTAGAATCAAATGTTCTATTACTTGCTGGATTAGTTGTCACAGCTGGTGCATTCATCTTCGTTTACACTAAAAAACAGACAGCTTAAGTATCAATAAGTTGAGACTTTAAATAAGATAAAATCCTCGAGTGACTACAGTCACTCGAGGATTTTTTTAGTTTGTCGTGTTTAATTTTAGAGCTCTTACCGCATCATCACTTGGTGTGACAAAATAAGTGGTTTGTCCTTCGTAAATAACATACCCCGGTTTTGCACCATTTGGTTTTTTGATGTGTTTGACTTGAACCACGTCCACCGGAACTGATGAAGATAAGCGGAACTTACTGTAGTAGGCCGCAAGTATACACGCTTCTTCAATCGTCTGTTCAGACGGATCGTCGTTTTCAATAATGACGTGCGAGCCTGGGATATCTTTTGCATGAGCCCAGAAATATGACTTTCTAGCTTTCTTAAGTGTCAGCTCATCGTTTTGAGTATTGTTTTTACCCACCAGAATCGAAGTTCCATCGCTTGAGGTGAATGATTCAGGTTTCGATCTGGTCTGTTTTTTCTTTTTAGCACTTTTTTTCTTCTTGAGATAATGCCCATCACGCAATTCTTCTCTTATATCTTCTATATCTGAGAGAGACGCAATTGACAGCTGGGTAAGAAGCGTATCGAAATAATCCGTTTCTGCCTGTGTCGATCTGATCTGTTTGGTCAGATGGATTTTCGCGCTTTTAAGCTTCTGATACCTTGAAAAATAGCGCTGTGCGTTCTCTGCAGGTGTTTTCTGAGGATTCAACTCGATAGATAAAGGGGCATCCTCTTCATAGAAATTGGGTAACTCAACGTGTTCGTCCCCTTTGGTCACTTCATGCAGGTAAGCTGTCAGCACTTCACCTTTAACTCGTATGGCATCCGCTTTTTCTGTATCCTTTAGTTCTTTCTTTAGCTTGATCAGCTTCTTTTCGTTTTTCTGGTGAAAAGTCTTTACCAGCTGAGTCAAGTCATTAGCCTGCTGGTGCACGCGGTCTCGTTCTGCCTTGTCCTGATAGTAGCGGTCCATCAGTTCACTCAAAGAATCAAATGTAAACTTTTCTCCTTTAATGTGCTTGAAGTCAAAAGGGGTATAAAACTCTTTATGCCCATCTCGAGTCAACGTAGGGGAGAGTCTGTCCGGCGTATAGGACTGCATAAAGTCCTGAAAAACTGCTTCAGGAGAATCGTCTGTCTGATCTTCCATACGGTAAACCAGTTCTGTGGCGGCTTCTTTTCCAAATCCCTGAAACGTCGACTGAATCCATTTGATTTTGTCAGAGGTATCTAAATCATCGACCTCTAATTTCCCATCATAAGTGAAGGGGTTTTCTCTATCCTGATTTGGTGCCTCAACGTACTGTGCACCGGGCAAAAGGGTACGGTAAGTGTTCTGACTGGAGGGCACATGACGTATAGCATCGATCAGCTTATTAGTGGACGTATTGATCAGCAGAATATTGCTGTGACGTCCCATTATTTCAACGACAAGAGACAGCAGTTCAGTGTCTCCCAGTTCATTTCTACTCTTAAATGTAAAAACGAGTTGCCGGTCATTTTCTTTCTGGTCAATGGATTCTATGATCGCACCTTCCAGGTGTTTTCTAAGAATCATACAGAAATGAGGGGCATTAGCAGGATTATCAAAGGGAATGGTCGTCAACTGAGCGCGTGCATATTGTGGATGCGCAGACAATAGAAGAGAGACGTTTTTTCTATTCGCTCTAATTTTAATGATAATTTCATTTTCAAAGGGCTGCTGAATTTTAGATAAGCGGCCACCTTCACATTGGTTTTTCAGTTCGTGCGTGAGGGAATGTACAAAAAGTCCATCAAAAGACATCTTAAAACTCCTTTCGTCTAGCAAAGTCTTGTCCATTATAGCACTCATTTACCCTTTACAACAAATCATCAAAAAAGATTGCTCATTTTTAAAAGTCATGCTATAGTTGACGTATGCAAATAATTAGACTATTTTCATAATAAGAAAGGGGAATGACAGTGGATTCACCAGAAAAAACTGACGTCTTACTCGATAAAATTACAGATTTAAACCAATTATACAAGCAAGTAGCCGAATTAGTATTACACGAGCACGGCCTTTCAAGCTCTGCGATCAATTTAATCAAACTGATGGGCGAAAATGAGTACACACTTAAGCAGATTACAGAACTGAGTCGCCTGGATAAATCAACGGTCAGTCGACAAATGAATGCTTTAGTCAAGAAAGACTTTGTGACCAAAACAACAGGACAAGACAAGCGGTATGCATATTTTACTGTAACTGAAAAAGCAAAAACTGTGTTTTCTGAGTATCACTCACATTTAGAAAAGAAATTTGAGTCGATTCTGTCAGGATGGACTCAGGAAGAAGTTCATATGTTAACTGTTTTAGTCGGTCGCTTAAATAGAAGCATGACCAACCGTATTTAAATAGAAAAGGTTATTGTAGAGGAGAAAACTATGTTCACTAATAAGAAGATGTCAAAACCCCACCGCATTGCACTGCTGGGAATCTTGACTGCTATTATACTGATCCAGAATTTTGTGCCGTTTTTAGGAAATATTCCGATTCCACCTCTTAATCCAACGATTATACATATTACTGTTATAGTTGCGACACTCACTATGAGTACGAGTGACGGGATCATAATCGGAACGATCTGGGGAATCACACGAATGATCAGAGCGTATACTATGCCTGCAACGCCACTAGATTTGCTGCTCTGGACTAACCCGATGATTGCATTAGTTCCGCGTATGCTTATCGGCTTGACGACTGGATTATCATACAAGTTGTCACACAGACTGTTTCCGAAAAAAGACAAAATTGCGCTGGCTAGTGCTTCTGTCGTCGGTTCATTCACAAATACCATATTTGTGCTTTTGTTTATCTATATTTTCTTTGGAGAACCTTATGCACAGGCCATCGATGTAGACATCAGCAATCTGGCAGGAGCTTTAGCTGTCATAGTTGGAACTAACGGTGTTGCAGAAGCAATCGCAGCCGCTATCATTGCTCCGTTAGTCACTATCCCGCTAAGAAAGATCACGTATAAAAAGTAAGGTGACCAATCACCTATCCTGATTTGCCTATCAGATTCCCCAGCGACTATTTGTCAGCTGAGAAGTCTGAGCAGGCAGATCAGTTTTTTTATATTACGGGTGTTATCGTTTTCATTTATTCTTATCTGGTGGTACTGTATACCTGTTAAATATGTTGAAAGGGGAATATTCAATGAGAGCAGTTACGTTTCAAGGAAAAGAAAAAATAGCTGTGACAACCGTTCCTGATCCTAAGATACAGGATCCGACAGACGTGATTATAAGGGTGACTTCGACCGCCATTTGCGGTTCTGATCTGCATTTATACCATCATGGCAATCTTGTTTTAGATAACGATTATGTTATTGGCCATGAGCCGATGGGTATTGTGGAAGAGGTCGGTCCCGACGTGAAAAACTTAAAAGTGGGCGATAGAATAGTTGTGCCGTTTAATGTCAGCTGTGGAGACTGTTATTTCTGTGACCACGACATGGAAAGTCAGTGCGACCGTTCCAATAAAAACCCGGAAACAGACTATGGAGGATTATTTGGATTCGGTAAACTGAATGGGGATTATCCTGGAGGACAGGCAGAATTTATGCGTATTCCATATGCTGATCAGAATTCGTTTAAGATTCCTGACCAGTCTGTTCCTGATGAAAAAGTGTTATTCCTTTCAGATATTGTGCCGACAGCTTTCTGGAGTGTCGAGCATGCAGGCGTGAAAAAAGGCGATACCGTCATTGTGCTCGGATGCGGTCCAGTCGGCTTACTCACTCAAAAATTTGCCAAATTAAAAGGAGCAAAACGCGTGATCGCAGTCGACCACGTGCCGAACCGTCTAGAATACGCAGCGAAAAAAATTGGAGTAGAAACTTTAAACTTTGAAGAAGTTGATTTGCCAAGTTTCGCTCTGAAAGACATGACTCACGGTGGAGCTGATGTCGTGATCGACTGTGTCGGAATGGATGGGAAAGAACGGAAAATCGAAAAAGTGACCAATCTGATTTCTCTTCAGAGGGGAACCACCAGTCCAATCGAAATGGCCAGTATTGCCGTTAAAAAATTCGGGACGATCATGATTACAGGCGTCTACCTCACTCCTGCCTCCAACTTCCCGATCAATAATATTTTCGCTAGAAACATTACCGTTAAATCAGGCCAAACACCGGTTCCTCATCTCATGCCTAAATTGTATGATATGATCATGAAAGGCGACATTGATCCAAGTGATCTGATTACTCATGTGATGCCTATGGAGCAGGCGTCGACTGCGTATGACCTTTTTGACAAAAAAGAAGACAACAACATCAAATTCGTTTTGAAACCTTAGTTAGCCTAAAACATTTCGGCTCGGTCATCTATTGAACAGATGATCCGAGTCGTTTTTGTTTTTTCAAATCCGGCAGATTGACTCTCGCTATGATGAGTTTCAAGTGAACAGTGACCAGTTTAAGCAGTCCAAAATCAGTACCAAGTAGAGGGGCGTCAAAGAGATGAGTGGGTGTTGTGTTTTGCAAGACTTTTCTACACAACATTGCAGAGATAAACTACACAATTTTGCACCTGAAAGATTCTTTTAGTTATTTGTGTTTGGATAGTGCATTCTTTAGTCGAAAACTTTCTCCGGTAAAGCTTAGTATATGAGC
>JAFIFE010000024.1 GCA_020832185.1 Alkalibacterium sp.
TACCTCCAGTTAAAGTGTAGGAACTCTAACTTTAGAGGATTTTCAGGTGCCTCGCAATGGCTTTTTATATTGCGTTTTGCCGTCCGCAGAGTTGTGTACTTTCACCCTGCAATCTTATGTATTTTTATCTTGCCATAAACACATCATAACTTACCTTATCCACCCATACTTTTGTCGTGACAAAAAGGTCATCGCGAGCCACGCCAGAATTAGTGATTCCTTGACCAACCGCTTCTTCATTCATGTAGCTCTGTGCAGTGTCGATATGGCGATAACCCGCTTTAATCGCCTCTATTACTGATTTTTCAGCTTCTTTCGGATCAGTGATTTGGAAGGTTCCAAATCCTAAAATGGGTACTTCGATACCGTTAGAAAGTTTTACAGTTTTCATATAAAGTCCTCCAGTTATTGTTAAGTTTTTTGATTATATTTTCACTATACACCTTGGAGTTCACATCACAGCAACCCTTTTATAATATTTGTTTCTATTAATAGTTGATTCGGGTATAAGATAAGGATACAAGCTCCAGGTCTTCATTTGTTTTTGAGTAGACTTCAGTGACTACAAATGGATTAATGACTATATTTCCACCTACGACAGCTGTCAATTTCATTTTATTTAATAAGACAACCGTCGTATCGAATTCGTGGATCGTTTGTTCTTCGAATGTGACATGTTTGTAGATGATCTTCCCAGCTTTTAGCACGTTTATTTCTTCATCTCGTGTTAGAGTGACACCCATATGCACAAATACCGCATTTGGGTGAACCAATTCTGTTAAAGTAGTCGAATCAACATCTTTTAGCGCTTGCCATATCTCTTTAGATATTTCTGTAATGCTTGTCATATCAGTTATCTCCTATTCATGGTTTATAGAAATTGAATTATCCATACAGAGAGTTACGGTTCTATATGAATCTATCTGCTTTCTAATTTAAAAGTATGCTTCCATAATTCTTCAACTCTATCGTCACTTTTAGATTTGTCATTTATACGAGCGATATGCTCGTCATATGTTTCAATTTTATACTGAAGTAAACTGCGGACTCTAAGCATTTCTTCTATATTTGAATCCACTTCAGCCAATTGTTCTTTCAAGATATCTTTTTGAGCTAACCTTTCGTCTCCTGTAACTCGAGAAAGACGCGTGAATTCTATGAGAGAGTCAATGGATACACCTGCATTACGTAAACTCTTTGCCAAAAATACCCAATTCATATCTTGGGTTGTGAATTGACGATACCCATTTTCTCCCCTGTTCACCGGCGGTATGACGCCCACTTTCTCATAGTATCGAATTGTATCTGTTGTTATTCCAAATATATCTGCAACCTGTTTGATAGATTTCATTTTTCCCCTCCTGATCTGTCTACATTTCATCTTTCATAGTTGTTGTTAAACTATCGATTCAGTACAGTGTAATCATGATTTACGATTTCTCTCAGTCTAAATAAATCGTTCTCAAATTCAAAAATCAAAATACAACAATTGGCAAGAGGCGCTTCCTGATCGATACTACTTTCATGCGCCCAATATCTCATGAACTGCCTGCATGCAGCACCATGTGATACGGCTAAAATAGTTTCACCTGTATCTTTTTGTACAATATCCATAAGTGTATCAGCCACTCTATTTTTAAACTCTGCTTCTCCTTCTCCACCGTAAGTCACAAAAAAATCGCCGTAAGGTAATGGAGGGTTTATATACTCATGTTCTGCTTCGAGGATTCCAAAGTTCCATTCTTTTAACCCTTTAACTCTTGTATAATCTTGATCTGTTAATATTTCTAATGTGTCGCAAGCTCTTTCTGACGTAGACGAATAAGCAGAGTCAATTGTAACGTTATTGTTTATGAAATACTCTTTTGCTATTTCGGCTTGCTTTCTTCCAATATCAGTAAGAGGAGAATCACACCAACCCTGTATTTTTTTCATTTTGTTGAAAAAAGTTTGCCCATGCCTGACCAGGTACACTGTTTTTTTCATGTTTATTCCTCCATTCATTCTTAGCATTATTATAAACTATGGAGTTCACTTCAAGGCAAGAAGAAAGAATTAAATTTTATAGACTTATCCTTCACTGAACCTTGTTGTTTTAGTTTTCTATTATCAAAACCAACAAAACACAACATTACAGGATGATTTTGTGATCGACTTAACATCTGCTCTAGCTATGATAGTCCATATTCAGCAAGATTATTTATCTTATAATTATCTAGGAATTACTCATAACTTTTTCCTATAGACAGAAAAATACTCATGGGTGTCCTCTTACAGTGACTGCCAAATTGTTTGGTTTCGTAAATAGTATAATATTAAAGTAATTATAAAAAATACAGAGCAGAAAAATCTGCTCTGTATTTTTTGTTTTTTCATTTTCCATCGAATTCTTTTATTTCCTAATCAGCAGTGTGACACTTTCCACGTGTGCTGAGATGATAGTACGTACAATCTAATAAAAGCAGAAGTAGTACTTGCTAAATTTTATCAGTTCATCCCAATATAGGTTTAATTACACTGTTAGTGTGTAATAACCACTTCTACAGTGAGAAAAAATCTCCAGATGTTTTGTAGTATAATCTCTTTTCCTGTTCTAAGAACTTATCTTTCACTAGCTAATAACTCTTTTACTTCTTCAAGTTCATTTAAATATCCCATGATAGATAAAGTATCCCCTTTACGTACTTTGGTATCAGCTTTTGGATTAAAAATATATTCATCAGTGCCAGCTCGAAGCATTCCTAGAATGATTGCCTTAGAGGTCACTAATTTCTGTATACTTTCAAAGTCCTTATTAATAAATCCAGACCGATCATCAATGATAAACTCTTCAACAAGTAGTTGTTCCTGGTCGTTTTTAGTCAGCAGATTCAAAGAATGAGATAGCGATGGCTTCTCTATATGTGCTAACATCCGGTCCGAGATTAATCTGTCCATCATTAGAACTTTTTTTACCCCTGTTTTCTTTAAGTTTCTATAAGCTTCTTTTCCTGATGCCCCACATACAATATCTAGGGATGAATCTAATTCTTGTACCGAAAAAACGGTATAAAGTACTTCACTGTTATTTGAATAGGTAATAACAATTCCTTGGGAATTTTTTATACCTGCTTCCATCAATGTATCGGCATTTTTAGCATTACCACAAACATGTGGTTCACTCAGTCTTTCTAACTGCTTACATTTCTTTTCATCTTTTTCAATAAAAACATATTCCTGATCATGGATTTTTAATTCAGCGGCAATTCTTTTTCCTAACTTACCATAACCACAGATAATGTATTTATTTGGGTAATTTTTAGAGTTCATATTGCTCATACCTCCTAAAAGTAATAAATATATATCAGAACACTGGTAATTGTATAAATAGCTTCCTTACTGTTATGGAAAACAACTAGTAAATACCATACACATTCAATGCATTTTGGGTATATATGATCCCATTACCTGGTTTATTTATTTTAAGTTTTTCACTTATAGACGATATAATAGATTCTGTACTATCATTTTTGGCTAAAATAATTACCATTTCTTTTTCAGGTTCTATTTCCATATTGAAAAGTTTTGTTGTTTCATCCACCCCAGAACCTCTTGCATTAATAATGGTTCCTCCTCTTGAGCCGGCACTTTTTGCTGCCTCTACAACATCGTCTGCCTTTCCTCTATCGACAATCGTCACAATAATCTGGTAGAGCGGCTGATCAACCACTTGGCTTTTGCCTTGCTTGAGGATACTTGACCGAGAACCTATAACTTCAACTGTACTCGTAGTAAAAGCAATACCATGATGGGGTCTATCAAACTTAAATTTCTTGTTTAATTTATTCAATGTATTTCCTGCAATCTCACGATTAGCAATCATTAAAACTACTTCTTTTTTTTCATCATACAAGGATAAAAAATTTAAAAAGGGATTAATGATTGTACCTTTCCCTAAGAGAATTGTTCCACCGGAAACACCACATGTCTTAGCCTGACGCAGAACCTTTGTACCCATTCCATGATTCACTATGACATAAATTAAATCGTATATTTTAACACCATCTAGACTACTCATCTGTTTCTACATCCCCTTTCCGTTTCGATCTAATTGAGAAAATCACACCTAGCATCTGTAAAGTAATTATAGGCATCATTGCTGCCATGGCAATCATACCAAAACCGTCTATAATGACGTCTGCCCCTTCAAATGCACCCGCTGCTCCTTGAATAAATGCCAGGATAAATGTTGCAGTCATTGGACCCGTTGCCACTCCACCGGCATCAAAGGCAATTCCCACAAACAGTTTTGGTGTAAAAAACATTAGCCCTAAGCTTATTAAATAACCTGGTAATAAGTAATGCCACAATTGAATAGAAGGAACTAATATACGAATGACCGACAGTAACACTGCTCCTCCTACACCAGCTGACAATGAAACTAAAACAGCAGGCCGTTTGACATAACCACTCGTGACATCTTCAATTTGCTGAGTCAGTACGTGAACAGCCGGCTCAGCTAAAATAGTCGCCACACCTAAAATAAACCCAATTATGAGTATATAGACTTTGTTATCAAGTAATGCTAAATCATTCCCAATAGCAGTACCCACATCCATGAATCCAGCATTGACTCCTACCAAAAAGATTAATAATCCGATAAAAGAATAAAGAAACCCTGTGAGTAATTTACGAAACTCTTTTTTCTTCAATTTAAAGACTAGTTTCTGGAGAATCAGCAAAATCATTAATACTGGGAGAATGGCTATAAAGCTTTCCAGTATATATGTTGGTGTCATCTCTATAAACGGCTGAAGGATAGTTTGTGTTTCAATCACTTCCGTCTCAATCCCAGCTGATAACGGCTCTGAATTAGATACTATCTCGAGAATTAAAACGGATATGATGGCTCCTGTAGATGCTATAGCGATCAAACCGAAACTGTCTTTTTCTGAAGCTTTCGTATCCTTTTTCAGTTTAGAGATACCTACAGAGAGAGACAATATAAAGGGAACAGCTAGTATCCCCGTAGTAGATCCAGAAGCATCAAACGCAATAGCCAGAAATTCACGAGACGCAAATAAAGCTAAAATAAAAATAGTTAAGTATAACGCTACAAGTATTTTAAACAGTGGAATGTTATAAAATATTCTAAGGAATCCTAAGGCTAACAATAGGGCTAAACCTAAAGAGACAACAATTAAAATTCTTGTTCCTGCTATTTGACCAGAAGTGACACTTTCAACTTGATTGGCCAGCACCAGCAATCCAGGTTCTGCAATAGATATAAAAAAACCAAGGATTACTCCTGATGTTAATACAATCCATAGCTTATTAGTCTTAGCTAAAGACTTCCCTGTATAATTTCCTAATGGAGTAATACCAAGATCTATTCCCAACAAAAAAATAGTCAAGCCAACTATGACGGATAAAGCACCAATAAGGAACCGAGTAATATAGATAGAATCCATTGGAACAATGGTGAAATTTAATAGTAGCACTAAGAATATAATTGGCAAAACAGCAAATAATACTTCCTTTAGTTTGGAGTTAGCAATATTCAACACAGTCATCCTTTCTTAAATTTTAATACAGTGGCTATTTTTAATGAAAATGATTCTATAGCCATACTCATTAGATATCACATATTATTCAAACATACCGTATACTTCATTTATGTTTTGAATAAAAATAACTCCTTTACCTGGCTTATCAATTTCTACTTCTTCTCTTATTGATGAAACAATTGATTCAGTGGAATCAGAATTAGACAGAATATAAACCATTTCTTTTTCTGGTTCAATCTCCATATTGAAAATTTTATTGGTTTCGTGAATTCCTGATCCTCTTGCATTGATAATTGTTCCACCTTTTGAACCAGCCAATTTGGCAGCATCAATGACATCTTCTGCTCTTCCTCGATCGACAATAGTAATAATCATTTGGTACATTTAGGCCTACTCCTTTCCTGACGATTATTGATTCTCTTTATTATACACTCTATTTTTCTAACTTTACCAATCTTTTGAGAGCCTATACACAATGGTGTTATATAAATGCTCAGCTTATTACAGTTGTTCATTATAATTTAAATACCAGCGCATCTATTTTCATAGAAACTCTGGTATCTAAGTCTGACTATAATATATACTTTTTTGTTATAGCGATAGCTTAACTACGCTCTCCACATGTGAAGTCTGTGGGAACATGTCTACTGGTTGAACTTTTTCAACAGTGTATCCACCTTCAACTAGCAAGGCTAAATCGCGCGCAAGAGTTGATGGGTTACAACTGACGTAAACCATTTTCTTCGGCTGCATTGTCAGTACGGCATCGATGAATTGTCCATCGAGTCCTTTTCTTGGAGGATCGACAACAAGCAAATCAGCTTTACGGTCCTCTTTGCTCCATTCCAGCATGACGTCTTCAGCTGCTCCAACTTGATAAGTCACGTTCGAAATATCATTAAGCTCAGCATTTCGTCTGGCATCTATAACAGCTGGTTCGATCAGTTCGATTCCATAAACGTGTTTCGCTTTTTCAGCTAAAGCAAGTGTAATTGTTCCAATCCCACTATAGGCATCAATAACTGTTTCTTCTCCAGTCAGTTCCGCAAATTCTAAAACTTTACTGTATAAGACTTCTGCCTGCAAAGTATTGACCTGGAAGAACGACCGATGGGAAATTTCAAATGTGTGACCTAATAATTTGTCCTGATATTTATCTTCTCCGTGAAGCACGATGACTTCTTGACCGAGAATCACATTCGTCTTCTTAGGATTTACGTTTTGAACGATACTGACCACTTCAGGGAGTGCCTCCAGGATATCTGGAACAATTTTGCTGTGTGGGAACAGTTTAGGCGTTCGCGTAACAAGAACAATCATCATTTCTCCAGTATGATACCCACGGCGAACAAGGATATGACGCAGATTTCCGGTATTATCTTTTTCGTTGTAAGGTTTCACATTGTATTTACGCATAATGTCACGAACGACTACAACGGCTTTATCGATTTCCGGATCCTGGATTTTAAAATCTTCCATCGGAATCAAGTCGTGGCTGTTTTTTCTGAACACGCCTGTTTCCAGGTTTTCTTTGATTTTTCGGACAGGAATCTGAGCTTTGTTACGGTAGCCAAACGGCTTATCCATTCCAATAACATCGTTAACTTCTACGTCCGGTAATTTACCTATTTTAGTCAGGACATTTTCAACCTGATTCTTTTTAAACGTCAATTGCGCTTCATAAGTCAGATGCTGCAATGGCATTGTCCCTGTCTGAGCATACGCTTTATCTTTCACTTCCACACGGTCTGGGCTTTGTTTCGTTATTTTAATAAGCTTCCCTACACCAAAGCTTTTGCCTATTTTAATGACTTTAAATTCGACTGTCTCATTAATAAGAGCTCCTTCAATAAATAGTGGATACCCTTCTACTTTAGCTATGCCTAATCCTTCATGTGTTAAATCGATCACTTCTGCTTCGAGTACATTATTTTTTGCAACGGGTGCAGATTGTTTATTCGTATTATTCGTCATTACACGTCTCCTCATTTATCTGGTCTATTCTCAGTATACACTGGGTTTGGGCATTAAGAAAGCGCACAGGGACTATCTGTGCGCTTTCTTCTCTTATTCGTCTTCCAATTGGGAGACCCCTTGTATAAATTCACTTTCTTTTTCAATGGTTACAGCGTCACGGCTATCTATCGCCAAGTGCATGCGTTTAATATCCGCCACGAGTTCCATGTGCTGCTGGTACATAATAAATTCAACGGGTGCGTCTCCACCGTATTCTCCATCAATATTGATCATCAATTGCTGATCGTTTATGGTTTCAGCAATGACTTTGGATGTTTTAGTATAAATCACTTTAGGGTGATTCACGTGTCTGCCATCATTCAAAATCATAGTGAGTAGTCGGAGTATTTCAACGATATTGGTCGTTTTTACGATAATCAGGGTGAATTTGCCATCCCCGAGTCGTTTATCGGGTGCGATTTTTTCAAATCCGCCCACAGAGTTTGTCAGTGCAACGAATATAATCGATGCTGTGCCTTCATAAACCCCTTCATCATAAGTGACTCTGACAGGTACTTTTCCAACCCGCGGCAGCAATTCAGCACCTTTGACAAAGTAAGCGAGAGATCCAAATATCGATTTCATATTTGCAGGGACATCATAAGTTAGCTCAGTAAGAGACCCGGCTGCCCCAATATTCATAAAGTAACGTTCCTGCGTAGCTGTAATAGCTTTCCCGATATCCATTTTAATAAACTGATGTGTGTTGATCAGTTCGGCCGCTTTGACGTAATCGTTGCGGGGTATTTTCAATGCTCGAGCATAATCATTAGTCGTTCCGGATGGAATGATTGCCAGTTTAGGACGGGTGGAATGAGGGGCAATTCCATTAATCACTTCATTGATCGTCCCATCCCCACCTGCAGCAATGATTAAGTCGAATCCGTCTTGGGTGCAGCGGTCAGCTTCATTTTGAGCACTTAATTCAGCCGGCGTTGTACAGAAGGCGCTGGTTTCATATCCGCATTGTTCATAGACATTTAATATATCTGGTATTGCCCGTTTAAGTGTTTCTCTTCCAGATGTAGGGTTGTAAATGATTCTGGCTCGTCGCCTCATATACGTCCCCTCCTTTGCCTTTACTATCTTTTATCAAGCTCTTCTTTTAATAGTTTGTTCACCATACCCGGATTTGCCTGACCTTTAGTTTGTTTCATGATTTGACCGACTAAAAATCCTAATGCGCGGTCTTTTCCGTTTTTGTAGTCTTCAATCGACTGCTCGTTTTTATCGAGTGTCTCTGAAATGATAGGAATAAGTTTGGATGGGTCACTTAATTGAACCAGTCCTTTTTCTTCAACGAATACTTTCACATCATCGCTGCCTTTAGTCACTAACTCTTTAAAGACTTTTTTGGCAATCTTAGACGAAATCGTTCCGTCAGCAATCAAATTGATCATTTCTGCTAATGCTTTAGGTGTCAGTGCAGTATCAAGCAATTCGATCTGCTCACTGTTTACATACGCTGAAACTTCTCCCATCAGCCAGTTAGAGGCTTGTTTAGGGTCTGCGCCATGCTCCACTGTTTCCTGGAAAAAGTCAGACATTTCTACTGTAGCTGTTAAAACGACAGCATCATATGCCGGCAGTCCGTATTCTTTTACGTAGCGTGCTTGTCTTTCTTTAGGCATTTCTGGAAGAGACTCTCTTGCTTCGCTGATCCATTCTTCACTGATTTCCAGGTTTGGAATATCTGGTTCAGGGAAGTAACGGTAGTCACTTGATCCTTCCTTTGTACGCATAAGGAGCGTGCCGCCTGTCGTCTCGTCATAGCGGCGGGTCTCCTGCTGTAATTCTCCGCCTGCATTCAATACTTTCTCCTGACGATTGATCTCATATTCCAGTCCTTTTTTAACATAAGAAAATGAGTTCAAGTTTTTGATTTCCGCTTTTGTCCCGAATTCTTCCTGACCAAACGGACGTAGAGAAATATTTGCATCACAGCGCATAGAGCCTTCCTGCATTTTAACGTCAGATACTTTAGTAAATTGAATAAGCTGTTTAATGGTTTCAAGGTACGCATGAGCCTCTTCAGGTGAACGCATATCCGCTTCAGACACGATTTCAATTAGCGGGGTGCCCTGACGATTCAAGTCGACGTAAGAAGCGCCATCTTCTCCGTGCATATTTTTTCCGGCATCTTCTTCTAAATGGACGCGCTCGATTCGGATTTTCTTCGTTTCGCCATTAACTTCGATCTCGATCCATCCATCATAGCCTATAGGCTGATCGAATTGTGAGATCTGGTAGGCTTTAGGATTATCCGGGTAAAAATAGTTTTTACGGTCAAACTTTGTGTGTGTAGCAATTTTACAGTTTAATGCTAACGCTGCTTTCATTCCGAATTCGATTGCCTGCTTGTTTACGACAGGCAAGACTCCCGGATGACCCCAGTCGATCACATTTGTATTGGTATTGGGTTCAGCACCAAAATGAGCCGGGGATGGTGAAAACATCTTTGATTCTGTCTTCAATTCAACGTGGACTTCTAATCCTATAACTGTTTCTAAATTCATGTCTTACTCCCCTCCCTTTAATGATGGTTTTCTTGACAGATGATCGGTTTCTTTTTCAAATGCATAAGCCACTCGGTACATCATTTGTTCATCAAAATGTTTGCTGATGATCTGCATACCTACAGGCATATCATTTGAGAATCCACAAGGGACGGATAGTGACGGGACTCCAGCCAGGTTTACGGGTACAGTCAAAATATCTGACATATACATCGCCAAAGGATCATCGATTTTTCCACCTATTTCGAAAGCCGTTGTTGTAGTTGTTGGTGCGACTAGTACATCGACTTCTTTAAACACTTTATCAAAGTCGTTTCTTATCAATGTCCGTGCCTGAGCGGCTTTTTTAAAGTGAGCATCATAAAACCCAGAACTCAGTGAGAATGTCCCCAGCATGATACGACGCTTCACTTCCAGTCCAAACCCTTCAGAACGGGATTTAACGTAAATATCTTCTAATGATTCAACATTTTCAGAACGATAGCCGTAACGGATACCATCAAAACGCTGAAGGTTACTTGAGGCTTCTGAAGAAGCAATAATATAGTAGGCAGGTATGCCGTATTTAGAATGCGGCAAGCTGACTTCAACGATTTCTGCGCCCAATTTTTCGTATAAATCCAGTGCTTCACGGACAGCTTTAATCACACCGTCCTCTTTGGCATCTTCATTGTAGTATTCTTTAGGGACACCAATTCGCAGGCCTTTAACACCATTATCGATGCCTTCCGTGAAATCAGGTGTCTCTCCCTGATAGGATGTCGAATCTCTTGAATCATGCCCGCTTATCGCATTTAATACCAGTGCGTTATCTTTAACTGTACGTGTAAATGGTCCGATCTGATCTAAACTAGATCCGAAAGCAATTAATCCGTAACGCGATACACGACCGTATGTAGGTTTAACTCCTACCAAGCCAGTGAACGCAGCAGGTTCACGGACAGAACCTCCAGTATCAGAACCTAATGACACAGGAACTTGTCCTGCAGCAACGGCCGCAGCCGATCCTCCAGAAGAGCCTCCTGGGACTTTGTTCAGATCCCATGGGTTTCGGGTCAATTTAAAGGCAGAGTTCTCAGTCGATCCGCCCATGGCAAACTCGTCCATGTTCAGTTTCCCGATCGTGATCATCCCGACCTCTTTTAATTTTTCAATAACAGTAGCGTCATAAACAGGCACGAAGTCTTCCAGCATCTTGGATGCAGCGGTAGTCGTCACATCTTTAGTCATAATGTTATCTTTGATGCCAATGGGCAGCCCACTTAAGATGTTGGATGGATCTATGCCTCTTTCATCCGTTTCTCTTGCTGTTTTTAATGCCTCTTCTTTATTTAAACCTAAAAAGGCGCCTATCGATTCATCTGTTTCTTCAATGCGTTTATAAGATGCTTCGACTAAATCCACAGCAGTAACTTCTTTATTCACTAATTTCTCATGCAGTTCTTCTAATGTATAATCCAAAAAGTTCATTAGGCTTCGCTCCCCCCATTGTCAAACATTGCAGGCACTTCAATGTAGCCATTTTTACGTGTTTTGACATTTTTAAATAACGCTTCTTTATCCGTTCCTTTTTCAGCTTTATCTTCACGCCAAACATTATGGTGAGAGATTCCGTGATACGTCCCCTCTACGCCCTCTGTATCCAGGCCTTCAAGTTGTTCTACCATATCAATTATAGAATCTATTTCTGTCGTGAACTTATGAATATCATTTTCTTCAATCTCAAGTTTAGCCAGTTTTGCGACTTGCTTAACTGTTTCTTCGTTGATCGCCATCTTGATCATCCCTTCTTTCTTTGAATTCATTTTAGTTAAAGATGTATACTTCGTATTCCTCTGCCTCATTGTCTTTGTATAGGAAGGCTTCCATGCCATTCAAGGATTCAATCCTGATCTCAATTGGAATATCCGCAGGAAGAAAATTGGTCGCTGCTTCATTAATAAACTGCGTAAAGGCTATGATTTCTCCTTTTCCGTAAAATTGAGTCATGATATCGATTTGTAAATGAACCAGCTGCTCTTCTATATAATGAGCCACACCAGTGATCCCACTCACATTCGGGAAGAACCCTTCTACTTCTGAGCGGAAATTAGCAAAGTTGTTTCCTTCAGCACTTTGCATATTTTCTAAAGGAAAGACTATTCGACTTTCATTCATCCCATTCCAGTTGGAGATGGAGGTGCTTCCGTTTTCGCTTATTCCTTCAGCAATATACGTGCCTGCTGCCAGATTGTCCTGTCTTGACTGTTCAAATAAGGCAACCATGATAGGCACTTCTTCCAGTCCAGTCAGTTCTCTCATTTGAGACACAATCTCATCAGCCATTCGCTGACCTTCCTGCATTAACTCCTGTGTGGATATTTCCTGTTCAAGTGTTGGTCCAAACTGATATGCAGGATAATAATCAACAGAGTTCAGTGCAAGTCCAATACTGACTCCTGACAATTCCAGGCCATCTTCAGTTTGGATATAAAAATCATGTTCCAGAATCGAACTCAAATAGTTAGGATTGCGTTCGTTTGGATCCGTGCTCCCTGTTGCTTCAGGGTTAAGACCTAAATCTTCTGTTTCATCTCCATCTTCAGTCTCTGTCTCTTCCTCATCTTCTGATTCATCGGTTTCAACAGCTTCCTGACGTCTCAACCAGCTCGTCACTAGATCAGAAGGAATAAACTGCCCCTCCTGAAAAAAGTGCGTATCTGTAGGAAAATACTTTTGAGACAGACGCATCAAGTCGCTTTCAAATATCTTAATGTTGATATTTGAATTTAAATTTCGCGTAATGCCTCTGGATTGACTGGGTGCATAGGTCCCATCCTCATTGATGACCGGACGATAGTACCCTGAGTCGATCTGTACTTCAACTATAGATGTTTCATCTTCAGTTTGTCCATTGCTTTCCCCTTCTTCAACTTGATCGATGTCTTCTTGAGCCGGCTGATCAGGATCAACTGGATCCGGGAAGAAGCCACATGCTGATAGGAACAAAGCAGTTGCCAGCAGTAAACTATAAAGCTTTTTCTTTCTCACTCGTTGCCACTCTCATTTCTATTTATTCTTCGATTTCCTCTAATACTTTAGCCTCGTCAATTATTGTCACATCCAGTTCCTGCGCTTTCGCAAGTTTACTTCCAGCTTCTTCCCCTGCTATTAAATAGTCGGTATTTTTAGAGACGCTGCCTGTTACTTTTGCTCCCAGGTTAACCAGTGCTTCTTTCAAGTCATTACGTGTAAAATGGGTCAATTTACCTGTGATGACCACTGTTTTACCACTGAAGAACGTATCCGTCTGTGTCAGTTCTTCTTTCTTCTTGCCTTTATACGTCATATTGACATGTGCTCTTTCCAGTTTATCCAGTAACTCTTGTGCTTCTTCAAGTTTGAAGAACGAATGGATACTTGACGCAATCTTTTCACCTATACCTTCAATCACAACAATTGACTCTAAGGATGCGACTTTGATCTGATTCATTGTCTCAAACTCTTCCGCAAGAAGTCTGGCGGCCTTTGAGCCTACATGCCTGATACCTAATCCGAAGAGTAGACGTTCAAGTGAGTTCTCTTTGGAATCATTGATCGCTTTCAGCATATTTGAAGCCGATTTTTCTGCAATTTTATCTAAGGCTAAAAGAGCTTCCTTCTCAAGGTAGTATAAATCTGCGACATCATTTACAAGCTCACGCTCATAGAGCTGGCTAACTACTTTTTCGCCTAACCCGTCAATATTCATTGCGTTACGCGACACAAAATGACTCAAGCGTTCTTTCGCTTGTGCGCTGCATTTAGGATTCATACACCGTAGAGCAACTTCTTCTTCCAAGTGCATCAGTTCGCTCCCACAGGCTGGACAATGAGTGGGGAAGTCATAAGGAACGCTCTCTTCATCACGCATGTCTTCGTCAACTTTAATGACTTCAGGAATAATATCACCAGCTTTTCTGACTACAGCTGTATCTCCTAGCCTTATATCTTTCTCGATCATCAAGTCAACATTATGCAGACTGGCTCTTTGAACTGTCGTCCCTGCTAGTTGAACAGGATCCATTATTGCCGTCGGTGTGACCACACCTGTTCGCCCTACAGACCATTCAATCGCTCGTATAACTGTTTTAGCTTCCTCAGCAGGGAATTTGTAGGCAATCGCCCATCTAGGGGCTTTGACCGTAAATCCTGCCTTCTCCTGATTCTCCAGTTCATTGACTTTAATCACTATGCCGTCAATTTCATACGGCAGCGATGTCCGTTTCTCCTGGTATTCTTCCACGAATGCCAGCACATCATGTATTGAAGCAAATACCTTTCTTTCAGGATTCGTTCGTAAGCCAATATCATCAAGTAAGCTCAACGCTTCATCCTGCGTAGATACTGGTCGTTCAGAACTATCAGCTAATGCATAAAGGAACACACTTAGATTTCTGGACGCCGTCACTTGAGGATCCAGGTTTCTGAGGGTCCCTGCTGCCGCATTACGTGGGTTGGCAAATATTGCTTCCCCTTGTTCTTCTCTTTTTTCGTTCAATTGAATAAATGAAGACTTAGGCATATAGATTTCGCCTCGTGCTTCGAGTGTTAATGGTTCTTTAAGCTTCAGTGGAATCGATTTGATTGTTCTGACATTAGCCGTCACATTTTCACCAACCGTTCCGTCGCCTCTCGTTACTGCCTGTAAAAGCTTTCCTTCTTCATACTTAAGTGATACAGCCAGTCCATCTATTTTCAGTTCACAGTGGTACGTCACCGGACCGGATACGAGTTGAGAGACTCGGCGATCGAACGCAATCAATTCTTCTTCTGAAAATGCATTGTCGAGACTCAGCATGGGTTTGTCATGAGGGACTTTTTCGAATCCTTCCAGCAATGCCCCTCCGATTCGTTGAGTAGGTGAATTGTTCTGAATCAGAGTAGGATAAAGTTCTTCTAGTTCAGATAACTCTTTATACAGTTTGTCATAGTCTTCGTCAGGAATAGAGGGCTGGTCCAGCACATAGTATTCATGACTATAGTGATCGAGTAGGCTGACAAGTTCTTCAACACGCGTTTTAGCCTGGTCAAAGGAAAGTTCAGAAGACGCCATGTAAAGTTCCTTCTCTCTTTAATTAATTTTATCGATTGGAGCAAAACTAGCAAGTAATGGCTTGATTCCAATTCCAGGGAAAGCAATATCCAGCTGGAGATCGTCTCCTGTGCCGCTTACTTTTACAATTGTTCCAATTCCCCATACTTTATGTTTCACTTTTTCTCCCACAGTCCAGTCCAGTTTTTCTGCCCCGCTGTTGCCCGTTGGATGAGCAGTTATCTTGGGTGCTTTAGCTTTTTTGGCTGTTTTAGAAAACGGATCATTGACACTGCTGCCGAATCCTTTGTACATCCCATTTGAAAACGGACGGATAGAATTCGATTCTTCTTTCTCTACTGCATCGTCACTGATTTCATCTAAGAATCGTGAGACTCTATTCGACTGGACGCGGCCATAGAGAGTCCGAGTAGACGCATTAGTCATAAATAATTTTTCTTCTGCTCGTGTAATTCCCACATACGCCAGTCGTCTTTCTTCTTCCATTTCATCTTCATCCATTTCAGCTCTTGAAAGAGGGAACAGCCCTTCTTCCATGCCGATCAGAAAGACGATTGGAAATTCCAGTCCTTTAGCCGCATGCAGAGTCATCAGGGTCAGTTCACTCGTCGGTTCTTCTTCAAGCCGGTCGATGTCTGAAATCAGTGACAGATCCGTCAGGAAATCGATCAGACTTTTATCCTCCTGTGGTGACTCGTCGTACTGATTGGTCACGGTCAACAGTTCCTGGATATTCTCAATACGTGTTTCTGATTCAAGGGTCCGTTCTTTTTTCAAAGTCGGAAGGTAATCGGATTTATCCAGTACTTCTTCTGTCAATTCTGTAATCGGCAGAAATTCTGACATCTTTCGGAAATCCTGGATCATTAAAGCAAATTCTTCCACTTTTTTTGCAGCTCGCGCAGACAGGTTCATGCTTGAGGCATTGAGGGCAGCCTCGTATAAGCTCCAGCCCATTTCTTCAGCTGCAGCAGCCAGTTTTTCAACCGTGCTTGCACCGATCCCTCTCTTAGGCTCGTTCACTATACGGGCGAAACTCAAGTTATCCTTTGGATTTGCAATTAATGTCAGATACGCTAAGGTATCTTTTATTTCTTTACGGTCATAGAATTTGTGACCGCCAACCATTTTGTAAGGAATATTTGTCTTTATCAATGTTTCTTCCATTACTCGTGACTGAGCATTCGTTCTATACAGGACTGCGAAATCCCCGTACTGTTTCTTTGAATCATTCTCGATTTCTTTTTGAATCTGCTGAACGACGAAACGAGATTCTTCGTGCTCATTCCCCGCTCTATAGTATGTGATTTTTTCTCCACTATGGTTATCTGTCCACAGGCTTTTATCTTTACGATTCAAGTTATTTGATATGACATCATTGGCCGCTTTTAAAATGGTTTGAGTGGACCGGTAATTCTGTTCCAAAAAGACCACTCGCGCATCTGGATAGTCTCGTTCAAAGGTCATGATATTTTCCATGTCAGCTCCACGCCACCCATAAATACTCTGGTCCGCATCTCCTACTACACAGATGTTGCGCAGACGGTCAGCCAGCATTTTAACCAATTTATACTGAGCATGGTTTGTATCCTGATACTCATCTACGTGAATATACTGAAATTTACTCTGATAGTATTCAAGTACATCTTTGTGGTCCTCAAACAGCTTCACTGTCAGCATGATCAGGTCATCAAAATCGACTGTTTCAGCTTGTCTGAGTTCTCGCTGATAGTGAGTATAGCAATCTGCCACGATTTTTCCGAAAAAATCATGGGCCTGATTATTATATTCTGAGGCGTCCTGCAGTTTATTTTTAGCGTTGCTTATTTCTGAAATAATAGCTCTTGGATTATATTTTTTAGGATCGATATTCAATCGTTTTAGTATTTTTTTCATCAAAGTCAACTGTTCGGATGGATCAGCTATGGTAAAGGAAGAGCTGTAACCTATACGGTCGATTTCTCGTCTCAGTATGCGTACACACATGGAGTGAAATGTGGATACCCATACATCGCTCCCGCCTTCCTCAGAGAGTTTTGCTACTCTGTTTTTCATTTCAGAGGCTGCCTTATTAGTAAAGGTGATCGCCAGGATATTCCAGGGATTGACTCCCTTTTCCTGGATCAAGTAAGAGATTCGATGGGTCAAGACTCTCGTTTTACCAGAACCGGCTCCGGCCATAATCAATAAAGGTCCGTCAGTGTGTTTAACTGCCTCTTTTTGCTTAGGGTTCATACCCGTTAATATATCGTCTCGCAGTACCACTTTCTTCATCCTTTCAGGTCTTCATACATTGTTTTATTATACAGAAAATACCAGTGGCTTACCACAACTGTCTTGTATAGTTTACACTTTCGTCATCAAGTGTTCGCTCGTTTGAAAGCAAAAATAATCCCTCTAGCGGTGGGCTTCACCAGTTAGAGGGGGGAAATTGTTTTAGTTAATCATCTACGCCTTGAATCAGATTTATCAGTAACTGATTTAACAGGATACGGACTTCTCTTCTCGCATAAATATAATCATTTCTGCTGATCAGTTCCGCTAGTGTTTTATAATGAGTCAGTTTGACTGGTCTGCTCTTTTTGAGAATGTCAGACGCAAATTCACTCGACGATACAATTGATGTCAGTGTATTAATGATCGAGTCGTTCATATAGGTGTTTTCATGATGACTTAATACATCTACCCAGAACTCTTTTTCTAATAATTCGAAGTGATCAGACCTGCTAGTCACAGATTTTTCCATTAACTGGACCTTGTCTATAAACCCTTGTGACTTAATCGTTTTTTCTGATAGCTCCAGAGTGTAAAGAACATGCTGAAGGAGGGCCTCGAGGTAATACAGTCTTTCTTTTACCCCTTTAAAATCAATAACTGCGTTCGCTACAAAGACACCTTTATTCGGGGTAATTGAAACGAACCCTTCTTTTTCCAGCCGAATAAAGGCATTTCTGATTGGCGTACGACTGATTTCCAGTGACTCGGCAATTTCCATTTCCTTTATCTGCCTGCCTTCAAGCCAGTTATCTGTCGTTATTTGTCTTTTTATATAAGCGTATGCTTTCTCTTCAACTTTTCGTCTGCGTTCCATAGGCAATCCTTCTATTCGAAGATTTCTTTTAAAGACACCAGTGTATCTGATACATTTTCCGTTTTTACGGTTACATAACCTGCCTCAGTCGTTGATCCATTTGCATGGTTTTCGTAAAATGTGAAAACCCAGTCCGGCTTGAGCTGCGCTTGAGTGAATGCCACATGTTCATGCTTCTTGTCTAAGAGCTGCATCACAACGGACTGATTGAGAGCATGTTCCAATGAAAGAGGCCATCCTGTTATTGCTTTGACATGAGTTTCATATTGCGAAAGATCAGAAAAATCACTCGTGTAGTGATTGGACCGATGGGGGTGCGCCACAATTTCATTAACATACAATGCACCACTTTCAATACTGAACAGCTCTAACGCAATAACTCCGACAAAGCTTAATGCTTCCGCAATAGACACTCCAATTCGCTCGACTTCCATTCTCATTTCGTCGCTGATTCGGGCTGGTGCAATAGACTGAACCAGGTTATTTTCACTGTATCTCATTTCATTGACAGGATAAGTGGCTACGCTGCCCGTTCTGTCTTTTACTAACCCAATACATAACTCTTTATCTGCTGGAATCCAGGCCTCTAACACACATGTCCCCTGTGACAAGAAGTCCTCTGCTTTCTTTATTTCATTCTCTTCATACAAAATCAGATGATCCTTGAATCGCTCATCCGTCGTGTTCGTTTTAAGCACACAAGGAAACCCTATCCCTTGAACCGCTTCTTCGATGTCACTTAAAGAAACAATAGTAGCATAAGGGGCAATGTTTACTCGAACGGATTCCAGGAAAGCTTTCTGAAGGACTCTATCCTGCGAAACGGTTAGTATTTCTTCTCCTTGCGGCACTGGAACTGTGCGTCTGATTTTTTTGATTGCTTCATGATGAACAGCTTCCGATTCGTAGATAACCACATTGCTTTTCATTGCTAACTCATTCAATGCTTTGTCATTGTTCAAATCGGCTTTCATATGCCAGTCAGCCATAGGCGCTGCCAGTGGTGTATCGTCAGGATCAAGTATCCCGATGCTATACCCCAGTCGCTTAGCTGCAATTGCCAATAATCTGGCAACACTTCCTCCACCAATAATACCAATGGTACTTCCCGGTTGGATCCAATTAGTCATATCTCTTCACTCCAATAATTTACTCTTCACTAAAAGGACTTTCCTGCGGATTGTCTTTGACCTGTTTTTTGTTGGTCTTCATCCGTTTCGTCCAGAATCCCCCGTTGATATACTTAGGTTCATAAGAAATCACAAACGCTCTAGGTTCGATCTCGTGAATCAATTTGTATAAACTTCTCTCATTTGACCTAGGTGTCAGAATTTCCAGGACAAACCGGTTGCCTTCTCTTCCATACGCCTGCGATATCGTTACACCAAATCCATTCCCTCTGATTTCCTCGGCGATTTCCCATCCGTTCTCTGGCAAGATCGTGGTCACTAGAATATGACCCAGTGCCAGTTTATCTTCAATTTTCATACCTGTATATATTCCTGCACCAAATCCGACTGAGTAGACTATAATATTCAAGACATTGTCTAAATTGTCCAATACTAATCCTAATCCCACAACATAAATGGCAACTTCTACCATTGCTACTAAGGGGGCCACAGACTGATACCCTTTCATCGTCAACATTAGTCTCACCGTACTTAACGTAACGTAAACCACGTTAATGACAAAAATCGCAATAAGTATTCCCCAATTTATTTCCACAACTATATTCACTACCTTTTCTCAATAATAAGAATAATGGCTGAGGCAACTAGTCTGCCTCAGCCAACAATAAGAGTACAGGTTAGTTTCCCGTTATGACTCTTCATCCATTCCATTCTTTTCAGTTTCTTCTTCATCTATCTGTATTCTCTCAACAATTAAACTGCTGATTCTAGAGCCTTCCATTTTGTTCACTGTCAGACGCAGCATCTGTACTTCAATAAATGCGGCTTCCTCTTCACTTGGAATACTTCCAAATTCAGTTATAAAATAGCCGGCTATTGTGTCCACATCTTCCGAATCAATAGTCGTGTCGAAAAAGTCATTAAAGTAATCCAATGGAGTGGCCCCATCTACACTATAATGAATCTCGTCGATTACTTCAATTAAATTGTTTGACTCGTCATACTCATCGTCTATTTCTCCGACGATTTCTTCCAGCAAATCTTCTAATGTAACGATTCCAACGACACCGCCATATTCATCATTCAATATGGCCATTTGATTTTGAGTCCGTTTCATCTGGAAAATCAAGTCATCAATATAGATCGTTTCAGGGACAAACAGCGGATCATTACTGATCTCTTTTAAATCTATCGAATAGAGCGGTTTGTGTTTGGACGCTTTCAACAAATTCTTAACGTGCACGATCCCCAGTATATTATCTTTATCTTCGAAATATAGCGGGACACGCGAGTGAGGTGTTTCCAGCATCTCCTGAATATTTTCTTCATTAGGATCATCATAATCCAGCATGAAGGCATCCGTTCTGGGTACCATGACTTCTCTGGCAATCTTATTATCTAGAGAAAGCACACCTTTAAGCATGGAAAACTCGTCCACATCAATAACCTCGTGCTGATGACTGTGTTCCAGAAACGAACGAAACTCATCACGGGTAATCGACTCTTCACTGGTACTGAACTCCATCGGAATGATTCGTTTCAATCCTCTTAAAAGGACATCGATCACCCACACGAATGGCGCTGTTAAAAGCTTAAGTACAGTTACTATTCCTGATAATGCAATCGCAGTATTGTCTGGGTTTTGAGCTGCTATAGATTTGGGTAACTTATCGCCTAACAGCAGTAAAAAAACTGTAGCTATGATTGAACTGATCAATAAAGTAATCCCTTGATTCATAATTAAAGGTAATTCTATTGTAGAGAAGAACATTGAAAAAATATAAATTGAAAAACCACTTATCAGCAGGGCTGTCAAAGTCAATCCTATTTGAATAGACGTCAGCAAGACATCTGATTTTTCCAACAGCTGCAGAACACGTTTTGCTTTTTTATTTCCTTCAATGGACTGTTCCATCATTTTAGAAGGATTCATCGATACCATGGCAATTTCTGCAGCTGCAAAAACACCATGTATAATAATCAAACTAATTACCATTAAAATCGGCCCAATAAAGGGCTGTATACTCCCAGGGTCACTATTCATAACTATCTCCTTTTTATCTAACGTACGTTTATAAAAAACAAAGTCACTATATCATACAACTGTAGTCTATACAATACCTATTTTCTCGGACTTCTAACTAGCAGTTACTCTCCAGCTGAATAATCTGACACTAGCGGTTTTAACTCCTCAAAAAACGAGTTGAACCGGTCGACTACATCCCCGCTTCGCTGACCTTCCAGGAAGCCCACAAATGAGTAGGTCAAGTCATCCGCATCGAATACATAAAGGAATCCATTTGTGTCATTGCCTTCTTCACCCGCAATCTCGGCAGTTCCCGTTTTCGCTCCAACAGAATAACTCAACCCGTTCAGGTCATTGGCTGTTCCATTGGCATCCGTTACCGTCCTGATCAAATAGTCTCTCACACGATTAGCTGATTCACTGCTAAATAACTGATCCGAACTCCCTCTCCCTTCTTCAAGCAGAAGAGTAGGTAAAGTCAGCTGACCCTCATTGACAGCTGGTGAATAAAAAACAAGCTGGTGAATGCTGTTCATGAGTACCTGCCCCTGACCATAAGCTGTGTCAGCAAGCAACGTATCTCGGTCAATGGTATTTTCATTCGCATACTGAGCGGGCTGCATGTCAAACGGCAACTCAAAACTTTCGCCAAATGGAAGTCGGTCGAGTGCCTCACTAAAGGCCTCCTGCCCCATATCCAACGCTTCCATTGCAAAATAAATATTATCTGAGTAGATCATTGCCGTCGCTAAATCTACTTCACTTACACTGTCATTGACTCTAGTGATTTGATGGTCTCCAAAGGCATCTGTACCAGGCGACCACTGTAAGCCTTCAATCTGATTGGTCTCTTCAGGAGTCACTTCGCCTTCTTCAAGCAATACTAGTGAGGACAAGATTTTAAAAGTAGAGCCTGGGGCATAGCGTCCTGTATAACGATTAACGAAAGGCGTATGCTCATCATCCATATACGCAGAATAATCTTCTGATGAAATCCCTCTGGCAAAAGCCTGAGGACTATAAGACGGTGCACTGACTAAGGCAATGATTTCTCCAGTAACAGGGTGCATGATTGCTCCCGATCCCGGTTCATCTTCAAATGTATTATAAAGCAGCTCTTGTACATCACTGTCAATGGTCAGTCGAATGGATTGCCCATTCTCTTTTTCATTTTCAACAACAACAGATTTCACTTCATCATTTGCATCTACTATAGTAATCTGTCCCCCAGTATGCCCTCTTAACTGAGAATCAAATACCGACTCAAGACCGGCCTTTCCAACAATTTGACCAGATGCGAGGGAGGGATCCCTCTCAATATCTTCAGCCGTTACTTCTCCAATATAGCCAACCAGATGTGCAGCTGCTTCATCTAGTGGATACAAGCGGTCACTCGTTCGCTGATAACGAACACCTGTCACTTCGGGTGTTTCACCTTCATCTACAATTGCAAACGGCACAAGACTTTCTTCCGTTACCCAGCTTTGCTCGAGCAGCGTTTTTAGCCGTTCGACAGATACATCGAAAGTGTCACTGATCAGACTCAAATTCTGGTCGCGTTCTTCCCCTTCCCCAACCATCACTGGATATAATCCAGCCTGAAAAGCATCCCCTTCCCCTGCCAGCATATTGCCGTGACGATCATAGATGGATCCTCTATCTGGTTCAGTAAAAGATAAACGGACACTGTCTCCTTCCTCCATATCAGGAAGAATCAGGGAAGGATCCCACTGTATCGTTGTGCCTTCTTCTGTTTCTTCAATAATGGCTTCATAAGAAAGACCAGACAATGACCCAAGTACCGTATCCATGTTCATAGAATACTGGACAGAGTACACATCCGTTTCCTCATCCAGTTGAACGCTGTGTTCCTGAACAGACAGGTTGTTTGCTCCAATACCTTGATAAACAGTAGTATATCTTTCAGCTAAGTCACTTTCAGAATAGTCAAAGTCCGCTACAGACTGGGGTGATAAGTAAGACACGAAAGAGTCGAAGTCACCCTCTGTTTTAGCAGACAGATACTCTTCAACTGTTGCTTCGACTTCTTCTTGTCTTTGAATGGCTCGTTGTTCCTCTCTCCAGTTCGAATAGAAGAACCAGCCCCCGATTGCAAGAGCAATCAGCAGGAAGACACTTATGCCGATCACTATCCCTCGTTTTGATTTCCCGTTGGTCGTCACTCTTTTATTTGAATTCAACTTAGCAGCTCCTTCGATTTAATGTTAGTCTTCTTCTTCGAATCGATCCTTCTCTCTTTCTCTGTAATCCATCATTTTACGACTGAATAGTTCACCATTTGAAGGAGGTGTGTAGGTAATAGCATTTGCGCCCGCTTCAATCGCTTCCAGGATACTTTCATTCGTCGGACCGCCTGTTGCAATAATCGGAAGATCCGGATACTTTTCACGCATTTTTCTGACAATTTTACTGGTTTTACTTGCACCGGAAATATTAAGGATATCGACCCCTGCCTGCAGTTTTTCTTCGATATCTGTGTACTCAGATACAACAGTAAGGATGATCGGTATATCGATCACTTCATTAATTTTTTCAATTGTTTCAGTGGGTGTGGGTGCATTGATTACGACGGCCTTACACCCATGAGACTCTGCAAACAAAGCCATATTGGCTGATCTGATTCCCTGAGTCGTCCCCCCTGCAATCCCCGCAAAGATAGGGATTGTTGAAACAGCTGTGATAGCTTCAATAATTGCGGGATGCGGAGTGAAAGGATACACTGCCATAATTGCATCTGCGTCATTGTTCATGATCAGTGCAATGTCCGTTGTAAACATTAATGCTTTAAACCGCTTCCCGTTGATTAAGATGCCGCTGGATTTTCTTATAACCTCAGGGACCGCAATATAATCTTTAAATAAGTGTGTGCGTACGTGTGGATATTTCTTATTCGTCATAATAGTTACCTCTTCATTCTTAAGTTTAGTTATCGTACTGATCAAGATCGTAGAGTTCAACGATTTCAATTAATTTAGCAGGGTAATTTGGATCAGTTGCATAGCCTGACTCCTGCAGTGCGTATGCGGCTTCTCTATAGTTTTCTGCATCGATGACTGGCTGGTACAAGTCCGGATTCCAGTTAGTCCCGCCAGCTATCAGTTCCGCATAATCTTCCACTGATTCTTCAAGTGAGGCATAGCTCCTGAATGAAGCCTGTATTTCGATCCACTCCTCATCATATTCCAAAGTAGCATATGTGGGTTGAGTTGACGCCCCTTTGATTCCAAAATAATTCTGATCATTCACTGCCAATCCACTTTCTCCCCAGTTCGATTCAACAATCGCCTGGGCTATCGCTATACTTGGTTTTATGCCGTGTGACTCCTGTAAGGGCACAGCATAAGAGGCCACATTTTCTATAAATGCCTCTCTATCTCCATTGTTTCCTTTTAAAGGCTGGGTCAAATTCTCTCTGTCTATCGACGAAGCGAGCAGTGCGAGTGTACCAATAAAGGCTACGAAGATTAACGCCATACTACTGAAAAGGTTGACTCCTTTGCGCTTTTTTTTCTTCTTTGCCAAAGTCGTCCCTCCTATAAATCTTTTTTAGATAATTATTTAAATGGAGCTGAGTGATATATGGGCTTCTTACTTATTTTCCCTCTCTACTAAATATGTCGTTCGTTTCTATTTTACCACAAGTTTTTTTCACTCGATAGTAACCAAAACATATTCATAGACCTCATGTAAGAGTTTTTTTGTTATAATCAGACTCATACACCACTTAGGAAAGAAGGATGAAAATGACTAAAATTAAATGGGGAATGATCGGGTTAGGTGATATTGCTCATCAGTTTGCCCAATCTTTTCAATCAGATAACGCAGAGTTGGTAGCTGTAGGATCACGAACACTTCAGAAAGCCTATGATTTCTCAGAAACCTATGACATTAAAAAAGCTTACGGAAGTTACGAAGAACTCGCCTATGACCCTGAAATCGATATCGTTTACCTTGCTACACCAAACAGCTCTCATAAAGAGAATATGATGATGCTTTTAAAAGCAGGCAAACATATTTTGTGTGAAAAAGCGATCACCATGACGAAAAAGGAATTAGATGAGGTCCTTGCCTTTGCAGAAAAGACTGATCGTATAGTTGCTGAAGCTATGACTATATACCACATGCCCCTGTATGCTCATCTGAAAGAACGCATCGCATCCAATGAATTTGGCAAATTAAAAATGGTACATGCCCTCTTCGGCAGTCTGAAACCAGATGATCCGGCAAACAGGTTCTTCAATCCGGGACTTGGTGGAGGCGCACTTCTCGATATAGGTGTATACGCCCTTTCCTTCATGAGGTACTTCTTGTCCAGTCAGCCTATAGATAAAATGACTATGGTCTCTTTTCACGAAAGTGGCGTCGATGAACGCAGTAGTTTCCAGTTCTCAAATGCAGAGGGAGAAATGAGTACAGTATCTCTCAGTTTCAGGTCAAAAATGCCTAAACAGGGAGTCATCGTATGTGAAGAGGCTTATATTACAATAATGGACTACCCTAGAGCTGACAAAGCAGTTATAACCTACCCTGATGGAAGGACAGAGAATGTAGGCGCTGGTGAACACAGTAAGGCACTTTCTTACGAAATTGCCAATCTGACCGAGACGCTGCTTTCACAGAATGATTTGACGCACATCCAACTTACTAAAGACGTTAATGCCTTAATGGATTGGGCTGCACATGAATGGAGAGTGGATTGGCTGACCCGTTAAATGCAATGAAGCGATGAGAGGCTCTTGGGCGGTTCATCGCTTTCTTTGTGGTGTTTTCTGAACGGACGTACTGTCAGTCATTCGCTTTTAATCCCGGCCCTGTCCAACCGTTCCTTCCCTCTTACTTTCTATATAACTGAATACTGTCAAAAATAAGCAGTGACTAGGCCTCTGTAAAAGACGGATAGTCACTGCTTATTTAATGTCTGTCAAATCTTCAGTTTGAGAGACACTCTACTCATGTGCTGCTGTAAAGGTTCCTCACCCATTTAACGCATGCAGGATTTTTTCGATTTGGTGTTTCAGTTTTTCTTTTTCAATAAAGCGAGCAAAACGAACCACTTCTTTTCCTTCAAGAAATAAGAGGACAGCTGGAACAGTAAATACTGTAAATTCACCCGATAGAGAAGGGATTTTCTCAATATCGGCTTGTATCGATGTGATTTCACTGTAGCGGTCGATCAGGGGCTTGATTTGAGGAAGCACCCCATGACAAACGGAGCAGTGCTCCCCGTAAACAAACAGAAAGACTAGTTTTTCCTGTTGGATCGTGTCTGTTGCCTCTATCAGCGTATCCACTTCTTTAAACCCATCCATCACCTGTACACCCCTTTCTAAAAGTAAATAGGTTGTTTCATTCCATTCATCAATCCTGTGTTTTCAGAGCTTCGACCATATCGATTCTTTTCAGCTTAAAGTGCATGACGACCATGACCAAACTTGAGAAAAAGAACATCAGCAGGAATGAGTAAAGATAACTGTTCATCGAAATTTGTCTGGAAAAACGCATGATGTCAATTTCCGCTGTCTCCAGTACGAATCTGTGCATGATAAAGCCTAACACGAACCCTACAAGAATCCCAAGTACTGTCAGCACAAAATTTTCTCTATACACATATAGAGTGACTTCTTTATCAAAAAATCCAAGTACTTTGATTGTGGACAACTCTCTCACTCTTTCTGACACATTGATGTTCGTCAGGTTATAGAGGACCACAAAGGCTAACGAGGCAGCCGATACGATAAGCACCAGCGTCACGACATCCAAGCTATCCATGGAGTCCTGGAATGTATCTTGTATGGACCCTGCAAACGCCACTCCCTGAACAGCATCTTGGCTAGTCAGCAATTGGCCTAACTCATCATCATCAACTAATTCTGTGTCGTATGTCAGCAGTCTCGTGTTAAATTCAGCCTCATTGCCTGTCAGATCAGTATACACTTCAGGAGCCAAGTAAATGTAATGCTGCAGATAATGTTCGACAACTTCAACTATTTCAACTTCAAACGACTCAGAGTCATTGGGTTCAACGCTTATCACATCTCCTGCCTCACTGTTCAGTAAGTCAGCTAATTTATCAGTAATAATAGCTCCTTCACTTGGAAGTTCAAGCACCCTGGACTCATCATCCACATCTCTTAAGACCACAAAATCATTTAAACGATCTGGTTCACTAGGAACAAATACGTTTACTTCCTGAGACGATTCCCCTGTCTCTGCTGTTGCGTTCTCCTGCAGAATGGAAAGGTCTCCTTCATATCCATCGATACTTTCCAGCGTCTCATTGTACTCATTCATTTGAGTATCAGATGCATCGGTATTTTCAGATATAATTGCCTGATACAGATTGATTTCTCCAAATTGGATATCTCCAATATCAGCGATGGAATCTGACAGTCCATAGCCAGTCAGCAGTAAGGCTGTTCCCCCTGCTACTCCAAATAACGTCATCAGCATACGGCGTTTATATCTAAACAGATTCCTAGATGCCACTTTTTGTGTAAAGGTAAATCGATTCCAAATGAACGGCACATATTCCAGAAAGATACGCTTTCCTTTTTTAGGTGCTTTCGGTCTCAGCAAATCTGCAGAGTTACTTCTGAGTGATAATCTTACAGATACCACTGTCGATAATCCAGTCGCTAAGAGAGCCCCTAGAATCGAAATGACAGCATAATTCCAGTAAAATCCGGTTTGAGCAGGCGGGAGATTATAGAGTGAACTGTATGCATCTATAATGACATTGGGAAAAATCCAATACCCTAAAAATACTCCAATGATTCCCCCGGCAACTGTTGCGATAAAGGCATAAACGAAATATTTAGCTGCAATCGCAAAATTCCCATAGCCCAACGCTTTCAATGTCCCCATTTGGTTACGTCCCTCATCAACCATTCGTGTCATGGTGGTCAGGGATATCAATGCAGCCAGCAAGAAAAAGAATACAGGGAAAATTTGAGCAATGGAACTGATTCTTTCTGCATTTTCTTCAAACTCGGAATATCCCTGTAAGTCTGTACGGTCTTGTACATAATAGTCAGGCTCCTCGAGATCAGCCAGTGCTTCTTCTGCTTCTTCCAGATCAACTAGTGCTTCTTCAATCTCTTCATTTGCCGTTTCACGTTCGTCCTCGAATTCTGCCAGTCCTTCTTCGTATTCAGCTTCCGCTTCCTCTAACTCGATTCTCGCGGTTTCCAGTTCAGCTTGAGCGTCTTGAATACTGTTATCCAATTCCGTTTCTGCCTGACTGACTTCAGCTAGCCCCTGTTCGATCTGCAGTTCCTGAGCTTCGATTTCTGCCCAGGTTTGAGGATCTTCTATTTGAGCAGCTTCGAGCTGACTTCTGGTATCCTCCAGTTCGGACTGAGCATTCAGCAACTGGTTACGCTGATTGTTGATCTCATTTCGCGCTTCTGCTTCTTCCTGTTCCAGCTCAGTCAGTCCAGCTTCATACTCTTCAAAGCCTTCATCGATTTCTACTCTAGCTTCTTCAAGTTCAGTTTCCGCATCCGCTAATTCCTGTCTGGCTTCTTCAATGTCATCATACCCATCTTCGATCTCGGCTTCGATTTCCTCATAGAGTTCTTCGTATCGCTCGACGGACCGATCAGCCAAGAGTGATTCTACTTCAGTGGTACGTTCGTCAATATAGTTTCTATAGTCTTGTGAGTATACATCGAAGGCTCTTGCATTCTCAAATAAAAGATACGCATCCGTATAGACATCCATATCGAATGCGTCTTCCAGTACAACTGAGAATCCTTCAAGCGTTCCCGTTCCTACCTGTGTATTTCCCCGTCCCCCGTTTTCAATATATTGAGGATGGTTGACAAATCCGACTACCTCGAAACGTGTCTGAACAAATGACTCTTCAAATTCATCAGGAGTTCCTTCCTCGATTTGAATAGTATCTCCTATGTCGTACTCATTAATATAGTTTTGTGTGTAATCGAGTGCAATTTCGTCTATCTGTTCAGGGAGTCTTCCCTCGGTGACAACGAGCTGGTTGATTCCTGCGTCCTGATCAGGCAGGCCCATGACTTTAGATGATGATCCTGTTTCTTCAAAGATAACGTCTACACTGTATGTAGGGTGTAAAATGGCATCTTCAATAGAATTCAAAAGAGCAATGTCTTCATCTTCCAGTCCCATTGTTGAGAACACGTGGAGGTCACTCAGGTTCTGATCTGAATAATACTCACCCGCCGTGTTGATCATAACTGGCCCAGTCGCACTCAACCCTGCAAAAAAGGCTACTCCCAGCAGAATAATTGCGAAAATCGACAAAAATCGTGTTTTCGTGCGCCAGATTTCTCTTATCGTATCTTTTCTTAAAGCTTTAAGTCTCATTTAAACACCTCTTTCGTATCTGCATAGCCCTACCACTCAATGCTTTCTACAGATTGAGGATGCTCATTGATCGTCACTTTCCTTACTTTCGCATTATTTATATCGATCACTCTGTTGGCCATGGGGGCTATCGCTCTGTTATGCGTGATAACGACAACGGTAGCTCCATACTCTTCTTTAGAGCGGTTCAGTAAGTCTAATACCTTTTTACCCGTTTCATAATCAAGTGCTCCAGTTGGTTCATCACATAATAAAAGTTTAGGCTGTTTGGCCAGTGCTCTGGCGATCGCCACACGCTGCTGCTCTCCACCAGAAAGTTGAGCGGGAAAATTATCCATGCGGTGTTCTAGACCCACACTGATCAGAACTTCTTCTGCATCCAGCGCATCAGGGGAAATCTCAGCAGCTAATTCGACATTTTCTTTTGCCGTCAAGTTAGGGATCAGATTATAATTCTGAAAAATGAATCCGACATCGTTGCGTCTGTATTCTGTCAGTTTTTTCGCTCCAAACCCGACAATATTAGTGCCATCTATAATGACTTCTCCTTCATCAGCAGCATCCATCCCGCCTAGGATGTTCAAAACAGTTGTTTTACCGGCACCACTTGGGCCTACAATAACTGCAAATTCATTCTGTTCAATATCGAAAGTTATTTTATCATTGGCTATAACAACCGTTTCTCCCGATTTATATTTCTTTACTTCATTTTTTACACTGATATAAGCAGTCATATTTTTCATCCTTTCTTTCTACGCCTACTTATTTTATCATAATTTCCTGTCCTATCATCTAAGCTAGGCCTAAACTCTTTAAATCTTCACACATTAATCAAATTATAAAAAGGCATTGCAGAGCATTCAATTAAGAAAAGCTCTACAATACCTTCTGCTGTTATATTAGACTATTAATTTGTACGCTGCAGCACAAACACTTTCAGATAATGGCCTTCTGGGTAAGCCTTGCTTACTGCAAAGTCTTCCGGAAGGTCGTGTTCATCGATCAGGTAAGCATCCACATCCAGTTCTTCAAACGCGTCATTGACCATTTCATAGAAATCGTCTCGACCAAGTGCCCAGGAATTGGTCGATGTAACAATCACACCGTCTTTAGCCAAGACCTGAATAGCGTCTTTTACTAACGCCGTGTAGTCTTTTTCCACACTGAATGTGCGTTTTTTGGCGCGGGCAAATGTGGGAGGATCCAAAACAATCAAGTCAAATTTCAATTGATGCTTCTTGGCATAGTCCAGATAATCCAGAACGTCCATTACGCGGATTTCGTGATCATCCGGATCCAGTCCGTTAATTTCAAACTGCTCACGTGTGCGCTCTTTGCTTCTGTTCGCGACATCTACGTTTACAGTCTTCACAGCGCCACCCATGGCAGCAGCTACTGAGAATGCTCCAGTGTAACTGAAGGCGTTGAGTACTTTACGTCCCATGCCCCATTCTTCCATTATTTTATTTCTGACGTTTCGCTGATCGAGGAAAATCCCAGTCATCCATCCTTCATCCAGATAAACATTATAGCGAATCCCGTTTTCAAGAATGGTCATGGGTTCCTCAGCTTTTTTGCCTTCAACAAATTTGGATTTAACAGATGCTGATGGGTAGCGCAGTTTCTCATAAATCCCTTTAAAGTCTGGAATAGCTACTTTAAATGCCTGTAAAATCATATCTCTGTGCTGGTATATGCCTGCACTGTACCAGGAAAAGACATAGTAGCCTTCATAATAATCGATGGTCAGTCCGCCAATTCCATCGCCTTCTCCATTGAAAAAGCGGAATGCTGTCGTGGATGTGTCAGCGTAGAATGCTGATCGTTTTTGTCTGGCTACTCTAAACTGTCTGTCAAAAAAGTTTGTATCCAGTGTGTCAGAATCATCTAATGAAAGTACCCATCCAACAGTTTTCTTCTCATCACCAATGTAACCCAACCCAACAAACTTTTTATGGGTGTCAGTCAATCGGACGAAATCCCCTTCGTTATTATCCAGTTTGTTTTTAAAATCGAAACTTTCCAGAGCCGGGTACCCTTTTCTAATGCGGTCGGCTGCCAGTTTTTTTACTTGTAAAGTTATCATATAGTACCCCTTTAAATTTATAATCGTTTTTTTGATGGTAGTTTAATTATAGCATAGATGATGTGCGTTTTTTAGCCACACCCTAAAAAAGAAGAATGGGTGATTTAAGCACCTCATTCTTCTCAGTTGATGTTTAATTGTCAGTCGGTTAATTGAGTAGGCTGACTAGTTGAATTGTATAGATTTTGCGGTGTCCCTTTCAATTCAGGGGCATCTGTTTCATACAAATACAGCGATGAAACACCGTCGTTCTCCTGCAGTAAACTCGTATCCCTTAATGGATTGGCTTCAAGGACTTCTAACTGGTTAGTGTACAGGTAATCATTTTTCTGAATATCTCTAAATGGTTCAGGTGTATAAAAACGCAGGAGATCCATTGACAGAAGATTGTCTGAATACGTCAACTCTTCTCTAGCTCTATTGCGCTGGTCAATTAATTTATTATACTCGTCTTCAGACATACTTTCAGAAATAAGCTCTCCAGTATCCGTGTCATAAATAGAATCACTGATAAATGTATAGTCCGGAGTGATCACCCGGCCATTTCTCAAAGGCACTTTATTGTTATGTTCATCTGATAAAATATCTTGTCCCATAAACAAATAATCATCTGTTTGCAGTCCCAGCAGGTGCATCAGTGTGGGAAGCATATCGACTTGCCCACTGTAGGTATCAGAGACTTGTCCATTCTCGACTCCCGGCACGTGCATGATCAGAGGAACGCGCTGAATCTGGGCATTCTGAAATTCTCCCCATTCTTCGGCATCTTCTCCGACAAGAGGCGCCAAGTGTGGATTCCTCATGTTAGACACCCCATAGTGATCGCCATATAACATAATGATCGAGTTATCATACAGGCCAGATGATTTCAGATAATTAAAGAATTCTTCAATTGCCTGATCCGCATAATTAGCCGTTGCAAAGAAATCGTTGACAGTATTATCATCAGTTTGAGCTAACGGGAACCCTGCATTCTGGTCATCAAGCGGAAATGGGAAGTGGTGTGTGACCGTCACGAATTTTGTATAAAACGGCTGTGGAAGCTGCTCTAAATACTCGACCGAATCCCGGAAAAACAACTTGTCTTTTAATCCATATTCAAGTGCACGATCTTCTGAAAGGTCATAAAATTCCGAATCAAAAAAGTAATCATATCCAAATGCGTTGTACGTATCTGTACGATTCCAAAATGACCCTACGTTTCCGTGAAAGGCTGCAGTTGTGTACCCTGCGGTCTCTTTCAGAATATTTGGAGCAGCATGAAACGTATTTGTCGATCCTAAAGACTGGAATGCACTGCCTTGTGGCAACCCATATAGTGACGTCTCACCGAGCACTTCTGCGTCAGATGATTTCCCCTGACTTGTCTGATGGAAAAAGTTTTCAAAACTGTAAGATGATTCACTGTGGAACAAGCTGTTGACGAATGGCATCACTTCATGTAATTCGCCATTTTCATCTTCCAGCTCAAAGTCGATCAGAAATTGCTGAACACTCTCAAGTGAAATGACAATAACGTTTCGGTCTTCTGCCACCCCAAAGTATTCAGGATTGGGTTCTGCATGATTTTCTTTAGTAAATTTTATAATCTCATTAATGTCAGATTCGTCTGCCAATGCTCTGATTTGAGTGTTCTTCAGAGTGTGGACGACATCATATCCTGTAAAAAAGTTGATGCCGAGGTATTTAACGATGTAATTACGGTCAAATGTTCTCGTCAGCAACTGTGGACGACTGATTTCTGCCAGTGTTATATTTCCAAGGAGAAAAGCAGCACCGATAATCAATACTGGCTTGACGCTCCTTACTTTCACTGACTGCTTCTCTCTCATTAAAGACGGTCTGTTTTTGATCAGGAGATGGGACAGCAACAAAACATCGAGCCAATAAAGAATGTCCCACGGTCTCATCATTGCAATAGTAGAGGCAATCAGCCCTCCTGAGAGATTATTTGACCCCACTAGGATAGTGGTCGTGAGAAAATCAGAAAACTCTCTATAATAGAGAATATTAGCATAAAGTACGATCGACGCTAACACCAGCAGGGATAGCAAAATTTTCTGTGATCTCCGGCTGTCCTTACTAAATAAGGATAATGAAAAGAGCAGCATGGCAATTCCAATAGGATTGATCACTAGAATAAACTGCTGTAGCGGACCTGTTACTCCCAAGTTAAATTCTGCCTGATAGGAAAAGTAGGTCTTCAGCCAAAACAAGATGACGAAAAGACTGTAGTAATCAAATTGATGTTTGATTATTTTTTTTATTTTTATCATTAGAGTACCTTCTTTATTCAAATTTAAATTATGTATCTGTATAGACTTTTAGGGTCATGATTCATTTACTCGTTCTCTTCAATCTTATACTATAGCCTTAATGTAATAAGATGTAAAGCATTATCCCCTTAAACTAGACCCGTTTCTATTAAAAAATGAAAACCTATAATAACATGACTAGTAGACGGTCACGTATTATAGGTTTTCAGCTGTATGAATTCATTCCTTTTCAGGATCGGGAAATTCTATAATGAAAGTTGTCCCTTTATCTACTTCACTTTCTACTTCAATTTTTGCCTTATGCAGTTCGACTAGCTGCTGCACGATTGCCAGTCCCAAACCGGATTCCCCGTATTTAGTGTTGACTCTTGAACTGTCTGCTTTGAAGTAGCGCTCCCAGATAAAGCGTAGTTCTTCTTCACTCATCCCTATCCCAGTATCTTTAATACTGATTCGTATCCCCTCTGCCGTTTTATTTCCTTTCACAATAATGGTTCCATCATGTGTAAACTGCATGGCATTCTTTATCAGATTAACGAGGATTTGTTTGAGTCGATCATAGTCAGCATATATAATTAGATGTTCAAAATCCTGGATAATCAGTTTGTTGGTCGAATCTCTAACCATATCTCTCATTTGTTCCTTGATTTCTTCCATCAGCTCTTCCAGAGGAATTGACTGCTTATTTAAAACGATCCGATTTGATCGGATGTTTTCGTAATCCATATTTTCGTTGACTAACCGGATAAGCCTTCTGGTTTCTTTTCTCATTAACTGAATACTTCTCAGCTTCTGTTTTTCCGGGATAACATTGTACTCAAGCCCTTCAAGTAATCCATTGATCGTCGTCAACGGCGTCCTCATTTCATGGGCGGCATCCTGCATAAATGTCTTGCGTCGTTCTTCCTGCCGGTTGACTTCTTCCTGAGAAAGTTTTAGTGCACTGACCATCCGGTTGAAATCTCTTGAAAGATAATCAATCTCATCTCTTTCTTTATGATCAAGTCTGATGCTGTATTCCCCTTCAGCAACCTGGTGAGCAGCTTTACGCAACCGGTTCACTCGATTCACCTGATAGCGAGCAAAAATGGCACTCATGATCATCGCAAGTATGGCCGATAATAAGAAAGCATTAAACAGATTTTCTTTCAGATCTTCCATCTGGGCATCAACGTGACTGACGGGTGAGCTCACTGTAATAAAACCGGCGTATTCCCCACTCTGGTCATCAAAGTAAGGAGAATAAATCAATGAGGTTTCCCTAGGATTGCCCAGCATATCTTCCTGACTGGTAATCAGTGACAGACTTTCCCCAGACTGAAGCCTCTCGATGTACTCAGGGGATACTCTAGCCTCAACTTCAGAAGATAGAAAAGGATAAATCAACGTCCCCTCTTCGTTGAACACAAAGAACGAAACCCCCTGATCATTCAGTAGCTGCTGTATTACCAGTAAATCTTCATATTGTAACCGTTCATCAGTGACCGATTCAGCATATTGAAATAACCGGTTTTCTACACTTCGAATAGCTGATTCTCTTCCAAAATGAACAAGAGAAATAATTGTGACGGTCATCAGCAGAATAATAACGGCCAGAAAGCCCAGAAACTGCTGATAAAAATATGGGAGTTTCATCTTAATCGATCGATCCCGTGTCATCAAATTTATATCCAACACCCCAAACTGTCTGGATCACTTGTGGTCCATTTTCAAATAATTTTTGTCTTAATTTTTTTATATGAGCATCTACTGTTCGTTCGTCTCCAAAGTACTCATAATCCCAAACCAGCTGAAGCAGCTGTTCTCTAGAAAAGACACGTCTAGGACTATTCGCTAATGTATACAATAAATCAAATTCTTTTGGTGTCAAATTGTCTAATGATTTGTTATACAGAATAACTTCTCGTGTCGTGCGGTCCATTTTCAAGTGTTCTGTTTCAATTTCATACACCACTTCTTCGGAGTCTGTTTCATTATTCTTGACTCGTCTGAGGAGCGACTTGATTCTGGCCATCAACGTCAGCGGACTAAATGGTTTCGTGACGTAATCATCCGCACCTACTTCCAGTCCAATCACTTCATCGCTTTCTGAATCTTTTGCTGTCAGCATGATAATAGGTACAGATTTAGACTGCTTTCTGATTTCCTTGCAGATCGTTATTCCATCCATTTCAGGGAGCATGATATCCAGCACGACCAGGTCAAACCTGTTCTCATTATTCTGATAAAGCTCAAGTCCTTCTTTGCCATTATGAACAAACGTTGCTTCCCATTCTTCTTTTAGAAAAAACATTTCAATCATTTCACATACTGATTCATTATCTTCAATCATTAAAATATGCATAGTTATCCTTCTTTCTATAATACGGGCTAAGCTTATTATACCTAACATAGTTGAATTTTTTATGTAAATCAATGCAATTAATAAAGAATTTAATCTGTTTTGTTATTTTATCAGCTAAAAATGAAAAGAACAGGATGCGAAGGACCTGCCGTTGGAAGATTACTCTATAAAAAAACAGGCAAGCCGAGGTCATCGGTCTTGCCTGTATAAACTATACAGTAGGGATCATCTCTTCGGATACTTTTTCAGGTGCTTTCTTTTGGATAAATTCGATTTCTTCTACGAGCATTTCTACAATATATTTAGTCTCATCAGATTCATTCGTATATGATCTTGACTGCATTCTTCCTGTCAGGGCTACCAGGTCCCCTTTTGAGCAGTACTCTTCCAACAATTCTGCGCGCTTTCCCCAAGCTACAAATGGAATGAAATCTGCTTCTGTTGTGCCTTCTTTCTTGTACGTTTTTCTGACTGCAATCGTGTTATTAGTCACTAAACGTCCTTCTCCCACCTCTCTCAATACTATATCTTTAGTCAATCTGCCTACGAATGCTGTGGAATTCATACTTTTCCTCTTTTCTCAATTAAAGTAGAAAGATAATTCTTTCTCTACTTATACATATTGTTAAAAGAAACAAAAGCTCACGAAAAAAAGACGCTTATCCGAAGATAAACGTCTAAAGCATTGTTAGAATATAAAGTCTAATATGTGCTGCCAAAGTTCGGGGTTAAAAACGTCCATTGGATCCCCTGCTCCACCAATGACGCTATACCCTAACATTGTTCCTCCAATAAACGCAACAGCGATCAGCAGTAAAACAACAAGAATTTTCAGTATATAAAAAAATACATCTTTTAAAATAACTTTCCACGTCATTAATGAACACCCCAATTATAACATTAAAACCCATTTAGTTAGAAATACGGTTAATATAATTTATTTCTTTTCTTTAAGTTTTCAAGTAATATCCCTGTTCCCAGCGCAACAGAATCAAGCGGATCTTCTGCTTTAAAGACTGGAACTTTTAATTCTTCTGCAAATAAAAGTTCGATTCCGTCAAGCATTGCTCCTCCACCAGTCAGAATAATGCCTCGATCGATAATATCAGCCGATAATTCTGGCGGTGTCTGCTCAAGGACAGCTTTTGCCTGTTCGACCACTACGACCATTGATTCTTTAGTCGCTTCCATTACCTCTAAAGAAGTGATGGATACTGTTCGAGGTAAACCTGTTACCATATCACGTCCGCGCACATCCATCTCATCATTACGGCCATGATCAAAAATCACACCAATTTCTTTCTTAACTGTTTCAGCTGTACGTTCACCAATCAGCAGATTGTGTTTTTTCTTGATATATTGAGTTATGTCGTTATCTAGAGTATCTCCGGCAATTTTAACGGAGCGGCTAGTTACAATTCCGCCCATGGATAAAACCGCAATATCACTTGTTCCCCCACCGATATCGATGACCATGTTCCCACTTGGCTGGAATATATCCATTCCTGCTCCAATTGCAGCTACTTTAGGTTCCTCTTCTAGATAAACGTTCTTTCCTCCACTTTTTTCTGCTACTTCAATAATCGCTTTTTGTTCAATTGCAGTGATATTAGTTGGGCAGCAAATCAAAATATTAGGTTTTGACAAAAACCCTTTTACGTTTAATTTATCAATAAAATAAGTGAGCATTGCTTCAGTAATGTCAAAATCAGCAATGACTCCTCCTTGTAATGGACGAATCGCTTTAATATTTCCTGGTGTGCGTCCCACCATCATATAAGCGTCTTCTCCAACTGCAAGGACTTCATTGGTTTTTGTATCCAGTGCGACCACTGAAGGTTCATTCAATACGATTCCTTTACCTTTAACATGAACAAGCACATTTGCTGTTCCTAAGTCGATGCCAATATCTCTAGCCATCGTTTGTCTCCTCTCAACTTCCAGTTGCTTAGTTTTCAAATACGAGATTCTTTTTCAAAAAATGTTTTCACTCTATCTATGATACTTAAGATATAAAAAAAGAGCAACCATTAATTTCAAATAAAATCAGGATGATCATACAAAAAAACGAGAGCAGAATATGCTTCTCGTTTTTTTAAAGGTTGGCTTTAATTAGCTGATTGTAACAGTTGATGTATTCTCAACGGTCACTTCTTCATCAGAAATTCTTTCAATGTCAGCTCCAAGCTGCTTCATCTTCATGTGGAAGTTAGCATACCCTCTATCCAAGTGACTTAAGTTAGTCACACGGGTATACCCTTTGGCTACTAGCCCGGCCAGTATCAATGCAGCGGATGCGCGTAAGTCACTAGACGCCACTTCAGCTCCCTGCAAGTTGCTTCCGCCCTGAATAATAATACTTTGGCTATCGACCTGGAATGATGCATTCATTTTTCTTAACTCTTCCATATGCATGTATCTATTTTCAAATACTGTTTCGCGCATAATGCTAGTTCCTTCAGCAACTACCTGAGCAATAGTCATAGGTGCCTGTAAATCTGTAGGGAACCCTGGATGAGGCATCGTCTTCACATCAGTCGCTTTTAGTTTGTCAGGGCCAATGACTCTTAACCCCTCTGAAGATTCAATGAACGTCACGCCCATTTCTTTCAGTTTTGAAATCAACGGTTTGTTGTGCTCTGCAACACATTCTTTGATCAAGATATCACCTTGTGTGATAGCCGCCGCAACCATGAACGTTCCACTTTCGATGCGGTCTGGAAGCACTGAATGCTCGATTCCTTTTAGAGAGTCGACGCCTTCGATCCTCAATGTCTCAGTACCTGCTCCAACAACTTTTGCACCCATTTTATTTAAAAAGTTGGCTAAGTCAACGATTTCAGGTTCTCTTGCAACGTTTTCGATAGTTGTCGTTCCTTCAGCTAAAGTAGCAGCCATCATAATATTCTGAGTAGCTCCTACACTTGGGAAGTCTAGATAGATATGAGCTGCTTTCAGTTTGTCCACAGTGGCTTCAATGTGACCATTGCCAATATGTATCTCGACACCCATTGCTTCAAAACCTTTTAAATGTAAATCGATTGGGCGAGATCCAATGGCGCATCCACCAGGAAGTGCAACTTTAGCATACCCTGTACGAGCTAACAACGGTCCCATAACAACTATTGATGCACGCATCTTACTCATAAAGTCAAAAGGTGTCTCGCTGTTCAATTCATCTGTTGCATCTACACGGATTTCTTTCTTTTCTTCATCAAAATCCACTGTCATATTTAAGTGAGTCAATACTTCTTTCATAATATATATATCTGATAATAACGGAATATTATTTATGATATTTTGACCCTTACTAGCGAGTACTGTAGCAGCTAATATAGGTAATGCAGCATTTTTCGCTCCATCTATATCTACAGCTCCCGATAATTTCTGGCCTCCGTTAACTAAAATCTTATCCATTCTATGCCCTCCATTTTTTCGTTCCCAACTTATTCGTTACTTAGCAACTGTCTTTTATGATCGACTATTAACATTAGATTATCTGTTTTAAGCATTCAATTGATGAATGACTGATATAGTATAACAGATACTATCTTAAAGAGATACTATTTGAAATCCCTTTATTGATGACATCTTTGTTACAGATTGCTTGATTTTGACCAATCTGTGACTTTCCTCTATAAAAAGAAGAATAAGTTCTGTATTGAAAGAATAAAATCTATAAAAAAATTACTGACAGTGTACCCTATAGCAATTGCTAATAATATATATAACGTGCGGGCCTGAGGTATATGATACTTTTTAATAAATGTATCGGTGCGTAATGCCTGTAAAGACCAGAACGCGATCAGGACAAAAAAGACGTGCGAAACCAAATTAACAACTGACTGTAAAGCAACTAAGGTCATATCCTTCATCCTTTCGAAACTATAATAGCACACCTGTTGATATATTTCATTTGTTATGCTTATAACACAATTGTTACATTATTTGCGAATTGTCAAATAAAAAAGCTTCGAAAGAGGGCATCACTCTTCCGAAACTTTCATTCTTATTCATTTTTTATACTTAATTTCTTACAGAGTCCCAAACAATCTGTCACCGGCATCCCCTAATCCAGGAAGGATGTAGCCTTTCTCGTTTAATTTCTCGTCTAGAGAAGCAGTATAAATATCCACATCCGGGTGTGCATCCTGCAGGACTTTTACCCCTTCAGGTGCAGCTACCAGACAGACAAATTTTATATTTGTTGCCCCACGTTTTTTAAGGGCATCGATTGCTGCAACTGCTGATCCACCTGTCGCAAGCATTGGATCCACAACTAATAATTCTCTTTCCGGTAAATCGGAAGGCATCTTGATAAAGTACTCAACAGGCTCCATTGTCTCGTGGTCGCGGTACATCCCGACGTGACCAACTTTTGCTGCAGGAATCAAATCAAGCATTCCGTCGACCATTCCTAAACCGGCTCTTAATATAGGGACGATCACTACTTTTTTACCGGCCAGTCTTTTTTGAGTCGATGTAACTAAAGGTGTTTCGATTTCAACATCTTCCAGTGGCATCTCTCTTGATACCTCGTAAGCCAGTAAACGTGCAATTTCATTTACTACTTCTCTAAAGTATTTTGTACCAGTATTCTTGTCTCTGATAATAGTCAATTTATGTTGAATGAGCGGATGATCAATTACTTGAAAATTTCCCATGATTTGGCTCCTTTATTCTATACTATTTAAATCCTCTTCCATTGTACAGAAAGACCCGGAAAGATTCCAGATAAATCCGAATTTTCATAAAGACTCGCTGATCCATTCAGCTGCTTTTTCCAGTCTGTTCATATAAGCACTTCCAATGCCTAAAGGTTTATAAGGCTCCGCAAGTATGACGGTAGCACTCGATTCATCCAGCCCTCTTAATCCATCATATAATCTGCTTGCTGCCTCACTTGGTTTATTCTTATCACCTAAAGAGAAGAAAACAGTTTTGTCCTGATTTAACAGTGCGGCAGATTGTTCACTGACTAAGAGACCGGGAATGTGTCCTTTTCTTTTTAACTGGTCCACTATGTGTTCCGCCTGTACACTATCTTCAGGCAGGATATAGACTGGTTTATCTGGTGAATAATGACGGTATTTCATTCCAGGAGACTTGGGTGCCTGCGTATCGTCCTGTAAATGAGCATCCATATAAACGTCCCCTAAAACCTCGCTCAATTCCTCCAAAGACACGCCACCGGGTCTTAGTATAGTGGGCGTTTCAGGGTCTGTCAGGTCTAAAACCGTTGACTCCAGCCCCACTCCTGTTGCTCCTCCATCAATAATCCCTCTGATTCTGCCATTTAAGTCATCTAAGACATGAGCGGCTGTCGTTGGACTAGGTTTCCCGGATGAATTCGCACTCGGAGCAGCCAAAGGCACACCCGCTTTTTCAATTAAGGCCAATGCAACGGGATGATCTGGCATACGTATCCCAACTGTTCCCAGACCTCCAGTGACTGACTGTGCAAGAGGGCCTTTTTTATTCAAGACAATCGTACAGGGGCCTGGCCAAAAGTGAGACATGATCAGTTTAGCTTCTTCTGGAATATGAGTAACGAACTCATTCACTTGAGATAGACTAGATACGTGAATGATAAGCGGATTATCACTCGGTCTTCCTTTAGCTGAGTATATTTTCTGAACGGCTTCTTCATTTGTTGCATCTGCTCCAAGTCCATAAACCGTTTCTGTCGGAAAAGCGACGACTTCGCCTTTCTTGAGCCAATCTGCCGCTTCATCGACCTGAGCTGGATTCCAGTTAATTGTTTCCATCGTTGTTCCCACCTTTAGTCGATTGTAAGGTCACATAAATCGCACGGTTATGTCCGGACATGTCTTTCCAGATTTCCACATCGGATTCCGGGAAAGCGTTCTGAAACAATGCCTTCACTTTCTTTCCCTGCTGGTACCCGTATTCCATAATAATTAAACTCGAAGGCTTCATCACACGCGGGAGCTGTTTTGCCAGTTCTTTATAAAAGTATAACCCGTTATCTTCTGCAAAAAGTGCCAGATGCGGCTCATGAAGCAAAACTGATGCATCCATTACTTCTTTCTCATCCTGACTAATATAAGGAGGATTAGAGATGACCAGATCAAATGACTGATCGATCTCCTCAGTTAAATCACTAATCATGAATATCACTTCAGCCTCAAGACTTCCGGCATTTTCTTCTGCTATTTTCAAAGCTGCAGAACTTATATCTACGGCAGTCACCTCATCTTGAGGACGTTCAAGTTTATGGCTGATTGCCAGTACACCCGAACCCGTTCCAATATCGAGAACACTAAGGGATCTATCCGGCAGCATTTTCAGATATCGGTCAAACCACTCTTCTGTCTCAGGTCTGGGAATGAGTGTATCAGAGGTGACTTTAAATTTTCTGTCATAAAACCATTCATGGCCTATGACATGCTGAGGGGGCATCCCAGTTGAACAAGCTTCTATAGCCGATACATACCTATCCTTCTGATCTTTTTTGATAGGGTGGTTTCTCATTGTAACAAGCTGTGTTGTATTCCAGTCAAACAGTTCTTTCATGACCCATTCTGATATATGCGGGTCACATTCTTTGTGTTTTAAAAAAGAAGAAGCCCAATTGAGGACTTCTCCATATGTTGTGTGCTGATCATCAGATTTAATAATCATTTTTGAGCTGCTCCATTTTTTTAGACTGCTCCCACATCAATAAGGCATCAATGATTTCGCCTAATTTCCCGGATAAAATCTGATCCAGTTTCTGGATAGTCAAATTGATTCGGTGATCGGTCACTCTGCTTTGAGGGTAATTGTACGTACGGATACGTTCCGAACGGTCCCCCGTTCCAATAGCTGATTTTCTTTCCGCATCAACTTCAGCCTGCGCCTCAGTAGTTATTTTGTCATAGATACGTGAGCGCAGAACTTTCATGGCTTTTTCTCTGTTTTTCAGTTGTGACCGTTCATCCTGCATAGCCACAACGATGCCGGTCGGCTCATGAGTCAAACGTACAGCGGACGCCGTTTTATTGACGTGTTGTCCTCCCGCGCCACTTGCCAGATAAATATCCACTCGAATATCATTTTCGTCAATATCCACTTCTACCTCTTCGGCTTCGGGCATGACTACTACAGTAGCGGTCGACGTATGAATACGCCCCTGTGATTCCGTCTGCGGCACACGTTGAACACGGTGAGCACCGTTCTCATATTTCAGTTTAGAGTACACGTTGCTTCCTGTAATCATTAACGTTATCTCTTTATAACCACCGATTCCGTTGGAAGTCGCATCTAAAATTTCAGTCTTCCAGCCCTCATTGGCCGCATATTTCTGATACATCTCTAAAAGGTCACTCGCAAACAGCTGAGCTTCGTCTCCCCCAGCTGCTCCACGGATTTCCATTATGACGTTCCGGGAATCATTCTCGTCTTTAGGTAAAAGCATCACTTTCAGCTGGTCTTCCAGTGCTTCTTTTTCCTCGATCAGAGATTTACGTTCCTCTTTGGCCATCTCTTCCATCTCTTTGTCCAGCGATTCTTTTAACATCTCTTCAGTATCTTCAAGCTCTGAAAGAATAGCCTGGTACTTCCTGTATGAAGAGACCGTTTCTCTCAGATTAGATTCTTCTTTACTCAATTTCATCAACCGATCCGTATCTTTAATAACCTCCGGATCACTCAACAATTCATTTAACTCATCGTAGCGTATGGCTACTTCATCTAAGCGATCAAGCATGCTCATAGATAGTCGCTCCTTTCTTATTCACTTTTGACAGGTGGGTTATGATAGTGTTTGCGGCAGACAGGATAATACGATTCATTTCCACCAATTACTATCTGTTCTCCTGTATACACTGGTTCTCCATTGTGCATGCGCATATTCATGATTGCTTTTTTATGACAGAACCAGCAGATCGTTTTCATTTCTTCGATCTTATCGGCTAATATCAGCAAGCGTTCTGATCCTTCAAACAACTGGTTCATGAAATCATTTTTTAATCCAAAAGCCATCACAGGAATAGACAGGTCATCTACAATTTTCGCCAGCTGATCAACATGTTCTTTCTTTAAAAATTGAGCTTCATCGATCAAGACACAGGCAATTGGTTTGTCCATCTCTTTGACCATTTGAAAAATATCTGTATCTTCATTCACTGGAATTGCCTTGCGTTTAATTCCAATACGACTGGAAATAACGCCTACTTCCTCCCTGTTGTCCAGGCCACTTGTAAACAAGACCACAGGCTTGTCCTGCTCTTCGTAATTATGAGCCACTTTTAAAATTTCAATTGATTTTCCACTATTCATCGCGCCATAACGAAAAAATAGTTGTGCCATGAAATACCCTACTTTCTTTATTATACTCTAATGTGATTTGATTAATAGAATGAATGGGTCAATCCTTATAAATTATAAGTGAAGAGGATAAAAAGTACAAGCTTAGTATCCGCATTAAAAGATGAATCGATTCATCCACAGCGTCAACTAAATATGCTAAACTGTATAAAACAGATGAAAGGGGTCTACGCATGTCTGAACCATTATTTTTAAAAGGGGTCTTACAAGAAAAAATCTGGGGGGGAGATAAATTAAAAAAAGAATTCGGGTACCCTTCCCCTAGTAACAAAACAGGTGAATTGTGGGCAATCAGTGCACACAAAAACGGTCCTGCCACTGTCTCCAACGGAATATATGAGGGACATACTCTCGATGAGCTCTGGAAAGAACACAGAGAGTTATTTGGTAACCAAGAGGGAGAGGTTTTTCCGCTTCTGACAAAAATCATCGATGCGACGGATGACCTATCTGTCCAAGTCCATCCGGATGATGCTTATGGTCTTGAACACGAAGGTGAATTAGGCAAAACAGAATGCTGGTACATCATTGATGCCGAAGAAGAGGCTGAAATTATATTCGGTCATCACGCACAGACCAAAGAAGAGTTTACCCGTATGATCGATGAAGGCCAATGGACTGATTTGCTGCGTTATGTAAAAGTAAAAGCAGGAGACTTCTTTTACGTCCCCAGTGGAACAATCCATGCAATCGGGAGTGGCATCATGATTCTTGAAACTCAGCAATCAAGTGACACAACTTACCGTGTGTATGATTACGACCGTACAGATGATGAAGGAAATACCCGTCCGCTGCATATTCAGCAATCGATTGATGTAACAACCATTCCGCATACTGATCCAGTACCGGCACAGACCATTAGAAACGTCGGAGACTCAACACTGACTACTCTCGTCACCAATGCTTTTTTCACTGTTCAGAAATGGATGATTAAAGAGAGGACTCCCTTCACTGCCGAAGGAGCCTATACTCTGGTAAGTGTATTAGAGGGCAGTGGTCAATTAATGATCGATGGGTCTTCTTATAATTTAAACAAAGGCATGCACTTCATTATCCCTTCAGGAATCAGCCGCTGGGAAATCGAAGGAGACCTCATGATCATCGCTTCTGTTCCTGGAAAAGAAGCTGACCAACTAGACTAGCAGACAGAGCTAATCGAAAGATACATGAGATGAGGCCATTTCCTTAATGTTTAGCATTAAAAAAGCGTTCAGACCTTACATTCTGAACGCTTTTTCTTTAGCTTATTTGATTACGCCTCTGGCAGTTTGTGTGCCGGAGCAATAGCAGGAAGTGCAAAATCCGGATAACTGCTGTTTAAACCGTGCTCACTCACGTCCATACCGGCTTCTTCTTCTTCAGCTGTGACACGCAATCCAATCGTTGCATCGATCAGTTTGAAGACAAGTGTCATTGTAACGATGACCCATAACGCCACCGCCCCTACTCCGACAAGCTGAATCCCTAACATTGCAAAGCCGCCGCCATATAGCAGGCCACCTTCTACTGCAAAAATCCCGACTAAAATCGTTCCTAGCCCGCCGGCGATTCCGTGAACACCAAATGCTCCAACAGGGTCATCGATTTTAGCTTTATGTTCAACAAACTCACTCCCATAAATCATCGCTACAGATGATACCAGACCAATGGCAACTGCTCCAAATGGATTGACGACGGCACATCCTGCAGTGATTCCCACTAAACCAGCTAATGCTCCGTTCATAGTCAAACCCAAATCTGGTTTTCCCTGTCTTACCCATGAGAGTACCATGGCAATCAGTGTGCCTGTGGCTGCCGCCAAGTTTGTATTTAAGAGTATTGTGCCAATTAAACTTAGAGATCCTGCATCCGATGCTTCAAGGGTAGAGGCCCCATTGAAACCAAACCAGGCAAACCAGAGAATAAATACACCTAACGCTGCGAGCACCAGGTTATGCCCCGGTATCGTTTGCGCTTTGCCGTTCTCATCATATTTACCTGCTCTAGGTCCCACGATTTTCGCTCCTACCAGTGCGGTCACACCTCCCACCATATGAACAGCTACTGAACCTGCAAAATCTTCGAAACCTAACGAGGCCAACCAGCCTCCTCCCCAGATCCAGTGGCCTGAAATAGGATAAATCAATCCTGAAATAATCACTGTGTATAAGAGATAGGAGCTGAATTTAGTTCGCTCAGCCATTGCACCAGATACAATAGTGGCTGCCGTTGCACAAAACACTGTCTGGAACATGAGAAAGACATATCCCGGGATGTTTGAATCATAATTTTGAGTAACGAAAAAATCAGGCGATCCAATAAATCCGTATAAGGACGGTCCAAACATAATTCCAAAACCGACAAACCAGTAGAGTAAAGACCCCGTAACAAAATCCATCAGATTTTTCATAATAATGTTACCTGAATTCTTTGCTCGTGTTAATCCTGATTCTAAAATAGCAAAACCCGCCTGCATGAAAAAAACTAAAATCGTTCCCAATAAAACCCATAATGTATCTGTAGCTGACATGATGTAACCCTCCTCTTTTATGATGATGTTCATTCTAGACTTCCATTTTTAATTAAGCAATAGAGTGAAAACGATTAGAAAAAGATTAAAGTTACGAGAGCTTATACTTGTATTAACAAAAAATGTAACCGCTATTTGATTAGATATTTTCGTGCACTCATTCGGCTATCCTGCGTCATATTCTTTTGAACACAAAAAAAGAGACCGGGTTCAGGTAGTCAGGCAGGACTCTCCCTCCTTGACTATTCTAAATGACCGCTCTCTTGTTTCTCCCTTATTAGACAGCTTTTAACTGCTCTTCGGGTGTCTGGAATTGTGAGTTATAAAGTTCAGCATAGAATCCATTTTGAGACATCAGCTCATCATGATTTCCTGTCTCAATCACATCACCATGGTTCATTACAATAATTTTGTCTGCGTCTCTTATCGTAGACAATCTGTGCGCAACGACGAAACTCGTTCTGTTTTGAAGCAAGTTTTCCATCGCTTTCTGAATCAGGATTTCAGTACGTGTATCGACTGATGAGGTCGCTTCGTCCAGAATCAGAATGTCAGGGTCAGCCAGAAATGCTCGGGCAATCGTAATCAGTTGACGCTGCCCTTGAGAAATATTTGTCCCTTCTTCATTCAAGACCGTTTCATACCCATCAGGCAGGCGTCTGACAAAATCATCGACGTGTGCTGCTTTAGATGCCTGAAGAATACGCTCTTCACTTAAATTATCCTGATCGTGACTTCCATATGAAATGTTGTCCCATATGGTTCCGTTAAATAACCAAGTGTCTTGAAGCACCATCGAGAATCGGCTTCTCAATTCGTGACGGTCAATATCTCTCACATCTACGCCTTCGTACCTGATGCTTCCGCCTTTTACATCATAGAACCGTTCAAGCAGATTGATCAGTGTTGATTTACCGGCACCCGTTGGACCGACGACCGCAATCATTTCTCCTTCTTCAACTGTTAAGTTGAAATCAGTCATCAGCAATTCAGCATCTGGAGTTTCTTCATACCCAAACTGAACATGTTCGAAACTGATTTTGTGGGGAGTCTGCAGATTGGGTTCCAATCCAGATTCGATTTCTTCCATTTCATCTTCATCCAGTATTTCAAATACTCGTTCACATGATGCAATGGTCACTTGGATCGTATTAGCCAGGTTCGCAATTTGTCTGACCGGTTGAGAAAACTGATTGACATATTGGATGAAGGCCTGGACATTACCTAATGATACTGTTCCGTTAGCTACTCCGATTCCTCCGACTATAGCTACACCAAAGTATCCCAGATCTCTTGAAAAACTGACTAGCGGCATCATGATACCGGAAAGGAACTGCGCTTTCCAGGACGCATCATTTAACTTGGCGCTCTGCACGATGAATTTTTCGATTTCATCTTCTTCGCGATTATACGTTTTGACGATCGTATGACCTGAGAATGTTTCTTCTACCTGGTCATTTAAAACACCCAGTTCTCTCTGCTGACTTGCAAATTGTTTCTGTGACTTGGGGGCAACCCACGCAATCAGAAGAAAACTGATCGGTACAGTCACAATAGTCACAAGTGTTAGACGAATATCGATTACCGTCATAACCGTCAGTACGGTAACGAACTGTACCACACTGATAATAAATTGAGACAGTGACTGCTGCAATGTATTGGCAATCTGATCCATATCGTTGATTGCTCGAGACATAATGTCTCCGTTTGAATGCGTGTCGTAATATTTAATTGGTAATCTCGACATTTTATCTTTTAGTTCTTTACGCATGTCATAAACAGTCTTTTGCGCAATTCGAGCGGTAATGATTGACTGGAAATACTGAAAAATCGATTGAGTGATATAAACAATCCCTACAATAATAAGGATATTCGTTATCACGTCAAAGTCGATTGGAAATACTTGAATCGTTTCCCCTGCATCGCGCAGCGCATTTCCTTCTTGAAGACCTCTGTATATTTCAGTAGTCGCCAGTCCTAGAATATAAGGTGCCAGTGTGCCCATGATGGTTGCAGCTATAACCAGAACAAAGGTTAATACTAATCCCCAGAAACGAGTGGACATATATTTAACGAGTCTGAATGTCGTGCCCCAGAAATCTTTTGCTTTTTTTGCTTTCAAATGAGCCGGACTTTTCGTCTGATTTTTCATTAAATGTCCTCTCCTTTCATTTGAGAATCCATGATTTCCTGGTAAATTTTATTCGACCGTTTCAGTTCTTCATGAGTGCCTTTCCCAACAACTTTCCCATTATCCAGGACGATGATCTGATCGGCATCCACAACGGTACTGATTCGCTGAGCAATGATCACTACAGCAGAATTCTTTGTCTCCGGTTTAAGTGCTTCTCGTAATTTTGCATCTGTTTTAAAATCCAGTGCAGAAAAAGAATCATCAAAGACCAGGATATCTGCTTTTGTCACTAAGGCTCTAGCTATACTTAGACGCTGTCTTTGTCCCCCAGAGAAGTTCCCTCCTCCGTGTTCGACTCTCGAATCTAATCCATTAGGCAAGCTTGAAACGAATTCTTTGCCTTGAGCAATCTCAAGAGCATGCCAGATTTCTTCGTCAGTTGCATCAGGTTTTCCATACTTTAAATTGCCTCTTATTGTTCCGGCAAATAGAACAGCTTTTTGCGGAGCAAACCCAATCAGTTGTCTCAATGCTCCTTGAGCCACTTCTCTAATATCAATGCCGTTGACTTCTATCGATCCCGTTTCGATATCATATAGACGTGGAATCAAGTTGGCTAATGTCGTTTTACCTGAACCTGTCCCTCCAATAATAGCTAAACGTTGCCCTTTTTCGAGGGTGAAATCGATGTTTTCCAAAGCCAGCGCTTCTGCACCTGGGTAACGGTAGTTGATTTTATTGAATTTCAGAGACACATTTCCATCTGATTTCAAATCTTTAGGCTGATCTGGGTCTTTAATAATATTCGGGGTATCAAGCACTTCCAGCACACGTGCTGCCGCCACTTGTCCTCTAGGCAGAAAGAACAGAACAAAAGAAACCATCATGATTCCCAGTAGTATCTGCATGGCATAAGTCATGAATGCAACTAAATTCCCAACTTGCATATCTCCTACGCTAATAAACTGAGCGCCGAACCATATAATCAAAACATTGGTTATACTCACTGCTAATACCATTGAAGGCATCATAAAAGCTAGAATCGTTTGAGCTTTTATTGACGTTGCAGCGAAGTCCTCGTTCACTTCGTCGAAACGTTCTTTTTCGTATTCATCTTTATTGAACGCACGGATTACTCGAATACCTGTTAAGCCTTCTCTGAAGACTCGATTAAGGTTATCCGTTTTTAACTGAAGTGATTTAAAAATCGGACTAGTTAATCTCAAGATCAAAAAGAGTAACCCAATCAGAATTGGCATAGAAATCAAGAAGACAAATGCCAGATCTGGTTCTCTTGAATAAGCCATGATTCCGGCGCCAATCATTAGAAAAGGAGCGAGAGTCATGATTCGAATAATCATCATCATGACGAATTGTATCTGCATCACATCATTTGTTGTTCGAGTAATCAGTGTTGAAGTCCCAAACTTATCCAATTCCTCATTTGTGAAATACGTGACGATTTTATATATTTTTCGGCGAATGGTATCTCCAAGACCCTGAGATTCTTTTGCCCCATAGTACACATTCAATAATGCTGCGATAATCGTCAAAAAAGTAAAGCCGAGCATTATAAATCCAGTTCGAATAATATAATCGATATCCCCGTCTGCTACTCCATAGTCAATAATATTTGCTGTGATTGTGGGCATAGCCAGCATTCCTACCACTTGCAAAGCCATAAAGACTAGACTTAGAGTTACTCGCCAGGGGTTCATCCATTTTGCTAATTTAATCATTGTGACGCCTCTTTTTCTTTAATAATTTTTACTCCGTACGTAATCCATTCCAAGCGTTTAACAAATAGTTCCTGTGTTTGTGTAATTGATAATTCCTTCCAGAAGCCTTCCATGATCGTGTCATTCAGCATGCTTAAAATATAGCGTAATATATCGATAATATCTTTATCGGTCGCCATTTTAAGCTGGGACTTATCGACCACATCGATGATCCTCTTTCCTTCAGGCAGTTTCTGGTGATCGGCATGATCAAAATCAACACGTGCTTCCTGGTTGATCTGATAGTTCATATGCATATACATATTTTCGAAGAAACCAAACTTTTCAGATTCCATGATCAAGCGAATGTATTTCTCTCCAAAAGCTTTATACCCTTTAAAAAAGTCTCCCTCTTCTTCCTGGAAACATTTAAACATAAGCTGACGGTAATTGTACCTGAATTTTCCAATTAAATAGAAATATAAATCTTTTTTATCTTCAAAATACTGATAGAAACTTCCTCTGGAAATTTTGGAGTTCTTTACAATATTTGAGATAGATGCATCATTTAATGATTTGGAAGAGAATTCTTTCATTGCACCTGCAATTAATCTTTTTTTCTTTTCTTCTGACAAGTTAAAAAATGTCTGAGATGGCACGGGATTCATTCCTTTCAAATTCAAGATAACATGACAACTTGTCATGTTATGTTATTATATGTGACAAGTTGTCATTAATCAAGTCAAAAATAAAAAAACGTTCACTCTTTTTGAAGAGCAAACATTTTATTTATTTTCTGTTCTTCACCTTCACAAGAGCCTCTTGAGTATTGATTGGCGCTTCATTCACATCGTACCATCCTGTAGTGTCACGGTACCAGTCAAAAGCCATTGATACGATTATTTTAATAATGGCATATCCCGGTATCCCAAAAACAATGCCCATCAGTCCGAATAATCTTCCCCCTATCAACAGGAGAAAAATAATATTGACCGGGTGAATTTTTAAGGTATTCCCTATAATTTGAGGAGAAATGATTCTGTTTTCCAGTATCTGTTCGATTCCAAAAACAATCAGCACTTTAACGAGCATGAACGGGGAATGAACAATCGCTATGATCAAGGCTGGAATACTTGCAATAAACGACCCCAGGTAGGGGATCAAATTCATGAATCCAGCAAATATTCCCAGCGTTAGTGCAAAATCGAGACCTACAATGGAAAAGCCGATCCAGAATATAATGCCGACAGAAATAGCTACAATCAGCTGCCCTCTCACGTAAAAACTCACTTGTTTGTTGATCTCTGAAAATAATTCATTTACCCTTGGTCTGGCTTGAATAGGAATATATTTGGTAACGAAGGGAGGTATTTTTCGTGCATCTTTAAGCAGATAATATAAGACAAACGGCATTGTAAAAAGAGTGATGAAAATTTGAGTGACCGTTCCAATAAAACTTCCGATGCTTCCCATAGTGGCGTTCACTACGGAGGTGGTCTGGTTTGTTACTGTTTCGAGTAGTGTGGTATCCCCAAGCTGATTCATGAACTCGGTAAAAGCCTGTGTATTGAGCAGACTGTCGAGCTGAAGCATCAAGTTATTCCAGTAAGTTGGCCAGTTCGATATTAACGACTCCAGCTGATCTCGAATAATCGGAAAAATAAAATTCATTCCCCCAACGATACCCAGTATCAACAGACTGAAAACAAATGCAATGGCTGTGTTTCGAGAAAACCGCTTGCGTTCAAGCCAGTCTACGATCGGATTAAGCAGGTAATAAAAGATGATTGAAAAAATCATGGGCGGACCAACGATACTAAAAATAATCCCAATCGGTCTGAATATATAAGAGATCCTAGTCACCATATAAATATTTATGAATATCAGAAACAGTATAACTAAAGCAGATACTAGTTTATTATTGATCACGCTGCGCCATAACCATGTTTTGCTCCATGGTGCAGTGTGCTTCTCATCAGATTCCCGATCCATATCGACTCACCATCCTTATTGACTACTCTTACAGTTTATCATAATCCTTTTCGTTTTAGGTAAGAATCCACTCCTATCCTTTATTGAATTGGTTGTTTTCTTTCATCCCTATTAAATAGTTTGTTATACTGTGATTAGCACTCAAAAAAATTATAGGAGGTCCCTGGATGACTCAGACATTACTTCTAGGAACATACACAAAAAGAGACAGCAAAGGTATTTACAGTATTGAACTGAATACTGACTCAAAAACCTTGACTCAGTTAAAGCAGGAAGTCCACATTGGCAACCCTACTTACATTGATGGAAATAAAGACTATTCATTTTTATATTCTGTCGTGAAAACAGATGATGGCAAAGGTGGCATTGCTTCATTCAAACGATCTGCTGCCGGTGAGTTTGAGAAAGTCGACGAATGGCTTGAAGAAGGCGCTCCCCCCTGCTATGTAGCATTCGATGAAGATAAGCATTTGCTGTATACGGCTAATTACCATAAAGGAGAAGTGTCTGTATTAAAAAGCACACCAGACGGGCATCTTTCTTTAGTTGACACAGTCACGCATGCTGGTCACTCAGTTCATGAAAACCAGACATCCCCACATGCACATTATTTTGATTTAACTCCAGACAAACAGTTTTTAGTAGCCTGCGACTTAGGAACTGACGAAGTATATACCTACACTTTAACTGATGAAAAGTCGCTACAGGAAGTGGCCGTATTTAAGACTGCTCCAGGAAGCGGCCCACGTCATATCGCTTTCCATCCTAACGGTCAGATCGCATACCTTTTCGCTGAGCTGAGTAGTGATGTGATCACTTTGTCATATGATGCAGAAAGTGGTCGTTTTACACACCTTCAGACCCTTTCGTCTATCCCAGAGGAGCACACAGGATTTAATGGTGGTGCAGCTATACGCGTCACGTCCGATGGACACTTCGTGTATGCATCAAATCGTGGACATGATTCACTAGCTGTTTTTCAGGTAAATGAAGATGGCACACTGACCCTTAAAGAATATGTTTCCACTGAAGGAGAAGTGCCTAGAGATTTCAATTTGGATCCAACTGAAGCATTCGTTGTCGTGGGTCATCAGGATTCTGATAACCTGACTCTATTTGAACGAAATGCCTCCGATGGATCATTGACCTTGCTTCAAAAAGATGTGTACGCTCCTGAAGTCATTTGTGTTAAATTTGTTTAGTCGTAAAAGAGAGGATTCCCTCTCTTTTTCAATTGTTAACCAGAGACAGTCAATCATGCATTAAGGAGGTCCATATCTTGACTCAAACAGAATTAAAAGGGATACACCACGTCACCGCTATAACAAGTAGTGCAGAAAAGATCATTCCGTTATTTACCGATGTTCTTGGAATGAGACTTGTTAAAAAGACAGTTAACCAAGACGATATTCAGACCTATCACTTGTTTTTTGCGGATGATACAGGCTCTCCCGGAACGGATATGACTTTCTTTGATTATTCCAAGAGCCATTCCCATCAGAAAGGGACCGATTCTATTTCCAGAGTTTCTTTTCGTGTTCCCTCTGACCTTGCCCTACTGTATTGGGAAAAACGATTGTCAGACTATCATATCTCTCATCATCCAATTGAACAGTGTTTCGGAAGAAAAATCATGTATTTCGAAGATTTTGACCAGCAACAGTACGCCCTTGTTTCTGATGAAAATAATAAAGGGATTGAGTCAGGAACCCCTTGGGGAAACAGTTCAGTTCCTGTCCAGTTCGCCATTACCGGCCTTGGGCCAGTATGGCTGACAGTCTCTGATATTAAACATATGAGATCTGTTCTGGAATCCGTCCTTCATTTTTCTCTGGTTTCTACTGACGGCCCTTCCCATTTGTATGAATGCGGCATGGGCGGGAACGGTGCATCCCTGATTATAACTGAAGATACACAGTCGCCATCTTATATAGAAGGACACGGCGGTATTCATCATGTCGCCTTCAGAGTTGATGATCAATATGCTTTAGATCACTGGATCAATACATTTGATGATTTAGATCATCGTCATTCTGGATTCATCGACCGTTTTTATTTTCAGTCCCTCTACGCAAAACTGTATGATAATATACTGTTCGAATTTGCGACCGAAGGACCTGGTTTCTTAGACGATCAGGAAAATAGCCATTCTCTAGGAACAACTCTCGCGCTTCCACCCGCATTAGAATCTGAGAGGGAAGCAATTGAGGCAATGGTTCGACCCATCGATACGTCTAAAGTAAACACAGCACGGACTAAAGACTATCTAGGATTTGAAAAGGAGTAATCAATCACATCATGTATCATTTTAAAACATCCGAATTATCAACTAAGCAACAATATAAATTCCTGACAGGCAGCATCATCCCACGTCCTATCGCATGGATCACCTCTTTAAATAAAGAAGCGAATGTAGTCAACGCTGCCCCGTTCAGTTTTTTCAGTGTGGCATCGAACCAGATTCCGCTACTCACGGTCTCTATTTTAAGGACTGACGGTAAAGCTAAAGATACGGCGACTAATATTCTAGATCAGAAAGAAGCCGTGGTTCATATTGTGAGCCGCAACTTAACCGAAGCAATGAATGAAACATCAGCGCCTCTTGATTCAAATGAAAGCGAACTGGACCGCACTGATCTATCTCTCGTCGACAGTTCAACTGTCACTGTTCCTGGAATCAAAGAGGCATTGATCCGTTTCGAAACCACGCTTTATCAGCATATTCCGATAAAAAATGAAGCAGGCGAAATACTGACTGATCACTTCTTATTAAAAGTGACTGATGTTCATATCGATTCCTCTGTTTACGATCCTGAAAAAGAATATATTCTTCCAGAGGAGCTGGAGCCTATTGCCCGTTTAACTGGAAATGCCTATTCCGAAATTGGATCCATCTTTTCAGTAACCCGACCACTAAATTAAACTAACCGGATACACAAAAAACCTGGAGCAGCTGCTCCAGGTTTTTTGGGTTCTATAATATTTGGTGTTGGTGAGTTCCTTTGGAACTTACTGGCACCTTTTTTGTATTTCAATAGAAAAAGGCCTGTAGATTCCCTTATACTTAAGTCGACCAAAACCAAATAAAGGAGAATCTACATGACCTACTCT
>JAFIFE010000027.1 GCA_020832185.1 Alkalibacterium sp.
TACCTCCAGTTAAAGTGTAGGAACTCTAACTTTAGAGGATTTTCAGGTGCCTCGCAATGGCTTTTTATATTGCGTTTTGCCGTCCGCAGAGTTGTGTACTTTCACCCTGCAATCTTATGTATTTTTATCTTGCCATAAACAAATGCAGCTTTCTTGTTTAGATGTATCTATTAATATATGTTTTAATATTATTAGCACCTATATTTATTTAAGAATACATATTATGAGGAGAGTTAAAATGAAGAAGGTAAGAAAGGCAGTTATTCCAGCTGCGGGATTCGGAACGCGTTTCCTTCCAGCGACTAAAGCGATGCCTAAAGAAATGTTACCAGTCGTTGATAAACCGACGATACAGTATATAGTTGAAGAAGCAATTGAAAGTGGTATTGAAGAAATTATCATTATCACGGGCAAGAATAAACGGTCAATCGAGGATCACTTTGACAGATCAGTCGAACTGGAAGTGGAACTTGAGAAGAAAGAAAAAACGGAATTACTTAGGTTAGTCAACTCTATTTCAGACATGGTAGATATCCATTACATACGACAAAAAGAAGCAAAAGGACTAGGACATGCCATTTATTGTGCGAGAACATTTGTAGGAGATGAGCCCTTCGCCGTATTACTCGGAGATGATATCGTACACTCAGATGATGAGCCGGCTTTAAAACAGCTCATTGACTGTTATGATGAGAAACAGGCTACTGTTCTAGGTGTGCAGACAGTAGCTAAAGAAGAAGTCGACAAGTACGGAATCATCGATGGCTATGAAATGAGTGATCGAGTATATACCGTAAATGATTTGGTTGAGAAACCGGATGTTGACAAGGCACCCTCTAATCAGGCAATACTCGGACGCTATGTTATTTCACCGGCAATCTTTGATATTCTAGCAGAAACAGAGCCTGGAGTGGGTGGAGAAATCCAACTGACTGATGCATTAAAAGAGTTATCCAAGCAAGAGGATATGTTTGCGTACGACTTTAAAGGCAAGAGGTACGACGTAGGGAATAAACTAGGGTTTCTTCAGGCAACAGTAGAAATGGCTCTAAGAAGAGATGAGCTCAAGGTAGACTTTTTGGCTTACCTGAAAACTATAGTTGATCAAGAGCGGATAGACGTAGAATAAGTATAAGCTATTATGATAGTAAAAATTCTGACGAAGAAAATATGAGAATAGTATCATCCCTGGTATCTATTTTTTAGGTACTAAAGTAGTCAACTCTTTAATTCTAATCATGATAGAACAGTCCTTTGCGGGTATAAAATGATTAACGTCATTTAGATGAATGAACGCTTGGAACATAATTTAAAGATGACAGTGGGAAATGTCACTGTCATCTTTAAATGTATAATTATGACCAGTACCGAATCTTATTCCTGTAAGTAATATTAACTTTTTTTAATTATGTTACTTTATTCACAAGTATTCTTGCGATTTAGCATTTAAATGGGGAAAAGAGAACTTTGCTCTGATTTCTTCCAGATAGGGATCGTCTTCACCAAATATGCTGGCAATCATCTGCTCTGCCTGGAAATAGATTAAAAACTGCAGGTATTCATGAGCTGAAAAGGGTGGAATCTGGTAGGACATAGACTGCAGTCGCTTGTGGACAATATTATTTCTTCGCTTTAAAGTCTCCCTAATATTGAGATTGATCAACAGGCATTCGATCACCTTTTTTTGAATATAGTACAAATGCGAGACAACGTTCAGTTGTTTTTCAAATACTGATTTGGTCATTTCCAGAGTGACAAGAGGATAGGATTCAGAAAAAAAGACGAGCCGCTTGTCTTCTATATTGAAGTCAAAATGAGTGAAGTGATGAAGAGCATACCAGCTCGCCGTTTGCTTAGTCGCTCCTCTGTCAGGCACAAAATGAATATCCCCAAATACATAAGGAAGCACGCGTTTATACCCAATGGTTTCTCCGAATTTTTTCATATAGGAATAAGGAAACTTTTTTGATTCAAAATAGCGGTTCATGATGACCGTTGTTGTTTCTATCGATTTTTTAGGGGATTCGTTTAACTGGTACATGATGGTATTGAAAGATGTTTCTTTGTATTCGCTGATATCCATAACATAATAGGTCAGATCATTTGGAAATAGGGAGGGGCTTTCGAAACTCGTATTCAATGCGTTTTCCAGATGAGGTCCTGTCAGGCTGGATGGACAGACATGTTCGGGTTGAAAACGGTAATGATAAGGCGCATTCTTTTCTGCCAGATAGTCATGAGGATAATCTATGACTTTACTGTCTTTCATGGGGAAATGGGCTGCACATTGTCTAAAATAATAATCTGCTTGCCGTTTATCAAAAGAATCGTTCAAATGTGTACTCCTCTCAATAGTTACTAAAGTAATTGTAACCGCTATCTTACGTTTTGTCTATACATTTTAGTAATATATTTATATTTAATCATATTTTAATGTTAATATAATACTTTTATGTTCATAGCTGCTTCCTATTATAGAATGGGCAATGTTATCGGTTAATGTGTTAATGGTTCTTACAGACTAGGTAAAATTCAAACCAAGTGTTATCATAAGAGACATTGACTCTATCACGTGTTTAGGTTATCCTTTAAAGCGTAAGAGTTACGATTTGAACGATACATAGAAGGAGATTTTATATGCTTAAGAATCAAAAAACGATCCTGACATTACTGTTTATAAGTATAGCTATCATCATTGGGTTATCTGTATATGTTTTCAGCCAACGGCAGGTGCCACAACAACAGGCTAACCCTATTACGATTGAAATAGAAGAGCCATCTGACGAAGAACCTTTAGATGAGGAGCCGGATGAAGGCGGAGATAATGGAGAGGAGTCAATAGACGAAGAACAGCCCGGTGGAGAAGAACCTGTCGAACAGACAGTTCTAGTCTATGAAGCCAGTGCCTTTGAATTACCCGTTCAAGGCGCAGGTGGCTATACATCTGTCGAAACGAAACTACATGACTCAGCAACGGAAGACTCAACTGAACTAGCTACGTTACCAGCAGGAACGCCCTTTTATGTAATAGAAGAACAGGGGAACTGGTGGAGAATTCAAATGGAGGATGCTGAAGGTTGGATCGATAATCGCCTGGCTTTCATTAATCTGCCGGATGTCATTCCCTCCATTATTTATGACAATCCAAATAACTATGCGTCCATATTCCGTTCTTCTTTCACAGATATTCCTGGCATAACTGGGGAAAAACTATACGAAGGACATGGATTCAATGAACGGTTGGGCAAAGATGAGTTTATCATGCCGATCATTTACAGTACTGCTGAAAAAATTGCTGAAGCTCAGCAGGCAGCACTCGCTAATAATGAAACACTGGTTGTGATGGAAGCATACCGTCCATTTTCAGCTCAGGTCCTTGTCAATGAGCAATTATCTGCTTTAGCTGAAGAGAATGAGGAGATAATGGCTGGACTGACAGAAGCGCCCTGGACTATGAACTGGTTCATCAATGAAAGCGTGTCGAATCATCAAAGAGGACTCGCTGTTGATTTGACCTTAGCGCGTATCGAAACATTGGAAGATAGAATTATAGACCACTATATCGTTCCCCAGATAATAGAATACGCAGTGTATGAGATGTATTCGCCAATCTTTGAATTAAGTACAGCAGCAGCTATGCTCATGCGGCCAATCGCAGCCAGAGACCGTGTCGGGTGGCAGGAGATTCCTTATCAGGACTATGTAAATGAAGAAGCCTTGAGGTTGGAAGCCTATATGTTTGAAGCAGACTTGATTCCTATCGCATCTGAATGGTGGCATTTTAACGATATCGATGTCCTGGAAGAGTTTGAAGAAGAGTTAGGCGACGGCGGATTTCAGCTTGAAAGGCTGCTAAATCAGCTACCCAGCAGTGTAGAAGAGGCAAGCGAGTAACTAGTATCTTTAAGTTTTAATGACTGTATTAAAGTATAAATATAGCCTAAACAGAAGAAGAGCCCGCTGATTTTGAATCAGTGAGCTCTTCTTTCGTATAGTTTACTTTCTTTTCTTGCGTTTTTTCTTTTTGGATTGCTGTTTCAAGTAGTCGAGTCTAGTCTGCTTTTGCTTAGACACTCTCTGTTCAGGTGAGACAGAACGGGAAGGGGCGTGCATAGTCTGTTTGCTCTGACTGCTTGATACAGTTTTTTTCTTAGAAGTGTCTTTCTTAGCAGGAACACTTTCGGTTTTTTTACTAGATTCTTTAGTTTCACTTACAGCTGAATCAGCTGCTTCCTCTGGTGTCCAGAGCTGACCATCAACATTGTATGCCAAGCCATGTTCCAGTAATTGTAGAATGCATTCAAGCTCACTCTCAGAACGACTTTCCTCATAGATATCTAGGGTATCTTCAGACTGCATAATATCCTTAGTATAAAATGAGTGAAGCTCTGCGTTTGAATCCAGTAATTCTGCACTTGCTTCTTCCATCCATTCTGAAAGAGCAGTAACGATCTCTGCCTTTTTCCAGCTTTTAGCGATGGACAAGTCATGACGCTCAATAAAATGAGCCAGTTGATTTTTAGTGTAAGAATCATTAGCTGCCTCTATGGACTTTACCTCGGGCGCTTTCTTAATTTCCAAATCCTTGATAATCTGCATTAATTGCTCGTTCATTATAATTTTCTCCTTTTACGCTGATTAATTTAGTTTAACATAAAAAGAGTGCAATATAACAGTGTAATATGTAATGAGTCTAGACTTTAAAGGGAATTAATTAATTCTCTTGTGCTATTAACAGACAGTTTATATTTTAAAGGCCATTCATCAATAACACACCCAACTATGTTTAAAACGAGTCTACTTCAGTGATGTGCTTTATTAAAGTACAGTGTAGAGGTAAACTGTCAATCTAGAATACTGCGATTCTCTGATTGGAGAAAAATGAAGTTGAAATTTTTCGTGTGCGAAAAATATCCTTTATTGTAAGAAGTTGATATGTATTTTAGTGAAACTCCTTAAGATTGCGAGCTAATCTTAAGGAGTTTTCTCATATGAGATACTTACTTATTTAGATAGCAAAGAATCTTCAGGAGTTAATAGAAAATGTGGTTAAACTTCTGAAGAAAGTACCCGCTTAACTGTAATATGTCCCTCTACCAGCGTGATGAGTCTGATAATGAAAATTTAGGACGTCTTGTATCCTTGATTTTGACCAGACGCTTCCACACCATATATAAATCAACTGCTTAGTTATATGATTATCAGGAAAAAGCAGTCTGAATTCTTCAATGCTTCGATGTATAGCTTCAGCCGTTTTTTCTTGATACCCACAGCTGGAGCATATACGGCATTGTCTGCTATTTGTGTATTCGAAAGAGAAACAGTATGGACAAAGTATGCCTTTTTTCAGCTGGTTGAACGTATACTCTGGCAGATTAGAGGGACGAAAAGCATCGTCATTCAGATTTACTAGTTTATGCCCCAGTGATAACTCTCGATCAGAGAAGGGTTTTGTTTGATTAATTAAGTCTTTTAGATGGTTCGACACTTGTCCTGCAAAAATAATAGATGGGTCAGGTGGGAGGGAGTAAATATAAAATTCAGGATTGATATATATGACGTAAGTAGAAATCTCGGCTTTTTGACCGAGCTTTAAAAGCAAGTTGTACAAATACCCTTTTTTCCTTTCCGCTTGGGCTGTAGGACTTTGAAGCACATGTCCCGATTCCGAGAAGATACTGCCAGCTTTGTATTCATACGATCCAGAGTAATTTTTTACTTCATATAGGTAAATATGATTTTCAGTAATAACCAGTGAATCAATCTGATAGTGTGTATCCCGGCTTTTTAAAAGCAAATCATTGATAACCAGACCATTGACAGGCGAGTCTTTTATATAAGTATCAAATAGTTGCTCACCTTCATACCCTTTCACTTGATTTTCGAACTGTGATTTCTCACTAAACGATAGAGTCATTCGGTTATTGAGTGATTCTAATATACTATGATTGGATGATTTTGTTCGTTCTTTGATGATCATAAATTCAGAGGCTCCTTTTTTTGTCGTCTCTTATAATATATGCAAAAGAAACAGAAACTCACTAAATTTTCTCAACTTTCAGTATAAAACAAGTCAATCTAGTGAAGTAGATGTCTTAATCAGTAAAACTTCTTTAGATTTGATTAAAACTAAAGAAGTTAATGCAAATACTGCGATTACTTGTCACGCTTCAGGGATAAACTAAAGAAGTTGGAGCGATTAATAACGTAACTTGTCACGATAACAATTTGTTCTACTGATTTTAAGAATAGTAAGTAAAATTTAGTTATAGAATTATTCGTTTGTAAGCGTTATACTTTTCCTGTGGGGGGATTAGAACAAGTTTTTAATCTCTATATAATTCGCTTGTCTATAACTAATCTGGAGGGATAAAATGAGTAGACAGTATTATCTGGGTATCGATATCGGAGGAACACATATTAAATATGCCAAAGTCTATGCTGATGGGGAGATGGGTGAGAAGCATAAAGTCGATTCCCCACACGACTTGCCAGAATTTTTGAGCCAAATCGATTACATATATAATCTGTTTGAGCCTGAACAGATCATTTCAGTAGCAATCAGCCTTCCTGGAAAAGTGGACTCTGAAGAAGGTGTGGTTTATTTCGGCGGATCTCTGGAGTACCTTCATCAGTTCAACTTAAAAACCCTTTTTGAAGAAAAGTACAATAAACAGTGCACGATCATCAATGATGGCAAAGCAGCTGCCTTATGTGAGTTATGGTTAGGCAATTTAAAAGGAACAGCAAATGGCATCGTCATCACGTTAGGAACCGGTGTGGGAGGCGGCATCATATTGGACGGAAAATTGCATCAGGGAAAAAACTTTCAGGCTGGAGAGTTCAGTTTTATTAATAAAGACGTCTTTAATCTGGATAGAAAAAACATTACAGGATATGAGTTATCGGCGGTCAATTTTATCGGTAAGTGTTACAGGTCACTGGGATTACCAGAACCGTATGACGGCAGAAAAGTCTTTGATGAAATCAGTAAAAAGAACAATAGCGCGCTCACTGAACTGTTCTGCGATTATACTAAAGCAATCGTTAATCTTATTGTCAACCTTCAGGCTATACTCGATGTAGAAACGATTCTCATTGGTGGAGGGATAAGCGAGCAGCCTCTGTTGATAGAGGAGATAAACAAGCAGTACAGATTATTCAGAGAAAAGTCAGTATATTATGGACAGACTTTTGAACCGTTGACAATCGATACATGTGCCTTCAAAAATGATTCCAACATCTTGGGCGCTGTGTTTGCTGATATTCGAAAACAAGGTGTACGCGAACCAATATCATGATTCTATACTGATCACCACAAAAAAATTATCAAAAGTTGTGATAAACACTCAGGAGGTACTTAAATGGTTAAACGGCTACTAAACTGTTACGCCAGCGATTTCGAGAAGATGACCAAAGAAGATTTGAAGCAATCGATCAAGGCAAGTGAGGGACGAACGATTTTGTCGGAAAATGTTGTCAGTACTTCCGCTTCACCGGGGCTGACAAATTCTGAGATAGCCAGAGCATTTGGGGCAGATTTGATTCTGCTAAATGGACTGGATGTCATGAAACCTGAAATCAATGGAATAAATAATGAAGAAAATCCTATTCACTATCTGAAAAAACTTGTAGGAAGACCGATTGGAGTCAATCTTGAACCGGTAGATGAGTCAGCGGTTATGGCTGAGGATAAACTGGACATTTCCAAAGGCAGACAGGCATTTAAAGAGACCTTTGAAAAAGCGAATGAGCTGGGATTTGATTTCATCTGTTTGACTGGAAATCCCGGAACAGGTGTGAGTAATAAAGAAATCAATAAGGCGCTGAAAGTCGCGAAAGAAACCTTTAACGGTCTGATCATCGCGGGGAAAATGCATGGCGCAGGAGTCAGTGAATCCGTGGTCGATTTAGAAGCAATCAATGAATTTATTTCCAATGGCGCAGACATCATTCTTCTTCCGGCTGTCGGGACGGTCCCGGGAGTGACGCAGGATATGGTTATGGAAGCTGTGAGACTGGCGAAGGAAAAAGGTGTGCTCACATTATCTGCTATAGGAACCAGCCAGGAAAGCGCTGACCCGGCTACAATAAGGGAGATCGCTCTACGGAATAAGATTGCGGGTGTGGACATTCAGCACATTGGCGATGCGGGGTATGGTGGGATCGCGCCTTATCAGAACATCCTTGAGATGTCCAGAACGATCAGAGGAGACAGGCACACGATTTCAAGAATCTCCGGATCGAATGCACGTTAAGTTAATTAAATAATCACTCTGATAAAACGGCAGAGGTCTAATTCCTCTACCGTTTTTGGCATATGAATTATCTATGAGCTATAGTTTTTTAAATTAGCTCAAGAAATAAATAAAGGGATATTACTTATTATAAATAATCTTGGACAGTATTGACTATATAATGATAAAATTAATCAGATAGAGTTAAACATAATGAGAACAAATCGTTTGAAAATATGAATAGGATGCCACTGTCTGTAGGTGTATAGGGTACTGAAGAAACAGAGGTTGATTATAAAATAGAGCTTAAGTACCCATTCGATTATATAAAGGAGGAAACAAATTTGACCGAATACGAAGACAAGCTTTCACCAGTAAGGTTGCGTTTGGAGTTAGTTAGTGACTACTTATCCAACGAGGAGAAAGTCATGTTAAAACGGTACGGTGAGTCATCGACGGGGGAAAGCATTATAAGGGACATCATAGTTCCCTCTGACATAACGCTTCATGCTCTTCATTATGCCATTCAAAAACTATTTGGCTGGCAGAATTCACATTTAAGACAGTTTTACCTACCAGATGATGTGTATCACCAATTGACGAAGAATACTGTGAAGGGATGGTCCGACCTGGTCGGTGTATTGTTTCAGCCGCCTTCTGAAGGGGAGCACGATCTTTTCTGGGACGATGACTATGAATCTGGAAGTTTTGCTGTCTGGCTTCGCAAGCGTTACACGGGACCATATGCCTTCAAAGGGTATTTCGAGCAGTATGATGCGGCAAGGCAGGATATAGAAGAAATGCTGGATCGTTTTAAAGAGCTGGAAATTAGAGAGTCGTTTTCTGACTATATGGAACGGATGGAAACAGAAGAGGATGCTAAACCAAAAATCCTACGCACAGCTTCTCTGATCGATATGACACTAGATGAAATGAATGCCTCTATCGCTTTGGAAACTGGGACGGAGAGCTTACTGGAAAAGCTGCGGGTAAATGACGTCTTGGCTTACGAGGGTGAAAGTACGAATGAACCTGGATTTCCCTTATCAAGTGAGTTGTATTATGAGTATGATTTTGGTGACAGCTGGAAAATAAGGATAACGAAAAAAGAGTTTTATGATGATCTCCTGTTAGACTATTCGGTTACTGCCGAAGAACTGAAAGCTTTCAGTGACATGGTAATAGCAAAACATAAACCTGTGTGTTTAGCTGCAGATGGGACATCTGTTATGGATGACGTCGGAGGCTTAAGTGGATTTGCGTCATTTTTAAAAGCTATTCATGAAGGGGAAGACAAGGAGGAAGCTGCCCACTACCGTAGATGGGCTAAGGGGATGGGGTGGAATCAGAAAAAAGATGTGCCTAAAAAATTATTATAGGGTACGGCTGGTTATTTAAACATCATTATTCAACCAAATAATAACGGTGATTACACAAAAAGAGCTTTGAGTATTGTCTTCAAAGCTCTTTTTGTAATTTAATTAAACATGGTCTTTTTAATTAGAAAAAGTTCTAGAGAAGTTTATGTGCTGGACCTGATTTTAACTTGAATATTTTTAATCACATCATCAGTCGTGTAGACATATAGCCCCGGTGAGCAAATTATATAAAATCTTCTCTGCTTAAAAAGTCTTCTTTCCAGTCTTCACTCCTGAAAGTATCATTAATGTTTTCAACAATCAGTTTCCAGTTCGGATTCGTTAAGTCTATCTCCTCATTAAGACTATCTATCCGACTATCTTCAAGAGGGGTATCGTTTTTGGCTTTTAAGCAGAGTGGGTAAGCTGTATTAGGATCCGCCTCTACTATTTTTTCTAAAACAATGACATGTTCCCAATTATCGCCGAAATCATAAGTGTATAGTGCCCGGTCTTTTTCTTTCTTGAACCAATCGGATATGCGGATGTCTTTTTCCTCAAAAAAACGAGGGTATTCTAAGGAAGAAGGTGCTGTATTTTGTCTAAAAGGATCTGGAAACGAATCGAGTAAGTTAGAAGGAGTCTCGTCTTTTGAACCGATTCTAACCGCGCTACTTCGCGTGCCGTTCGTTTTGCGAATATCAAACTCATGCAAATGGTAACCTAGCCAATCAAAAGCAGCCATCAAGCTGTAATGAAAGTCTTCGAAGGTAGATTCACTATCCAATTGAAGCCTTCTCCAAACCGGTACGCCTACATCTTTTAATGCGACTTTAAATTGATAAATCATCCTGACACCTTCCTCAAAGAAATGTAAATGTAGTCATGTTTACTATACCATATAGATTACTTCAACCTACTCAGTCAATCAACTATAAAATAAGGGGCAAGTATAATTTTTCTGATAAAATCACGTGAGTACAAAGAAAGAAATACTTTAAAACAAGCTATATTGAATGCGCCGCAGTCAAATGGTATTATTTGAATAGCGAAAACTTAAGGAGATAATGCAATGACTCACTTCGATCAAGTCGATTTTAATACCCTGACAGATGTCGACCAGATAATTTATGCCTACATAAAAAACAATAGTGAAAAGGTTGCATACATGCGGATCAGAGAGGTCGCGCGCGAGTCTCACACCTCTTCGTCATCAGTCATGCGCTTCATACGTAAGATTGGGTATGAGAGCTACAATGAATTTAAATACTCATTCATGAAAGAGTCGGTTAAGAATCAGGCGATGAGTCGTCAGGACATTCTGGATGACAAGAATTTTCCTTCAGACATACAGGATGTAATGGGACAGGTCGCCAAGCTGATTCTTGATGCTGAAAATATCGTCTTTTTCGGTATGGGTGCGTCAGGGTCGATGTGTGAGTATGCCGCTAGAAGACTGGCAACGATCGGGTTCAATGCACAGGCCCTCTCGGATCCGACATTTCCTTTGTATCAGAAAATGAGACATACCACAGATAATGTGGTGGTTGTTCTGTCTGTTACAGGAAACACTGTAGAAATCGTTGAAGCGGTGAATGGGTATAAGCATCTGGACGATTATAAAATCGTTGCTGTCACGTCAGACGAACTGAGTAATGTCGCACGTTTGGCTGATTATGTGCTGTCCTATAAAGTGGATATGACTCATCTCTATCGATTTAACGACATGACGTCGCAGCTGCCGACTGTTTTTCTGATTGAAGAATTGATTGATCAGGTAAAAACACTGGATGATAAACGTAATGCAGTAGAATAAATGATTACAAAAGAACGTCGTTCAAAAACTTTACGGTTAGTTATCCCGTTGAGTTTAGAATGAGGTTCTTTTTTACGTGAAACAGGGCGTGCCACTACTGAAACATCTACCCATTAATTGGGACGTGTGTCAATTGACTGGATACGGCTTTTAAATCTTTATAGTGAGAAGTATGCTTAAGGTGAGGATAACAAAATGAGAATAAAGGAGTAAACTATGACTAAAACACGCAATACATTTCCGAAAGATTTCTTATGGGGTGGAGCTGTTGCGGCTCACCAGATCGAAGGGGCATATAATGTTGGCGGAAAAGGCCTGTCGACTGCAGATGTCATGACTGCAGGAGACCGGACGACGCCGCGTCAGATCACTAAGGGGATAGAATCGGGTAAGTATTACCCAAATCACGAAGCCATCGATTTTTACCACCGATTTAAAGACGATATCAAATTGTTTAAGGAATTAGGACTGAAAGCTTTCCGGACATCCATCAACTGGTCCCGAATTTTCCCAAATGGGGATGATGCAGAACCGAATGAAGAAGGACTCGCTTTTTACGATGAGCTCTTTGATGAACTCCTGGCTAACGGCATTGAACCAGTCGTGACACTGTCGCATTTTGAGATTCCTTATAATCTGTACACAAATTACGTCGGGTTCAAGAATAAAGCACTGATTGGTTTCTTTGAGCGTTATGCTGAAACGGTGATGCAGAGATATAAAGATAAAGTGACGTACTGGATGACGTTTAATGAAATAAACAATCAGATGGATACATTCGATGAGCTGCATCTGTGGACGAATTCAGCGATTATCTTTGAAGATGGGGACAATAAAGAAGAAGTAACGATTCAGGCAAGCATGAATGAACTGATTGCGAGTGCCAGGGCAGTCAAAATCGGCAAAAAGATCAATCCTGCTTTTCAGATCGGGTGCATGATGGCGTATGTACCGGTATACCCATATTCCTGCAACCCGCATGATTTAATGGCCGCAAGCAAAATGATGGAGCGTCGCTTCTTTTACAGTGACATTCACGTCAGAGGAGAGGTGCCAAGTTATGCGCTGAAGATGTGGGAACAGAAAGGATTCACCATCGACTATACAGAAGATGATTTAGCAGTCCTTAAAGAAGGGACCGTTGATTATATTGGATTCAGTTATTACATGTCTAACGCCGTAACCACTTTGTCTGATAAGCGCGGACAAGCGGTCAGAGATCATCCAGAGGCCATGACACTTGCCAATCCTCATCTTCAGGCAAACGACTGGGGCTGGCAGATCGATCCACAGGGATTGAGGTATACAATGAACCTTGTCTATCAGCGCTACAATAAACCCTTATTCATAGTGGAAAATGGAATGGGTGCCTATGACAAAATCGAAGAAGACGGAAAAATCTACGATGACTACCGAGTAAGTTATCTCGAAGAACATATCGAGGCAATGGCTCAGGCCGTCAATGTGGATGGTGTCGACTTAATGGGCTACACCCCTTGGGGAGTTATTGATATTGTCAGTTTTGGATCTGGCGAAATGGAGAAACGATACGGATTTATCTATGTGGATAAAGATAATCAGGGGAATGGCACACTCCAGAGGCGTAAGAAAGAATCTTTCAACTGGTACAAGCAAGTAATCGAGCAAAATGGACTAGGCAATTAAAAAAGAATCGAACGGAGGCAATGTAATGAAGGTACTATGTTTTGATGTTGGTGGAACGAGCATTAAACATGCGATGATAAGTGACGGAACGATTGAAGCGAAAGGGTCTACTCCTACGCTATACTCTAAAAAAGAGTTTTTTGACACACTGAAAAAGGTCATCGAAGATTATGCGGAGCGTTATGACTTCAATGATGTATCCTTAAGTTTTCCAGGATTCATTAACCCGCACACCGGATTTGCGGAAACAGCTGGGGCTTTGGAGTTTCTGCTTGGATCGAACATTTTGGATCAGCTTTCAGAAGCAGTTGGTCAGGACTTTACGTATCACATTGAAAATGATGCCAACTGTGCAGCGATAGCTGAAAAGAACAGCGGGAGAACCGTCGATAATCGCTCCTTCCTTCTGGCAACAGTAGGGACAGGGTTTGGCGGGGCTTTTTATATCAATAATGAACTCGTTAGAGGGTTTCAGTTCAAAGCTGGTGAGTTTGGGCGAATGCGCGTGATGACCCGGACCAATATAGATAAGGTCGTTAACACACTGATATCTGTAAAAATGCTGATCAAACAGTATAAAGAGATGAGAGGGTTGTCTGATGATGTAAGGATTTCCGGCGAAGATATTCTGGATGTAATGTCAGAAGACCAGGAGACTGAGGCGTTAGTTCTGCAATGGATACATGACATCTGTGTTGCCCTATTCAATGTCACAACGGTCATCAACCCGGAGAAAATACTCATTGGTGGAGGCATCAGTTCACATCCTGCCTTTTTACCCCTCGTCAGAGAAAACATGGACACGATGGATGACTGGTATGAATTTAAAGTACCGATCGAGACCTGCAAGTATAATAATGATGCCGGCGTATTGGGTGCTTATTATAATGCGGTCGGTTAAAGTCATCCTTACAAAAATGTAACAGTCGAATATCTAGAGAAAATACGTTAGCTGCCAGGCCATTCTATCAGGTCAAGCAGAGGCGTGTTTTTTTTGAAGGTTTTTCTACGAATGAGTGTTATTTATAAACTTTTTCAAAAAACGACTCAAAAGCGGTGGCAAAAGGTAAGAATTGTCTCTATACTGATTAAAGCAAAAATAACTAGTTATAAATAAAGAGTGTTATATTTTAAATTATTTAGTAGAATAACTTTTGACTATACCTATCGTGTCAGCTGAAAGGGACGCGTTTTTATGGCTCATTCACTTAAGTTGTATAAAAGTGTTCCGTTACGTAAGGGAACAACCTTAGGTATATAGTGTAAACGGTTTACATTATAGTTAACTTATTGAAACGAAGGAGGAAATTATTATGAAAAAAGCGTTAATCATTTGTGCAGGTGGCATGTCATCTTCACTTATTGCCAAAAAAACTACAGATTATTTTAAAGCACAGGGGAAAGACATCGAGCTGGATGCGACAAGTCAGTCACAGGGAGCAAAAATTATTGAAAAAGATGAGTTTGACTTATATATGGTCAGCCCTCAGACAAAAATGTATTTTTCCAACCTGGAAAAAGCAACTAAAAAGAAAAACAAGCCAATCGTCAACATCCCGCCCCAAGCGTATGTACCTATCCCAATGGGAATTGAGAAAATGGTCAAACTAGTAGAATATAATATCTAAAAAGGATTCGGTGAACGTGTTAAATCAAAAAGACATCTCGATCTTAGAACTGTTTAATCAGAACAAAGACACTTACATTAAAAGTAAAATGATAGCTGACTACTTGGGTGTCACGGATAAAACAGCCCGGAAATATATCAAGCAGCTTAACCAGGAGCTGGACAATAAGGTAGCTCAAATCGACTCGATTTCAGGGCACGGATTTACGTTTGTCGTGCATGATGATAAAGCCTGTAAGAAACTATTTCAGACATCAAAGAATGCACTCCACGAAAAATCTGAAATCGGTCACATCGAAGAATCTAAAGACTGTCAGTATTTTATTCTGCGCCAGTTCTTTTTTGGTGATGAGCAGTTATTTCTCGAAGACTTGATGACTGATTTAGCCGTTTCCCAATCCACTTTACTGAATGACATTTATGATATTAATAAAAAGTTCAACCCTATGATTTATTTCTCAAGACAAGTAAACGAGATGGGATGTCTGTAACTGGTAAAGAACAGAACAAGCGACATTTTATCATGAACTATTTCTTCGTCGAACGTCTTCAGAACAATATCAAAAGTCTGGGTGAAATCTCCAAGCTGCTGACAACCATCAGTTCTGAAGAAATTCTACTCATTGTTCTGGATGAATGCCGAAATGCGGAAATGAAACTAAGTGATACGGTCATGTTAAATATCGTCATTCATATTGCTTTAGCATTAAAATGAGTCGAGGAAGGCTATCAAATCAATTTTTATCAGCAGTTCGACTTGGTCACTTACGAAAAAGAATTTCAGACAGCGAAAAGCATTGTTGACCGGTTGAGAAAAAGTTCGGAGATCAATCTGCCTGATGAAGAAATTTATAACATTGCTCTGCATCTCAGGAATAAACGCTCGAACGTTTCTTCAGATCGAATTTCATACAGTCAAGATTCTGTCAGAGAACAGATCATCCACGTTTTAGAAAAAATGGACAAAGATCTGGATGTCAGTCTGGCCCAGGATCCTGTGTTACTCAACGGACTCAATGATCATTTTCTGCCCTTTTTAAACCGTCTGAGACACAACAATAAACTGAAAAACCCATTTATGACTGAGATGAAGGCGAACTATCAGCCGGAGCTGGACTTGACTGAGACTTATTTCTCCGAGATGCCTGAACTGAAAGCTTTCACAGTCACTGAAGACGAATGGGCTTATATTTCTCTGCACATCATTGCGGCACTGGAAAGAAATAGTCGAAGTGAGAAACTGAGAACACTGGTTATCTGTGCAACGGGTATTGGTAGTTCGCAAATGCTCAAAGTCAGGCTGGAAAATGAGCTCGGGTCTAAACTGGACATTGTAAATGTTATCAGCTACTACGAAATCACGGACGAGATGCTTCATGACATCGATTTGATCGTATCATCAATCGATCTGTCGAACGTAGTATTCAATATTCCGGTCATTAACGTCAGCGTATTGTTGAACCAGGAGGATATACGATCGATCAATAAACTGATTGGTCGTCACAAGTCATTTAAACAGACTAATATAATAGAAGAAAAAATCAACCGCCAGCACCTTAGTCGACTGATCGATAACTATTTCAATCCCGACTTCTTTGTCATATCAGATCAGGTGAAGACACGAGAAGAGGCAATAGATGTATTAGCCAACAAAAGTGTTGAACTGGACAATCAGATCAATCAGACGTTTTTAAAAGGTCAGTTGAAACTGAGAGAAAGTTTCAGTTCGGTGGTCTTTTCCAAACACATAGCTGTTCCTCATCCGATAGAAGGGATGGGAGAGTTTTCCAAAGTGGGTATTCTACTCACACCGCACGGTATTGACTGGGATGAATCAAGCAATGAAGTCAAGCTGACGATTTTGATGATTCCAGACCGGTTTTGAAACAACCATCTGGATGAAGTCAGTAAGGCATTATTACCCGTCATTGAAAATGAAGAGTACCTGGATCAGCTTCTAACCGTGACGGATTATCAGGAATTTAAAGACACATTGATTTCACTATTAGTATAAAAGAGGAGACAGAGGAAATGGAAGCTACAGAAATTCAAGAAGTTGCATTCAGCATCATATTAGAAAGTGGAAATGCCCGCACGTTTGTACACGAAGGATTCAAACTGATGCGTGAGGATGCATTCGAAGACGCAGAAGCTAAGCTGGAAGAAGCAAATGAAAGTCTGGTTAGTGCGCATAAAGTACAGACTAAACTTTTACATGATTACGCGAATGGAGAAGACGTCAACATGGATGTCATTATGGTTCACGCACAAGATCATTTAATGACAACGATGACTATCCGTGAGGTTGCATTGGAGATGCTTATGCTCTACAGAAAAATTGAGAAGGTGACCTGAGAATGAATACAAGAGAGAAACTGGCTATAAAAAACATGCGATTCAATCGCTACATTTTATTAAGGTATTCGCTGGCATTATTTTTCTTTGCCAATCTGAACTGGTTTATTTTTATGCTGCCCAGCCGAGGGATCGCTCTCTTTGTTCCTGCTGTACTGATTTTTTCAGCACTATTTTCAATTCACGAATTTATCGTTCTTTACAGTAGTTCTAAGGAAGTGTCCTTAAACAAGACAAAGCTGTTCTTTACTGGTCAACTGATTGTTAATGCCATGCTTATCTTATTGTCACTGAGCAACAGACTATTTATTGTATTATTTCCTTTCTTGAATACCAATGTGTATGGACTGACTGGAATCCTTGGCATACTGATTACAGGCGCTGTTATCAGCAGTTTCTGTCTTAGAAAAATAAACGCCATCAGTAAAAATAAAGACAGAGGGTACAAACTCTTTGCGAATTTCAAACAATCAATGAAAGTGAGTGAATCTTATGGAAAATGAGAACAATAAATTATTTGGATTTTTAGAGAAATTTCTGATGGGTCCACTTGGGACCATTGCACAGCTTAAAGTCGTCCGAGGAATAATGGGAGCCGGTTTGGCAACTATTCCGTTCACCATTGTCGGATCGATGTTTTTAGTATTTAACGTCTTGCCATTAACGTTCCCGTTCCTTGAGAACTTCTTTAATGCGACATTCTTCAGATTCAGCGATTTATATATGCTGGCAAATGTCATGACGATGGGATTACTGGCCTTATTCTTCAACATCAGTTTAGGCTACGAATACTCGCAAATCATCGCTGAAGAAGACGAACTGGAAATGAGTGGATTAAACGGCGCACTGCTTTCCATGTTCGCATTCTTTATGACTATCCCGGAATTGATATTTGAAGGGGGATTCATCTCTCAAGTAACCGAACTGACTGATGATACAACTATCGTAAGCGGCATACGTATCGGCGGCGGAAGTATCGAACGTCTGGGGACAACTGGTATTTTCACCGGAATCATCATGGCAATCATTGCTGTCAACTTATATAAGCTATGTGTGGCTAAAAACTGGATCATTAAACTTCCAGAAGAAGTACCCGCAGGTGTATCAAGAGCCTTTACTGCTCTGATTCCCGCATTTCTGGTCGCATTTGTTGTCATACTAATGAATGGTATACTGGTTGTCTTAAATACGGACATCTTCCAGTTGATCCAAATCCCATTCGGATTCGTAACAGATTTAACGAACACTTGGTTAGGTGTCATGGTTATTTACTTCCTGGTTCACGCATTGTGGCTGGTTGGTATTCATGGAGCGAACATCATTTTCGCACTGATTACACCCATTACATTATCAAACCTTGCGGCCAACGCTGCCGGAGCTAATATTCCTTTAGCCGGTGAATTCAACAACGCATTTGTAACAGTTGGCGGATCTGGAGCAACACTATTACTAACTGTCTTTATCGCATTTTTGGCTAAGTCAGAACAGCTGAAAGCCATTGGTAAAGCAGCATTGATTCCATCACTATTTAACATCAATGAACCTTTAGTATTCGGATTGCCGTTGATCTATAATCCATATCTGGCAATTCCGTTCTTCCTGGCACCAATGGTCAGTGCATCGATTGCTTACTTCTCAATTTCTCTTGGACTGATCAATCCACTGATTGCCTTGCTGCCATGGCCTTCACCAGTCGGCGTCGGCGCATATATCGGTACCGGTGGAGACTGGAGAGCGATCATCGTCGCGCTAATAGGTGTCGTATCGGCTTTCGTCATTTACTACCCATTCATTAAAGCCTACGATAAAGAATTAGTCAGACAAGAATCAGGAGCAGCTGCAGAAACAGAAGCAGACACTGCACCTGCAACAGCTTAATAAACTAAAGCAAACGAATAAAGCGATCGCCCATATTTAATCATGGGTGGTCGCTTTTTCCTTTATTGTGATCGAGGTGCAATATATCCTGATAGCATTTTTAAAAGGATTTTTTCAACTGTGGAGTAAGATCCTGCAGACGATCAATAGTATATACACCAAGGAAATATTGTACGATCAGCCCGTCTACTAAAGATACAATGAGAGAGGCACCCTTTCCTGTATGGATAATAGGATAGTTTTTATCTTTATCCAGTTCTTTCAGCTTCTGCTCAAGACAGTTAAGCATGCGATTGAATGAAGAACTGACTGTCTCTTTTGATAGTTCGCCAGATGAATAACGAGAAAAAACAGTCTGTATTTTTTTTATTTTCTGTTCATTGTATTCCCAGGAGTTATACAAAAATGATTCGATAAAGTCCTCAATAGTTTCACTAGTGTTCTCTTTAACAGAAGCGATATAATCCTTCTCCAGCTCATTTAAAAAGTCATTATTGTCTTCAGGTTGATTGTTATCAGTCATCATAAAAAACCTCCAATATAGTAGGTCACAGGTTATACAACATGCCCGTTTAAGAGAAAAGTACCATAATGAAAATTAAGCAGTCCAGTCAATCGATTCCCTGGAAGCTGAGTAAAGAGGAAATACAGTTCGGAAGCCATTATGCTCAATGTACTGTATTTTCAAACCAAAAAGTACAGTTTAGATATGAAATAAATGGATGAACTCCATTTATTACTTTAATACAGCAGTTCATGATAATATAACAGCTCAAACTTCACTTTGATTTTATAATATGAAGTTCAGATCGAAATAAACATGCTGAACTCGATTAGACAGTTCTTTAGTATGAAAAATCTGGCGCTGCCAGATTATCCTTAATATGTTTAGTGAATTAATTTCTCGATTTTAATGAGTTTTATTTTAATTTATCAATGTATTAAGTAGATGAATTATAAGGAGCTGTATGGATTGATAGACAAAAAAAGAGAGAAGCCTCATGCGCTGTGTGTAATGGAATCTTTAAGTATAAGGGGGGCATTATCCAGTAAAGAAAGACTGTACTACTCACACTTAGTTAAAGGATATGAAGGGGAGTATTTCTTTGATGTATTAGTGGAAAAGACTTTAAAGGAATACATCCTGTTATGTGACTTAGTGTTTAAAGTTAATGGAACGATTTTTCAGATAGATTCTTTGGTCGTAACGAATAACAAGCTGTATGTATATGAAGTGAAAAATTATGAGGGAGAGTATCAAATGAACCAGAGCTCTCTTATAAGATGTGCTGTGGGTACAGAAGTATTGAATCCGCTGATCCAGTTACAGAGGAGTACAATATTATTTAAGCAATTGCTCGCCCAAATGAATATTAAAACCCCACTGGAATCTTATATCGTCTATATTAATCAAAATTTCACACTATACCAAGCTGGACCTCACCCGCAGATTATTCTATACAGTCAGTTATCTACTCATTTCAAGTCGATTACCGAAAGTTCTAAACCATTAAATGAAGGATGTCTCTCTATGTCTAAGTTGATCACAAGTAAGAATATTGGGGACTCACCTTATCAGGATCTGCCAGATTATGGGTATAAAACGTTGAAAAAAGGCATATACTGTCCGGAGTGTTTCACTTTTTTTAATCAGCTAAAAGGAAGAATGTGTATCTGCTCAAAGTGTGGTTATCGAGAAACTGCCTATGCTAATGTTCATAGACATGTCATGGAATTTAATAAAATGTTACCAGACATACGGCCATCGACTAAGACTATTTTCGATTGGTGCAATGGGATGCATTCAATGTACAGAATCAGGTCAGTATTAAGAAATGAGCAGACAATAGAATGACCCTGGTCTACTATTTATGATTAGACGGTTTGATACTTGAGTTCGGGTAACAGTAGGCCTTTGAACTACACAAGAAATAGAATTAATGTAATTCAGCACTCACAATTTAGGATGAACTATACTTTTTTGCTGAATACTGCAGTTCGTAGACTGAGAAATACTCTGAACTCAAGAAATACATAAAAACGGGTAGTACAGTGAAAGATAACAGTCATAAACTAAACCCAAGTGCTCTCAATGACGTAAAATCTGGCTGTGCCAGATTATCATTATATGGGTTGCGGTGATGTGAAGAATTGTCAGTATAGTTTAGTGTCGTACGGATGATATGAACTGAAGAATAAAACTAAAAAGAGCAGTTCAGTCACTTTTGAAGTGCTGAACTGCATCTTTTTGGCTATTTGTTGAGTTTAGCAATTTGCAAGATATCGGAACTCAATTAACAGCAAATATTATTCAGTTTAGAAAGTTTCAACTAGCCGGAACTAGAGTGAAGAGATATAATCGACTGTTTATCTAACCAGCATTCCACACAATGACTAAAACTAGCAAAATCAGTTTACTCACATTAAAGATAAGACAGTTCTTAACGGATGTGACAAACGTCTCTGCTTTAATCTGTCGATCATTAAACAAGTTCACTTACTGTTTCACATAAGTAAAGCCTTAGAATTAATTTCAACTTTACCTAAAGGAAGAGGTAGAGACGACATCTAACAGCTGACAAAAATTTTGTTAAATAGCAAAAATTAATAATACAACGTTATAATGGGAAACACATGAAATCACTAACTAACTTGTGTTTCCCATTATAATCGTATCAACACCTGGAAGATAAAAACGTTTTAGGTATGTGACTAACTTCTAACGCTTCTAAGAAAGGTCAATCTATTAATCGAGTATAAAATGGAGTATAGTAGTATAGAGTAAAAAAGACATAAAGATCTAGGAGATATATCAAGTGATAAGAAAACGATTAATAAATATAATATCAGTAGCACTATTTGTTATTTCAATTGCAGGCTATTTAATCTGGCAGAATAATGCGATTCAACTATCCTATTTTAATTATGCCGACTCAGCTCTTCCGGAACCCTTCCATGGATTTAAGGTGGTTCAAGTATCAGACCTGCACAATAAAGATTTCGGTCACCAGCTGATAAATAAAGTAACTGACGAACGTCCTGACATAATCGTTGTGACAGGAGATGTCATTGATAGAAATCGCACGGACGTTCCTACTGCTATTAAAGCAATGGAGAAAATGGTTGAAATCGCACCAGTCTATTTTGTTTCTGGAAATCATGAAGTCACTTCTGGAGAATTCGAGGTTTTACAGTCTGAGATGGCTAAAATAGGTGTCGTAGACCTCGATAATTCGCATGAAAATTTAGAGATTAATGGAAGTGAGATTGGACTGATTGGAATGGAAGACCCCCTTCTATTACTGTATGATGACATTGAAAGAGTGGGCTCTTCAGAACGTTTGCTTCAGTCAAATATTGAAAAATTAGTTGAAGAATCGGGAGCGGATTTTACTCTTTTATTATCTCATCGTGCGGAATTAATGGAGATTTATTCTGAAACATCTGTAAACATGGTTTTAACCGGTCATGCTCATGGTGGTCAAATTCGTATTCCTTTTGTTAACGGAGTGTATGCTCCATCTCAGGGTTTCCTTCCTGAATACACGAGTGGGCTCTATCAAAAGAACAGCACAACAATGATTGTCAGCAGAGGACTTGGAAACAGTATCTTTCCCTTGAGAATAAACAACCGACCTGAACTCGTTATTTTAACGTTAGAGGCTAATCAGTAGCTAAATACACTATTTATAAATGATTCGAGAGTATTAAGAGCAGCATACCTTAATACTCTTTTTCTTATTATTTAGGTTAGAAATAAAAGTGATAATTATCTTATATAAAAAACTGATAATATGAGGTGTTTTTACTGTTTTAGAGGGGAGAGAATCTGTATAGGTTGCCTTTAATTAGCTATAGTACTATAGTTAACCACAAGTAGAATAGCAGCAGGTTTAGGACTAAGTATCTAAAAAATTTAGCTGTTATTAAAATCCAGAACAAATAGAGCGTGATACAAACAAGATCGAATAAACTAAAATTAAATTAACTACAATGAATAGGAGAGAATGCTTATGAAAGTTAGTGCTATTTTACCGGTATTTAATGTGGGGGAGTACTTACCTAAGTGTATTGAAAGTTTACTTGATCAGAACTATGATGACTACGAAATCATTCTAGTAAATGATGGTTCAACAGATAACAGCCGGGAGATATGTGAGTATTATGAAACCCTGCACGATCATGTTATTCTGATAAATCAAGAGAACAAGGGGTCTGGGGTTGCTAGGAATACAGGATTAAGCAAGGCATCCGGAGATTACATCTTTTTTTGTGATCCTGATGATTATATAAGTGGAAATTTTTTTAAAAAAGTAGAAGAGGTGACTATTGATAGTCCCGATTTAGTTATATTTGGATACTGGGACGAGTTTCGAAGAAAAAACAAGGTAAAAAGCGTATCATTAACTTTTGATAAAGAAGAGAAAATGATGCAGGGAGAATTCAGAGAGGCATTCAGTGATTTGTTCAAAAAAAAGGTATTGTATACGTTGTGGAATAAAGTTTACAAAAAAAGTTTTCTTGCTGATTATCAGTTTACTTTTGAAAGTGCTCCAATGGGACAAGATACACGATTTAACTTAGCTATTTATAAAGAAGTAAAAGTAGTAAAAATTGTCCCTGATCAATTTTATCACTATGTCCTTGAACGACCAGGTTCTTCAACTCATAAATATAGAGAAAACTTATTGTCTCTAAAAATGGGCGAACTTGAAAAACTCACAGATCTATTGGAGTATTTCGATACACCAGATGAAGAATTAATACAACAGATTAAAAGCGACATATTAGTAAGTAGCTGTAATAATTGTGTGAACAGTGAACTAACTCTGAAAAATAAAAGAAATAAAATAGTAACTATGCTTGGAATGAAAGAATTTGAGAATATAAAAAATACGCATCATATGAATCCGGTCAATAAATTCTTTCTGACCAAAAGATATGTTAGAACCTACATTGTTTTTAAATTAATTTATAATTATGTATTGTCTGTAAAAGGGTAGTGATTTAGTAATAAGCTATACTAAATCAAGCACAAGAGCTTAATCGATTTTAACGACACAGTCTAAGGCTAAATGCATAATTAAACTATTTATCTTATATAAAAGGTGTGTATGATGTGTTTTGCAAGACTTTTCTACACAACATTGCAGAGATAAACTACACAATTTTGCACCTGAAAGATTCTTTTAGTTATTTGTGTTTGGATAGTGCATTCTTTAGTCGAAAACTTTCTCCGGTAAAGCTTAGTATATGAG
>JAFIFE010000002.1 GCA_020832185.1 Alkalibacterium sp.
TGCACACATTTTGAGTTTTACAGGCGATAGTTACCGTGTCAATCACGCGCTTTCTCTCCGCCACTTTTAATAACAATCAGGGCTGGCAAAGTTCTTAACTTTTCTTTGCATTCTTCTAAGATTTTATCTTGCAAAACACAAGTGTTGTGTTTGTTTATAATATATTATATTATAAACAAATAATATAATAATTAATAGGAGGCTAATTTATATGAAGAAAAGTATTAAGAGATCTATGACCAAAGTTTTATTACTATCTTTTTTAGCAACAGGCGTAGTTAGCACAATAGCGATACCTGTATCTGCTAATAGTTACGAGTCCACTATTACGCTCCCTCGAAGTGGTTGGTGGTCGACTGTCAATAGAAAGGCTAATTCTAGTAGTGCTCGAACGTATGTAAATCAGAACGAAGTAAGTATATTCGCTCGTATTAATAATAATGCTGGAACAGTAGCTACACCTGTTAAAGAACACAAAGGTCTTAATAGTGGTGTCGCTGTTTCTTCTAACAATCATGCTCATGGAGTATCAGGAGCGACTATACATGCTCAATTCCGTACTGGAACTGCCGAACCACGTACACAACGAATACGACTTGGCTGGACACCTTAAGTCTACGACTAATTTCTTAAGCGGTGAGCGTATTGCTTACCGCTTTTTTTTATCTTCATTAGTTTCTACAAGCATTATGGTGTTAAGTCAAGAGAATAAATTAGAGACAGACAACTTATTTTCATGAAAAAGGGTGCACTGAACTAAACCGTCACGCACCCGAAGATACGTTCGGTTTACATCGTCGGATAGTCGTCCCTAAGAAATAGTTCTCTTAAGACTCTATCGCCTCCGATCGTGCGATATAGAGTTGGTGATTGCTTAGGAGTGCAAACACCAGACGCACTAATTTTCGTGCAGTTAAGACGAGGGCTCGCTTGTGTTGTGTTTTGGGTACTTCATTGTACTTTTTATCGTAATAGTCCTTGTATTCAGGAATATAGCGTCTAACTGAGTTGGCAGCTTGAACTAAGTAATAACGCAGGTAACGATTTCCTGATTTAGACATTGCCGTGTTTTCTTTCTGAAATTGTCCAGACTGATGCTTTGGCCAATACAGGCCAGCGTATTTTGCAAGCTTGGATTCGTGATCAAAGCGCTCAATTTGTCCAATCTCGGCAATGATGCCTGCGGCATACACAGGGCCAATTCCTGGAATGCTTAAAAGTGATTGTGCAATATCAATGGTTTCCATAATATTCTCAATGGCTTTTTCAACCGTTTTAATTTCTTGTTGGAGAGCACGGATGACACGCATTTGAACACTGATATTGATATCAATACTATCTTGAGCCACTTTGCCTAAGCGGTAAGAATCGTTCACGGATTTACGAATGGCTTTTGCCAGTTGAATCGGGTCTTTAAAACGTCCACGACCAAAAGATTGAAGCATAGCCGCTAAATCAGCGACTTTCATCGAACGAAGATCAGCTATATCAGTATCTCCAGCCATCAGTTGAATCATTGTGGAGCTAAAAACGGATGTACTAATATTTTCTTCGTCTAACTCGGTGGTTAAGGTATTGCACTTGTAGTAGAGATTTTCGACGTAGTGCTGTTGGGCTTCCGTTAACTGGCGAATCAATTGATAGCGTGAACGAGTTAATCGTAAGAGAGCTACGAACTTTTCTTCTCGTGGTTGCGCATCAGAATACTTCCCAGTACTCAAAAACTCAGCGATTAACTGGGCATCTAACTTATCGTTTTTCTCTTCTGTCCATACTTTTGAGAACCGATGAATAACGCGTGGATTCTCGACAATGGTTTGGGCATTGAGAAGTTGAAGATCGGGATCGTTAGAGAAGAACAGAGACGGATGCATACTGTATTGGCCAGTTGCTTCCATTCCAATCACAATTTTAGTGAATTCCAGTTCCTCATGGAACTTGAGAATCTGTTCTTTAATCTTACGTGCGCCCGTATCACTATTCGCTACAGACTTCTGTAGAAGAATAACGTTCGAGTCATCAGCACGTGATAGAAAGCAGGCATCAAGCGTTGCTTTACTCACGTCTAAACCGACAAATAATTTCATGGAAGGGTCCCCCTTTCATTGTGAAATTGGAAGGTAAGCTTGGTCACTCCGGGCTATCCCTGTAACACAATGCGTGCCTTAACCTCGCGCATAAGTATTAAACTCGTTTCCTGTGTAGCTGCCAAGACCGAAGGTTTCCTAAGACCAACGGACACAGGATTCAAGCCATACAGCTTATGAGTAAATAGTCTCAACATTGTGACGGGAAGCATGCTTAATGAGTAGTCGAACTACAAGGAGGAATAGCTTCATCCCACTTAGAACCGACTTCCATACAGGTCTATTTTACACAGAAACAGCACGGAATGACCAATAGATTGCCAAACTAGTCAATTATCAAAGATCAAAAGTGAATGGACAGTCAAAGGCAATTATTTGAAATTTTCTCCCCCATGGGGGAGAAAGCCCCATTCATTTAGTTAGTAAATCAATCAATGAAATTAGTAGTAATTCTTAACTACAAACTTATTATACGAGGAGATTTAAAAGTGAAATGGAATGAAATTGTTAACGAAATAAGTGACATCGATCAAAATGAGAAACTGAATGATCTTGATATTACAGGGATCAACGAGCACGCCGGCAATATAAAAAGTGGAGAGCTATTTGTTGCCATTGAAGGATTTGAAAAAGATGGCCATGATTTTATTGACCAGGCTATTGAAAATGGAGCACGTGTGATCATTGGCCAAAAACCGCTGTCACATTTATCTGTTCCTTACATCCAAGTAGAGAATTCGAGAAAAGTTATTGGGAAACTGGCGGCTAATTATTATGGTCATCCAAGTAAGGGTAAAATTGTAGTCGGGATAACAGGAACGAATGGCAAAACAACAACGGGACTGTTCACCACTCATTTACTGCGTAAAGCGGGATACTCTGTTTCATTCTTCGGGACGGTATTTAATGAAATAAACGGGGAGCGCAGAGCCAGTTCACTTACGACACCAAGTGCATCGATGATTCAGAAAGATTTATCGGAATCTAATGATGAGGTTGTCGTTATCGAAGTATCCTCCCAAGGACTTCAGCAGCACAGGATGGAAGGAATGGCTTTTGATTACGGTCTGTTCACCAACCTTCAGCACGATCATTTAGATTATCACAAAACAATCGAGGATTACTTTTTAGCCAAGAAGAAATTGTTCTCCCTGCTTAAGCCTGAAGGGAAAGCGATCGTTAACAGTGACGACCAGTGGGGACATAAACTGGTGAGTCTTTTACAAGAAGAAAACATTGAAGTCCTGACTGTGGGAGAAACGGATGATACCCACACGACCTATACGTTTGAATCGAATGGGAAAAATAAACTCACGATCAACAATCACTCAATACAAGCACAGGCGCCGTTACCAGGAAAGTATAATTTACTTAATCTGTCGATGGCCGCAACTGTATTAAGTGATCTGGGACATGACATCGATCAGCTGGAAGACATGATTAAAGATCTGGAGCCTATTCCCGGCCGTTTCGAAGTATACGATTTGACAGAGAATGTTAAGGCGGTCATTGATTATGCTCATACATCCGAAGCGTTAGAAGCGGTGCTTTCGACAAGCAAAGTGTTGTATCCTGATCATACACTTAATCATGTGTTTGGATTCAGAGGGAAAAGAGACAGTTCTAAAAGAGAAAAAATGCTGGAGACCTCTATCCAGTACAGCGATCATACGATTTTAACCCTGGATGATCTGAACGGAATAGAAGAAGAAGTCATGAAAAGCACCTATTTGAAATTAGCGCAGCCGTATACTACACGTGAGGCAGATATCATAATGGACCGTACCTTAGCAGTCAAGCAAGTGGTTGATCATGCTGAGGGACCGACATTGATCGTGCTGACAGGAAAAGGACACGAGAATTACACATCTGCATTTAACCTGCCCGTCCGGTCGGATAAAGAAACGCTGGACTATTTAATTAAATACTATAACGATTAAACAAAGGTTTACACTTTTGAGAAGCGGACGCGTGTCGCTCTCAATGTGTAAACTTTTTTGTATTTAATGATTGACTTTTAACGATTACACATGTAAACTAAGTTTAAAGATTACGTTTGTAAACAGAAAAAGGAGTGAAAACCATGCAGGAACCTCAAATCTCACCATCAGAGTGGGAAGTGATGCGTGTCGTCTGGACATCTAATCCTATTACCAGTAAAGAAATCAATACTATTCTAAACGAAAAAAAAGACTGGAAATTAGCGACAACTAAAACCTTGATTGGACGTCTTGTAAAAAAAGGAATGCTTTCAGCAGAACCAAATGGACGTAAATTTGAGTACTCTCCAGCGGTGTCAGAAGAAAAAAGTGTCGAAGAAGCAACGGAGTCCCTGTTGAAGCAAGTGTGTTCAAAAAAAGCAGGGTCAACGATTCAGATAATGCTTGAGAACAGTACATTAAGCATGAGCGATCTGGAAGCCCTTGAAGATGTAATCAGACAAAAAAAGGAAACCGCACCGCTTGAAGTCGAGTGTGGATGTATACCGGGCCAATGTTCCTGTGTACATTAAGGAGGAAATAAAATGGAGTCAAAATCTTATCCGATAGAAGGCATGACGTGTGCATCGTGTGCCAGTACAGTAGAGAAAACAGCGGAGAAAGTCGCAGGGGTGGTGGAAGCCTCTGTCAACCTTGCCTCAGAAAAGTTGAATATCAAAGTGGATGAAAAGACATACAATCCAAAAGACCTGGAACGAAATATCGATGCGACTGGCTATACGGTCGTCATGCCCCAGCTCGTATCCAAGACCTTTGATATAGAAGGCATGACGTGTGCATCGTGTTCTGCAACTGTAGAAAAAACGGCGGGCAAACTCGAAGGAATGGAGAGCGCGTCAGTTAACCTTGCCTCAGAAAAGATGAGTGTGACTTATAATCCACTGCACCTCTCTGTTCGGGATATATCAGATGCCATCAGCCAGAGTGGGTATAAAGCCATTCCAAAAGAAGAAGAACAGACTGACGTCACAGGACCAGCTGAAGACAAGAGCGAATCAAAAGAGAGGATTATTAAGAATCGAACGATCCTTATTGCACTCTTCACGATTCCACTGTTTTATGTTTCAATGGCTCCCATGGTGGGCGTGTCTCTTCCAGCTGTGATCGATCATATGATGAACCCGATCCCCTATGCACTTCTGCAGCTCGTCTTGACCATTCCTGTCATGTGGTACGGCCGTTCTTATTTTCAGCAGGGGTTTAAAACATTATCCAAAGGCCATCCGAATATGAATTCACTGATTTCATTAGGGACAGCTGCGGCATTTGTCTACAGTGTGGCCGCAACGTATGCCATCATAGTGGATGGAGCAGATTTGGCTATGATGCTTTATTACGAAACAGCAGCTGTGATTCTTGCTTTCCATACACTAGGCAAATATCTGGAAGAACGATCCAAAGGCCGTATGTCAGAAGCCATTCAGAAATTGATGGATCTGGCGCCTAAAACCGCCCGTATCGTGCATAATGGCCAGGAGGATGAAGTGGCCATTGACAGTGTGGCACCAGGGGATATCGTGAGAGTCCGTCCTGGAGAAAAAATGCCCGTTGATGGCGTGATCGTCAAAGGCCGTACAGCCGTTGATGAGTCCATGCTGACGGGTGAAAGCATGCCGGTCGAGAAAGGGGAAGGCGATCCGATCATCGGAGCGAGTATGAACAAAAATGGCTCCGTTGACTACCGCGCAACCAAAGTCGGGAAAGATACGACGTTGTCTCAAATCATCAAGCTGGTTGAAGAAGCACAGGGATCAAAAGCGCCGATAGCTAAACTGGCAGATATCATTACCGGCTATTTTGTCCCGATCGTCATGGGACTGGCGCTTGTATCTGGAATCGTCTGGCTGATAGCCGGTCAAAGTTTCATCTTTGCACTAACCATTTTAATTTCCGTACTGGTTATCGCTTGTCCATGTGCGCTCGGGTTAGCTACACCAACAGCCATAATGGTAGGCACAGGGAAAGGTGCAGAACATGGCGTCCTCATTAAGAGTGGCGATGCACTGGAAACCATTCATAACGTTGAAACCATAGTGTTTGATAAGACAGGGACATTGACCGAAGGAAAACCGGTTGTCACCGATATATTTGTTACAGAAGGCTCCAACTTCTCAAAAGACTTTCTGCTTAAAATGGCTGCTTCAGCTGAAAAAGGCAGTGAGCATCCTTTGGGGGAAGCCATTGTAAAACAAGCCGAGGAAAAAGGCATAACCGCGCTAGACGCCACTCATTTTGAGGCCATTCCAGGGCAAGGGCTAAAAGCTGAAGTCGACGGAAAAGACCTGTTCTTCGGAAATAAAAAATTGATGAATGAGCAGTCTCTGGAGTATACTCAATTAGAAGACCAGGCAAACACCTTTGCTGATGAAGGGAAAACCCCGATGTATCTGGCCATTGATGGACAGGTGGCGGGACTTATTGCCGTTGCAGATACACTGAAAAAAAATAGCGTTCAGACGATCCGGGAATTGAAAAAACTGGGCATCGAAGTCGCTATGATCACTGGAGACAATACGCGTACAGCAAATGCTGTGGCCAAACTAGCCGGGATCGACCGTGTATTGAGTGATGTGCTCCCTGAAGACAAAGCGAATGAAGTGAAGAAGTTACAGTCAGAAGGTAAAAAAGTAGCCATGGTAGGAGATGGGATCAACGATGCTCCAGCTCTGGCGCAGTCTGATATCGGAATCGCTATTGGTTCAGGTACAGATGTTGCGGTGGAATCAGCCGATGTGGTCTTGATGAGAAGCGATGTCAAAGAAGTACTGACGGCCATTGAATTAAGTAAAGCCACGCTGAAAAATATCAAGCAGAATCTGTTCTGGGCATTTGCCTACAACATTGTCGGTATCCCGATTGCAATGGGACTCCTGTTCCTGCTGGGCGGACCTCTTTTAAATCCCGTCTTCGCAGCTGCGGCCATGAGTTTCAGTTCCGTTTCAGTTTTACTCAATGCCTTAAGACTTAAAAACTTTGCCCCAACAGCAACTGAAGCCGTACAAAATTAAGCACACAAAGGAGAGACAAATTGATGAAATATACAGCAATAGTAGAAGGAATGAATTGTAATGGATGCGCGAACTCGGTGAAAGCTGCGTTTACGCAAGTAGAAGGTGTACAGGAAGTCGATGTCAATTTAGATAGCAAAGAAGCAACCATCGTTTCTCAGAACGAACTGTCTGAAAGCAAAATCAAAGAGGCTTTAGCTGACACAACCTTCACAGTGGCATCTGTTAAATCTTAATAAAATTAAGTGACGGAACTGTACCCTGCACGTATCAGGGTACAGTTTTTTTGTTGTGCGCCCGGCATGGGCGATAACTTGGTGGTGAAAGTCCACTACAGACTTGGCAGTAGGAACTGTTAGCGAAAGACAAGGGTGTCCGCCGTGAGGCGGAATCTGAAGGAAGTTGGACGCAAATGCTTGCACTGACGAACAGAAACCTCATACCAAGGCTTGATAGAACGGATAAGCTTGCAACACAAAGTGAAGTCCGATACTGCCCGAATTCTATTGAGTAAATGAAGCAGTGACATGAGCAGAAGGTTGTCGTTCTTACCCGGGGAGGTCTCGTCAGCGCTTAGTAGTAACAACGAATGGCGAGAAGTCAGCCGAGGTCATAGTAGGGAAAATGTACCGAAGGACCGAACAATATCAATACTTTGAAGATTGGAGGTTAGGCATTATGACAAACGCAGAAAACAACCCAAGGGTTGGCAAACTACAAAGGGATAAGCTGGAAGCGAAAGAGTATGTAGATGTGCGGAGTAATCGCCTAGGTGAATGTAAAGACAAGTATGGTGAGTCTCTCATGAGGCTCGTTGTAAGTGAGAAGAATCTATTTGAAGCGGCTAAAATGGTTAAACGCAATAAAGGAGCTGCTGGAATAGATGGTATGACAGTTAATGAAATAGAATCACATATCATGGAAATGTTTCCGTATATAAGAAAGAAATTGTTAGACGGTACCTATAAACCACAACCGGTCAGACGGGTGGAAATTCCCAAAGCGAATGGTGGTATCCGAAAACTGGGTATTCCCGTTGTACGGGACCGAGTGGTTCAACAAGCCATCAGGCAAGTGATAGAACCTATCATCGATAAACATTTCCTCCCGCACAGTCATGGGTTCCGTAAAGGAAAAAGCAATCATACAGCTTTGAAAGAGTGTGTCGACTATTATCAGGATGGCTACAAAGTAGCCGTCGACTGTGACCTGAAACAGTGCTTTGATACACTCAATCATGACAAGCTGATGTACTATCTCGAACAGTATATACGGGACAAAATGATTCTGAAAATTGTCCGTAAGTTCTTACAGAGCGGTGTCATAGATCTGTCTGGCGAATTCGTAGAAAGTAACACAGGCGCACCACAAGGTGGCGTGATTTCGCCCCTACTCAGTAACGTATACTTACATGAACTGGATAAAGAAATGAAACAGAGAGGACACCTTTTCGTCCGGTTCGCTGATGACTTCGTCATCTTTGTGAAGTCAAAACGAGCCGGTGAACGTGTGCTCCAAAGTATCACTCGCTTCATTGAAAAAGACCTGAAACTAACTGTCAACCAAGAGAAAAGTAAAGTGGGTTCACCGACACGTTTAAAGTTCTTGGGTTGTCTGATAACCACAGTGAATGGGGTCTGTCGATACAGACCATCGAACGAAGCCAAAGCGAAATTCATTCGTACCTTGAAACGCTTGACCAAACGTAAGCGAGCAGGGAAGTTTGATGAGATTGTCAAAGAGATAAACAGCAGAACAAGAGGCTGGATAAATTACTTCGGCACAGGGTTCATCAAAACCTTCGTAACGAAAGTGGAGCAATGGCTCCACCACCGTATCAGGCAACTCATTTTAAAGAGATGGAAAAATCCACGTACTAAGATTAGCAGATTAATGCGTTTAGGTCTAGATATGGACAGTGCTAAGCGCATTGGCTATTCCAGAAAGAAATACTGGAGACTGTCAAAAACACCTGAGGTTCATTGGGTGCTTACAACGAAAAGACTCTACCGGTGGAACGTAGTTTCACTACGTAACCTGGCAGAGTCTGCTTACTTAAGATATTGAACCGCCGTATACGGAACCGTACGTACGGTGGTGTGAGAGGACGGTAAATAAATGAATTATTTACCTCCTACTCGATTTGTGAAGATGATAACACTTACAATACTTTCATAATATCAGTCAAAATTGCTTACAGATTAAATAAAATAGTGTATCATTAAAATAACCAACAAAAAAATGGGGTTTATTAAGAAAGTAAATACGTGTTATAAGACTGATAAAGAAGGTGAGAATATGAAAAAAAATACAGCATATGTTCCATTTAGATTTAGACTAAATCCGATTAAGAGAATGGCCATGTTTCATTTCCATAAAAATCCAGATTCTGAATATGAAGCATTTGAATTTCACTATATAGACGGAGAACCTTACGGAAAAGGCTTCAGAGTACTGGCTTGGCGGACTGACGGATACAGAGATTCGTATGTACAGGATACACTGTCTATCCCTGAAGAAGAAGAAATCTTGTCAATTGGTGGAAAAGGCTTAAAAGAACGTTTCGTGGTAGATTTTGATGAAGCGTATTTTGAACATGCCAATGGACAGCTGGATGCAGGGTTTGTATTCTTCGATAAACGTGATCGTCGAATCGTGCTTTACGTGGATGAACAAATTGATAAGGAGACAAAACCATTGACGTGGTTACCTTCTGTAGGCAATCATATTGAGGAACCGCACTCAATGCCCCTGTTTTTCCTGTATAATTTTGATTTTGCCCGAAAACGAGACACTGAATTTTTCCTTTCAATCGATGGAGAAATGATCGATATCGATCCGTTTGCATTTCCAAAAGATTTTCAGGCAAGATACTATATCGAGTTTTCAACTGATTCAGTCGTGACCAATTTCAACGAAAGTGGCCGTTATACTTTAGAGCGGGTAGACATTGATGAGAACGGCATAGCTGAAGGGAAGCACAATACGTATCTGTATGAAAAATCAAACGACTTAAATAAATTAAAACGGATCACGGTGAACCACGAGACAAATCCGGTCGAAGTAGAATTTACTCCGGCATTTCCCAATCACCTTGAAGTAAAAGAAGGAAGACCAATCTATGGAGAGTTTGAAATCATTCCTTCAGGTGAAGCGGGTTCATTAAATGGAAAATACAATGTGGTCTATCAGCAAGGAAAGGCCATCATTAATCTGTCTTTCCCGGACTCATGGAACACGCCTAAGGGTGCAAACATTGAGCGCGTGATCAACAGCATGACACCCAATATAAAATCATGGTACCGTACTTACCAGTGTACACAAATCGTGCAGCTGGAAGACATGGACACATCGATTCAATGGAAACGCGTCGACCCTGATCGTCGAACTAAATATTAACAGGACTAGGACTATAAGAAGCAGCAGACAAACCGTCTGCTGCTTTTCTTCTGCTCTAAAAGAAGTAAACGGAGACATTGACATGAGAATGAGTCAGGCTATTGTATTTCATTACAAGTGTATTCTATACTGTTAGGTGTGGAAGATAGAAAAAATACAGTTCGTTTTGAAAAGATAGAGAGGAAAAGGCATATGAAAGTTTTAGTCACTGGGTTCGATCCTTTTGGTGGAGAGAAAGTGAATCCTGCCTATGAGGCAATCAAGCGGTTAGACGACTCCATTGCAGGTGCCACCATTGTTAAACGTGAGATACCGACGGTTTTTCACACCTCTTCAGCCATCGTTAAAGAAGCCATTAAAACGGAAAATCCAGATGTGATTTTGTGTGTAGGGCAGGCTGGTGGAAGATACGGCGTGACACCTGAGCGTGTGGCAATCAATGTCGATGACGCGCGCATCCCGGATAACGAGAACAACCAGCCGATAGATGAGAAAATCCAGCCAGACGGTCCGGATGCTTATTTCAGTTCGCTTCCGGTAAAAGCCATGGTTGAAAAGATGAGAGACGCTCAGGTCCCGGCAAGTGTTTCAAACTCTGCAGGTACATTCGTCTGTAATCACATCATGTATCAAGTGTTGTATGCGATAGAAAAAGAATTCCCAGATAAAACAGGCGGATTTGTTCATGTCCCCTTTATCCCTGAACAAGTCACTGATAAAGCAAATCAGCCGTCGATGTATCTTGAAGATATCGTCAGAGGACTAAAAGCTGGTATCGAAGCAATAGTTGAGCGTCATGGAAAAGAAGACAGCAAACACATCGGTGGAGCCATTCATTAAAAACATAAGAAGCAGGAGTAGGTATAGATGCTGACAGGAATTGGATTGGTACTCATATTTGGATACATAGGGGGGAAACTGGTTTCGCGATTAAAACTCCCGCCGCTTATAGGCATGCTAATAGTCGGAATCGTTATAGGCCCGTACGTGTTAGATTTTCTTGATTCTGATTTATTACTGGTCTCTCAGGATATACGGACTTTTGCATTAATCATTATTCTGATGCGCGCCGGGTTGGGGATAAAAAAAGATCAGATCAGACAAGTCGGATCGATTGCGCTGCGTATCAGCAGTATTCCTTGCATACTGGAAGGGTTGACGATTACAGGGTTGGCATATTATTTGCTGGATTTTTCATTTGCAGAAGCGGGAATGCTTGGATTCATCATCGCAGCCGTCTCACCAGCCGTAGTGGTGCCCAGCATGTTGGACTTGAAAGAAAAAAAATACGGAGAAGACAAGCAGATCCCTACTTTATTACTGGCCGGTACATCTATAGACGATGTATTCGCCATTACATTATTCACTTTTTTTCTAGGTTTGGGTACAAGCGGACAGGAGTCATCCCTGCTGTTTGAGTTAGCCTTTATTCCATTCAGCATCATCGCTGGAGTTTTGGGAGGAGCGGTTATTGCAGTTGCCGCCATTTACTTATTCAAATCATTCAATAAGAAGTATGTAGAGAAGCTGCTTATACTGATTGCAGTCTCGATTTTGTTTGTCGAATGGGGAGAGCATGTCGGGATTGCGAGTTTACTGGGAGTCATGACACTGGGATTTCTTATTTTTGAAAAAATTCCCAAGCATACAGAACAGTTTACTCAATCACTGGCAGGTTTATGGATTTTTCTGCAGATCCTGCTGTTTGCTCTGGTAGGGGCAGAAGTGAATATTGAAGTGGCTTTAGATGCGGGCCTTATGGGGTTACTTATTATCGCCTTAGGGCTAATAGGTCGTAGTTTAGGCGTGTGGATCGCGACAATGAACACTGAACTCAACACGAAAGAACGGATTTTCTGTATGATTGCCTATACACCAAAAGCAACTGTGCAGGCAGCAATGGGCGGTATCCCACTGGCAATGGGAGCTGAGCAGGGGGCTTTGATTTTAGCACTGGCTGTGTTGTCGATCGTAGTGACAGCCCCGCTTGGAGCGGCAGCCATCTATGCCTCAGCACCGAGACTTTTAAACCAGGGATAAAAAGAATTGAAAAAAGGTTTGACAATAGTTTCAGAAGTCAGTATAGTAATAAACAAGTTCAAAAATTAAATTTTAAAGAGAAAACAATGTGAAAAGAAAAGTACGCTTAGGAAGTCTTCCTAGAGAGTCTGTGCTGGTGAAAGCAGATAAGAGTGAATAAGTGGAAAATGGTCTTGGAAATGGAGTAGACGATCCTGCATCAGGTAAGTTTACTACGGGTTCACCCGTTACAGTGACGCAGTCTACAGGAAGGTTCTTCTTGTGTACTGGCAGAGACAGTGTGAGTGATCGCGCTGTAAATTAAGGTGGTAACACGACAAATTTGAGTCGTCCTTAGAAAATCTTTCTAGTGAAGAGGGATTTTTTAAGGGCGTTTTTTTATGGAAAAATTGAATAGACAAATCAAACTGCAATGAAGAGTAAAGTACACTTATAAGACAGCAATAACAGAGAGCCTGAGCAGGTGAAAACAGGTTTGCTTGAATAAGTGGAAAATGGACTCGAAGCAGGATACCGAGTGTCTTTGACATAAGGCTATCATGGGTGCGCCCACTACAGCGACGGAGCATAGGAATAAACTCTGTGCTCTTAGAGGAACCAGTCGAGAGACGGGTTTGAATATAGGTGGTAACACGGACTAATCGTTCGTCCTTATAATCAGAGAGAATCTGGTTATGTGGACGAACGATTTTTTTGTATCTAAAAAAGAACAAACAGGGGGATGTATATGATTGAACTGAAAAACGTGGATGTGACGTTTCAGGACGGAAAGAAGACGGTTAAGGCCGTAAGGGACGTGTCTATAACGGTCGAAAAGGGAGATATATACGGGATTGTCGGCTATAGTGGAGCTGGAAAAAGTACGCTAGTGCGAACGATCAATCTGCTTCAGCGCCCGACTTCAGGATCGGTGATCGTAGACAAGCAGGAATTATCTGCACTGCCACCCAAGGCACTGCGGACAGCACGAAAAAAAATTGGGATGATTTTCCAGCATTTCAACTTGATGCGTGCACGGACGGTAGCCGGAAACGTAGCCTACCCACTGCGGAAGTCAGGCTTATCAAAAAAAGAAGTGAATGCGAAAATAGATGAGCTGCTGGAACTGGTCGGACTGGCAGATAAAAAACACACGTATCCCTCTCAATTATCGGGCGGACAGAAGCAGCGGGTGGCTATCGCAAGGGCACTTGCAAATGATCCGGAAGTTTTATTATGTGATGAAGCAACCAGTGCACTGGATCCAAAAACGACTTCTTCCATTCTGGAACTGCTGAAGCGTCTGAACAAACAGCTCTCCCTGACCATTGTAATCATTACGCATGAAATGCAGGTGGTTAAAGAAATCTGTAATAAGGTAGCGGTCATGGATGACGGAAAAGTGGTTGAGAAAGGTGATCTGGTTTCGCTGTTCACTGCGCCAAAGGAAGCATTGACACACGAATTCATTGATACAGCGACTCATATCCATCAGGCACTGGAAAAGATCAGGAAGCATCCGACTCTACTGGATTTAAGTGCCGACGATGTTCTGGCAAATATTACGTATGTGGGAGAAAGTACCAGCACACCACTTATTGCCAGTTTATATGCACAGTTTGGCGTTACGACGAATATTTTATACGGAAACGTGGAAATCCTTCAACAGACACCGGTCGGAAATCTTATCGTCGTTCTTTCCGGTGAAAGAAGGCAGCGGGAAAAAGCCGTTGCTTACCTTGAATCAAACAACGTTAAAGTCAACACGATCGACAGTGACCAGACGGTCGTGTCCATAAAAAATAGAAAAGTAAGTTAGGGAGGAATACTGATGATCAACTGGTTTGAAACATATTTTGAAAATGCACTTCGTATTCAACCTGAAATACTGAACAGTATATGGGAGACCTTATATATGGTCGGCACGACTGCTATCCTTTCAGGTGTATTAGGAATTATTCTGGGTATTATACTGGTAGTGACCGAAACACAGGGAATTCTTGAAAATAGAAGAGTCTATGACTTTCTGGAAAGAAGTGTGAATGCTTTCCGCTCAGTTCCATTTATTATTATGCTGGCGCTGATTGCTCCGATAACAAGGCTGCTGGTAGGCACGTCGATCGGGACGACGGCAGCTATCGTCCCGCTTGTAGTAGGGACAGTGCCGTTTTATTCACGCCAGGTGCAAAATGCCTTGCTGGAAGTAGATAAAGGCATTGTAGAAGCTGCGGAGGCCATGGGGTCATCACCACTGGAAATCATCATCCGCGTTTACTTAAAGGAAGGCTTGCCGTCAATCATTCGAGTCTCTTCCGTAACAATCATCAACTTGATCGGACTGACAGCCATGGCAGGAGCGATTGGAGCAGGCGGGCTGGGAAATCTCGCTATTGCAAGAGGTTATAATCGATTTCAGACGGACGTGACTATCGTTGCGACCGTTGCGATACTGATCATTGTAATGATCAGTCAGGTCATCGGAAATTATCTGGTAAGAAAAACGAGTCACTAAAAACTAAAACCAATAAAAGGGGAAAATAAAAATGACAACGATAAAAAAATGGGCAACATTTGTAAGCATAGGCTTTTTGACATTACTATTAGCAGCATGCGGGGCTTCAGCGGAGACATCTGAAACAGTATCGATCGGTGTAGTCGGAGAAGATAATGATGTTTGGGATTTTGTTGCTGAAAAGCTTGAAAATGAAGAAGGGATCACGATCGAACTGGTCCGCTTTACGGATTACGCGCAACCTAATAATGCACTGGCACAGGGAGAGATCGATCTGAATGCCTTCCAGCACAAACTGTTCCTGGAATCATTCAATGAAGACAGTGGAACGACTCTTGTCCCTATCGGGGATACAGTGATTGCTCCTTTAGGTATTTACTCTGAGACATTAGTTGATGTGGTCGAACTCGAAGAAAACGGGACTGTGGCTATCCCTAATGACATCACCAATGGAGGACGTGCACTGCTGCTTCTTCAGACAGCCGGACTGATTACAGTTGATCCGGATGCAGGCGTCACCCCAACAGTAAACGATATAACAGATAATCCATTAAACCTGGACATTCAGGAACTGGATGCAGCTCAGACAGCGAGAGCCCTTCAGGATGTAGATGTATCGATCATCAACTCGGGAATGGCAGTAGATGCCGGCTTTGTTCCTTCAGAAGATGCCATCTTCCTGGAACCGGTCAATGATCAGTCAGAACCTTATGTCAATATCATTGTTGCGAGAGAAGAGGATGCGGATGACGACGTGTACCAGACGATCGTAGAAGCTTACCAGTCTGAAGATACAAAAGAGGCCATTGCTGAAACATCTGAAGGGTCATCGATACCAGCCTGGGACTAAAAAGTACACTTTTCTGATGGGAAGAGATTGAACGGACAATAGATTGGGAAGGAATGATCGATATGACAACGACAGTAACGGAAGCATCTATTAAAGAACAGATTTTAGAAGGAGCAGAAGAGGTCATTGCATTAAGAAGATAATTTCATCAGTACCCGGAAGCCAGCTTGAAAGAATTTAAAACAATCAAACGTATCAAACAGGAACTTGAGAAGCTGGACATCCCTTTCGAAGCTGTTGGTGAAACGGGAGCGATCGGAGAAATTAATGGGCAGAGAGGAAAAGGTAAGACGATTTTATTACGTGCAGATATAGATGCACTGGAACTGGAAGATGCAAAAGACAAGCCTTACAAATCCAAAAATCCAGGTCTGCACCATGCCTGTGGGCACGACGGACATACAGCTGCTTTACTTGGAGCAGCAAAAGTATTGAAGAAAAATGCAGACAAATTCTCAGGTACGATCAAAGTGGCCTTTCAGCAGGCAGAAGAAATAGGGGCTGGTGCAAGGCAATTTGTTCAGGGGGGTCATGTTGAAGGCGTCGACCAGGTCTTCGGTATTCATCTGGATTCAAGCGTGCCGGTCGGGAAAATCGTCTCTGTCCCGGGAGCGACAAATGCCTCCTGTGATATATTCAAGATCAAAGTGCACGGAAAAAGTGCGCATGCCGCACAGCCGCACAATGGAGTCGATGCACTGCTCGCCGCTGCGGCGATTACAGTGGACCTTCAAAGCATAGTCGGAAGAGAAGTCAGCCCTTTAGACAATGTGGTTGTTGCTGTAGGCGTGCTGAATGCCGGGACACGGTATAATATCGTGGCCAACCAGGCAACACTAGAAGGCACTGTCCGCACGTTCAGTCATGAAACGAGAGACAAGGTCTTGAAAGCAGTTGAACGGATAGCGACAAGTGTGGGAGAATCACACAGAGCAACCGTTGAGTTTGAGAACTATGATGCAGCAGCACCGTTGATCAACGCAGATGGGCCCGCAGAACGGGCTGCACAAGTGGGTGCAGCTATAGTGGGCTTAGAAAATGTGATATCGACTCAGCCGAAAAGTCTGGGGGCAGATGATTTCGCCGATTTTCTGGCAGAAGCACCCGGGGTCTACGCTAGAGTGGGTACCCGAAACTTGAAGGATTCTGATACATGGTACGGTCATCATCATGAGAACTTTGATATAGATGAAAGAGGACTGAAGGTCGCCACGGAACTGCATGTCTGCTATGCTCTTGATTTTTTAAATAGCAATTAAACAAAAAAAGGCACACCGGGAATGAGAATTTCCTTCCTTGTGTGCCTTTCATTTGTTTTAGTGTGGACCTAACCTAGTTAAAGATTATTCGCCAATGCCTTCTGTCCATTCAGAAACGATATCCTGGTTAGCGTCAACCCAGTTACGTGCTGCTTCTTCTGGTTCAGCGCCTTCCTGGATTTCCAGCATGACTTCTTCCATATGGTCTGTTTCCCAGAAGAAGTTATCTAGTAATGCGTAAGCTTCAGGAAGATCATCGCTTAACCCTTCACGAACAAAGGTATCGATTGTTTCAGCTTCTCCAAAAGACCCTTCAGGATCTTCAAGATATTTTAAATCATATGAAGAGAACATCCAGTGTGGAGACCATCCTGTTACAATGATTTCATCTTCATTCTGGTAGGCTGTAGATAGCTCAGTAGTCATTGCACCCGATGATGATGTCTGTACATTCCATCCATCAAGATTCTCATAGTCTTCTAAAGCATTTTCAGCAGCAGCTACAACACCTGCACCAGCTTCGATACCGGTAATAGTCTGTCCAGCTTCATCTGATAAGTCAGCAATTGAATCGACGTCCATATATTCTGGAACGACCAGTCCGATGACTGCACCTTCAAGGTTTGAACCTAAGTGTTCCATTCTATCAGAGTATTCGTCATATTGTGCTTCGTGTGTAGCAGGTAACCAGGCGGAAACCATAGCATCAGCATCGCCTGAAGCGACTGCTTCCCACATGATTGCATTATCAAGTGCAGTTGTCGTAACGTCATAGCCCATATCAGCTAATACTTCTCCAACCACATGCGTAGATGCGATTTCTGAATCCCAGCTTACATATGACAGTGTAATTTCGTCACCATCAACGACAGTATCGACAGCTTCTTCGTTGTCTGCGGTGTCTCCGCACGCTGCCAAGAATAATGCTGAAGCAGATGCTGCTGTTAGTCCTAATCTTTTCCAGTTCGTTGTCAAAATAAATCTCTCCTCTTAGGTAGTAGTGATTTTTATTAAAAGTCTTATTAATTAACTTTATTTAGTCTTATCTTTATTAAATCCCTGTAGTACGCGGTCCAGGATGATTGCCAGTACAACTAAAGCGAATCCGGCAACAAATCCAGGTCCTACTTGTGCACGTTGTAAGGCGTTGATCACTCGTTCGCCGAGTCCAGGTGCGCCGATCATTGAGGCAATAACCACCATTGATAACGCAAGTAATACAGTCTGGTTGATTCCAGCCATGATGGTTGCTTTAGCTAATGGCAGTTCTACTTTAAACAAACGTTGAGATCCGGTACTTCCGAATGACTCCGCTGCTTCGATCATTTCATCGTCTACTTGACGAATACCCAGATTCGTAAATCTTACGGTTGGGGGCAATGCGAAGATAACAGCTGAGAATACACCGGGTACCATACCGATTCCAAAGAATGCAACGGCAGGAATAAGGTAAACGAACGCCGGCATCGTCTGCATGAAGTCCAGTATGGGTGTAATGATCCAGTTTGCTGTGGCACTTTTAGCCATCCAGATCCCAACAGGTACGCCGATAATGATCGACAGTAAACTCGCTATGAGCACCAGTGTGATCGTGTACATCAAAGGTTCCCATAAGCCCTGATTATAGATGTAAAGCAAGCCAAGCAAGGTGAATATAGGTAAACCCAGTTTTTTCTGACTTGCAAAGAATGCAAGGGCTACGAGCAATACAATAAACACGATAGGATGAACCCATAATAAGAAGTCTGTAAGAACATCCATAGTCCACGACCCGCCATCACGAATGGCACCAAAGAACCAGGATAAGTTCTGAGTTAACCAGGTGATGATATTTGCCATCCATTCAGAAACGGGCAGGCGTGGTATTTGATCTAATATTGTACTATTCATTAATAAGCTCCTCCTCTCGCTCTTCCTTAACTAATGCGCCAAGGACAAGTCCACGAACAACGATTCCAATTAACTTGTCATCTTCGTCGACAACAGCGACAGGTGTCTGACTGTCATGAATGAGTGTATACAGTTCATTGATCAATGTATCTTTTGTCACTCTTGGAATGTCTGTACGCACAACGTCCACGAGGTCTTTTTTGTCCTGCTTAACGGCGTCCATAACATCTGCATCGGTTACGTATCCTTTTAAGATGTTGTTTTTATCTACGACGAGCATGTTGCTGTGATCTGAAGCTTTCATGCGCTGCAATGCCACACGTGGTCCGCTTTGTCTGAGACGAATTGTTTCTGGACGTACCATGATGTTCTCAGCAGTCAGAACTTTCGAACGGTCGACGTCTTCAACGAAACGTTCAACGTATTCATTGGCTGGATTGGTCAGAATTTCTTCTCCGGTTCCTACCTGAACAACTTCACCGTCTTTCATGATAGCGATACGGTCGCCGATACGGAGTGATTCATTCAAGTCATGCGTGATAAAGATGATAGTCTTGTGCAGAGTCTCCTGCATTTCTAGTAGTTCATCCTGCATGTCACGTCTGATCAATGGATCAAGTGCCGAAAAGGCTTCGTCCATCAACAAAATTTCCGGATCATTTGCTAATGCACGAGCTAATCCAACTCGCTGCTGCATCCCACCAGATAACTGATTCGGACGCTGATCCTTATATGGAAGTAAACCTGCATTGTCTAATGCTTTTTCTGCTTTTTCCTGACGTTCAGCTTTGTCTACCCCCTGCACTTCTAATCCATACTCGGTATTCTCAAGTATAGTACGGTGTGGGAATAACCCGAAGTTCTGAAAAACCATCGATACTTTCTCACGACGAACGTTTCGTAATTGTTCTTTATTCATTTTAGCGATGTCATCGCCATCGATCAGGATGTTTCCTTCTGTTGGTTCGATCAAGCGATTAAGCATGCGTACTAATGTAGACTTACCACTCCCGGAAAGTCCCATGATGACGAAAATTTCGCCTTGTTCAACTTTAAAACTTGCTTTATTTACCCCGACAGTTGCACCTGTTTTTGCAAGGATGTCATCTTTTGAATGACCTTCCTTCACTAATTCCAGTGCCTGACGTTCTTTCTTGCCAAAAATTTTGGTTAGGTTTTGTATTTCAACCTTAGTAGTCAATAAAGTCCCTCCTTAATAGTGTATGAATCGTTCTTATCTGATTGGTTGCTTGCCTGACTGGCTGAACATAAAACGTTCGAGAACGTTTGTTATTTATCGCTCTCCACCCCTCCAATGTACCAAACCTTACTTGTAGTGTAAAACCAATCCCCTTTACAGACTCTTCATTAGAGAAATGTTATCGTTTACTAAAGCCGTCAGACTAGTTTTCTAAGAATTTGATTAAAAATGACAGAAATGTTTCTAAATGATGACTTTTCTTAAAAACATCCCAGTGTTTTCATGCAAATACTTTTGCTATGCGTCTGATTTGACCTGTAATAAACGTATTTGATAAGCTAATTGTGTGTGTGATGTCAAAAAACGGACTGAACTATTCATTTATACGTGCAAATTTAATCATTATGTAACGTTTATCAGGCAGATTAACAAATGAACGAGAAAAGCTAAACAAGACTTAGGAGGAAGAGAGAATGAGAAGCAAAAAGAAAAAGGGGCTATTGTCACTATTAACTCTCTCTACTGTATTCATATTGAGTGGGTGTCAGCTGTTTGGAGCAGATGAAGACGAAACAACGCTTGAACGGGTACAGCGTGAAGGAGAAGTAACTGTCGGTTTTGCAAACGAACAGCCATATGCCTACCAGACAGCTGAGGGTGAGTTGACCGGATCAGCAGTAGAGGTGGCCCGACGCATCATGGAAAACCTTGGCGTGACAGAGATGAATGGTGTGCTGACCGAGTTTGCTTCATTAATACCCGGACTTCAAGCTGAGCGGTTTGATATGGTGACAGCGGGAATGTTTATAACACCTGGGCGTGCCGGAGCTGACCATGTGCAGTTTGCCAATCCAGAATACACGATCGGACAGGCGATTGCTGTAGAAGCAGGTAATCCGTTAGATATCCATTCATATGAAGATATTGCTGAAACGGACGAAGCAACTGTGGCTGTCCCATCTGGAACAGTTGAGTATGACTTTCTGCTTGATGTAGGTGTTCCTGCAGAACGAATCATTACTGTCCCGGATATGCCTTCTGCTTTAGCAGCCCTGCAGGCAGGACGTGCTGAAGTCATCACTGCGACAGGCCCATCACTGCAGTCGATTTTAGACACGGCCGCTGATGAATCGATTGAACGCGTCGAAGACTTCACCCAGCCCATTATAGATGGAGAAGAAGTCATCAACTATGGTGCGACTGTTTTCAGAGATACAGATCAGAATTTTATTGACGCATTTAATGAAGAACTTGAGAATCTGAAAGAGTCCGGTGAGCTCTTAGAGATAATAGAAGATTTCGGCTTTACAGAAGAAGATCTACCGGGAGATGCAACAGTTGAGGATGCCATATAAACGATGACTGCATATTAATGGAAGGAAGTGGATATAAATGAGTTTTTGGGAACTGATTGCCTCGATGCTCGGTCAAGGATTAGTTATAACATTGTTAACTACCGTGTTAGCAGCTGTTCTAGCCTTAGTATTAGGGTTTGTGGCCGGATTGATGAGACTGTCAAAGAATAAATTTATAAGATTTTTAGTAGCAATTTATGTAGAAGTGTTTAGAGGAACTTCTTTACTTGTGCAACTGTTCTGGATTTATTTTGTCCTGCCGATGTTTGGAATAACCATGACGGCAATGACTGCAGCCGTATTGGCGATAGGATTGAACTTTGGAGCATACACCTCTGAGGTTGTCAGAAGTGGTATTCAATCTGTTGACAAAGGGCAGATCGAAGCCACTATTGCATTAAACTTTACACGCGTTCAACGAATGAGACGAATCATCATTCCGCAGGCATTTATTATTATGCTGCCGAATCTTGGAAATCAGTTAATTGAGCTGTTTAAGAGTACGTCGCTGGTTGCATTGATTACATTGACTGATTTAACGTATCAGGCAAATGTATTGAATGCGACCACGCTTCAGACAACACAGATTTTTACCGCTTTACTGGTTATTTATTTTGTTATCGCATGGCCGATGACAAAAGGAATGAAACTGCTGGAGCGCAAAATGACAGAAGGGAGGATGTAATCGATTATGTGGGACTGGTATTATGCCTTCGAGGTGTTACCTGAAATTGCCTCTGCATTAGGTGTTACTATTGGCGCAACAGTTGTTGGATTTATCCTGGCATTAATATTAGGACTGATCTGGACGCTGCTTATTCGTTCTAAAAATAAAATTGTGACGACAGTAGCTGATAGTATTGTGAAATTCATTCGAAACACGCCCCTGCTTGTACAGCTGTACTTTATCTTTTACGTCTTTCCACAATTCGGATTGTCGCTGGATCCCTTTACTGCGGGTGTAATTGGGTTGGGTCTGCACTACAGTACCTACCTGTCTGAAGTATTCAGAAGTGGGATAGAATCAGTTGGCCCTGGTCAGTGGGAAGTAGCCACTGCACTAAATTTTACGACAAAAAAAACCTGGACACGAATTATTTTACCTCAAGCGATACCACCTGTTTTACCTGTCATAGGAAATTACTTTATTACTATGTTTAAAGAAACGCCATTGCTCTCAGCTATTACATTAGTTGAAATACTGCAGACTGCACAGAATATTGGAGCAGGAACATTCAGATATACTGAACCGCTGACAATTGTTGGACTATTATTCCTTCTGCTCAGTTACCCGGCTTCAATTGCGCTTAGACAGTTAGAGAACAGAGTAACGGCACGTTATTCATGAGAGGAGAAAGATTATGAGTGAACCAATTGTAAAATATAATAATGTAACGAAATACTTTGATGATTTGATGGTTCTGGACGGAATCGATTTTGAGATTCAGCCGGGTGAGAAAGTAGCATTAGTAGGGCCATCCGGGTCAGGAAAAACAACCTTTGCCCGTCTTTTAATGACTTTAGAAGAAATAACAGATGGAACGATCGAAGTTGCGGGCGACTATTTGTGGCATGAAAAAGACGAAAATGGCGACTTGAAACCTGCTAGTACAGATCATTTAAGAAAAGTACGCTCGAATATCGGAATGGTGTTTCAGCATTTCCATCTTTTCCCTCATATGACAGTGCTGGAAAATATTATAGAAGCACCGGTGACCGTAAAAGGGGTCGACAAGAAAGAAGCAATCAAAGACGGGAAAGAGATGCTGGATAAAGTTGGACTTTTGGATAAAGCAGACAACTATCCTGCGCAGTTATCCGGTGGACAAAAGCAGCGTGTCGCAATCGCGAGAGCATTGGTCATGAAACCGAAAGTACTGATTTTTGATGAACCAACTTCTGCACTGGATCCGGAGCTGATTGGAGAAGTGCTGGATGTCATTAAAGATATTGCTGAAGAGGGTGAGACATCTATGCTGCTGATTACGCATGAAATGGATTTTGCAAGAGAAGTAGCAGACCGTATAGCATTCTTTGATGCCGGAAAAATTGTAGAAGATGGACCGCCTTCAGAAATTCTGTATCATCCAAAATCACCTCGATTGAAAGAATTCCTGGAACGATTCATGAGTACTCAGGCTTCACCAGAATAAGATGACGATCAATTCGCACCTAGTCGATTAACTGACTAGGTGTTTTTTAATGCGTATCTAATTGCATGGACAGTTTATAAACGTACTGATCATATGACTTGATAGACAATTCATCTAAGACCAGATCTTCAAAAAAGTACTGACCAATGGGGTAGTGGTGTGTTTTCGCATATTGTTTTAACTGAAAATACCCATTCAAGACGGCGTCATCATCTCCTTTTATATACTTCACGAGATAAGTACCGCCGTCCAGCTGATAGTTGCTGTGCTGTTCACTCTTTAATTCAGTGTAAATATACCCTTTGTAGCTGTATAACTGATCTGAGATTTCAGAAGTAGGAACCATCAAGCCCTCAAGCCAGGATGTGCGACGGGTTTTCATTTCCAGATGTGAAAAATGGCTCTGATAGGACTGGTAATAGATTTTTGCATCCAGTACATCCGGGACTTCAGTTAAATAAAAGAAACGTGACCCAACGTCCTCTATAATATACTCATTTAAGTTGTGGTTGAGGGTTTGAGACGTTACTTTTTTCTTTTCTTCCATGACCGTATGCAGTTTTGTTAATTCATTTATTTTATTCTGAAGTTTACCTGCTTCTGTATCAAGAAGGTCGACGAATTGTTCAGGTGATCGGGTGTTCAAATAGGATTTGATATCATCTAAAGGCATCCCGATGTCTTTCAGAGCGGATATGACCGAGAAAGTTTCCACCTGTTTAAGCGAATAATAGCGATACCCGTTGTCTTTGACCTTTACGGGTCTGAATATTTCTTTCTCATCATAAAAGAAGAGGGTGTGCTTGGACACTCCAACAAGTTTGGCGAACTGCCCGGTGGTCAGATAAGCTGTTTTTTTCAACATTTGTCAATTCCTCCTTGACTATAGAGTTACTCTATACTTTAGTATACTAAATGAGGCAACAATTTAAAAGAAGGATGATTTTTATGAGTAGAGAAACTAAGAAGACTTTTATAACAGGCACAGCTTTATTTATAGCAGGTGTTGTTTCTCTTTTTTTACAGATAAATGATGATGGGTTGTTTGCATATATTCTACTTGCTTATGGAGCATGGGAAATTGGAGAAGCCGCATCGGATTATTACTTTAACACTCAGGAAGAAGAAAATGTGAGATCCTGGAAGGAAATAAAGACCGGATTTAAAGTGGATATAGCTAAAATTACAATTCCTATGATTCTCAGTATGATCGTGGAAGTGGTGATGATCGGAACGGGTTTCAGACTATTCACCTTTGTAGCGTATGTTCTGACACTGATTATTTATCTGCTGGTTATTGGCATATTTGCCTACGTTGAAGTGAAAGAAACAATAGAAAAAGATGAGGGAATTGAAGATATAATCGAACGCATGTTTGCTTTGTAAGCAGAACGCGTGTTATCTAAAAAGATTTATTGTAAAATTAAAGAAGATAGAGAGGTGATAAGATGCCCAAAAGGTGTGGCTGGGTAACGGAAGATAAAGTCTATATGGATTACCATGACAATGAATGGGGCCGTCCCCTATATGATGATCGGCAGTTGTTTGAACTGCTCTGTCTCGAAGGCGCTCAGGCAGGGTTAAGCTGGCTGACCATTCTTAAAAGACGGGAAAATTACAGAGAAGCTTTCGATCAGTTTGATCCGGAAATTATTGCGACGTATTCTGATGAGAAAATTGAAGAACTCATACAAAACGAAACCATTATTCGCAATCGGCTTAAAATAAAAAGTGTCGTCACTAATGCAAAAGCGTATCTTGAGATTACTAAAAGAGAAGAGAGCTTTGCTGCTTATATCTGGTCATTTGTTGATCATCAGACGATCATCAATAAGTGGCCATCCTTAAGTGATGTCCCAGCTCAGACAGAACTGAGCAGACAAATGAGTACACAGATGAAGAAAGATGGATTTAAGTTTGTTGGTCCGACCATATGCTATGCGTACATGCAGTCAGCGGGATTGGTCAACGACCACATAGTCGAGTGTTTCTGCTATAAAAAAGTCAATAAACTCATTCGAAAAGAGGAATTCAGATGAATCGATTGAATTTAGTTTGTCTTGGGGTCAGGAATATGCGTCAATCACTGGCATTTTACAAGCACATCGGGTTCAAAACGGTTGAAACCCATGAGGACCCGCCGATCGTGTTTTTTAATAATCAGGGAAGTAAGCTGGAGCTTTATTCTATAGAAGAGCTCGCTAAAGACATCAATGAAGAAAATCCACCCGAATACTCAAAGGGAGGATTTTCAGGTATCACCTTAGCCTGTAACATGAAAACAAAAGAAGAAGTCGATCAGGTAATGGATCAGGTAAAATCTGCTGGGGGAGAAATTATGAAAACACCTCAGATTGTTTCCTGGGGCGGATACAGTGGGTACTTCAGAGATTTAGATGGGTATTACTGGGAAGTAGCCTACGCAGATTCATGGGCATTTGATGATCAGGACATGCTGATTGTCGATGAATCATAGTGAAAAACAGCACTCTTATAAAACGGATCACGTTAGGGAAGCCTAGCGTGATTTTTTTTTATCTTTAGGGTAACAGATTCTGACTTCCGTTCGTTATTAAGGGTGTAAGCAGTGATCACCTTACACAACTAACTGAGGAGGAAACAATATGTTTAAAGAATGGTCTGGAAGTAAAGTCGATGTATACCTGGAAGATGGTGCTACTGAAACACTGGTTCGAAGAAGCTTTGCAGGAGCTAATCAGTTTGTATCAGAAGAACAAGTCACCAATTTTACAAATGCCCTTGATTCTGTCACGAGTTTACCCGTGTCACATGCGGTTGTCATCGAAGAATACCATTATACAAAGTAATGTCACTATAACTTAAAACAGGAGGAACACACATGAGTATGAAACTGGAATTGCGTTTTGAAACAGGAAAAGGTAAAAACCGCGTAATCACAATCGATCAGCCAAAAGCAGATTTGACTGAAGGAGCTGTTCAGTCAGCTATGGAACAAATCGTCGCGCAGGATATGTTCGCAATCAATGGAGACAAGTTGTTCACTAAAATCAAAGACGCTCGTTACGTTACGCGCACGGTAGAGAATATTTTAGAAGTTAAATAACCATCAAGTGACCTTGACTAGTTCAGTCAGGGTCGCTTTTTTTACGTTTTTTTTGGGGTGGTGACTTTTAAAAAGTAAGTGTTTTTGCTATACTACCTTAGAAGAATACTAAAGGAGATTTCTAAAATGAAAAAAATACTACTTGCCATTGTTAAACTCTATCAGAAAGCCATATCTCCTCTTTTCCAGCCTAGCTGCCGCTATTATCCAACCTGCTCGCACTATACTGTTGAGGCACTGGAAAAACACGGAGCAGCTAAAGGGTCCTTGATGGGCATGTCTCGAATCTTGAGATGCAATCCTCTCGTAAGAGGCGGCGTAGATAAAGTGCCTGATCATTTTACATTGAAAAGAAATCCAGACAGTGAAAATGAAATGTATTTAGGCTCTGGAGTCACAATCAGAAAACAAGAGACAGAAGAATAAGGTGAGCCTATGACTATTACATTAAATGAAGAAAACTTTCAGGTGACGGTACAGTCTAAGCCAGTCGTCCTCGTGCAATTTACAAGTGACTTTTGTGGACCTTGTCAAATCATGGGACACACACTCCGTAAACTGGGAAAAGAGCAGTCGCATATCCTGATTGCAGAAGTACGTTCAATGGACCACACCGAATGGGTTGAAGCCTTCAACATCCAGTCAACACCCACCACATTATTATTTCACAAAGGGAAATACATCAGCCGAATCAGCGGAGCGCACCCCAAAATGACAATTGAAAAATGGATCAGTGAAGCCACGACATAATTGTCGGGGCTTTTTTTAAACAAACTAACGCCAAAACGCCTGTTATGTTACAAAAAGGTAACAAATAAGTCGAAACCGGTATACTTTGTATGTTAATTTGTTTTGTAAACAAATTAACTATTGTAAACGGATTATCAGAAAAGTATTATTAATGTAAGCGTTTGATGTATTTTTAGGGTCAAATTAAAGAGAGGAGGGTTAAATAACCTGAACGTCCTGTTTTATATTGTCGTCTATGGGTCGTCTCACTACATATTATTGAGCACTCATTAGATTTTTTATAGAAATAAGGAGGAAACGAATGGAGAATAGCATTAAACTAAAAGTGGCGAACGGATTACTAAGTGCTTTACTTGTCGCACCGATATTTGCATCAGCAACAACGGCGATGGCACAGGAAACTGATGATGAATCGGCCACCGAATTAGAAAGAGAACTTATTTATCATAATGATTTTGAAAGTACCAACAGTCTTGATCAACCGATTCAAGATGCAGGGAGCACTCTTACTCATACTAATGATTTAGTATTTGAAGGAAATGATAATGATTCAGGGGTGTGGGTGACGGATCGTGGAGCTGGCTGGAGCGGAATCGATGTCAGGTTTAGTGGCCTGGAACTTGAGATTGGTCAAGATTACGCTATAAGTGTGTTAGGATATCTTGATTCTGACGAACATATTCCTGATGGAGCACAATTAACATTACAGTATCCTGATTCTTATGGCTGGATTGATGGAACAGAAGAAATAGAGGCTGGCCAACCCTTCCTACTTGAAGGAGATTATACTCACACAGACAATCCGAATAATTTAGCTTTCCGTGTACAGTCAAACGAAGCTGGTGCGGATGTCGAATTCGCAATTGCCGAGATACTGATAACTACAGAAGTACAAGAAGTTGTGGAAGAAGATGGCTCAGAGGACCCTATAGAAGAAGACGAGGATCAGGACTCAGAGGAACCAGTGGAAGAAGAAAGTGACGGAGACACAGACGCAGAAGACGAAACTGTATCTGAACTAGACCGTTTGTTCTTCAATGATTTTACAGAGAATACGACAGGTGCTGCAAGCGCAGGTCCAGCATTCCAACATCTTCCTGGATTCAATAATGGTCAAGGTTCTATCTATATAAGTGGGCGCACAGCAAATTGGAACGGAGCGGACTTTAGCTTTGATGCTTTAGGTATGGATCCTGGATATATCTATGAAGTAACAGTTAGAGGATATGTAGATGAAGATGTAGAAGTACCTGCGGGTGCTCAAGCCTTACTTCAATCCCCGGAAGGGTCGTATCCGTTTTTCACATCAGCTAATTTTGCAGCTGGAGAAGACTTTATATTAGAGCATACTTACACGTGGACTGATGCAACGTATCAAAACTTCAGAGTTCAGTCTAATGATGAAGGAGCTACGGTGCCATTTTACATTACGGAAGTATTAGTAGAATGGGATGCAGATCAAGCACCGGTAGAAGATGAACAACCAGATCCAGATGCACCTCCTGCAGACGAATTCACATTCATTGATTTCGAAAATGGTGAATTGAATGGGTTTGAATCAAGAGGAGATGATGAAGTGGTCGAAGTAACTGACGCAGACAATCATACTGACGGCGGACAGTACAGCTTGTACACTTCTGGACGAACTATGGAGTGGAATGGACCAGCTCTTCGAGTAGAGAATTACATTACAGCAGGAGAAGAGTACCGCGTATCTGCTTATGTTAAAACAGATGCAGAAGCAGCGACTTCATTTAGATTATCTACACAAGTAGGTGATTCAAGCTTCAATACAATTGATAGCGCAACAATCAGCGCAGAAGATGGATGGGTATTATTTGAAGGAACTTATCGCTATTCTTCCTTAGGTGGTGGATTTGTCACTATTTATGTAGAGACTGGCGGTGGAAGTCTTGCTAATTTCTACATTGATGATATTAACTTCGAACACGTCGATTCGGACCCAGTCGAAGTGCAACTAGACTTACCGCAAATCAAAGAAGTTTATGCGGATGATTTCCTCATTGGGAATGCTATCAACATGGCAGAGTTGGAAGGGGACCGTCTTTCATTACTAGACCATCATCATAACCTAGTAACGACTGAAAATTCCATGAAGCCTGAATATGCATACAATGCGGACCGTGAATTTGATTTTGATGCTCAAAACGAATTAGTCGGACGAATTACAGAAGAGGGATTCCTTCTTCACGGACATGTGTTGGTATGGCATCAGCAGTCTCCGGAATGGCTCCACTCTAATGCTGATGGAACACCTTTATCTAGAGATGCAGCTTTAGCTAACATGCATGCACATATTCGTGCGGCAATGACTAATTTCGGTACTGACGTTTTAAGTTGGGATGTCGTAAATGAAGCGTTGGCTGGAGATTGGGGCAATCCGGAAAACTGGCAGGGTCAATTACGTGATACTGGATGGCGTCGTGCAATAGGTGACGACTATGTCTATGAAGCGTTCAGCTATGCACGCGAAGTTGCAGATGAATTAGGCATGCATGACATGACGCTGTACTACAATGATTATAATGACCACATTCAAGGTAAAGCTCGTACAATGTACTATATGATCAGAGATATCAATGATCAGTGGGCTGAAGAAAATCCAGATGAAGAACGCAAGCTGATCAGTGGTGTAGGTATGCAGGGACACTATAATATCAACTTGAACCCTGATCTGGTTAAAGAATCAATCGAGCGATTTGAACAGCTGGAAATTGAAATTGGCATTACAGAACTGGATGTCACAACGTTGACTGAAAATGAATATGTTGAAGCGGAATGGAACCGTCAAGGCTACATTTATGCACGCTTATTCCAAATCTTCAGTGAGCACTCAGATTCAATCAATCGCGTTACTTTCTGGGGTCTGAACGATGCAAACAGCTGGCGTTCAGAGCGTTACCCGCTATTATTTGACGGACGTTTGCAAGCTAAGCCGGCCTATTATGGCGTTATTGATCCAGAAGGGTTCTTAGCAGATTATGAAGAAGAAGAAATTGAAGCAAATAGCAGCTATGCAGTATTTGGTACACCAGAAATCAATGCTGAGATTGATGCGGTATGGAGTGAAGCGCCTGTTTTAAATATTTCTCGTTTCCAAACTGCTTGGCAGGGGGCTCGAGGAACTGGACGTGTTCTATGGGATGCTGACAATTTATATGTATTGTTCCAAGTAGCTGATGGACAACTTGATGTGTCTGCAGAAAACCCATGGGAACAAGATTCGGTAGAAGCATTCGTCAATGAAACGGGAGCAACGACTACAAGCTACATTGACGGAGTTGGTCAATACCGTGTGAACTATGAGAACGTTGCATCGTTCAATCCGGCTCAATACAGTGAAGGGTTTGAATCCGCTGCTCGTGTTCTAGGTACTGGATATGTTGTTGAGATGGCTATTCCATGGAAAGACGTTACTCCAGCAGTAGGGCATACGATTGGATTTGATCTTCAAATCAATGATGCTGTTGAAGGATCACGTCAAGCGGTTGCCGCATGGAATGATCTAACAGGACAAGGGTTCCAGGATCCTACAGTGTTTGGCAATTTGACTCTAGTCAACGACTTAAGCGATGTTGATTTTGAAGATGATGTTATTGTTGTTGAAGAAGGGGAAGAAGTTGAAGTTCTTCCAGGTCAAACAGTGACAATTGAAGGCAATGGTGCAGTCATTACTATGCCTGGGGACCTTCCTATAGGAACTCATATGATTATTAGAACTGTCGACAGAAATGATTTATCAGAACTGGCTACTGCCGGTAACTCCTTGATTGAAGTGGCAGGACAAATTATTGATGTAACAATGATTTATCCGGAGGGCTCAGAGGATTACAGTGGCGAATTCAATCTGTCCCTGAGAATAGATGAGGCCAGCATAGAAGATGACGTTGTGATTTATTATCTAAATGAAGATCTTAATGTATGGGAATATGTTGGTGGAGAAAGAGATGGGGACTTTGTTAATGTCACTGTATCTGGATTCTCAATCTACGGAGTATTTACAGAAGAAACGGATGTATCGTCACCATCACATCCAGTACATCCGGAACACCCAGGAAAAAATAAAGGGTCACATCCGGTACACCCAGAACACCCTGGAAGAGGTAAGACCAACCATCCGGTGTTTGAAGAACATCCTGGGAGAGGAAATGGGCGTCGCTGATTTATAATCAGCTGATTACTTCTTCATTTTTCAACGGCGTATTAAAGAGAGGGAGTTAGTCTATCAACTGGAGCATCTTCACGTTTAGTATTGCTTTTAAGTGACGGAAAATTTAGACCAATAAGAATAGGGACATAGGGAAGCGAAGAGACTAAATCTCTTCGCTTTTCTCTAGGTATAGAGTGGGTTGATATATAAAGCAAGGGGTTTTCTATCGATACCCTGTAAAGATCCCTTAAGAATAAGAGCAGGGCTTATTTAATCAAAGAAAGCTTAAGATTAATTTTTCCTCCAGGTATGGTAAGCTATAGAAACAGACCAAAAGAAGGATGGATAGATATGACGAATGAAACGATCAAATCAGTAATGCCTGAAGTTCTTAACTGGAGACGAACGATGCACAAGCACCCTGAACTGTCATTTGAAGAGTACTGGACGAGCGCGTACATTGAAGAGCAATTAAGTGATATTGGGCAGATCGAAATCAAACGTCCGACGAAAACCAGTGTCTTAGGTATTATCAAAGGGACACACCCAGGGAAGAAAATCGGTTTGCGCGCGGACATTGATGCGTTACCTATTAATGAAGAGCGCACAGATATCGATTTTATTTCCGAAAATGAAAACGTCATGCATGCCTGTGGACACGATGGGCATGCCGCGATGTTACTTGGGGCAGCTAAAGTTTTAGTTGAGCATATCGATGAGCTGCATGGAGAAGTCTATCTAATTTTCCAGCATGCTGAAGAAACGCCGCCGGGTGGAGCTGCTGAGATGGTTCAGACCGGACTGTTCGATGAGCTGGATTTCATTTACGGTCAGCATCTGTTTACACCCATTCCGACAGGGAAAATCGGTCTCTTGAATGGACCGGTCACTGCGAATTCTGATCAATTCGATATTTTGATCAAAGGAAAAGGTGGTCACGCGTCGCAGCCGGAGAATTCGGTCGATCCCGTTATGATCGGTGCCCAAATCATCAGCCAGTTACAGACGATTATCTCACGTGTAACTTCACCCCTGGATTCATTAGTTATTTCAACAACGACGTTTCACGCAGGATCAGCTAAAAACATTATTCCCGATACAGCAGAACTGGGCGGGAGTGTCCGATCAATCGACCTGGACACCAGGATAATGGCTGAAGAAAAAATAGAAAAAATAGTTAAAAATGTCTGCGATGTGTATGGTGCAGGATACGACTACACGTATACTAAAGGATACAGTTCGGTTGTCAATGATGACGAAAAAACTGAACAGGTAAGAACTATTGCAATAGAGGAATTTGGAACGGACGTCTTTGAATTTCCTTTGGCTATGGGCGGAGAAGATTTTTCTGCTTTTTCTGACCTGGTCCCGAGCACATACGCATTTATTGGTGTAGGCAATGAAGAGAAAGATATGACTTACCCACATCATCATCCGAAATTCGGAATGGACGAAGACGCCTTTGTGACAGGTGTGACTATGCATGTGGCTGTCGCATTGGGAATGACCCGTAACTAAAAATATGAGAGGGCTCGATTCGTGATGAGTCGGGCCTTTTTTTAAGCAATGAACTACTTATATAACAGGAGATCACTCATGAAACAAACACACATATATTCAGCTTACCGTACGCCGCGCTTTTTCTGGAAAGATGTGGGGCTCAGCATAATGACCCTGGGTGTTAAGAAGCCAGATAACTTTCAGGAAAAAGCTAAGATCTATAAACTGGTACTAGAGAATAACACACTAGAGATTTTTGATGATTCTAAAGAGGACACCTCTGAAAGGGTGGAAACTGTCCTGTTAGGAGAAAAAGAAATCGAGATAATTGAAAGAAAAAATAAATATTATAGTGACCGTTTCGTATACCATATGGATCGTTATTAGAGGATGGATCTGAGACAATATGCACCCTTAGAGGCGACTCCAGGGCTGGTGCTGAATAACGGGAAAGAGGGTTCAGCTTTTTTCAGAATTAATGTATTCGTTCATTGATTTAAACTGAATGCGGGACTATACTAAGATGAAATGAAAAAAATGGGGGCTTTTTAATGTCGGAAAGAGCTAGACGTATTGAAGAGATAGCTGTCGATTTAACAAGACAGAGAAGTGTAACAGAAACGATCGAAGAACAGCTGGTTACTGACAAAGTGCATTACTTTTTTCAGCAAATGGATTATTTCAAAGACAATCCGGAAGATTTATTTATTGTTCCCGTTCCATATGACAAGTGGGGAAGAAAAAGCGTTATGGCTTTACTTCGAGGGAAAAAAGACCCTTCAAATAATAAAACGGTCGTACTGATAGGTCATACTGATACTGTAGGCATTTCAGATTATGGAGATTTGAAGCATTTTGCACACATGCCCTACGAACTGACGGAACAGTTGCACTTGAGGAAAGAACTGCTGCCCAAAGAGGCGAGAGAAGATTTGGAGTCTGGAGAGTATCTATTTGGTCGCGGTCTGTTTGATATGAAAACAGGGGATGCAATCATCATGACTCTAATGGAAGAAATCGAACAGCACTTAGACGATTTTTCTGGAAATATTCTTTTTGCGGCTGTGTGTGATGAGGAGGCGAATTCAGCTGGGATGCGTTCGTGTGTTCCTGAAATCGTCAAACTGAGAGATGAGCATAATCTGGATCTTACAGCATTGATCAATACGGATTACATGACCTCGGAATATCCGGGAGATGAAAATAAGTATGTGTATGTAGGGACAGTAGGCAAACTGATGCCATCATTTTACGTGGTGGGAAAAGAAACACATGTCGGAGAAGCATTTAAAGGCCTCGATCCTAATCAACTGGTTGCAGAACTGACGAGACGCATCAATTTGAATACAGATTTGTGCGATACAGTTGAAGGCGAAAGCACATTGCCGCCGATGAGCTTGAAACAGCAGGATCTAAAACCTGAATATTCCGTTCAGACAGCCAAAGCAGCGCATGCGTTTTATAACTATGCGACACACAGTCAGACACCGGACGTTGTGCTGGACAAAATGAAGCAGCTGGCAAAAGACGCGTTTGAGTCGGTCATCAACGATGTGAACGGTCAGTATGAAAAGTACTGCACACTAACAGGGCGGGAATTTGAACCCTATACTTACGTGCCTAAAGTCATGACATATGATGAACTTAAAACTCAAGTAATCAAGGACCAGGGCGAAGAAATAAAAGCGGAGCTGACCCGTAAAAAGGAAAAATGGCTGATCGATGATTCAGTTGATGAACGCGAATACGCCCTTAAAGAAGTAGAACTGCTTCAAACGATGTGGAAAAATCAGGAGCCGGTGATCATAGTGTATTTCACGCCGCCGTATTATCCTCATATCTATGTCAAAGGGGAAACGGATAAGGAAAAGACTCTTCTGGATGCTGTGGCTCAAGCCGTTGAGTCGACTGAATCAGATTACTCTCTCGTCTATAAAAAGTTTTTCCCTTATATCTCGGATTTGAGTTATGCGTCAGCACCGAGAAATCAGGGCGAAATCGATGCGCTTAAAGAAAATATGCCCGGATTTGGGACGAAGTACAAGCTTCCATTAGAAGCAATGCAGAACCTGGGATTGCCTGTCGTTGATATCGGACCCTTCGGGAAAGATTCACACAAGTTTACAGAGCGACTGGAAAAGACTTACAGTTTTGAAGTGGCACCGACGCTTGTGTCTAAAACGATTCACGCGTTACTCAAAAACGATTAAATGACGAAAGCAGGGACTAGGTCTCTGCTTTTTTTGCTACTCTTTAAAAATTCTTTAATAGTTCCGTCGCCTGAACGTGATAAAATAGAGAAGACGTAAGGAAGAAAGGATGGGTGCCATGCGAATTCTGGTAGCTGATGATGACAAGGAAATCTGTGACCTGCTCGAAATTTATATTAAGAACGAAGGATTTGAAGTCGAAAAAGCCTATGACGGGCAGGAGGTCTTGAACAAAGTGAAGCACCTCGACATCGACTGTCTGATCCTGGATGTAATGATGCCTAAAAAGAGCGGCCTTGAGGTGGTCAAAGAAATCCGAAAAGAATCGGCTCTGCCCATAGTCATGTTGAGCGCTAAAACGGCAGACATTGATAAGATTCGCGGTCTCACTAATGGAGCGGACGATTATGTCGTCAAACCCTTTAATCCGCTGGAAGTGCTGGCTCGTGTAAAATCGTTGATGAGACGAAGCGGCTATGGAGCGAAGCATGCAGACTCTGGCGAACTTGAAATTGGACCGCTCATTATTAGAAAAGATCAGCATCAAGTTGAAACAATCGATGGGGTGGAGGTTCAACTGACCGCACTTGAGTTCGGGATCCTCTATTTGCTGGCCACTAATCCAAACAGAGTATTCAATGCAGACGAAATCTTTGAAAAAGTCTGGAAACAGGAAAGTCTCGTTCCGGCCAAAACGGTTATGGTTCACGTCAGTCATTTACGTGACAAGCTAGAAAAAGCAACGGGCGGAGAAAATGTAGTGAAGACTGTGTGGGGAGTAGGATACAAGATTGAAAATTAACAAAGGAGGACTGAGTCGATGCAGCTAACTAATAAAGAACGCCTGCGGTTAGCGTTTGAAGCTGTCGTAACTGCGGGGATAATCCTCCTGTGTTATTTTGCTGTATTCGAAATCGTCAGATGGGTAGTCATAACGTTTCCTGAAACGTTTGGAGAGTTCTGGATATTTGGGAATGTCTTCGAGGATATCCGTAATCAGGAGTTATGGGGACTGACCCCGCTTGTGTTTGTGTTTCTGATTATTGTAGCAGGTGTGGCTATCTACTGGAGATTGAAAAGACGGTATCATCAGTATGAGCTGCAGCATATTATCAAGGAACTGCATTACATTGCTCAGGGAAATTATACCCACCGCATAAGAGGAAACTACAGTGGAGACATTGGCAAAGTCGTAGAGAGTATCCATGTGCTGGTTGACTCGACAGTAGAGGCAATGGAGGAAGAGCGGCGCATCGAACAAAGTAAAGACGAACTGATCACTAATGTCAGTCATGATATCCGCACGCCACTTACATCGATTATCGGATACCTTGGATTAATTGAAGAAAGACGTTTCTCGTCTACGAATGAAGCAGCGAGTTATGTGCACACAGCATACAAGAAAGCGAAGCAGATGAAAGCACTTGTCGATGACCTGTTTGAATATACGACAGTCAGGCAGACGACCACACCGCTGGATTACATCACATTTGATATGGTACAGCTGATTGAGCAGATGGCGATCGATTTTGATCTGGAGGCACGTAAAAAAGGAAGAGAAATCAAAACGAAGACGCCTCCGGAACCCATCATGATGCGAGGCGATACAGAAAAAATCGTTCGGGTATTTCATAACCTTCTATCTAATGCTTTGAAATATGGAAAAGGCGGGACACTCATTAGAATCGATGCGGCAAGGGTCGATGATGAAGTCGTTGTGTCGGTAAAAAATAATGGCGAAACGTTGCCGAGTGAAGCAATCGAGCAATTATTCGAACGCTTTTATCGAGCAGAAGCTTCTCGCTCTCAAGACACAGCAGGAACAGGGCTGGGACTGGCCATTGCCCAGAGTATTGTTGAGTTACACAAAGGAAGCATTACAGCTAATGTTGATAATGGATGGACCGTATTTACTGTCGTATTGCCGGTCAATCTCAGTGAGTAACGTCTGTAAGTGAAAGGAGCTGGGCTCTTTTCACTTTTTTTGTGCCTGACGTTTAATTTCATTTGAATGTCTAAAATATGAATTCTTATTAAAGACGGTTGTTTTTTTTAAGGTGAAAGAGTACCATAAGACATGTTGATTAAAACAACTTAAACAGAATCGATGCATAAATATGAAAATACTTGAATTAGGAGTTTATTAAATGATAACAATTGACTGGAAAAAAATGGTGACCACTTCTTTTATTGCAGCAGCAACAGTACCTGTAGCTTTATCTTATACTGTTTCAGCAGAAGAAACGGATATGAATGAAAATGACTTTAATGTGGAAGCAGAATCGGCTGTCCTTATCGACTTTGAAACATCACAAATACTCTATAACCAGCAGGCGGAAGATCAGCGCGGCATTGCCTCAATGACAAAAATGCTGGTCGAATACATCCTCTTTGAAGAAATCGAAGCAGGTAACTTAGACTGGGATACTGAAGTGGAAATCAGTGACTACGCTCATGCGGTCAGTCAGAACTACGCCTTGTCCAATGTGCCTCTTCACTTGAGTGGTACATACACTGTTCAGGAATTATACGAATCATTAGCTATTTATTCAGCGAATGGGTCTACGATCGCTTTGGCTGAAGAAATTGAAGGATCAGAAGCAGCGTTTGTTGATAGAATGAGAGAGTTAGTTGAATCATGGGGGATTACAGAATACCAGCTATATAATACAACGGGATTGAACAACTCATTCCTGGAAGGCAACCACTACCCTGGAAGCGAAGAAGACGATGAGAACGTGATGGCTGCCAGAGATATTGCATTAGTAGGGAAACGGTTGATTGAAGACTATCCTGAAGTGCTTGAGACTTCAAGTATCCCGACGAAGGTATTTAGAGAAGGCACATCAGATGCCATCAACATGTTGAACTGGAACTGGATGCTGGAAGGCATGCTGCACGAACGCGCAGATGTTGATGGGTTGAAAACGGGGACTACTGGATTTGCAGGTGCGACCTTTACCGGTACGGCAGAATTAGAAGGCAGACGATTAATTTCTGTTGTGATGGGTGCAGGGGACGGATTCACAAACCGGGCTCAGCGTTTTGAAGAAACCTCGAAACTGTTCGACTATGGATTCGGTGAATTCGTACTTGAAACACTTATCGAAACTGAAATGGATTTGGGAGAGGAACATAACCTGACTGTTCGTAACGGACTGCAGGAAGAAGTTCCTTTAGTAACGACTGATTCTCTGGCATTTTATTTACCTGAGGGAACTGATTTAGACCGTTACGCTTATACATTTGTACCTGATGAAGAGAAAGTCAATCAGAATGGCGAAGTAGAAGCACCAATATCTGTTGGTGAGAGTCTGGGACAATTAGTTATTGAGAACGCGGATGACTTTGAATTTCTGGAAGGCGAGGCTCCTGAGTCAGTTAATGTAGCAGCAGCTGAGTCGATCGAACGTGCCAACGTCTTTACAGTCTTTTCAACATGGTTGAGAGAATTCTTCGGTGGACTGAGAGACCGTTTATAATCTGATAATTTAAGTTGACCTTTTGAAGTGAAGTAAGGTAGAATAAAGGCACATGAATAAGACAAATATGAGATGAACTAGTAGAGAGCACAGCAGTTTTAGAGAGTCAGTGGGTGGTGAAAACTGATACGGCTGTTCCTCGAATCCATCATCTTAAATAAATAATGAAGCATCCGCCCAAATTATTTCGGCACAGGCCGTTATCCTGATCGAGCGCAAAAAGAATGACTTCTTTTTGAAACTGGGTGGTACCGCGAAAAGCAGTCCTTTCGTCCCTATACTATAGGGGAAAGGCTGCTTTTTTTGTACCTTAAAATATAATTAAAGAGAAAGAAGGAGAAAAAATGATAGATATAAAACTGATTCGAAATGAGTTTGAAGATGTAAAAGAAAGACTGCAGACGCGAGGAGTAAATCCTGAAGAGGTTAATAAGCTGAAAGAACTGGATGAAAAACGAAGAGAGCTGATTCAAAAATCTGAATTATTGAAAAAAGAGCGTAATGATGCGACAGAACAGATTGCTCAAAAGAAACGCAACAAAGAAAACGCCGATGAAGCCATTGCTGCAATGAAAAAGGTAGGGGCAGACATTAAAGCGATCGATACAGAGCTGGAAACGCTGGAAGAGCAGACGACGGCTATTGCTTCAGTTTTACCAAACCTGCCACACCCGTCTTTACCTGTGGGAGAAGATGAAGAAGCAAACGAAGAAGTTCGCAGATGGGGAGAAACACCCGTATTCGATTTTGAACCGAAGCCTCATTGGGATCTAGGGGATGACCTTAAAATCCTGGATTTTGAAAGAGGTGCAAAAGTCGCACGCAGCCGTTTCTTGTACTATAAAGGCTTAGGGGCCAGACTGGAACGCGCGTTATATAACTTTATGCTTGACTTACACGTAACAGAACATGGCTATGAAGAAGTGATCCCTCCTTATCTGGCCAATGACGACGCAATGTATGGAACAGGACAATTTCCGAAATTCAAAGAAGATGTATTCCAGATTGACGGCCACCCGCTGACGTTGATCCCAACAGCTGAAGTACCGTTGACTAATTATTATCAGAACGAAATATTAGATGAGAAAGATTTGCCTATTTACTTTACAGCGTTATCTCCATCATTCCGTTCTGAAGCAGGAAGCGCCGGACGCGATACAAGAGGCCTGATCAGATTGCATCAGTTCAATAAAGTGGAAATGGTCAAATTTGCCAAACCGGAAGAGTCTTACGATGAACTTGAAAAAATGACAGCAAATGCGGAAGCGATCCTTAAGAAACTGAACTTGCCTTATCGCGTCCTGCTCTTGTCAACAGGGGACACGGGATTCGCTGCGGCTAAGACCTACGATCTGGAAGTCTGGATCCCAACTCAGAACACTTATAGAGAAATAAGCTCTTGCTCAAATACAGAAGCGTTCCAGGCAAGAAGAGCGAAAATCAGATACCGACGAGAAGAAGATGGAAAGATCGATTATGTTCATACACTTAATGGATCAGGATTAGCCATTGGAAGAACAGTAGCGGCTATCCTGGAAAACTACCAGCAAGCGGACGGCAGCATCAAAATACCTGAAGTGTTGGTGCCATACATGGGTGGTTTAACAGAAATCACGAAAAAATAGAACTTGGCTATACAAGGCTGAAAGTATAAATGAAAAGTGAAGAGAAGGATTTGTCTGTTCAGAGACAAGTCCTTTTTCTTTATTAGAATCAATTATATGATAAACTCAATAGTAGACAACGACACTTTTATGAAAATTAAACTACGCGTTTAAGAAGGAGGAAGAACGATGGCAGAGTCAGAAAAAGCTATATTCGCAGGGGGATGTTTCTGGTGCATGGTACAGCCCTTTGATGAGCAGCCTGGGATACAGTCAGTGGTATCTGGATACACTGGGGGACACGTAGAAAATCCGACTTACCGACAAGTGACTTCAGGAAAAACTGGACACACAGAAGCAGTTGAAATCACGTATGACCCGGAAATCGTTTCTTATAAAGACCTAGTAGAAATTTACTGGAGACAAACAGACCCGACAGATGCAGGAGGACAGTTTGCAGATAGAGGCGATTCATACAGGCCGGTCATTTTTTATAATACGCCCGAACAAAAAGAAATTGCAGAAACATCAAGAAAAGAACTGGATGAAAGTGGAAAATTCAAACAGCCGATCGTTACTAAAATAGAAGAGGCAAAACCGTTCTACCCTGCAGAAGAGTATCATCAGGATTTTCATAAGAAAGAATCTGCCTATTATAAACGATACAGTATAGGGTCAGGAAGAGCAGGGTTCATTTCCAAACATTGGGACGACGAGTAACAGCGATAGGGAAGCGAAAGAATAGGTTCTTTTAATTATTTTTACAAAAGTTGTTGACAAAAGGTCAATAACTTTGTATGATATAAGAGTTGCTGCAGTAACCTAACGCAACAAACTGTATAGTGGCGATGGCGAGAAGGATCCACCTGTTCCCATTTCGAACACAGCCGTTAAGCTTCTCAGCGCCGAGGATAGTGAAGGGTTTCCCTTTGTGAAAGCAGGACGTTGCTATGCAGTTTATACAGGAGGTTTAGCTCAGTTGGGAGAGCATCTGCCTTACAAGCAGAGGGTCAGCGGTTCGAGCCCGTTAACCTCCATTGCTACAAGAGCCGTTAGCTCAGTTGGTAGAGCATCTGACTTTTAATCAGAGGGTCACAGGTTCGAATCCTGTACGGCTCATATATAAGAGCAATCTTATATATGCGGATGTGGCGGAATTGGCAGACGCACTAGATTTAGGATCTAGCGCTTCACGGCGTGGGGGTTCAAGTCCCTCCATCCGCATTGCAGTAAGCCGGCTTAGCTCAGTTGGTAGAGCAACTGATTTGTAATCAGTGGGTCGAGGGTTCAAATCCTTTAGCCGGCATTTTAATGAGCAGAGATGTTCTGCTCTGATGCGAAAGTAGTTCAGTGGTAGAACATCACCTTGCCAAGGTGGGGGTCGCGGGTTCGAATCCCGTCTTTCGCTTGGATTACCTTTACATAGTAAGCCATATCACACTCTTGCCGGGGTGGCGGAATTGGTAGACGCACAGGACTTAAAATCCTGCGGAGAGCATTCTCCGTGCCGGTTCGACTCCGGCCCTCGGTATGTCACACGTTTTACATTAAGCACCCTTAGCTCAATTGGATAGAGTACCTGACTACGAATCAGGCGGTTAGAGGTTCAAGTCCTCTAGGGTGCACTTTTTATTTCGGGATGTAGCTCAGCTTGGTAGAGCACTTGGTTTGGGACCAAGGGGTCGCAGGTTCGAATCCTGTCATCCCGATTAGTAACAAAATGGCGGTGTAGCTCAGCTGGCTAGAGCGTACGGTTCATACCCGTGAGGTCGTGGGTTCGACTCCCTCCGCCGCTATTATATTTTTACGGATCCGAGGACCTTTAGCTCAGTTGGTTAGAGCAAACGGCTCATAACCGTTCGGTCGCAGGTTCGAGTCCTGCAAGGTCCATTGTCATGGTTGTAGTTGCTTTAGCAACGTACAAACATGATACACTTGGATGCCAGTCCACAGTGTATCCTTTAAGGTCTTTTAATATTATCGCGGGGTAGAGCAGTTGGCAGCTCGTCGGGCTCATAACCCGGAGGTCGCAGGTTCAAGTCCTGCCCCCGCAATTTGCTCTAGCTGTCGTTTCTTTAGAAACATACAGATAGAGTATGCGTAACGAAGTGTAGCTCATTTGGGTTGCAGTCCGAAATGCAAAGAATAATATGGTTTTCGCAAAAGTGAGGTCCCGTAGTGTAGCGGTTATCACGCCTGCCTGTCACGCAGGAGATCGCGGGTTCGAATCCCGTCGGGACCGTTTTTGCGGGTGTAGTTTAGTGGTAAAACCCCAGCCTTCCAAGCTGATGTCGGGAGTTCGATTCTCCTCACCCGCTTTATACTTAAAATAAATAGTATATCCTGATTTCAGGGCCTATAGCTCAGCTGGTTAGAGCGCACGCCTGATAAGCGTGAGGTCGATGGTTCGAGTCCATTTAGGCCCATTATATTCAGGCCCCTTGGTCAAGCGGTTAAGACACCGCCCTTTCACGGCGGTAACACGGGTTCGAATCCCGTAGGGGTCATAATAACTGAATAGTTATTTAGCGGAGGATTACCCAAGTCCGGCTTAAGGGAACGGTCTTGAAAA
>JAFIFE010000003.1 GCA_020832185.1 Alkalibacterium sp.
ATGCACACATTTTGAGTTTTACAGGCGATAGTTACCGTGTCAATCACGCGCTTTCTCTCCGCCACTTTTAATAACAATCAGGGCTGGCAAAGTTCTTAACTTTTCTTTGCATTCTTCTAAGATTTTATCTTGCAAAACACACATAGATTATCTTAAAAAAATTAATGCTAAAATCGGAAAGTTTTTAAGTATAAATAAATCTGTTATCATTTCAAAATATGATGACGCTAATTGTTCTGAAACTGAAGATTTTCTTGAAATTATTGATAGATATAAGCTATATGAAGAAATTCCCCATGCTGAATTTAAAAGATTCCTAGATATGGATAATGTTCCGCTTTACATGGTACTGAAACACAAGAGGATTGTTGATCATTTTGATGATATTGTAAAAGGCAAACTAATGAGTGACTTCTATAACGCTGAAACGATAATTTCAAAGTTCTTAGGTGACAAAGGCTTGCACTTACCATCTTCATTAACAGAAGAAGATATACTAAAGTTGTTAGATGAGTATATTGGGGCTGATTCAGAAAGAGTTAATATAAACGTTCTTAGAGAAATTGTTCATTTCCCAACAGGCGTAGGATTAAACATGACTGATAAAATAAAACTTCATGCTAAACGTAAAGAGAAAGAAGAGTCAGAAAAAATTTTTAGTCAAATCATTGGTATGCAATCTAGTGTTGGAATAAGATATGAAAAAGATTTAGATGAGCCAATAAGATTAGATGATACTGGTAATGTCAGAGAAGTATCAATTGTAGTTAATCGTGATTGGATTGAAGATAATAAAGATTATCCGACACTTTGGAATAATTTTATTCATTTATTTGGTATCGTTGATAATAACTTTCGATACACGGCAGTTTCAAAAAAAAATGAGGTAAGTGCTTTAGAATCATTGATGATACCGGAAGGAAATCATCTTTATAGGAAATCATCTACTTTTGCATTTAAAGAGATGGTTGTCGATGCACAAATATACAGTTATATACAAGTACTTAATATTCTTAATATAAAAATAGAAGATATGATTGAATGGTTCTTTAATAATTATTTAGCGATTGAATTTTCTATAAAGGATTTCATTATTAAAATGCCATCTGACTCAACTTCCTATTTTGAAAAATGTAGAACAATTTTGCCAGAAATAGATAGACTATTTAAGCAGTATAATCTGTTGATAGAAGATGGTGAGATTGACCAAGAATTGATTCAAATTTCATCTTCAAGTGTAAAAGTAAAAGAAGTAAATTCTTTCGTATCTAACAAATATGTGTATCCTACAGGTGAATGGTACAAAACAGTTACTTATCTATTGTTTTCTGATCAGAGTGGCATTTTCTATTTACCAGATAAGGATAAAAAATATAAAAACTTTCTAGACTTAATAATATACGATAATGTAAAAAAAGATAATTTTAAGGAATTTCAAATTCAAAAAATGAAGTGCTTGTTCGATAGTGGTTTAGTTTTTGAGGATGAAAAAGGTATTAGGGTAGCAGACAATGAAACTGTTTACATTTTAAAAGAGTTATATTATGAGGATGTTTTAAACTACTTTCATTATGAACCTAGCGTAAGAAATGTAATAGATTCAATGGTAGAGAAAGACATCTTAGTCATAGAGAATTCATTACTTACTAGAAATGAGCAAGATTATATTGATTTCTATTTGAATAAGTCAAAGTTTACCAATGGTTATGATATTAGGAATCGATATTTACACGGAACAAATGCCAATGATAAAGAGCAGTACGAACACGATTATTATTCAATTCTAAAATTAATCATTATTATAATTATAAAAATTAACGACGATTTGTGCCTTTCTGATGAATATTAGAGTTAATGGAGAAGATTAAGATGCTATAATAACAAGTGAGAAAATAATGAGTAAGTGACTAAATAAAAAACTTTATTAAGAAGTAATAAAGAGAACCGTAACTTAAATAAATAAGCTTTTTATTAAAAGTAAGCATTCTACCTTTGCTAAAAGTAAAAAAATCATCATCAAATTATTATAATATTGTCGATTATTGGGCTACAACGATAAAAAATTGATTATAGGATTAATAATGATCGGGATAGCATTTAATCCAATAGGGTTTGCCTACTTATCGTAGAAAACAGACAATTAGGAAGCAGCAAAAACATCTTTAAATAAAGAAGAACGAGGAAAAGCAAATACAGAGAGGTTGCAACTGTTTACATCTCTTATAGTTAAAATTTTTACACTAGCAACAGATATCGTTCAGCTAATATCTCAAATGGTAAATTACTTTCTTAGAATTTTACTGATCTATAAAAAACCTCATTAAGATATATCACGGAGAACCGTACCATAAGTAGAGAATATTTTTAGATAGTATTTACGTGATGATAAAATCAAGAAAAAAAGGTAAGCATATCAGCAACAGCCAACATGCTTACCTTCAATCTATTTAAAAATTATTTTCTGCGTTTGACTTCAATACGGTAGCCGTCAGGGTCAGTCACGAAGAAGTAGCTAGGTGTGCCGCCTGAAAGGCCTTTTAGCTCACCTGTTGTGTAAGCAGAGGCTTTACATATGTCGTGCATTTTTTCTAAGTCATCGACTTTTACACCCAAATGACTGAAGCCATCTCCTACAGTATAGGGATCAGCATCATAATTGTAAGTGAGTTCGATTTGTACAGAAGAACCCGGGGAATTCAGATAAATTAAATCAAATTTATTCTCAGGGAATTTTCTGTGGCTGGCCACTTCAAAATCGAATAGATTAGTATAGAAGTCTAAAGTCGCATCAATATCTCTGACACGCAGGCAAATTTCAACAAGTTCTTGGTTCATAGTATCATCCTCCAATAGTTTCTTATCTTTATTCTAGCATGAATAGGAGATATACGCAGTTGATTACCCTAATTGATGACTTCGACAGTTTCACATTCTTCTGTTTCTAGAAAGTAAGCTGCGCATTCATTGCTTTTATACAAAAAAATCAGTGATGAATGCTGAGGGGTTTACCCTTTCAGATCATCACTGATTTGTTTATATTTCTCCTGTACTCAGAGAGGGCTGATCAAATGTTCAGCCAAGCGCCTATGAGGAACGTAATAATGAGTGGAACGGGAATGACAGCTGAGTTGATAATGGTCGTCATAAACGTTGTCTTTTTGTCCTGTTCCTTCATGAAGATGCCAATATTTTTTAAAACGTATGGGAAAGTTAACAAGGACAAAGCAACTAACCTAGGGAAGGTCCCGAAAATGACCGATAGAATAATCGCGATGTAAGCCGCATAATAAAAATATTTGAAGACCACGAGTGCTTTGTCTACGCCGATATGGTAAGGAAGCGTAAACCGGTTATCTTCAATGTCTTCTTCCAAGTCACAAATGTTATTGGCGAGTAAAATGGCCATGACTGTAATCGATGTGGGAACAGACGCTACGATGAACTGACCAACGGTGATCAGATCGAATTGAACGACGTCAAAGGCGTTGACATAAACCATGGCTGTAAAGATACAAAAACCCATGGACAGCCCAACAAAGAATTCACCGGACGGTGTACTTGAGATGGGAATAGGTCCAAATGTATAGAGTATGCCGATCAGCATCCCCCCGAAACCGATAAAAAACAGAATAGGAGAGGTTTGGAGCGCTAAGTATAACCCAACGACTAGAGCGACCGCACCAGAAATGATATAGGCTAAGCGAACAGTTTTAAGGGGAATATTCTCTTTACCCACCACCATTTCCTGGGTGTAGTCCGCATTTTTTTTATCTGCAATGTAATAATCCAAGTAGTTATCGCGAATATTGACAGCCAGGTGAAAGAGGACGACCGTGAGTAAGCCTAAGAGTGTAAAGCCCAGACGGAAGCTGTCGTAATTATACCAGGCATACAAGATACCAATAATAGCAGGAAAGAGGCTGGTCGTAGTGGTTTCGACTTGAGCAAGTAAAATATATTGTTTGAATGTCATGATGATCTCCTTTTTAATAGTGTCTTGTGAGTAGTGTTTTAGTCAACGAATACAAGGCATCTTTTTCAGGATGGCTTGGAAGTGTGTCAATGGATGCTAAAGCTTTATCACTGTAACTCTTTGCAATTTCGCGTGCGCGTTCGATGCAGTTAGTCTCGTGCAGTAAAGAAACGAGAGCAGCCAGATCGCTTTCTGATAACTGTTCCCCCTTTTTTAACAGAGGAAGAAAGGCCTCTTTATGTGTTTCCAAGCCTAAAATGATCGGAAGGGTATAAATCCCTTGTTTCACATCGTTTAAAACGGGTTTTGACAGGCTTTCAGGTGTTTGTGTGTAATCCAGGATATCATCCAGCATTTGAAAAGCAATCCCGATATTTTGCCCAATCGACCGGCTTTGCCCAATAATCTCAGGGTCACATTGTCCAAAGTAGGCCCCTTCGTAACAACTTAATTCAAACAGCTGGGCGGTCTTACCCTTAATGCTTTTCAAATAGTCCTCATAGGTGATATCTGTATTGTAAACGTTGGTCATTTGATTTATTTCGCCCAATAATACGCGCTTCATCGATTGAGTATTTAACTGGATAATGTCAACGGAGTCCGTCGCATCAGCCAATAGTTCAAAATACACTGAGATCAGCAAATCGCCTGTATAAACTGCCACATCTTTTCCGTGTTTAGACTGGACTGTTTCACTCCCTCGACGCATGGCTGACTCATCGATGATGTCGTCATGAATGAGAGTGGCGAGATGAAGCACCTCAGTAGATGCAGCGGCAGAGGTGATTCGTTTATGTGCATCCTGAGTCGCGTTGCCTAAGCGTGAAAAAAGCAGAAAATAGGCAGGTCTAAGTAATTTTCCTTGGCTCTCTATAAGATCAATAACTGTTTGCTCAATTTCTTTATTTTCAATAGTCGTTTTTTCTATAATGAGTTCAAGGCACTCCAGTAAAGAGGCCTGGACGTTAGGGAAGTCGTTCCACATTGGATGAGTTTTAACCATACCGCTCTCCTTTATTAACCGCTGATACAGTGGTTTTTATTGGTCGTTTCTTATGCATATATACTGTCGTATTAATTAGTATATACGAAAAATCGTTAACACGTGTATAAAAAAGATTCAGAAAACTTATTGAAGTCAGATTGAAAAGAGAAATCATATGATTTAGTTTCCGTTTTTTTCCAGACAACTCTGTCATAATGGATAGCGAAACTACATATTCTGATTCAGATTATGATAAAGGAAAAGCACTTAGTGTGTAAAAATAATATTTATATTTAGTTAGATAGTCATTCTGATATATGACTATTAAAAGATTTGACTTTTAAATAAATTATCATCTTGGAATGATCCCGATATCCTTATTAAAAACAATTTACCAATGTGTTTTTCAAACAATAGTCTAGAAGGGTGTTAGTAGCCCAGTATATTAAAGTGAGTTATATGTTGTCTAATTATATAGTATAAGTGAGAACATTAAATTTTTCGGAATGACTATGGCTGTGAATGGTATAATTGGTCAGAGAACTATTTATTTTAAAATTAAAGTCGATTTTCATTTCTATAAGATGAGGTGATGTAATGAAAACTATAAATAATAAAGATTCTATGATTGTCACTGAAAAATTTGTACCTCTTAAATCACCAGAAACTGAGAAAGAACTACCCTCTGAACTAGTCATTCTTTTTGACCTTTATCCAGAAAATAAACGACGACCTGTTAACAAAACAATGTTTAGAAATGATTACTTCAAGTTGACTTACAATACTAAGACAAATGAATTAGATATTTTGTCCAGAGGAGACATCGTCTATTCAGCTATTCCTTATGATACAGCTAGGAATTATATTCAACATGCAGCTATACAATACTTACTCCATCCAAAAGAGACACGTGAGTATATTAAAATGCATAAAAAAAATCTCGAAAAATATATTAAACTCAGTATTTTTCAAGTTACTAATAAGCGGGTTAATAAAAATTCTATTAAAGTTAGACAAGCTTACCAGGCAATCTTTCAAAATCCGTTATTTGAAATTCAAATTTTGGGACGACTTTTGCAGCATGATGAAACTGGACCAATATCTGCAAATATTGCTGGGAAATTTTTATTTAGTGAGAATGAAAACACTGGAATATCGGAGTACACATACGAATATCTAAAATTTATTGTCCAACTCACTAGATCTTTACCCATAACAACCGATGGGAAACAAGTTGAAATATTAGAATCATATCTCTTAAAGAGTTCTTTTTCAAAAAATAGAAATAAGGGTAATTTTTTAACATATGAGTCAGATATCAATCCCGGATTAAGTTTAATGCCTCCACAATTGAAAACGAGCTTAGAAAAAGCACTCAATATTGAAAAACAGTCATTAACATTAAGAAATAAACCAATTTTAAAATCAGAATTCAGCAAAGAAATTAAAAAAGTTAGAGAAAATTATATCCCTCATAGTGTTCATCCTACTAAGACAGAAAAATATTTTGAAAATGTTCTATCCATAGAAAATACAAATTTATTGAATGTTGTTTCCGATATTCACTCTATTGATGGGAAGTTTCCATTCGTTAATAAAAATTTCAATATTTTAGCAGGTGATATCTCGGATTCTCAAGTATCAAATAAAGATATTGAAGGAGTCTATGTAATTGGAAATCATGAAGTACTAGATGTATTGCCGGCTAATAGTAAAGAATCGCACGATAATAAATTTAAACCTTTTCTGAGAAGCAAATGGTTTAAAAAGTTCATAGCAAGTCCTGATGATTCGTGGTACATGTTACCAATAGGGGATCACAGATTTTACGAGGTAGTGAAAGATGAACTTGAAAAACGATTCCCACGGATAAACGTACTACATAATAACCAGATAGTTTATAATGGAATCCGATACATTGGGCTCACGATACCTGTAGCTTTAGTTAAGAGGAAAAATAAACAACAAAAATACATTCTCGAATCCCTGAATAAGCTACTTGAAAATGATTATGAGACTCCAACAATAATTGTTTCACATGCCGCATTATTTAATGAGTTGAGCATGCTTTCCACAAAGAGTAAGGCGTATAATAAGAAATACAATTGTGCAGAACCAAAAATCGAAAAAATATTCAAGGATTATAATATAATTGGAGCTATACATGGTCATCATCACATACCAGCATCGCATGGACGAAGTAAAATAGTGCAATTTGCAGACAAAGAGCTCTTTGTAGTGTGTTCCATTTATTCTAAAATGAATACAGGATTTGAGTTAATGGATATTATAAATCCAGAACAAATAAAATATTAAATAAGATACTTTAAAAATATAATTGTCAACCAGGCTAACACATAAAACCGGAAGTAATAGTATAAGAAAAATAAGCTAAGTAAGGAATCTTTTCTTTCAAATTTGTTGAATGACGTTACGTTTTATATGAGTAGTAAGGGTTAAGCTTCTGTTACACTAGAGTATGAGAGACGACAGAATTTAACAGTGACATAAGCGTTTATTTAATCGAATCAGAATGGTAGACGCAACAACAGAATCTCGTTTATTTGATTAAATAGCCGACCACTCGAAGTTTATCCTAAATAATCACCAAAGACAAAAGAAAGCAGGAGAATATAATTAAGAAATCATTTGAAACATTTGGGATCAGTCCCGAAATTAATAAAGCATTAACGAGTTTGCGTTATTTCAACCCGACAGCGGTACAGGAAGCAGTCATTCCAATGGCTCTGGAGAAACAGGACATTATCGTCGAATCGCAGACGGGGAGCGGGAAGACCGTTGCTTTTGGGATTCCGTTATGTGAACAGGCAGAATGGGAAGAAAACAAACCCCAAGCTCTGATAATGGTTCCGACTCGTGAGCTGGCCTTACAGGTCAAAGACGACCTCATGAATATCGGCCGGCTGAAACGCATAAAGGTGACGGCGGTATTTGGGAAATCCTCCTTTAAAACACAGAAATCTGAACTGAAACAGAAAAGTCATATTGTGGTCGGAACTCCAGGTAGACTGCTGGAGCATTTGAAAGAAGGCACCTTAGTTGTCGATAAAGTCAGCAGTCTGGTGTTGGACGAAGCGGATGAAATGCTCAATATGGGCTTCATCGAACAAGTGGAAGACATTATTGCTTACTTGCCGAAAGAACGTCAGACCATGCTGTTTTCTGCCACTATGTCACCAGAAATTGATCGGTTAGCCAGTTTTTACATGAGTCCTGACCGTGCCTCTATCCGAATGGAACAATCAGAGGAGAACACGCCTAAGATTCTACACTCGTATATCGACGTGGAAGAAACAGATAAGGACAAACGCCTGTTGGATTTATTGACCATAGAGAATCCGGATGCCTGTATCATCTTTTGTAATACCAAAGATGCAGTGGACACGGTTGTCAGTCATTTATTAAAAGCCGGTCTACCGGTCGACAAATTGCACGGTGGGATGGATCAGGATGACCGCTTGGATGTGATGGATGAATTCCGTTCTGGAACACTTCGTTATCTGGTGGCGACTGATGTGGCTGCTCGCGGAATCGACATCGACAATGTGACACACGTCATCAATTACGATGTGCCTTTTGAGAATGAGAGCTACACGCACCGTACAGGACGAACTGGTCGAGCCGGAAAAACGGGACTCGCGCTGACGATGGTCAGTGATAAAGACCAAAGACGCTGGCAGGAGGTTCGTGACTATGCTTTTGATGACAGCCAGGACGTGACGGAAGTGTTTGCGCCTAACGAACGCTTGGTTACCCGTTCAAAGGCCGCGTTTGAAAAGAAGATAAACGCACGTGTTAAACCGAAAATCGCCCGTAATAAAGAGTTGAACAAGGACATCACTAAGATTTACTTCAATGGGGGCAAAAAGAAAAAACTGCGTGCAGTGGATTTTGTCGGGACGTTAACGAGTATCAGGGATGTGTCAGCTGAAGATATCGGCATCATCACCATCCAGGAAAATGTTACCTATATTGAAATCATGAACGGCAAAGGCCCTTATGTTATATCTGAAATGCAGGACCGTACGGTTAAAGGGAAAACGCTGAAAGTCCATAAAGCACGCAAGTAACGAGAGTAGCATATGGTGTGGTAAACCCCTTGAGTGAAGGGTCAAGAATAATCAGATATCAAAAAAACCTCACTCGAAATATTTAAGTATGTTATTGCCTTAAAATAAAGTATACTATACGAAAATCCTCTAGTGTGTAATAGGGATGAGATAGTGGAGGAATTCAAGTAAATGATTAAACTAATTGCTGATTCAACGTGTGACTTATCACAGGAAATAGTGGAACGCTATAATATTGGATTGGTCCCTTTAAACATTGAAATAGAAGGCGTTAATTACCGCGACAAAGTAGATATTACATCAGATCAGTTTTTTGAACGGTTACCTGCCATGAAAGAGCTGCCTAAGACGGGAGCGCCTAGTCCGGATGCCTACCTGACTCTTATAGAAGAAGCGATGGTAGAAGGCTACACCGATTTTTTATGTATCTGTATGTCGAGTGGGACAAGTGCGACGTACCAGGCTGCAGAAATCGCGAGGGATTCATTTTATGAAACCCACGAAGAGACGGATGTGAAGATTCAAGTGATCGATTCCTGGTCAATGAGTCATGGGAGTGGCTGGTTGATACTGAAGTCTGCCCAATTACTGGAAGAAGGCTATACTTTCGAGGAATTAGTTGCTTTCAATGAAACACATAAAAGACGTGTGAAGCACTTTTTATGTGTGGACGATCTGCACAATTTAACGAAAAGCGGGCGTATTTCTAATGCCGGCGCCTTTATTGGCAGTTTGCTGCACGTTAAACCGATTATGAGTATGAAAGACACTAAAGGAGCCATCGTTGCTAAAGTAAGAGGCACGAATAAAGCCCTGAAATATTATGTGGATGAATTTCAGAAACGATATGACCCTGAGTGGACCAATTTCATCATCATCGGCTATTCAAACGATCAGAGCATTGCAAAAGAACTTAAGGATAGAATTATGATGAAAACCAGTTTCTTAGGAGATATTTTTATCATGCAGATGGGTGTAGCAGTGGGGACCCATGTCGGTCTAGGCGGCGTATCCCTGTTCTTTATGGAAAAACAAACTATGTAAAGTGATATTAGTCCTTCAGTGTAACTTCTGGAGGCTTTTTTCTTCTTTAAATCGATGATTAGAACGATTAAAAAAAGGTTTGGCAGTAACAGTCGTAAAAAAAGAGGCTGGAAAGCCATAAATTATAAAATACTGGAGGTAGTCATTATAGAAAAAGGTAAAAGATCGTTCATAGTCATACTGATTACCTTTGTCCTTTTCATTTTTGGAGCAACTCTCTTATTCAAGTATAGAGATATCATCTATATAGAAAACCAAATAGCAGCGAATGGGTGGGACGCTCACATTATTTCTGAGCAGACACGATACGATTCAAAAATCGGTGAATTCTACAAAGTGGTTACCTTTGAAGAGTATGAAGAGTATGAAGAGTATATCTATGACTACAGAGTAAGAGAAACTTTCGATTCCAAGGAGAAATATATTATTACACTGATATCTTTAGATAATACTGGGTTGGACGATTTACACATGCCGTATCAATTTGCTATGAAATAGACTGCAGATACATAAAAACTCCATCGCATGAGAGATGGAGTTTTTATTGAATGTAAAAGGGAACTATTTTACACCTAAATATTCTTCGAGTGTTTTCCCACTGTTGTATACTTTAGTTGCTAGATCAACACCCAGGTAACGCAAGTGCCAGGGCTCATACATATAGCCTGTAATGTGTTCTTTTCCTTTCGGGTACCTTACAATGAATCCGTAGGTATGAGCGTTCGTTTCCATCCATTTTGTCGCTTTGGACTCTGCGAAAGGATTTTTGGCTCCTGTCTGTGAGATATCAAAAGCCAGACCGGTCTGATGTTCTGAATGTCCGGGTTTTGCACTGTAGCGGTCAGCAGCAGCTTGTCCGTCTTTTTTTACATAGTTAGTGTATAAGGTTTTCTGGTAATCATATGAACGATACGTGCTGAAAGCAGTCAGCTTGATGCCGTCTTTGTTTGAGGCGGCAGCCATTTGATTAAATGCCGCACGTGCCTCTTTGTTTTCTCCAGGCGCATAATGTGATGGCAACCCGTGGGCTTTGTTGACGAGCAGGACACCATTTATGTGAGTGGGTTTTACTTCCGGAGCTGGTTTAGCAGCTGCGTTGACTTTAGTCAGGTATTTGCTGCTGACAAAGCCTGTTTTTCCGCTATACTTGATCTGGAACCATGAGCCGGTGGCTGACACATACTCGACTTTCTTGCCTTTAGGTATAGTCAGAAGGATTTTGTGTTTAGTAGACCCTCCAGCCCTCATATTCAAGTTAGACGTTGTCTGGTACTCACCCTTGGGTGTTGGGGCTGTCTTGGTCGGTGCGGGTTGAGCTTTAGCTTTTGACGGAGCTGCAGCGGTCACGTTCTTTACGTAACTGGAACTGACAAAGCCTGTTTTTCCACTGTACTTCACTTTGAACCATGTGCCACTCTTCGATACATAGTCTACTTTTCTGCCTTTTGGAATCGTCAGAAGGACTTTATGCTTAGTAGAGGCTCCAGCCCTCAGGTTCAAGTTAGTAGTCGTCTGGTATTCAACTTTGTTCGGTGTGGCTGCCTTCGCTGCCGGAGTTTTAGTTTTTGAAGGTGCAGGGACTGCAGCTTTTTTTACATAACTGGAACTGACAAAGCCTGTTTTTCCATTGTACTTGACCTTGAACCAACTGCCGGATTTTGACAGATAATCTACTTTTTTTCCTTTTGGGATGGTCAGCAGGATTTTATGTTTTGTTGAGGCGCCTGATCTTAAGTTCAAATTGGATGTCGTGTGATAGTCCACTTTAGAAGCTTCTACTATAGAGCTTGAATCAGAGTGTAATCCTAAAGGCAGCTCTGCTATAAATAGGGAAAAGAGGATGACCACTAAGGCCCATACTACTTTTCTGGTTGATGATAGTTTCAATATGTATGTCTCCTAATCGTTAGTTTTGGTAATGCAACTGATTATTTGAGTCATCCTCCTTTTATTTACGTCCTTGAATACTAGAAACCAGACAAGAGGTCTGGTATTCTTTAGTCAGCTTGCTCTCTGTCCTTTTTTGCAGACGGGTATAATCTAGTATATACGCCTGTTTTTATTAATAAAAACTAAGAGAGTCTATCTAATTGATTATATTATTACAAATATTAATAGTCAATCAAATGTAAACTAAAATTGATTATGAAATTTTTAACATTTTTTGGTGGAAATCATTTATTGACTAGGGGGTTCTATTAGTCATAACTATCGGGAGGATTAAAAGATGAACCGGACATTAAATGAAGACTTGATTTACGAAATCCTATCGGTAGTCGAGGAGGTTCCCAAGGGGAGAGTAGCGACTTACGGTCAGATTGCCAAGTTGATCGGACGAGAAAATAATGCCCGTCTGGTGGGTCGTGTGTTAAGCATGGCAGAGTTCTATGGGCGTTACCCTTGCCATAGAGTAGTGAATCATGCAGGAAGGCTGGCTCCAGGGTGGAAAGAACAGAAGGGGTTGCTTGAAGAGGAAGGCGTCCCAATAAAGAATGAAACTCATGTGGATATAAAAAACTGTCGATGGGTAATGTGACATGAATAGAGGAAAAAAGGGCCATAAGAGTGACTAAGATTAAAGAAATGGCAAGTGAAATCTGCTAATCGTAAGGAGTTGAGGTGAAGTTAAGTAATACTTCTAAAGATTAGCAGTTTTCATAAGAAGTTAAATCAAAAGAGACGTTTACTTTGTAAGAATAAGTCTTAATCTTGATAAGTAGAGTGTATTTATTTGGTAACTTCTTTAGATTAAATGAATAGAAAATGGGTCTGGAACTTTATAGTTTTTAAATAGAAGTCCTGAACAAAAATCATAGGATTCTTGTTCAGGACTTCTATTAGTTTCTAAATTAAATTAATATTAATACTCTAAAGCTTTCAGCTCTTCGATCGTTACGTCCTGTTCTTTATAGTTATCAACCATGAAGCCACTTAAGTTTGAAAATTCTTTGTAGAAAATGTCATAAGCGGTCATGTCAGAATTGAAGTTGTCTTCATTTAGTTTCATGATGAGTTCCTTCGTTTTAGCCTGCGTGTCGCTGTCCAGTTCCCAGCTGTCAGGTCTAAGGCGTCCCACTTCATCATACTCGGGGTGGTCTCCATAAATCATGTCACGATAGATACGGTCCTGATGCATGATCGGTGTTTCGTGCGTGCCTTTTTCATCCATTATTTTGTATAAACCAATACAGTAAACAGGGAAGAATGGAATAACTGAACTGGCTTTAGTGGTAACAGCAGTAGCGACGACAATCAAAGCTTTCCCGTTGATGTCTTTAAGCAACTCATTGATATTGTCCGCTTTCTCATCACAGTCTGCTTTTGCACGACCAAGCGTTCCACCCCCATAATACGGATGGTTCAGTTCTGTTCCTAGATAAGAATAGTTAGTCGTCAAGACGCCATCAGTCAGCACATCTGCTTCTTTCAGGGCCTTCATCCATAGTTCCCAGTCTTCTCCACCCATGACTTTGACTGTATCGTGGATTTCCTGATCCGTTGCGGGATCGAGCGTTTCGGTGAAGAAGGTCTGTTTTTGCATGTTGATGTTTGGTCCCACTACTGGTTCGCCGATGGCTTTGATGGATGACATATAGGTTTCCCCAGTAACCGGATCTGTGCGTCTGCCACTAGCGAGACTATAGACCACTAGATCGACTTTGCCTCCGAATTCATTCTTTATGTAATCAATGACCTCCTGCTTGCTTTCATGGCTAAAGGCATCCATTACGAAGTTTTTGGCAATCAGGCCTTCTTTTTCAGCTTCTTCTTTAAAGGCAATATTGTTGTACCAGCCCGCTGTTCCAAGGTTACGTTCGCTCTTTGGTCCTTTTTCAAAAGACACGCCGATCGTATCTGCACCTGCTCCAAAAGCCAGACTGATTCGAGTCGCTAATCCGTAGCTTGAGGATGCCCCGATGATCAATACTTTTTTTGGTGCATCGTAGGTCCCTTTACTTTTAACATAATTGATTTCATTTAAGACTTCTTGTTTAAGTCCAACCGGGTTGACACCTAAGGCCACATTGCCCCGAATATTCTGTTTAAACTCCACCATACTTAATTTCCCCCTAATTACTTGTTATAGGAATATAATAGCAGAAAAAGAGTCTATTTAGAAAACTATTTTGAATATCAAAGTATTTTTTTATATCTTGTGAACTAAGTTTAATTCTGTAGGGTTAAACTGACAAATAGTATACTTTTACTTGTGAATAGATTAAACTGAAAATGAAATCTCTTATACTGAAATATGACAGGTGCCTATTAAAAAAGAAGAGGTAAGAAATGAAAAAACATAGATCAGTCCCTTATACAGAAATCTTGTATGTGACATACATACTGGCAACTATAGTATCCATTTATATTTCTTACAATGATTTTGATAGTACTCGGGCATTTAACTTTGTCCTAGGTTATCTATTTTTCACATTTTTTATGCTAATATTTTTTCCTGTTAAGATGGTCATGAGTATGGTTAAGTTTGACAGGAAAGAGGTAAGAAAAAGTATAGTTAAATTTCTTACTTATTTTATTCTGATTAGCGTATCGATTTATACGTTCAACTTTATATTTAGACCAGACTCTATTGATATAGTAAGGATTATATCTGTCAGCTTGGGTTGTTCATTTGGGAGTTCATTTTTTAACTATATCTATCTTAGCAGGAAGAACAGGTGATAGAGTCTTTTACTATTTTTATTTTAGAATGTTCTGACGCTTAAGACTTAGAAGATTAAGTGCAATGGTTACTATAAGAAGTACGGCTGCAACCCAATTCAATATAAAAGTGGTATCTTACAGTGCACCCCAGTCTTGAATATGGACTAAATAATTATTATAAGCTAGCTGAAACCATCTTGAAAAAGGAGGGACCCGTGATTAAACGCAACTTTAAATTTAACCTGACATTTGTAGTCGTTTATATTTTAACTAGTATTGCGGCACATTATTTTAGGTTTGGGTACATTGATATAAGATATTGGCTATCAAGCACCCTTACTTTTTTAGTACCGATTATTTTGTTCATTAAATTTCTCAATAGAAAAAGTAAAAACGAGGATCACTAGTTTAGGGTCCTTTAGTGTGTGTAAGAAAGGCTTTTAGTTAGAACAAGCTCTGCAGAGGTGTATAATTGAGGCAGACATTTATTATGAGTGAGGAGAGGCTACATATGAAGATTCATCCTGTAAAAGCTTTTTCAGATAATTACATTTGGGTCATCGGAGAAGGCAGCGATGCGGTGGTTGTCGATCCTGGGGAGTCTAAGGGCATTCTGAGTTATCTGGAGGATAATGAGGTGATGTTACAGGCTATTCTTCTGACGCACAATCATGACGATCACATTGGTGGAGTCAAAGAAGTGCTGGCGAATTATCCGGACACGCCGGTTTATGGGCCGAAAGAAACGTCAGACTTGGCCGATCATGTGGTTCAAGAAGGAGATACTTTTGACTTGCTGAATGAATCATTCCAGGTGCTCAAGACAGCGGGACATACAAACGAACATATCAGCTTCTTAATGGGTAAACACCTTTTTTGTGGAGATGCCTTGTTCTCAGCTGGATGCGGGCGTGTCTTTACTGGAGATTACCAGGCCCAATTTGACGCACTGCAGCAGTTCAAACAGTTAGATGAGGATGTGAAAGTCTATGTGGGACATGAATATACTCACACCAATCTACGCTTCGCTCAATCGATCGAGCCACAAAATGACGAACTATCAAAAGCGCTAAAAGAGGCTAATGAGTTGAGAGAGCGAGACCTTCCGACCGTTCCCTCAAACATTGGAAAAGAAAAGAGAATCAACTTATTCTTGCAGGCGGAGACTCTGGAAGATTTTATCACCCTTCGCAATGCCCGGGATCATTTTTAGTAATGAATAGGTGTTAAAATGAGCGTAAGAGCGGGAAGTTTCTTACGCTTTTTTTATGAATAACTCTAAAGGCAATCAATTGTGAAACGAATAACATGCTGATATAAAAAAGGGGAGATGATTTTATCCACCCCACTCCTATCTGTTCCTTACATACGATATTATAGGAGGGATAAAATGAAGGCGTTATCATTTATTGATGTTAATCAGAAACAACTCATGGAGAAAGATAAGCCCGAAGTTCAAAAAAGTACGGATGCTGTAATCAAATTGGTCAAATCCACTATTTGTGGAACAGATTTGCACATATTGGCCGGTCATGTGCCTGAAGTGCCAAAAGGATCGACTATTGGGCATGAAGGAATAGGCATTGTCGAAGAAGTCGGCAGTGGGGTATCAAACTTCAAAGTTGGAGATAAAGTGCTGATTTCGTGCATTACCTCATGCGGGAAATGTCATTATTGTAAAAAAGGGCTCTACGCACACTGTGAAGATGGTGGGTGGATTTTAGGGCACCTTATTGACGGGACTCAGGCAGAGTATGTCAGAATTCCTCATGCAGATAACAGTCTCCACCATGTACCGAAAGGAATCGATGATGATAGTCTGGTCATGCTCAGTGATATTTTTCCGACTGGTTTAGAGATTGGCGTTCTTTCAGGACAAGTGGAACCGGGATCGACCGTCGCAATCGTGGGCTCTGGTCCGATCGGAATGGCCGCTCTTTTGACCGCACAGTTCTATTCACCAGGAAAACTGATCATGGTGGATTTGGATGACAACCGACTCGAAATGTCCAAACAGTTTGGAGCCACGCACACGATCAACTCTAAAGATCCAGAGGCCGCTATCAAACAGATTATGGATCTGACAGACGGTGTGGGGGTAGATGTAGCGATGGAAGCTGTAGGGTACCCACAAACCTTTGACCTTTGTCAGAAAGTCATCGCCCCTGGGGGAAGAGTTGCTGTTATTGGGGTACACGGGGAAAGTGTTGAACTTCATCTGGAAACGTTATGGATCAAGAACATCAACTTGTCAACTGGATTAGTCAGCACTTATACCACGCCGATGCTGCTTAAAACGGTAGAAGCAGGAAAACTTGTCCCTAATGAACTAGTCACTCATCATTTCCACTTTGATGACATTCTGGAAGCATATAAGACCTTTGAGAATGCTGCTGAGAATAAAGCATTGAAACTGATTATTGATTTTGAATAAATGAATATGTAATTAACAAAAATACGAATTATTATTTAGAAATATGGATTAAGGAGAGCGGTTGTTGTTTCGTACAATAAGCGTTCTCCTTTTTGTGACTCGTTCTATGATGTGTACGGATTCTCATCTTTTACTGAACCAGTATAGAGTGGCAGTATCGAGCAATATGGAAGGGGAGGACCATAATAGCTAGGTTATTTCAAAACAGAATAAGTTATTGTTAATACTTATCACTTTCTTTATTGTCAAATGCCTTAAATAAACGGATTAAAAGACGATAATAGTATAAAGGGACTAGGTTTGGGGATGAAGGAAATGGCGTTACTGAAGCGCAGACGATTTATCATGATTTTTATATTATTGAATGGACTTTTTCTGGTTGGGTGGCAATGGGTATTCAGGGATAATTCCTGGTTAAGAGCGTTGGATGTAAACATCCTTCATACAATAGGTATACTTGTAGCTTTTAGTCATTTTCAGCGTGCCGCTAAAAGAACGGGAAAAAGAGCGAAACGCTTCTGGCATATTCTAGCTATAGGAACAATCACTCACTTTTTAGGAAATATAGTTTGGATAACTCAACAAATAATTCAAGGACGAACAGTGTCTTCAAATAGTGAGTTTGTTCTCTGGTTGTTGGCGTATATTGTCTATTTAACTGCACTCGTTATTCGTGTCCGAAGCACTAATACAAACAAGTTTAAAAGAGTATATTTCTTTAACATTCTCATTTTTATGATCACGATCGGTTCAATTTTGTCTTACTACTTGATTGAACCCCTACTGACTTATTCTAATAGTTCGGTAATTGATACTTTACTTGCACTGTCTTTTCCAATTACCAATTTAAGCATCGTATTGTTCATTTCGATTCTTTATTATCTCGTACATAAAAATAAAGAGCAGTCGATTATGCTTTTTCTTATAGCAGGATTCTTTCTAAAAGTAGTAGCGGATTCCTATTTTTCCTATCTGGAAATCAACAACAGTTATTCTCCAGGAAGTGGGGCTGATTATTTGTGGCTCATCAGCATATGGCTAATCGGTTTTGCGGGTTATTATGTGAAGGATAGTAAGGAGGACGCAAATATAGTCTTCACCGATCGTCTGAATAGGAATGAAGCCATTCTTCCTTACATCAGTACCTTCGTTTTGCTTATTTTAGTGATCAATAGCTATCAATGGGTGTTTAATGCACTAAGTTATGGAGCCCTTATCATTATTTGTATGATCATCCTCCGTCAATTGTTTGTAATTAATGAAAACAATAAGCTGCTAGAGGAGTTCAGCTATCTGGCCTACCATGATCCACTAACGCATCTTAATAATCGAGTAAAATTTAAAGAAACCCTCGACTGCCAGATGAAAAGAGCGGGCGACCACATCATTGCACTGCTGTTGATTGATCTGGATCGATTTAAAATAGTGAATGACACCTTAGGTCATCAATTTGGGGATGACATATTAGTCAAAATTGCTGAACGCATAGAGGCTGTCCTGGAGTCTGATATGCAGGTATTCAGGCTTGGGGGAGATGAGTTTGCAGTCATCATTCCTCAGGCAGAAGACTACAAGTCTGAAGCCATAGCAGAAGCTATCCTAAAAAATCTTAAAAAACCCTTTATCATCAATGACCATGAAATAACTCTCACCGCTAGTATAGGAGTCAGCATGTTTCCTAAAAACGGCGCGTCATACGAAGAACTTTTCAAGTATGCGGATGCAGCGATGTATCTGGCTAAAGACAATGGAAAAAATGGCTATAAGTTTTACGATGATGAACTGAGTCTGGTGATGACGCGTCGGATGAGGATTGAAAGTGACTTGCGTAAAGGGCTGGAAGACCAACAGTTTGAGCTTTATTATCAATCTAAAGTAGAATTGATATCTGAAAAAATCATTGGCATGGAAGCCTTGCTGCGTTGGAATCATCCGGAACTCGGTTGGATTTCACCTGTCGAATTTATCCCGATTGCTGAGGAAACAGGACAGATTGTGTCAATTGGTGAATGGGTGCTGAAAGAGGCGTGTATGCAAACCAAAAGATGGCAGAATTTAGGGCTTCCTCCCATACGCGTTTCTGTAAATGTGTCAGTCAAACAATTCCAGCATGGCGGATTGCTGGCGATAGTTAACAGAGCACTTTATGAGTCTGGCTTACAACCTGAGTATCTGGAGATTGAAGTAACTGAGAGTATCATGCAGGACACGAAAGAAAGCACAGCGATCCTGCATAAGCTCAGAGAGTTGGGAATCAGTATTTCGATCGATGATTTCGGAACCGGCTATTCATCGCTGACTGTTATTCAGCATTTGCCCATAGATACGATCAAACTGGATAAGTCCTTTATTGATGATATAGGGAATAAAAACCAGTTGGCTATGGTTAAAACGATTTTAAGCTTAGGAGAAAACCTAGGATTAAACGTTGTAGCTGAAGGAATAGAAACGAGCGAACAGTTAATGAAACTTCTGGAGAGCAAGTGCAGAATCGGCCAGGGGTATTTATTCTCCAAACCTGTAGCAGCTGATGAGTTTGAGCAGTTGCTTAGTGGAGACAGTGTATTTGAGTCTACACCGTCAGTTAGTTCACTACATTAAATCCCTCCTTCTCAGCGCCTATTAGTTGTAATGAACAGATTCCTTCAATAAGATGTTAATTAACTAGTATAAAATGGCGAAACTTAACTCCTGACACAGGTTCAGCTAAGTCGTGCATTTTTAAATATTGGAGGAAATAAGTATGAGTATCGGTGGGTTAGGATTTGTCATCGTGGCAGCTATCTTCTGGGGCCTTTCGGGTGGATTGAGCGGCTTTTTAATGGATAAAGGCTGGGACCCTCTGGTCATTGCATTCTATAGAGGGTTTATCGGACTAATATGTATCAGTATCTGGTACGCGTTCAAACCGACCAGGTGGAATAAGCAGATGCTGCTCTGGTCGGTTGTGGCAGGTTTAGGCGTAGCGGGAAATTTCATCTTCTATAATCTGAGTATTGCGGAGGCTAGCATAGCGATAGCAGCGACTTTGATGTACACTGCTCCAATTTTTGTGCTGTTGATTTCATTTATTTTCAAGATTGAAAAAGCCACACTGTTCAAGTGGCTGGCGATTCTCAGCGTGATGATTGGGGTCGTGCTGATGACAGAGGTGTACAGCGTGGATTCTGACAGCGTCACGACCCTGGGGATTCTGACAGGCTTAGGTGCAGGGGTATCGTATGCTTTGTTCCTCTTTGGGTTTAAATATGCGTCGAAACATGGTGAACCTCAAAGCATACTGACCGCGGCATTCCTTACGTTCTCATTGGTGATGCTGTTCGTCATTGATTACGGGGAAGCCGTTTCGGTTATCACGTCTTCAGACGTGTTGTGGATGATCTTACTGGGACTAGTTGGAGCTGGGGTGTCGTTCTATCTGTATGTCAATGGATTGGAACGGACATCACCTACTACAGCGTCCGTTTCTGCTATGGTCGAACCTGTAACGGCATCTTTATTTGGTGTATGGGTAATGAGTGAGATGCTGAATATGATCCAGCTGGTCGGAATGGGAGTCATTCTTGTGACAGTAACGGTATTAAATGTGAAGAAAGAGTAGAGAGTGATTCAGCTCATCAGTACCCTGTACAAGGAGGGAAACATGTGAAACATGAGATCAGTCATTTGCCTGAAAATAAATGGAGAGGAACGGTCCTTCCGCTCTCTTATACCACTAATGAGGTTTATGATGTATCTTTCGAGAAAAAAGCCGACGGATACGATATTACCATTCAAAAGAACGACCTGAAAGAGACAGTCACTCACAGCTCATTACAAGATGATGGATCAGATCGGTTGTACGCAGATGATGTTGAAAAAGGGTATGCCTGGGGGATTCTGATTGAAGAAAAACTGGTAGCTGCAATTGAAACAGCACCAGAGACATGGTCCAATCGCTTGAGAATAACTGAACTGTGGGTAGCTGATGCGTTTCAGAATCAGGGAATCGGGCACGCTTTAATTGAAATCGCAAAGGAACAGGCCAGACACGAAAGGCGCAGGGCCATTATACTGGAAACACAATCAAGCAATGTGAATGCCATTGATTTTCATCACCATGAAGGCTTTTCGTTGACGGGATTGGATGTTTGCAGCTACACTAATGAAGACATCGACAGAAAAGAAGTCAGACTCGAGTTCGGGTGATTTCTTGAAAAGAAACCGAAAGTTAAAAGAGAAGACATCGACATCAGACCTGAAACACCAGCGGACTGGTATGATGTGGAGCTGATGACCCAGCATGCATTCTGGAATAAACATCGGCCGGGCTGCGATGAGCATTACCTTGTCCATCAGTTGCGGACCGATTCCGATTATCTCCCAGAGCTCAGCAGGATAGCCGTTAAAGATGGAGAAGTTCTGGGCTGTATCATGTATACGAAAGCTAAAGTCGTTGGAGTGAATGGAGATCATGAGGTACTGACGTTTGGTCCGCTTTGTGTGGCACCCAAGTGGCAGGGAAGAGGCATTGGAGAGTTCCTGCTGGAAGAGACGATGACAATAGCCAGGAGAAAAGGATACAAAGGCATCGTGATCTTCGGAGAACCGGATTATTACCCTCGCTTAGGCTTTAAAACATGTGATGCGTTTGGAATCACCACAGCAGCCGGTGAAAATTTTGATGCGTTCATGGGGATTGAACTGGTCAAAGAGGGATTCAAAGGCATCACCGGCGAGTACTATTATGCGGATATTTATGAGAACCTGCCGGAAGAAGATGTGGAAAGGTTCAGTAAGGCATTTCCTCCTCTAAGGAAACTGTCCTTCCCTGAACACGAGGCATTTCAGTAGGTACACGTAAAGGAGGCAGCATAAAATGAAAGCGTTTGAGCATAAGTATATCGAAACCAATGGCATCAATTTGCATGTGGTTCAGCATGGCCATGAAGATGGCGACGTGGTTCTGCTGTTACACGGCTTTCCCGAATTCTGGTATGGATGGCATAAACAGATTACATCTTTAGCTGAGCAAGGTTACCGTGTATGGGCTCCGGATCAGCGAGGATACAACCTGAGTGATAAGCCGAAAAAGAGTGCAGCCTATGAGATGTCCCAGCTTGTCGCAGACGTTGTGGGACTGATTAAGGCGACGGAGCGGGGAAAAGTGTGTCTTGTCGGCCATGATTGGGGAGGGATAGTCGCCTGGCGAGTAGCGAGAGCGTATCCTGAACTGATCGATAAGCTCGTAATCTTAAACGCCCCACATTCTAAGGCGTTGAAATCACACGTTAAGAAACATCCGACTCAACTGCTGAAAAGTTCTTATATTCTGTTCTTTCAGCTGCCTAAACTACCCGAGAAACTACTGACATCTGCGGGTGGACAGAATGCAGCTGACGCCCTGCAGAAGACGAGTAACGAAGGGACCTTCAGCAAGAGTGATCTAGAAGAGTATAAAATGGCATGGGCAAAGCCGCGTGCCATGCGCTCGATGCTGAACTGGTATCGTGCTAATGCAAAGAGTATGACATCGTCGAAGGTTTCACCTCGAGTGACGGTCCCCACGCTGATTATCTGGGGAGTAAATGATCAGTTTCTCGGAAAAGAGCTGGCGACTGAAAGTCTGGCGTTCTGTGATGACGGGCGCGGGGTATTGATCGGTGATGCCACACACTGGGTGCACCATGAAGAACCGGAGCGTGTGACTACACTGATCACTGATTTTATTAGGGAATAACGAAGTAAAAAATCAAAAAAAGAAAAGAGCGTGTAAAATGATTAAAGGCATTCACCATAAAGGGTATCATGTTGTCGATATGGATAAGACACTCGAGTTTTACTGTGACAAACTGGGGTTTGAACGAGCATTCGATCTAGACACTGATGAAGGAGAGCCATGGATCGTATATGTAAAAGTTGCAGAAAACTCGTTTGTTGAATTTTTCTATGATGGATCAAAAGGCGATAAAAACCAGTTGGATCATATTTGTTTTGAAGTAGACGATATTCATGAAGCAGCGAAGCGAGTAAAAGATAAAGGCATTTCATTCGCACAGGACGTGGCTAAAGGAAAAGATAACAACTATCAGTTCTGGATAAAAGATCCAGACGGAAACTGGCTCGAATTTATGGAGATGCAGCCTGATTCTCCTCAAATGAATAGTTAAGAGTATAAAACTAGCCCACGACCAGCCTTATTCAGGCAATGTGTCGTAGGCTAGTTTTTTTATGATCGGTTCGTGCTGGGGGTATCTCTGTAAGAGGTCTGACTGAGTAAACAGCTTGAAGTCGGAGAAATCAAAGCCGGGAACAACTGTACAGCTGACTAATGCATAATCGACATCTACTGTTGAGCCAAAGATTGTTCCGGCGGGAACCGTATGATGCAGCATGTGTCCTTTTGAAATATCCAAGCCCAATTTGGTTGTCTCATAATGGCCGTTGGGATGAAGTGAATGAACAGTCAATGCTTGACCCGCATGGTAAAACCATATTTCATCAGAAGATAACTGATGAAAATGAGAGGGACTGTCTGGGGTCAAAAGAAAATAAATAGTGGTGTACAGAGGCAACTCTTTAGTTGACGACTGATACGTCTCTTTAGACAAATCGGTCTGTCTATAATAGCCTCCTTCTGGATGCGGTTCGAGTTTTAATTCATTGATCCATTGGTGTGCTGGTTTCACGTGAAACACTCCTTAAAGGTGATTTGATAAGGTTTATACTATTTTTTTGTAACGATACATAGTCTGATGAGTTAATGTTGAACAAAATCCGGATTACTTGGAAACCATCGGTCTTTTTTCAATGCCAATAGTCAAAGCCACTAACACAAGCGTCAACAGGACCAGAAAAAGCGGGAAGAGCTGCATGCTGATTGTTTGAAATAATACCCCAAATAAAGGCGGAAGAGTAGTGATGCCGATATATCCAGAAGCGACTTGGAGGCCAATCACGCTGCTCGATTTATCCTCCCCGAATCTGCGTGGTGTTTCGTGCATCATGGTCGGGAAGATAGCGGCACATCCAAGTCCAATAAATCCCAATCCGGTATAGAGTAAGACCGTTGAACCAATAGTCATTGCCAAAATGCCTAAGAGCAGGATGCCGCAGCTGGCGTACAGCATTTTCTGATTGGATAGCCAGAAAGTCACGAAGCCGGACAAGATCCGGCCAAGGGTCAGACTGGTAAAAAATATGGACAAAATGAAACTGGCTGTCGCAGGGGTGAGATCTTTGATGGTGATCAAATAGGTGCTTCCCCATAGAAAGACGGTTCCCTCAAGTGATACATACACCAGAAAAGCAAGAAGAGAGAAGACGATTCCCTTATCTTTGATCAATGAAGGAATAGAAAACGACGGGGTATCTGCGCGCGTCTGTAACTCTTTATCCTTTTTCCATAAGGGCAGAGATAAAAATAACACCAGTGCTATAAAGAGTTGAAGTCCGGCAATAATAAAATAACCCATCCGCCAGGAAAACTGGCTTCGTAATGTGAACCCCATGATCAGAGGACCCATCGTCGCACCGATGCCCCAGAACGCATGCAGCCAGTTCATATGGTAGGCTTCAAGGTTCACCGAGACATAATCATTTAAAGACGTATCTATTGCTCCGGCACCGAACCCCAAGGGCACGGCTGCGATAAGTAAAAAGTAAAAGGACTGGGACAGCGAGAAGCCAATCAGACCAATTGAGGTGAGCAGGACACTAGTAAAAATAAGATTGCCTGTCCCGATTTTTTTCAGGATACGGGGTGTCTGCAGACTGGATATCACGGTACAGACCGCAACAGACATTGAAATCAGCCCCGCTGCACTTTGTTCCACCGGAAAGTCGTGAATCATTTCAGGCCAGGTTACACCGAGAAGTGAATCGGGTAGTCCCAGACTTATGTATGTCAGATAAATAATCAGTATGAAAAACAGTTTTTTCAAAAAGGTCCCTCCTGTGCGGATAAAAATAATTCTTTCTCATCAATCAAATATAATCAATCCCTTGTCTGAAGTCAAAAAAGAAAAGAGAGAAGACGGCCTGTCAGCCTGGTCATGTCCAAAAAAGTCTAAATGTTTCATAGATTATTCATATATCATATTCGAAGTCACCATTTGGTGGTACAATGTTCCATAAAGTAAGCGTTTCATTGACACTTAGTTTTATACTGATAAGATTAAGAGGAAGAAGGGGTTTAGACTATGGCCATAGCAACAATTAGACTTAAAGAATACAAAAGTGAAGCAAGCCCGACTGAAATGGCGGTAATTGATTTCATTCTGAAAAATCCGGAAGAGACCAGCCGTTCAACCATTTATGCATTAGCAGAGAAGACGTTCTCTTCACCATCGACCATTATCCGGTTGTGCAAGAAGAATGGGTATTCGGGATATAAAGACTTCTCAAAGGACCTGCTTTATGAACAAGCCATTCGTTTGAATTATAAAGAGAAAAACATTTCCGATTTGACCAGAACAGATGAAATTGAAGAAATAGTCAGGAAAGTCACGCACAAGAACATTCTATCATTAGAAGAAACGGAACACCTTATGGACATCGATGTTATCAAGGCATCGGTTGAAGAAATGCTGGCGTGTGAAAAGCTTTCGATCTTTGGTATAGGCGCGTCACTGATTGTTGCCAAAGATGCTCAACTGAAATTCACACGTATCAATAAAATGTCTTATGTCAGTGAAGACTGGCACACACAACTGCTCATGGCTAAGAATATGAGTGAAAAAGATGTGGCTCTCATCATTTCATATTCTGGACAGACTCCGGAAATGATAACGTGTGCACAGGTGGCTAAAGAAAATGGAGCAAAAGTGATTTCGATTACTAAAAATGAGGAGTCGCCTATCAATAAACTGGCAGATTACTCACTCTATGTCGCTTCAAGTGAATTCAGCTTCAGAAGTGGAGCGATGTCTTCTAGAATTGCTCAATTAAATGTCATCGATATATTATATACAAGTTTTATAAACAAAAAGTACGAACAATCTCTTGAAATTCTGGAGAAAACACAGATCAAAAAGGAGCGGGAATAATGGTAGAATTAGGTAAGATGGAAACAGAAAGACAGAATCCGAACACAATGAATCTGGATGAAATGAGTGTGAAAGAAGCACTCGTTGTCATGAATAAAGAAGATAGAAACGTTGCGGAAGCAATTGAGGAGGTGATTCCTGAAATTGAAGAAGCTGTTCATGTTATTATCACTCAATTAAACAAAGGGGGACGGTTGATTTATACAGGCGCAGGAACGAGCGGACGTCTGGGGGTACTGGACGCAGCTGAATGCCCGCCAACTTTCGGTACACCTAAGGAACTGGTTGTGGGATTGATTGCCGGGGGAAAAACAGCATTGACCGAAGCAATCGAAGGGTCCGAAGACAGTAAAGAAATGGGCAGAGAAGATCTGCAGGCTTTAGTATTAAATGAGAACGATGTCGTAGTCGGATTGGCAGCCAGCGGGCGAACACCTTATGTCATCGGAGCATTGCGTTATGCCAATGAACTGAATACTCCAACTGTAGCCATTGCCTGCAACAAAAACAGTGCAATTGGAAACGAAGCAAACATAGCCATCGAAGCGGTACCTGGACCGGAAGTTCTGACTGGATCCACACGATTGAAAGCTGGCTCTACTCAAAAAATGATCTTAAACATGTTATCGACGATCTCAATGGTCGGAATCGGAAAAGTGTATAAGAACTTGATGGTGGATGTTCAGCCAACAAATGAAAAACTAATTTCAAGAGCAGAAAACATCGTCATGAAAGCGACAAATGAAGGTAGAGAAACAGCCCAGCGTGCATTAGCAGAGAGTGATGGGAATGTAAAAGTTGCAATTATTATGATTTTATTAAATACAGACAAAGACTCTGCTATTGAAAAGCTGGAAGAAACAAAAGGTCATATTAGAAAAGCTTTATAAGAAAAGGAGAATCGTCAATGGTTAAAAATAATGAAACCCTTATTAAAGAAATAGTAGAAGCCGTTGGTGGCACTGGGAATATCAACTCAGCTACTAACTGTATGACAAGGTTACGTATCAACATTAAGGATCAGGAGAAAGTCGATCATGAGACCCTCAAAAATACAGAAGGCGTTATGGGTGTTGTTGATGCAGACACGCTTCAAGTAGTTGTCGGACCAGGAAAAGCGAAGAAATTAGCGGACTTGTTAGTTGAAAAGTATAATGTCTCGCCATCTTCCGATTCATCAAATAACTGGCAGGACAATAAGCAATCCGTTAAGGATCGTCAAAGCCAAGGGAAACTGAAAACTGCATTAGAAACAATTGCGAATATCTTCATTCCAATGATTCCGGCTATTATCGCTGCAGGTATTTTCCAGGGCTTCAGTAGTCTGATCGGAACAATGATTGGTGAGGGAACGATTTCTGGAGACGTCTGGGAAGGCATGCGTATCACGTTTGCATTGATCGGAAACAGTTTCTTGGGGTACTTCGCTATCTTTACGGGTGTGAATGCCGCGAAACGTTTTGGTGCGACTGAAGCACTAGGTGGAATGATCGGTGCCGCTTCAATTGCAGCTCCCCTTGTTGAATTATCTACATTAGTTGGGTTGTATGATGCTGAAGAGCCTCTGAACTCAATCTTGACAACAGGTAAAGGCGGAATCATCGGGGTTATCTTCGGTGTGTATATTCTGTCTAAAATTGAACGAGCGGTCCGTAAACGTGTACCTGATGTACTGGACCTGATTTTAACTCCCGTTATTACGTTACTAGTTACTGTCCTTCTAATGGCCTTCGTCATCATGCCTCTTTCTGGATTCGCTTCAGATTTATTGGTTGATGGGTTAAGTGTCATCATTGGATCTGAAAATACGGTTATCAGTGTCTTATCTGGTTACATCTTAGCTGCTGTGTTCTTACCAATGGTACTGCTAGGCTTACATCATGGCCTGATTCCAATCTATGCTATTCAACTTGAAGCATTAGGCGGCGTGTCTTTATTCCCAGTTTTAGCTATGGCTGGAGCAGGACAAGTCGGAGCAGCTATCGCTATTTATATGGTTGCTAAAAAAGCTGGAAACCAGCGACTGAAACAAGTGATATCAGGAGCGTTGCCAGCTGGTATCTTAGGAATAGGGGAGCCTCTTATCTACGGTGTTACCCTTCCTTTAGGAAAACCATTCATTACTGCAGGATTAGGTGCAGGGTTTGGTGGAGCGTACGTTATGCTTATGGGCGTTACTGCCAATGCCTGGGGACCATCGGGATGGGTCGCTCTTCCACTAATGCAGGGGAACGGTATTCTCCATTACGGTATCGGAATCATCATCTCCTATATCGGTGGCTTCATTATCACCCGTGCCTTTATAAAAGCGAAAGATATTGCACATGTCTAAACCCTTAGGATTCTCGGTCTATGTTTCTCACTTTGATAAACAGAAACCAGCTCTTGAGAAACTGAAAGACCAGCATATTCCCATCTTCACATCTCTGCACATGAATGAGGAAATGTCTCAAGATTATGTTGAAAAAGTGGAAGCGATGTGTGAGTGGTTAGCTGAACACACGTTTTACGTCATAGCAGATGTGTCACCTGTGACGATTGAAAAGTTTAATGAAACATCTTTAAATTCTCTAGCTAAGCGACTTCATCTGGATAATGTGCGCCTTGATTACGGGTTCGACTTAAAGACTCTGGAACTCGATGAGGCGTTGGATGTGACGTTTAATGCCTCAACGGTCCAGAAAAATGAGCTGACTCAATCAAGAGCACTCTATATGCACAATTTTTATCCAAGACCGGAGACAGGAATCGATCCAGAACAATTTCAGCGGATGAACGAATCCATAAGAGCAGTGTCAGGCGACTTGACGGCGTTTATCTCAGGGGACAAAGAAACTCGTGGACCGATCTTCGAAGGGCTTCCGACTCTTGAGATGCACCGTTATCAGTCCCCCTATTCTCAGTATGTGGATCTAATGAAGCGGTATAAGCTGGATAAAGTATTCGTAGGGGACGTGCTTCTTTCACAAAAAGCGCAGGATTTGATTTTATCCTACGTAAATGACGGCATTATACGGATCCCGGTGGCCCTTTCTGAAGAAAACAGCTATTTGTATGATCAGCCGTTTACTGTTCGAGTCGATTCACCCTCAACACTGATTCGGGTGCAGGAGTCACGTGAGTATGCCCAACCGGGAAGACGAGTCGTCGCTGAGCACACCGTAGAACGACCGCGCGGGTCTGTGACTTTGGACAACGAAGGGTACAAACGTTATTCCGGAGAGGTTCAACTCACGAAGAAAGATTATCCTGCGGATGAACGAGTAAATGTTATAGGCAAGGTAGAGGCACACTATCACTTGCTGCTGGACAACTTAACCAATGGAGACCGATTTATGTTTGTTTCAGATCAGTAATGATCGAATCCATTCAGCATTCCCATAACGGGGGTGCTGTTTTTTTGTATTGCGCATCCAATAAGTTCCAATAGTTCTTCTTATACATACGGGTTTAAGGTAAAATATGAACGTACATACTAAATGATGAGAGAGTATAGAGGTGTAAGAGATGCAAACAGTTTTAAATACGCTATCGCAAGTCATGGATGCATTTGGTGCTGCGATCGTTGTCCCTTTTGTTTTACTGATTTTAAATTTAATCATGAGAGTCCCACTGAAAAAAGCGATCCAATCTGCTCTGCATGCCGGAATTGGTCTGACAGGCTTTAATCTGCTGATTGGGGCCTATACGCCTATCGTTACCCCTGTGGTCCAGAGAATGGTTGCCACAACAGGGGTAAACTTAAACATTTTAGATACAGGGTGGCAGGCAACGAGTATTGTAGCCTATTCCACTCAAGCCGGAATGATATTTCTTGGCCTGGGTCTGCTTCTTCAAGTCGTCCTGTTTTTACTTAAAATCACAGATGTGTTCTTTCCATCAGATTTATGGAACAACTATTCCTATATGCTGTGGGGATCGATGATGTATGCGGTCACCCGAAACATGCTTTTATCTATTGGATTAATGGTGCTGATCAATCTGTATACGATGATTTTTTCAGAAGCACTGTCAAAAAGGTGGTCCACTTACTATGGCTACCCCAGAGCAACCATCGTGGCTTCACATGCATTGGGGACTTTCCCTGTCGCTGTGGGGATGAATGCCCTGCTGAACAAGCTAGGTGCGGACAAAGTAAAATGGGATACACAGTCCCTGCAGAATAAGTTGGGCGCACTGGGTGAACCGACGTCGATTGGTTTCATCTTGGGACTGCTTTTAGGTATAGCAGGAAACTTGACACGATGGAAGGGTGGGGGGAAGCCTTTACCGTCGGGATCGCAACCGCCACTGTGATGGCTATTTTTCCTAAAATTGCAGATATATTTGCGTCAGCTTTTGCAACAATCACAGACGCGTCTAAACAGTCGACAGATTCCAGCGACGATGACCGGGAGTGGTATCTGGGAATCAATGATGCAGCCGGCTACGGCGAACCAGCGACAATCATGACGGGTCTGCTTCTCATTCCTATTATTGTGGTATTGTCGATTGTTCTCCCAGGCAATCAGGCCCTTCCGCTGGTGGATTTAGTGGCCTTGCCTTATCTGGTTCAAGCCATCGTTTCTGTATCAAATGGGAATATCTTTAAATCTCTTATCACAGGGACAGTGTATCTTGTTATGGGACTGTACCTGGTCACAATGGTTGCCCCGATCTTTACAGAAGTGGCTCTGGAAGTGGGGGTTGCCATACCCGATGGGGCATTAATGATTTTCAGCCTGACGGTTTTAACCAATCTGCTTGGGGGTATTTTATTCCTGGTCTTTATGACGCAAAATGGGTGGCTGATCGCCTTAACTGTATTCGTTTATCTTCTCATGTTTATCATCTTCAAAAAGAATAAACAGGCGTTTCATACGTATTTGGAGAAACAAGCACTCGGTAACGAGCTGGAGCAACCTGTAAATACAGATGTTTCGAGTGAATAGAAATATCTTGAAGGGTGTAGACTGTGTTAAACTGTAAAAAAGTCTGTTAACAACAAGGAGAAAAAATGAATCCATTATTCAAATTTATTTTAAGATTAGTGTCTTCACCCAAGATCGATATTCAGGAAGATTATCAGTCCATGAGGCGAATGCAGAGGCTTCTATCAAGAAACCCACAGCCAAGGTACCGTTTTTTGGATGAGAAAATTTATACCACTGAAGGAAAACATGAAATTCCTGTACGCATTTTCTATCCAAAGGAAAAGCGACATGATGAATCGGTGCTGTATGTACATGGGGGAGGATGGGTCATTGGAGATATTGAATCGTATTCCCGCACATGTGTTAATCTAGCAGATAGTCTGGGCCGTATCGTCTACTCAGTCGATTACCGTCTGGCTCCGGAAGCCCCTTATCCTGCGGGATTGAACGATTGCCTTAGAGTCGCTGAAGTCCTGATGACTAATATTGAGGGAGAAGAAGAACGGGACTGGATATTCATGGGAGATTCAGCAGGTGCAAACCTTATCGCTGCTGTTTCACTTGTTCTCCGAGATAATGCGAGACCCCTCCCAGGCAAGCAAGTGCTGATTTATCCAGTAACTTACTGGGATCATACTGAAGCTTCTCCGTTTGAATCGATTAAAACTAATGGCTATGAATATGGATTAACCATAAAGAAAATTCAGGAATATATGGAATTATATGCCCCAGATATGTCGATCAGAAAGAGCCCGACCATTTCTCCATTAATGGCCGAAAATTTGAGGGAGCAACCGGATACCCTGATCATTACCGCTGAGTATGATCCTTTAAGAGATGAAGGAGAAGCATACGGGAAAGCACTGGAAAAAGCGGGAAACACGGTACGCATCCACCGAATGTTGAACGCGGTGCATGGCTTCATCACGTACCCGAAGTTTACAGAGCCTGTAGAAGAGGCGACTAGAGTTATCAATGAATTTTTAGACCAGGAATAGGGAGGGAATCATATGGAAAAGAAAAACTGGGTACGGTTGGATAATGCTTCGAATATTTTCCTAGCCGCACGTACTGAAGTGGATACAAAAGTTTTTCGATTTTCAGCGCATCTGACGGAAAGCGTAGACCCTGCGTCTTTGCAGAAAGCATTAATGAAAACATATGAAGCTTATCCCCTTTTTCAAAATGTAATGAGACGAGGGATCTTCTGGTATTACCTGGAGCACACTGAAAAAATCCCTTATGTCCAGCCTGAGACTCTTCCGCCGTGTACAGCCATTTATCATTATGACCGGAAGGAATTACTGTTTAGAGTCATATACAATCAGCAACGCATCCATCTGGAGGTTTTTCATGCGTTGACAGATGGGACTGGAGCGATGTGGTTTTTTGAAGATTTAATCACTGAGTACACACGGCTGCGTCACCCTGAAGCGTTTGGAGATGAGGCGCAGAAATCACCGAGACAGAAACAGGATCTGGAAGATAGTTTCAAGCGTTATTTCAAGAAAAAGAAGAAAAAACGCGATCTTGTCCCTTCACGAAAGCCGTTTGAAGAAGCGTATAAAGAAGCAGGGGATATCGAGAAAAGCCTTCAGCCGTATGAAGAACAACCCAAACAGAGGTCCATTCACCGTGTCAAAGGGACGAAAACACCGGATCAGAGGCCGCGGATCATTGAGATCCAGACCCCTGTCAAACCAGTCCTTAACCTCGCCCGCAGTCACAATGTCTCGTTGACTTTGTATTTAACGGCGATTTATATGCGGTCAGTTTATGAAGCAATCTCCGAGAAAAAAGAGGAAGAAACGATCACCGTGTCGATTCCTGTCAATTTAAGGCAGTTTTACCCCTCGTTTTCCGTCAGAAATTTCTTTAGTACGACCTTGATGGCGTACACCTTTAAAAAAGGCGAACCCATCGATATCGAAGAAATCTGTGAAGTGATCGATAAACAGCTGAAAGAAGAAATTCAGCCGGAAGCGATCGAAAAACGACTGAAGCGATTTATCGGATTTGAATTTCATCCGGCCATTCGAGTCGTAGTCAGACCAGTCAAAGATTTAGTTTTAAAATGGGTCAGTTTATATACGAATCGAAAAATAACAGTTGCCATGTCTAACCTCGGGAGGCTGTCGCTTCCAGAAGTGGTCGAGCCGTATGTGGACAATATCAATTTCTATACCGCAGTTGTCAGGCCACAATTTTGCATGAACAGCTACAAGGATAAACTAAATATCTTATTTACAAGTCCGTTTGTAGAGACCTCGATTCAGCAGAACTTTGTCAGGTATTTAAGTCAGGAAGGGCTGAGCCTTCAGGTCGATGCAAACAAAGTAACAAGAGAGGAGTTTGACGCATGAAACAGTGCCCAAAGTGTCACGTGGATGTCTTAGATAACTGGTCAGTCTGTCCCTTGTGTCAAAGTCCGCTGGAAGAAACAAGTATAGAGACCAAGCCGACATCCTTTCCTGAGATCAACTTAAGATTCAGCCGTCGAAAGGTCAAACAATCGCTGACGCTTCTATCTCTTTTGATCATCGTTCTCTTCTTTATCAGTCAATCGATCTGGCGTTTTCAGTTTTTTGGCCTGGAATTTGTCTTGTTTGGCTTAATGACAACTTGGATCATGGTACTTGTCCTGATTCGAAAACGTCGGAATATCGTCAAAGGAATCGTGTATGTCCTGATCATTTTTTCATTGATGAGTGTGTACTTCGATTATATCTTTGGATGGCTGGGATGGTCTTTGACATTTGTGATCCCCATATTATGTATAGCCGCACTGCTGGCTATGTTCGTTGTGATTCAAGTCGTTAAACTGGCTGCAGGGGATTACATCCTCTACCTTCAGTTGGCGGCGCTGATGGGCTTTGTTCCTTTCCTGTTCATCTTCATGGAGTGGGTCGTTATAGATCTCCCCAGCTGGATTTCAGTCATTTTTAGCTTCATCATGTTCTGGTCCGTATTGCTTCGTCATGGAAAAGCCATCAGAAACGAATTGAGCAAACGCATGCACGTTTAACTAATAATAAAGTATTGGAATGTAAGGATGAGAGAAATGAAAAATATTTATGTAGTAGGTGCCATCATAGTCGAAGATGGAAAAGTACTCTGTGCCCAAAGAGGGGATAAAAAGGCTCTCGCTAATTTATGGGAATTTCCGGGTGGGAAAATAGAACGCAATGAAACACCTCAGGAAGCGCTGATGCGAGAAATAGCAGAAGAGCTGCTGATAGAAGTCGAGGTACAAGCAGGTGTGTTTGAAGAAACGAGTTATGAGTATGATTTTGGAAGAGTTCATCTGACGACCTTTATCTGTCTTCTAAAGAATGGGCGTCCTAAATTGACCGAACACCATCAAGTGAAGTGGTTAGAACCTGTTCATTTAAATTCGATTGAGTGGGCACCGGCTGATATACCAGCAGTCGATAAGCTGATGAAGGAAGGAGTAAGTTCATGACTGAAAGTATGATACGTTCTTTGAAAAAAGCCTTTATTGATCACAGTATTACGGGATCTCATTATGATCCAAAACTTATTATTAATGACGTGAAAAAGAAAGAGTACATGTTAAACGTTCTGCATGATGAGCTTAATACCTGTGAGCATTTCTTCTTCTCAGTTGCTTTCTTAACGCAGGATGGATTAGCTTCCTTAAAAGCACAATTTGCAGACCTGAATAAAAGGGGCGCAAGGGGACGTATCCTTACGTCTGTCTATTTAGCATTCAATCAGCCGGATGTATTTAAAGATTTACTGACTATACCCAATATCGAAGTCAGACTATCTAAAAAAGAAGGATTTCACTCAAAAGGGTATCTGTTTAAGCACAAATCTTACCACTCGTTTATAGTTGGAAGCTCAAATTTGACCATGTCAGCCTTGAAGGTTAATTATGAATGGAATGTTAAGCTCACCTCTCATGATCATGGCCAAATGATACAAGATATCAATGATCATATGGAAAGTGAATGGCATGAGGCGGATCTCCTGACTCCAAAATGGATCGAAGACTATAGGGCGACCTACAAACCCATGAGACAATGGATGGAAAACCCAGTAATTGAGGACTCTGATTCGACCGCTGCATACATTACCCCTAATATTATGCAGAAAGACGCACTTAGGAATTTAGCCAATCTCAGAGCACGAGGAGAAAATAAAGGAATGGTTGTTTCAGCAACTGGAACTGGTAAAACCTATTTATCAGCTTTCGATGTAGCTCAGGCGGAACCTGAGAAAGTATTATTTGTTGTACATAGAGAACAGATTTTGAGTAAAGCAAAAGAAGACTACAAACGTATTTTAGGTGGAGAAGAAGCTGATTATGGGATGTTATCTGGAAGCAATAAAGAGAGGGATGCCAAATATATATTTGCAACAGTTCAGACCCTATCTAAAGGACATATTCTTGAACAGTTTGCTAAGGATCAGTTTGATTACATTTTGATAGATGAAGTACATAAGGCCGGAGCGAAATCATATCATCAAGTGCTTGATTACTTTGAGCCCAAGTTCTTATTAGGGATGACAGCTACTCCTGAACGAACGGATGGGTTCAATATATTCGAGCTCTTTGACTATAATATTGCGTATGAGATCCGCCTTCAGGAAGCATTGGAAGAAAATCTACTCTGCCCATTCCATTACTTTGGAGTCACTGAGTTCGAGAAAAACGGGGAACTTATAACGGAAACGACAGATATTAATCAATTAGTAGAAGAAGAACGAGTTGACTATTTGATAGAAAAGCTGAATTACTATGGGTGCTCGAGGAATAATCCCAAAGGGTTGGTGTTTTGCAGCCGCAAGGAAGAAGCCAAAACATTATCCCGGTTATTCAATGAAAGAGGATACCTAAGTACCTACTTATCCGGGGAAGATTCACTGGATAAACGTGAGAAAGAAGTCACACGATTAGAAAAAGGGCAAATTAACTATATCTTTACAGTTGATATTTTCAATGAAGGAATAGATATCCCTAAAATCAATCAGGTTATTATGTTAAGGAATACCCAGTCCAGCATCATATTCATTCAGCAATTAGGAAGAGGACTACGTAAAGATGAGTCAAAAGATTACGTAACCGTGATTGATTTTATCGGGAATTATAAGAATAACTATATGATACCGATGGCATTGTCTGGAGATACGTCTAGGAATAAGAATGGGTTGAGAAAAGATACGTATGACACTCATTTCATTTCTGGGGTTTCAACTATTAATTTTGAAGAAATAGCTAAGAAACAGATTTTTCAGTCCATCAATCACATTAAATTGGATTCGATGTTTGAGTTAAGAAAAGAATTTAATCTGCTATACAACCGTATAGGGCGTGTACCATACTTAAAAGATTTTCAAGAGAACCAGAAACTGGATCCATATATTCTTGCGACTAAGAAAAAGAGCTATTACGACTTTCTGGTTGGACTTAAGCAAAATGAAGGAATCCTCTCGAAAGAAGAGCAGCAATACTTGATGATCGCTTCGAGAGAATTTCTATCCGGGATGAGAAAACATGAATTAATTGTCCTGAAAAAATTAATCGACAACCAAATAGAGGAGTTAAGTGTTGAAAGCATGAAGCAGTTGTTTCAGGCACATGCACTAATGAATGACGACAGAACAATTCAGTCTGTCTTAAATACGCTAACGCTGCAATTCTATACTGCGTCAACAGCTAAAACTTATGGCAACCATTCGTTTGTTACTCAAAAGGACGGCAGAGTGCAATTAACCCTATCGTTTAAAAAAGCATTCTCAAACGATTATTTTAAAAAACTATTTATAGATCTTATAGAGACTGGACTATTGAAAACAGAAGGGTTTAATACAAGTACGGCTTTAACACGTTACCAAAAGTACAAACGAAAAGATGTGCTGCGCTTACTTAATTGGGAAGAGCAAATGGTCGATCAAAATATTGGAGGGTATACTGCTAAAAATGGTGAATTTGTTATTTTCATCACTTTGCAAAAAGGAGAGGACTTTACCGGTGCTTTAATGGCTTATGAGGATGAACTAATTGATTCTACCACGTTGAAATGGTTTACTAAATCACCAAGGACGTTAAATTCTCCGGAAGTTAAAAAACTCCAAGATCCAAAAAACTGGGCATTCAGAGTCTTTGCAAAGAAATCAGATGATGAAGGCACTGATTTTTATTACCTTGGGAAATGCAGCCCAGTCCTAGATACCATCGAGGAATTAGAGAAGCCGATTCAAGATGGGACTAAAAAATCGGTAGTAGAGATGCTACTGAAATTTGAAGAACCAATTGAGAACAGCCTGTTCCACTACCTCACTTTAAATGATTAAAAAAATCCCTTCTCGTCATGAGAAAGGGATTTTTTCTGTGGTTCAGATGGCTTTGGAATGGCGTTTGTTTTCGTACATGGCAGAGTCCGCTTTGTTTAACAGTTCCTGAACAGTCTGTCCATCTCTTGGGTAATAAGCAAAGCCTACACTAGGGGTGCTGAGGACTTCATAGCCATCGATTATATAGGTCTGATTCAGTCTGTTCAAGAGCTGACTGGCCCATCTCATGGCCTCATCATAGCTATCAAGGTTATCTATAAGGAGGGTGAACTCATCACCGCCTAAGCGTGCCGCGTAGTCGGGTTCGGACACCATCGATTTAATGCGGGCGGCGACTTCTGCCAGCAGTGAATCCCCAAAAGCGTGTCCATATTCATCGTTGATCGTTTTGAAATTATTCAAATCCATAAAGAGCAGAGCGAATTTTTTGTGATTATCCTGGGCATCTGTAATTGCGTTTTTCAGCACGTCTTCAAAGCAGATACGGTTTGCCAGATGAGTCAGGTGATCATGAAAGGCCATGTATTGGATCTGTTCCTGATTGATCTTATTCTCAGTGACATCTCTTGCAATCGCATAAACACCAACGACCTCATTGTTTGACTTTATGGGGACATGGGTAATGCTTAGATAATAAAACTCATTTGATTTATTTGTTAAAGGCAATTCATAGTACTTGAATATCCCGTTTTTTGCATTGATAAAATGTTCTTTCACCGTTTCCTGATAATCGGGATGGATAAAATTGAGAAGCGGTCGTCCGAGCAGTTCTGATGGTGTAGAAACGAGTATTTCCGCCCCTTTTTTATTTACACTCTCAATGACGCCATTTAAATTAAACGAAAAGGCCGCATCCGGATGATGATCAAAAAGCGATTGGTATCGTTCCTGGTTCGTTTCCAGTTGCTCTACATTTTTGTAATACTTTTTAAGCAGTGTCTGGTTATCTGCAATAATCATATATTGTCTAATCATGACAAAGGCCACTGACAAGCCGACTCCAATAATAACGGCATTGACTCCCGTCGTCGTTATAATCATAAATAAGAAAAGAACAGTCAAACTGATATAAGGGAATAAAACACTATACAAGTGCAAACGGCCATCTAGCATAGATTGTGTTCCAGCCGGGAGTTCGTTGCCTTCTTTTTGAAGAAGCCCCGTATAACCGATCAGCATGACCCCTAATATAAATAGAGGATCTGTCCAGCTTCCAGAGAAGTAGTCATTAAAGCTGATCAAGTAGACAAAAGCGGTATCCGCAATGATATATGTTATCAGACCTGCTGAATAGAACAAAAGCATTTTATGGGAGAAGACTTTCTGACCTGTAAAATACAGAATCAGTACACATAATACTAGAGCCAGATCCGCAATGGGGTAAAACAGAGAAAGGGCTATAGCGAGCTGGGAAACGTCCCCTGCAGCAATAATCGGTTCAAGTATAAAGTACCAGCTGAATGTGGCAAACATGGTCATAATAAGAAGAATATCGAATACATAACGCATCAGAACAAGGTGCCGTTTCTCCAAGTGCAGTTTATAGACAAAAGCGCTGATGTAAAACAGGACATTGAATATGTAGAACACATCAGAAATACCTGGGTAGGGGACCTCTAAGCCAAGAAAACTTTCGTATAGTATCCAGAAAAACTCAGCGATGAAGTAGCTGAATGTTCCAACTGTCAGAAGGAACCAGAAAACTTTATCTTTCGCCTTGCTTCGCCGGGTAGCCTTTAACAGCCAGATACCTGGGACAAGGGAGCCGGTAAGGGACAGCCAGTTTCCTCCCCATGTTAAAGCTGAAGGTGAGTTCTGAAAGAGAATGATCCATGCATAATAAAAAGATGTGAATAACACTATAAAACCTAACCAGTACTTGTTTTTTCTCTGAATGGTCATGATACTATCTCCTCAAATCATAAGATGCTAATGACTATCTCTTTTTATAGGATAATATTAACAAAAGGGACGGGGTTATTAAAAAAGAATATATTATAATTATAGTTATTAATATTCATTGCTGTTATTAGCATTATACTATGTTCTGAGAGATAAAATACAGTAATACGCAATGATTTGTGAACTTTTTGTAACAAATTCCATATAGTTGCTGGTTTAAACGACTAGAATATTAGATTCAAACTATAAAATGAGAAGTGAATACGAATATGAAAGACCTCTAATATGAATATAAACAAATATAGTTTGTTTATTATACATACTTATGCAAAGTTTAACCCTTCATATTCCTTTTCAGTTGCTATTATATTCCTAAATTATGAGAAGAATAAGAATATAAATTAATAATTTTACTCTCTTATGGTGTGATCTCTCCATTCTAGTCAGGAAGCCTCCAAACTGGATGTCCATCTACAGGCTGCAGCAAATAGCTATAATTGGAAATAAACCCTGTCTTGATTTACTATTAAACTAAGAAACCATAGAGCAGAGGTGTGCAAATGGAAGTCGTCTTATTTATTTCGGGTTTGAGTCTAACGTTGTTAGCTATCGTTGATTTGATTTGGACTACGCTTTGGATCGATGGTGGAGCAGGACCTATTTCAAAACGGACTGCCAGATTGACATGGATGGCTACAAAAAAAATCAGTAAAAATAGAAAAGGTCTGTTCAATCTGGTAGGTCCTCTAATACTGGTCTTTACTCTGCTTGGATGGGTCCTGTTTTTATGGGCAGGGTTATCGTTATTATTTTCAAGTGACCCTGATTCCATAGTCAAAACAACGTTCAAAGGACCTGTGATGTGGTATGAACGTGTTTATTTCACTGGATTTTCCTTATTCACTCTTGGAGTGGGCGATTATTCTCCAAAACCGGGATTTTGGCAAATCGCGACGGCAGTCAGTTCAGGAATGGGTATTTTACTCCTGACTTTAGGTGCGTCTTATATCATATCAGTCGTTAGTGCTGTCGTTAAGAAAAGAGCGGTGGCTCGATCCATCACTGGATTAGGAAATACGAGTAAAGACATCATCGAAAGTGCCTGGAATGGAGAAACCTTCTATCAGATGGACATGTTCTTGATGACGATTTCTTCTCAAATTACAGAGCTGACACAGCAGCACCAGGCCTATCCGTTGCTGCATTATTATCACAGTCAGAAACCAGATGAGTCTTCTGCAGTGGGCATTGCGATACTGGACGATGTGTTGACCATTCTTTATTATGGCGTAGACAATCATGAGACGGTCAACCTCACCTTGCTGAATGAAGCCAGATCAAGCATCGGTACCTATCTGGAAACGATGACGTCCGCATTTATTCAAGAATCAAGTTCAGTCCCGCCAAATCCCACTATAGACAATTTGACAAATAAAAACATCCCACTTGTTTCAGAAGCACTCTTTTATGAACGAGTAGACAAAATCAGTCAGAGGAGGAAACAATTACTCGGAGCAGTTGAGGCTGATAATCACGAATGGCCAGCCTCCGGTTAACTGTAAGTAAACCCCTCACACACTCTATCGGAAGTGTGTGAGGGGTTTATTGATGTGTTGAGAAAAGGCTTCAAATAATTACCTGATGAGAAGGCATTAAACGGCTATCGGAAAGTTTGAATCGCTTAAGTAAGCGTTCAGGAAATGCTTGATTCGTGTCTGGTACATTGTTTTATCTGCAATGTAAGCATATCCGTGTTTGGCTCCCAGTGCTATATACAGTTCTTTCGGACAATTGGCAGAATGGTAAAGTTCATAGGCCATATGAGTAGGAACAAAATCGTCTTCATCCCCATGAATAAAGAGAATAGGGGTTGAGGATTTTTTGACCTGTTCTTCAGGGCTAGCTTCTCCAAACCAGTATCCTGCTTTGACTTTAGTAATCAGACTGGTCATAGGAATAAAGGGATACTGCGGCAATTTGTACATCGTCTTCAGCTGATGCGCCATTTCTTTTGTAACAGAGCTGTACCCACAATCTTCTATGATCGCTTTGACATTGTGCGGCAATGGCTCTCCACTGACATTCATCACAGTGGCCGCCCCCATACTTAATCCGAACAAAATGATTTCAGTCTCTTCTCCGTAGTCCGCTATCAGTTTATCGATCCAATTGACATAGTCTTTTCTTTCATGCCAGCCAAACCCGATATAGTCTCCTTCGCTTTCTCCATGTCCTCTAGCATCCGGAATGAGCAGATTAAAGCCTAAATCAAAATACAGTTTTGCCCAGGGGGCCATATCTCTGTTGCTCCCGCCGTAGCCATGTGCAATAATTGCGACTTTTTTTGTCTGTTCCTTATGCGGAATCAGCAGCCCGGATAATGTGAGCTCATCAATGGATCGCAAGGTCAGGAGTTCCTTATCTACTGATTGGTACCATTCTTTTTCTTTTTTCCATGGATCATCAGGAGTGATTTCTTCCATGCTGAATTCATCGATAAACGCCTTTTTATTGATTCCTACTGCTATTTTGTAGAAGTGTGCACTCGCATACGCTAAGGCAGAAGCAGCCAACCCAACGGTCCCGAGTATTCCCCATTTAACGGACTTTTTCATATGTATCCATCCTTCCTTATCCATAAACGTCTTTTTTCCATTGTACAGTAAAGTCATGGAAAAATTGAGAATAAATAAATTTAGTCACGTGGCTTGACATAAACAGGTGTATGGTGTTTAATATACCCTGTAGGGTATTTAAGCCCGTTATCTAAGGAGGAAAAAGAAATGTTTGGATTATTCAACAGGATACCAGCTGTGAGTACAAAAGAGTTAGAGACCGAAATGGTTAACAAACCAACGATTGTAGATGTTAGGACGTCAGGGGAATACCGTGGAGGGCATATTCCGGGAGCGAAGAATGTTCCGTTGAATACAATTGAGCAATATAAAGGCAGCAAAGATCATAAAGTCTATGTCATCTGTCAATCAGGAATGAGAAGTAAACGAGCGGCATCGTCATTAAAGAAAAAAGGGTACGATGTAATCAACGTTCGTGGTGGAATGAGTCAATGGACTGGAAAAGTTAGAGGAGGAAAAATTTAAGTGGATAAAATTGTTATTATAGGTGGCGTAGCAGGCGGGATGTCTGCAGCAACACGTTTACGTCGATTAAAAGAAGAAGCTGAAATCATTATTTTTGAAAAAGGACCCTATGTTTCATTTGCAAACTGTGGACTGCCTTACTATGTATCTGGTGAAATTTCAGAGCGCGATAAACTGATCGTTCAGACACCCGAAGCCTTGCACGACCGTTTCAGACTGGATGTCAGACCTGAACATGAGGTTGTGTCGATCAACCCGGAAGATAAAACAGTAACGGCTAATCATAATGGGGTCCTTGTAACTGAAACATATGATCAGCTCATATTATCTCCTGGCGCAAGAGCCTTTATTCCGCCTATTGAAGGACTAGATGAGGCAGACAATGTGTATACGTTAAGAAATGTGCCGGACTTAGATAAAATCATGACACGCATTGATGGAATGGATCCTAAAGAAGCTGTCGTCATTGGTGCAGGATTCATCGGCATCGAAATGGCAGAAAATCTCAGACATAGAGGGATCGAGGTCACTCTTATCGAAAAAGCCCCTCATGTGCTGCCGCCACTCGATGAAGAAATGGCTGCGTTCGTTCAGAACGAATTGAAAGAGCAGGGCGTTAACGTCATTACTTCCCAGTCAGCTGTTGCCTTTAAGGAGGCCGGCAATCGAGTCGTTCTTGAAGACGGAACAGAGTTTTCAACAGACTTGACGATCATGTCAGTCGGTGTACAGACGGAAAGCACGTTAGCTGAAGAAGCTGGAATCGAATTAGGTCTGCGAGGCGGGATCCTGGTCGATGAAACGTATCAGACAAGTGTGAAGGATATTTACGCAGTAGGCGATGCGATTGTTGTGAAAAATCAGATTACAGGTGAGGATGCACTGATCGCCTTAGCTTCTCCGGCTAACCGTCAGGGGCGACAAGTAGCTGATAACATTGCCGGGATCAAACGACCTAATAAAGGAAGCATCGGAACAGCCATCGTTCGAGCATTCGGATTGACCGCTGCGTCCACAGGATTAAGTGAACGTCAGGTGAAAATGGCTGGAATGGCTGTCGCTTCCGTTCACACATTGAGCAAAGACCATGCAGGCTATTATCCGGGTGCGACGGATATCACGCTTAAACTCGTCTTTAATCCGATCAGTGGAAAAATTTATGGGGCTCAGGCTGTCGGTGTCAAAGGGGTCGATAAACGCATTGATATTATTGCTACAGCCATTAAAGGCGAATTGACAGTGTATGACTTACCGGAACTTGAGTTTACCTATGCTCCACCATTTGGGTCAGCTAAAGACCCGGTCAACATGGCTGGTTATGCAGCCCTCAATGTTATCGAAGGTATGAGCGATCAGGTTCAGTGGCATGAATTAGAAGAAGAACTGAAAAATGGCGCGATCCTTTTAGACGTTCGCAGTGAAGCTGAACTCGAAGACGGTCACTTCCCTGATTCAATCAATATTCCATTAAATGATTTACGTGACCGCATGAATGAATTAGATAAAGACCAGCCGTATGTGATCAGTTGCCGAAGCGGTCAGCGGAGCTATATTGGTGAACGTATTTTGAAACAAGCAGGATTTAAAGTGAAAAATTTAGATGGTGCCTATGCACTTTATCAAACAGTGAAACCGGAGGAATTAGTCAATGTATAGATCAATTAGTATGGATGAATTTGGACAAAAGCAGAGAAGAGAAGACATCACAATCATTGATGTGAGAGAAGCAGACGAGTATTCTGCCGGTCATATTCCTGGAGCAGTCAGCATGCCTTTAAGCGGATTGGCTCAGGGCCATGAGTCGCTTGAAAAAGACAAAGAATACCATGTCATCTGTCTATCAGGTGGCCGTTCGTCAATGGCATGTGACTTTTTGGGAAATCAGGGGTATGATGTTGTTAACGTTATGGGTGGCATGTCTGCCTGGAGAGGGGAAATCGAGTAAGATGAAATGTGATAAGAGCATTCTTAATCGCTTGAAACGAACTGAAGGTCAGTTAAGAGGGGTTCAGAAAATGCTTGAAGAAGGAAAGGAATGCGGGGATGTTGTCACGCAGTTATCTGCTGTCCGCTCAAGTGTGGACCGCATCATGGGTGTCATCGTCGCTGAGAACCTGAAGCAGTGTCTGGAAAATCCTTCGGCAAACGAAGAAGAACAGGAAGCCATGATTGAAAAAGCGATCCAACTGGTCGTCAAAAAATAAACGTGATACAGCCCCGTTCTTCATTGAAGGGGCTGTTTTCGTCTGTATACGTCTCTGATTTTGGTACATCCTTCACAAGCATTTAATGGGCATTCTATCTCAAAAGCTGATATCATACTGGTGCGATATAAAAGGATAAAGGAGACGATCAACATGTTAACGAATAAAGCCATCAAATTTGGTGTACTGTCTTTATCAGCAGCTTTACTACTGGCAGCTTGCGATGACAATGATACACTGGATACCAGTCCAGCTGATGATACTGAGCTGAATGATGATGCAGTAGATGATGCAACTATAGATGAGGGTATGGAAGATCCCGAGGGGGATGCGCCTGACGATACTTCAGATGACGCAGTTGACGATGCAACTGTAGATGAAGGCATGGAAGATACAACGGAAGATACTTCCGGCGATGCAGCCGATTCCCGAGGACTGGAAGGGATGACTTTCTCAGTCAGTCTGGATGATGCGATCGACTTATTCTATGAAACCTTCGGAAGTGAAGACATTAATATAGAAGAGATTCAATTTGATCGTGACAATGGCCGCTTTGTCTATGAAATGGATGGATGGGACGGACAGTACGAGTACGAGCTCGACATTGATGCAGAAACTGGTGAAATAGTGAAACAGGAGCAGGACGAAGATGATGATTCAGATGATGTGCTCGATCTGGACGGCATTATTACTCCTCAGGAAGCTATGGACGCCGCTTTGGAAGCGTCCGGATCTGGGTACGTTGAAGAATGGACCCTTGAAGTGGAAGATGGACGTACAGTATATGATATCGACATAGAAGATGGCGATGATCAGGAAATCGATGCTCAAACGGGTGACGTGCTTTAATACTAATTCAATAGTCAATAAGGAATACTCCTGGATGTATGTTCAGGAGTATTTTTTTGAATTCGGGAAGTAGTCTCATCAAAAGTATGGTAAAGTTAGGGAAAAGCAGAGGGGTTCTTGAATGAATAAAGAAGTGATCGTCGCAGATACAAAAGAGATGGTAAGAACTAAACTCAAAAATGAAGGCACGGGTCACGACTGGTACCACATTGAAAGAGTCTGGAAAACTGCATCAAAACTGGCAGAAAAAGAACAGGCAAACAGCTATATTGTCGAACTGGCTGCGCTCCTGCATGACTTGATCGATGATAAGCTGGTCACTAGCAAAGACAAAGCAATCGAAGAAGTCGAATACTGGCTTGAAGGTGCAGGCGTATCATCAAAGGATACTGAACGCATTATGGATATCATCCAGACTATTTCTTATAAAGGTGGAAACGGACGCAGGCTGGCATCATTGGAAGCACAGATCGTTCAGGATGCCGACCGGCTGGATGCGATCGGGGCTATTGGAATCGCCCGTTGCTTTGCCTATGCCGGAAGCAAAGGGGATCTGCTTTTTGATCCGGAACTGTCTGTTCGCGATGAAATGACAGAACAGGAATACAGAGAAGGGCCATCGAGTGCCATCCATCATTTTTATGAAAAGCTGCTTAAATTAAAAGAGTTGATGAACACAGAGGCTGCGAAAGAGATCGCAGAAGAACGTCATTCCTTTATGGAAGAATACCTGATGACATTCTTTGAAGAATGGGAAGCAAATTAGATCAAAATAAACCGGAGATCACAAGCCAGCTGATGCCTTGTGATCTCCGGTTTTTACATACTGTTTAGTATCAACGTCTCTCTAAAATAGAAATTAATCCGTCATCCCCAGATTCAGCAGCGCACTTGCTGATGCCTGGATTCCCCAGTAAAATTCTTTCAGGCCCATGTTTTCATTAGGGGCATGATTATCTTCGTCAACATTCGCATATGGAACCGTTACTGATGGAATGTCAAGAATATCTGTAAAGACAAACATCGGTCCGGTCCCCCCTAGTGCAGGGAGCACGACAGGTGGAGTGTCATAAGCCACTTCAACAGATTCTATGACTTTTTGGACCAGTGGATGAGTCAGTGGGGTTTTAGAAGGCTTGACCGCACTTAACTTTTCCACGGTGATTTTGCAGCGTGAATCAAACGCGTTGACATGTTTTTCAACAGCTGCATAAATAGCTGCAGGGTCCTGATTAGGTGCGAGACGCATATCCAGTTTAACTTTGGCTTTTCCAGGAATGATCGTCTTTGTGCCTTCTCCAGTGTACCCGCTCAAAAATCCGGCAATTGTAAAGGTCGGCTTGAAGCACAAGTTTGTATAGTAGTCCTCATTAGTCATCTCTAAAGCATCAAGGCCGACTACTTTTGCTGTTTTCTCCGGGAAGAAAGGAATACTCTTCAGGTGTTCTTTTTCTTCTGGTGTAGGTGCGATGACCCCATCGTAAAAGCCATCGATCAATACGTCTCCCTTATCAGTCACCATAGTTCGAATCAGGTTCAGTAAAGTCATAGCCGGGTCGGGCGCAATGTTTCCTTTATTTCCTGAATGATTGTCGCGGTCTGCGCCTTGGGCGTTCAGCTCGACATAGAGAAGTCCGCGGTTCCCAAGGGTCACTGTCGGTTGGCCGTCGCCTTCCATTGGGCCATCAGCTGTATATGCAATATCTGCTTTGAGTAGTTCTTTGTGCTCCTCAACGAAAGAAGCCAGATTGACGCTGCCTTTTTCTTCTTCTCCCTCATATAGGAACTTGACGTTGACGGGGAGAGAGCCGTTTTGCTCAAGTAATGTTTTAACAGCCAGTACATGAGCGATAAGCTGGGCTTTATTGTCACCTGTTCCTCGGCCATAGATTTTTCCGTCACGAATGGTTGGAATGAAGGGATCTGATTTCCATAATTCCAGAGGTTCCGGAGGTTGAACGTCATAGTGTCCATAAAAAAGGATTGTTTTTGTGTTTTTAGGATCAATGACTTCCCCGTAAACGACGGGCAGCCCTTTCGTCTCCATGATTTGAGCGTCGATTCCACTGTCTTTCATAATGTTAAGCAGCAGGTCGGCACATTCTCTTACCCCTATATTCAATGTACTGATGCTCGGTTGTCTTAAGAGGGTGAAGAGTGTATTTAAGTGGTCATCTTTGTTGTGATCAAGCGTCTGTCTAATGTCTTCGTACGTGGTTTTCCATGCTGTCATGAATAAAAGCACTCCTTAGATTAGAATTGTATTAGAGTAAAAGTCTATATTCTAATATTATACACATATTATTCAATAGTTAAAGATGCGACGAAAAAAAACCTCCCAACTGGAAGGTTTCTTTATAGTAGACTTATTCAACTAACTCTATATTCTGAGCGTAGGGACTGCCTGTTTCTCTTAAAGTATGGAAAAAACGCTTTGACACATAGACTAATAAGGGAAGAGATACTAGGAAGAGAAGGGAGACCAGAATAAACTCCATCGGCAAACTCTCCTGTATTGAAAGAAGGGCCTCCTGGGCTTCTTCAGGCGCACCGTAATTAATAAAAAAGGTGGGAATAAGCACAATAAAATTGTAAACCGCGTGAAATAGAATCGGATAAACCAGGTTGTTGAATTTAACGTAAAGCAGACCGCAAAGGATACCGACTATCAGTTGAGGGATAAACAAAGACTGCAAGTGAATGATCATAAATACAAGGGAGCTGAAAATGATTCCTTTTTTTACTCCATATTTATCGACCCATTTGTTTAAAATATACCCTCTGAAAACAATTTCCTCCACTATCGGCGCAAAAATAACGGCAACAACAAAAAGATAGATAAAAGGCAGGTCTTCTACGAATGATATATTGATGAGGTAAGGCATGATGAGATCAAACAAAGCGGGTATAAAGGTTAAGAGCGTCATAAAAAAGTAGATAAACGAATACGCCACAACTGCAGTCAGGATCGTCAGACCAAGTACAGGGAGGAACGACCGGTTACTTTGAGAAAGGGGCCGTGATAGAGCACGAACGGATAAAGAATGTTTCTTCATTTGCCTTAAGGTGAGTTTGTACATCGTAAAGTAAACCAGCCCATCTGTAACTAACCCGATCAATGTAGAGTGCTCCCCCATAAAGGCGAAAATCAGCACCACTCCTAGAATCACTACGCCAATACTTATCAGTAAGGTACGCCACAGAATAGCCCAGATAGACGCTTTCTCAAACGTGCTTTCATATGTAGACATCTTATCAGCCAACTTTCTTTTATGATTATTTAAAGACTAGCACAGTTTGTAAAAAAATGGTAGAAAAACAAAGTGAGCACCTGTTTTGTGATAAACTATGACTAAATGAATGATGGAGGAAGTTATGGAACCGATACTAGAAATCAGCAAATTAATTAAGCAATTTGATGGCAAGCCTGTCCTTAAAGAAGTAAGCTTTTCTGTTTATCCCGGAGAAATAGTAGGTTACATAGGTCCAAACGGAGCGGGAAAGAGTACAACAGTCAAAATTATTTTAGGCATGATCGATAGAGACGGCGGAGATATTCGCCTCTTTGGTCAACCTATTGAAAGCTACGATGTGTCTTACAAGTCACGAATTGGGTATGTGCCTGAAAATGCAGACTTGTATGAAACCTTAACTGCGAAAGAGTACCTCTTGTTTATTGGAGAGCTGTACGGGATGGAAGAAAACGTCGTTCTGAAAAAATCTGAACAGATGATGGATGCTCTCGGGATCAAAGAGTCATTCAATGGACGTCTAGCTTCTTTCTCAAAAGGCATGCGCCAAAAAGTACTGATTATCTCCAGTTTACTGCATGACCCGGACATTTTATTCTGGGATGAACCGTTAAATGGGCTGGATGCGAATAGTGTCCAGGTAATCAAAGAGCTGCTTGGAAAATTGAAAAAAGAGGGGAAAACGATCTTTTATTCTTCACACGTCATGGATACCGTTGAGAAGCTCAGTGACCGGATCCTCATTTTGAATGATGGGGAAGTCGTGGCTAATGGCCCGTTTGAAGAGCTGAAAGAAGAAGCGGATGGGACACTGGAGCAATTATTTAATACCTTAACAGGCTTTGACCAGCATGCCGCTCTGGCAGAACAGTTTCTTCTCGCTATGAAAGGAGAAGATGCCGATGATGCGTGATATTTTAGGCCTGAAGAAGAGCGAGAAAGCGCCTGTCTATCTACGCTTGATCGACCTGATTTCTTTTATTTACACGCGTTTAGGTGTCAACTATTCTCAGATGAGGCTGATTTTAGAACTGAAGATGACCATGGATGGAAGAAGAGATTCCGCTCTTCCGGGTTTTGAGTCAGGGAGACGGTCAGATCAGGAAAAGAATCAGTTTTTCTCAAGCTTATGGGTGTATACACTAATCAGTCTCTTTCTGCTGTTTTTATTTGCGTATGATAACTGGGTTTTCCAGTATACGACTTACTTCAGCTTTTTGTTCATTATGACATTTTCTACATTACTGGCTAACTTTTCTACCATTCTGCTCGATACTAAAGATGCGACACTGATCGGGACGAAACCGGTTGACCGGAAAACGCTGGGCGCAGCTAAAGCAACCCACGTCGGGATTTATCTTGTAGCCTTTACGCTGGCAATAGGGCTGCCTGTGATTGGGTTCACCTTTTATTTCAACGGCATCATTGCCGGCATATTGGTCTTTTTATTGTCACTGCTGGCGTCCCTCTGGTGTCTGGGTTTGACCTTATTCGTATATGCAACCATTTTAAAACAGTTTGACGGAGAACGGTTAAAGAATATCATTGCTTACAGTCAAATTTCACTTTCAGTATTTATGGTACTGGGTTATTACCTGGTTGGTCAGATTTTCCAGGTCATTGATCCTGAAACCCTGCTGGTCGAGATGAACCTGTCTGTCGGACATGTGTTGCTGTTTCCGATGTGGTTCGTAGCCCCATTCGGTATGCTGCAAGAAGGCTTGTCGACAACCTATATCATCTATACAGCTTTACTGATAATTGGAACGGTTGGTCTGGCACTTTTATTCAACTGGAATACTGATAAAATTGAGAGCAACCTGCAGAAGATGGACTCATCAAGTACAAAACAGACTAAGCGGTCTTTTATCGAACGAATGGCTGCGTCTGTTCTTTGCTTTGATCCTCTAGAAAAAGCCTATTTTCACTTTGGGTGGCAGATCACTAAAACAGAGAGAGAATTCAAAACCAGGCTCTATCCTTCTATAGCCAGTGCACTCGTCTTCCCGGTCGTTATGACTTATACAACACTGACTTCAGGTGAACCGGGTGTGACTCAGAGTCCAGTCACGTTTTTGTACTTGCCGTACTTTACGATGCTGATGATTCCTGTACTGACTGTCTCCATTCAGTTTTCTAAAAATTATAAAGGCAACTGGGTGTTTAATTTGACCCCCAATGATTCAAAAGCACCGTTTATGCGTGCCGTTACAAAAGCCATGCTGATCAAGATTTTAGCGCCACTCTATATAGCGGTTGCTACCCTGGTTCTGTATTTCACCGGCTTTGCCTATCTGCTCCAAATGATAAACGGTCTATTATTGACAAGCGTTATCCTGTTTCTGGAAATGAAGCGATCTGTTGCCGCTCTTCCATTTTCGAGAAAATATGCCGCTTCCGAAGCGAATTTAGGCTGCATGGGCACCCTGATCTTTTTCGTCCCTGTTTTTATTATTTCCGTTATTATGATCGTCAGTCAATCGTTCATCCCTAATGCGGAGTGGGTGATCCTGCTTATTCTAGTGGGTGTGAATGGCTGGTGGATGAGAAAAGGATTTAACTCTAAAGCAAAGAAGTAGGGGAATAAGAGGAGTGTGATTTTCTCCTTTTTTTTCAAGTACAAGTAAGATACAATTAAACCAATTAGACTAAGATACTCGAGGAGATAACTACTATGGAACGCATCATTTTAACAGGCGATCGTCCGACTGGCAAACTGCATTTAGGTCACTATGTCGGCTCTTTACAAAATCGCGTAAAATTACAGGAAGATGAACACACAAAAATCTTTATTATGATCGCTGATCAGCAAGCGCTGACCGATAACGCGAAGAACCCTGAAAAAGTTCAGCAGAGTCTGATTGAAGTCGCATTGGATTATCTGGCTGTTGGACTAGATCCTAAAAAATCAACTATTTTTGTCCAGTCACAAATTCCACAGCTGCCAGAATTAACTATGTACTACTTGAATCTGGTAACAGTGGCCCGTTTGCAGCGAAATCCGACGGTCAAATCAGAAATTCAGGAAAAAGGCTTTAATGAAAGTATTCCTGCTGGATTCTTTATGTACCCGGTCAGTCAGGCAGCTGATATTACTGCGTTCAAAGCGACTCATGTCCCTGTGGGAGAAGACCAGAAACCAATGCTTGAACAGACAAGAGAAGTAGCCCGCGACTTTAATCGTACGTATGGAAAAGATGTTCTGGTTGAACCTGATATTATGCTTCCGCCTAAAGGGCAGGGACGCCTGGTCGGAATCGACGGGAAAGGCAAAATGAGTAAATCACTGAACAATGGAATCTACCTGTCTGACAGCGCAGAAGATATCCAGAAAAAAATAATGAGCATGTATACTGATCCTAATCACATTCGTGTGGAAGATCCCGGCCAAGTGGAAGGCAATGTAGTCTTTACGTACCTGGATGTCTTTGATGACGATAAAGGGCAAGTACAGGCACTGAAAGATCAGTACCGTGCTGGTGGACTCGGAGATGTTAAAATCAAACGTTACTTGAATGATGTTCTTCAGGCGAAACTGCAGCCGATCCGCGAACGTCGGGAAGCGTTTGCTCAAGATAGAGGCGCTGTTTTAGACATGCTGAAAGAAGGCAGTCTGAAAGCAGAAGCAGTCGCAGCACAAACACTCGACGAAGTGAAAGATGCTATGGGTATCAATTATTTCAAATAAAAGAGTACCCTATACGTATTGTTTTTCTCTTCAACCAAAACTGTTTAAAGAAGTGATAAAAATGATTGAGCTGAAACCTGTGTCCAAACATAATTATATGACTGTAGTGGATTTAAAAGTTCATCCTAACCAGGAAGACTTTGTTGCACCCAATTCTCTGTCTCTTTTAGAAGCGGCGTACGAAGATCAGAAATATCCGTTTGCCATTTATAAAGACGGCACGGTCGTCGGGTTTCTGATGTGCAGCTATTATCCCGCAGATGATGCCTACCCTGTTGATTCATGGTGGCTCGAACGCCTTATGGTTGATAAAGCCCATCAGGGAAAAGGCATTGGAAGAGAAGCGCTGACGCTTTTCTTAAAAGAGTTTAAACCTGACGAACAGGTGACTGAACTGAGAATTGGTGCTGATCCTAAAAATGAGTGGGCCATCAAACTGTACGAATCGTTTGGGTTTAAAAAAGAAGGCGTAGTGGAAGACGAAAATGTCTACGCCGGCAAATGGACTATTTAATATAAATGAAGATGAGAGGATGAGTCTGCGGGCTCATTCTTTTTTTGTATGAGGGCGTCTTTCAATAACGTGTAGACCTATTTCCGGGTCGGAAAGGTAATCAGTCTTGATGGGGAATATGTATAGAGCCTGCCAGAGAAGAACTGTCTTCGGCAGGCTCTAACTATACAAGGTGTTGAGTGGATTGAAGGCAGCGCATCCCTCTATCTCTCTATCTGGCTGACGATTTAGTACCAGTCTCTCCTTTGATGTCGCGCGCGAGCGAGAAAGGCTTTTAAGGATGTCTCGTCGTCTTTTTTTAAAGCTTCTTTGAAGACGTTCAGCTCGTGTTCAAACGACTCAATGGAAGAGAGCAGCGCTTCTTTATTATAGATAAAAAGCTCTCCCCATAAGTCTTCGTTGATATCTGCAATACGCGTCAGTTCCTTGAAACTGTTGCCCGCAAAAAGGAGCGTATCGTCTGAAGCTTGAGCACTGTTCACAACAGAAACAGAGAGAGCATGCATGAGCTGGCTGACATATGCAATCTGTTCATCATGTGTCTGAGGGGATACGCGAGTAATTGTATCGAAGCCGGCATCCTCATACAGCCGTTCTATTTTCTGGATGTTTTCTTCTTTGTTTCTCGCAGTAGGAGTGATTAATGCGTTGGCCTTGTCGAATTTAGATTCATCTGCACCAGCAATCCCTTTTTTCTCACTGCCGCGCATAGGGTGGGCGAAAATGAAGTCGGCGTGGTCAGGTAAAATCTGCTCGACATCTGCGATGATGGAGGTTTTCACCCCAGTCACATCAGTCAGGACCATTCCTTTCTTGAAGCGATCTTTGTACTGATCAACAAAAGAGGTGATCTGACCAGGATAGAGCGTAAGGAGGACGATATCAGCTTCCGCTAACGCCGCTTCAGGCGAGGTCATCCCTTCGTGGATAAAGCCTTGCTCCAGTGCAAATCCAACGGTTCGCTCATCGATATCGACCCCAATAATCCGGTCATATCCTTTTTTCATCAAGCTCATCGCAAACGACCCACCGATTGCCCCCAGTCCAACGATGACTAAAGTCATAACGTATTCCTTTCAGACACTATAGTATCCAGAGCCTGCACAGCTAACAAATAGCCCGTTGCACCAAACCCTGAAATCTGGCCCATACAAGCGGGGGCAATCACAGATTGTTTTCTGAAATCTTCCCTTGAATGAATGGCGCTCAAATGAACTTCGACTGCTGGAATAGAGACCGATTTAATCGCATCGTGAATAGCGTAACTGTAGTGCGTGTAGGCAGCAGGATTGATTACAATCCCATCTACGTTTTCTTCATACGCTTCCTGGATCTTGTCGATCAGCTGTCCTTCAGAATTGCTCTGAAAAAATTCGTAGATGTGCCCATGTTTGATAAGGTAGTCCTGCACACGCCTGTTAATAGCGTCCAATGTTTCTGTTCCATAAATGTCTGGTTCTCTTGTCCCCAGTAAATTTAAATTCGGTCCGTTTATAATCCAAATTTTCATAACACATCTCCTTTAGTATACCTTTCAGGTAACTGTTTAATAATTAAATCGATCGTTTGTTCAAGTGACTGGTCATTGAGGATAGTGAGGTCTGCTAATTCTCTGTATAGAGATTCTCTCTCACTATACAACGCGAACAGCGCAGATTTACCATCTTTTAATAAAGGTCTGTGTTCCGTTTCGATATCCGCGGCAATCTTCTCGATGGGGCGGTCTATAAAGAGAATCAGACCTGCTTTATTTAACCATGAGTGGTTTTCTTCTTTAATCGCGGCGCCTCCACCAGTCGAAATGATGCAGTCTTGTTTACCGGACAAGTCTTTGCAGGCTTGTGTCTCAAGTGAGCGAAAGACGTCTTCTCCTTTGGTGAATAAGTCTGGAATAGATTGCCCAGCCTGTTTTTCAATATACTCATCCATATCGACGAAAGAGAGGTGAAGTCGCTTGCTCAGTTCTTTTCCGATTGTTGATTTTCCACTACCAGTCATACCAATAAGAACAATGTTAGGCATGTCGGTCACCCTTCCTTCCACTGCGAATAATCACGGACTAATTCATCCATCAATGTTTCAGGGAACGTCCGATTTTCCCATATTTCAACTGATTTGATGGCCTGTCCGATAAGCATTTCGAGACCATTTACTGCCGGTTTATCCTGGCTTTTTGCTTGCTTAAGGAAGACTGTTTCCAGTGGATTGTAAATCAGATCGATAAACGCATTGAACTGCGAGACCGTTTCATCTGAAATAGGTGAGGAAGACACATTGGGATACATCCCTACAGGAGTGGTGTTGATCAAAAAATCACCCTTTAAATCAGGTAAATCTTTATACGTCTTATACGAAATAATTCCGCCTCTTTCATTTTCCTTAGGTAAACGCGAGACTAAGGTGACGGAGTCTGCACCGTGATCTTTCACATATTGAACGACCATTTTAGAAGAACCGCCAGTCCCGAGTATCGTGACATGAGATCCTTTCAGATTCCATTGTCTTCTTTTGAATAATAAACCAAAGCCCTCGTAATCTGTATTGTAGCCTGTTAAATGGCCATCTAAATTCAAAATGGTATTGACCACGCCGAGTTTTTCAGCGGTTGAATCGATAGCATCAAGGTAAGGCATGACCGCTTCTTTATAGGGGATTGTTACATTGGATCCGTTGATCGACAAGACACGAATACTATCTATGGCTTGTTCAACCTTGTCAGCGGGAACAGGGAAATTCTTGTATGCCGCTCTTATACCCGTTCGTTTGTAGATTTCTTTGTGTAACTGGGGAGATAAACTATGTGTTAGTGTTTCTCCGATCAAGCCGTATAACTTCATCTGTTCACCTCGTTTTTCTAAAAGTATAAACAACTGGTTCAGTAAAAAGCAACTATAAGTTAATGGTTGGACTTACTTTAATAAAGTGTAACATGAGAGGTAAATGATAAAAACAATAATTATTTTTAATGTATTCCTTGACATTCTTTTTTTTACTTGCTAATATTGTGAGCACAGTTAGTTAATGGCTGAAACAGTTGAGGAGTGTTATTGATGAATACACAAAAAAATAATTTAATGACCCCACAATTGAATCGTTATTACTTTAGCTTCTTTAGGAAAATCTATGGAGGCTAGAGCACTTTAAGCTGTTTTCAAAACAGTGCCCCCATAGATTTCAGAAGAAATCGAATGGGCGCACACTTATAAAACTAAGCAACACTTTATATATGTGATTTTAACCAACGCTGCATTCGATTATCTTAAAAAAAGATAACCGGGTGCAGCGTTTTGCTTTGTCCGTTAGAATTTTTAATTCTTACGGGCAAAGTATGAGAGGAGCAAAGCGACTGTCAATCCTCTATAAGTCTGTAGGAATTTTCAATTCCTTTACAGACACAATATCAGAGGAGCACAGCGACTGTAAATCCTTAAGAAGTCCGTAATGATTTTCAATCATGTACGGATACAGTATAAGAGGAGCAACGCGACTGTTAATCCTTAAGAGGACTGTTAGAATTTTCAATTCTTACAGTCAAAGTATCAGAGGAGCGCAGCGACTGTGAGTCCTTAAGAAGTCCCTAATGATTTTCAATCATGTACGGATACAGTATAAGAGGAGCAAAGCGACTGTTAATCCTTAAGAAGACTGTTAGAATTTTCAATTTCTTACGGACAACCGATAAAAGGCAGTTGAACAACACTAACCATTCAAAACTAAAAGATTGGAGAGTTCAAACATGGAAGGTAGCAATGAAAGTGACTTTACCAAGCGACACCAGTGGAGGGGATTAGATGATTATTCACACGTTAGGGCCCGAAAGTACCGATAGTTATGCGGCGGCCAAGACTTTACTCAATTCAGAAGAGGATGATATCGTTGGTTATCCATCCTTTGACACGATTTTACATCATCTCGAAGAGCTTAAAGGAGACTGTGTTTTATTTCCCGTAGCTTTCCAGAGTGCACGGCGATCATATGGATGGAAAGAGTTCAATTATGATTATTGGGAAAACATCGAACTCATGCAGGTCTTTGCTAAAAAGACAAAACCGATGGTGCTGATCGAAAATAGCGCCAGACGAGAGAACAGCGCCATGATCCATCCGGCGACCACCATATTTTTGCAGAAGTATTTAAAGAAAGTAAAAGAAGACATTCCAATTACCTTTACTGACAGCAAGGTGAAAGCATGGACAGCCTTTCAGAACAAAGGATTAAAATACACGATTATTAGTGAAGATGTGTATGAAAAAGAAAAATGTAATGATTATCAGTTGATCGAGCGCTATGAACCAGAGATGGTCTGGTGCTTGTATAAAATAAAAAATGAAGAGGAGCAATTAAAATGATTATTGTATTAAAACAGGGAACAGGTTCAAAGGCGATTAAAGAAATTACAGAAAAAATAGAGGCACAGGGCGTATCGATCAGCCATTTTTCAGATGTTAAACGTGACTTTCTTGGAGTGATCGGCGACACGACGGGTCTTGATGAGCATAGAATTCAGGCACGTCCAGAAGTTGAGAAAATCATCCGAGTGGAAGAACCTTACAAACGTGCGAACCGTAAATTCCATCCGGAGAATTCAGAAGTTCAAATCGGACAGGAAACCATCGGAGGGCACAAACTGGGTATTATCGCAGGTCCGTGTTCAGTGGAAAGTGAAGAGCAGATCATCAGAGTTGCCAAGCAAATCAAAAAAGCGGGTGCAAACTTCCTTCGTGGAGGAGCATTCAAGCCAAGAACGTCACCGTACAGCTTCCAGGGACTTGAACTTGAAGGGTTACGCATGCTGCAGGCGGCTAAAGCAGAAACAGGTTTACCGATTGTTACTGAACTGATGTCAGTGAAATGGATAGACGAATTCGTCGAGTCAGTGGACATGATTCAAATCGGTGCACGTAACATGCAGAATTTTGACTTACTGAAAGAAGTAGGAAAAACGAATACACCCGTTCTATTGAAGCGTGGCTTATCAGCAACCTACAAAGAATGGTTGATGTCAGCAGAATACATCATGTCTGAAGGAAACGAGAACGTCATTTTATGTGAGCGCGGAATCAGAACGTTCGAACAAGGCACACGTAACACGCTGGATATTCAAGCTGTTCCAGTCATTAAAAAATTATCTCACTTGCCAATCATCGTGGATCCAAGTCACGCCGGTGGCATGTCATACTTGGTTGAATCGGGCGCTAAATCGGGAATCGTTGCCGGTGCAGATGGTCTGATGATCGAGGTACACAATGATCCTGAAAACGCATGGAGTGATGGCGAACAGTGCCTGACACCTGACGAGTTCGGTTTACTGATGGAGAAAGCTCAGAAACTTGCTGAAATAGAAGGTCGTTCAGTGCCATTGTCAACTGAAGTATCCACTCATTAAGGAGTTAGCCAGATGAATGACATTCAAGTTGAAGTACCTCAAGAAACAACTGAATATGCGATAAAGATTCAAAAAGGACTGCTTCAGAATGTGGGGGAAGAACTATCAGCAATCACCAGCAGCAGACGTGTGGCCGTGGTAACGGATAAGAATGTTCATCAGCATTATGGTGAAACAGTCGACACGCAATTAAAACGCGCTGGTTTTACAGTTCATTTCATCATTTTAGAGCCGGGAGAGCAGACGAAGACATTTTCATCGATGCCTGCCATGTACAGTGAACTGATCAATGCGGGAATCACAAGAAGTGATGTGATTGTTGCTTTAGGCGGAGGCGTCGTCGGAGACATTGCTGGCTTTGTTGCAGCCACATTTCTGAGAGGGATCGATTTTGTTCAAATCCCGACGTCTTTGCTGGCTCAAGTAGACAGCAGTGTGGGAGGCAAAGTAGGGGTCGATCTGCCGGAAGGAAAAAATCTGGCAGGCGCCTTTTATCATCCTAAACTGGTCATCATCGATCCGGATGTCTTAAATACCTTGTCTGACCATTACTTCTCAGATGGGATGGCCGAAGTCATTAAATACGGCTGCATTAAGGACGCATCGTTTTTTGACAAACTGACTCAGCTCAATTCCAGAGAAAAGGTCATGGCTGAGATCGAAAACGTCATCGAGACCTGCTGTAAAATCAAGCAGGATATGGTCCAGCAGGATGAAAAAGATAAAGGTATCCGCATGCTTTTAAATTTTGGACACACTCTGGGTCATGCGATCGAAGCGTATTACAATTATGAATCGATTACTCATGGGCATGCCGTGGCAATCGGAATGGTCACTTTAACGGCTATCGCAGAAGAAAAAGGACTCACTGAAAAAGGAACCGCTGAGAAGGTAAGACGCTGTCTGTCTGGACATAATCTTCCAGCTGAACTGGACGAACCTGAAGCGTATGACTTTATATTATCCTATATAAAAAAAGACAAGAAGCAGTTAAACAACCAGTTACATGTAGTTATTATAGAAACGATCGGACAAGCCGCTACCTATAAGACCGGTATCGGGTTCTTTGATCAATTGACAACGGGAGGACAGATCACGTGACGCATTTACAACTTGAACCAGGAAAAATAGCGGGTACAGTCACTGTACCTCCTTCAAAAAGCTTAGCACACCGGGCAATCATTTGTGCCGGTCTGGCAGATGGACACAGTACGGTCCGCAATATTCAGTATTCTGATGATATTAAAGCAACCATTCAAGGCTTACGTGCCATGGGAGCGGAGATTACAGAAGAGAGGGACTCTGTCATTATCGACGGAATCGGTCTGAATGGGCGAGGGTCAATTCAAGCGGATCACTCATCGCGAACGATCGACTGCAATGAATCCGGTTCTACCCTTCGGTTTTTAGTGCCAGTGGCTACCTTGTTTGAAGGGAAGACGCGTTTTGTTGGAAGAGGAAAGCTCGGGAAGCGTCCGCTCACTCCTTTTGAAGACTTGTTCAATTCACAAGGATTGCTCTTTGCCACGACAAACACTGATACGTTAGATTTAACGGTAGAAGGACCGCTTGCACCAGAAGCAGTTGAACTGCGTGGTGATATCAGCTCACAGTTCATTACAGGCTTGTTGATGACTCTGCCGTTCTTAGACGGCGATTCTGCAATCAAAGTAACGACACCTCTTGAATCTAAAGGCTATATCGATTTAACGCTTGATGTATTTAAAGCATTTGGACTGACAATTCATGTAGAAGAAGACGGTCAGCTGTATAACATTCCAGGGAACCAGTCGATCAAAGCAGTGGACTATACAGTCGAAGGGGATTACTCTCAAGCAGCCTTTTTCCTGAGTGCAAATGCATTAGGGAATACACTTGATATCAGCGGCCTGAATGAACAGTCACTTCAAGGAGATAAAGCGATCCTGTCAATTTTAGATACACTGAAGCAAGATACGCATCGAGTCATAGACGGGTCTCAGTGTCCGGATATTATTCCAGTGGCTGCATTAGTGGCTTCATTAAGTGAAGGAAGTACGCGTATTGAAAATCTTGAACGTCTGCGAATCAAAGAAAGCGACAGACTGGAAGCAACTCAACGTGAACTCGAAGCGATTGGTGCAGATATACAAATAGAAGGAAACGACTTAGTCATCCAGGGGGTGTCCTCGTTAAAAGGAGGCGCAACAGTCTGGAGTCATAAAGATCACCGTATGGCCATGATGCTGGCGATCGCTTCTACACGCTGCGAAGAACCGATCATCATTAAAGACACGGAATGTGTCGCAAAATCATACCCGGATTTCTGGGACGTATTTAAAACATTAGGAGGAACAATCAATGAGCGGCATTTGGGGTAAAAACCTAGAACTATCATTATTTGGAGAATCACATGGGGACGCGATAGGCATAACGATCAACGGCTTAACACCAGGACTTGAAATCGATATGGATAAAGTTCTAGTCGAGATGGCCAGGCGTGCACCAGGGTCTAGTGAATTAACGACCCCTCGGAAAGAAAAAGATCTGCCTGAGATTTTGAGTGGATTTTTAGATGGAAAAACAACTGGGGCACCTTTGACTGCCATCATCCGAAATACAAATACGCGGTCAAAAGATTACAGTTTGCTGAAAGATGTTATGCGTCCGGGACAGGCCGATTACCCGGGGCGAATGAGATACAAAGGACACAATGACCACAGAGGAAGTGGACACTTTTCAGGTCGAATCACAGCACCGATCGTGTTTGCCGGAGCGATCTGTAAACAGTGGCTCGAACAAAAGGGTGTAACGATCGGGTCTCACATACAATCTATCGGAGCAATTGAAGACGAACGCTTTTCAGATCAGACAGAAGTAACCCTGGAACAGGTCGAAGCGTTCAAAAATGAGCAGCTGCCCCTTTTTAATGAAGAGAAGAAGCAGGCTATTCATGACTTAATTATAGAGGCCAAAGACGAAGGCGATTCAGTAGGAGGCGTCGTTGAAACGTTTGTCCTGGGCATTCCAGCAGGTTATGGTAACCCGTTCTTTGATTCAGTCGAATCGACGCTGGCTCACTTGGTGTTCTCCGTTCCTGCTATCAAAGGAATAGAATTTGGAACAGGGTTTGATATCACGAAACTTAAAGGCTCTGAAGCCAACGATGAGTACTACTACGATGAGAATAATGAAATCAAAACGCGTTCTAATAATAATGGGGGGATCATCGGCGGCATCACATACGGCATGCCGATCGTCTTCAGATCAGCGGTTAAACCCCCTGCTTCGATCAAGAAAAAACAGCAGACCATTAATATTAAAGAAGGTAAGAATGCTGAACTTGAAGTAGAGGGACGTCATGATCCCTGTATCGTTCCCAGAGTTCTCCCTGTTTTGGAAGCCGTAACGGCTATTGGACTCACAGATCTGATGCTTGGAGGAAGTTAAATGAGTGAACTGGATGGGTACAGAAATGATATCGATGCAATTGATCAGGAATTGACCACTTTATTTGAAAAACGGCTTGAGACGGTACTGAAGGTAGGTGAATATAAGAAGAGGCATGACCTGCCAATTCTTGATTCCAGCCGTGAAAAAGCGGTCATCGAGAAGAATATCGACCGGCTGAAAAATAAAGCGTATCAGGAAGAAGTGTCAGAGTTTTACAAAGCACTGATGGCGATCACCAGAGGCACCCAGCAGAAACTGATGGATGAAGAATAAATTGAATACTCAAAAGAAGACACGCATTATCACACTTAAGTGATAGTACGTGTCTTTATTTATAGCCGTTATTTAAACGTATGGGTATTCTATAAGTTCCATATCGTTCTCATCAATCGTTACTGCAGTAAAGGCATCTGCATTATGGAACATTCGCTTGCACTCTTCACTTAAACGGATCAGTTTAAGCTTCTTGCCGCGCTCTTCATAGCGTTTAGTCAGTGAACTGATTGCTTCGACAGCTGAATAATCCGATACTTTTGCATATTTCAGATCCAATACGACTTCATCAGGATCCTGGTCAATATCAAAAATATCTCTAAAGTTCAGTACAGACCCGAAGAAAATCGTTCCATTGATTTTATAAGTTTTTTCCTGTTCGCCCGTTTTTTCAACGTTTGCATAAATCACTTTCCCTTTTTCCCAGGCGAAGATTAATGCAGATACGATCACACCGACAATAACAGCGGTAGCTAAGTCAGCGAAAATGGTAATGATAGATACAACAACAATAACTAAAATGTCTTGAGCAGGGACTTTGCCTTTGTAACGCAGGCTTTCCCATTTGAATGTGCCCACTACGACCATAAACATAACCCCAACTAATCCTGCTAAAGGAATGGCGTTGATGAAGGCCGAACCGAACATAATGAAAAACATTAATGAAGAGGCTGCAACTAGTCCTGAAATACGGCTGCGACCGCCGGATTTAATGTTGATGATCGATTGTCCGATCATAGCGTCTCCACCCATTCCGCCAAAGAATCCATTGACTAAATTAGCCATTCCCTGAGCAACGATTTCTTTGTTTGTACGTCCGCGGGTATTGGTCATTTCGTCAATAACCTGTAAGGTCAATACAGCCTCAGCTAAACCAACTAAACCACCAATTATGGCGTAAGGGAATATGATGCTAAGGGTCTCAAGGTTGATTGGAACTATTGGAATATGGAATCCAGGCAGGCCTCCACTGATTTCCATCCCAGCGAAATCCTGTACATTCTGTAAATGGAATCCGTAACGACCAAGTACGACAGCGATGATTGTCATAACTATGATCGCTATTAAACTAGATGGAACAGCCTTGGTATATTTAGGTACAATGTGAATAATCAGCATTGTGAATAGGACAAATCCCAGCATGATAGCGATTTGCGGCCCTGGAAGCCAAGTTGATTGTACAACTTCTGATCCATTCACATTGGTAATCTGGTTTGTTTTGAATAAATCCCACTGAGAGAAGAAGATAAGAATGGATAAACCATTCAAGAATCCGAGCATAACGGGATAGGGAATGATACGGGCATATTTACCAAGCCGCAGGACTCCAATCAGTATCTGGATGAGCCCCATAAGGACTACAGTAGCGAATAAATACTCGAGACCGTGAGTCGCTATCAATGAAGCAAAGACGACGGATATGGCAGCTGTTGATGAACTGATCATTCCAGGTCGACCTGTAAAGATGGCAGCTACAAATCCCATCATGACCGCTGTCTGCAGACTTAGTATCGGGCTGACTCCAGCGACGAATGCAAAAGCGATTGATTCTGGAATCAATGCAAGGGCAACGGTTAAGCCTGAAAGAAAATCATCTTTCAGTAATTTTTTGTTATCTTTCAGCAACTGTTTCAGGTGAAACGGGCTGAGGTTTTTTTATCTATAAATTGCATGGGTTTCCTCCTTTTTTTCTATGCCTTGTTTTTTACAAAGCTCACAATTAAATAGTCTACCATAATATAAGGGATTTACCTATATTAAATGTGACAGTAATGGGTTTTTTTGAAAATAACGCTTACAAAACTTAACGATTTTAGTCCTCTTTATTTTAATGTTCGGATTTGAACAATGGCATTTTCTCTGAAACACAATAAAAACTAGACAAGAAAACTCCTGTCTAGTTTCTTCATTAATATTATGCTCAGATTCTAACGTATCTGACCTTCGCCAAAAATAATATACTTTGATGACGTTAATTCGGGTAAACCCATCGGTCCACGAGCATGGAGCTTCTGTGTGCTGATTCCTATTTCTGCACCAAAGCCGAATTCGAAGCCATCGGTGAACCGAGTAGAAGCATTGACATAGACAGCAGCTGAATCCACTTCTCGGTGGAAACGCTGACCGGCAAAGTAATCAGTCGTGACGATAGCTTCGGAGTGACCGGTACTGTATTGATTGATATGCTCAAGAGCCTCATCCAGTGACGAGACGACTTTGACAGCTAGTATATAATCCAGAAATTCTATTTCCCAGTCTGCTTCAGTCGCAGCTACAGATTCTTTTAATATCTTCCCGGCTTTTTCATCTGCACGCAGTTCAACGTTCCATTCAGATAGTGCTTGTTCAATGACCGGTAGAAATTCTTCGGCTACATCCTTATGAATTAACAGCGTTTCTGCTGCGTTACAGACAGACGGGCGATCGGTTTTGGCATTGACGATGATGTCTTTCGCCATGTCCAGCTGTGCTGTCTGATCAATGTACACGTGGCAGTTGCCTGTACCCGTTTCAATCAATGGGACAGTGGCATTTTCGACCACTGCTTTGATCAGATTAGCGCCTCCTCTAGGAATAAGAACATCCAGGTAACGATTCAGCTGCATCATTTTTGTCGCTGTTTCCCGTGAGGTATCTTCGAGTAATTGGATCGCATCACTTGGAAGGGGGCTTTTCTCTAGAGCGCCTCTTAGACTTTTTACAATGGCTTTGTTGGAATGGAGGGCTTCTTTACCTCCACGCAAAATAACAACATTGCCTGATTTGAAGCATAGTCCAGCAGCATCGGATGTCACATTAGGACGCGCTTCGTAGATAATCCCGATCACACCTAGTGGAACGGACTGTTTGCCGATTTTCAGGCCAGCTTCGTTCGTCCACATGCTGTCGACTAAACCGATTGGGTCCGGTAACGCAGCAATGTCCTTTAAGCCTTGCGCCATAGCTTCAATACGTTCAGAGGTTAGGGTCAAACGGTCAAGCAGGGAGTCACTGATCCCGGAATCCTTTGCCTGCTGTGTATCTTTTTTATTTTCTTCAATGATGGTGTCGACTGACTCAATCAGTCCCTCAGCCATTAATTCCAGGGCAGTGTTTTTCTCTTTAGTTGATGCCTGGGCGAGCTGTCTCTCCGCTTTTTTGGCTTTTTGACCTAGTTCGATTAAGGTGTTCATTCAGAGTCATCCTTTCGGTTATTATTTGACTGATCTGGGGAGGCGAAGAGGGTGCCGATTTTCTCGCCGGCTAAAATACGGAACAGAATAGAGAGGTCTTCCCCACTCGCCAGGATCATGTGCTTTTTAGATTCAAGTACAATTTGTGCGGCATTCAGTTTAGTAATCATTCCACCTGTTCCAAACTTGGTAGAGGAGTCCTGCGCGAGTGCCAGAACGTCTTCAGTGATTTCAGTAATGGTGTCGAATCGTGTCGCATCTGAGTGCTTCATCGGATTTTTATCGTAGAAGCCGTCTATATCAGACAGCATGACGAGCAAATCAGCATCCGTCAGTTCTAATACGATTGCAGATAAGGTATCGTTGTCTCCAAAACGAGTCAGATGATCCAGTTCTTCAACAGAGACGGTATCATTCTCGTTAACAATCGGTATCACATGTTTGATCAGGAGCTGTTCAAACGTATTGACCGTGTTTTGTCTTGAGACAGGATAATCCGTGACGTCTTTCGTCAGCAGGACCTGACCGATTTGATGGCCGTAATGATAGAAAAACTGACTGTAGAGACTCATCAGTTCAGTTTGTCCAATAGAAGCGATGGCCTGCTGTTCAGGAATAGTGACGGGACGTCTAGTCAGACTCATACGGGCTAAGCCTACTCCAATGGCTCCCGAAGACACAAGAATGACTTCTTTTCCCTGATTTTTCAAATCGCTAAGAACAAAAGCGAGTTTTTCCATCTGCTGCAGATTGATAGAGCCATTAGGGTACATGATCGTGCTGGTCCCGACCTTAATGACGATGCGTTTACTTTTTAAAATTGATTGTCTTATCTGTTCAGTCATAATGTCATCCAATCCAGTGCATATTTATTTTAATAGGTAACAAGGGTTCTCTAACTTTTAAATAGTATAACAAGTTATGTTTAGAAAAGCTAGATTCCATAGCAGTCAAATACACATTGAGGCTTTAAATAAGTGTTTTAGCCCCATTTGTTCCGTTTAAGCCTGAAAGGAAACATGAACGGCATCGAGTGGACTGTCGGGTGAGCTTCATTCTCTTTTCCTTCCCCTATAGGACATCAAAAAATGCGACACAGGCTTCTATCAGCTGTGTCGCATGATCAAGGGGGGAGATTAGTTTAACAAGTAATCGAGAGAGTATTCGTATACGACCAGCTCGGCTTGTGAGGTGTCCAGGTTTGTTTCTACTCCAATATAGCCTGAAAAGACAGTATCAAATGAGTCAAGGTCGATCACTTGAAAGAGGGGACGACTCATATCCTCGACATAGTCTTCTTCAAAAGCATAAATGCGTCCATTTATTAACTGTAATCCCTGGTTGAACGTATAATCATAGTAATGCACCTGAACTCGTCCGATGGTTGGGGTCACCATTGAAGCTGTTCCTTGCTCAGTCAATGAGTCATCCTCAAAATTCCATTCACTCCAGACGATATCATCTTCCAGGTCATTTCCCACTAGAATGGTTTCCGCCTCAGTCAGGACGACTGTTTCGCCTTCCTCGAATGAGGGGACTTCTTTAAGTTCTTCAGTTACTGTGTCGTACACGTAGTAACCTGATGTGGTGTGATTCAATACATAATCGTATTCATCTGTTTCTCCGGGTTCAAGCGTTCGGAAGGATAGATATCGTCCAGTTTTGGATTGAGAATCAGACAACTGGATCGTAGGCGATCCCAGTGTATGTTTAGAATTAATAACAGGTGCGATTTCATCCTGAGGGTTTTCTAAATCATACGAATAAATCAGCCAGTTATTAGTTGAATCCTCATCGAGGGCCTGAGTGACGAGTGTCAATGAAGGATAATCAAGGTAAGCAGCGATGACACTTTGATAAGACCCGCCTGTCAAATGAACTTCTTGAGCTGTTTCTTCATTTGTCTCCTTGTCCAGGAGAGAGATCGTAAGTGAATTATCATTAAACTGTCTCCAGTTCACATCTGAATGCATGCCTGTGTAAAGAAGGTACTCATCTGTTTCAGTGTAGTGATCAGTCTGTCTTGATTTTCCTCTCATAAACGAACGGTAGTCCTCTGTATAGCGATTCATTCTGGGTGTGAAGTTAAAATCAACTTTTTGAAGAATAGAAAGATCATCGAAATAATGCATCTCACCATTTCTGTATTCAAACGTCGTATTGTAATTGTTCCTGTAACTATCATACCCATGGACATTGCCCAGAAAGTATAACAAGTCTAATTCTTCTGCCTGACCTTCTTCAGTCACCAGTTCGACCTTGGGCCTGACTGACTCAGCTTGCGCTTGATAAAAAGTAAAGCCGACTAGTGTCAGGAGACAGATCGTCAAAATACTGAAGAGTTTGGAATATTTAGTCATTTATCTGTTCCTTTCTATATTGTGATTTTCTTGGTCAGTAAATGGCGGCTGACCAGGATAGAAGTGATTGCGATCAGTGTTAAAATGAACGTCAAGATCAAAATGATTTCAGAGTCATATAATATATACTGATTTTGAAAAATATCTGAAATAAGCATCGGGAACAAGCTTATAGCTAAAGCCGCTGCACCATAAACAATGCCCATGAAAATGCCTTTAATGGAATAACTGCGTTCCATCAGAATGAGTGTAAACAGGACGATGATAAAAACCAGACCGATTCCGTTCACACCTAAAAAATACATCGGTTCAACTGGAATGATGTAAATGAAGAGCGGGTTCATTTGTATGGCTTGTAAGGCATTGACGTTAGCAAACCATTCGCCGGGTACGATAGCTGATACAATCTGGAATCCGATAAATAAGGATACAATCTGAGTGGTAATCAAGCTGAAGATACCTAAGTAAATGACGATCAGCTTCGAAAAGTAAAGATGCATACGCGGTACGGGCAACATCAGGAGACGGTAGGCGAACGTGTTCTTACCCATCCATTCTCTATACCAGATGAAGACTGCGTAGAAGAGGAATCCGCTGATTCCTATAGCTATAGGACCGGCGATCCACACCGTATCTATGGCATTGTAAAACGAAAAGCGGTTGTAATACTCCAGTGCCTGTTGAGATGATGCGGACTGCGTAGACATGTATTCATTCATACGAGAGATATAGCGCATTGGAGTCACTATGTAGCTAATCAAGTTACTTAAGAAGGTGAGACCGATCAGCACATATAAGAACTTCGATAGCCTATCCAGCTCGAAGGCAGTCAGATTAAGTAAAGACTTCAGTGATTTTTTCATCCGTTGTAAACCTCCCTCATCACGTCGATTACAGATTTGCCTTCTGTTTCACGCATGACTTCTGCATTAAATTCTTTGTAAATGGTGCCTTCATCTAATAGAATCACTTTATCCAGCAAATGTTCGATATCATTGATTTCATGCGTGGTAATCAAAACGCCGCGATCTTCGACCAGGTAACTGCTGAACACTTCAGTAATCTGTTCGCGTGTGAAAATGTCGATACCGGAAAAGGGCTCATCCATCAGAATATAATCGACATCAAGGGCAAGTCCCAGCAGTAAATTGACTTTAGCCTGGTTTCCTTTAGATAAATCACGCAACTTATCGGACGGGTTTAATCTGAAAAACTTAACAATATCTTTAGCTCGCTTCACATTCCAGGTGTCGTAATAATCGTTCATGAAGTCCATGCTTTCCTGTACAGTGAAGTGTGGAAGAGAAATGGATGCGTCAGGTATGAATGCGATGTTATTGTATAGCTCCGGCACTAGTGGTTTGCCGTCAATCGTGATGCTTCCTTTTTTTATGGGGGTCAGATTCATAATGGCATTCAGTATAGTGGTTTTTCCGACACCATTGACACCAACCAGACAGCTGATTTCCCCTTTTTCAATGGTAAAAGAAATCCCGTTCAGTACTTTCTTACGTCCAAACTGTTTTTGCACATTTTTTAATTCAATCATTTAGCAGCCTTCTTTCTGTTGGAAAGTTCTTCTTGGATCAGTGGGAGCAGCTCCTCTAGAGACATGTCGATCGGGTCAATAGCCGAAACAAAGCGATCAATGGCCTGATTCAGCCATTCTTTTTTCAACTGGTTCAAAACAGCCGGATCTTCGGTTAGTCGACTGGGTTTATTCGGTTCAGTAAATATCAATCGTTGTTCCTCCATTTCACTATAGGCCCGTTGAACGGTATTAGGATTGATTTTCATCTGATTAGCCATCTGCCTGCGAGAAGGCATTTCAGTACCAGGTCTTAACTCGCCGGATACGATCAGTTTTTTCAGATGCGTGATGACTTGCAGATATATAGGGTCGCGCTTATTAAAAATCACAGTCAATTAAAGATCTCCTTTCAAGTCGATGTGATCGAACTGTATTAAGTGATTAGTACACGTTAAGCAAAAAAATATATCAGTGACTGTATTAGTCATTTAATACACCAGGTTTAAAAAAAGCAGGAGTCCTGCCAGAGTGAGTGGGAATAGTCAGACTTCTGTACAAGGTGTATTATATGCTTAATACAATTCGCCTGTCAACATTATTTTAAAATAAAAAAAGACCCCCTGAACTGGTCACCCGTTCAGGAAGTCCTGCAGTCATCAATTATTTACTTATACGAGCTAATCTACCGGTTGCAAGTGGTTTTTTGTTTCCACCAGTTAACTGACGTTTAAGGGCGTAATACGATCCCAGAAGCGGGAACAAAGCAGCGACCCAAGCTAAGGGGTTAGATAACCCGATTCCTACAAAGCCTAAAGATATGGATAAGAGTAAAGCTGCTCCGACTCGTGCGAACAATTCGAACAGTCCGGCAATAGTAGGGGCTGTACTTTTTCCAAGGCCTTGAAGCGTATAACGGTGAACGATCAGCGAAGCCAGGAAGATATAGAAGGTAGAGTTCGTCAGGAAGTATAAACGAGCCATATCTAATATTTCAGTATTTTCCGGTCCGACAAACAGCATCGCAATCTGGCGTCCAAATATAACTAGCAGAGCACCGACAATCACACTGTAAGCCATAGTCACTTTTAATATTTTCTGTACGCCTTCCCAGACACGGTCCAGATTACCTGCACCGTAGTTTTGAGCAGTGTACGTAGCCATCGTGATTCCAACAGCCATTAGGGGTTTAGTTGCCAGGGAATCAATTTTCTGAGCAGCTGTTGTTGCAGCCACTGCTTCAGGTCCCAGTGTGTTGAGTGTCATAGAGACAGCAATCATTCCGATAGCAATCAGTGAAGTCTGGAATCCCATCGGGAAAGCAATAGATGCATGTTCTTTCAGCTGTTTGAATCCAGCAGACCAGTCTTCCTTATGAATTCTAAATAAGGGAACACTCTGTTTAATGTAAACTAAACCAATCGCACCTGAGACGAACTGTGAAATAACAGTAGCCAGGCCAGCTCCGGCAACACCCATGTCAAAGACTAGGATAAAGACCAAGTCTAAAACAACATTTAATACAGATGAGATAGCCAAAAAGACGAGGGGGGCTTTCGTATTCCCGATCGATCTGAGTAAATTGGATACAAGGTTAAAGAGAACCACACCGCTTAGGCCGGCGAACATCATCGTTAAATAATCATTAGCGTACTCGATCAGTTCCTGAGGGGTGTTCATGAATTCCAGGATCTGGCGACGGAAAGTCAGAGAAACGATGGTCAAAAGTACACTGACAGTCCCGGCAATGATAACACTCGCAGCTAAATTCTCGCGAATGGCTTTCTCGTCTTTTTTACCAAAGCGCTGAGCGGTAAGTACAGCTAGGCCGGAAGTTAATCCGATGGCTAATCCAAGGACGAGGATATTGATGCTGAGTGTCGAGCCGACTGCGGCGAACGCGTTGACTCCGATAGTCTGACTGACGATATAAGTATCAGCCATCTGATATAATTGCTGTAATAAATTTCCGAAAATAAGGGGAAGAGTGAAAAGTAATATCAGTCTTAACGGGCTTCCTTTTGTCATATCTTTGTTCATGTTGGGTTCCTCCAGTAAAACGGGTCTTAATCGTTTAAAATTCTTTTTAGTCGTTGTTTTCATGAGTTTTCAATTCAAGAGTATTTTTACAAGTATAGGTACTTATAAAAAATAAGCAAGGCTAAAACACATTTAATTGTGACCAAAATATGAAACACCTTTGCCGTAAAAAAAGAAGTCGTTTTCATTGCTGAAGGTAAGGTGTTTGCTGGTTTTAAAGGGTTTTTATGAAATTGTAGACAATTTATGAAAAATGAGAAATCGATGTGACCCCTAGTCTCAAAAGTGTTTAAAAGGCAGGGTAAGATTACGTGAACTAAACAGGTTTTTAACTTTACCAGGAAATAGCCGTCATTTTTTTAGATTAAAAATCAATATGGTATAATTAGTAAGTATGGGTGAAAATGACATCAGATGAAGGACGTGTGTCATTCATTCAGTGTGAACACTCAAAAGCGTATTGTGGGCTGTAAATAGTCATCTGATACTTGACATTTGAAGCCTATCTAGTATGTTATTTAAAGAAGAATTAGAATGAACGAATAAATAAGCGGTCTGTTAATGATAAAAACAGATGAGTTTGTCAGATAGAGACTGTTTAAAAAGCAGCAGGAACCATACCTGATAGTCGAACGACAGTCAGTAAAAGTATAAATGAAAAGAGTGAAATAAATGGAGACTCAACACAAAGCAGTCGTTTTAGGCTGTAATTATTATATAGGGCTAAGCATCATCAGATGCCTGGGTCAAGAAGGGATACACGTTACAGGTGTCCATTACCAGGAGGAAGGCGCATATGCGTTTCAGTCGAAATACCTTTCGGAGAAGCTGATTGCACCTCACCACGAAAAAGAAGCAGAGCAGTTTAAAGACTTTCTGATCGACTATGCCAAAAAACAGTCGCATAAACCTGTTCTTTATCCTACTGCAGATCCGTTTGTCCTGCTGATTGACACCTATTTCGATGAATTGACACAGTATTATTTGATAAATCAGACCCAGCAGGGCTTCTGGAGTGATATAATTGATAAAGATAAATTATATCTGCTGGCTGAAAAGCATAACGTGTTGACTCCGAAAAGTTTCAGTACAGAAGATGCTGACTTGATCAGTAAAGTCGAATCAGAATTAGGCTATCCGTGTATCATTAAACCGTTTGATTCGTCAACATTCGTTGCGACTTTCAGACGGAAATTGTTCAAAATCAACAACAGAGAAGAACTGATTGAAAAACTGAAGGCAGTGAAAGAAAAAAATATTGAAGTCGCTGTGCAGCAATTGATACAAGGCTTTGATGACCATATGTACACATTTGATGCGTATTTGAATCAGGAAGCAAAAGTGACTCACTGGGTAACGGCTCAGAAACAGAGGCAGTATCCAATCAATTTCGGTGCGTCTGTCTACATTAAACAGAGATATGTCCCTGAATTAGTTGAAATCGGGAAACCTTTCCTGGAAGCGATAGGCTACAAAGGGTTTGCTGAGATCGAGTTCAAAAAGGATGAAAAAACAGGCAAATATTACTTAATTGAAATCAATGCCCGGACAACAAACTTTAATCAGATGCTTGCTGAAGTAGGCTTCAATATGCCTCTTCTGGCGTATAAGGAACTGACGGGGCAACCGATCGGACAGAAAGTCCTTAAGGATACGACCGACTATGGGTTCCATTATATGTATGAAGATCTGCATGCTTCAAAAGCTTACATCCAATCGAAGCAATTGCCGTTAAAAGCCATTTTAAAGACGTATACAGACAAAAGAGTAGGCGCGATATGGGACAGGAAAGATCCAAAACCAGGTTTTTCATACGTCGGCATACTGTTGAATAAAGTGAAGAAAAAAATTGTAAGATAAAAGAAAGTTAACTGATAATAATCAGACTTGTCAAAAAGGAGAAACTTTACATGCGCTTATCAGAATTACTGGAGTCTATATCTATAGTAGAATCTAAAAATCATAAGGATGCTCCCATCACTAAAATAGCGTATCACTCTAATGAGGTCGAGAAAGACTCGTTGTTTGTATGCATAAAAGGGTATCAGACAGACGGGCATCAATTTGCAGAAGATGCGCTCAAGAATGGAGCTGTTGCACTCGTAGTGGAGCACTTTATTCCTGGAATCTCGGTTCCTCAATATTTAGTTGAGAACAGCCGTGAAGCACTGGCATCACTTGGAGACCATTTCTATCACCATCCGTCAAAAGACTTTACGGTGATCGGAATCACAGCGACAAACGGAAAAACGTCTACGTCATTCATGACGAATGCCATACTCGAAGAAAACAAGTGGAACACTGGGCTTATTGGAACGGTGATGGTGAAATACGGAAAAACGCTGGTACCAAGCATTCTGACTACTCCTGAGTCGTTAGATCTACATGGGTACTTTGCAAAAATGAGGGATGAAAAGGTGTCTCATGTGACCATGGAAGTCTCTTCATCTGCGCTGGATTTGAGCCGAGTGGGCAGTGTGGACTTTGATATTGTGGCTTTAAACAATATCAGCAGAGAACACATCGATTTACATGGGTCATTCGAAGAGTATTACAATGCCAAAGCCAGCCTGATTCGTGAAGCGAGAGCAGACCAGTTTGCTGTCCTGAATCTGGACGACGATCACTCTGCCTCATTAGTAAATGAAACGGAAGCCTCAGTGGTCACTTACGGAATAAAAAATGACACAGGGCATCTGTACTGTTCAGATCTGGATATTGCCAGTGGAAGAGGATCTTTCAAAGTTGAGATCAAAAAGCCGTTCAAGACGGTTTCAGGTCAAACAATCGAAAAAACAAGCTTTACTGTGGAACTGTCAGTAGCCGGCTACCACTCCGTCTATAACGCAATGGCGGCTATCACGATTGGCCTGATAAGCGGAGTAGATATTGAAACAGTGAGAAATGGAATTAAAAATTTCAGTGGCGTTGAGCGACGATTCCAGTTTATCTACGAGAATGATTTCAAGATTGTAGACGATCACTTCGCGAATGCCGGAAATATTGAAGTTACACTTGAAACTTTGACTAAAATGGATTACAAGAATCTGCATATCGTGTATGCGATACGAGGAAACCGTGGTGTCACAACCAACCGTGAGAATGCTGAAACGTTAGCTAAATGGGCACCTGAATTAGGTCTCAAAAAAGTGATTGTTTCATTAAGTGAATCCCACGTGATCGATAAAGATAATGTTCTGCCTGAAGAACTGGAAGCCTTTGAAGAAGAAATGGAAAAAGTCGGTGTCGAAGTCGAACTTCATAAAGAGATGCCTGATGCTCTTCAATCCAGCTTAAAGCAAGTCGAAACAGGGGATGTCATTTTGATCGGTGGCGCTCAGGGAATGGATTTCGGAGCGAAGTATATCCTTAATCAGTTAGCCGAGATGAGACCTGAACTGGATAAGGAAAAGGTACTGAGACCGTTGAAGCATAGAGTGGCAGGAATAGATGAATCCTTTTTAAAGTAAAGATAAATTAGTGACAGACACACAATAAAACCGAAAGAATTTTTGCACATTAGACAAAAGTTCTTTCGGTTTAATTAGTTATATGAGTGGTCCTTACTTGATTTTTGAGGTAGCCGGTTCTGCCGTACACTTGAATTCTAAATCATCAGGTGGCGTCACGGTCATACGACCAGACAATGTGCGCTTGGTGGAACGATAAGCCATGACCAAAGGAACAAAAGCAGCGATCCAGGCAAGCGGATTGGCAATTGCCGCACCCAGAAAGCCTAATGGAATGGATAGAAAAGCTGCTGCTCCTATACGAGCCAGTAATTCACCAATACCTGCAACGGTTGGAGCGAAACTGTTTCCCAGTCCCTGCAGTGTATGCCTGTAAATAAAGAGAACAGACAATATAGCATAAAGTGGAGCAGTAGATAAGAAGTAAAACTGTATCATACGCAGAACTTCTGCTGGAGCATCGGCGCCGACAAAAAGCGTAGCGAAGTTACGTCCCCAGATAAGGAGTATGGCTCCTATAACGAAGCTGTAGATGACACTCATTTTAACGGCCTGATTTACCCCATACCAGATCCGGTTCAGCTTACGCGCACCATAGTTCTGGGCGGCATAGGTAGACATGGTCACACCGAATGACTGGAGAGGCAAAACAGCGACTGAATCGATTTTTTGAGCAGCAGTATAAGCGGCAACAGAAGCAGCGCCCAGCTGGTTCAATGTAATCGTGATAGCAACTGATCCGATAGCGATAATCGAGTACTGAAAGCCATAAGGCAAACCGATACGCAGGTGTTCTTTGAATTCAGCTTTGCTCAGCTTCCAGTCTTCTTTATAAATACGTAAAATAGGGACTTTTTTCCAAATATAAACCAGACACAACACGCTTGAAGTGATCTGAGCGGTTACTGTAGCTAAAGCAGCGCCGCCGATTCCTAAATCGAATACCAATATGAACACATAATCCAGGACGATATTCAAAACGGAAGTAATGATCAGGAAGTACAGTGGTGTTTTGCTGTCTCCGATCGCACGCAGCAGATTAGCCAGGAAATTGAAGAGGATCACTGCGCCGATTCCTCTAAAGAGTATATTCAGGTAATCATAAGCGTAAGCATATGTTTCTTCAGGCGTCTGCATGATAGTAAGTATTTCTTCAGTAAATGTGGTAGTCAATACAGTTAGAATCACAGCAATAGTTACGCTGATGATTAAACTGGTTGCCAGGTTTTTCCGAAGACTTTTCTCATCCCTGCTCCCGAAACGCTGAGAGGTGATGACAGCGAGGCCGGCAGTTATACCGATTGCGAGTCCTAAGATAAGAAACTGGAGACTTAAAGTGGATCCTATCGCTGAGAAGGCAGTAACACCAATGGTTCGACTGACTATAAAAGCATCAGCCATATTGTAAAACTGCTGGAATAAATTTCCAATTAAGAGTGGAATCATAAAGCTGACGATCAGCTTGATTGGATTTCCCTCTGTCATATCTTTTTTCATTAACGTCCTCCTTGCCAGAACTGAACAAAAAATGACAAAGTGTCACACATTCAGTAAAATAATAGCAAATGAATTTAAAATAAGTACCAAGCTATTATAGTCCTATGGGGAGAAAAAACAAGAGGGTTAGGCATAATAATTCCAACAATCTGCCAGCCATAAAAAAATGGACCGGCACGGGAGGTCACTGTATGTAATCCAGCCTATCTTTGCTATACTCAATCATAATTAGAAAAACAGGGCAATTTAACCTTACTTTCTATAAAGTGAAGGAGAAATAAGGTACATACTAAAAAAACATGAAACGAAAGGTCTATAGAGGTGATGAAAATGAACGAATTTATAACCAAATCAATAGAAACAGAAAGTCTGAGGACACTGAAAAAGCTGATTGCTATTCCTTCAGTGAATACGTCTAATGGAAATGAACGAGCGTTTCCTCCATTCGGAAAAGGCATCGACCAGGCATTGAAGGAAATCCTGACCATTTGCGATAAGATCGGGATGGATACATTCTATGACCCAGAGGGGTACTACGGATTTGCAGAATATGGTGACGGAGAGGAAACACTTGGTATATTATGTCATTTGGATGTGGTTCCTGAAGGGGACACAGATAAATGGGAAAGTGACCCGTTTGAAGCCGTTGAAAAAGAGGGCGCCGTCTATGGCAGAGGAACTCAGGACGACAAAGGGCCGACCGTTGCCGCTTTATATGGATTGAAAGCATTAATGGATGCAGATGAAACCTTTAACAAAAAAGTCAGGTTCATATTCGGCACAGATGAAGAAACGTTATGGCGCTGTATGAAAATGTATAAAGCACACGAAAAGTTGCCTGATTTAGGCTTTGTACCTGACGGGACATTCCCGCTGACATACGCAGAAAAAGGACTACTGCAAGTTAAGCTGACAGGTCCTGGAGCGGCCAAGATGGAAATTCATTGCGGTGAGTCTCCTAATGTTGTGCCTGACACAGCGGAATACGTTTGTGGGAATGTGGACGAGCTGTCAACGATTTTCGATTACATGTCTATTCCTTATTCTGTCGAAGGGGAAAAGGTTACTGTACATGGGAAAAGTGTGCACTCAAGTCAGGCACAAGATGGGGTCAATGCGATCGCGTTACTTGCTAAAGGACTTGTTGGTTTCCAGCCTCATCCAGCCGTCTCTTTTATAGGTGAAAAAATCGGTCAGGAAACAAACGGACAAACCTTGTTTGGAGAAATAAAGGATGAGGTATCAGGTGAGCTGACATTAAATGTAGGCACACTTGAAATAAATGAAACCTATTCCGAAATTACTTTAGACATTCGTATTCCTGTTACTCAAGATAAAGAACACATAGTTAATCGATTAATAGAAGCGACTGCTCTTTACGGCCTGGACTATAAAGAATTTGACTATCTGCCGTCCTTGCATGTGCCAGTAGAAGGGGAGCTTGTACAGACATTGTTATCTATCTACAGAAACAAGACAGGTGATGAGAGTGAACCGACTACTTCAGGCGGAGCAACGTATGCGCGTTCGATGCCTAATATGGTGGCGTTTGGTGCCCATTTCCCAGGGAGTGAAAGCTTAGCTCACCAGGAGAATGAACACATCACACTGGATGATTTTTACAAAGCAATGTCGATATATGCAGAAGCTATCTATCGTCTAGCTTGCAGGAACGACGTTTTGGCGAAGTAAATTGACAATCTGATTACAATTTAACTTATTTGAGATATTTTGCTGCCGCTCGTTTTATAATAACACTATAATTAAATTATAATTCTAGCAGCCTGTTTATATAATATTATGATAGATGCTGCTTTAAAAGGTCTGGAGTGTTCAAGATGTCTGAGAAATCTATATTTATACCTCTTCAAAAAACAGGGGTAAATGCTAATGTACTAAAAACCGTCGCCGTGCTTGCTATGTTCATTGACCATGCGTCACATCTGGTCACTGAGTTCGGAACTTCCGAACGATGGATCGCTCATCTGATTGGACGATTAGCCGCTCCACTGATCTTTTTTCTTGTTGCTGAAGGTCATCACTACACATCAGATAAGAAGAAGTACATTATGAGATTGTTTATTTTTGCGCTGATTTCTCACGTTCCATATAATCTTTACTTCGGATTCAGTCAATTTAGAGGAACGAGTGTCATTTGGACCATTATGTTAGGTGTGGTAGCCTTAAGTGTGATTACCAGTGATAAACTCAATGTATTCATTAAAACGGTCTTAATTGGAGCCACTCTATTGATGGCCATGCCAGCCAACTGGCACTATATTGGGGTTTTATGGATCATTGCATTTGGGCTTTATCGAGATAATCTGAAACTGAAAGTAATAATGTTTACACTTATAGCATTGGTTTTTTACATTCTTCCTGGTCTTCAGGATATTGGGATGTATGCCACCTACCGTTTTGGTGTACTGATGACTATTCCCTTTTTCATTTTATACAATAGAAAACCTGGCGTTAGAAATCCTTTTACCAAATGGGTGTTTTACTGGTTTTATCCTATACACTTGATCGTTTTATTTGGGATCAGGGCATTAATGAATTTATAAAAGAATTAATTATATCTGTTAAAGAAAGTGAGCACCATAAATTAGGTACACATGTTGAGGAGTAATATGATTGAAGAATAAAGATACAGTACTAAAAAGCCTGATCGGCGTATTGAGTATTTTAATAGTATTGGGAATTGGATTCCTGATATCCAGAAATTTCGGGACGTCCGACAGCCTCCAGGAAGAGGAACCGCCGACTGAACAGCCTGTCCCGGAAGAACCGGTGACGCCTCCCCCTTCTCTTCCTATTTTCTACAATGAAGCATTCGAAATGCCTGTCATTGGAGCTGCAGGGTATACCTCTGTCGAAGAGCGTCTATACTCAGAACCAGATGATACATCATCAGTGAAGGCAAGTCTTGCTTCCGGTACCCCTTTTGAGATTAGGGAAGAAAGAGGAGCCTGGTGGAGAATCAGGACAGATGAAAATGAAGGGTGGATAAAACACAAGGCTGCGTTTATCAATCTGCCTGACGTTGTCCCTTCAATCGTCTACTATCACACAAACAGTCGTGAATCGTTGTTCCAGTCTTCATATACAGATATTCCAGGTGTAACCGGAGAAGCGATCAGCAACATGATCGATCACAATGAACGCCTTGACCAGACAGAATACATTTTCCCGATATTATATCAGACTGCCTATAAAGTGTCCCGTGCACAGCAGTTGGCTATGCTGAATGGAGAAACACTCGTCGTCTATGAAACGTACCGGTCACAGGAAAACAGTGAACTGGTAAGAGAGTCTCTTGTTGAATTGATTGAAGAAAATGAAGAAGTTGAAGAAGGAGTAACTGAAGCGCCATGGAGTATTGGCTGGTTTATCCACTCATCTATTTCAAATCACAATCGAGGCGCGGCAATAGATCTAAGCCTGGCTCAAGTAAACGAGGTCTCTGAGAAAATCGTCGGAGATTACGTTGTCAGAGAAGTGACAGATTATATAATCTATGACATGCATACCCCTTTTCATGAACTGAGCGTGGATTCAGCCTTGTTTGTAGAACCGATCAGCTCGATGGACCGTGATGGATGGCGTGAACTGGACTTTCATCCTGATGTCGTCGACGCTTCTAAACGAATGGTGAATTACATGGTAGAGGCAGGATTTACACCCCTGGCATCTGAATGGTGGCATTTCAATGATCTCGATGCCCTTGAAGCATTAGGACCAGATGCAGGAGTCGGCGATTTTGATATAACACGATCTATCAACAGTCGGCCCTCCTGGGAAGAAGTCGAAGAGTTTTTAGAATAAGGTAAGGGGGCGTTAAGTCTCCTCCCTTTTTATGAATGAAAGAAATAGAGCATTACTGTTTACCTTTAATATTTAGATGAAATGAGTGAGAAAATGACAGCTGATGAGAAAATTATTGGTGTGCTGGGCGGCATGGGTCCGCTGGCTACGGCAAGTTTCTATACTAAACTGATTGAAGAAACTGAAGTAACGAAAGATCAGGACCATTACCGTGTCATTATTGACAGCAATCCTAAAATTCCTGATCGGACTAAAGCTATTTTATATGGTGGGGATTCTCCAGTTGATGAAATGATTAAAACAGCTCGCAACCTTGAGAAATCAGGAGCTTCAATTTTAGTCATGCCGTGCATCACTGCTCACTACTTTCATGATGAGATACAAAAACAGATCAGCATTCCGTTTTACCATGTACTGAAAGGATTAAGTGACTTTCTGGATAGCCACTATCCTTCTGTCAAAAGAATTGGTGTACTATCCACGACGGCCACCAGAGATTCTAACCTTTTTCAATCATTTATCGAGCATAAAGATGTGCTGTTCCCTGATGATGCGGACCAGGAAGGGAAAGTAATGGAGGCTATCTTCGGTGCAAACGGGGTAAAACGAGGCAATAAAGGGGATTACCCTAAACGCTTACTGAAAGAAGCAGCGGATACGTTGATTCATGAAAAGCACTGTGAACTGATTATCGGCGGATGTACAGAAGTCGAACTGGTACTGAAATCTGAGGATATTCAAGTGCCGTTTATCGATCCTATGACCATTGCAGCCCAAAACCTGACGGGGGCATAAGAGCAGTTTCACACTATCATAAGGGGCCATCAGAAGAATTATTTATAAATTAAGCATTATGGTGTTAAGTCAAGAGAATAAATTAGAGACAGACAACTTATTTTCATGAAAAAGGGTGCACTGAACTAAACCGTCACGCACCCGAAGATACGTTCGGTTTACATCGTCGGATAGTCGTCCCTAAGAAA
>JAFIFE010000004.1 GCA_020832185.1 Alkalibacterium sp.
ATAATTAAAGAATTAAATCTACAAGACGCAGTTCGTATTCTTTTAAAAAAAAAAGAAGAATAGCGCTTATCCTTTCATTATAGTTAACGTATCAGCGCTTTTTTTATTTATCAGAAAGAAAGGGGGATTAACTTCAACTCAAAATAGAGGTAGTGGTGAGTTGAGGCTAATGTGTACTTTAGAGGATACTCAAAATAGAAGGTGGGGTGAGTTGAAGGTAGTGAGCGCCTTTGTATGATACTCAAAATAAAAGGTATAGCGAGTTGATGTTAGTGATCATGACTACCTTCAACTCGTGATTCATTATAATTTGAGTCGCATTTAGTCAGTGGCACTATACGTAACTTAAAAAAAGGACATCAGCGAGTTGAATGATAACTGTATTTTAGACCTCACTCATTTTCTAAACATATCTGAGTTAAGGCGTTAAACGAAAGTAGATTTAAAAGGAAAAAAATCCTCGTCTTTAGACGAGGATTTCCTTATTAAGGTTTAGATTTACCACCGAAGAAGTAAAATCCGCCGCCAACTGATCCGAGGATAACAACCGCTCCAACAAGAACGACTGGGAGTTCCCCTTCTGATTGACCGAAGGCTGCGCGAGCCGTTTCGGAAGACTCTTCCGATTCAGCTTCTTCCTCATCTGCATCTTCTTCTGGAAGTATTTCTTCACTTTCTTCTGGTTCAATGTCTTCTGATCCGCTGAGAATAGCAGAAGCTAGTTCATTTGGATTAAAGACAGCAAGCGTTCCGACTGACGCTGTATTTCCGACCACTCCACCGTTTGTATAGGTGCTGCCTAGGAGAATCCATTCTTCCTGAGCGGCATTCCACTGATAAAGACTATCTTCGTTGAGTTCCGGTTCATCTGTAAAGAAGCGGTAAGCCATTTCGTCAGGGAAAGCAGTAATCATCTGGCCATCTTGTTCAATAGAGAAGTCAATTAAATCACTTTTTGCAGTGTCACCGTAGTCCATTGTTGACTGGATCGATTCGAATGAAAGAAGGGCGTTGCCTTCCTGTAAATTACGTGCAGGGATGACCCACTCCATATCGATACGTGCAATCAGCAGGGTGATGTTTCGCTCTCTTATCAGATCGATCTGGTCAGCTGATAAACTGACGCTCTGAATATGCGCCAGGGTCGAATCAAATGAAATGGCAAGCACGCCACTGTCTGCCACTGCTAATATGTCTTCGTCGTCTATTGTGGCAATCCCGTTTGAATCATAAGGGCGTATCCAGACGGTAGTTTGAAGGGTTTCTTCATCTTCTAAATCCTCTTCAAGGTCGTCAGTCTCTTCTTCATCAAGTGATTCCTCATCTGCACTGTCACGTTCATCATCGGTGTCCGTTGTTTCTTCTTCAGACTCATCTGATTCAGTCACTTGCTCTGTGCGCGCATCAGTGTCCTGTGCATTATCTGTTTCTTCTATTATTACGTCAGATTCTGCTGGGTCTTCTTCTACAGGGTCTTGAGTGTCCTCGGTCACTTCGTCGCTGCCTTCTTCAGGCTCGCCTTCGACCGATTCGTCCTCGTCTTCAATAGGTTCTTCCTCAGGTTCAGGCTCCTCGATGACTTCCTGCAGGAAATGAACGAGACCATGTCCGTAAAGAGGATCATGCCCTTCTTCTCCCAAATCTCTCGCTTTTTGAGTCATGCGTGCTCTGATTTGTCGGCCAGATTCATTTGGGTATTTCTGCATCAGTAAAGCTGCAATACCGGCTACGTGTGGAGTAGCTTGCGATGTGCCGGACATTGTTCTGTATTCACCGGGTTGATTACGTAACCCTAAAATGGATACGCCAGGTGCGGCCAATTCGTTTTCACTAGCAATCATTGAGTCATGTGCACGCTGCTGGTTCTGGTCCACGTTTGCAACAGCAAGTACTTCTTCGTATGCAGCAGGGTAATCAATGACTTTTTTATTTTCGTTGGTATTTCCGCTTGCAGCAACAATCAAGATCCCTTGGTTGTCTGCTGCTTTAATCAGGTCGTGAATCTCGCTGCTGGGAGAAGAAAAGCCAGAACTGATCGTGATGATATCCATCTGATTTGCAATAGCCCACTCAATCCCGTCTAAAAGACTGCTGGCCTTAGTACTGGATCCATCTTTTTCATGATAGACTTTCACGCCAAACAGATCGACACCGGGAGCGACTCCCTGAGCGCGAGTATGCTGATGGGCGCCTATGATACCAGCCACATGTGTACCGTGGCCGTCATGGTCGTTATCCCAGCTGTCAGGTCCATCATCATAGTCGTCTCCGAAAATACTGTGTCCACCGGCATAGGTAATTTCCTCGTGATTATAAAAACCGGTATCGAGTACAGCTACACGAACGTTTCTTCCAGTATAGCCTTCTTCCCAGGCATCAAATGTTCCGATCATGTCCTGGTTCCAGTCATCAGAATAGATAAAATCATCTTGATTTGACTGAGTGGTTGTCATTTCCTGATCGTACGTGACGCGTCTGACACCCTCCATCTGGGTAATGTCTTTGATAGATGATGCTGGGACAGACATCATCTGAACGGGCATAAGACTCATAGTCCGAATATTTTTAAATGCGGGATCAAGCTCATCTTCATCAGGGACATCATCATCATAACGTACAATAATATCTATGTACTCATCAGATAAATGACGATCTGTTGCTAAAACACTCGTTGCAGGAATCAGGATACTTAATATTAAAATTAGGGTAGAAAGAGCATTCCATACTATTAAACGTTTTTTATTCACTAAAAAGTTATCTCCTTTTTTATCACTAAATTAAAAATCACTTAGTTGTATCATTCGCTAAATCATTTTTAAACAAAAGACTCGTGTGATGCGTTATTTTAGTAGAAATTTAACATCATTACAGGTATCTTATCACAAGTGACACACTGAAATTGAGTTAAAGGACTTATAAAAAGAGAAAATGTGAGAGTCTTGTCACATTTCGTTAAAAAAATGTAGAAATAATAAATTTAGTGGTAGAATGTAAGGGATATCAACTGAAAGAGAGGGGTGACTTCGTTAAAATGGCTGATTTAGAGAAAGCTATTCGATTTTTCCATACTCAACCGGGAATGGATAAATTATTCAAGTTGTTTAGAGAAGAATTACTCACACACCGTAAAATCAAAGGGTATGTAAAGTTAGACCTGTTTAAACCGGTAGAATTGGAATCAGTGGCACAATTTTTCCAAGTCTCCATTGAGTCTTTGAAAACGAAAGGACGAGTCGATCTCGAAGCGTTCGATCGAAAACTGGACAGTCCGCCGTTCAATGGACTCGATTTGACTCAATTGCTGGAAAGTTATTTCGATGAGAAATTATTGTCTCTCTCCACTAAAGAAGAACGGAAATATTACCTGAAAAAACTGGAAGAGGAATTCTCCCTTCTTAAAGACTGGATTGCCTACTTGAGAAGAAATACTCATGATACGAGATGGATTCAGGAGCTGATTGAAGAATCCAGTCATCAGTTTGAACAGTATGTGCTGTATTTGTCAGAAGGCATCAGATTACTGCCCAGTCGACCTATCAGATTATCTGTATTCAGTCAGATTATCACATTGGATGCAGATGCATTTCAGACCTCCCAGCCATTAGGAAAGTTATGGCTGCACGTGTTGTCTGAAACAAAACGACTCCATGCCATCGAACCGATTACCCTGCCGGAAAACAGACAGGGGGAAGATGCCTTGCTTCGTGAATTTAATCTGTTCAGAGAAGACATTTCCGATACGGTGACAGTTGCAAACTGTTACGCAGAAACTCAGGCGGGGTACCATGCCATGTGGGAAGCGGCTGTTCATACGCGAAGTGTGCTGACTGTTCCTTTGAGAGAAGTCATTAAACTGACGGCTGTTTATCCGGCTCATGAGAAGGGTATCGTCTGGGTCGTTGATAATCCGGAACTGTTTACGCGAATATTAGATGAAGTGCCGTCGATACCAATGATCTGCCCGAGAGAAAAATGGGACTGCGCGACCTGGGAAGTGTTTGACCGAATCGAAGACAGTGGATTTGAACTGAGATTTGTCGGAGACTTCACGCCTAAGAGCATTGTGAGAGCTGAGGAGTTACTGCTCCACTACCCTACGCAATCTCAAACATGGAAAATGGATGTGCCAACCTATTTAAAGGCACGCGATCTGACCGATTATATTAGTGATAAAGACTGCAAACTATTAGACAAGCATCATTTAGATTACCTTGCCTGTGTGAAAGATGAAATGAAAGACCGCAGACAACCTGCTTATCTCATGAATATAGTAGATGAGATTATCTATGCCTTGAAAAAATTCTATAGTGATTAAACAGATGTGAAAGGAAGAGTCTATTGAAAAGAATACAAGTAACAGATGAGGATCGTTTGCTTCACGGAGGAGATTATAATCCCGATCAATGGCTGGAGTATCCAGATGTTCTTGAAGAAGATGTCAGACTAATGAAAAAAGCCCACACGAATACTTTTTCAGTTGGAATTTTTGCGTGGGCAGCTTTAGAACCTGAAGAGGGCAAATTTACGTTTGACTGGCTGGATAAAGTGATCGAGCGGATCGAATCGATCGGCGGGCGCTTTATTCTGGCGACACCTAGTGGGGCAAGACCTGCATGGATGTCAAAAAATCATCCGGAAGTGCTGCGAGTCGATGCTGAAAGACGCAGACAGCTTCACGGTGCACGCCACAATCACTGCTTCTCGTCACCTTACTACCGTCAAAAAACACAGGAAATGAATACAAAGCTGGTTGAACGTTACGGCAATCACCCGTCACTTCTGATGTGGCATATTTCCAATGAATTTGGCGGCGAGTGTCACTGCGACCTTTGTCAGGCTAATTTCCGCAGCTGGCTGAAAGATAAATATGACAACGACCTGGATAAACTGAACCACGAGTGGTGGGGACCATTCTGGAGTCATACGATTACCGAGTGGGATCAGATCGAATCGCCTTCTCCGATCGGTGAAAGTGCCGTACATGGGATGAATCTGGACTGGCGACGTTTTGTCTCACACCAGACAATCGATTTTTACAAAAATGAAATTGTCCCGTTAAGAGAACAGACGCCAGATGTTCCGATCACAACCAACTTCATGTCGGACAACCCTGAATTTGTGCCGTTCACAGCCTTGGACTACAGCGAATTTGCCAAAGAAGTGGATGTCATCAGCTGGGACGCTTACCCTGCCTGGCATAACGATCAGGAAGACACAGCTACCTTGGCTTCACGTGTGGCCTTTTTGAATGATCATTTTTACAGCATGAAACACAAACCATTCCTGTTAATGGAATCCACTCCAAGTCTGGTTAACTGGCATGATGTCAATAAAGCGAAACGACCTGGGATGCATCTTTTATCGTCTATGCAGATGCTGGCGCACGGATCGGACGGTGTGCTGTATTTCCAGTGGCGTAAATCCCGTGGATCATCAGAAAAATTCCACGGAGCTGTTGTAGACCATGACCGGTCCAGTGAGAACCGAGTATTCAAAGAAGTCGCGAAACTGGGTAAAGCAATGGAAGATATTTCCAGTAACGTAGTAGGCTACCAGCGTAAAGCGGATGTCGGAATTTTATATGACGTTGAAAGTGACTGGGCCTTAAAAGATACACAGGGATTCGGCCTTAAAACGAAACATTACGGCGAGACGCTGCAGAAACATTATCAGGCGTTCTGGGAACGAAATGTAGCGGTTGATGTGTTGTCCAAAGAAGATACATTGGATTCCTATAAAGTACTGCTTGTGCCAATGCTTTATATGGTGTCGGAACAAACCGTTGAAAAACTGAAACAGTTCGTAAAAAATGGCGGAACCCTTGTCGCGACCTATATTACGGGACTGGTCAATGAATCAGATTTAACGTATATGGGTGGGTGGTATGAACCCCTTAAAGACTTGTTTGGGATCGAACCGACAGAAACAGATACGTTTTACCCGTCTGATCGCAACTCAGTCATGTATAAAGGCAGATCGTACGAAGTGAGAGATTACGCGACCCTGCTTGATGTAAATGATGCGGAAACCCTGGGAACTTACGAAGAAGACTTCTATAAAGAAACAGCTGCAGTAACGAAAAATGAGTACCACGACGGTCAAACGTTCTATATCGGGGCACGACTGGAAGATGACTTCCACCGTGACTTTTATGGCGAACTGATCGAAGAGCTGGATTTGAAAACGCCACTTGAAGCAAAATACAATCGAGGAGTCTCCATTCAGGCACGAGAAGCTGAAGGCAGACAGACGGTCTTTATAATGAACTTTACCGAAGACAATCAGCCTGTTTTACTTCTTGAGAGCGTTAAAGATATCCAGACCGGTGAAACAGTAGCGGGTGCTTTGGAACTGGCTCCTTATGATGTGAGAATCGTTGAGAAAACTGCAGAAGCATAGGAACTATGTTTAACTAGTCAGGAAGTCTGAGTTTAAGTGATCCAGACAAATAGTGTATGATAGAAATGTTCACATTTTTTGGGAAGTTTGTGTTCATGGATGTTCATTATTCTTGTTATAATAAAAGAGTAAATCAAGTGCAATAAGGGAGATAGAAAGGAGAGAGCGTTTGGTTACATTAAGTGATGTTGCTAAGAAAGCAAATGTTTCCAAAATGACTGTTTCTCGTGTCATCAATCACCCGGAAAAGGTTACCGAGGAATTAAAATTGCTGGTTTATGAAGCGATGCAGGAGTTGAATTATCGACCCAATGCTGCTGCGAAAGCCCTGGCAAACAATCGGACTCAAATTATTAAATTACTGATACTGGAAGAGATGGACACTACAGAACCGTATTATATGTTCTTATTAACAGGCATTGCGAATGAATTGGATAAACATGCGTATAGTTTGCAGTTATTGACTCACCGGAATATTCAGATTGGTGAATCGGATGGGTATATTGTCTGTGGCATGCGCGAAAAAGATAAAGAGCTGGTTGAAACCTTGACCAAACCGACCGTGTTTTTCGGTCAGAACAGCTTTGGGATAGATTTTGTAGATAGTAATAATGAGAGCAGTATGGAGCGGGCGACCGAATACGCTATCCAGAATGGCTACGATAAAATCGTGTATATCGGGATTGATGTCGACGAGCCGTTTGCGCACTCTCGTGAAAAAGGATACGCAAAAGTGATGGACAAACATGGCTTTGAGAAATGCGTATACCGGCTGGAAAATCGCTCAAGGTATTCAGCTGCGTTCATTAAAGAAAACTGGGGAAAGTTTCCTAAAAATACATTATTCTTATGTGCATCTGATCGTTTAGGCTTAGGTGTGATTCGAGAAATCAAGGATCGTGGATATGATATTCCTAATGATTACGGTGTTATCGGACATGATGGAGTATTTCTTGACCAGATCGCCTACCCACATTTGACAACATTAAAACAGTCCATTGCAGAAATGGGTGCGGCCTGTGCACGTATGGTCTTAAATAAAGTTAAAGAGAACGGCGAATCTCAGGGAAATCTGTTGTTTGAAACAGAGCTGAAATTGGGCGGGACCACCCGAAAAGAGTCAGCCGAATCGATCGACAATTAAAAAATGAGACTAAAATGATCATCTAACTGATTGTTTTAGTCTTTTTTACATTCAGTTAAAGTTGAAGAACTAATAAAGTTTTCTTCTATTAGTTCGGGTGATAATGTATAATAAATTAAAAATAAAAAAGTGAGAACTTTCTCATTAAATAGGAGACTATAATGAAAAAAATTAAGATTACACTAATACTCATTTTGATCTCTTTTACGAGTGCTTGCAGCAATGGTGCTTTTGGAGCAGGGTCAAATTGGATAAGAGAAGCTGAACTGACTGAGAGAGAAGAAGGTATTCTCGCAACGACGTCTGATAAGTCACTAATTTTTGATTTCAAAATGGACAACACTAAAACGACTGCGACTATACGGATTGAAAAGTATATATTCGGAGAGTTGATTGAAGAGGAATTTTTGCATCTTTCCACGGAAATTGAAAATACAGGATCCATAACTGTGACTAATACCACATCCTTGACAGACCCAAATCAAATTCTATTGAATGTCGGAATGAATTTTGATAATGGAACAGCCACTTTGAAGACATATGACATGATTGAACAAGGATTAGATGGAGCTTCAAGTATTTGGGAAAATGTAGCTGCTGAAGGTATAAGTTATTCTGATGGGAATGTGATCCTTGGAAGCTTTGCGTACTCATGGAATGAAGAAGGAATGAGGACTGTCTCAAAAGAATTTTATGAGGAACCTGAAGCAAATAGAGAAGAAATTGAGGAATATGAATTACTTTATATAATTAAAGCGGAATTTAATGAAAGCATTGCGGATGAGTAGACTATAATGAGAAAAGGGGGAGTAATAATGAATCTGTCAAAATCAGGCTTTACTTTAGCCGCATTTTTATTACTTAGTGCATGTACAACTGAAACGGTCTTGGAAGACCCGCAAACTGATGAGACAGTCAGTGTCGAAGCAAATGGTGAAGAGGATACTCCACAAATAAATACGATAGTGCCGTCCCAGCTGACGAATAGGGAAGAAGCTATTTTATTTACGACGTCTTCACAATCACTTGTGTTTGATTTTAATGTAGAACCGGAGTTTACCGAAGCAAATGTATGGATTGAAAAATACGAATATGGTGAACCGTCAGAGTATACTATAGGTCATACTTCAATGGACATAGTGAATAACGGATATATAGTGTTTTCGTCTACAGAAAATTATAGTGTGAGCAATGAAATTTTAATTAGACTGGGCTTGAGTAGTGGGTATAGTTCTGCGCACCACTCTACATCTGATACATTACCAGGTAGCGAGTCAGCTGATGAAGAAAGTGACAACGATGGAATTTCTATGGGTACGATATGGGAAGCCGCATCAAGCGATGAAATGGATCTTTCAAATGGAGAAGTTGTGTTGGGTAGCCTTATCCACACCAATATGGAAGAGGGAGTCAGTGGATTGACACAGGCGTTTTATGCTGATGTCGAAGGTCATATTGAGGAAATTGAGGATTATGGATTAGTGTATCTGATTAAAGCTGAGTTTTTAAAAGATGATCAGGGAAGTCAGGATTAAAAGTAAAATAAGTTAGACGAGAAAGGATTGATTATAAAAAATCAGTCCTTTTTTGTAAGTCAGTCGATCTCTAGAAACGTTGACTTGAATAAGGAGTATTGATAAAACTGTTCCTTATATTAAAAAAAGATTAGAATTCAATTGGCAAATGAAAAGTACTTTAAGGAGGAACATGTTTGAATCAGCAGTTAATCGTCAGGCCGGGCCCTGAAACGTATCGATGCCAACCAGGAATCGTTGAAGAGTTAAGTGAGTATATAAGAGATAGAGCATCTAAACGTGTCATGGTCGTTTACGGGACCCTTTCCTGGGCAAAAGTCAGTGCTAAAATCGAAGCAATTCTAAATGAGTCTGAGTTAGAACGCATTGACTACGAAGAGTTTCAGGGGGAATGCAGTTATGCAGAAGTGGACCGTCTTCAGCAGCTTGCAGAAAAAACATCGGCTGATGTAATCATCGGAGTCGGCGGAGGAAAACTTATGGATGCTGTTAAGTATGTTGCGGCTAATATAGCGTCTCTGAATTCAGTTCTTATCCCAACACTCGCCAGTAACTGTGCACCTTGGACATCGCTGAGTGTAATGTATACATCCGAGGGGCAGTTTATTCAATATGACTTTCACCACCGTCAGGTCTCCCTCTTATTGGTGGATCCGTCTGTCACTCTGGATTCGCCGGTCAGATATTTTGCTGCTGGAATAGGGGATACACTGGCGAAATGGTATGAATCAGAACCCAATTTATCGTTGCCGGACAACGACTCCGCTGCGTTGACTATCGCTCGTTCAGTAGCCATGCTGTGCAAACAGACCATCGAAGAACATGGGATTCAAGCCGTCAAAGATGCCGAGGAGAACCAGATGACAAAAGACTACATTAAAGTCGTAGAAACAGTTATTATGACGGGTGGTCTGGTCGGTGGGTTCGGTGATGAATTAGCGCGAACAACGGCAGCGCACGCTATTCATGATGGGCTAACCTTCTTTCCAGCTTTGCATCACTTGCTTCATGGCGAAAAAGTCGCATATGGGGTAATGGTTCAACTAGCTTTGGATAACCAGCTGAACGACATGCCTCAGGTTTCACAGTTGTTTCGCTCGCTGCAGTTGCCGGTTTCCTTAAAAGAATTGGGGTTGGATTTGACCGTCGATCTTTACGAAAAGCTGGCATGGCTGTCGATTGAACACGATCCAGGTATATATAATTTGCCGTACCCTATTACAGAAGGAATCGTAGCGGAAGCGATTGAAGCAAATGAACAGTTCGTAAAAAGGTGGGAAATGAGTCTCTCACATTTGAATAGTTAAGGGATTTTCCTTAAAATAAAGGAAGAAAGATACCAGTAATTTGAATAGTACTAACCTGAGGAGTAGGTCTATCAATCGATTGAGAGACAGGCATTCTCAGGTTTTTTATTTTTAAATAGAGGAACACCGTTTATTAGAAGCCGGCTTTAGACGGGTTCACCCGCATTTCAAGATGTCTTTTATGCAAACTCGGAAGTGACCTGATTTAGAGTTATAAGAATGAAACCATTATTTTATTCACTCGAAATATAATTGATCTGAGTAGTAAGAATTAACTGTTTATTTTAGTCACTCAAAAGTTAGAAGAGCTCGACTGACAGTAAGTGATCGATTATTTTAGCAACTCGCAGGAAAAACCAAACGAGTAGTTAATATTTTTAAGTTATTCTTATTACTCATAACTCTATGTGAAGTGAGTTTTTAAAAGAGGCGTATGATTCTAATAACTCAATAGAAACACTATTCTCAGTTGCCAAAATAGACTCTCTATTATTCAAACTGAAACGTTAATGAGTTCGAGTTAACTTAATAAGACCTCAAAGTCAATCGGAAACGGAATTGAAAGGGAGAGACATTCCGTTAGATTTTCTGTTACCGATAACACTTTAAAACTGCTTGTTTATTTTACTGTGAGTGCTAGAATCAAATTGGAACCGCTTCATGAAAAAGGAAAAGATTACCTATAAACGAGAATACACTGTTATTAAAGAAGGGAAAATGATTATGGATACAGCAGCAATTTATCACCGTGCAGAAAGTGAGTATGCTTACTTGTACGAACGAGGGCATTACCATATTCGGATTCGTACGAAATCGAAAGACGTACAGAGTGTGGAACTGATTAGTGGAGATCCTTATGCACTTGACCATGAAAAATGGTTTTTAAAAGGGAAAGAAATGAAAAAAATAGCATCGACTAATATGCATGATTACTGGATGATCGATACGCATGAACCGACAAAGCGTATGGCGTATGGGTTTAGAGTCATCGGAAAAGACGGCATAGAAATTTTTTATTCCGATCAGGGGGTCTATCCTTTCGAAGAGACGTTCTTAAGTCAGATGAACTTCTATTTCCGTGTGCCGTATATTCATGAAATCGATGCTTTTCGTGCGCCTCAGTGGGCAAGTGAAACCATCTGGTACCAGATTTTTCCTGAACGATTTGCGAATGGGAATCCTGAAAATGATCCCAAAGGAACCCTTCCTTGGGGAAGCAAAGAGCATCCTTCTCGTGACGACTTTTACGGAGGAGACCTTCAAGGTGTCTTAGATAATATGGATTATCTGGAAGACTTGGGCATCAACGGCATATACTTCACACCTATTTTCAAAGCGCATTCGAATCACAAATACGATACGATCGATTACAAAGAAATCGATCCTGATTTTGGAGACAAAGCACTCTTTAAAAAAGTAGTAGAGGAAGCACATAAGCGCGGTTTCCGTGTGATGATCGATGCAGTATTTAACCACGTGGGCATTCATTCACCTCAGTGGCTGGACGTATTGGAAAATCAGGAAAAGTCTGTCTATAAAGACTGGTTCTATATCCATTCCTTCCCAGTTGATGATGTAGCTGGTCTCAGTACAGAAGCACTGGAGAATGTCGGCCGTGTGAACTATGATACCTTCGCCTTCACCGGTCACATGCCGAAACTAAATACGGCGAATCCGGATGTTCAGAAGTATCTACTGGACATTGCCACATACTGGATCAAGGAATTTGATATTGATGCATGGCGTCTGGACGTGGCCAATGAAGTGGACCATTATTTCTGGAAACGATTCTTTAAAGAAACAACAGCCATCAAAGAAGATTTGTATATTTTAGGTGAGATCTGGCATTCCTCTCAAAACTGGTTAAATGGGGATGAGTTTCACGCGGTTATGAACTATGCGTTCACAGACACAATTGAAAACTATTTCTTCAAGAAATTCCTTTCGCCTACGCGTTTAGTCTCTAACTTAAACAGTCAGCTGATGCTTTACCGTCAGCAGACGACTGAAGTCATGTTCAATTTGCTCGATTCGCATGATACTCCGCGAGTGCTTTCAAAAGCAGGCAATGATAAAAATCTGGTGAAATCCGCTATGGCCTTTTTATATGCGCAACCGGGTGCCCCATGTATGTATTACGGAACAGAAATCGGTATGGACGGGTTAATGGATCCTGACTGCCGTAAATGCATGATCTGGGATGAAGACAAACAGGACCGGGATATGCTTGCATTTACTAAAGAATTGATAGCGTTCCGCAAAATGTACTCTGATATCCTGATTTCGGGTGACACTGAGTGGCATGATGTAAGAGATGATGAACAGTTTGTCGGCTTCAAGCGAAAATTAGGCAACAGAGAACTTTATTTCTTCTTTAATCAAGATGAAGAAGAAGCCTTCTTGCCATTGATTCCTCGTGGAGCGAAAAAAGTACTCAGTTTAAATGATGTGGCAGACAGCGAAGAAACCCTACTGTCTCAAAACGGCTTTTCAATTTTCTACTATGAAGACGAAGAAGAAGAACGCAAAGAACGTTTAATGAAAAAACGTGACCGCGCGAAAAAACGTAAAGTACTGCTTGAAGCGATAAAGAAGTAAAAAAGTAAAGTAGTCAAATAAGTATCCACTATTTCAGATAGGACGTGTAAGTTATGGAAAGAATTGCAAAGGTAGACCCGTGGAAAGTCATCTCCACAGACGTAAATGAAAAGAAGCGAGTGCAGGAAAGTTTAACCTCGATCGGGAACGGGTATATGGGTCTGCGCGGAAATTTTGAAGAAGGATTCTCAGGGGATACGCATATTGGGACCTATTTAGCAGGAGTCTGGTATCCGGACAAAACACGGGTAGGCTGGTGGAAAATCGGGTACCCTGAATATTTTGGAAAAGTGATCAATGCAACTAATTTTATCCCGGTGACTATTTTAGTGAATGGGCATCAGGTCGATTTAGCTGTAGATGAAGTGAAAGACTACTCCCTGGAACTGGATATGAAAGAAGGGATTTTAAATCGATCATTCGTCTGGATGAAAGATGACCTAGAAATCGCCTTTACCTTCTCTCGTTTTGTCAGTGTGGCAACGAAAGAATTAGCTGTCATTAAAGTGGATGCTGAACTCCTGAAAGGGGAAGCTGATCTTGAACTGATCCCTCATTTAGATGGAGATGTTGTAAACGAGGACAGCAATTACGATGAAACATTCTGGCTTGAAAGAAACAGAGGATTGGCTCCTTACCCTTATTTAACAACTAAAACGATTGAAAACAACTTTGGGACAGACCGGTTTACTGTAACGATGATGATGGCTAATCAGGCAGAAAACTTAACATCAGAAGCAACAAAGGATTCTGAGATGAAAGTAGAAGAAAGGTTTAAAGGGTCAGTTTCCACTGGGGATAAAGTCTCGTTGACCAAAATCGTTTCAGTAGTATCCAGTCGTGATGTCGAAGAAGCGGATCAGATCAAAGCAGCAGAAACCCTACTGGATGCAGCAGTCGAGAAAGGATATGCACAACTTAGAGAAGCGCATGTCACTGAGTGGGCAAACCGCTGGGATAAAGCCGATGTCATGATCGATGGCGATGAAGCAAGCCAGCAGGGTGTTCGTTTCAATATTTTCCAGCTGTTTTCAACTTATTATGGAGAAGACCCACGACTGAACGTCGGACCTAAAGGCTTTACTGGCGAAAAATACGGAGGGGCAACCTATTGGGATACAGAATCATGTATTCTGCCGATGTATTTATCGACCACAGATGAGGAAGTATCTAAACAGCTTTTAGTCTATCGCCATAATCAGCTGGAACAGGCACACACAAATGCCCAGAAACAGGGGCTTGAGGGCGCACTCTACCCAATGGTAACCTTCACGGGAATCGAGTGCCACAATGAGTGGGAGATCACATTCGAAGAAATCCACCGTAATGGGGCAATAGCGCACGCTATATACAATTACTCAACTTACTTTGGTGATGAGTCGTACTTACTGGATAAAGGACTGGATGTCTTAGTCGGTATTTCAAGGTTCTGGGCAGACCGCGTCCATTATTCACAGCGCAATAAACAGTATATGATCCACGGTGTAACAGGACCGAATGAATATGAAAACAACATCAACAATAACTGGTACACCAATACTATGGCAGCCTGGACTCTTCGCTATACATTGGAATCTATTGAAAAAGCATCTGATGACAAGAAAAAAGCGTTGGACATGAATGCTGATGAGCTGGAAAAATGGGCTGACATTGTCGAGCACATGTATTTCCCTAAAGATGAAGAACTGGATATTTACGTTCAGCACGATACATTCCTGGATAAAGATTTACGCCCGGTGACTGCGCTTAAACCTGAAGAACGTCCGATCAATCAGAACTGGTCCTGGGACAAAATCCTGCGTTCGCCATTTATTAAACAGGCAGATGTCCTGCAGGGTCTCTATTTCCTGAATCATGAATTCAGTCTGGAAGAGAAAGAGAAAAACTTTGACTTCTACGAACCAATGACTGTCCATGAATCCTCTTTATCCCCGCTGGTTCATTCGATTTTAGCGTCTGAATTAGGCAAGAAAGAAAAAGCCTTCGAAATGTATGAACGCACAGCCAGATTAGATTTGGATAACTACAATAACGATACTGAAGATGGACTGCACATTACTTCAATGAGTGGCGGCTGGTTATCGATTGTTCAAGGATTTGCCGGAATGCGCACACTTGAAGGGCACTTATCATTCGAACCATATTGTCCAACTCAATGGAATGGCTACCAGTTCAAACTGAAATACAGAGGACGTCTGATCAAAGTAAACGTGACAGCTTCTGAAGTTGAATTTACGCTGCAGGAAGGTGAAGCACTGACCTTTGACCTGTATGGCAAAGACGTGACACTAAATGATTCACTTTCACACCCAATAGAAAAATAAGGAAAAGGGGGAGCCACTCTCCCCCTCTTTTTTAGTCACAAGATAAAACAAAAGATTTAAATGACTTGGAGTAGTGGCTATTATCCGCTTTACTTAAAACAGGTCATTTAAACCATTTAGAGAACGAACAAAATCAGGAGGAATAAATATGATTAAAGGTTTAATATTCGATTTAGACGGAGTGATTACGGATACAGCGGAGTTTCACTATATTGCCTGGAAAAGTTTGGCAGAAAAAATCGGGATCGAGATCGATCGTGAATTTAATGAACAGCTAAAAGGAATCAGCCGTATGGAATCGCTCGAACTGATCTTGAAACATGGAAACAAAGAGAATGAGTACACTGATGAAGAAAAAGAAGAGCTTGCAACGTTGAAAAATGAAGAATACAAAGAGTCAATCAAAGAAATCACACCGGATGACTTACTCCCCGGGATTGAAAAACTACTTAAAGAGGCAAAAGAGAAAAAGTTAGGCATGGTGCTGGCTTCTGCAAGTAAAAATGGACCGGCTATTATGGATAATCTTCAAATCACCGATCTTTTCGATGGAATAGTGGATCCTGCTTCACTTAAAGCGGGCAAACCTGACCCGGAAATCTTTGTTCGAGGAGCAGAGATGCTTGGTCTGGATCCGACAGAATGTGTCGGACTGGAAGACGCTGAAGCAGGAATCGAAGCAATCAATGGAGCGAACATGTTCTCAGTGGGTGTCGGATCTAAAGAAGCTATGAAACAAGCCGATTACGCGGTTGAAGATACATCTCAGCTAGATTTAGATACGATACTGGAAAAAGCAAGCCAAGCACATGTATAAAATCTAAAAGTATAAGTATTCTAAAAGGGGCATGAGTATTAGTCATGTCTTTTTTTTATGTGTGAGAGTTTGTTTATTTTTCATCTAAACTCAGCACAGTTACTGTTAAACTTAATTAGTCTATAGTCGTTCATATCTGATACATCCTGATACCGGTAACATAGAAAAAACAATTGAAACATTCGTACAAACCTTATATAGTTAATTTGTAATCACTTACAAAACATTTTAAAAGCGATTTCTTAAATGGAACGGTACCTTCTGTTTAAGCGTGGCTGATGAAAATAAGTGACACGTCATTTGTTTAACGTGCTAACAAAATGTAAAAAAAATAGGAGGAACAACACATGATCGATACTAAATTTTTATACAAAGGATTGTTACTGCTTTCAACAGCCGGTTTATTAGCTGCTTGTGGAAATGGAGACAACGGCGACGCTGGTGACACAGGAACAGATACTGATACAACGGAAGATGCAGCAGAAGATACAACTGAAGATACAAACGGTGAAACAGCTGAAGGGGAAGCTTCAAACGAAGACGAACCTGAAAAACCTGAAACACTTCACATGTGGGTCAACCAGGAAGAACAGCAGCTAGATGCATATGACGAAATCACTGCCCGCTTTACTGAAGAGTATGGCATCGACGTTCAGATCACACCATATGAAATGCTTGAACAGTTAGATGGGATGAGTTTAGACGGTCCTGCAGGTCAAGGTCCCGATTTATTCTTCCAGCCACATGACCGTATGGGAGACATTTACTTACAAGGGGTCGCTGCTGAATTAGAATTAACTGATGATCAGTTAGAGCGTTTAGGCGAATACAACGAAGAAGCTGTTCAATCATTCAGCTATGAAGGCATCCAATTCGGAATTCCAGCTGTTGTTGAAACATATGCTTTGTTTGTAAATAATGAATTAGTTCCTGAAGCACCTGAAACAATGGACGAATTACTGGAAATCGCACGTGATTTAACAGATGGCGATCAGTATGGATTTATGATGGACGCAAGTAACTTATACTTCGCCTACCCATTCATTACTGCTGAAGGTGGATACATCTTCGAACAGGATGCTGATGGCGTGTATGACCCATCAAACATTGGATTAAATACACCAGAATCTGTAGCAGCTGTTGAAATGATGCAGTCATGGTTTGACGAAGGATTAATGCCACCAGGAATCGACCTTGAAGTAGCGAACAGCTTATTCATGGATGGTCAATTAGGTATGGTAGTTAATGGACCGTGGGCTATTCCGGATTACCGCGATTCTATCGGGGATAACTTACAGGTTGTTGAACTCCCAACTCAAAACGGTGAAAACTTAAACTCATTCTCAGGAAACAAAGGCTGGTTAGTCAACTATTACACTGAAAATGAATACTGGGCAACTGAATTAGCTCTATTTATTACAAATGAAGAAAGTTCACAGACCTACTTCGAAATGGCCGGTGAATTGCCAGCACATACTGCAGTACAAATCGACGATGAACTCCTTGATCCAATTTTCGCACAAACTCAACACGCTCACCCAATGCCAAACATTCCAGAAATGTCACAAGTTTGGGAACCACTAGGTGATGCTTTACAATTCGTACAACAAGGTGACGATGTACAAGAAGTACTAGATGAAGCTGTTCAAAACATTGAAGCTAACATTTCAATGATGGGACAATAAGTTTCAATTTTAAAATTTAAACTCATTTGAATCGGGGAGATTGAGCAGGTTCGTTGACTCAATCTCCTTATTCATGTTAAATCATACGGATGCATAGGGAGTATAGAGAGCGATGCTTTAAAGGCAACGAAGTCTCTTGTAAAGTATAGGGCTGATAGAAGGAGAGAGATTATGCCTACTGACGAGAATAAAAACAAATTTGAGCACCCAGTGAATGCCAATTTAGATCATAGTCCCAAAAAGGCTATGCTGTTATCATTGATTCCTGGGATGGGTCAGATTTATAATAAGCGACTAATTAAAGGAATAATTATATTTGTACTGTTCGCAGCATTTACGGTCATGATGGTTGAATTTATTGCTTCAGGCTTACAAGGCTTGATCACATTAGGAACAGAACCAAGGATAGATGATTCACGCGTATTTCTGATTGAAGGAATTTTAGCCATTATATTCACTGTGTTTTATGGCGTCTTCTATTATTTCAATATACAGGATGCCAAAATTGAAGCACGCAGAATAAGAGACGGCTGGCGTGCCGGTACCGTTATGGAAAACTTCAGAAACGCATGGGACACTGCTTTCCCTTACGTACTGATTGGTCCGGGATTCATGCTTCTGATTTTTGTGGTTATCTTGCCGCTATTGTTTATGGCGTTTTTAGCGTTCACAAACTATAATCTTTACAATGCGCCTCCCCGCAATATTCTACAGTGGGTAGGATTTGATAATTTCGTCAGATTAGTGACGATCGGTGAATGGCGTACAACGTTCTTCAGTGTTCTATCATGGACGTTGACATGGACATTTGTTGCTACAACATTGTCTATTGCACTAGCGATGTTTTTAGCGATTCTGACTAATGACAAACGATTAAAAGGCACACGAATCATCCGTACGGTCCTGATCCTGCCTTGGGCAGTTCCCGGATTCGTAACGATCATAATCTTTTCAGCTCTATTTAATGACAACTTTGGTGCCATAAATACAGATATTATTATGCCGCTGTTTGGGACAAGTATTCCATGGATGTCCAGCGTTATGTGGAGTCGTATCGCAATCATCATGATTCAGGTATGGCTTGGCTTCCCTTATGTTTACGCCTTATTCTCAGGTGTACTAAAAGGGATATCAGATGACTGGTATGAAGCAGCTGATATGGATGGGGCAACAAAATGGCAGAAATTCATAAACATTACGTTTCCACATTTAATGTTTGCGACTGGACCGATTTTGTTGACACAATATACATTCAACTTCAATAACTTCAATATCATCTACCTGTTTAATGAAGGTGGACCTGCAGTCCGCGGACAGAGTGCCGGTGGAACAGACATCCTGATTTCATGGGTATACAACTTAACCTTTACGAATTCACAGTACAGTATGGCTGCTGCCATCTCACTTATACTGGGATTAATAGTAGCGACTTTCGCGTTCTTCCAGTTCCGTCGCTCACGATCATTCAAAGATGAGGGGAATTTCTAATGAGTAAATTATTCGAACGTATGCAGAAGAAACAATTTACACGCAAGCAGAGAAGCAAAATAGAAGTAGGCTTGATCTACCTCATTATTGCAATCATGTTTGTTATTATCTTCTACCCATTGTTCTGGGCGTTTGCAATTTCAATGAATACCTCATCGAATTTGTATACAGCTTCTCTATCCCCTGAAAACTGGTCTTTGGATAACTATATCTGGCTCTTTACCAATCCAAGAAGTGACTACCTGCTTTGGTACCGTAACACATTATTCGTGTCCTCAGTGGTTACAGTGGTCACCACTTTATTAGTCAGTTTTACAGCTTACGCGTTCTCACGCTACCGTTTCAGAGGGCGTACGTATGGCCTATATGCTTTTCTTTTACTACAAATGTTTCCGGTTTTAATGGCAATGGTGGCTTTATTTATCCTGCTTAATACAATTGGCTTACTTGATAATCTATGGGGACTGATCCTGATTTATATTGGTGGAGGGATTCCGATGAACTCTTTCCTAGTCAAAGGGTACTTGGATACTTTACCTAAATCACTTGATGAGTCAGCTAAAATGGATGGTGCAGGGCACTTCAGGATTTTCTTCCAGATATTACTGCCTCTTGCAAAACCTATTTTATCAGTGGTAGCCTTGTTCAACTTCATGGCGCCATTTATGGACTTCATCCTGCCTCGTATCGTTCTAAGAAGCCCTGAGAACTTCACGCTAGCACTAGGGTTGTATAACTTTGTTAACGCACAGTTTTCAAACAACTTTAGTCGATTTGCAGCAGGTGCTGTGCTGATCGCAATTCCAATTGCGTCAGTTTACCTGGTGCTTCAGAAGTATCTGATCTCAGGTCTTGCTTCTGGTGCGACAAAAGGATAGGAACAACTTAAGCTCTCCTTACACCTATTGTAGGGAGAGCAGTTTTTTACTCATTTTGTAAGCGTTAACTAAAAAAGAAGAGGAGTTAAAATAAATGAACAGAAAATCGAGTTCTTTCTTTTCAGCTTTCTTGGTTGTATTAATGGTCTTTCAGTCGTTGGCAAGTGTTCTTCCGGTCTTTTCAGAAACGGTCAATGCCGAAACTGAACGGCAGTTACGGATTCATCTGGAGACGGATTCTATTGATAACGATTTATCTCTATGGATATGGGGAGATGTATTAAGGGAATCATCAGAAACTTCTGAATGGCCGAGTGGGTCGGCCTTCAATGAAGAGAATCAGACAGATTTTGGGTATTATCAGGATATCCTAATTCAATCGGATGCAGAAGAAATCGGGCTGATTCCAGTTTACGGCGATGAATCCAAGTTTATAGATGAAGATGTCATCATTTCTTTATTTGAAGGGGTCGAAGATGTATGGATCAGAGAAGACGGATCAGTATATTACTATGAGCCGATTGACTTTGAGTCTCCAACTATTCGTCTTCACTTTTATGATGAATCTGAGGAGTATTCGGACTACGGAGTATGGTTCTGGGGCGCAGCGCCTAACCATCCACAAAATTGGCCGGACGATGCCATCCGCTTTTCTGCCGATCAGGTAGGCCCTTATGGGGCGTATATCGATATTCCTGTAAACGAAAACGCTACTGGATTTTCGTTTCTGATATTGAATACGGCTACAGGCGACCAGACAGGGGATCTTATTTTTGAAGATCTAAACACTCATCAGCAGGTATTTCTGAAAGCTGGTGTGGAGGAGGTCTTTACTAATCCATTCTACCGCTCACCAGAGCCAGAGGATGAAAGAGAAGAAACAGAGGGAGAAGGAGATATTTCGGTTTCTGCTTCTGTGAATCGTTCGTTTGATTATTCAGAGCACGGCCTCCTGGATGTTGAGATTGAAAACAATTCAGACTTGGGGATTGACCGAATAGCTGCAGACGTGTCATCAATTGGTGGACGCGATAACTTATCGATTTCACCGGAATTGGCCCGTGTCACATTGTCGGCTGATCACACGGTGGCGCCAGGGACGTATCCGATTACGGTTACGGTATGGGACGAGAATAATGGACGTTACACCACTCAAACAGAGGTGACCATCGAGGCCCGAAATAAAGCCGATGGGGAGCGTGACTGGGATGAAGAAATTATTTACTTCATGCTGACAGACCGCTTTGCTGACGGAGACGAATCAAACAACAATCCGTATGGACTTGACTATGAAAATGCAGACAATCCACGTGGAACGTATCAGGGTGGGGACTTCAAAGGGGTCACTCAAAATCTTGAGTACCTTGATGAATTAGGCGTCTCAACTATCTGGATCACTCCTATTGTTGAAAACGTTGGCTATGATGTCGAATATGCAAGTTCAGATGGAAGTTACTATGGGTATCACGGGTACTGGGCATCAAACTTTGAGGAACTGAATCCTCATTTGGGTACACTGGCTGAATTTCATGAACTGATCGATTCAGCAGCAGAACGGCATATAAATATCATGGTTGACGTCGTCTTGAATCACCCAGGTTACGGCTTACATCCAGACAATGGTGTACCAAATCCGCCTGAAGGGTATCCAACTAATGAAGACCGTGCACGTTTTGACGGCATGATCAGAGAAAATCCGGGTGGGAATGACTTGACTATGGAACTGGCTGGTTTACCTGATTTCATCACTGAACGTCAGGACGTCAGAGAACAGCTGGTCGAGTGGCAGGCTGATTGGATCAGCAAGTCTACAACTCCAAGCGGAAATGCTATTGCAAGTTACCGTGTGGATACAGTGAAACATGTGGATGACACCACATGGCAGCATTTCAAAAACGAATTAGTAGAAAAAGATCCTGGCTTCCGACTCATTGGTGAATCATGGGGAGCAAATTACAATAGCCATACACGTTACTTGAACTCAGGAATGATGGATAGCCTGCTTGATTTCAGCTTTAAAGACTATGCCTCCAATTTTGTTAGAGGAAATCTGGAAGCAGCAAACAACCAGCTGATCGAACGCAATCAGGCACTTTCAAGCGACGCTACACTAGGACAATTTTTGGGCAGTCACGATGAAGCAGGCTTTTTGCATAATCATGGCAATGATGAAGGCATGCTCAAGTTAGCTGCATCGCTTCAAATTACGGCTAAAGGACAGCCCGTTATCTATTACGGTGAAGAATTGGGGCAGACAGGGACAGATAACTGGCCACAATACGATAACCGTTATGATTTAGCATGGGAAGACGTTGAAGGAAATGACATTCTGGCTCATTATCAGGAAGTGATCGGATTCAGAAATGAGTTCAGTGAGGTCCTCTCAAGAGGGTCAAGAAGCGAGTTCTTAACTTCTGATGACAGTGAATGGATGATGGTGGAACGTGCGCTGAATGATGAATCAGTCTTTATGGCATTCAATGTATCAGAAGAAGAGCAGACGATTTCGGTACAGGTAGAAAATGAGAATGTGATCGTAATGGATCACTATTCAGGCGTTGACTACACTGCAACGGAAGTGGATGGCAGTTATGTACTGACGTTTACAGTACCGGCAATGGCAGACGGTGGAACAGCGCTGCTTTCAACTGAAAATGGCACGTTTATTTCTCAGGAAGTCGAGACGCCTCAAGAAGAGAGCGAAATAGAAGACGGCTTTTTTCGTCTCCATTTTGCGACGCTTCCAGAGAATGATCCGGCGAATCTGGGGCTTTGGGTCTGGGAAGATGTAAAAGACCCGTCTGATACACTAGGCTCATGGCCAAACGCTGCGTTATCATTTGGGGATGCAGTCAGTACAGATTATGGGTATTACATGGATGTGGAACTCGCTGATGATCCGGAAGTCATCGGATTTTTGATTAATAACCGCAGCGGGTCAAATTTGACAGGAGATTTAAGGGTAGGCCTACTGACTCCTGAAATGAATGAGGCATGGCTCGATCACGAGTATACTATTTATCCGTATGAACCCTTATTCGAAGAAGATATGATTCGTATCAACTATCAGAGACCAAATGACGATTATGAAAATTGGGGCTTGTGGACGTGGGGCGATGTACTGGCACCCACTGAAAACTGGGCATCTGGTGCGTTGGATAGTGACGGCACAGGTCGAAACGGGACTTATTTCAACCTTGAACTCGCTGAAAACGCACAGGAAATCGGATTCTTATTTGTACAAAAAGATGGGTCTGCACAGACAACCGATTACAGGTTCCAAGGCTTGTCTGAACACAGTCAGTTATTTGTACGTGAAGGAGACGATACTATTTACACCAATCCTTATTATGTCAGAGAAGATGGCATGATCAGAGCCGAACAGATATCTGAAACTCACATTGAAGTGTTTTTCCATTCAACAGAAGCTCTATCGGAAGAGCAGCTTCAGGATTTGATTCAAGTCACTGATAAAGAGGGGATTGCAGTTGCGTTTACCTCGGTTACAGTAGACCATGACCGTAATGCTGTCATATTAGAAGGAAACTTTTCATTAACTCTAGCTCCATACAGTGTGGTGTTTGATGGAAAACAAGTAGATGCCCGTATGGGATGGCGCTTGAAAGATGAATTATATGCATACGATGGTGCGTTGGGTCTTGACCTCCGCGAAGACGGCACAGCTGACTTGAAAGTATGGTCACCAAGTGCAGATGCTGTCCGAGTCGTGTTATACGATAAAGACAACCAGTCTGAAATTGTTCGAGATGATATTGAAATGACATCAGTGGATTCAGGTGTCTGGGAAATCGTTCTTGATGAAGAATCTACAGGTTTAGACGACGTGACGGGTTACTTCTACCATTTTGAAATTGAACGCAATGGGGAAGCCGTATTGGCTTTAGATCCTTATGCCCGTTCGATGGCAGCCTGGGATAGCAGCGACCCGGACAATTACATCGGTAAAGCAGCTATTGTGAACCCGAGTCATATTGGACCAGAACTGGAGTACGCAAACATTGAAGGGTACGAAAAACGCGAAGATGCGATCATTTATGAAATTCATGTCAGAGATTTCACTTCAGATCCTTCGATCGAAGAAGAGCTTGACAGTCAATTTGGCACATTCAGTGCATTTATTGAGAAACTGGATTACATTGAAAGTTTAGGTGTGACTCATATACAAATGCTTCCTGTCATGAGTTATTTCTTTGCGAACGAGTTTGAAAACAGCGAACGCATGCTAAACTATTCTTCAACGAACACAAACTATAACTGGGGTTACGACCCACACAGTTATTTCTCCTTGACTGGGATGTACTCAGAAAATCCTGAAGACCCAGCTAAACGAATTGAAGAATTCAAACAGTTGATTGACGAAATTCACAGTCGCGGAATGGGTGTTGTACTGGACGTTGTCTACAACCATACGGCGAGAGAGCATATTTTTGAAGATCTGGAACCAAACTATTATCACTTCATGGATCAGGACGGCACATCCCGTACAAGTTTCGGCGGTGGACGTTTAGGAACCACGCATGAAATGGCGCGACGTATTTTAGTCGATTCTATCACTTACTGGGTCGAAGAGTTCAAAGTAGATGGATTCCGCTTCGATATGATGGGTGACCATGATGCAGAAAGTATCCAAATCGCTTTTGATGAAGCGAAGGAACTGAATCCGAATATTTTAATGATCGGTGAGGGCTGGCGTACATTTGTAGGAGACGAAGGATACGAAGACGTTATGCCTGCAGATCAGGACTGGATGCAGCATACGGATGCAGTCGGTTCATTCTCAGATGATTTCAGAAATGAACTGAAATCCGGATTCGGCAGCGAAGGGCAACCACGTTTTATCACTGGTGGGGCGCGTTCAATCCAGCAGATTTACGATAACCTGACAGCTAATCCGCATAACTTTACAGCGACAAATCCGGGCGATGTGGTTCCTTATATTGCAGCACATGATAACTTGACGCTGCATGACGTAATCGCGCAGTCTATTCAAAAAGACCCTGAAGATCACCAGCAGGAAATCCATCAGCGTATCCGTTTAGGCAACTTGATGGTACTGACAGCTCAAGGGACACCGTTCATTCACGCTGGTCAGGAATTTGGACGGACAAAACAATTCCGAGATCCAGACTTTATCGAACCAGTTGCGGCTGAAATGGTTCCATATAAATCAACATTCATGACGAATGCTGATGGCAGTCCATTCTTGTATCCGTACTTTATTCATGACTCGTATGATTCAACAGATGCAATCAACATGTTTGACTGGAACAAAGCAACTAACGAAGAAGCTTACCCAATCAATACATTGACGCAATCTTACACAACGGGATTGATCGAGCTGAGAAGAAGTACAGATGCCTTCCGTAAAGGAACAATGGATGAAATTTCAGACATGGTCTCACTAGTCGATGTTCCTGAAATAGGTGAAACAGATTTAGTTATCGTCTACCGCGCAGAAGATTCGAATGGAGATGTCTACTACGTCTTCGTGAATGCCGATGACTCTGAACGCACATTGACTCTAAATACTGATTTGACTGAAGGCTACGTCATTGTAGACGGAGAAAACGCAGGCACGCGTGCAATCGCTAGTCCTGAAGGCATTTCTGTTGAAGAAAGTGGCGTAACACTAGCTCCATTAACTGCTTCAGTAGTGGTGTTGACAAACAGAGACATGGAAGATAATCCGGACGAAGAGGATGAAAAAGAAGAAAGTCATCCTAGAGATAAAGCGCCGGGTCAACAAGAGGGACACCCTAGAGATAATGCACCAGGACGACAAGACGGTCATCCCAGGGATAATGCTCCAGGAAGAAACAATCCCAAAGGCAAGTCTCCAAGGTAATCGATAGATGAGTTTATTGACAGGTCCCTGTAATGCAGGTGATAAAGAACAGGGGACTCTCGTTTGAGGGTAGACTTAATACGTTTGATACACCTCATTTGGGGGTAAGCCTCAGATAATGAAATATTAATAACGGGCACTCTCCTTTTCTGTGCATTAGGCACGAAGGGAGAGTGCGTTAGTTTAACCAGAATACTGACTGGAAATAGGGAGAGATATACAGAACTGGATTATATCTAAGACGACCTAATATAATAGGGACAAAGGAGAGGATCGTATCAATACGAATTTTAAAGAAATGAGCAACGTTGATGTAACTAGCGCAGTAATTATTTCAGAAAATCAGATGGAAGTCTTTCTCAATTCTGTTGAACATTTGAATCAGGAAGATATAAAAACGAGTTGGGAAGTCAAAAATAGCAATGGAGACGTCAATGCGATTGAATCCGTATCAATCGACACAGATAGAAAAAGCGTGATCTTAACGAGCCCGTTCACTGTGGATGATGCACCCTATACTGTCCATTCAAAAGACAAAGAAATTCCGGTACTAATGGACTGGAAACTAAAGGACAGCTATTACGCTTATGATGGAGAATTAGGTGCCCGTCTCCATCAAGATGGAACAGCAACGTTGAAAGTATGGTCACCTAGTGCAGATGCTGTTCATGTCATTCTGTACGATAAAGAGGATCAATCCCGTGTAGTCAAAGATGACATAAGGATGGAAAGCATCGAATCCGGAGTATGGGAAGTAAGCTTAGATGAAAAAAATACGGAAATAGCTGATGTGAAAGGCTACTTCTATCATTATGAAATCAAAAGGGGAGACAAGTCCGTACTGGCTCTAGATCCTTACGCGCGTTCACTGGCTGCCTGGAACAGTAACGATCCGAATACTGATATAGCCAAAGCGGCTATCGTCAACCCGGAAATACTAGGGCCAAAGCTGAATTATGCCGCTATCGAAGGGTACGAAAAACGTGAAGATGCAGTCATATATGAAGTTCATGTGAGGGACTTTACGTCTGATCCGTCAATCGATGACCAACTGGACAGTCCGTTCGGGACATTCAGTGCGTTTATCGAAAAACTGGACTATATAAAAAGTCTTGGGGTCACCCATATTCAGCTGCTGCCAGTCATGAGTTTCTATTTTATCAATGAATTTAAAAACAATGAGCGCATGCTTCATTATGCTTCAAATGATTCGAATTATAATTGGGGTTACGATCCTCAGAGCTACTTTGCATTGACCGGCATGTACTCTGAAAATCCGCATGATCCTGAGAAGCGTATAGAAGAATTTAAACATCTGGTCGATGCTATCCATGGATGTGGAATGGGTGTGATTCTCGATGTGGTTTACAATCATACTGCCCGGGTGGACATATTCGAGGATCTGGAACCGAATTATTATTACTTTATGGATAAAGACGGTAAACCAAGAGAAAGTTTTGGTGGCGGACGACTAGGTACGACGCATGCGATGTCCCGGCGTATCCTTGTTGATTCGATCGTCAACTGGACAAAAGAGTATAAAGTGGATGGCTTTCGTTTCGATATGATGGGAGATCATGACGCTGAAAGCATTCAAATCGCTGTAGACGAAGCTGTAAAACTGAACCCGAATAGTCTGGTGATTGGCGAAGGATGGCGAACCTATGTAGGGGATGAAGATTCAGAAGAGATTTTAGCTGCAGATCAGGACTGGATGCAGCACGCTGAAGGGGTGGCATCATTTTCTGATGATTTCCGTAATGAACTGAAGTCTGGTTTCCTGAATGAAGGAGAGCCGAGCTTCCTCACGGGAGGAGCACGTTCTGTTCAGCGTATTTATGACAATCTGACTGCACATCCACATAACTTCACTGCAACGGATCCGGGGAGTGTGGTTCCTTATATTGGAGCCCATGATAACCTCACGCTGCATGATGTGATTGCACAGTCTATCCAGAAAGACCCGGACGACCATCAAGAGGAAATACACAAGCGGATTCGCTTAGGAAATCTGATGGTGCTGACTGCTCAAGGGATTCCATTTATTCATGCAGGCCAAGAGTTTGGGCGGACTAAGCAGTTCAGAAATGAGCGTTTCACGGAACGCGTTCCAGATGAAGAAACACCTGACCGTTCCGTTTTTATGACGGATACAGAAGGACAGCCATTCGGTTACCCCTACTTTATTCATGATTCAGTGTACGCAACGGACGCTGTCAACATGTTCGACTGGAACAAAGCATTGAACAAGGAAGCTTTCCCAATCAATACGTTGACACAAACTTACACAGCTGGCTTGATTGCGCTGAGACGAAGCACAGATGCTTTCTGCAAAGGAACCATGGAAGAAATTGCAGAAAAGGTATCTCTGGTTGATGCACCTGAAATAAAAGAGACGGATCTGGTGGTCGCATACTGCGCAGAAGATTCAAACGGCGACCGTTATTTTGTGTTTGTGAATGCGGACGACACTGAACGCACTCTGACACTGGATACTGATTTGACCCATGGAGACATTATTGTTGACGGTCAAACGGCAGGTACGCTTGCAATAGGGAATCCAGAAGGCATTTCAGTAACAGAACAGGGCGTGACTTTAGCTCCACTGACTGCTGCTGTCATCGTCCTCACTAAACAAGATATGACAAACCTGCCGGACGCAGATACCGGCTCTGCTATCGGAAAAAGACTGCCATCAAAAGCATCTCCTCTATGGACCATAGGCGCAGCTGGACTATTAAGCATCCTGACGGGTGTAGCCCTAAACCTACTCAAGAAGAAAAAATAAGTCGAATGATTAAATGATGTGGGCTCTTGCTTAAAGCAAGAGCCTTCTTTTTATAGATCCTAGAGAAAGCCTCCTATTTTCAGTACTCACTAATAGATGAACACTGACTTGTAAGAATCGAATACATATTGTCACTACTGGCGAAAGACCTCCAGATGAGTAGAAAGAATCAGGCAGAGATTGTTGAAGCTGAGATGAAAAATGGTATGAGCTTTAATAATAAGGAGTTTATTGTTTAAACTGAAAAGAATTCATGCGTGAGTTAGTAAAATAATAACGCCATTGTTTAAACTGAAAAGAATTCATAACTGAGTTAGTAAAATAATAACGTCATTGTTTAAACTGAAACCAATTCGGTATTGAGCTTCAAGAATAAAGGTGCGATTGTCGCAAGTGAAGACTCTAATGATTTGAGTTTGAACAATACGATAGAGATTCTAATTACTCAAGAGAATAGTTGTACCGAGTGACCACTATCCCGACTAAAATATAAGATCCTGCCTCTAGCTGCCTCAAAATAAGTCACTTTGAATAAAAAGAAAGAACAAGTGCACTGGATTTTCATTCGCTTTTCATTTAAGAAAGATGATACCGATAACATTCCGAAAAGTGTTGTACGAATGTCCGCCAAAGATTAAGATTATAGCTGTTGTCATAAATGACAGAGAAAATGCTGACGAGAATGTGGAGTGACTTAATTAATGGAAAAACAATGGTGGAAAAAGGCGGTAGCGTATCAAATCTACCCACGGAGTTTTTATGATTCAAATGGAGACGGTATCGGTGATTTGAAAGGCATTATTGAAAAACTGGATTACATCAAAGAGTTGGGGATTGATGTCATTTGGGTGAGTCCCGTATATGAATCGCCTAATGATGATAACGGCTATGATATCAGTGATTATCACGATATCATGTCAGAATTCGGCACAATGGCTGACTTTGATGAACTGCTCGCAGAAGTACATAAGCGTGGAATGAAAATTATTATGGACCTGGTTATTAATCATACATCTGACGAGCACGAATGGTTTATCGAGGCGCGCTCATCAAAAGACAACCCGTATCGCGATTTTTATATCTGGCACCCAGCTAAGCCTGACGGATCAGAAATCAACAACTGGGAGTCGATTTTTGGCGGGTCGGTCTGGGAATATGATGAAACGACAGATGAATATTTTATGCATGTCTTCTCTAAAAAACAGCCTGACTTGAACTGGGAGAATGCAACCGTAAGAGAGCATTTATATGAGATGGTCAACTGGTGGCTGGATAAGGGAATCGACGGATTTAGAGTTGATGCTATTTCTCATATCAAGAAAAGAAACGGCTTTCCTAATATGCCAAACCCTTTGAACAAAGATTATGTGCCTTCGTTTGATGGGCATATGAATCAGCCGGGGATTGATCTGTTCTTGTCAGAGTTCGCTGAAAAAACGATTAAGAACTATGATGTCATGACAGTGGGGGAAGCAAACGGTGTAACCATCAAAGATGCTGACCGCTGGGTAGGAGAAGAGAATGGCTACTTCAACATGATCTTCCAATTCGAACACCTTGGACTGTGGGGAGCAAACGGCGAAGGACTGGACCTTAAAGAATTGAAAGAAGTCATGACCAGATGGCAGAAAGGACTGGACGGCCGTGGATGGAATGCCTTGTTCATTGAGAATCATGACCTGGCAAGAAGTGTGTCGACTTGGGGGAATGATGCTGATTTGAGAAAAACCTCAGCTAAAGCCTTGGCAACATTCTATTTCTTCATGCAGGGAACCCCTTTCATTTATCAAGGACAGGAAATCGGAATGACCAACGTACAGTTCGATTCGATTGAAGACTACGACGATGTCGGCATGATCAATATGTATAATATCGAAACAAAAAACGGATCGACTCACGAGGAAATAATGGAATACATCTGGAAAAATGGACGTGACAACTCACGCACACCGATGCAGTGGTCGAACGCACCGGAAGCTGGATTTACAACAGGCACGCCGTGGTTTGGAACAAATCCGAACTACCCGGATATCAACGTGGATCAGGCACTGAACGATCCAGATTCCATTTATCATTTTTACAAGAAGATGATTCAGATGAGAAAAACGACACCTGCTTTGATATATGGGCACTACGAACTGATTGCTGAGGAGCATGAGAAAGTGTATGCCTACCTTCGAGCGTATGAGGGCGTAGAGTATGTGATCGTGGTTAACTTATTCAATGAGTCTACAGTGATCGATCTGAGTGAAGAACTGGAACTAGGCGAACTGAAATTGAGTAATTATACAGTAACAGATGAATTGAATGCTGTCATCAAGCTGCGCCCTTATGAGGCTCGAGTTCATAAAGTGGCGAAACAGAAAGTATGGCACGATCCAAACTACTACATCTTATGATAAAGGAGAAGACAATGGAAAAAATCGCTATTGGCATCGACTTAGGTGGGACTACGATCAAATTTGCTTTCGTTACGGAAGAAGGGCGGATCATCGCGCATTGGGCAGTGTTGACACCCATTCACAACAACGGAAGAAGCATTATTCCGACGATCATCGATTCGATACAGGAGAAGCTTATCGAGGAGTCATTATCGTCAGAACAGGTTTCAGCTATTGGGATGGGATCGCCTGGATCAGTAAACCGTGAAAAAGGGACAGTAACGGGAGCGTATAATTTGGGCTGGGTCGACACTGTTCAGATAAAAGAGGAAATCGAACGGGCACTCAACATTCCGTTTGCGTTAGATAATGACGCGAATGTGGCTGCGTTAGGCGAGCAGTGGATGGGTGCCGGTCAGAATGAACCGGATGTTGTCTTCCTGACTCTTGGAACAGGTGTTGGCGGCGGGGTCATCATCGGTGGCGAGCTGGTACATGGGTTTCTTGATACAGCAGGAGAAATTGGTCATATGAAAGTGGAGGAGGGCGGTTTTTCCTGTACCTGTGGTCAAAAAGGGTGTCTTGAAACAGTAGCGAGTGCGACGGGTATCGTGAACGTCGCAAGGAAAGAAGCGCCACACTACCTTGAGTCTTCGGCGCTGGCTAAAGCGATCCTTGAAGAAAAGGTCATTACGGCGAAGTATGTCTTTGAGTCAGCCAGAAGTCAGGATCCTCTTGCAGAACATGTGCTGAAAAAAGTTGGAAACTATTTAGGAACAGCGTGTGCCAACATTGCAAATATATTGAACCCTTCCACTATAGTATTAGGGGGCGGTGTGTCTCGAGCAGGGGATTTCCTGTTGAGCTTTGTTGTACCGCATTTTGAACGCAATGCCTTTCCAACAATCGCTAAGCATACGGCTATCAAGATTGCGACACTTGAAAATGATGCAGGCGTGCTAGGTGCCGCCTCCTTAGCATTTGAATCAGCAGAAATCAAAAAATAGGCAAGACCGTTGTGGGTAACTAGAATAGACAGGAGCATGGATGATGAAAAAAATAATGAATTTTGAGTTTTGGCAGAAGTTTGGGAAGGCATTAATGGGTGTGATTGCCGTTATGCCGGCCGCTGGATTAATGATCAGTATCGGAGGATCGATTCCACTGATCAATCCAGATCTAGCTGCATTAGTTGCACTAGGAAGCGTTATTGAAAATATCGGTTGGGCGATCATAGGAAATTTACACATTCTATTTGCTCTGGCTATCGGTGGAAGCTGGGCGAAGGATAAGGCCGGTGGAGCTTTTGCTGCCGGGATCAGTTTTATTCTGATCAACCGTATCACTGGAGCCATTTTTGGCGTGACAGGGGACATGCTGGCTGATGAAGCTGCCGTGACTCAAACCCTGCTTGGAACAGAGATCCCAGTTAATGGGTATTTCGTTTCTGTTTTAGAAGCACCCGCACTTAACATGGGTGTGTTCGTCGGGATCATCGCCGGATTTTTAGGTGCGATGGCTTTCAATAAGTACTACAATTTCAGAAAACTACCGGACGCACTGTCATTCTTTAATGGGAAACGGTTTGTCCCATTCGTTGTGATCGTCTGGTCACTAGTCGCCGCACTGGTTCTTTCATTTGTATGGCCAGTCATTCAAGGTGGAATAAACAGTTTTGGTGTCTGGATCGCAGAATCACAGGATACTGCACCCGTTTTAGCTCCTTTCCTTTTTGGAACACTGGAACGACTGCTGTTACCATTTGGCTTGCATCATATGTTAACGATTCCGATAAACTATACACCGCTTGGAGGAACGTATCAGGTACTAAGTGGGGCGCAGGAAGGCGCATTCGTCTTCGGACAGGATCCGTTATGGCTGGCTTGGGCACGTGACTTAGTCAACCTGGATGCCGCTGGAGATACAAGTACTTACCAGTATGCTATGGAAACATTCGTCCCCGCCCGTTTCAAAGTGGGACAGATGATCGGGTCTTCAGGGATACTAATGGGATTAGCCTATGCGATGTACAAAAATGTGGATGAAGACAAGCGGAAAGGATACAAGTCGATGTATGTATCTGCCGGACTTGCCGTATTCCTGACAGGGGTGACCGAACCTCTTGAGTTCATGTTCATGTTTGCAGCCATGCCGTTGTATGCGATATACGCTGTCATACAAGGGGCCGCTTTTGCCATGGCAGACATTATTAATTTACGCGTACATGCTTTTGGGAATATTGAACTGCTGACGCGAACGCCTTTGGCTTTAAGAGCAGGACTAGGACTAGATCTGATCAACTTCGTGTGGGTCACTGTTTTATTCGCAGTGGGGACTTATTTCCTTGCGAATTTCCTGATCAAAAAGTTTAATTACGCGACACCTGGACGTAAAGGGAATTATGAAAACGACTCAATGGGTACTGAAAACAATCAAGTCGTTGATGCATCGCAGCAAGTGTATGACATTATTCATCTACTTGGTGGAAAAGATAACATTGAAGATGTTGACGCCTGCATGACGCGTCTGCGTGTGACAGTAAAAGATACCAATCGAGTAGGCAAGGAAGCACACTGGAAAAAAGCCGGAGCCATGGGACTAGTCCATAAAGATACGGGCGTTCAGGCTATATACGGACCAAAAGCAGATGTGCTGAAATCTGATATTATAGATGTACTTGAGTCTAATGCAGATATTCCCGCTTCAACGATCGACCAGGATACTCAAGAGAACGCTGGCGATAATGAATCGAAAGCTGCATTAAATACAGAAACAGCCGTTTACACCGTTGCATCAGGAACAGTGAAATCCATTACTGAAGCCCCTGATGAAGTCTTTTCTCAACAGATGATGGGGGATGGATTCCTTGTCGACCCTACTTCAGATACTGTCGTGTCACCTGTTTCGGGCACGATTGAAAATGTTTTTCCGACGAAACACGCGATTTCAATCAAAACAGCTGAAGGCATCGATGTCCTTGTCCATATGGGTATCGATACGGTAGAATTAAAAGGACGTGCTTTCGACGTTAAAGTGAACGAAGGACAAACGGTTAAAGCGGGAGAGACATTAGCTTTAATGGACCGTAAACAAGTTAAAGAGGCTGGAAAAGATACAGTCATCCTGGTTGTCTTTACTAATTTAACGGAAGAGCATTCATTCGTACTAAACTCGAAAACAGATGGACATCAGTCAGACCGTATTGCAACAATCAATTAATTAAGTCAGAGGAGCAAAAGAATGAAGGTTTTAACTTTGAACACACACTCATGGATGGAAGAACAGCCATATGACAAACTGGATAGTTTAGTAGACAGTATTGTGAAGGCAGATTATGATGTCATTGCCCTTCAGGAAATCAATCAGTCTATTGGAGCGCGTGAAATTGAAGCGGAAACCTTCATTAGTCCTCATGAAGAGGTGCTGGCAGTGCCTTTAAAAGAAGACAATTTTGCTTACCTGCTGGTCGAAAAACTGAAACAAAAAGGACATCTGTATTACTGGAGCTGGACAGCCAATCATATCGGGTACGACAAATATGATGAAGGAGTAGCAATACTGTCAAAAGATTCATTTGAATCTGGCGGCCACCTGATTTCTGCATCAACCGATTATGCCAGCCATTACACGAGAAAAGTCCTCAAAGCCCGGATCGAACGAGAGGGAACGGTCTGGACAGTCCTTTCCGCACACTACTCCTGGTGGCTAAATGGAGACGGGGAGAAACTGTTTGAAAATGAATGGAAGAATACGCTGAACTTGATCAAGAGCGATGAAAAAGAATCAGTGATTGTCATGGGGGATTTCAATAATGATCCTCAGGTTGAGCAGGAAGGGTACTCGCTGATAATGGAAACAGCCCCCTTTTTACAGGATGCCTTCAAAGCAGCCGAGAGCAAAGTGGGCGAGGCCACTGTAGTAAGCGCCATCGACGGATGGGAAGACCATCAGGATCATAAACGGATAGACTATGTATTTACTAGTAACACTCTAAATGTTGATCGTTATCGTGTGATGTTCGATGGAGAAACTGAACCGGTCATAAGTGATCACTATGGCGTAGAAGTTCTGATAGATAAAAAACTTACTTAAAGTTAGAGAAAATACGTGACAAGAAGCGAAAATCATGCTATATTTAGCACTGGACTAATTTAGCGTCCAGTGCTTTTGTACGCTTAAAATGTATTAAAACATATTATGATTTAAAAAAGGGGCATATCAATATGAAGAAGAAATTATTATTAACTAGCTTAGTTTCGATGGGTGGATTACTGTTCGCCTGCGGAAACGATGATGGAGCTGAACCTGAATTGATTGAAGAATCAACAGATGACGCGACTGAAGAGGCAATCCAGGATACTGCAGATGAGGAAACATCATGGGCTGATATTGAAGAAGAAGGCACATTGACTGTCGGAACATCAGGCACGTATGCACCGATTACATTTTTTGATGAAAACAATGAATTAACTGGATTTGAAGTTGAATTAGTGAGAGAAATCGGCGAACGTCTGGACCTTGAAGTTGTATTTGAAACAATGGACTTTGACGGTATTCTTCCGGCACTAAGAAATGGTCAAATCGACGTAGCCGCACATGATTTCGCGATAACTGAAGAACGTCTGGAAATTTTCGACTTCGTTGATCCGCACAAATTCTCGTATGGATCGATCATCGTGAGAGCAGAAGATCAGGACACGTTTGAATCTGCTTATGATTTAGAGGGCGTTGACGTTGCTGTTGGATCACTGACAAGTAACTACGCAATCTTTGCTGATAACATCGGCGCAAACGGAACAGCTTACGATGGTGGAGTTGAAGCTATCTTGAGAGATGTCATGAATGGCAACCAGGACGCTTACTTGAATGACCATCTTGTTCTTTTAAACACATTAAATGAATTTGATGATGACCGCTTAGCGATCGCTGAAGATGTCAAATTCCATTCAACTGAAAGTGCAATGGCCGTTTTACAAGGAAATGAGTCATTGAGAGATCAGTTAAGCGAAACACTTCAGGAATTGATGGACGAAGGAATCGTATCTGATTTGTCTATGGAATTCTTAGGCGCAGATGTGACGGAACCCGTTGACCAGTCAGAAGTTGTGGGTCTTGACGGAGAATAAATAGATAGATAAACATACAAGAAGCACACACTTCTTGTATGTTTATTTTTTGAAGAGAGGATGAGACGATGTTTGATGCAATTAGAGACATTCGGTGGGAGTACCTGTTTGACCTGGAACTGGCGATAGATTCGCTTCCTTTCCTGCTGCAGGGACTTCAAAACACGATGATCATTGCTCTGTTCAGTATGGTCATTGCCTTATTGCTGGGAATCATTATAGGAATTGCACGTATGTCAAAATATGCTGTGTTCCATTTGCCGGCACGTTTATATATTTCATTTATGCGGGGGACCCCGTTACTGGTATTTGTATTTATTCTATATTATGGTCTTCCAGTCATAGGAATTGAATTTAATAACGCACTGGTAGCCGCTATTGTGGGAGTCAGTTTAAACTTCGCAGGGTATAATGCAGAAGTCGTCCGTTCAGCTATCTTATCTGTTCCTAAAGGTCAGTGGGAAGCAGCGGCAACTTTGCAGATGGATTATTTCCAGACCTTGAGAAAAATAATCATTCCTCAAGCGACGCGTATTGCTCTTCCTCCCACGTTCAATATATTTATGGACGTTGTAAAAGGGACATCTTTAGCCTCAGTTATAACTGTGCAGGAGCTGCTTTACAGCGCACGACTGGTAGCGGGAAGAACATATGACAGTATGACGATGTATATTTCAGCAGCTTTGATCTACTGGATGGTCTGTATCGTGATCGGTTATTTCCAGGAAAGACTGGAAGTCAGATACAACCGTTATCTATCTAATTAAGCATTATGGTGTTAAGTCAAGAGAATAAATTAGAGACAGACAACTTATTTTCATGAAAAAGGGTGCACTGAACTAAACCGTCACGCACCCGAAGATACGTTCGGTTTACATCGTCGGATAGTCGTCCCTAAGAAA
>JAFIFE010000006.1 GCA_020832185.1 Alkalibacterium sp.
CCGATCGGTACGAAAGTAACATTACGTGGAGACCGCATGTATGATTTCCTGTATAAATTAGTTTCTGTTTCATTTCCTCGTGTACGTGATTTCCGTGGAGTGAGCAAAAATGCATTTGACGGACGTGGAAACTACACGTTAGGAGTTAAAGAGCAACTAATTTTCCCTGAGGTTGACTACGATGATGTCGATAAAGTTCGCGGAATGGATATCGTCATCGTTACAACAGCTAACACAGACGAAGAATCTCGTGAGTTACTCGGACAATTGGGAATGCCGTTCCAGAAATAACCTAAACTACCTAATAGGAGGGTAATATTAGAAATGGCTAAAAAAGCAATGATCGAAAAAAACAAAAAACCAGCCAAGTTTTCGACTCGTGAGTATACCCGCTGTGAACGTTGCGGACGCCCACATTCCGTATACAAAAAATTCAAATTATGTCGTATCTGCTTGCGTGAGCTAGCATACAAAGGACAAATTCCAGGCTTGAAAAAAGCAAGCTGGTAAACAACAGGTCACAGCAAGGTGTTTTAAATTCTCATTTCACATTTTTGATCGACGAGTGTTAAATCTCTAGACAACAAATAATAAATGGCGAAGACACCCGAGCGGAACTGAACTAGAAAACTTGCCGTAAAGGAGGCTACAACGAATGGTCATGACAGATCCAATCGCAGACTTTTTAACTCGTATCCGTAACGCAAACAACGCGCGTCATACGAAAGTGGAAATTCCTGCTTCTAACCTAAAAAGAAATATGGCCGATATCCTGAAATCTGAAGGTTTCGTTAAGGATGTTGAATTCGTGGAAGATGACAAACAAGGCATCGTCCGCATTTTCTTGAAATATGGTCAAAACAACGAGCGTGTAATTACTGGTGTCAGACGTATATCTAAACCAGGACTACGTGTTTATGTAAATGCAGAAGACATGCCTAAAGTACTGAATGGTTTAGGGGTTGCCCTAGTATCCACTTCAGAAGGTGTTGTAACAGATAAAGTATCGCGTGCTAAAAATATCGGGTGAGAAGTCCTCGCATACGTTTGGTAATCAGTAATAAACATGAAGGAGGTGCCGGACTTTGAGCCGTATCGGAAATAAACCTATCACTATCCCTGAAGGTGTAGATGTAAAACTTGATGGAAACGTGATTACAGTTAAAGGTAAAAATGGAGAATTAACTCGTGAAGTAAGCCCAGTTATCGACATCAACATTGAAGATAACGAAATGACTTTTACACGCCCAAATGATTCCAAAGCTAGCCGTACTATCCACGGAACTACTCGTGCTGTCGTGAACAACATGGTAGAAGGAGTGTCTGTTGGATTCGAGAAAGTTTTAGAATTAAATGGTGTTGGTTACCGTGCACAATTGCAGGGAACTAAACTTGTGTTAAACGTTGGTTTATCACACACAGTTGAATTTGAACAAATCGAAGGATTAACAGTTGAAGTACCATCAAACACTGTTATATCTGTTAAAGGTGCAAACAAAGAAAAAGTTGGCGCATTAGCTGCTAACATTCGCGCTGTACGCCCACCTGAGCCTTACAAAGGTAAAGGGATTCGCTATAGAGGCGAACAAGTACGCCGTAAAGAAGGTAAAACAGGTAAATAATAGGTTTGAGTGGAACGTGATAATGCAAGACATCTTGTTCTGCTTCTCTATTTGCCGGTTAGCCTGATAATCTCATGTAATGAGAATCAAAATTAAAGAGGTGACAATTGTGATTTCAAAACCAGATAAAAATAAGTTACGCAAAAAGAGACAAAAACGTATTCGCAGAAATCTTTCTGGTACTGCAGAGCGCCCGCGTTTGAACGTATTCCGTTCGAATAAAAACATCTATGCTCAATTAATTGATGACGTAGAGGGTGTAACGCTCGCAAGTGCATCGTCATTAGATACTGACGTTTCAGGTGATTCTAAAGTTGAAGTAGCTACTGCTGTAGGTGCTTTAGTAGCTAAACGCGCACAGGAAAAAGACATTACTGAAGTAGTCTTTGATCGTGGCGGATACCAATACCACGGACGCGTTCAAGCATTAGCTGACGCAGCTCGTGAAAACGGACTTAAATTCTAAAGAAAAGGAGGAGTTACAGTACATGACAACTCATATTGATGCATCTAAATTAGATCTTGAAGATCGCGTAGTTGAAATTAACCGTGTTACTAAAGTTGTTAAAGGTGGAAGTCGTCTGCGTTTTGCTGCTTTAGTTGTTGTAGGTGATAGAAACGGACATGTCGGATTTGGTACAGGTAAAGCACAAGAAGTACCTGAAGCTATCCGTAAAGCGATCGACGATGCTAAAACAAATCTAGTGCAAGTACCAATGGTTGGAACTACTCTTCCACACCGTATTATCGGACGTCACGGTGGCGGCCAGATAATCATGAAACCAGCTGTTGCCGGTTCTGGAGTTTCTGCTGGAGGCCCAGTTCGTGCGGTACTAGAATTAGCTGGCGTGCAAGACGTTTCTTCTAAATCAGTTGGATCTAGTTCACCAATCAACATGATTCGTGCAACGATCGACGGAATTCAGAACTTGAAACGTGCAGAAGACGTAGCAAAACTACGCGGCAAAACTGTTGAAGAATTACTAGGATAAGGAGAGATGACACAATGGCAAACTTGGAAATAACTTTAAAGCGCAGTCTGATTGGTCGTCCTCAGAAACAACATCTAGTAGTTAAATCATTAGGTCTAGGAAAAACCAACTCTTCAGTTGTTAGACCTGATAATGATGCAGTAAGAGGCGCAATCAAACACATCGCTCATTTAGTAGATGTTAAAGAAGTTTAAACAGTAAAGAGTCTAATTAAAGGAGGTGCCAGATTTTATGAAACTTCATGAATTAAAACCTGCAGAAGGGTCACGTAAAACACGCAATCGTGTAGGTCGTGGATCGTCTTCTGGTAACGGTAAAACATCCGGTCGTGGTCAAAAAGGACAAAAAGCGCGTTCAGGTGGAGGAGTACGTTTAGGTTTCGAAGGTGGACAAACTCCATTATTCCAAACATTACCAAAACGTGGTTTCACCAACTTTAACCGCAAAGAATTCGATATTGTCAACTTAGACACATTGAACCGTTTTGAAGAAGGAACAGAAGTTACTCCAGATTTACTAGTTGAATCAGGAGTGATCAAAAACAAAAAATCCGGTGTTAAAGTTTTGGCGAAAGGAAACGTCGATCACAAGCTAATTGTGAAAGCACACAAGTTTTCTGCTTCTGCTAAAGAAGCGATCGAAGCTGCCGGTGGATCAGTAGAGGTGATCTAAGGATGATCGAACTGATTAAAGGCGCAATTAAAGAGAAAGATGTTCGTACCCGTGTTTTATTCACCTTGGGACTGTTAGTTGTTTTCCGTTTAGGAACGCATATTACAGTACCGGGTGTAAACGCATCGGCGTTAACAGAATTATCGGATACTGGTCTATTTAACTTATTGGATACGTTTGGTGGTGGAGCCCTGGGGAGTTACTCAGTATTCGCTTTAGGCGTTTCTCCATACATTACGTCTTCAATCGTCGTACAACTCCTGCAGATGGACGTTCTTCCTAAATTTAAAGAATGGTCTGAGCAAGGAGAAGTCGGTCGTAAAAAGTTAAATCAGGCAACGCGCTATTTAACAATTGTTCTGGCTTTCTTCCAGGCAATTGGTATATCTTATGGATTTAATGCGTTAACTGGGTTGGGATTAGTAAGAAATCCTGGACCGGCAACGTATGTGACGATCGCTATTATTTTAACGGCAGGGACTATGCTTGTCATGTGGTTAGGTGAGATGATTACTGTCCATGGATTTGGGAACGGAACATCATTTATCATCTTCTCCGGGATTATAGCTCGTATTCCTCAGGATGTACAAGAATTCTATAACACTCAAATACGTAACGCTGGAGATGAAATCGTAAGTGCCTGGGCATTAGCAATAGGTATCATTATTGTATTCATTCTGCTCGTTATTCTCGTAACATTTATGGAGAATGCAAAGCGCAATATTCCAGTACGTTATTCCAAACGTGCAAGCACGTCTAAAGACAGTGCTGTATTGCCATTAAAAGTAAACTCTGCTGGAGTTATTCCAGTAATCTTCGCAAGTTCGTTCCTTATGACTCCTCAAATCATTCTAGGTTACTTTGCACAAGGTAATCAGAATGCTGGATGGTACCAGACACTAACTAGTATCTTCAACTTGCAGGAACCATTGGGAGCAGCTCTATATACGGTATTAATCGTCTTGTTCACGTTCTTCTATGCATTCATTCAGGTCAATCCTGAAAAAGCTGCAGAGAATCTACAAAAACAAAACGGGTATATTCCAAGTATAAGACCTGGTCGAGCAACCGAAGAATACATTGGTTACATGCTTATTCGTTTAAGCACAGTGGGAGCGATTTATCTAGGAACTATATCATTGCTTCCGATTGTAGCTTCTGCTTTATTCAATCTACCTGGTTCGATCGCTTTAGGAGGAACAAGTTTACTCATCGTTGTCGGTGTGGCACTTGACTCTATGCGTCAGCTGGAAGGATTATTAAGTAAGAAGAGTTACCAAGGATTCATTCAGCGCACATAATGCTAACGCAATGAAAAATAGACGATTTGCCCATAAGTCTGTATATGATTTAGTTGAGGGTAAATCGGTCTTTTTTCCATAAGTGTGTACACCTGAATGACCCGTTAACAAACTAAGGAGGAAGCAAGATGAATTTGATCCTGTTAGGTCTTCCCGGAGCAGGGAAAGGAACTCAGGCAGCGCGTATTTCTTCTAAATACAACATTCCTCATATCTCTACTGGGGATATGTTTAGAGCTGCTATGAAAAACAAAACTCCGCTTGGCTTAGAAGCGAAAAAGTATATGGACGCGGGAGACCTCGTACCAGATGAAGTAACAAATGGAATCGTCAAAGAGCGTTTACAGCAAGACGATGCTAAAAGAGGATTTTTACTGGATGGCTATCCTCGCACATTGAATCAAGCTCAGGCATTACAGCATGCGTTAGCCTCTTCTAATAGAAGACTGAATCATGTTCTGTACATTAAGGTACCGAAAGAGATTTTAATGGAACGTCTGACTGGCCGATTCATGTGCTCAAACTGTGGCGCAACGTATCACAAAACCATGAATCCACCAAAAGTGGAAGGAACTTGTGACAAATGCGGAGCTCACGACTTCTATCAACGTGAAGACGACAAGCCTGAAACAGTCGAAAATCGTATCAACGTGAACGAAGAGCAGACAGAAGTACTTGTAAAGCATTACGCTGACTATGGTTTAGTTCGTGAGATCGATGGCGAACAAGATCCTAAACAAGTATTTCAAGACATTGTGGACCAGTTAAACTAAAGTAGTCCGATGTTTTTAATGAATCCTTGCAATGATTGTGTACGCATGATATAATAGCACGAGCGCCAAATTCATGGTGTTTTTAATTATTATAGTAGATAATCAAGTGAGAATAGTCATTCTCACTATTTCATGTGTACAGAAGTGAGATATCAAAGGAGGAACCAGGCGTGGCAAAAGACGATGTAATAGAGATTGAAGGAACCGTCCTAGAAACTTTACCTAATGCAATGTTCAAAGTTGAATTAGAAAATGGGCATGAAATTCTAGCACACGTTTCTGGCAAAATTCGTATGAATTATATCCGGATTCTGCCTGGGGATAAGGTAACGGTTGAAATGTCTCCATATGATTTAACTCGTGGGCGCATTACCTATCGATTTAAATAAACTTAGGACTCCGAAATACTCAAGGAGGGAAAGTTCATGAAAGTAAGACCATCAGTCAAGAAAATGTGTGACAAATGTAAAGTGATTCGTCGTAACGGCCGTGTAATGGTTATTTGCGAAAATCCTAAGCATAAACAACGTCAAGGATAATATAACAGGAGGTGCATATACATGGCTCGTGTAGCAGGTGTAGACATTCCACGTGATAAACATGTGGTAATTTCGTTAACATATATTTATGGTATCGGAAAAACAACAGCTCAAAAAGTCTTGGAAACAGCTGGCGTACCAGAGGAAACTCGTGTACGTGAGTTAACAAATGATCAACTAGATGCAATCCGTGCTGAAGTAGATAAACTTAAGATCGAGGGAGATCTTCGTCGTGAAGTCAACCAGAACATCAAACGTTTAATCGAAATTGGATCATACCGTGGCATTCGTCACCGTCGTGGTTTACCAGTACGTGGACAAAACACTAAAAACAATGCGCGTACGCGTAAAGGCAAAGCAGTCGCTATTGCCGGCAAGAAAAAATAATCACCATATGTTAGGAGGTTAATCTACGAATGGCTAAAGTAAAAAGACCCGCTCGTAATCGTAAACGTAGAGTCAAAAAGAATATTGAACACGGAATTGCACATATTCGTTCAACATTCAACAACACTATAGTAATGATCACTGATGTACACGGGAACGCAATTTCCTGGTCTTCTGCAGGATCACTTGGATTCAGAGGTTCTCGTAAATCTACTCCCTTTGCTGCCCAAATGTCTGCTGAAGCTGCTGCAAAAGGCGGAATGGAAAACGGTATGAAATCAGTAGAGGTTACTGTTAAAGGACCTGGTTCTGGTCGTGAAGCTGCAATACGTTCATTGCAAGCAACAGGACTTGAAGTAACTGCAATTCGTGACGTAACACCGGTACCACATAACGGATGCCGTCCTCCAAAACGTCGTCGCGTATAAAATACACTAGATGTCGTTTTAGGATAGCGTGGACTAAACGTTTTGAAAGGGGTAAACGGACTATATGATCGAAATTGAGAAGCCGGTAATAGAAACAGTTGAGATCAGTGAAGATGGAAAATTCGGCAAGTTTGTCGTAGAACCGCTTGAGCGTGGCTACGGTACAACTTTGGGAAATTCTCTGCGTCGAATCTTGTTATCATCTTTGCCAGGCGCTGCCGTCACAAATATTCAAATTGATGGCGTTTTGCATGAATTCACTGCGATTGATGGAGTTGTAGAAGATGTAACTGCCATCATTTTAAATTTAAAGAAACTCGCACTTAAGTTGTATTCTGATGAAACTAAAACAATTGAGATAGATGTTGAAGGGCCAGCAACTGTAACAGCTGCTGATATTATTTTCGACAGTGATGTTGAAATTATGAACCCTGATTTATATATCTGTACAGTTTCTGAGGGTGGTCACTTACACGCCCGTATGGAATCACAAAAAGGTAGAGGTTATGTACGCGCTGAACACAACAAACACGATGATATGCCGATTGGTGGACTTCCGGTTGATTCGATTTATACCCCAATCAGCCAGGTAAACTACCATGTCGAAAATACACGTGTCGGAGAAAAAGAACAATACGATAAGTTAACGCTAGACGTATGGACAGATGGTTCAATATCTCCTGAAGATGGTGTGAGCTTAGCTGCTAAAATCATGACTGAACACTTGAATATATTTGTCAACTTGACAGAAGAAGCCCGTGAAGCTGAAATTATGGTTGAAAAAGAAGAGACACAAATGGAGAAAATGCTTGAGATGACTATCGAAGAGCTTGACCTATCTGTTCGTTCTTACAACTGTCTGAAGCGTGCTGGGATCAACACTGTTCAGGAATTGACTAATAAAACTGAACCAGAGATGATGAAAGTTCGCAACTTGGGACGCAAATCACTGGAAGAAGTAAAACTAAAACTTGGCGAGCTTGATTTAGGCTTACGCGAAGAAGAATAAAAACTGAGTGAACTGCTTTAAATAGTATGTCACTATAAGAGATACCGTCATGACTTTCATGAGGTACTTGTAATCTTTTAGTTAAGGGAGGATTTCGACGAATGGGTTATCGTAAACTAGGACGAGTAACTTCACAACGTAAAGCAATGCTTCGCGATTTAACATCTGACTTGTTAATCAACGAACGCATCATTACTACTGTGACTCGTGCAAAAGAAACGTCTAAACTTGCTGATAAAATGATCACTTTAGGTAAACGTGGAGACTTGCATGCTCGTCGTCAAGCTGCTGCATTTGTTCGTAATGAACTTGCAACTGTATCAGAAACTGAAGACGAAATCGTAGTACAAACTGTATTACAAAAATTATTTGACGATATAGCACCACGTAACGCTGAGCGTAAGGGTGGATATACTCGTATCTTAAAAACAGAACCTCGTCGCGGAGACGGCGCACCAATGGCTGTTTTAGAACTTGTTGAGAAATCAGCAGTTTCAAGCGATCAAGACGCTGAATAATTAGATATAAATAATCAACCAAAATCACTTTTGGATGTATGACGAGCGTTACGATGATGGAATTTATTCCAAGTGTCTAGCTCAGTTTCTCCTGGGGACATCCTCAGGAGGAGCGCATATATCGTGAAGTGTTTTTTTATTTAGTTTTTTTGATGTACATAGTTGAGCACTGTAAAAATGAAGAATTGAATGCCCCGATGAACCGGTATGTTACCTAGATGAAGACCGATCCTTTACCGGCTGGGGTAGTATCTGCTACAAGGAACACGTTAAAACCCCTTAATGTAAAGGGATACACTAAGCTTTCCCTATTGTTATCTGATACAGTTTTTGGTAATCTTGTAATGTTGAGTTACTGTCTTGACACCCTATAAATAGATAATTTAAGTCTGAATTAAAAAAGTTGAGGTAAATCATGTCAGAAATTATTAACGTAAAAAATGTTACCTACCGATATGACGACGAAGATCAGCGTGCTGCTTTACAGGACGTTTCTTTTACGGTCACTAAAGGGGATTGGGTGGCTATCATTGGGCCAAATGGGTCCGGAAAATCCACACTAGCTAAAACGATCAATGGACTGATCGAACCGGACAATGGAGAAGTCACTGTAGGTGGACTTGAACTGAATGAAAAAAATGTCTGGTCTATTCGCGAGATGGTCGGAATGGTCTTTCAGAATCCGGATAACCAGTTTGTCGGGTCGACGGTACAGGATGATGTAGCTTTCGGGCTTGAAAACCTGGGTATTCCAAGAGAAGAAATGATTGAACGTGTAAGAAATGCACTGGATAAGGTTAACATGCTTGAATATGCTGAAAGAGAACCTGCACGCTTATCGGGTGGTCAGAAGCAGCGTGTGGCCATCGCCGGGATTGTGGCATTAAGACCTGCCATTATGATTTTAGATGAAGCAACGAGCATGCTGGACCCTCAAGGGCGCGAAGAAGTCTTGCGTACTGTAAAAGAGGTAAAAGAGCAGGAAAATTTATCTGTCCTGTCTATTACGCATGATATCGATGAAGCAGCAGCGGCTAACCGTGTGCTGGTCATGAGAGATGGTCAGATGATTCAAGAAGGCACACCTGAATCAATTTTTTCTTATGGCGAAAAACTAATCGAAATGGGTCTGGATCTGCCTTTCCCTGAGCGATTGAAAGCATCACTGAAAAAACAGGGAATCGACGTCCCGCAAGACTATTTAACTGAAGAAGGGATGGTTGATTGGCTATGGACATACGTTTCGAAGAAGTAGGCTACACGTATCAGCAAGGCACTCCTTTTCAAAGCAGAGCCCTGCATGATATCAACCTATCCATTAAGGACAGCTCGTTCACGGCTTTAGTCGGTCATACCGGAAGTGGAAAATCGACTGTTCTTCAGCACTTGAATGCGCTGAAAAAGCCAACAAGTGGACAGGTAACAATCGGTGACCGTGTGATTACTCATTTTTCTGAAGATAAAGGCTTAAAGTCTTTACGTAAAAAAGTGGGGATCGTGTTCCAGTTTCCTGAAGCGCAGTTGTTTGAAGAGACGGTCGGCAAGGATATTGCATTCGGACCGAAAAACTTCGGGCTTTCTGAAGAAGAGGGACTTGCCAAGGCGAGAGAACTACTTCCGCTAGTTGGACTGGACGAGTCCTTTATGGAGCGGTCACCATTTGACCTCTCAGGGGGCCAAATGCGTCGTGTGGCCATTGCCGGGGTACTAGCACTTGAACCTGAAGTTCTGGTCTTAGACGAGCCGACAGCCGGGTTAGATCCGCAAGGGCGTAAGGACGTCATGGATATGTTCTATAATCTCTATAAAAATCAGGGGTTGACCGTCGTACTGGTCACACACCAGATGGATGATGTGGCTACGTATGCGGATCATATGATTGTTCTGGAAAAAGGAACAGTGATGAAAGAAGGTCACCCTCGAGACTTATTTAAAGAAGCCGGCTGGTTATCCAGTATGCAGTTAGGCGTTCCTTCAACGGTTCGTTTTGCTCATGAGCTGGAAGAGAAATTCCAGTGGACATTTGATCCGCTGCCTTTGACAACAGATGAGTTAGCCGAACAAATGCAGCACAAGTTAGCCGATAAAGCAGGTGAGTCATTATGATGGAGAAACTGATTTTTGGGCGTTATATTCCTGGACAGTCATTTATCCACAAACTCGATCCCCGTTCTAAACTGATGGGAGCAATCTGGTTTATTGTTATTATTTTCCTGGCAAATAACTGGCTGACCTATGTGGCATTAACTGTTTTTGTACTGACCGCTGTTAAATTGTCTGAAATCAATCCGAAGTTTTTCATTAACGGCGTTAAGCCACTGATCTGGCTGATCTTGTTCACCGTGATCCTGCAGATTCTCTTTACGAGCGGGCAGACGATCTGGTTCAGATTCGGACCTGTTGTGATTTCTCAGGAAGGATTGCTGAACGGGGCATTCATCTTTACACGTTTCGTTCTGATTATTTTCATGTCGACGATTCTGACACTAACAACGATGCCGCTCTCTTTGACAGATGCAATAGAGTTTCTGTTAAGACCGCTGAATGCGATAAAAGTACCTGTACACGAAATCGCACTGATGCTGTCGATTGCTTTGCGTTTTGTCCCGACTTTAATGGATGAAACCGAAAAGATCATGAATGCTCAGCGTGCCCGAGGAATCGATTTCGGGGAAGGCAATATCTATCAGCAAATGAAATCAATTGTTCCACTGCTGATCCCGCTCTTCGTCAGTTCATTCAACCGTGCTGAAGAGTTAGCGACGGCAATGGAGGCAAGAGGCTATAAAGGCGGAGAAGGACGGACAAAATACCGTCAGCTGGCCTGGGAAAACAGAGACACCTTGGTAATGGTCGCCTTTGTATGCTTGTCTGTCGGATTATTTGTTTTAAGAACGTAAGGATAAAGGATAGGGATGCGAATCTTTATCCTTTTTTCATACCTCAAAGGGAGCACTACTCGTCTGCTGACGAGTAGTTACATTCTAAAATGCTTTGTTTTGCCGTAGATTAGCTGTGTAGTGTACTCTGTCTCTGTTATTGTCTGAACTGCAGAGATTATTTTCTGGAGTGACTAGAATAAGTGACAGATTGTTGAAACTGGGTGCTAAATTCAACTGAGTACGCATAATAACAGCCATATTGTTTAAACTGGCTATGGTTTCCTGTTGAGTTTGTATAATATGAAGCTGGTTTAACAAGCTGAAGATGAAATCTTGTTGAGTTGATAAAATAGGGCGCTTATTATTGAAACTCAGGCGGAAATTATTTTGAGTGATAATAATGGCCAAGCTATTGTTAGAACTGAACATCATATTATTTTGAGTAATTATAATAAGCCTCATATTTTCGCTACTCAAGAGTGGTTGCCGTGGAGTTTAAACAATAATCGCTTATTCTACAAAGTGAGGCCGATAATCTACCGAGTTCTATAAACCTGGATCAGGATACCGTTAAATTACCCGCTGCCTCAGAGGAATACTAAGAGAATCTTTTAGGTAATAAATTAGAGACGAAGTACGAACCCAATACGCACCGATTTTAAATACGGATAGAAAAGGACGACACATTATGACTGGTTACCGATATAAAGCAATTCTGGCATATGATGGAACAGACTTTGCCGGATTCCAAGTACAGAAGAATGCACGCACGGTTCAGGGCGAACTGGAAAAGACCCTAAGTAAACTATCAAAAGGAGAATCGATCCGCGTCCACGGATCCGGACGGACGGATGCAGGCGTACATGCCAAGGGACAGGTCATTCACTTTGATTTCCCTTTTTACATTGAACCGGACGGAATGCAGAAGGCGCTCAACGCTTCGACGACTAAGGAAATAACGTTTACCCTTGTCGAACTGACCGATGATGCTTTTCACTCGCGGTATATGGCAAAAGGGAAAATGTACAAGTACACAGTAGACAACAATCGGTTTCGTGATCCATTTCTAAGGCATTTTTCCTGTCATCACCGGTATCCGATGGCTATCAAACCAATCGAAGAAGCTCTGCCTTACTTGACAGGTACCCATGATTTTACTAGCTTTGCTTCAACACATGGAGAGACAGCGCACAACGTCAGAACCATTTATCACGTGGACGTGACGCACGATGAAGAGTTAAACAAATGGACCTTTACGTTTGTCGGGAACGGGTTCTTGTACAATATGATTCGTATCTTAATGGGCACCTTGCTTGAAGTGGCAGACGGCAGACGTCCTGCTTCAGATATTCCGCTGATTCTAAAAGCAAAAGATCGGGAAGCAGCGGGGAAAACCTCTGCACCAGAAGGATTGTGTATGGAAAAAGTCTATTATGATGTGACTGACATTCCTGGGTATACAAACAATGGAGGCGCATAAAAATGATCAAAAAAACCTATTCAGTGACAGGACTGCCTGTAGATGCGAAGTTCTCAGAAAATGAAGTCACTCAGTTGTTTACCCCTTTACTGATGCGCTTGGCCAGGATGCGTAAGGAAAAAGGAACTCGTCTCATTGTTTACTTAGCTGCCCCACCTGGAGCGGGAAAGACGACCCTTTCCTTATTTCTTGAAGATTTATTTAAAGAAGTGGAGTCACCTTATACATTTCAATCGATTTCAATGGATGGATTTCACCACTTTAATCAGTATCTAAATAGCCAGACTATTATAAGAGACGGGCAATCCGTCCCTTTGAGAACCTATAAAGGCATACCCGAGACATTTAATGTGGAATTTTTGAAGGCGTCGATCGAGGCACTCCAGACAAAAGAAGTAGCTGAATGGCCTACGTATGACCGACTGCTTCATGATGTGTCTGATCAGACAATCAAAGTGGATGCCGATATTATCTTGATTGAAGGGAATTACCTGCTTTTGAACGAAGATAAGTGGAAAGAGCTTCATCAACTGAGTGACTACACCATTTTTATCGATACGTCGATCGACACATTAAAAGACCGCCTGATCGACCGGAAGCAGCGAGGGGGCGCATCGCTGAAAGATGCTCTGCTGCATTATGAACGCACAGATAAAGTGAATGCTGAACGTGTACTGAATCAGTCTTTACCGGCAGATAAAACACTCTATTTAACTAATGACGGCTTCACAAAAATCAATTAAGCATAATCAACCTATTACTCTGATGGTCAATCAGGTGATAGGTTTTTTTCTTTTTATTTGAAACTCCATTTTTTCTCCATAAGTCTTTTTTATACTTAGGGTACAGAATAAGAGGAGGATGAACGACATGGAAAAAATGAAAAAAAGACTCATCAGTTTACTAGTCATCGGTTCATTTTTAGGTATGACAGTTGTCAGCGGTCAATTTAATAATGTATCTGCTGAAGAAATGCAAGAAGAATCAGTGGAAAAAGAGTGGGAAGAACACTTTGAAGCGATGCAGGGACATATGAATAGAATGCACGGAAGAACAAACCGATTCAGAGGCACAGAGGATGAACGATCAGATAATGAGGAAAACGATCAAGGTGTAACTGATGAAGAAAGAGACCTGTTTGAAGACAGACATAACCGAATGTGGGAATTTGAAAATGGGGACGTCGGTGAATCCGATAATGAACAGTCAGCCAATTCTAATCCGTTCTTCGGGAATATGAGAAATCACATGAGAGGATTCAGAAACGTCTCGTTTGATGACATGTTTGAATGGATGCAGGACATGCACGGGTCATTTGAGGGCAGAAGAGGCATGATGAACTGGAACCAGGATGAACAAACAGATGATTCTACCCCTGATGGATTCATGAACAGGTTTGATTTCTTTAATTCAAACGAGTGAGTTCGTGGAACACCGGCTCGTTATAAAAGAGCGACTACATCATCTCGATCAGGATTCAGTTGATGTAGTCTTCTTTTGATCAAACACACATGAGGCAGTCATTTTCTCAATCAAAATAGAATAGGAGAGCATTATTATGGTGGAACTATTTAGTATCGGTCATTTCAGTATTCATTTACTGAGTGTGACCAGCGCAATTGGCATGATCATTGGCTTACTGGTGATTCAAAAAGAAGGGGAACGCAAACGTCTGGACAAAGACAAATTAATGGATTTGGCACTCTATACCATTGGATTTGGAATAATAGGTGCAAGACTAGGGTACATACTATTTTTTAATTTCGACTTTTACCTGAACAATCCCTCAGAAATTCTCAGATTTTCTCAAGGGGGATTGTCTATTCAGGGGGCTATCCTTGCTGGAGGGGCAGTCGCATTTTTTTATATGAGAAGAAAGAATATGCCCGTCTGGAAAACAGCGGATGCGATCGTCCCTGGTGTCATTTTAGGTCAGGCCATTGGACGAGTCGGATGCGACGTTTTTGGTGTGCCGATGAACCGGAACTGGCCATGGGGCGTAATGGTGAATGGAGAACTCCTTCATCCCGCTCAATTGTACGAAGTCGCCTTGAACTTTATTTTGTTTCTGTTTATTTGGAGAAGACGGAAGACAGCCAAATTTGATGGGGAATTGTTTTTCATTTACATCATAGGTTTTGCTTTTAACCGATTCATCGTCGAATTTTTCAGAACCAACCCTCAAGCTATAGGTCCGTTAAGCATTGCACATGTGTTGAGTTTAGTCATCATCATACTTGGCTTGCTGGTATTGTACGTTATGACCAATAAACAAATAGGGCAGTCTCAACCAGGTACTGTTACTGAAGAAATCAGCTTAAGTAATACAGTCGTTTACGGAATCATAGGATTATCATTTGTTGTGTCTGTCATTTTTTACTACGGGATTCATTTTATTTACAGTCGGTAAGATGGTTCAGATCCTCAAACACAGTCGAAGGGAGCGTTACCTTGAAACAGCGAATAATCACTATACTTGGGTTTATCTCGATTGCACTTTTCATATTGTCACTATCAATAGCTTTTACCATTAATTTTACGCCTCTTTATGCATTTGATATCGGCTATTTGAATATTACAGAGTCTATTAATATGCCAAGAGAGACTATTTTATTAAACTATCGGATACTCATGGAGTATTTGAATTCTCCATGGCTATCTGAGCTTGCCATGCCTGATTTTCCAAGTTCGGAAAGGGGATTATTTCATTTTTTTGAAGTGAAAAGATTGTTTTTCATCAACTACTCGATTTTTGTTGTTTCAGGAATAGGAACAGTTAGTTTTATAGTATACTCAGGAAAAAAGAAGCTGCACAAGCGATTTTTGTCTTTCTTTCGATACGGCATTCTTTTGTCAGCAGCTCTCATTACTGCAGTAATCATCAGTTTTGACCGTTTATTCCTGCTCTTTCACCAGACGTTTTTTAATAATGATGCATGGTTGTTTGATCCGTCTACTGACCCAATAATCAGGGCATTGCCAGCGTCATTTTTTATGCATAACTTTGTACTCGCCTTCGGATTAGTTTTAGTATTGCTGATCACTGGATACCGTATCACTAAGACTAAGATTAGAACGTAGAGCAGGACTAGGTCATAGACAAGCGAGACGAGTCAGTTGTATTAAACTCGCTGCGGGTTCTATTAACACGTGAGAATGAACGAATGATAGGAGACGTTTAACATGACCAAAAATACTAATGAGAAAATCAGACACCGATACAACCGAATATCACCTGTATATGAGGCAATGGATAAAATGATGAAGGATAAATGGAGACGAGAGCTTCTTGAAAATGTACACGGACAAGTTCTTGAAGTAGGCATAGGGACAGGAGTGAATCTGGCTTTTTATCCGGAAGGGATCCATCTGACGGGCATAGATTTTAGTCCTGGGATGCTGAATAAAGCAAGAAAGAAAGTAGAAACGCTGCAATTGCCATATCAGGTTGATCTGATCGAAATGGATATACAAGAGATGGACTTTCCGGACCATTCATTTGATTATGTGGTAGCGACGTGTGTGTTCTGTTCCGTTCCAGATCCCATAAAAGGACTAAGAGAGTTAGGACGCGTGTGTAAACCTGATGGAAAAATAATAATGCTGGAACATATGAGAAGTGATAATAAAGTCGCCGGCAAGCTGATGGATATAATCAATCCCTTACCTGTCACTTTATGGGGAGCGAATATCAACCGAAAAACACTGGATAATATTAATGAAGCAGGTCTTACAGTCGAACAGAGTGACGACTTAGTCTATACGATTGTCAAGAAGTTAAAAGTCACTCCTTGGAAAGAGTAGTCGATTGGCTAAGAGGAAAATGGGGAGTCTATAAAAATCCATAATTAATCCATAACCCAAATGTATGATGAACTTAGAAACAAAATAAAAGATAAAGGAGATTGAATAGAAGATGAATTTAATGGGCGGAATTATAGCAGGAGCAATAGCAGTAACGGGGGGATTAGGTGTTTCCCGATTTGCTGAAGATGAGGGATCAAATCAGGAGCCAGTCATTCAAGAGGAGCGGATGGCGTTCGATCAGATGAACACACCCGGGTCAGCACACATGGACATGGAAGAGGGTGTGGTCAACTTTGGTCAAATGAAATCACATATGAGTGAAATGCATCCCGAATTGACTAATCAGGAACTCAGAGATCACTACAAAGCAATGCATGGGACGGGGGGTTCTTCTCGAAGCGCTAATTTTAAAGGAATGGGCAACATGCATAAGTAAAATCGGTAAGGGATAATACAATAATTCAGAAAAAAGCCGTTTGATTGACCTGACCGGCTTTTTGAATCTGTTCAGTTCGCTGAGTATACCAGCAGTCTATTAAGAACAAGTTGTCTGCAGCGTTGAGGGTTGACGACTATCCTCTTAGTTTGTGATAGTATTAGACCATAAAAGAAGGATACGACGGATGATACTAGAGAGACAGGCTTTCCATTATCAGCGTGAAGATAGTGAATAGGCACCTTTAAGTGAGTCCGTGGTAATTAATCAAAAGTAGTTTAGAAAAAGGAAACGCTGCATGTAAAGGGGACTTTAGACGATGAACATACTTGTTGTGGATGATGAGCAGTCGATACTGGATATTATACAAGCTTACCTAACTGCGGATGGGCATACGGTTTATTTGGCTAAAAATGGAAAAGAAGCATTTGAACAGTACCACCGCGAGAGCATTGATTTTATCATACTCGATATCATGCTGCCTGATTATTCAGGATGGGAAATCTGTGAGGAAATCAGACAAACGTCGGATGTGCCGATTATTCTACTGACAGCCCGATCGAACGAGGCCGATGTGCTGAAAGGATTGAAGCTGGGAGCAGATGATTACATCAAAAAACCCTTCAGTCCCAAAGAATTAGTAGCCAGGATCGCCACTGTAAACAGGAGACTGCAAAAAGATAATCAAACAGGAAACAAATGGCTATTTTCTAATGGGGACCTGGTTATTTATCCCGAGACATTAGAAGTCACGGTCAAAGGGGCCAATGTCATTTTGACCCATACAGAATTTGAGCTGCTGATGACTATGGCAAGGGAACCGAAACATGTCTTTTCAAGAGACCAGCTGCTGGAAAAAATAAAAGGACTGGAAGCTACGGCTATGGATAGAGTAATAGATTCACACATCAAAAACTTAAGAGCGAAAATTGAATCGAATCCTAAAAAACCAGTTTATATTGAGACCGTGCATGGCACAGGGTACCGTTTTGGGGTGACACATGAAAAAAACGCTGTTTAGCCATCTGTTTGTCTATATTTTAAGTGGAAGCATCGTAATTATTTCCTTGTTCAGCTTTTTAACTTTTCAGATAACAGGCGACCGTTTTGATGATTATTTAAGCGACCGTTTTGTTGCAGAAAGAGAAAATGTCATTGAAACGATTGAAGCCGCCTATATTGGTGAGGGGACCTGGGATGATCAGGCGCTCTTTGGTATTATTCAAAATGCCATGCATTCTCATATCATTGTAAGAGTTGAAGATAGCGAGGGCAATGAGCTTATCAGCCAGACTGGCCCAATGAGGCAGCATATGCAGGGCATGCAGAGAACTGAACTGATTCCAAACGAAAACTGGCTTGAAGAGGAAATAGACTTAGTTTCAGATGGAGAGGCTATAGGGACGGCGTTTATTACCTATCCTGGATTTCTGGATTATACAGATGAAGAAGAAGGATTCCTTCAAGATTTGACCCTTCTTATTTTCCTGATGGGGATATTGTCTGTAGTCATTGCTGGGATAATGGCCTATCTGATATCCAAACGGTTGAGTAAACCGATTGCGGCTACCAGCAAAATGACTCAGCAAATTGCTCAGGGAGAAACGCTTGGAGCTATTAAAGGCGATGAAAAAATCAGTGAACTCTATTATCTTCAGGAAAGTGTCAATACGCTGGCAGCTCAGTTAGCCGAGCAGAAGGTGATTCGCAATCAGATGGTGTCAGATCTGGCGCATGAAGTGAGAACCCCTTTGACGACCCTTCAGGGCAATATTGAGGCCATGCTTGACGGCGTCTGGGAAGTGACTCCTGAAAGATTAAGCAGTCTGAATCGTCAGGTCAAACGACTGGCCCATCTTATCCAGATGATCGATCAACTGGAGGATGCAGAAATCAGCAGGAACAAATTGACACTGGAAAAGGTAGATAGCAAAGACCTTTTATCATCAGTCGTCATTGCGTTTGAACCCCAGGCTGATGAAAAGCGAATCAGTCTGATTTTGAAAGCACAACCTGTCACGTTTGAAGCAGACCGGAACAAAATCGACCAAGTCTTGTCAAATCTATTGTCTAATGCGATTAAATTTACACCTGAAGGCGGAGAAGTCATTATCCTGTCCAAACACACACGCACCGATTTGATCATCGCGATCAAAGACAACGGTCAAGGGATACCAAGTAGACATATAGATTTTATTTTTGAACGATTTTATCAGGTGGAACCTTCCCGAAACAGTGAATTGAACGGTCAGGGCATTGGGCTGGCTGTTGTAAAGAGTATAGTAGAAGCGCATAAAGGAACAGTAGATGTTAAGAGTGAAGAAGGCTCAGGGACAACATTTACCCTTACCTTTCCATTAGAACAGCAGAAGACAACATAATATAAAAGTGGAGATGAAAACTATGAAAAAATTAATTCTATTAGGTTTGAGTGCAACATTTATCATGGTGGGATGTGCAGATACGGCTACCGATGAAACGGTGACGGATACAGATGAAGAAGTAACAGAAACTGACGAAGCAGTGACTGAAACAGAAACAGATGTCGATGAGGAAGAGGCTGAACAGGATGATATGATGATGGACATGGATCATGATGGCGACATTCCGGAGGGCCTTCAGGAAGCAGAGAATCCAACCTACCCAGAAGGAAGTACTGTGATTATTACGGCTTCACATATGCCAGGGATGGAAGGCGCAGAAGCCACTATTTCAGGTGCTTTTGACACGACCATATATGAAGTGAGTTTTACACCAACAACAGGTGGGGAACGCGTAATGGATCACCGATGGGTTATTCAGGAAGATCTAGAGGAAGGTTCTGACGTAGCAGAAGCCGGAGATGAAGTGACTCTGGATGCTGATCATATGGAAGGCATGCAGGGAGCAACTGCAGTTGTAGAAGAAGCTATAACTGGAACAATCTATGCTGTTGATTATAACTCAACAGTCGATGGCGAAAGAGTAACAAATCACATGTGGGTCACTGAAGACGAGCTTGAAGCAGCGGAATAATCTAAACAAAAAAAGCAAAGGCTGAGAAGGATCAGAGTGCAGACTCTACCTTCTCATTCCTTTGCTTTTTTTTAGTTAATGCGTGTAATTATCAAAATACCCTTGGATAAAGATGATCGGCGTCCCTTTATCGCCACTCCCAGAGGTTAAATCGGACAGTGATCCGATCAGGTCAGTTAAGCGACGAGGAGTGGTACCCTGCGCTTCCATCTGCCCTACTAGATCGGCCTGTTTGTTGATGATGTGGTCTGAAATAGCTGACTGAAGCTCTTCGCCTCTTAAGTGAGCAAAGTTATTGTCTGCGAGGTACTTCAATTTCACCTCGTTAGGCGTTCCGTCCAACCCTTTAGTATAAGCAGGTGAGACAACAGGATCCGCCAGCTCCCAGATTTGACCGACAGGATCTTTGAATGCGCCGTCCCCATAAATCATGACTTCAATATGTTTACCAGTCTCTTTAAGCAGACGAGCCTGAATGGCGTCGACTAAAGACTGACCGTCATTAGGGAACAGTTTAACCGTCTCATCTGTTGCTTTGTTTGATCCCAATAAGCCATAGCTTGAATTAAATCCGCTGCCGTCCACAGGTCCAGATAAGATATCATCTAAACCGAATACTTTTTCAGCGCCTTCAGCCTCCACTAAACGTTTCGTACGGAAGCGGCTGTGAATATCACACGCCAGTACATTTTTAGTGTAGTCGACGATCGTTTTTGCGCTGTTGGAAAAGATGACTTCGCATTCTGCGCCTTCTTCTTCAACTAATGATTTATAGTAATCGATGTAATCCACTCCGGTAAACGGATGGACTTTATACCCGAAGTGATTGCGGAAGTCCGCTTCATTTAAAACGTCTGTCCACGGGTTAACGCCTTGAGCATCCAGTTCGTCCAGTGAGACAAGATGATTTCCTACCTCATCAGAAGGGTAGCTTAAGAGTAAAACGACTTTATCTGTTCCACGAGCGATTCCTCTTAAAATATTTGAAAAACGGTTACGACTCAGAATCGGGAAAACCACACCAACGGTTTCTCCATTAAATTTACGTTTTACATCTGCAGAAATGTGGTCAAGGGTAGCATAATTTCCCTGTGCACGTGCCACGATAGACTCAGTGATTGTCACAATATCCTGGTCCATCAGGGTGAATCCTTCAGCTTTAGCAGAGTTAAGTACTGTATCCACAACGATCGATTCCATATTGTCGCCTTCATTGATGATCGGACTACGTAGCCCGCGAACGACTGTCCCTACTGTTCTTTGCAAAATAATCTCTCCTGTAAATCAAATTTTAAATAAACAACAAAAAAAGGGCATAGAATCCCTTATACAGTATACCTAAAAACGACTTGAAATAAAATCATCCTGAAGCATTTAAATGATTAATGAGTCTACATCCTGTCACAAATTTCTAGTACAATAAGCGTATAGGTACAGATGCGGCATAAAAAAGGAGCAAATCGTATGTATCGGGTCATTCATCAGTTAAATGAACGTAATTTCGATCGGGCAATTACAAAAAGTGAAGCAGCTGTGCTGGATTATCTGGAAGATCATTTCCGAAAAATCCCGGATGAAACGGTAATTAAGATCGCTCAGGAAAGTTACACCTCCCAGGCCACCATCAACCGTACAGCAAAACTGCTTGGCTTCAAAGGGTTTAGTGAAATGAAATATGCAATCAAAGAGGATGTCGATTTACTGAACTCTGAAACGCATAGTCATATTCGAAATACTGAGTACATTTTATCCAAAATAGATTTCAACAGTGCGGACTGTCTGATCAAAGAGTTATATAAGAATAGACATAAGCTATTGCTGTTTGGACTGGGTGCATCAAATGTATCGGCACAGTACATGGCCAGGCAGTTGCTTTACCTAGGAATTCCGGCTATTGTGGTTTCCGAACTTCAGATGCTGAAACAGTTCAAAGATTACACGATTCTGATTCTATCGAGTTCCGGTGAGACACAGAGGTGTCTGCAAATCATGCATGATGCCAAGAAAGTCAATATAAAGGTTTTATCGATTACCAAAGAAAACTCAACGATCATGCTGGGAAGCGAGTGTGCCTTTCATCATGATGTACCGATCGACAAAATGGAAGGAATCTCCAGAGAGCAGCAGCTGCATATGATTTTAATGATCAATGAAGTCATTAATAAACTGAAATGGAAATACTTCTCCAATCATTAAGACTTCTAAGTGAATAACTAGGCAAGAGGATCATTTGATTATAGTGATTCTCTTTTTGTCGTTTAATCCGTCATTAAGGAAAGGGGGTTTAACATAAGTGGACTTAAGCTGTCGAATGTTTAAAGTAGTGCAGTTCTTTGCCTGTATATTGACTGATCTGGACTGCTTGTTCAGGCAGGTGGGTAAATCTATTCGACTACTCGATTTTTTTTGGATAATTATCCATAGTTATGGAAAACACTTACATATGAAAGCGTTATACTTACCTTATAAATAAAAAGAGCACATTAAGGGGATTTTTATGAAAAGAGATATTCAGATTTTAATGCATACTCATTGGGATAGGGAGTGGTACTTCACTAAGGACGAAACGAAGGTTCTTTTGCGCAATCACATGCAGGAAGTGATGGAGTATCTGGAAAAAAATCCAGAGACCATCTACATCCTTGACGGTCAAAGTGTAATGATCGATGATTACCTTGAGCTTGAACCGGAAGCTGAAGAACGATTGAGAACATTGATCAGTAAAGGGAATCTGCGTGTCGGCCCATGGTATACGCAGACTGATCTGCTGCTGGTGCATGGCGAATCGATTTTCCGGAATTTATACTATGGAATCAAACGGGCCAGAGAATTTGGCGAGCCGATGCTGGTCGGGTACGCACCTGATACATTTGGGCATGCGAGTCAAATGCCTCAAATCTACAAACAGTTTGGAATTGGATCAACATTTTTCTGGAGAGGATTCAGTGAGCTGAAAGCTGAAAAGTCAGACTTCATGTGGAAAGGCATCGACGACTCTGAAGTTGTCGGCGTCAATTTAGCTACAGGTTATCAAGGAGCAAAATATCTGGAGAGTGACCCTGAAGAACTGAAAGGCCGCATGAACAAAATTATGACTGTTCTGGATAAATACTCTGCCTCAAATGCGCGACTGATTATGAACGGGCACGATCAGATGCCGATTCAGAAAAATATTCAGGATGTCATGGAGAAAATCAGAAAAATGTACCCGGAGGATTCTGTCAGTATCAGTGATTTTGAATCCTACATTGAAGCACTTGATCAAGAGTCTCTTGAAGTAGTAACAGGGGAACTGACAGACAGTAAACATGCCCGAATACACCGCACGATCGGATCTACGCGTATGGATATTAAACTGCTGAATACAGAAATTGAAAACAAATTGTACAATGTGCTCGAACCGTTGGCGGTTGTTGGCGAAAAAGCCGGCATTCCTTATCCTCATAGTGTTGTTGAGAAAATAGTCAAAATCCTTTTCGGAACACATGCTCATGACAGTATTGGGGGATGCAACTCGGACAAAGTCAATCAGGATATCAAACAGCGGTTACTTAATGCCCTTGAAATGGTCGATACTCAAATTGAACTGAATTTACGGTTACTGACTATGGGGGACCAGGAGAATGATGCCACTATAGCAGTTGTGAATGCATTACCTGAAAAACGCTACAATCAAATTGTCGAGTTCGATATGCTGACACGTTCGAAGCATTTCGAGCTGGTGGATGCAGAAGGGAATATCGTACCGTACGCGATTATTTCACAACACCAGGAAGATGCTGGGCTGATCGACAGACAAGTGGCGGCAAGACTACAAGACATTAAAGTTTACCGAACATATATCACAGTCCCTGTGGAGTCCATTGAGGGCTTAAGCATTCAGTACTATACGTATAAAGAAGTAAATGAACCTGTCTCACAGAGTGACCAGTCAAACGACCAGTCGATTGAAAATGCGTTCGGACAGCTCTTCATCAAGGGCAATCAGATTCATTATAAGGACAAACAAACACATAAAGTGTATGAAAATGTATTGTCTATTGAAAATAGCGGCGATGCAGGCGACAGTTATGATTACTCCCCACCTCTCAATGACTGGGTACTAAACAGCAGTGATCATGCCGAAATAACTAGTACTACCACGAAAACAGCTCAATATGAAGCACTGAATGTTGAACTGAAAATGAATGTACCTGAAAACAGTGCAGATAGAGAAAATAAAGAAGCGACTAAGGAAATACGCTTTGCTGGAACATTTAAGTGTTATCCAGGGGATTCAAAACTTTACGCAGAATTGACCCATATCAACCAAACATCTGATAACCGGTACCGAGTGGTTCTCAAAACGGGAATTGAGTCAGATTATGTGAAAGTAGATGGGTATTTAAGCACACAGGACAAACCAGTTTATAATAACCAGCCACTGTCTATATGGGAGAAAGACAACTGGGTCGAAAAACCGGTCAGCGTCGAAACAGCACAAAGCTTCGTGACGTTAAAAGATGATCAGTATCAAGCGACGATCTATACAGATGGGTTGAAAGAGTACGAAGTGCTGGAGGACTGTATCCATCTGACACTGTTCAGAACATTTTCTCATCTAGGGAAACGAAATCTGGTCAATCGTCCCGGACGACCATCAGGCATCGAAATCGATACACCTGACAACCAGTTGCCTGAAGAATCTTTTACATTCCACTTTGCGGTTGATTTTAAGCAGACGAACGAGGAAAGTAAAATCGCTAAAAACTATCTGACGCCTCTGATTGGCTACCAGCAGAAAGAATTTAATCGCTTCAATATTAATGCGAGAGACGGGGTCACAAAAACAGATGACACATGCTCACTTGATTTAGGCCAACTGGTTGTTTCTGCTGTTAAGCTGACAGAAGAGGGAGAACTGTTCATACGACTCTTCAACCCTCAACTGGATGAAGCAGCGGTCGCTCTTCCGGAAGAAAGCTACCTGGCTAACCCTATGGAAGAAAAACTGGAACCAGCAACTACGCTGATATTAGCCTCACAACAAATCGGTAATGTAATTATTAAACGATAAAAGAAAAGGAGTTTTATCATGACAAATTTCAAGAAGAATTTCCAGAGTTTCGGTAAGTCATTACTCTTTCCAATCAGTTTATTGTCCTTCATGGCGATATTCCTGGGGCTGGCTGCAGCACTTCAAAACCCGAATATTATTGAAATGGCCCCCTTTCTCGGAAACGAAACACTTCAGAATATTTTCGGCCTGATCAGACGAATTGCCGGCCTGCCTTTTGGACACCTGCCCCTCTTATTCGCAATGTCAATTCCTTTGGGGATGGTCAAACGGGACAAAGAAGTAGCCGTCTATGCTGGAGCAGTCGGGTACATTGCAATGCTGCTGGGTATGAGCTATTTCCTTCAAGTTCAAGGTTTTACAGCTGATTCCACGTCAATCGACTTCTTAATGGAAGTTGAAGGCTTGAGTCAGGTTGAGGCCACTTTACAGAATTCATTATTTACAAGCACACTAGGTATTTTTGTTTATAACACTAACGTCATAGGAGGGATCATTGCCGGTTTAATGGGCGTCTTCCTGCACAATAAATTTAGAGAAACTGAACTGCATCAATCTTTGACATTCTATAGCGGCAAGCGTTTCGTGCCAATCGTTACAGCGCTAGTCATGGTAGTGGTCGGGTTATTACTTACATTCATTTGGCCTTTAGTCAATATCGCCATTATCTGGACAGGTGAATTGATCAGTGAAAGTGGATTGTTTGGTACATTCTTGTATGGATTTACAGAAAAAATTATCAACCCTACTGGACTGCATCACATACTGAATCAGACATTCAGATTCACAGCACTTGGAGGCGTCGAAAATATCGAAGGCGAATCACTTGTTGGCGCTTTGCAGATTTATTTGTATCAGCTGGACAATAATTTGCCCTTCTCAACAGAAGCCACTCAGTACCTGGCCCAAGGGAAAATCCTGCACATGGTCTTTGGAATGCCGGCCGCTGTCTTAGCTATGTACCGCATGGCACTGCCTGAAAAACGTGACCGTGTACTCAAATTCTTCCTTGCTGGATTAACAGCCGTTATTTTAACTGGGATCACAGAACCGATCGAGTTCACATTTATCTTTATTTCCCCAGTGCTATGGATCGTAAATGCAATTTTTGCTGGACTAGCATTTCTTGTTCCTGCCATTTTCGGAGTAGCTATAGGGAATATTCAAGGAGGAATCATCGACTGGATTGTCTTTGGGGTCTTCCAGGGAATGGATACCAGATGGTATATCTTCCTTATCGCAGGACCAATATTCTTCGCAATGTACTATTTCAGCTACACATTTATTATTTCAAAATTCAATGTCATGACAATCGGTAGACGAGCAAATGACTTTGATGATAATGATGAAGAAGATTTTGAAGGCGTTACCGTAGAAGAAGCAGACCGGAAAACAGCGGAGTATATCATTGAAGGTCTAGGGGGATTAAATAATATAGTAGACGTCGATAACTGTATCAGCCGGTTAAGAGTCGAAGTAAAAGATGGGCAGCTGGTTCATGAAGATCTGCTGAAGAAAACCAATCCGAATGGAATCGTCAGACCAGATGCCACTACTGTGCACGTCGTATATGGCGGACGAATCTCGAAAATGCGAAACATCGTTGATAATTACATGTATGAAATAAATAATAGAAAGTAAGCAGAAATCAAATAGAAAAGGGGATGTCACTTATGAAAAAGAATAACATTGTATTAGTCGGCGGAGGATCAACGTGGACTCCGGGAATCTTAAAAGCAATGACCACACACTTGGACGCATTTGCACTGAACCGAGTAGTCCTTTACGATATCGATGAAAAGCGTCAGGAAGTCATTGGTGAATTTGCCAAGATCTTATTTAAAGAAGAAGCACCAGAAGTAGAGGTCGTTTATACTACAGATAAAGAAGTCGCCTATAAAGACGTTGACTTTGTATTCTGTCAGATGCGTACAGGCGGATTTGATATGCGTGAAAAAGATGAGAAAATTCCATTGAGTTTAGGTGTGATTGGACAGGAAACTTGCGGGCCTGGCGGATTTGCATACGGTCTGCGTTCAATCAAAGACATGGTGGAAATGGTCAAGGATGTTCGCAGACTGAGTCCTGATGCGTGGATTTTGAACTATACTAATCCGGCAGCAATCGTCGCGCTGGCATTAGATAAGATATTCCCAAAAGAAAATAAGATACTGAATATCTGTGATCAGCCGGTCAACTTGCTGCGTTCCTACTCTAAACTGATCGATCATGATGTGAACAAGCTTGAGCCTGTTTATTTTGGTCTGAATCACTTTGGATGGTTCACACACATTTACGATGAAACAGGAAAAGACAGAGCACCTGAGCTGAAAGAGATTATTTTGAAAGGCGGATTCAGACCTGTCGATGCAGAGCAGCGTGATCAGTCATGGCTGGATACGTATGCGATGGTTGAAGATATGCTGACGGATTTCCCGGACTATCTTCCAAACACGTATCTGCAGTATTATCTGTACCCTGAATATAAACTGTCCACATCTGATCCCAAACGCACACGAACAGATGAAGTAAGAGCAGGGCGCGAGAAAAATGTCTTTGCAGAGTGCCGACGCATTGTTGAAAACGGCACAGCGAGAGATTCGAAAGTCGTTCATAACGATGCACATGGGGACATGATGGTCGAAGTGGCTGCTTCGATAGCAAACAACCTGCGTAAAACGTTCATTGTCATGGTCAGAAATGACGGCATCGTCTCAAACTTGCCGGATGACAGCATGGTCGAAGTGAATGCGTCATTAGGATCGAACGGTCCGGCGCCATATGCAGTAGGAAAAATCGATACATTCTACAAGGGCTTAATCGAGAATCAGTATGCCTTTGAAAAACTGACAGTCGAAGCTTATATGGAGGAGTCTTACGGAAAGGCATTGCAGGCATTGACTTTAAATCGTACAATCGGGGATGCAAAAAAAGCACGTAAAGTCCTTGATGCGCTGATCGAAGCTAATGCAGAATACTGGCCTGAACTGAAATAATCAATGGAGGAAGCGTGACGGAGAGTTTCCGTCGCGCTTTTTTCATCTTCAGCACTTTTAGCTTAGATAATTGATAGATTACGGTATAATTGAGGAGAAAACGTTTAGCTTATTGTATGGATTAAGCTAAAAGAGTGTTAATGTACCCAGTCAAATAGAAAAAACGAACTGAGTGGGTGATATAGCGAGCTATATCTTCCAGTCGAAGAAGAATGTGGCATGACTTGGAGCTATAACGCAATATAGCTCCAAGTGAGAAGAAAAAATTCACTGACTGGTAGATATAAAGGGATGTATCGCCTACTCAATAATAAATAAAGACTGAGTGGGCGATACAAGCTCATATAGAATCAAGTCAGCATCAAATACGGTCTGACTTAGCTCTATAGATAGAATGGAGCTAAGAAAATCATTAGACGGTAAAAGGGAGGAACAAATGTGAAAATCATCGCAGCGATCGATTCATTCAAGGGTTCAATGACGAGTGAGCGAGCCAATCAGGCAGTCATTGATGCACTTCCGCAACACGAGGTCCATAGTTTTCCAATAGCAGACGGAGGCGAAGGAACGGTGGATGCGTTCGTAGCCACGGAACAAGGCGAACTGATGACGCAGACTATAACTGGTGTTAACGGAGAGTCTTACCAAGGCAAATGGGGGTGGATCGAAAAAGACAAGACGGCCATTATCGAAGTCGCAGAAGGTGCCGGAATCATTCAGGCTAACGAAGACACATTTCACCCTGAAAACCACACAAGTTTTGGTGTGGGAGAGCAAATCAGACAGGCGCTCGATCATGGGGCAGAAACAATCATTCTCGGCTTAGGCGGAAGTGCGACAACAGATGGTGGGATGGGACTCCTGCAGGCGTTAGGCGCTGTGTTTAAAGGGCGGGAAGAGAATGTTCTGCCGATCTTGCCTGTTGATTTATCAGCCGTCAGTTCGATCGAAACCACAAGCTTAGATTCGCGGCTTAAAGAAGTCAACTGGCAGCTGGCTTCTGACGTGGCGAATCCACTCCTTGGAGAATCTGGGGCGGTCTACGTATTTGGAGAACAAAAGGGACTATCTAAAGATGAACTGTCATCATATGACGAAGCAATGACCCGATTTGCTAACCTGGTTTCGCAGACCACTCAAACGGATGAGCGCGAAACACAAGGCGCTGGTGCTGCTGGCGGAATTGGATTTGCCGCATTATCATTCTTCAATTGTACATTTCAAAGCGGACTTACATTACTGGCGGAGAGAGGAAGGTTTAAAGACCTTCTGACTGATGCAGATCTGGTGATTACGGGTGAAGGGAAATTCGATACCCAGTCACTTCAAGGCAAAGTCCCGATCGGTATCAGTCGTTTGTGTAAAGAGGCTGGGATTCCCGTCCTTTTATTCGCAGGGAAAATTGAAGAGGGACTGACAGAAGTGACTGAAGAAAATATCCAGGCTGTCATCCCGATCGTTGATGCGCCAATGCCTTTAAAAGAAGCCATGATGCGGGGACCGGAGCTGCTGGGACGCGCAGTGACACGTGCCTTTCGTCTGATAGATCTAGACAGAACATAGGGGGTAACCAGTTCTGAAGCTAAATCTTTCTTGAAAAGTCGGGTTAGCTGTTAAACTAATAGTGAAATGTTTTTAAAGGAGGGCCTCACATGCTGGAATGGATAAACAGGTACACGGAAGCCTATCCGTTAGCTGCGAATATTGTCATTTTTGCTCTGGTGACAGTCGGTCTGCTTATTTTCAGACGGCTGATATTAAACAGAATGTACAAACATCTCAAGCATACAAGCAACTGGTATGTGACACGCAAAGTAGCTAAATGGATCAATAACCTTGTTATCGTCATTCTTTTTCTATACGTCTTTGGAAGTAATCTGACAGGGTTCACAACTGCTATAGGACTTGCCGGTGCGGGTGTAACCTATGCACTTAGGGAAGTCATTGTCAGCTTTGCGGGATGGTTTGCGATTTTATTCGGAGACTTTTTTAATACGGGAGATCGGGTCCTCTTGGGCAGCACAAAAGGTGACGTGATCGATATCGGTGTCCTGCGCACAACCTTGATGGAAATGCAGGAATGGGTGGATGGGGATCAGTATACAGGACGCATAGTCCGTGTATCCAACAGCTCCATTTTTACTTCGCCAGTGTACAATTATACGGCAGACTTTCAGTTCTTGTGGGATGAGATACATATTCCACTCCGATTCAGCAGCGACATCGACTATGCACGAGTAATGCTTCTGGACGTAGCGGAAAACGTAATCGGGACCTATCATGAGCAGTCTGAACGGGAGTGGACAGAAATGAAGCGCCGTTTCCGCATTGAAAATGCCTCGCTTAAACCACAGGTATTTGTCTCTTTTGATGATAACTGGGTAAAAGTCAGCTTGCGTTATATCGTCGGAACGAGAGAGCGGCGTAAGGTAAGAGATGAATTATTTAGAACCATTTTAAAAAGAATCAAAGCTTCTGAAGAAAAACTTCAGCTTGCATCAGAAACTATTGAAATCGTGCCATCGGAAGATTAAACTGAATACTAATTAAACGTCTGAAAGCCTTATTTCAGGCGTTTTTACATAAGCAACAACTAGATTAATAGTGAGGACGTGAAAAGATGGGAATAGAATTGATCAAGAAGACCCCCTTCCCCCATACTGTGAAGTCACTGGCAGAGGACTTGACAAGGTGTGGGCTAACAGCTGATTCGGTGGTGCTGATTCATACATCCTTATCACAAGTGGGATGGATAAATGGAGGCGCAATGGCATTTGTGGATGCTCTGATGGAAGTGGTCGACGAATCAAGAGGTACGATTGTGATGCCGTCACAAACCGGTGATTGGAGTGACCCGTCCAGGTGGCAGTACCCGCCTGTACCTGAAAGCTGGTGGGAGACGATACGGGAAACCATGCCTGCTTTTGACCCGGTCAAAACTCCATGCCCGTATATGGGTGCCGTAGCCAATCTGTTTCGGACGTATCCCAATGTGTACCGTAGCAGCCATCCAGCGGTCTCTTTTTCAGCATGGGGGAAGGATGCAAAAGACATCACAGCGGACCACAGTTTAAACTTTGGATTGGGCGAACAATCGCCACTAAAAAAACTCTATGAGATAGATGCACAGGTATTATCGATCGGAACAGATTACGATACCTCAACAGCTATGCACCTAGGGGAGTACAGAGCACCGAATCCGCCATTAAAAGAAGAAGGCGCAGCGATTTTAGAAAACGGACAACGCGTCTGGCGAACCTATGAAGACATCGACTTGGATGAAGACCAGTTTAAAGCAGTAGGGAAGAGGCTGGAAAAAGACGGGTTAGTTAAAGAAGGAACCATCGGAAACGCTCAGACAAGACTCTATAGCCTTAGAAGTGCCGTAGATTATGCCGAACAGCATTTTACAGCGTTCAGACAATGAGCTGATACATTTAAGAAATGAGGGGCTAAAATTGAATATAACATTTAGAAAAGCTGGCCTGGAAGACCTGGACAGCCTGCAGGAAATCAGTATTGAAACGTTTAAAGACACTTTTGAAAAAGACAACTCAGAGGAAAACATGAACGCCTACCTAGATAAAGCCTGTACAAAAGAGCAGCTCGAAAAAGAACTCAAGACACCTGGCTCAGCCTTTTTTTATCTAGATGTAAAAGGGGAACTGGCAGGGTATTTAAAAGTGAATGAGGGAGAGGCACAGACAGAGGCTTTTGATGATAATGGACTTGAAATCGAACGTATTTATATTCGAACGGGGTATAAGAGGCAGGGACTGGGCACTGCTCTTTTAAACAAAGCGATCGCTATTGCAGAAAAAAATGTCAGAAGCTCCGTCTGGTTAGGGGTCTGGGAACACAATCAGCCGGCATTAGCCTTTTATAAGAAAATGGGATTTGAAAAAGTGGGGGCGCATGCGTTCTACATGGGCGATGATAAGCAGACTGACTTTATCATGCGCAAAAAATTGGCCAGACTGTAAGCTTTGCAAGGAAAACTGTACAAGTTTCAGAAAACGGATTGTTTTTTTCAGGCCGAACTGGTATAGTTTCTTTGTTACACCAAAACTAAATACGAATGATCCTGGGAGTCTTTTTAAGAAGGCTGAGAGTGATGTATATCAGACCAGTAACCTGATCAGCGTAATGGCTGCGTAGGGAGTATCTATATATTATGGCTCTTTCCTATGGATTTTTTTCGTTAGGAGGAGTTTTTTTCATGTCAAAAAACTATGTCAACTACGGAAAATGTTCAGCTGGAAAACCTGGTTCCACTATGGAAATTACAGGCGTTCGCTTCAACTTGTCACCAATGAGTGATCAGTTTGAAACGATAATTCTAGATGCAATACACAAAGTCGATTTATCGAAAGTATGGGCCGAAACGGATCATATTTCTACGGTATATCGCGGCAAAGAAGAAGCCGTGTTCGATACATTGAAAGCTGCGTTCGTATTTGCGTACAAAAAGGGCGTGCATATGACGCTTGAAGCAACCATCTCAAAAGGATGTCCAGGAGACAGCGACAGTGACTATACGCTGGAAATGGATGACCCTAGAGTGAACAAAGAAGAAAGCAGCGCCATCGATTTTCCCGTTATCGGTAAATTTGCCTTGTATCCGATGGGCTCTGACAACTACATGGGCACAATCGCTGAAGTTGTCAATGAAGGCATCGACCGAGGCGTGGTGACTGGGTCTGGTCATTACGGAACGAACCTCGGTGGGAGCGTTCAGGAAGTCTTCGATTATCTGGAATACGTGTCTAACAAAGTCGGCAGCGAAGTCAGTCACTACGTCAGTCAAATCACATTGCACTGTAACGTGCCAGAAGGAGATATAAAATGAACAGAAACAAGTTAACTTTACGTGACTATTTACTGATGGCACTCATCTCTGTTGTATTTGGAGTGGTTTATCTTCTCGCTGTCTACGCGGGGACAGCTTTAACGACTATTTTGACGCCAATGGGACTGGGTGTACTCGGGTATGAGCCTTTTTACGGTATCTGGTACATGGCGGCAATCATCACGACTTACCTTATACGCAAGCCGCTTGTCGGAATTGTGACCGAAGTGATTGCAGCATTGATTGAAGTACTGCTGGGAAATATGTTCGGTGTCATGGTTCTGGTTTCAGCTTTCATACAGGGTGTAGGTGTCGAACTGCCTTTCACTTTCACAAAATATGAAAACTATTCTTACAAAGTGGCGATGGCGTCTGCTGTTTCCGCTACAGTGTTGTCTTTCCTGTGGACAGGCTTTAGAAGCAACTACCTGGCTATGGACTGGCGAATCGTTGTAGCAATATTTGTTATCCGATTACTGAGCGCGCTGTTCTTTACAGGCTACTTATCCAAACTGATTTGCGACAAACTCGATAAGGCAGGTATTTTAGCGAATCATTTGAATACCAGTGAAGTCAGTGACTAAACAAACCTTATCTGTCAAAAATCTGTCATTCCAGATCGGTGGTAAAAAAGTGATGGACTCAGTCAGCTTCGATATCCATGAAGGCGAAATAGTTCTCCTTTGCGGGACTAGTGGAAGCGGGAAGAGCACACTGGCCAATACCATAAACGGCTACTTTCCTGAATATGGGGGACAGCAAATCGTATCGCACATCAAAATTAGAAATGAAGATGTTCAGCATCTGTCTGTTGTGGAACGGTCAGACTATGTCCGGACACTATTTCAAAATGCCCGACTATCTTTCAGTATGAAAACTCTGCGTGAAGAAATGGTGTTCTGTCTGGAAAATAACCGAGTTGACACTGAAAAAATAGATGACATCATCGAGAGAAAAGTAAGAGAACTGGCACTTGAATACCTGCTTGACCGGTCGTTTGACGACATGTCGGGTGGAGAACTCCAGCGTGCGGCTTTTGTCTGCGCAGACTTAGTCGATGTCCCTCTTTATATCATGGATGAACCTTTCGCCAATGTGGATGAGGAGACCATTTTGGATTATATGGGGTATATGAAGGCTATTGTTGCTAAAGGAAAGTCTATCATTATTATTGATCATCATGTCTCGCGGTGGGACTGGGTGGACCGCTGGCTTCTGTTGGACAGTAATCAGCAGCTCCACGACCTGTCTCTTCTCCAGTCTGATCAGATAAAGCAGGATTTACTGACAAAAGAAGGGATCAAAGTGGCGGCTTCGTCGATTCCAGTAAAAAATAAAGCAAGTGAAGAGGTTTTATTGAAACTGGAAGATTTGTCGGTTTTTCATAAGAACGTCAAACGGCACTCTTTATTCAAAAAAGAGACACAAACCACTATGCTGATCGAAAATGCACAGTTTAATTTAAATAAGGGGTCTCTGACTGCTCTCGTTGGACCGAGCGGCATCGGCAAATCCTCTTTATTCAAAGCGATATTGAATGTTACACCCTATTCTGGAACTATCCGACTTCAGGGACAAGATATCAGAAAAATGAAAGCCAGAGACTTGTATGCCAAAGTCGGACTGGTTTTCCAGGATCCTTCTCTGCAGTTCGTCAAGACAAATATCCTGGCTGAGATGGTTCTGAGTTTGACAGCTTGGGGAAAAGAGGGTAACGAAGAAGAAGCAGAAAGAGACGCAAAAGAACTGCTGAAACGGCATCACTTTGAGAATAAAGCCGATCAGTCACCCTGGGTATTGAGTCAGGGTCAGCAGCGCCGCTTAGCCGTTATCTGTATGACGGTAGGCGAGCAGCAGCTGCTTCTGGTAGACGAACCAACATACGGACAGGACGCCAGAAACGCTCAGAAAATCATGGATAAACTACATGAACTTTGCCGCCAGGGAATGACCTGTTTATTCACCAGTCACGACTTTGAGTTAGTGGATGCTTATGCGGATAAAATCTATGAAATCAAGGACAAGAAGGTGATCCAAACCAGATGATCGATTCAATCAATCCAACAGCTAAAACTGTCGGCATACTGCTGGGTTCCATCATTTTAGGGCTGACCTTTCAGTGGGAAATCAATTTATTTGTGATACTGCTCTGTCTGCTTTTTCTCATCACATCTAAACGGACAGACCCCGCAAAATTATCGAAGATCATGATCCCGATCGCGCTTATTTCAATCAGCTATTTTTTTACTGGCTGGCTGTTCAGTTCAGAACAGGCCTTGTTTGCAGGGGCGAGTGACCCGGCGACTATAATAGGCGGGAATGATTTGACTAATGGGTTGAACTTAAGTACGCGAGTCTTATCTTTTGCGATGCTGGGCATTAGCTACAGCCTCACGACTGATTCAGGTGAACTGATTGCCAGTTTTATCCAGCAGGCAAAGATGCCCATGAAGATGGGATACGCTATCTTAACTGCTATTAATTTGACCTCTCTGATTCACAGAGAATATGATAACTCCAAGCTGGCTCTGCAAGTGAGAAATATTCCAGTCAAGCCCTTCGATACCAAACCGCTATTCACTATGATGGTCCGAATGATCAGGTGGTCTGAACGACTGGCATTGGCGATGGAGGCAAAAGGATTCAGTGAAGATCGAGTGATGCAGATGCAAATGACGATTAAAGCAAAAGACATTTTGTTTTCAGTCGGGCTACCTGTTTTAATAGCTGTCATGGGATTTGTCATTTTATAAAGGAACTAAAGAAGCCGTTCTTTACTAAGGTATAATCCTTGGGAAAGAACGGCTCTTATTGTTTCTGCAGTAATCTGAAAGGTTAGTCGCGTCAAATTGCCTCATATATGCCAAATCATTAGAGGTGAATAAAAAGTATTTCATCTATTTTTAGAAATAGTATTGACTTTATCCACTATTTGCGGTACTATTTCAAATGGTATTGTTTGCCACCACTATAGGCGTCGGAACCTTATTTTGGAACAAACAACGAGAGTCTTTCCCCTTTATATTAGATCGGTACATCTAAAGGTTGGGAAAGCAATGAGTTTAGAAATTGAAATTTTAAATGAAAATTTGGAGGTTAATATCGTGCGTACAACATTTATGGCGAATGAAAGCAACATCGAACGCAAATGGTATGTAGTCGACGCTACAGACATTCCTTTGGGACGTCTATCAACTGTCGTTGCATCTATCCTACGCGGAAAAAACAAACCTACGTATACACCACACGTTGACACGGGTGATCATGTAATCGTATTGAATGCAGGAGCAATTAAATTAACAGGAAATAAAGCAAGCGACAAACTTTATTCTCGTCACTCTGGACACCCAGGTGGATTGACTCAAGTTTCAGCTGGAACGATCCGTGCACAAAGACCGGAACGTTTAATTGAACTGTCAATTAAAGGAATGCTTCCACACAATGCATTAGGAAGCAAACAAATTAAAAAATTACACGTATATGCTGGATCAGAGCACAAAAACCAAGCTCAACAGCCAGTTGAACTAGACATCACAAACTTGATTTAAGGAGGGACATCCATTGGCACAAGTACAATATAAAGCAACCGGTCGTCGTAAAAACTCTACAGCTCGTGTTATTATGACACCAGGTTCTGGTAAAATTACTTTTAACGGTAAAGATATTACTGAATATATCAACTTCGCACACTTACACTTAGTGGTAAGACAACCATTAGCTATTACTGATACAGTAGACAGCTATGATATCTCAATTAATGTTCACGGTGGTGGATTCTCAGGACAAGCAGGCGCTGCTCGTCACGGAATCGCTCGTGCATTATTACAGGTAGACCCTGAATTCCGCCCAGCATTAAAAGCTGCAGGACTTCTAACACGTGACTCTCGTATGAAAGAGCGTAAAAAACCAGGTCTTAAAAAAGCTCGTAAGTCTCCACAATTCTCAAAACGTTAATTCGTTACTATATCAACGTTTCAAGACACTTTCCTTTTTGGAAGGTGTCTTTTTTTATGCTCGTGACCGAAAACGTGACCGAAAATGCTGGTTTTGGTGTTAAAAGTTGACAGCCTCAGCAAACTTATTCGCAGAATTCTCTCGGGCTTTTTCTGTCAAATGTCCATAAACGTCTGCAGTGATATTGATGGAAGCATGACCCAGACGTTCCTGGATTTCTTTCATTTCTGTTCCTGCTTCTATCAGAATTGAAGCGTGAGTGTGACGAAACCCATGAGTTGATATTGCAGGCAGTTCTGAGTTTAAATCTAAGACCTTTTTTATGATGTTGTCTGGATGACCGGGGTATAAAGCGACATTTATCTTTTCTCTGTAGAACCGACTAAAGACAAGCTGACCTTTCTGGTTCTGATTAATGCCATAGAGCAACAATTCTTTTGACTGTTCTTTTTTCCATTGTTTCAAAATGTATAGGGTTGTTTCATCTACCTTAATGAAACGATTAGACTTTTTGGTTTTTGGAGGAGTAATTTTGTACTCCTTGTTCACGTAGACCATGTTTTTTCTGACGTGAATCGTTTTGTTCTGAAAGTCAATATCAGACCAGAACAAAGCCATCATTTCACCTTTTCGCATACCAGTAAAAGCCAACACTCTGAACAGAGCTACTTCTTTTAAAGTAAAGTGATTCGACAATACTTCAAAGAAAGTTTTCAACTGTGAAGGAGTATAAAACTGAGCAGAAGCATCCTCTGTTAATTCTGCATAACTAATCCTTTTCTTTGGCATTTCTATATGCATCATTGGGTTGTCAGTTACATATCTCAATTTCACAGCATGAGCAAGAACTCTTTGTACTGCTGATTTGAGAACCTTGAAGTTTACATAGTAGGCGCTCCATTCATTAACTGCAAGTTGACAGTCCCTCAAACCAATCTTTTTAATATTTAGATCTCCAAAGACCGGCAAGATATATTTTTTGAATTGTGTCTTTGTTCGATCATAGGTTGTGTCGTTCACTTTATTCTTATATCCCATGTCCCATTCGCGGTAAACTTCTTCAAACGTGACAACTCTCCTATCAGACACCTCATAAGAATGGTTCTTCAGATTCAATTTCAATTTTGCCAATTCGAACTCTGCTTCTTCACTGCTTTTGAATCCACGTTTAACTATTTCTCGTGGAATGCCGGGCTTTCGATATTTCCCAGTATAGTGTGAAAACCAGTATGTTTTTTCCCCTGTAGCTGTTTTGTATTCTTTGATCTTAGTCATAAGAATCCCTCACTTATTAGTTTTTGATCCCACAATAGGATTGATAAACTATGATAAGTGAATCTTCAATAAAATATTACAGTTTCTGTCGAACCTCGTCTGAGGTATTAAATTACTGATGCCATCTCCTTTCTTGTATTGTATTCGATTGAATAGAGGTAAGACAAGGTTAAACATCTCAAAAGTAATTTTTCATGAATAATCATCATATAATGCTGCAAATAAACTATGAGGTGATTGATTATGACTGATGCTATGACCGCTTTAATTTTGGAAATGAAGAAAGAAATCAGAGAAGAAATAAAAAGAGAACTCATGGATGAAATAGAGTCTCAAAGAAGTGCGACAAAGATTTGGATGAATAAGAAGGAAACAGCGGCTTATTTGGGAGTTAGTGTAAACACCTTTAATAAGTATTTGAATCAGTATCCCAGATTTCCTTTTAGTAATATAGCTGGGGCAAAGAGGTACAATGTGAGGAATGTGGACGAATTTATTGAGATAACAGGCATGATGAATAAATAAAAATGGCTGAAGAGTTCATACATTTAGTCGGTGTATGAACTTATAGGTATGTCAGGCAGAATGGAACGATTTAGGCAGGATAAAAGGCCGAAATAACCACAGAGTAAACAGTTGAAATAGACAGTCATAACTGTAGAATAAAGGTAAGTATTTGATAGTCGAATCAGTTAAGAATTTGAGTATACGAATGAAGTTTGCATCCAAAGAGTTGATAGGAGAAGGTGTAAGAATAGTATTATATAAAATAACTATTCGAAAGAAAAATAATGAGTACCAAATAACCATTCCTCCAAGGATCGTTGAGATGTTAAAAGAATCAGAAGAAGATAGACTGATAAAGGAACATACTCATCAGATCAAGGTAAAGGGTATTAATATTGATGGGGATCGAACGGACGCTTTTACAGAATCTGTCATAGAAGGGATGAATAAGTATCATGATGCTCTTAAGAATCTGGTTAACCGATGAACCATATGTAAATACATCAAAGTAGGATGCAATAATATATGAAAAAGCACTCATTCGATTGAGTGCTTTTTGTTGCAGTATTTGAAATATGATTAGTTTGAATCGAATGATCTTCAATAGGTACATGACTTCTCCAACAAGAATAGCAATGTTTTTCTCATCGGAAGTCACTCTGGGTTGATATACGTAGCAAGTGAAAAATAATTGAAGTAACGCATTGAAATCCGGAAATGATTGTATCTGAGAATTGAAAAAGTCGCCACAACTGATGTTGACGCATCAGAAAGACAGTGGCGACTCTCACCTCAACTCAGAGGTGATGACTATGGACTAAAGAATATCAAAAATTTGAATAATATTCAACTGTAATCCCTGTCATGAAAGGAATGTATCCCATGATTACGACTTCTTGATGAATGCTGCTATGTTAAGCGTAGCATATGGTCGTTAAGTGTATATATAATCAAGGGGAGGGATAAGGAGTTTAAGAAGCTACTCCTTTCGGGTAAATTGAATTTGTCTTTGAAGCAGAGCAAAATTGTCATTGTAGAGAAGGAAAGAATTATCCCAGTTTTTCTCATAATCTGATCCATACCGATTTTTACATTCCGCATAAGTCATGTAAAGTTTTGGCGGTTTTTTGATTCCTTTTGAATAGGAATAAATTTTACAGTTGAGAGGATAAAGATCCAATCGTTTATTTTTAGCAATGGCGGTTGTCGACATACTATCCGCCATGGATTCGATTTCTTCTCCATTTTCATCAACCGCAATATCCATCAAATGTTTTGTTAGGTAAACAGCCAACTGATTCACTTCTTCAATAGCTTTAACATGCACAAAACCAAGTTTCCATTTTTCTGCAATCAAGTCAGTCCATTCATTAATAGAGTGAGGTAGACTGATAGAAGAGTTGGCTGCAAAGTACTTAAACAGAACATGCATGTGCCAATTACCAGAAAGGTGAGGTTCTCGAACGACGATATAGTCAAATGTTACATTCTTCTTGAACTGAGTGGCCAACCTCCGTATGAAATTTCGAAAATGTTTATTGAGATCAGTGTGATTTTCCACTGCTTTTCTGTACGTCAAAGTGATGAAAAGCTCATTGCTATCCCCTTCAAAGGAATTCAAGATCAACCAGTTGAGTTCTCTCTTCGTGCGGTAAAAGGTTGTTTCGTTTTCTACCCTCTTCACTTTGTGGCGATAGTTTTTGACAGTTTTTGATACAGGGTCAAGGTATGTATCCTTTGTCAATCGCTTTACTGGCTCGTATTCTTGTTTAGCTATTGTAGTACCAGTACCATTCGATGACGTTTCTTTATTTTTCTCAGTGTAGCGGATATCTACATTACGTTGTGTTGGAATCACTTTGACATAATCAGTATCCAGTATAGTTAGTTCATTGACGTCCTTTTTATTCATGTGTTACTCCTCCTTCTTCTTTTCTTGTTATAGAAGAAAGGGGGCAAAACTATTCCTTTTCATTAGCTTATGTAGTTCGAGCTAAGATTATCAGCATGTAATGTGGTAAATACTTGAATAGTCGATTCTTTTTTTGTTTGTAGAGGAGGTTCAACTACAGAATTGCAGGCGTTTTTGTTGTGATGAAATAAATCCGTGAAAGTGATATCATTAAAGAGCATGCAATTATTGAAATAAGAAAGAGGTAGTACTTATGAACGAAACAGCTCGACACCTACAAACCAACATAAATATCCAAGAAAAATCTAACCTAATTTGGAATAATGCCGAAATACTAAGAGGATTGTACAAGCCTCACGAGTATGGAGAAGTAATATTACCCATGACAGTTATCAAACGATTCCACGATACTTTATTACCTACATTGGAACAGGTTCATGAAACTTATGAGGAGTACAAAACCTTTGAAGTATTAGAGCCCTTCCTGCTCGATGCTACTGGAGGCTATTCTTTTTACAATACAAGTAAGTTTACCTTTACGTCACTACTATCGGCTCCTGAGCATATTGAAGAAAATTTCCGAGCCTACCTGAACGGATTTTCCGACAATGTACAAGATGTTCTGGAACATTTTGAGTTCGAAAATCATATCAGCCGATTAGCCAATAACGATAAGCTCTTTTATGTTATACAAGAATTCAATAAACCAGCTGCCTATATGGGCGCAGATAAGATTTCCAGTACCGACATGGGATACATATTTGAAGACTTGGTGAGACGTTTTTCTGAATCCTATAATGAAGAAGCCGGGGAACACTTTACCAGTCGAGACATCATATACTTGATGACTGACATTTTGTTGGCAGAGGATAAGAATATGCTGATGGATTATGGTGTGGTCAAAACTGTCTATGACCAGACAATGGGCACTTCTCAGATGTTGAGTGCCATGACTGAACGTTTACAGGAATTTGATAGGGATGCAGAAGTTACCACATTCGGACAAGAGATTAATCCATTGACATATGCGATTGCTAAAGCAGATACGATGATTCGCGGAGGAAACCCAGGCAACATGAAGCTGGGTAATACGCTAACTGAAGATGGGTTCCCAGGGTATACATTTGACTATTGTATATCCAATCCTCCTTTCGGTGTGGACTGGAAGAGCTCCTATAAGAAAGTGAAGGCAGAACATGACGAGGGAGAGAATGGACGCTTTACTCCGGGCCTTCCACGTAAGAGTGATGGACAGCTGCTTTTCACCTTAAATGCCTTGAAGAAGCTAAAAGATGATGGACGTATGGCGATTATTCACAATGGATCTGCTTTATTTAGTGGGGCAGCAGGAAGTGGAGAGTCTGAAATACGTCGTTACGCAATTGAGAATGATTGGTTGGATGCGATTGTTCAACTACCTGGGGACAGTTTCTACAACACTGGTATCACAACTTACATCTGGATTTACAGCAAAGACAAACCTCTACACCGTGTAGGAAAAGTTCAACTGATTGATGCCAGTGAGATGTATGATAAACGCCGAAAGAGTATTGGAAGTAAGCGAGTAGACATCACTGAAGATTGTCGAGAAATCATTGTACAGGCCTATGGCGAGTTCATGGATAAAGAGTATGTGATGGATGGCCGTCGTGTAGATTCTAAAATAATGAATAATGAAGCCTTTGGCTTCAGTAAAGTGACCGTTGAAAGTCCTGAACGAGACGAACAAGGGAATATAATTCTTAAAAAAGGCAAGCCAAAAGCGGATAAAAACTTGAGAGACACCGAAGATATTCCTTTGACAGAAGACATTGACGAGTACTTTGATAGAGAAATCAAGCCATTCAATTCAGAAGCCTGGATTGATAAAAAGAAAACGAAAGTAGGTTACGAGATTCCTTTTACTCGTTTATTCTATAAATATCAAGCACCTGAAAAGTCAGAAGAGATTGCAAAACGTATCTCCGAAATAGAAGCACGTATTGTGAAGAGCTTTGAAGCCCTCTCTGGTGAGGAAGTTGATGTAGATGGAGAATAGAGTGATGAGAAATAGTGGAGTAGAGTGGATAGGGGAAATTCCTAATGAGTGGAAAGTTATGAGTAGCAAGTATTTATACTCAATTCAAAAAGGGAAAATACCTAAAACAGTTGAGCAGAAAGTAGATGAACAATTTGTTCCGTATGTATCAATGGAATATCAACGAAGAGAGATCCAGCCAAAAGAGTATGCTCATATTGATGACGGTGTTTATGCTAATAAGAATGACATAGCAGTGCTATGGGATGGTGCGAATGCAGGAGAATTTTTCAGATCTAAAAGAGGAGTAATTTCTTCAACAGTGGCATTGTTAAAAGAGAATAGCAATATAAATAAAGAGTATCTTTTCTTTGGATTGAAGGCATTTGAAGATAATTTGAGAGCTCTTACTGTAGGTATGGGAATACCACATGTAAATAGTGAGGTAATAAAAAATATAAAAATACCATTACCTACAAAAAATGAACAGCAAAAGATTGCTGCTTTCCTTGATGAAAAAGTGGACCATATTGATAACATCATCGAAGACACAAAGCAATCGATTGAGAACCTAAAAGCCTACAAACAGTCTCTCATTACAGAAACAGTCACCAAAGGACTGGATCCTGATGTGGAGATGAAGGATAGTGGGATTGAATGGATTGGGAAAATACCAAGCCATTGGGATCTAAGAAAATTAAAAAAATTAACAAGTAAAATTGGAAGTGGAAAAACACCAAGAGGAGGAGGTAATGTTTATACAGATAAAGGAATTCTCTTCCTAAGAAGTCAAAATGTTTATGAGACTGGTTTATATCTAAATAAAGCGACTTTTATTTCAGATGAAATAGATAAATCAATGATAAATACAAGAGTATACGCAAATGATGTTTTATTAAATATTACAGGTGCCTCAATTGGAAGGGCTTGTGTTTATCCAAACGATATGGAGACACATGCTAACGTTAATCAACATGTTTGCATTATCAGACCGGTACAAGATTTTATTTTGCCTTATTATCTTTTCTATTATTTAATATCTCATGTGGGAAAGAATTATGTTAATTACTATCAAACTGGTGGAAACAGAGAAGGACTAAATTTTGAACAGATTGGTGATTTTACAATACCTTCTTTTTCGATTGAAGAACAGAATAACATTGTGAACTTTCTTAATGAAAGAACTTATCAAATGGATCAAGTGATAAACAGAAAAGAACAACTTGTCTCAGAATTGGAGATATACAAAAAATCAATGATATACGAATGCGTCACTGGTAAGAAGGAGGTCATGTAATGTCCATACAAGATGATGAACGTCGCTTTGAACAGGATATCGAAACGTATTTGTTGACACAAGGTGGTTATACTAAAGGAAGTATGAAAGACTACGATACTGACCGAGCGATTAATTTAAATCAGCTTCTGGATTTTGTCAAAGAAACGCAGCCTAAGCAGTGGAAGCGATATGAACTGAACTATCAGGGACAGGCTGAAGAGAAGTTTTATAACCGCCTGAATGATGAAATTAACCACCATGGTTTGCTACATGTCTTGAGGCATGGCATTGAAGACCGAGGGGCTAAGGTGAAAGTCGCTGCTTTCCGCCCTGAATCATCCCTGAATGGCAAAGTCATTGCGGACTATCAGGCAAATCGGCTCACTGTTACACGCCAGTTTGCCTACAGTTCCAGTAACCGAAATACTCTGGACATGGCTATTTCCTTGAATGGAATACCCATAATTGCTCTGGAGCTGAAAAATCAGATTAAAAGCCAGAGTGTCACACACGCTAAGCGCCAGTTCAAAGAAGACCGTAATCCTCGGGAATTATGTTTTCAGTTTAATAAACGCTTCTTAGTTTACTTCGCAGTCGATCTCTACGAAGCATGGATGACGACTCACTTGAAAGGGAAACAGACCTACTTCTTACCCTTTAACCAAGGAAGTAAAGGGGCTGGAATTGTTGGCGGAAAAGGGAACCCAGATAACCCAACTGGTTATTCCACCTCTTACTTATGGGAGAAAGTACTTCAAAAAGACAACTTGATGGAAATCCTACAGCGCTTCATGAGTCTGGAGGGAGATCCCCATAAAGGAAAGATCATCTTCCCTCGTTACCATCAATGGGATGTTGTATCGAAATTAGTCCATCATACACGTACAAATGGGAGCGGACGCAATTACCTTATCCAGCATAGTGCGGGAAGTGGAAAGTCAAACAGTATTGCCTGGTTAGCCTATCGACTAAGCAGTTTACATAATCAGGATGATGAGTCTGTTTATTCGTCTGTTATTGTAGTCACCGATAGACGTGTGTTAGACCAGCAGTTACAAAAAACGATAGCCAGTTTCGATCATGTGACTGGATTAGTGGAGACCATTGATGACAGAAAATCGTCTCAGGATTTAAAAGATGCTATTAATGCCGGAAAGAAAATAATCGTGACAACGCTACAAAAGTTTCCAATCATTTATAATGAAGTCGACAGTGCCAATGGGCGGAACTTTGCAGTTATCGTTGATGAAGCACATTCGTCTCAAACTGGAAGCAGTGCTCAGAAACTGAAGACTGCTTTGGCAGACACCGAAGCAGCTCTCAGAGAATACGCTGAAATAGAAGCCGAAGAAGAAGAAAACCAGCTCGACGGACAGGATAAATTAGTAAAAGAACTATTAAGTCATGGACGCCATGACAATTTGAGTTTCTTTGCATTCACTGCCACACCGAAAGAAAAAACACTCGAAATGTTTGGCTCCAGACAAGAAGATGGAACCTTCAAACCTTTCCATACCTATTCTATGCGTCAGGCTATCGAAGAAGGATTTATTCTGGATGTATTGAAGAATTATACGACATATAAGACTGCTTACCGTATAGCTCGTGAGACAGAAGACAATCCGGAAGTCCCTGAAACCCAGGCACTAAAAGCAATTAAACGTTTTGAGTCATTACACCCTTATAACCTGAATCAAAAGACTGCCATCATGGTGGAACAGTTCAGAGAAGTCACGCAACAAAAGATAAAAGGTAAAGGAAAAGCCATGATTGTTACCCCTTCAAGATTGCATGCAGTCCGTTACTTTAAAGAAATAAAAGCGTATATTCAACGAAAAGGGTACCGTGATATGGATGTACTGGTGGCCTTCAGTGGGACTGTCAATGATAAGTCAGAAGAGTATACCGAGAACAAGTTGAATACAAAAAAAAATGGGAAGTCGATTTCTTCTGATCAAATAAAGGCAGAATTTAACACCGAAGAGTTTAATGTTATTGTGGTAGCTGAAAAATTTCAGACTGGATTTGATGAACCTCTCCTGCATACGATGTTTGTTGATAAGAAGCTGAGTGGTGTCAAAGCGGTTCAAACCTTATCGCGACTTAACAGAACACATCCCGACAAGAACGATACCTTTGTTTTGGACTTCGTCAATGAAGCAGAAGAGATACAAGAAGCATTCGAACCATATTACGAAGAAACTACCCTAAATGAAGCAATTGATGTCAATTTGGTCTACGACACAAAGAACAAATTACGTAAATACGTCGTGTATAACCAAAAAGACGTGGATGATATTATGAAGATTTACAATAAAAAGGGGCCACAGGATGATCGCCAATTAGGCCAGTTTACAAGTGCTCTGAAGCCTATCATCAACCGGTATTTAGAGTTAGATGAGAGCCAACAGTATGAGTTCAGAGTGACATTGCGTAACTTCGTCAAATGGTATGCCTATATCACTCAGTTGACGCGGATGTTTGATCAAACACTACATCATGAGTACATCTTTGCCAGATATCTGGTGAAGTTCCTGCCGAAAGAAAGTAGAGACGTGGTGGATCTTGATGATAAGATTAAACTGATATTCTTCCAATTGAAGAAAGAATTTGAAGGGGATGTTTCGCTCACACCAGATACTGTGGATGGTGAACTGGAGAATGTCAGAGAAGTGGATGCGAACCCTAAACCACCGGAAGAAGATGAGTTTTTAGAATCTATTATCAAGAAAATAAATGAGCGTTTTCAAGGTGATTTTAGTGATACAGACAGAGTCGTTGTTGAAGAAATTTATCGAAAAGCAATCAAAGGTAACACGAAGCTCAAGCAACAGGCCAACAACAGTAGCCAGCAGATGTTTGAAGAAAACCTCTTCCCACAAGAATTTCAAAAGATCGCGCAAGATTCATTTAAAGAACAATCAAAAGCCTTTGCCAAATTGTTCAAGGATAAAACATTCTATACTGTCGTGTTGAACGCTGTCAGTCGTGAAGTGTATAAGGAATTGAGAAAGTAAGCATGATCTCCACGATATCAGTATGCGAGAGGAATAGACGCTCATTAAATGCCTGGAAGGTGAGAATCAATGGACAATGTAAAGAAACTTTATATCGATTTGTACAAAACTAATTTTAGTGAAGATGGACTAACCATTACAGACAACAAGCACTTGAGCGAAATAGATATCTGTACAGATGTCAGTGTACAAGAAGTAGTATTTAAGTTAAGGCAACTGATTTTTGAGAAATATAACGATGGATTATCTATCAAAGCTGAAGAATTTGATTCCTTCTGTTATCTTAATGTTTTTGTGTTTTTCGGTGAAGATGTAAACACATTGATTGAATATTTGGAATCAATTTCTCTTGAGAGGGTTACTTGCATCGATCAATCATCCTTGGATAGAGACGATGAGGAAGTGACCTTCTTCTCAATTGACTACGTTGAACCAGAAAACATTAAAGAATATGAGTTAATAATGAAAGCACAGGGTTTAGATTCAGAAAAGTATTTACTGGGACAAAGTGCTTTTGAACGCGGTGCAGAGGACTATCATCAGATCATAGTTTTCGTTTTGGAAGGAATAGCGTTAGGTGCATTATCTGAATTTGGTAGACGTTCTTTTAAAAAGTTTGTTGATCAGTTTGGCGAATACCAAAGACCATCACTTATAAAATTAAATCCCAATGTAGCTATAGACTATATCGCTGAGAGAAGTAGTATTAATAAACAAGATCTTCGAATAACGAGAACCTCGCCTACAGAAAATAACAATATAGAAATTAAAGTAACGAGTAGGTATAAAGACTTTATTCTGATTTATGAAAAGAAGTCGAAATCAATTACCTACTATGAGGAAACAAGTAAGTCCCAAACCTTGCTATGATAATTAATTGGAAATAAGAGCGCCAAACTAACAATTAAGTATAGTGATAATAGAGTACTCACCAATAACCAGGAACTGAATAGAAGTCAAAAGACGAGTCCCTATTAGGCTCGTCTTTTTAATGTTATTAATCATCAGTTGTGTCGATAATTGTCGGTAAGGGAAGAGAGTTTTGGTCATTTGTCAAATTACTTGTGAGACATGATTGAAACAACAACATTATTAAACCCTTATGACTTTATAGACAAGAATCTATTTTGACAATAGTATAAAAAGAACTTATTTACACTTTAAATAGTTCTTTTAGAAACAAACAGTTTGGTATATAATGATGAAAATGATAGAGAAGGATGATTTAGTGTGAAAATACTGGACAGAAGAAATATGGGGCAATACGTTTTATTTTTTGATAATGGGGATGAGCTTCGTGCAGGAAAATTATACGATATGGAGAATTCAGAATTATTAGTCCATTCTCTACGAATAAACAGTCGTGGGGAGAGTAAACTCTATTATTATCGAATTAATGACTCGAATATTTTCGAATTTGTTAGCAGAGAATCTGCTGTTCAATTTGTACATAAGAGAAAACACAATAAGAATAAAGTTTTAGATTATATTGACGTGGAGTCCAATAGATTTGTAAGAAAGTTGCTTATAGCAATGAAAGATCAGATGGATTTCACAGTACAGCAAGATAAATCATATGAGTATGATGGTAGTTTGGATGATTTTGGCTTAGATGAGTTAGATTACAAGATGTTGTCATTAATACTTTCGAAAAGTGAGTATACTTCATTATATGCAAGGACAACTCAGGCATATTGGTCTGAAATCATAGGAGATTTATTCTCTTCACCATCAATCTCCGATCATTATGCTGTAATATTGAGACTCGTCTATATACAACTTTCTATGCATTCTGTCTCAGTGTATAGGGATGGAACTTTAAAAAAGGGTGAGTTCGATGATATTTTGAACAATAATATCGTTGCACAAACTAATTGGCGTTTTATAACAGGACTTGAGTTCACAAATACAAAATCAGGAGACATTCATTTAAAAATAGGACTGAACATAAGTCCATACACTAACATAATAGAGTTCATGATAAATAGAAAAAGCAATGCCCAGATAAAGTTGTTCTCTACAAAGAATATTTCTCTACTTGAATACTTACTAAATAGAGTGATGAGCGAGCTGGTTTCCAATAATGCTTGCTTGGTGTTTGAATTTAAAGAACTTAAGGGATATGGTTTCTTTGACTTAAAAACAGATGAATCAATGAAAGAACCACTCGTGTCAGCAATGAAAGATCTATGTGACAACACATCTTTAAAAATTGACTATCATTTCAGTAGTAATGAAGTTGAATTAAAATTGAAGCAAATTGAAAATTTCAACAGATACTTTTTCAATCGAAATGAAGACTGTGTGAAAGCAGGAGTTTTCATAAAAACTATAAGCAACATGATTAGCTCAGATGAATAATAATGATAAAGGAATCGTATAATAAGGCATCACAAAAATTTAGGAGTTGGATAATGTTCAACGATAGAATAGGAGAGATCAGATGTACGATTCAATTGGGAGAAAACTCAAGACCGCAAGGAAAAGTAAAGGGTTAACGCTTACCGAAGTAGCTCGTGAAGTAAACTGTTCACCAGCATACATTTGTAGGATTGAAGGTGAATCTCGTCATAATATCAATTACAAATTGTATTCAGAGCTGATGAAACTGTATGGGATTGAGGATGATATGGCAATCGGCTTCAATTTAGGAGGAGGAATTGATCAAGATTCGGCCGAAATGATGGAGGACTTGATCAAGCAGAACGAGAAAATGACAGAAATTCAGTGGACAATTCTAAAAATTAATGAGGACTTGTCAGTGTTAAAGAATCTGAACAAAGAAATCGTAAAGCAATATCTTCAGCCTAAAACTGAATAAATGAACAAGTGAACATCACAATTGTTGTGGTGTTCTTTTTTTGTACTCGTATCCACCCATAGGAAATTTTGTTTAAGGCATTTGTCACTTGGTTAGGAGATATTCCCAGATATTACTTCATTCAAGACCTTCGAAGGTTTGAGGGTAGAACTGGAGTCAGACAAGGTAGAACCTCGCGAGCGAATCAAAAGGAATCTTCCTGAATAGGATAAAACAACAGTGCATCAATTCGCTGCTCTGTAAAACTTTCCTTCAGGAGGAACATACTATGAAAAACGAATCACAAGTGACTGAAAAAAGATTGAAGCTAACTGCAAGAGAAATTAGGAATTTGCTCGTTCTCGACGACTTTAAAGTAACTCGCAGAACTGCATATGTTTATGGCAAAGATAAAGAAGACACAATAACATTGATCAAAATGGCCGGATCGTTTGTTGTTATGTTCAATCATTTGATGAAGCAACATGGCCCTCTCATTACAGAGCAAAGCTATGTGGATTATGTAATGAATATGTTCTACAGAAAATCAATTGAAGGAGGAATTGCCATAAATGAAAAGATGAGGAATTATCTATTATGGAGAACAGAAGGTGCATATAGAGGTTTTGTTGCTGAATTATACGCAGTCACTCTTATGTTGGAGTCTGTGCCAAACATTCTAATAATCAAAAACCAAGCAGCAGATATAGAGAAAGGAGAAGACTTTAGCGTTATCTGTTTGAGTACCAAATCCCTCCAAAGCGTTCATGTTACTTCTATCGGCGGTCTCGATTTCATGGACGAAAAAGAACAAAGAGTGAAGTGGAGAACCTTTAAAGGGCATGTGATACTGACTTATAATTATCAACAAAATGATAGGCACTCTTTCCTAAAAAATGGATTCCCATTTTTTTACAAAAAATACCTGGTGCAAACTTTTGAAGAATGCAAAAAGGATGAACGAATTGGGATAAGTGTTTATAGCGCTGAATTTGAAAGCACGTTCACCAATTGTGGAGGTGAATGGGAAGTGTTCAGAAGCAACGACATAGACCCATCGTATGAAGAGGAAATACAGGAGATAAAGAGAATTTTGGGCAACAAAATTTAAGAGAATAAACCCCAGTTTGAGTGTGATTGAATACATACTCGAACTGGGGTTTAAACATTTTGACCAACTGGCTATTGATTACTGTACTTTTAAAGAATGATAAAGTAGTATAGAAATCAAAAGGAGACCTGAACTTCTATGAAGAATATAGATAAATTGCTTACAAGTGATAATGCTTTTACAGCTGAAGAAGCTAATGCTCTTGGGATTTCAAATGAACGTCTAAGATTACTTATCAAGCAAAAGAAGATTGAAAGAGTGGATTATGGAGTATACATACCGTCAGGTGCTTATCATGATCAAATGTACAGTTTCCAAAAGAGAAGAAATTTTATCTATTCGCATGAAACTGCACTTTTTTTACATGAGTTAACTGACAGAGATCCGTTAAATTATGTCTGTACAGTAAAAAAAGGTTACAACTCTCGAAAATTGAAGGAATTAGGGTTTGAGATTTTTTACATTAAAAGTGAACATTACCCTATTGATACTATAGACATGGAGACAGTTTTTGGCAACAGAGTGACTACCTATTCGATAGAAAGAACTTTATGTGACATAATGAGAAGCGAGACTCGAATCGACAAGGAAATAATTGTTGATTCTTTTAAAAAGTATTGTAAAAGAAAAGACAAAGACCTTCAGCATCTAATGAATATCGCAGACATGTTTAGAGTCAAAAGAAAAGTCAGCGTTTATTTGGAAATTCTGTTGTAGCGGTTTTCGTGAAGAGGTGCGAAAACTGTCCTATCACACAAATATCCATAACCTATTGTGGGATCATTTTAGTTTTTTATTTTCTATGATACTCGTGACCGAAACGTGACCGAAAAATTGCACCTTTGCACATTCCTATGAATCATGGTATACTTTCGAAACAGTAGTTTGATCGTCTATGAACTTCGGTGAAGCCCAAAGAACAAAAAACCAGGTCTTAAAAAAGCCCGTAAATCTCCACAATTCTCAAAACGTTAAGAATTGGAGCCGTTGCGAATTTATTCGCTTACGGATACAATTGCTTAGGTTGTTCGAAGCATAGCGAGTTACAACCTAAGTATGCGTTAGCTGGGGACAGAGATTTCGAAAGAAATCGAGTACCATTCAATTTGCGGCTTAAATTTAATATTGCATTACGAAAAGGTATCAGCATTCTGCTGGTGCCTTTTTTTCATGCTGGAAGGTTTTTTTTAATATGTCTAACCGAAAACTGACTGTTCAAACAAAGAACAACCGTTTAAATACACTTAGTCACAGAATTTCTCAACTTTTTCAGTCAAATGTTGTCGCGTTACTTCTGTAATAAGGCCGTTCCGGAAGCTATAATGTGATATGATTTTAAAAACCGAATAAGAATGATAGTATAGACTAAATAAACCCGCTAACTAGAGAAGCCCTATTTTGTCCAAGAATAGAGGTTTATATAATGATTTCATTGTTCTGGAAATGAAATGGAAGATGTTTGTTTTTTTGCAGGAGATGTTGAGAGGTGGGAAGGTGCATGCAAGCGCAGTTTGAAATGTGGAGCACGTTTCATTATTTTATGATGATTTTTCCTTTCGTGCTCGCCGTTACATTATATATATTCACTCGAGACCAGACATTTGCAGTTAAGCGACGTGTTGCCATAGCGATGGGGATAATCCTGGTAGGCATATTAGCTACCAGACAGATTTATGTTTTCAGTACTGACGGCTTAGGTCCTGAGGTTTTCCCATTCCATATCTCTCACTTTGCCAACATCCTGCTGCTTATCGTTGCAATCAATCCTAATCTGCGTGTGATAAGCGCGATCGCCTGGTGCTTGACTGTGCCTGCAGGTCTGGCGGCCGTCATATTTGCCGATGCACTGGAAACTTACAATAATGTACTCAGCATTCTAGGCCTTGCCTATGTTTTAGGGCATATGCTGATTGTAGCGACGGGGCTATATCTGATGTTAATAGGGATGATCAGGATCGATCGCAGAGCCCTGTTAAAAGCTTATGCGATTACGGTGCCGCTGTATGTATTGTCAGTTGTCGTAAATAACTGGTTCACTGATATTTTTAATGAGCAATCCAATTATTTATTTACCTATGCGCCGGGATCGGCAGCGCCTTTAGTGTACTTGTACAGCCTGGGTTCTGATATCACAGTATCTGGAATGACATTCAATCCGGTCTACATTCTGTCTCTTACCATTATAGGAGCGGTGATCATGTTCCTGATGTATCTGCTGGCGAAGCTTTGGTATGTCAGTCAGGCTTCCAACGTAAAAAGAAACGGGCTAACTGAAAATAAAAGAATATCGTAAAGGAGCGATTGCAATGCAGGAGCGATCAACAACTGGACGAATCGACACGGTTTCAAAACTCATCGCCGCGTCTCCGCATACGCTTTATCAGGCCTTCATCGACCCGAATTCACTGGTCAAGTGGCTGCCGCCGGAAGGGATGAGAGGGGAAGTCGCCCTATTCGAACCACATGCTGGCGGAAAGTATCGACTGATTCTCTATTATGAAAAGGAAGAAAAGACTACAGGAAAAACGACTATAGATTCTGATGTTTCAGAAGGCACTTTCGTCGAAGTGGTGCCGGATATGAAAATCGTCATGGAAGGGGCTTTCGAATCGGAAGACCCTGACTTTGAAGGGGTGATGACGATGACCTGGTACTTTGAAGAGAATCTGGAAGGAACCAAGATCACGGTCATTGCAGAAAATGTCCCGCCCGGAATCAGTAAGGAGGATCATATCGATGGACTGAGCTCTTCGCTGGATAATCTGGAATACTTTGTAGAAAAAAGGTAGTTGTGCTTTGCTAATATAAGAATATATAAGAGTCGGTTAAAAGACTAGTCTATATATTTTTAGAGTCTTATATTAGGCATAGAAGTTATATAAGAAGTTGATTGTAAAGTGTACTGAAACGGTCGGAAATACACCTACCACTAGTATTGCTGATTCAAATCAGAAGATTCATTAACCATTTACGGTTATGCCATAGCCATTTACCTTTTTTTGGAATGGAACCGAACGTCAGTTTTTCTTTCATGAGACAAGTGGAGCGAGCATGTAGCAGATGAAAGGCAAACGAACGTCGCCTGCCTTCATTTAGCACGAAGAGAACAATTTAACTTTGAAACAACCGCTTCTGCTTGCTATACTTATCAAGACTAACCAATAGAAAGGTGTTTTTTATGCGGATTATTATTTCACCGGCAAAGAAGATGACGGTAGACAATGACAGCTTTACTCACACTCAGTTACCGGAGTTTTTAAATAAAACAGAACAATTGTTGAATCACTTAAAATCTTTAACTTACGATGAACTGAAGAAAATATGGAAAGCAAGCGACAAAATCGCAACATTAAACTATGAACGGATTCAGGAGATGGATGTGCGGAAAAGTCTGACTCCGGCTATTCTTGCTTATGAGGGGATTCAGTACCAGTACATGGCGCCCAATGTTTTAGAGACAGTTCAGCACACATACTTAGAGCAGCATTTAAGAATTCTCTCTGGCTTTTATGGCGTCCTCAAACCCTTTGACGGTGTGACCCCTTACCGTCTGGAGATGCAGGCTAAACTAAATCATGAAAGCTATCCCTCAGTATATGCCTTCTGGAGTGACCAGCTGGCTAAGCACCTTCTGGATGAAACAGATACAATTATCAACCTCGCATCAGAAGAGTACAGCAAAATCATTACAAAATATAATGACCAGGCTCAGATTATTCGCTGTAAATTTGGTGAACTCAAAGATGGAAAAGTAAAGGAAAAAGGGACGCTGGTTAAAATGGCTCGAGGTGAAATGGTTCGTTTTATGGCCGAAAACCAGGTACAGTCACCGGAGAAGCTTAAAGACTTCAATCACTTAGAGTTTTCGTTTAGTGATGATTATTCAACAGAGAATGAATATGTGTTTATTAAAGGTTAAAATAATCACTAGCAACAGAGGTTGAAGGACGCTCTATAAAATATTAAGTTCTTGTGAACGTTAAATAAGTACTTTAGATTTTGGAGCAGGGTTGGATAAATACAGTAGGTTATGTATTAATAAGAATAGCTTATCCATTCATTTAGTATGATTAATTCTTTACTGAAACTCATTTTATTAAAAGAAATGGTGCAGTAGCCAGTACGATTGTTTAATAATTGATTTTTGCTTGGTATATCCTAAAAAAGTATAAAAGATGATTCTGATTTCTCCTGCTGTAAGGGGCTGGGTGGATTCCTTGGAATTGCTAGAGTATGAGAGAAACGAACAGGGTGCTGAGAAGAAATATAGGAACAAAGCTTGTGCAGGCATTTATGGATGAACTAAAAGATAATCACTCTAAAAAAATGATTGTCTGGGTGTTAGCTGATAATCCTGCCAAATATTTTTACGAAAAGTTAGGTGGCAAATATTTGGGAGAAAAACAAATAGTACCTGCTGGAAAAACATTAAATGAGTATGCATATGTATGGGAAAATCTGAAAAAATAGTTCCATTAAATATGTCAAAGAATCAACTATATGAACTTTTAATGTTTCCTAAAGTTTCAGAGGGCAATACCTATCTTGGGAAGAGCTTTGACTTAGATAATTAATTTCTTGATTTTCAGTCAGTGGGTAGAAGAGCATAAGTATCTGTTTATTGACTAGTTTAATAAAAGGAAAATCTGAAAATCAGTTCTTTTGATAAGAGTCCCCCATATTGGAAATCCCTAATAATTTAAACGTCAAAATACAAATCATAATGAAACCGACAATTCGGATTAAACTCTGCGCCGCAGTGCAAACAATGCTGATTCGTTATATAGCTCTCTATGCTGCATTCTGTAGAACACTTTCCGCAGAGAATCGCCTTCTCAGAGCGTTCCTCTTTAGACCACCGCGTACTCTTGTGACTCACGCTGTCATCATGACACTTATAACAAGGATAATAGTCGCCGCAGCAGTGAAATTTGATTGCGATGATATCATTCTCTCCATGATAATGTGTACAGCGGGTCTGATCATCTATTACAGATCCCTTTACCTTCATAACATCACTCCTTTCATCATTCGTTCAAACTCAACAATACTATATAAGAAAAATGGGTGTCAGACAAGTGAGTGACCCTTTCCTCTAGAGAGGAGTCTTAAATGAACGGATGACCTGCATGCTACTTATGAACTAACAAGTAATCAATCAGGCATAACCATTTAAGACGCTTTCCTTTTAGGGAGGTGTCTTTTTCAGTTTGCGATGTATAAAATGAGGGGCTAAATCCTGTTACACCCTTGTATTCATTTACAGGACGAGGTAGAGTAATATTAAAGCATATATAAAATAAAAACAACAAGTACGATGACCAATGCAGTAAGGAAGAAAAAGGATTGAAACTTAATGATAAACTGATTTACGTATGTGGTGTGATTTCAACACTCCTGTTAGGGTTGCTCGTAGTTGGCGGTGTAGCATTATTTTTAATCGCTCGTATTGATACAGCAACGAATACACACGCACAAAGAGAAGCCGCACGGTTGGCGGAACTGCCGAAAGAAGAACGTCCTGTTGAGTTTATCATCAGGACTATTGATACCGGAAGATTGTATGGAAGGGTTCATTGGGGAACCTCTGACGATTCTTCAGAAGGCGTGATTATTTTCTACGAAAACGACGACGGGTCAATCTCACTCTCCGAATCACGAAGCGAATTTCCTCAGGGACTAAAATACTCTGAAGAAATGATGACCGCTATTGAACTCGAACTTGAATCCTCCAGATAAGAAACTGAAGACAGACAGTATAAGGCACTTGAGGACTGGATTGTTAATATTAACTGGTGTTCACTAACTATTTGACATATAATGACGTATTGGCATTTTTCTGATGCTAATATTATTAATGACTATAGCGCACATAAAAAGTGCACGGTTTCTACAAAGGGTGGTGCGAACAGTGAGTCCAAAAGAAAAAATGTTAGAACTGATCAAGAACAAGCAAGGTGGCGGAAAGTCGATACAGAACAATACACCGAAAAATGATCAGAAATTTATGAGAAAAGCTCCGGTAATTTTTAATAAGTAAGCTTTAAAACCTCATCTAAATGACCAATAGGCTATAATGAAAACTCCTTTTTGAAGGGGTTCTTTTTTTGCCTGCAAATGAGTTGAATTGGCGATACATTCGTGTAGTATGGTATAGGAAGATTAAAGGCAGCTGCACATCGTGTTTTTTAGAGAAGAGCGATAAGACTAGTATATTCACTTAGAAAGAAGGAAACGTGATGACTAAAAAGCTATTAACCCTTGGGCTCATGGCACTTGCCCTACTCCTGTCAGGATGTACTGAACTGGAGACAATGCTTGAGGAAAGGACAGAGTCGACTCAGATAAGTCAGGAAGACTATTCAGGGCAATACGATACTGATCTGCTGGACATTCTGGATGAGGACGGGTATTATTCATCACCTGAAGAGGTTGCGCAGTATCTGTATACATTCGAGGAGTTGCCTCATAATTATCTGACAAAGGCGGAGGCACGCGAACTGGGATGGGATGCCAGTGCAGGCAACTTGTGGGATGTGACTGATCAGATGATCATCGGTGGAGATTTTTTCGGTAACCGTGAAGGGCTTCTGCCAGAAGAAGAGGGACGACGATATTTTGAAGCGGACGTCAATTATGACGGGGGATACAGAGGGGCTGAACGCCTAGTGTATTCTACTGATGGACTGATTTATTACACGGATGACCATTATGACAGTTTTACACTGCTTTACGGGGAGGAATAAGCTATGCGATTAGTCAAACTGAATGGGAAATTGATGACCAGCAAAGAAACGGCGCATGCCATCCTGCAGGAACAGTTACGGATTGAAGGCTACTTTGGACACAACCTCGATGCCTTATATGATGTACTCACTGCACAGAAACAGGATATGGAAATCATGCTGTTCTATAAATCAGACCTGGAAACGAATCTGGGCCGATACGCAGAGCTCCTTATCTCTACACTTAAAGAGGCGGCAGTATCTAACACGCATATCGCATTCAAAATTATTTAAAGAAGCCTTACATCTTACAATTAGTAGAGATGATTACCCGTAATACCTAAATACCCCCAGTTAAACTAAAGCAGAGGTTATCACTGCAGTTAGTTTGACTGGGGGTTTTTCTATGCGGGAACACACTATTTTGCCTTAAGCACTCTGTTCCATAATACGTTTTTCAATATCATCAGAACTCTCCGGTCGACTGTACAGGTAGCCTTGACCATATAAACAGCCCAGTTCATCCAGGAAGTCTACTTGTTCCTGAGTTTCAATTCCTTCAGCAACGATTTTACAATTCAGTGTATCTCCCAGGCCGATGATTGTCTGGACTAACTGAGCATTGTGTTTGTTCTCTGCAAGGGTTGAGATAAACGATTTATCGATTTTGATGGTATCGATTGGCAGAGAGTTGATGACACTTAATGAAGAATACCCCGTACCAAAGTCATCAATGGCTATTTCAACACCCATATTCCGTAAATGATGAATGGTTTTAGATGCTTTTTCTGTATTTTGAAGCACACTTTCTGTGATTTCTATTGTTAGTCGTTCTGCTTTAAATTGATTTTTACTTAAAATGGTGCTGATTTTCCGTGAAAAGAGAGGGTCTTCGAACTGGATGTTGGAAACATTGACAGACAAGCGTATATCCATCCCTTTACTTTGCCAGTCTTTGGTTTGTTTTGTAGCTTGATCGATGACCCAGAGTCCAATATCACTCATGATCCCCTGATCTTCAGCAAGGGGAATAAATTCTAAAGGCATAACCATCCCGAGATGAGGGTTTTTCCAGCGGATCAAGGCTTCAGTTTCAAAAATGTGACCAGTTTTTAAATTGACTATCGGCTGATAGTGAACCTCAAATTCGTTTAACTGCATGGCTTTTTTCAATTGCTGTTCGACGTTGTTTCTTCGGATCTCAGCCTCTTCCAGTACCGGGTTAGCAAAACGGTACGTATTTTTTCCCTGGGATTTGGCTCTATACATGGCTCGGTCAGCTTGTCCAATCAATCCTTCAATAGTGGTGTCATCTTTTGGATACATGCTGATTCCGATACTTGCTGAAATGACACTGTTCTCGATTTTTAGATCGTACGGAGTTCTGAACGTATTGATGATACCATTGACCAGATCGATGAACTGCTTATAGGCTCGGTACCGTATGATAATGATGAATTCATCTCCACCGTGCCTTGAAACCATGCCTTTATCTCCGATGAATGCCTGGAGGCGTTCGCCAATTTGAACAAGCAGTCTATCGCCGGTATTATGTCCGAAACTGTCGTTGACAAATTTGAACCGGTCCAGATCCAAAAACAAGACGGCAAGGGATTGATTTGTTTTCTCGCATTTCTTTATTTCTTCTTCCATATAAAGCATCAATTTCTTCCGGTTAGGTAATCCCGTTAGATAATCATGCGTGGCGTTGTGATACAGTTTCTCTTCAAGTTCCTTACGCTCTGTGATGTCATACGCCACACCAGTCAAATGAGTCACTTTTTTCTTTTCATTAAAAATGGGTTTGCCCCATGCATCAAGCCAGCGAATCTCTTCAGCACTGTTTCTGAACCGGAACGATCGGTTTGAAGGCAACCCGGATTTAAGTTTAGCGTAATGTTCTTCGGCTATATGCAAATCTTCTGGGATCACGCGGTCTTTCCATAATTCATAATTTGCCATGAATTCATCTCTTGAAAACCCATAGACTTGTTCAAACCCCTGTGAAGGGAGAAACGTTTTTTCAGCAAAATCGATCGTCCACAGATAAGCATTATTGTTATCAAATAATGAATTCAATTCATTTTCTCTCAGCAGAAGCTTTTGTCGGTTTTCATTATATTTTTGGTTGATCTCATACATGTTATCAAGGTTTCGGTATTGATAAAGAGTATAGAAAACCAACAGGAGTATCACTATATGTAATAGGACAGTTGTCAGATTATAAGAGACATTATAGAGAGTGAGAATAAATGGGATCGCAAAGAATCCAACCAGGCAGTAGATAACGTAAGTGAGTCTTCTTTTAATATTTTTCGACGACATAAGCAGGTTTTCTCCTTTTCGAGTTCAACATGATATGATTGCATGCAGTTAGTTTAACTTATAAAAAATTAGTGCCAGATTAAATATATCAAACATGAGAAGGTATAGCCAGTATTTATACACATTTTGTCCATATTTAGAACATGAAATAACCAAAGAGCTCTTGCTTTTTTATTCACAAGAGAGGCGGAGCAATAAAGCGGTCTCACAAAAGCGAGTGAAGGTCTACTTAATAAAGGTAAAAGGGGTTCCTAAAATGGGAGTGTCGAATCTGAATGGGGAGGCCAGTTAAATCTATAGAGTGTCTTTAAAGTGTCTGAAAGAACGTTCGGGAAGACAAACCTGTATAATGTAAGAAACGGACTAAGATGTATGGCATGAGAAAGAGGAGAAGGAGGAAACATATGAAAGTAGTCGTTATAGGTGGGAGCGGGCATATCGGGACCTACTTAGTCCCTATGCTGGTGAAAGCAAACCATCAGGTAATCATGGTCAGTCGCGGGCAAAGTGAGCCTTATATCAGGGACTGGGCATGGGAGAAAGCCGAACAGGTGTCACTCGACCGGAGCAAGGATCCTGATTTTTCCGGTAAAATCGCCAAGATGAATGCGGATGTAGTGATCGATCTGATTTGTTTTAAACTGGACGAGGTCAAAGAGATGGTTGAAGCCTTAAAAGGGACGGACCTGTCACATTACCTTTACTGCTCGACAATATGGACTCATGGACGTGCAGAAACAATTCCAGCAGATCCTAATGGCGAAAAACACCCAATGGATGAGTATGGCAGACAAAAGTACGAAAGTGAAAAGTACCTGAAGCATGAATATCGAGTCAATCATTTTCCGGCAACGATGATCAGTCCGGGGCAGATTTGCGGGCCAGGCTGGTCGATCATCAGTCCGCTTGGATACGGGGACGATACTGTTTTTCAGATGATTGCAGAAGGAAAGGAGCTTTGTCTCCCTAATCTTGGCATGGAAACTTTGCATCCTGTTCATGGAGAAGACGTAGCCCAGATGTTTGTGGATGCAATGAATCACAGGTCACAGGCATTAGGTGAGAATTTCCATGCAGTATCTGAAGACGCCCTCACTCTTTATGGGTATGCAATGGCTATGTATCGCTTTTTCAAAAAGGAGCCACAGATCACTTTCCTCTCATGGGATAAATGGTGTGAACATATAGGAAATGAAAAGCAATCGACTATCTCTTACTATCACCTTGCCCGCAGCGGGTACTATAGTATCGAAAATGCGAAGAGATTGATAGAGTACAAGCCAAGATACACCTCAGTGCAAGTAGTAGAGGCGAGCGTTCAAAGTTACATCGACCGTGGAGTCCTTGCGGTCAAGTGAAATGGGTCAACGAATTGCAAAAATAATAAATCCAGCTGTTCAGTCGAGTCAGTGCGACTGAACGGTTTTTTTGCGATGAAGAATTAAAATGTAGAGTACAAAAAGTAAGGAAATGTATGATATAATATGTAATTGTGTTCTTAGATGTAAATCCATGACTAAATAAGCAGCTCTATAATAAGGAGATTAAAAGTAAATGACCTATGCACTAGAAATAAAGGACTTGAGAAAAGTATATAAAGGAGGAGTCGAGGCTCTTCGAGGCATTGATCTGACCGTCGAAGAAGGCGACTTCTATGCATTGCTGGGACCAAATGGGGCGGGTAAATCGACGACCATCGGAATCGTCACGTCATTAGTCAATAAGACATCAGGAAAAGTGAATGTGTTTGGCTATGATCTCGATACAGACTTGACCCATGCAAAACAGCAGATTGGACTCGTTCCACAGGAGTTCAACTTCAATCCGTTTGAGACCGTTCAGCAGATTGTTGTCAATCAGGCAGGGTATTACGGTGTGCCGCGTAAAGAGGCATTAGAACGCAGTGAAAAATACCTGAAACAGTCTGACTTATGGGAAAAAAGAGACGTTCGTGCCCGTATGCTGTCAGGGGGAATGAAACGCCGTCTGATGATTGCCCGCGCATTGATGCATGAACCTCGTCTACTAATACTCGACGAACCAACAGCTGGGGTAGATATCGAGTTGAGACGCGAAATGTGGGATTTCCTTAGAACATTGAACAATAATGGGACAACCATTATCTTGACTACCCACTATCTTGAAGAAGCAGAAATGCTATGCCGAAATATCGGAATCATTCAAAAAGGCGAACTGATCGAAGATACCAGTATGAAAACACTGCTGGCAAAACTTCAGTTTGAAACGTATATCTTTGATCTGGAACCGTCAGAAATCAAACCAGTCATTACAGGGTATTCGAGTCAGCTTGAAGATGAAACGACGCTTTCTGTAGAGGTTGAACGTCATCAGGGAGTCAACGACCTGTTTAATCAACTCTCCGAGCAAGGTCTAAAAGTACTGTCTATGCGCAATAAATCAAACAGATTAGAAGAATTGTTCTTAAAAATCACAGAAGACAAACACCAAGTGGAGGACTCACATGTTTAACCTTTATTTTATAGCTCTAAAAAGTCTCGCGGTTAAAGAAACGAACCGTTACCTGCGTATTTGGGTACAAACCCTTGTGCCGCCAGTCATCACCACGTCACTGTACTTTGTTATTTTCGGAAATCTGATTGGTGGACGAATCGGTGAAATGGAAGGCTTCTCCTATATGGAATTTATCGTTCCCGGACTGATCATGATGTCAGTGATCACGAGTTCTTATTCGAATGTGTCTTCCTCTTTTTTCTCACAAAAATTTCAGAAGAACATTGAAGAACTGCTGATTGCACCTGTCCCGACACACATTATCATGTGGGGATTTGTCATCGGTGGGCTTGGAAGAAGTATCCTGGTGGGAACGCTGGTGACGATTATATCCTTGTTCTTTGTGCCGCTTCAAGTTTACTCGTGGCTCATGGTCATCCTGACCCTTTTAATGACGTCTATTCTGTTCTCCTTAGCAGGCTTACTGAATGGAATTTTTGCCCAATCATTCGATGATGTATCGATCGTGCCGACATTCGTCCTGCAGCCACTGACCTATCTGGGTGGGGTGTTTTACGCCATCTCGATGCTGCCACCATTCTGGCAAGCTGTCTCACGGGTCAATCCGATTGTCTACATGATCTCTGGATTCCGTTATGGGTTTTTAGGCATCATCGATGTCCCGCTTCTATTATCTATCTCTATACTCGTACTCTTCATCGTTGTCCTGTATGCCATCGACTGGCATTTGATTGAAAAAGGGCGCGGATTAAGAAGTTAATACAATTTAAAATCGACACTCTCCCTCTTTGACCGTTAAGTTGAAGGGCGAGAGTGTTTTATTTTGCGGATATGGCAGACAAGATAGTTGCGTGGATTCAGCAATCAGGGTAGTGTGTTTAGTGTAAAGACGCTATTATTGGATACTAAAATAGACGACTTAATGGAGAGGTGATAAGTATGCCGTTCGATTATGATTTAGATTTTGACACGATAGATTTTCGTGAACAGCCTGAACTTTACAGAGTAGGCAGAGGGGAACAAGGGGTGTTGCTGGTCGAACCTTACAAAGGAGAGATACTTCCGCACTGGCGATTCAAAACACCAGAAATCGCAGAAGAGTCATCTGAAAAAATCTATCAGATGTACCTGGATTACAAAGAAGCGGGAGATTTTGTCGGAATGGATATGGCAAGGAAATTCCTTCAAATGGGTTACACAAGGTCCCGCCGTTACGCAAACTATAAAGGCGGTAGAAAATACGATAAGGATGGGGAAGTAAAAGAAAGAGACATCGACCAGGAAAAGGCAGAATCTGCTGCCATATTCGAAAAGAAATGGATCATCGTCAGAGAAGATGAAGACTATCTCAAGTTGAAGAAAGAGCATCAAAAAGCCTATGGGTAGCAGGGATTATACAAGTGATAGGATAGAAAATAAACGAGTTATTCAATCAAGTTAACTTGATTGAATGACTTTTTTTGTGCGAATGGGAATCAAACATGAGAAAAAGAACAGGCAGACTATTATGGGGTCACGACGACCTGTTAACAGTACTATTAACGAAAGAAGTAAGGTATACTTTAAGTGTAATTTTAAGCAGTGCCGAGATCCATTACCTTTTTAAGAAAGGATGTCATGATCAATGAAATCTAATCTGTATCTAGTCCTGCTTGTTAGTGCCTTATCTTTAGCAGAGTGTACAACTGATAGTGACACGAGTGAAGAGAGTAATGATAACACTTCAGCTGAAGAAGGAAATAATAATGAAGAAGTGGATCAGCCTTCGAAGGAGCAGTTGCTCGAACCACCGGGCTTAAGTATTCAAGTTGGTGATGAGACGGTCAACCCAGTTCCTGGCACATACAGTTGGAGTGTTGAGAATGAAGATGGGACAATTACAGCAACAGAAGTAGATATTGCGCCACCACCAGAGCTGGTCAGAACGATTGACGCCATGGAAGTAACGGAAGACACACCCATCGAGCTTAATTTCGAAGCAGAACCCGATCGTTATTCTGTAAGGATTTTGAATGAACAGAACAACGTGACAAGTGAATCAGACGAAGTTGATCTATCTGGTGAAGGAAAAGTAATCTACGAAGTCATGGCCCACTGGGATCAAGGGACAGCAACATATGCGTTCTCTTTGATTATTGACTAAGTCTAACAAGCGATTCGTCTAAATAGAAAGGGAATATGAAAATGAATAAACCAGTTTTATTCATTCACAGTGCCGGGCCACAGGACAAACAACAAGGAAGTACTAAATTGGTCACTTATCTGCAAAATGAGCTCAACGAGGATCATCACTTGATTATTCCTAGAATGCCTGACCCAAAGAATCCGACATATGTTGAATGGAAGAGGGAACTGAATAAGCAACTACAGCGATTAGATGAAGAGGTCATTTTAGTAGGGCATTCATTAGGGGGATCCGTGCTGCTAAAATACCTATCTGAGGAACTGTGTGATTTAACCATTAAAGGATTGTTTGTTATCTCTTCTCCCTACTGGGGATTAGATGACAACTGGCAGCTTAAAGATTTTATGCTCAATCCTCATTTTGAGAAAAAATTACCATCTCTTCCTTGTATAACTCTTTATCATAGCCGTAATGAAAACATAGTGCCGTTTACACATCATGAGGCCTATGCAGAAAAAATTCCACAAGCTATTTTAAGACCGCTTGAAGGAAATCGCCATTTGTTTGATGAAGGATTGCCACAGTTAGTCACCGATATAAATGCACTTTGACCACATCTGTCTATCTGCATTAATTGAATAGAGCTATTAGTCCAATTGCCTATAGACCCATTTATGATCGTCAATCAATGAAAAATACACGTCCATTACTGCACACAAAAGGTCAGTAGTAGAAGTGTATTTTTTTGACGCCGTTTCATTTTTCCAGCCATCTGAATGCCCTCTTCAGTTCTTCCGTCCCGTTTGTATCATACCAGCGGCCATGTGCCAGGATGATCTTTTCTGGTTGCCATCTGAGCATTCGTGTATAGCATTCTCGAGCCTGTTTTTTATTTCCTGAAAAGGTCAGTCGCATGTCGATAGGTGTTTTGCCATCCGGATCTGCGATTCCAGCGAGTTTATATACGCTTCTCCAGAAGATATTTGACGTACGCTTGGGTTCGAAATTTTCAATCAAGTCAGTCAATATTAATGTGCGGCTGCTTTTATGAAAAAAAACCACTTCCTCAAGTGCCCGACTGCCTTTAAAAATAAGCTGATCTATCTCATCTGACCAGTCAGAAGGTGCATCATCTTTTAGGGGGTGGTCAAAATCAACCGGAATATTCTGAGACTGTGCACGTTCTTCAACACCAGGACTCGACCAGGTAGTGGCATTGGGGTAAGACGTTTTCCACTCGGATATATAGGCGTAATGAATCTTGTTAGGGGAAACGAGATGCTTAACCTCACCTAGCTGATTGATAGCGTTCATTAGTCCATGGTCTGGTTTAATTGGAGAATGGCACCATAATGAGCCGTCTTTTAACTTAATAATCGTCATTCGTGTGGAGAAAGGGATGCCAACGTTCATCACGCTCATTTTGATCAGTCCACCGTCGACGATCCAGATGTTCTCATCTACTTTTTTAAGCTTATTCAATGGGTCATACAAGGGGATGGTCATGCAATCGCCTCCTTTTATTATCTGGATATAGTTGTATTTACAGTATAGACCTTTCAAACGACTAGTGTAAATCTTTTTTGTTAAGCAGCTTTTTTAACTGTAAATCAGGACAAAAGGACTGACGCCAAACCGACTTAGGGGAATTTTCTGCTGTCGTTCAATCAAAGGGTAAGTATCCCTGGTCGATTCGTAAGTTAGCACAGTCAATATATTTAAGGAAACGTTTTGATTGCAGTAGAATTTAAGCGTATAGTAAGGCTATCATCACCCTTTCTTTATGGGGCATATAGAATCATTAAACGGGTGATAATCAAAAAAATGGGTCAAAATAAAAGTAGCCGATGACATAACAGAGACTGACTAAGAGCATTCGATCATTCCTTTAAATGAAATGAGGTCACTACATGATAAAAACTAACGATTTTTCAGACATAATTCTAGGACGAAAATCTATTCGGCTTTACGACCAGACGGTAAAAATTCCTCACGAGGAAATGCTTGAAATGATCCAGAAGGCCACAAAAGCTCCATCATCAGTTAATTTGCAGCCTTGGCGATTTGTAGTGGTAGATAGTGATAAAGGGAAAGAAAAGTTAAGACCTCTGGTTCGGTGGAATACAAAACAAAATGATACCTCAGCCGCAATGGTCTTGATCTTCGGAGATTTACGCTGCTACGAGTATGGAGAAGACATTTATGATAAAGCAGTGGCAGAAGGAAAGATGTCAAAAAAAATGAGAGATGATCAGCTGGCAGACATCATTCCTGAGTACAAAAGCTTCCCTAAAGAGAAAATGAAAAAGGCAGTCAGACTCGATTCTTGTTTAGCAGCGATGCAGTTCATGCTTGTTGCACGCAGCCACGGGTATGATACAAACCCTATCGGCGGATTCGAGTATGGTCAACTGGCAGAAATAGTTGGATTAGACAAAGATCGCTATGTACCGGTTCTTATTTTGGCAGTGGGTAAAGCTTTAGAGACTGGGGAAGAAACGGTCCGGTTAGAGGCAGAACAACTCACTACGTTTGTATAAAAGATGATGAGTCATCACAAAAAAGACAATCGTGAATGCTGCGATTGTCTTTTTATTATTTATATGATTTTTCTACACAGGCATCGAGTGCAATCGATGATTCAGCCAATTTGTAGGTTTAATGGGGTCAGCTGTCATGCGTGTACGATTAGTATTTAGAGCAGATTAGTTTGTGACAGAAATTGTTTCACTTGTTCTTTCGCACCTTCTAAAGACTGTTCTTCAATCGGTACGACCTGGTGTTCAGATTGAGCCGTTGAGTAACTGTAGTGCGGGTCATAATAATAAATCAGAAGGTTCTTGACGACTTCCGGGTAATCTCTTTGGTCAAGTGCTTCTTCAATGATTTTAGCTACAGGTGTATGAATGCGTCGCTTGATTCGGTTGAATGAGTCGACGAACTCCTCATGATAATCGTCAGGGGAATAGTCATCCAGGATGATGTTCACGCGTTCATTAATGGGAAGATCAATAAACAACTGCGGACTAGTTTCTTTATGCTGATAAAAGCGTTCAGGAATGACGACTTTCCCGATTCGCGCGCTTTCTCCTTCGATAAGCACGTAAGGTTTATGTTGATAACGAAGGAGTTCTTCTCCCAATAACAGGTTGAACATGCGCTGATTGCTTGGTTCAAGACCGATTTGACCGAAAATAGACCCTCGGTGACAAGCCATTCCTTCAAAGTCGATCACGGGATAGCCTTCTTCTTTCAATTCACGCAGGATATGGGTCTTCCCATTCCCCGTGTGCCCATTCAATACATATAGAGGTGGAAGGGGCAGAGTATCAATCTGCTCTTTCATCCAGTTGCGGTACGCTTTAATGCCACCGGTTAAACGGTTGACAGGAATCCCCATTAAATCAAGGACGGTAGCGGCAGTCTGACTGCGCATGCCGCCCCTCCAGCAGAAGACGGTGGCAGGGGCCTCTAATGCTTTAAACGCTTTAATAAATGTAGGGAGCTTTTTCGAAAATAGTTCTAAGCCAAGTTCTTTTGCGGCTTCTTGTCCATCGTGTTTATAAGTGGTGCCGACCTGAGCCCGTTCGTCATTTGTAAAGAGAGGGATGTTAATGGCACCAGGAATCGTGGCTTCTTCAAATTCAATCGGGGCACGCACATCGACAATGATGGTCTTGTCTTGTTCTTTTGAGTGAAAAAGCTCTGGTGGTGTAATGTTAGTTAGCATACATGTGTCCTTTCTTACTTGACATAAATATGACCGGAATCGCCTTCTGTCACTTCGCCGATCAGTTCAGCGTGGATTCCACTTTGTACAAGAGCGTTTAGAAGTGCTGACGCATCTTCTTTACTCACGGCCATCAGTAGTCCACCGGAAGTGACGGCATCTGCCAAGATAAGCTGGTCTATGTCGTCGAATTTAGAATCAAAATGCACGACGTCTTTCACGTGTTTCAGATTGTTTTTTGATCCACCGGGGATAACCCCCTGCTCAGCCAGTTCACGTACATGCGGCAAAACAGGGACATCGTTTTTATTAATCGTTATGGCCTGATGGCTTTCAGTAGCCATCTCAGTCAGGTGACCCAGTAAACCAAAGCCCGTTACATCAGTACAGGCATGGATGTCGTAAGGTTTCATCACTTCTGCGGCCGTTTTATTCAGTGTAGCCATGACGTGTGTCACGTTGTTAGTGTCCTCTTCTGAAAGTAGCCCTCGTTTAATGGCAGTCGTCGAAATACCTACCCCGATTGGTTTTGTCAGAATCAGCTGGTCGCCTTTTTCAGCACCGGAATTGGTCAGGATGTGGTCAGGATGAATGGTCCCAGTCACTGAAAGGCCAAACTTGGGTTCCTGATCATCGATCGAATGGCCTCCAACTAAATTGCAGTTCGCTTCCTGACACTTATCACTAGCACCGCGTAGAATCTCAGTTAAAATCGCTTTATCCAAGGTGTGAATTGGAAACGCAACGATGTTCAGTGCTGTGACAGGCGTTCCACCCATAGCATAGACATCACTCAATGCATTCGCAGCTGCGACTTGTCCAAAATCATACGGATCATCAACGATGGGTGTAAAGAAGTCCAAGGTCTGAACAATCGCCAGGTCGTCCGTCAGTTTGTAGACGCCCGCATCGTCTCCAGTATCTAGTCCGACAAGTAAGTTCGGGTCTTTTTTAGTTTCCGGTAGCGTGTTTAAAACCTCACGTAAATCACTTGGGCCGATTTTACAGCCACATCCGCCTTTAGTCGTGAGAGTAGTCAATTTAACTTGGGTCATTTGTTATCCTTCTTTCATTTAGTTGAATGTAAGTATTTATAGTTTACCACTCTTTTTGATTTTTTTTCAGGGAATGATGGTTATGGTAACTAAAGGTTATTTATTATAGGAAAATTTACAGAAATAGAGCCTTTTTTATATAACGTGTGATCGGACATTATGTTACTATAATTTTGAAGAGGCAGTCTTATAAACTGACTTTTGACAAGGAGGAGTTACATGAAAATAAATTTAACCAAGAACCAGTACAGATCACTCATCGATTTGGTGCATTTGGGTGACATGATGGTCAACGGCATTCGAACAACTGATAAGATAGAAGAATATGAAGAGTTGAGGGAATATATCTACTCGTTTGCTAAGCAGATGGGGTGCGGAGACTGTATTAAATATGATGCAAAGTACGGAATGCATTTTGAAACAAGAGATTTCGAAACAGGAAAAATAGAAGAGTATATAAGTGAGTATGATAACGAAGTCTTTTGGACAGAGTTACCTTCTCGACTGGCTGATCGTGATATAATCAGACTTCAGAAATTGACAGGAGAAATAACTGATAGAGAAGAGCGGCTAAGAAAAGTGTGGGCTAAAGAAGAAGAGTATCAAGTCGAATTTGAAAATAATGGACTTGAAAATGTGGAAGTGAAATTTCAGGATAAATAAGTAGAAAGAAAAACAAAACCCTCCACTAAGACACCAGGCTTAAGTGTTTAAGGTACACTACTGTTAAGAGAGGGGAGCTGCACATGTACAGAACATCAGATATAGCAAGAGCGATTGGTGTACATCCCAATACTGTCAGGTTGTATGAAAAAAACGAACTCATTCCATATGCAAAACGCCAGCCCAATGGGTACCGTACCTTTTCTGATTTTCATTTGGATCAATTTAGATTAGCCCGTACAGCTTTTGAAATTGAAATCCTTCAAAATGGGTTACGAAAAACAGCCGTCACGATAGTCAAACTATCCGCGCAAAGAAAGTTTGACCAGGCTCTAACATTAGCGGATGAGTACCTGGAGCAAATAGGCAGTGAGATCGAACATGCAGAAGAAGCGCTGGTCATCGTCCGCAGTGAACTGAATGATGAAAAAGGTGAGGCCGATAGTGCTGAGCATGGATTAACACGAAAAGAAGCAGCCCAGCAGTTGACGGTTACGATCGATACGTTAAGAAATTGGGAAATGAATGGCTTGCTGACGGTAAAACGGAACCACAATGGTTACCGAATGTATACCCATGAAGATATGCAGCGGTTGAAAATTATCCGTTCTCTCAGAGTGGCGAATTATTCACTTTCGGCTATTCTTAGGATGCTTAATGCACTGAAGTACGATTCCACAGTGAATATTGAAGAAGTGATCAATACACCCAGACAGGATGAAGAGATTGTTTCAGCCTGTGATAATCTGCTGACGTCTCTACACAAGGCGGAAAAAAATACCCAGTCTCTCATTGAAAAATTGACTGAACTTAAAAAAAAGTATACCTAACCCTCCACTTTAACACCAGACCCCTGTGCTGGTGTTATTCTTTTTATAGGTTAAAAAGGAGGAAGAATGTCATGACTGTTACAATCAAGGTAGAACACATGAGCAAGTCTTATAATGGCATCACTGTTGTAGATGACCTGACACTCGACGTGGCGAAAGGAGAAGTGTTTGGACTGCTGGGCGCAAACGGAGCAGGAAAAAGCACAACCATTGAGTGTGTCATAGGAACGAAGAAAAGTGACAAGGGGAGAGTATCTGTGTTGGGTATGGATCCTCTGTCGCATCGAAAAGAGGTATATGAAAGAGTCAGTGTACAGTTTCAGGAATCGAACTATCAGGATAAAATCCGGGTGGATGAGCTCTGTGAAACGACTCAGGCGTTGTATCAGAATACGACTGACTATAAAGAACTCCTCGACCAATTTGGATTATCTGATAAATTGAAAAATCAGGTAAATGATCTGTCTGGCGGACAAAAGCAGCGCCTGTTCATTGTGCTGGCGCTGATACCCGATCCGGATGTTGTCTTTCTGGATGAACTGACAACAGGTCTTGATGCACGTGCGAGAAGAGATGTCTGGAAAAAACTGGCTGAGTTAAAGAAAAAGGGACTGACTATCTTTTTGACCTCTCACTTTATGGATGAAGTAGAAGCACTATGTGACACAATCTGTATCCTGAAAAAAGGGAAATCCGTCTTTTATGGCACGGTCAAGGACGCCATCAGCAGCAGCCCATATGAGTCGTTTGAAGATGCGTATTTATGGTATACAGATGAGGAGGACAAATAGATGACTACTTTTTACACCCTATTTAAAACAGAACTGAAACTTTCTTTCAGAGGGATGGACATGTTTATATTTGCCATCTGTATGCCTGTTATTGCAATGGTGATATTAGGCATAGTCTATGGCACCGATCCAGCTTATCCCGGGGCGGACTATACGTTTATCGAGCAGTCTTTTGGGGCAGTATCGACGATTGCCATTGCTGCTGGAGGTGTAATGGGGCTTCCACTCGTCATTTCAGATTACAGAGACAAGAAAATCTTGAAGCGACTACAAGTCACACCGACGAGTCCGACACTACTGTTAGCTGTTCAGTTTCTAGTGTATGCCTTTTATGCACTGACCTCGTTGGGCCTTGTGTTCCTGACTGGGTACCTTTTCTTTGGACTTCGTCTAGAAGGATCCTTGATTTTATTCCTGGGAGCATATGCCTTAGTTTTACTGTCTCTATTTAGCATTGGCCTACTGGTAGGGGGTGTCTCACCGAATATAAAAATAGCCAGTGTCCTGGCAAGTCTCTTATATTTCCCGATGCTGTTATTCTCAGGAGCCACCCTTCCTTATGAAATCATGCCCTCAGCTATGCAGTCTGTATCTGAGATTATGCCGCTGACTCAAGGAATAAAATTGCTGAAAGCTATCTCATTAGGCTACCCTGTAGAAAACGTATGGTTCGCACTGACTAGTCTTATTGCGTTGGCAGTGTTATCTGTAAGCTACTTCAAGTGGGAGTAAATAAGTGTTAAAAAACTATAAGAACCTCTTTTCGAAGAGGTTCTTTATTTATGCATACTAAATGCTAAGTATGTATTATTCTTATCAAATGTATACAGATAATATGATACAATTTAGTATACGTACATATATAGAAAAAGAGTGTCATTAACTTTAAAGGAGTGAGAGAAAAGTGAGTTTTTTCAATAAGATAAGTGATCCAATATTTTTAAAAGAAAACAGTAATACTGAAGAACAGTTAAGAATCTTAAAAGAACTGGAGCCGGCTCTCAATACTGAAGGAGTGAAGAGATTAAAACAAGATATAAAAAACCTGGAGTATGGAATGTCGGGAGAAAATACGATAGAGTTTGAGTTAAGAAATAGTCATATGCCGATGGTTGTTCTTCATGATATTTACTTAGTAGATGGGGATTTAAGTGCACAAATTGACTACTTGGTGTTCACAAAAAAACTATGCTTCATTATAGAAAGTAAAAATCTTTATGGAAATATAGAGATCAACAACGCAGGAAGTTTTATTCGTACCACAGAATTTAGAAGGCTTAAAAAAAGAGAGGGCATTTATTCACCAATCACTCAAAATCAGCGTCATATGGACTTAATGAAAAAAATTAGAGTAAACAGTAAAAAAAGCAAGTGGAAAAAGTCTGTTTCAGAGAGAAAATTTGATGATTATAATAAACCTGTCGTTGTACTCGCTAATCCCAAAACTGTACTTAATGCAAAGTTTGCAAAAAAAGAGATCAAAGAAAAAGTCATACGAGCAGATCACCTGGTCAAGCACATAAAAGATACATATAAACAGTCAAATAGAATAGCTCTTTCTGATAAAGACATGCTTGCATGGGCACAATCGTATTTGGATGCACATAAGGAAAGTGTAAAACACTATACAAAAAAATATGAACCCTATAAACTGGAAGCCACCAAACAGAACAGGAATAAAATAGAGACCCTTATAACTGAAGACGAACCAATAGTACATAAAGTGTTACAAGAAAAGACAACAGACATAGTTGAAGAATTAAAGCATTTCAGATTGAAAAAGAGCCGGGAAGAAAAAATTAAGGCGTATTATATTTTTAGTGATAAGCAGCTAAAATCATTAATTGATAAAATGCCTAAGAGCGCAGAAGAGCTTAAAAGAGTAGAAGGCTTTGGTGTGACTAAAGTAAATAAATATGGGGAAGAAATTGTCCGAATCATTCAGAAGTATTAGTTAAGGCAGGAGAGCTGAGTATGAAACTAGAAGGAGCCATTGCACTCGTTACGGGTGTAAGCCATGATCACGGAATAGGAGCGGCTGTTTGCCGTGAGTTAGCCAAAGAGGGAGCCGACATCTTCTTTACGCATTATCAGTCTGAAAGGGATTGGCCAGCAGATTTCCAGGAAAAATTAAGGACTGAAAATGGAGTTAGATGCAGGCACATAGACATCGATTTGGCCGACCCGAATGCAGCGGTCAAAATAATCAAAACGGTTAGGGAACAAATGGGGATTCCAAGGATTTTGGTCAATAATGCAGCTCATTCTACTAGAGATGGGTACATGGAGTTGAATGCTAAAACACTCGATGATCATTATGCAGTCAATATGAGAGCGACATGTTTACTAAGTGTTGAATTTGCTCGTCTCTTTAAGCAGCACAAACAGTCGGGAGGGAGAATCATCAACCTGACATCAGGGCAAGCACAGGGACCAATGCCGGGGGAACTAGCTTATGGCGCAACAAAAGGAGCCATATCAGCTTTTACCCTATCGTTATCAGCGGAACTGGCCCCTCTAGGGATTACGGTAAATGCGATAAACCCGGGTCCCACAGATACCGGATGGATGACGCCAGAGATAAAAGAGTCGTTAGCAGCAAAATTCCTATCAGGTCGAATGGGAATGCCTGAGGATGCTGCCCGCTTAGCTTTATTCCTGGCAAGTCAAGAAGCTCAATGGATTACTGGCCAGATCATCAACTCAGAAGGCGGGTTTTTAAGAGCATAGATTGAAAAAAACAGAGGAGAGAAGAAGCCGTTTCGTTGTTTCAGAGACCTCTCTAATGGAAACAAACTAATAGAATGTTTGTCATTTGATTCTCACATTCTATTACTGATTATATTTTTTACTTTCCACGGAACACCAAACCTTATATACTAGAATCATATGACATTTAGGAGGAACCTTAATGAGTAAATTACCAAAGGCGATTGGACCTTACAGTCCGTACCGTATTGCCGGAAACCAGTTGTATACCTCAGGGCAACTGCCGGTTGATCCAGAAACAAATGAATTAGTCGATGGATTCGAAGCTCAGGCAAGACAATCATTTAAGAACATTCAGTCAATTCTGGAGCTGGAAGGAAAGGAACTGTCAGCTATTACAAAACTGACCGTACTTGTTTCTGACCTGGCAAACTTCGCAACAGTGAATGAAGTGATGGAAGATCTGTTCTCAGAACCCTATCCGGCACGTACTGCATACCAGGTAGCCCGTTTACCAAAAGATGCGTTGATTGAGATTGAAGCGATTGCTGATTTAAGCTAAATAGTATAATTGCAAAACACCACAAATCCTTTGAGTAGAGGGACTTGTGGTGTTTTTTTAGCAGACACTGTGACATATTCACGATTTAAACTTTATCCTTAACCAATCTAGTAATCAATCAAACGGCCATTGTCATTCCACTGGCCATAAAGCTTATTGTCACGCGTATGTGAGATAAACTTTTCCAATCGTCTATTATACAAATCAGGTTGGTTTTCGTTACCTTGGATATTATCCAGACGAATGCACTTATAAAGTTCAGGTAATTCAAGAAAATTCTGGTAGACTACGTCATCTGCTTTCAAACGCTTTTCAATGGCAGGGTCTATTCTGAACGAGTCAGGAGACATATCAGGGAGTACCTTTCGGCCACTATCTTTCATCAAACCGAGTTTCTCCAAACGTCGGACGCGTTCTTTGTTCAATTCAGTCCAGTTACTGTTTTTTCTTCTGGGAGATAGCCGTTGAGCGGGCTCTCCGCTAGGCAGCTTCTTTTGGATGCCATCTATCCACCCGAAACAAAGCGCTTCTTCAACCACATCTAAATAATAAAGCGTGCCTGGTTGTTCAGACCTGCTTGCAATAACCCAGCAAAATCTTTCTGTCTTCGCATTCTCTTCAAACCAGGCACGTAAATCCTCTCGGGAGTTTATATCTAGCAAGTTACTGATTTCCATCAGGCATCTGTCCTTTATATCAAATTTCTCTATTAGTCACTTTCTATCGTCTCTAATTCAAAACCTGATACAGTTGTTCGGCTATGACTTGGTACCCTGCTCCGTTTGGGTGGAACTGATCAAACGAGAGGTAGTCGTTTAAATGGTACTCAAACACTTCATACGTTGGAATATAAGCCAGCCTGGTGTCTGAGTTAGCGATCAGTCGCGTTTCGTAGTTCCACTCTAAAAGAATTCTGGCTAATTCCGGTGATTCTTCGGTATAGGGATTATACAGTCCAATCAGTGCCAGCTGTGCATCGGGGTTGAGAGATCTAATTGTGCTTATTATTCTCCCTAAATTTTCTCTATATATGGTGAGTGTTTCGTCGAATGAAAGGGTAAAGTCCAGATTGTCTTCGAATTCCAGACGATTTAAATCATTGCCTCCAATAGAAATGATGATCAGCTGAGCACTGGAAATACTGGCACCATGCTCGCCGCTCTCAACTAAATCTGCGAGTTGCGTGCTCTCAAAACCGGGCACGGATAGGTTGGCAATACTCGTGTCGGTTTCATCTTCTTCACTTAGCAATGAGAGATAGCGTGCGCCTATCCCTAGTTCTTCTTCGTCGCCCACACCAAAGCCTATAGAATCTCCCATGATAAGCACATCAGAAGGCTCTGCTGAAGGACCCGAATCCTCAGGAAAGTCAGTTTCATTTTCCACTGTTTCGTTTGTAGACGGGCTGTCATCATTACTGCTGATGACTATTGAAGCAACAAATCCCGATATGAAAAGGAGAGCTAAAGCTAATGCACTGATTAATAATAAAGGCCATACTACTTTTTTATACATAGGAGTCCTCCTGACTGAATGCGTTAGACTAAAACATCCTTGCGATTAAATAGGATAAAACTGGTGATCAATGACACTAAAGCCCAGATAGACAGAACGAGAATAGAAAACGTCAAGCTCATGCCTTCAATCGGCTGATAGGAGCCGGTCAGATAGCGGGTCATATCTAAATTGGTAACGAAAAAGTATTTCACTAATTCCCAATCAGACAGGAAAAACTGTAGAAACTGTCCGCCTATCAGTGTGGCCATCACTATGCCGATAGCTGACGAACTTGTCTCTACGACAACCGAAATCAGCAGGGTAATGGTAGCCACAACGACAGAGACAAACCATAAGAGAGAATAAATCAGCAGAGTATACTGAAAGCGGGAAATCAGGATAGTCGAGTCCGAAATCAACGTTCCTTCAAATGAGCTGAATCCGGTCACGATGGGTTCACTGAACCCCCACTCTCGAAAGAATAAATAGGAAATCGAAGTGGACAAGACAGCAATGACAAAGACTAATACAGTCGTCATGATCAGAAGAGCAATATATTTGCTTAATAAGACTTTCCACCGGGGGACGGCTCGTGTAAGCAGGATCTTGATGGTTCGTTTGGAAAATTCATTTGAAACTAGGTCGGCAGCTAAGATAACAATAAGAAGAGGGATAAATAAAATGATGCCTTGTTCTACAAATTCCACACTAAATTTGGATGCGGTCGGTGTGACGGGGTTGATGTCATTGTCAATAAAATAAGTGAGCTGTTCGATTTCTCTGTCAAAAGAAGCCCGGACATTTTCGGGGATGAATTCATTGCTGCTGCGCTCGCGGAGGTCATCAAGTCTTTGAGTCGTCAAGGCTCGCCAGTCAAAGGCTACGCCGCCAGATTCTGCTTCAAACTGCTGTATGTTTCTGTCATATGCATATTTCTGGCCATATGAGAACAGACTGATAAAAATCACAAGCAGAGCAATGATCAGCGGTATTTTTTTCTTAAAAAATATCTTGAGTACTTCGTTTTGAGTTAAGGCAATCATATGCGCACCTCGCTTAGATTTTATGTTTTTTTGTAAGCATTAAAAACAACTCTTCCAGTGTCTGCTTTTTATTTTCAACATATGTGAGTTCAAAACCTGATTTAACGAGCGTTTTATTTATGTCTGAAAGCTTTTCGACATCGACTATAGCTTTTAGATCATGCGCCTCAATACTAGACTCTATATTAAACCTTGTTTTAAGGATCGATTGTGCTTTTACTGGATCATCCAAAGTCCAGATTACTTCACCAGTAGAGAGAACGTCATTAATGGATGCGTTTCTGATGATCGTGCCGTTATTTATAATGCTGACTCGGTCACACATCAGCTGAACTTCGCTGATCAGATGCGATGAAATCAGAACGGAAATGCCTTTTTCCCGAGCCAGATTCTTTACGATTTCTCTGAACTCATGTATCCCCTGAGGATCGAGTCCATTTGTCGGCTCATCCAGGATCAGAAGTTTGGGTTTATGGATGAGGGCCTGAGCCAAACCGATCCGCTGCTTCATCCCCATGGAATAGACACTGACTTTGTCGTGGATGCGGTTCTCCATACCCACTAATGTGACCGCATCGTCGATATCTTCTTTGGTCACGCCTTTGGACATACTGCCCAGCATCTCAAGATTTTTATAGCCGCTCATGTAATCATACAAATCTGGACCTTCGATAATGCACCCAACATTGCTCATCGCTTTTACAAAATCTTTTTTCAAAGAATAGCCACAAATCGTGACATCGCCGGAAGTGGGTTTTGACAAGCCAACAATCATTCTTAACGTCGTTGTTTTCCCGGAGCCATTTGGACCTAAAAAACCTAAAATTTCTCCCTGCTTAATATCAAAGCTGACTCCTTTTATAATCTGAGTGTGCTTGATCTGTTTTGTCAGGTCTGAAACCTGGAGTACGGATGTATCCATGTTGAACCTCATTTCTCAGATGGAATCTGGTAGATTAGTTAGGTCTATTGTAGCACTATACATAAGGGTTCAATAGCAGAACGCTAAGCAAAATCGGATTTCACTTAAAAAGACAATTTAATTAAAACTCTTAGGGTGAAAGCGTTCATCGGATTTGTAAGTAGACGAGACGATACTTCTACAGGCGTGGTATAATACGGTCAACTAATGTGAGGGTTAGACTAGTTACCTTCAAATATTCTAATGGTGAAAGGACGAAGATGATGGAAGAGCAATTACAGCATAGATCAGCGGTAAAAAAGGAGTTAACATGGGATTTATCTGCTATTTTCGAGACAGAATCCGACTACAAGAAAGCCGTAACAGAATTATCCAAAGAGGTTGAGCAATTTACTGCTCACTATGATGGTAAACTGAACCAGCCGGAAAGTATTATAGAGGCGATCAGAATGTATGAACACATTAGAGCGGTGTCCTTACATGTTTATCAATATAAATTGCTCCCTGTTACGGTGGATATCACAGACAGTGAAGCGCAGGAAGCGTACAGATACATATCGAATGTCCTGTCAGAGGTTAATGCCAGATTGAGCTTTTTTAAATCACAGGTCGAGGATCTGGATGATTCTGTTCTAAACGAGGTTAGTGAGCAGGCACCTGAGTTCGCTCCATTTATTCGCTATGTCAAAACAGCCAAGCAAAATAAATTACACCCCAAAGCAGAAGAAACATTGGCTTTGCTTGATCCGGTACTTGACTCGTTTTCAGAAATTTTCGAACAGGCAAGGTTAGCTGATGCAGATTTTGGACGCTTTGAAGTGAACGGAACAGTCTATCCGTTAAGTTTCGTTCTCTACGAAGAAAAATATATGTACCATGAGGATCAGGCGGTTCGCCGCGCTGCTTATGACCAGTTCAATAAAGTATTAAGTCAATACAAAAACAGTATTGCCACAGCTTATTATAATCAGGTTCAAAAAGAGAAAACACTGGCAACCATGAGAGGCTATGAGTCTGTATTTGATTATCTTCTGGCAGATCAGGAAGTCAGCAGGGATTTGTATGACCGTCAAATCGACACGATTCTGGCAGATTTTGCACCTGTTATGCGCAAATACATTACGCATTTGAAGGACGTTCACGGACTGGACAGAATGACCTATGCTGACTTGAAAATAGATTTAGACCCTGAATATAATGTACCGGTGAGTATTGAATCGTTTAAGGAAATGCTGACTGATGGATTAAGTCCGCTGGGAAATGATTACGTGGCGATGATTAACCGTGCGTTTCCAGAAAGATGGATCGATTTTGCTCAGAATAAAGGGAAAGAATCGGGGGCATTTTGCTCAGCGACTTACGGAAAACAACCGTATATATTGATGAACTGGACGGGTCAGCTTGCAGATGCCTATACACTGTTCCATGAACTGGGGCATGCGGGTCAGAGCCTGCTGTCTAATGAACAGAATACATTGACTGCTTCAGATCCTTCCCTATATCTGATTGAAGCACCGTCGACCTTTAATGAACTATTGTTGACCGATTACTTGAGAAACAAGACGGAGGATCCGAGAATGGAACGGAACGTCATTGCGCTGATGATCGCACAGACCTACTTCCATAATTTTGTTACTCATTTACTCGAAGCAGCGTACCAGCGTGAAGTATACAGGTTGATTGATGCAGGTAAAAGTTTTGATGCGGCTAAACTAGGTGAGTTGAAACGATCGGTACTGGAAGGCTTTTGGGGAGAGGCTGTCGAAATTGAAGAGGGCGCAGAGCTGACTTGGATGCGTCAGATTCATTATTACATGGGGCTTTATCCTTACACGTATTCTGCCGGATTGACCATAGCGACTCAAGCCTTTCTGAACATAAAAGAAGGAAAAATGAATGCAGAAGGCTGGCTTAACTTTCTCGCCATGGGCGGACAGAAGATGCCCGTCGAAGCAGCTAAAGCGGCCGGGGTGGATATCACAACCGACAGACCCCTTCAGGATACGATTCGATACCTCGATGAATCCGTGGACCGCATGATCGAGTTGACAGATCTGATTGAAAAAAGAAGAGACTAAGTGACTATTAAAAAGAAGCTAATTAAAATAGGAGAGGACGACACACATGAAGATGATCAACGCGACTTTTTTTATAAAGAAAGACAAGCGGGAAGCTTTTTTATCAGATATAACAGACCTGATCGAATCGAGCAGGCAAGAAAAAGGGTGTCTGTACTATCATCTGTATGAATCTATGGAAGAACCCAATACCTTTGTGATGGTGGAAACCTGGGAAAATCAGGAAGCTATCGATAATCACAACCAGAATCCGATGTTGCTTAAGCTTGGAGAGAAATTGCCTGAGTACAGCGAAAAAGAGCTTGATCTCAAAATATCTGATTTAATAGAGTGATCCCAGACAGTCTTTTGGAGTAGAAACAATCACTATCAGTTAGGACCACTAAAACGAAAAGAGCTTTCAAAATCAGAGTGAAATCCTGACGTTGAAGGCTCTTTGTTTTAGTTTCCCTTAGAATCCGAATTCAGGAGTTCATGATAATTGTCTCCCCAGTCACAGATAGCAGTGACGACGGGTTCTAGACGGTACCCGATGTCAGTCAATTTATAATCGACTTTTGGTGGAACGACCGGGTAAACCGTTCGCTCGACAATGTGATCTTCTTCTAATTCTCTCAATTGCCGTATCAGCATTCGCTGATTCACGTCGGGGAAAACCAGTTGCAGTTCACTCAGTCTTAACGGCGCATCTTGTAGTAACGCCCACACAAGGGCGATTTTCCAGCGCCCGCCAATGACAGACAGTGCCAAATCTTTGGTCGTATAGAATTCTTTATCTTTATGAGCAATCATTAGTTCAAATCCTTTCCCAAAGATTGAGTATACCTTAAGGTGACAAAGTTGTCAGTATTAACATTTCGGTCCATATCCCCTACAATGGGAAATAGAGAGTGATTGCTGGGTGTGTGGCTGGTTCATCTTTAAAATGGATCAACTAGAACGTCTCAGCAGATCAACATAAGGGTATTCTCCGAGTGTTCATTGTATACTGGAAATACTGAGGAAAAAAGACTAAAAGAAGGTAGGAATGAAAATGAAGAGTAGAGCAGCCGTTGCATTTGGTCCAAATGAACCACTTAAAATCGTTGAAATTGATGTAGCAGAACCAAAAAAGAATGAGGTGCGCGTGAAAATAGTCAACACCTCTGTGTGTCATACAGATGCCTTCACGTTGTCAGGTGAAGATCCGGAAGGGGTCTTTCCAGCTGTCTTAGGACATGAAGGAGGCGGAATTGTAGAATCTGTCGGAGAAGGCGTCACGTCTTTCAAACCGGGAGATCATGTTATCCCGCTTTACACAGCAGAATGTGGGAAGTGTAAATTCTGTTTATCTGGTAAAACGAATCTATGCAGTTCCGTTCGTGAGACCCAGGGTAAAGGGGTCATGACAGATGGGACCACTCGTTTTTCATATAATGGGGAACCGATTTATCACTACATGGGAACCAGTACATTCAGCGAGTACACTGTTGTAAATGACGTCAACCTAGTAAAAGTGGATGAAGAGGCGCCACTGGATAAAGTCTGCTTGCTTGGATGCGGCGTGACAACCGGTATGGGTGCAGTCAAAAACACGGCTAAAGTTGAAGAAGGCGCAGTTGTTGCGGTATTTGGACTAGGCGCAATCGGTCTGGCTGCAATCCAAGGACTAGTAAAAGCTAAAGCTAAGCGTATTATTGCGATCGATATCAACCCTGACAAATGGGCGTTAGCTGAAAAAATGGGCGCAACTGACTTTGTCAATCCGAAAGAACACGACCGTCCGATCCAGGAAGTCATTGTCGAGATGACCGATGGCGGAGTGGATTACAGCTTCGAATGTATCGGAAACGTTGATGTTATGCGTTCAGCACTTGAATGTTGCCACAAAGGCTGGGGCGAGAGCATTATTTTGGGTGTGGCAGGAGCTGGGAAAGAAATCAGCACACGCCCATTCCAGCTGGTTACCGGTCGCGTTTGGCGCGGATCAGCATTTGGCGGTGTGAAAGGGAAAACAGAACTCCCTGGCATGGTACTGAATTACATGGATGGCGAAATCGATCTGGATTCATTTATCACGCACAATCTGACGTTTGAAGAAATCAACGATGCGTTTGATCTGCTTCACAAAGGTGAGTCTATCCGTACCGTTTTATCTTATTAAAACAGAAGTGAACACGCTTAAGGAGGAATCAGTGTGACAGAATTAGAGCGACTAGAAGAGCACCGCGTGTTTGACGGCGTGCAGTACAAGTATCGTCATCAATCTAAAACGCTGGGGTGCAAAATGACCTTCAGTTTATTTTTACCGAATAAAGAAACCTTCACTGAGCCCCCATTATTGTGGTGGCTGTCAGGATTGACCTGTACCGATGATAACTTTACCCATAAAGCGGGAGCACAGCGATCAGCAGCGCGTCTGGGCATGGCTATGATCATTCCGGATACGAGTCCACGAGGGCACGGCATCGCCGATTCAGAAGACTATGATTTGGGTCAGGGCGCCGGATTTTATGTGAACGCTACAGAGGAACCATGGTCGGCTCATTACAATATGTACGACTACATCATGGATGAATTAACGGATTTAGTACGCGCAGAATTTAACTTGAATGGACCGGAATTTATTTCTGGTCATTCTATGGGCGGATACGGCGCATTGCTTTTGGGATTGAAAAATCCGGACCGATTCAAATCGATCACAGCCTTTGCACCCATTGTTAACCCGAGCCAGGTTCCGTGGGGTATTAAAGCATTCACTAACTATCTGGGAGAAAACAAAGACAGTTGGGCACAGTGGGATACACTTGAATTGATGAAACAATATTCAGGTAAGAAAACACCAATCCTGATCGATCAGGGTGATGCTGATCAGTTTTATAGTAAAGAACTGGAGCCTGCTAAGTTTGTTGAAGCTGCAGAAGAAAGACAGTACCCTGTGACTTTACGCATACAAAAAGGGCACGATCATAGCTACTTTACGATCTCGACCTTTATAGAAGAGCACCTAGAGTTTCATATGAATGAACTGAATAAGTGACACAGCACACAAAAAAGACACTCACTTCTGAGTGTCTTTTTTGTGTTGAATCTGATTATTTCTGAAAGGAACAGATTAATATTTACAATGACCACTCTAGTCCGTTAACTTTTTGATATCCTAGCTTTTTCTGATAAAATTTTAATAAAGAGACGAATGATAAAGAGAATAAGCACACTTTGAAAAAACAGACAACAGAAAAAAATTAAAGCTATAATTGACGTGATATATGAGTACCTAGCTGTGGAGTGGGGTATCGATCTCGCAATAGCCACCGGATTTAGGTCTGTATGTCATGCAGAAAAAATCGAATAAGAGCCTATAGAATAGGAAAATCCATGCTTCTAATAAGACTAGCTATGTTAATTTACAGAAATAAGAGTCAGTCATAGTCGATAAACGCCATTAAAGGTGGTCATCATCATTAATCTGTGTTCTTAGAACTTGATAAATCTTGTAGAGAATCACAGCTATAAATATAAGCAAAAGAACGGGCAGGACGTTGTAAAAGAATTGAAAAAACCAGAATAATAAAGCTGAAAAAAATCCACTTCTATCGATAAATATCGCTTCTTCTATAACAGTAAATAGCAGCATCAGCAGCCCTCCTGTAGAAATAATAGCACATCGTTAAAAGAAAGTATATAATTATAATAATATTAATCAATATTAAAAATAGATTTGTCAAAAGATTAAATCTGAGTATCCTATTGTTCATGGAAGTATAAAAGGCGTTGAGTAACACATCAAAAATGAGTGTTTTAAAGAGAGGACGTGGACGACAATGAAAAAACGAGGATATATATCTGCAGCAGTAGTTTGCTTATCAGCTACCCTACTTCTTTCAGCAACGGTTTCAGCTGATGAAGAGCCAGATGAAGAAGCGATCAGAGAAACAACACACTTAAAGATTTCCGAAGAGCCTATATTATCTCTGCCAGATGAATTTCCACGACAGTTTACCTATGACAGCCTGGTGGATATCGATTATCCAGAAAGTGGTGTGAAAGGCATTTTTCTTACTGGAGGCGCAGCAACTGGTGAAAGCTTAAATCAGTTAACAGGCCTGCTTAATTCTACAGAATTGAATTCAATGGTGATCGATGTCAAAGATGATGACGGCACAATAGTAATGAACCTGGATTCTGATCATGAGTATGTCGCAGAATTTACTCGAGACTATGTCGACGGGGAAGCATTGATGCATCATTTAGAAGAACATGATATTTATCCGATTGCTCGAATTGTTGTATTTAAAGACTCACGTCTGGCGAATGCACGCCCGGACCTCTCATTTACAGAGGATAAGGGGGAAGTATGGTCCAATAGGGCTGGGGCAAGCTTTGTGAATCCATACGAACGTGAAGTGTGGGAATACAATGTAGAGGTTGCCAAGCAGGCAGCGGCATTAGGATTCAAGGATATTCAATTTGATTATGTACGCTTCCCTGAAGGGTTTGGGTATATGGATGAGCAGTTAGACTATTCGCGTGGGGAGTATGGGGAGAGTGACTCAGACAACGTGCAGCAGCGTGTAGATGCGGTTACGGACTTCGTTGCCTTTGCTCGCCAAGAACTGCAGGCGTATGATGTTGATGTTTCTGTAGACATCTTTGGTTATTCAGCGCTTGTTAGGGAAGAGCCCAATATTGGACAAAGCTTTACGCGTATTTCTGAAAATGTCGATGTGATTTCCTCAATGATTTACCCAAGTCACTGGGGCCCGGGTAATTTGGGCATTGCTCGGCCTGATTTAGAGCCATATAATCTGGTCTATAATTATATGGATGTTGAAAATGCAGTCCTGGCAGAATTAGGTGAAGACGCACCTAGGACCAGACCCTGGATCCAGGATTTTACTGCATCCTATTTAGGAGCAGGCAATTATATGCAATACGGTGACCACGAGGTATCAGAACAGATCCGTGCGCTGCATGAACAAGGTGTTGAAGAATACTTGCTTTGGAATGCAGCTAGCAATTACTCAGAAGGAGCCACGTTTGATTTTAATGATTAAGCGATCAACTTCTGAAATCGAGCAGCATTCAGAATCGGATTGACGCAAGCAGAGAAATATGACTAGCTTCAGGTATTTACAGGGTGATAATCATATGATCCATGATCACTCATCTAAGCTGGAAAGACGAGGAGAGATGTCATGAAAAACAACTATTTAGTCTATTTAGGCTGTATATGTCTTCTGACATTGGCTGGGTGTAGTAATGGCTCAATTTTTTCCAGGGGAGAGCCGGATATCACCGGGTATGTTATGGATAGTGGGGGCGACAGTATACTGGTTGTTTATACAGTGCCTACAGATCAGGGACAAACTAATGGATTGGGTGAATATTATGATGCAGTATGGGTCAGTGATGTAACTGAATCTGTAGAGGTAGGCGAGCAAGTAAGCGTCTGGTTCGAAGGAGGAATTGCAGAGTCCTATCCTGCTCAAACTCAAATGGGAAATCTGGAGATAGTTGACAGTCCCCGTCCGGAGGGGGCGGATCTTTCTGAAACAGAAGCTTTAAAGGAGGCACTATCTCAAGAATCAATTAATGCTGAATCCCTGGCCGTTCGTTCGATAGCCTATGAAGACAGTGAGGATGAATGGCTTGTAGTGCTGAGAAATATCCATACTTTTGAGAATTATAATGTTCAAGTAGCGGATCAGGACAATTAGAGATAATGTCCATCTAAGAATACTAAGAATTGTTGAGCATGAAAACAGCCTTTTATCACTTACGAAAATTCAGAAGAATAGCATGTCAAATGTGCGGCAATACTTTAAACTATAATAATAGAATGGAAGGCACAGTATGTTAAATAATAAAAAAAGACTAACATATCTTTTTGGATTAGGTATTGTCATTATGAATTCAGTTTTGATGATGCTTGAACTGGATCGACTGTTCAGAATTGAAAGTAATAGAGCACTATTCGGGACTCATTCACCGATAAGCCAAAGTGAAGCAATGGAGATGCAGCAGATCATTCAGACCAGAGAACTGATTTGGACTGGGGTAACGGTCATTAGTATAGCTTTGTTTTTAGTGGCTGTGTATACATTCAAGAGTTATTTACCCCATTTTTTCTTTATACTTTCAGGAATCAATTTACTTTTTTCACTCGGAGTATTTATTATTTCATTTATATGGCCCTTTCATATTTTTGAACTTATTGCACCTTTAACCTTACCGCTCTTGATGAACGTGTTCATTGGCTGGCGTCTGCTGATCATTTTTCTGAAAACAAGGAACCAGAACACTCTCCAAGCTTAAAAATAGCTGTTAATTGCTGCTTCAATCTGATATGCTAGTCATTAAAAATATTAAGTGAGCGGGTATCGCAAAAGTATAGGATATGAGGAGTGTTCAGATGAATAGAGCGGATGTACATAAGTTGCCAAAAGTGGAGCTCCATAGTCACCTTGATGGATCAGTTCCAATGGAGGTCTTGATGGAAATGGCTGAAGAAAAAGGCTGGCCTAAAGAGATGATGAAAGAAGCCGTAGCTCCTGCAGACTGTGAGGACTTAAAGGACTATTTGTCAGGTTTCGACGTCATTCTATCTGTTCTGCAGTCGGAGAAGAATCTGGAAAGAGCCGCCTATGCGGTAATCAAAGAGGCGCATAAGGAAAACGTTAAATACATGGAGTTAAGGTTTGGCCCCCTTTTGCATCAGGCAGAAGGCTTAACTACGAAAGAGACAATCAGGGCTGTCAGTAAGGGTGTGAAGAATGCGACTGAGGATTTTCCGATCGCCGTAAATATACTGATATGTGCCTTGAGAAACTATTCTGAGGAAGAAAATACAGAGTTGTTTAGAGAGGTCCACGACATAGCTGATGAATGTGTTGTGGGTATCGATGTGGCAGGCGATGAAGCCCGTTACCCTAACGAATGTGTCGCATCTGCGTTGTCAGAGGCAAAAACGCTTGGTTTTCAAATGACCATTCATTCGGGCGAATGTGGGTGTGCGAATAGTGTGCTGACGGCGATGCACTTGGGAGCGACACGCATTGGTCATGGAGTTGCTGTCAAGGATGACCCTGAAGCTATGCAGAAAGTAAAAGAAGGTAACGTGCTCTTAGAACTTTGTCCCACAAGTAACATTCAAACGCGAGCAGTAAGTGGCTGGGATGCTTATCCATTGCGACAGTTTTTAGATGAAGGGGTTGCCGTCAGTATTAACACGGATAACCGCACAGTATCCAATACCACATTGACTGATGAATGGATGCTGTGTATAGAGCACTGTCAGGTGACCTATCAGGAAATAAAAGACTTAAGTTTAACAGCTATGAAGCACTCCTTTGCGAATGCCGAAGTTAAAGCAAGTGTGACCAGTACTATTGAAGAACAGTTTGATCACTATGTAAAGTGACCATTCTACTTTATAATAAGTATGAAAGAATCATTCTCAAAGGAGGGTGATTCTTTTTTTATTGCGTAGAATTCCGAATGGGATAGTTTTTTATTTATCAGTATGCCGAAAAACCAATAAGGAAGCTATTTTTAAAAAATAGCACCCTCTAGTAAGAGAAAAGGCTAAATTTATGGTTCTGTCGCATTTAAGGACTAACTCAAGATGTAGTCGTTTTTGAGATAAGACTATAACCGATTTATGCTCTTACTCAGAATTAATATTCTGATCAGTTACACTTAATCAGATAGATTAAACGTAACTGAAATTAATTTTAAAAATGACTTGCAGGTAGTGACACAGACTACCCTCAAGTCAACACGGTTCACGATTTGAGTTTAACATAGTGGGCGTGACTAACTGTAACTCAAATAGGAATATTAAATGAGTTGATCCTAAAACAGAATATTAGGGCGTACTCAAATGAATTTGGATTTCCACCTTTGAATAGTCGTTATGTGTGCTTGTTTATTTAATTTTTAGCATGTCATCCATGAGTTTAAAGGATAGGGAAACTAGGTAATAGAGCTTAAGAATTGGAACTAAAGTCAGTAAGATGAGGTGGCTTTCCATTGTTCTTTATTGTGTAGGGAATACTGGCTTGTGACAGTGTAAAGCTAACAGTATAATGAGGGGCAAGAGATACTAGTTCAAGACTTTGAGATAAAGAGGCGATGCAGGTGTTTAAAATAATGATAGTAGAAGATGATCAGACCATAGCAACAGCGTTAGTAGATGAACTGAAAAAGTGGCAGTACGACGCTTTTTGCGTCACTGATTTCCAGAAGGTTTTAGAGACGTTCTCAGAGGAAGGGCCGCAGCTCGTTTTAATGGATATCAACTTGCCTTCATTTAATGGGTATCACTGGACTCAGGAAATCAGAAAAAGGTCGGGCGTGCCGATTATTTTTATTTCATCACGAACAGATGAGATGGACATGGTCATGGCGATTCAGATGGGGGCGGATGACTTTATTCAAAAGCCCTTTACGCTAACGGTGGTCATTGCTAAAGTCCGGGCGCTGCTCAGGCGTACCTACGATTATGCCGAGAGTGAGCACTATTTGTCTGCCGAAAACGTTATACTGAAGCCTAACGAGTCGACTATATCTTATGGTGACGAAACGGTGGAGTTGACGAATAATGAAACGCAGATCATGGAAGTGCTCTTTCGAAATAAAGGAACCTTCGTCTCGAGAGATGCCATCATTACAAAGCTTTGGGAGAGCGAATCGTTCATTGATGATAATACACTGGCAGTCAATATTTCAAGACTGCGCAAGAAACTGAAAGAAATGGGTAAAGAGGACATTATCAGGACTAAAAAAGGAGCCGGTTATGGAGTCGGATAACAAGCGAAGTGAGAAATGGGCCATAGCGAAAGGCTTTTTAAAAACATTAAGACCCCAGATCATTTTATTTAGTCTGTACTCGATTATTTTTGGACTTGTTTATTTCCTGACGTATCAGTCCCCGCGGATTTTCTGGACATCTTTTCAGATTACCTTAGCCGTATTCCTGTTGTCGACTGTCATACAGGGGTATTATTATATGAAAAAGGTCGAAAGAGCGAAACGAATCAATGATGAGCACATGACGGACTCTGCCCCAGATGCGTATATCAGTCAGCTCTACGAGGAGAGTTACTTCTCGCTAATTGATCAGATGAAAGCTGACAATCGAAAAGACATGGAGAAGCAGTCCGATATGATGGATTATTTCTCCTTGTGGATTCATCAGATAAAAACCCCAGTTTCGGCGATGAGCCTCGTCTTGCAAAGTCAGAAAGAAAAAACAGCTGCCCATAAACAGCTGGAACAGGAACTGATCTACCTGAATGATTACATTCATCTGGCCCTTAATTATCTTAAACTGGAAGAAACTGGGAAGGAGCTGGAAATCGAATCGGTTGATGTAGACTCTGTGATTAAAACAGTTATTAAAAAATACGCGATCGTGTTTATCTATAATAAAATAAAGCTGGATTATGAACCGACTGGATTAATCGTCAAGTCAGACCGGAAATGGGTCGAAGTTCTGATTGAGCAGCTCATGTCCAACAGTTTGAAATACGCTAAACAGGGAACAATTAGACTCTATGCCGGCGATGGGAAGCAGCTGGTCATTGAAGATACGGGCAGCGGGATTAGTCCGTCAGACCTTCCGAAAATATTTGAAAAAGGCTACACAGGTCTTAATGGCCGGCTACATGACAAATCGACTGGGATCGGTCTGTTTATTTCACGTAAAATAACGCAGAGACTGAACATCACACTGGATATTGAGTCTGAGCTGACCGTCGGAACAAAAGCGACGATCGATTTTTCCCAAAGGGACACGGTTATGTTCGACTGAGAAGATAGGAAGATGAACCTTACAGTTTTGTAAGGTTGCGTTTGATTCTGTAAGGATGGATAAATGCTCCGGGGAATCACCTGACGTATGATAAGAGTAACAAAAGGAAGGAGCAATTATTTATGTCATTTTTAGAAGTCAAACATATCCGCAAAATATACTCAGGTCGAGCAGGTGCTAAAGAAACTACTGCCTTAAAAGATGTCAACTTTTCAGTAAAAGAAGGTGAATTTATCTCAGTGATGGGGGAGTCAGGATCAGGGAAGACGACGTTGCTGAATCTGCTGTCCACACTCGACAAACCGACTGATGGTGAAGTGACATTAGGCGGGACCTCACTCACATCCATAAAAGAAAAAGAATTGTCGAAATTTAGACGGGAGCAGCTCGGCTTTGTATTCCAGGACTTTAATCTGCTGGATAATTTCTCGCTGAAAGACAATATTCTTTTACCGCTGGTTCTGGATCAGACACCAATAGCCGAAATGGAAAAAAGATTACAGCCACTAGTCAAACGATTAGGCATTGAGGAGCTCACCAATAGCTACCCGTATGAAGTGTCTGGGGGACAGAAGCAAAGAGCTGCAGTCGCCCGTGCGCTGATCACTAAACCTAAATTAATACTGGCAGATGAACCAACCGGTGCATTGGACTCTAAAGCATCTGAAACACTGATGACCCTCTTCTCTGAAATCAATAAGCTGAATCAGACGATTCTAATGGTCACGCACAGTGCACGTGCAGCCAGCTACTCAAGCCGCGTGGTCTTTATCCGTGATGGAGAAGTCTATCACGAGATTTACCGTGGCGATCAGACAGCTGACGCCTTTATGGAAAGGATCTCTCAGGCACTGCTGTTTGCCTTTAACAGGGGTGATCAGAATGAAGCATAACATGTCCTTTAAGCTGGCAGTGTCTAACATTAAAGCGAACAAACAGATTTATCTGCCGTTTGTCGTGGCCTCTGCTATCACGGTGGCGATGTTTTTCATGATCGTCTCCCTCTTATCTAATGCCTTTGTTGAATCCCGTCAGGAGTCACTTGTGCCATTATTTAAATTGGGATCAGGCGTGATTGCTGTTTTTTCTCTCATCTTTATCTTTTATGCTAACAGTTTTCTGATGAAGCGTCGTAAAAAAGAAATTGGGTTGTATAACATACTGGGCATGGAGAAACGGCACATCGCACGAATCATTGGAACGGAAACGATGCTGACCTTTCTAGTCAGCGTACTGACAGGACTCCTTACCGGAATCGTTCTCGGGCAACTGACGTTTTATGCCATTAACTTCATCCTGATTTTACCGGATGACTTTGTGTTCAGTATTTCTCTGGTCCCTGTTGCGTTGACAGTCGTACTGTTTATGGCCATTTTTCTGGTAACGTATAGTTACAATATTTTGAATATTCAGTTCTCAAATCCTATCGAACTGCTCAAAGGAGGAAACGCCGGGGAAAAAGAGCCTAAAAGTTCACCGATTCTATTTCTACTCGGACTGATGTCTCTTGGAGGCGGGTACGGGATTTCGTTGACAATTGATGATCCGATGCAGGCGTTCTTTTTGTTTTTTGCGGCAGTCCTGCTGGTTATTATCGGTACGTATCTCCTGTTTAATGCTGGAACAATCATTATCTTGAAATGGTTAAAGAAAAAATCCACGTTCTACTACACACCCGGTCCGTTTATTTCGATATCCGGGATGCTGTATCGTATGAAGCAGCATGCAACTGGACTTGCTAACATCTGTGTCCTTTCTGTCATGGTCCTGATCTCAGTATCGACCACGGTAGCCCTTTATTCCGGCGCAGAAAGAATGATAGAGGCAGGATTTGTAAACGATAATAGCTTGTCTATTATGAACATTGATGATACGCCTGTGGAAGAGTTCGAAGCCACAACGGTCAACAATATAATCGAGATGGTCGAGCAGCGAACCGCAGCCAGTTCTGTGGAAATGGAAGAACTCCAGACCTATAAACAACTGACAATATATGACAATCAGATCAAAAATGATGCGTTTATTTACACACGGTCTGGTCAAGTGGATTTCGATGATGAAACGAGCATGGTCAACACACGGTTTATTTCACTCGATGATTACAATGACATCACCGGTCAGAATAGAGATTTGAACTCGGAAGAGCTTCTGTACTATGAAAGTTTACCTGTTCTATCAGGCGACACGTTAGAAATCGAAGGAATAGATTACTCCGTTACCCGATTAGATTCTCCACCGGAAGCTGTGGACGTTCAAGTGGAAGACAGGAGTAATGTACTGATTGTTTTTTCAGATGAAGAAATACTTTCGTCTACTATAAATCAGTTTAATGACTATGAAGCTGAGTACGTTGAAGAACTGTATTATGAAGCATTCTGGAACACATCGGGGTCTCGAGAAGAGAAGTTAGTGTATGCGAATGAACTGGACGAGTTGTTTTCTGATCCAATTGATGATGCGTATGCGTTTTTCTATAATAAAGAAGTCTTTAGAGTGAATTATTACGATATTACCGGAGGCTTTTTGTTCCTGGGCATTTATCTGGGCTTCCTGTTTATTATCGGGACTGTCCTGATCACTTACTTCAAACAGATCTCTGAAGGATACGAAGATAGAGTCAGGATACAGGCTATGCAGAAAGTGGGACTGGACAGTGAGATGACGAAGAAAGCGACCCGGTCTCAGGTTATCTGGATGTTCGTACTGCCTCTCGTCGTCGCTATTATGCACACAGCAGTGGCTTACCCACTCCTATACCAGATGCTGTCTCTCTTCAGCTTTGTCACACATTCATTACTCGTCACCACTCTGCTTATCGTTTCACTGGTATTCAGTCTGATATACGGGATCGTCTATAAAATCACTTCAAGAATTTATCTGAATATAGTCGAATAAACAGCAGCGAAGCACAGATGACCATCTGTGCTTTTTTGCTATTTAAGTTATATATATATGAATAAAAACACCTTTTATTAAAGTGCGGTGTTTGGTAAACTGGAAAAAATATATAGTTTCATAGGATCTGAAAGTTAAAAATGTCTAGTGTAGAGGAGCAAGTAGATGAAGCAGAACGATAAATTATTTAAAGGGATACTGACGGTTGTGAGTATGCTGGTCATTGTTGGTTATGGAGCGATTATTTACTTAAGCTTAGATGAACCAGTATTTTTCAGGCATGACTATGATGTGGAGATTTATGAAGGGGAAGGTACATATGGAATTCCTTTTAATTTAAATTATATTACAAATGCTAGTGATGAACGTGAAGTCATTGGGATAGTATTTCCAGATTATCCAGATCTGTATTTTCAGGCAACAGAAAATGTGTATGAAGGGTTGGGTGGATTTGAGTGGGACCAGCCCTATAACCAAGTCAGAGGCATCACCTATGGACACTATACGGTAAGGGATGTCTATCTGGAGATTCAAAGCATGTTGGAAATCGAGGAGTTGAATGATATTGTCCTTAGTGAGTCAACCATTTACTTCAGCGATTCCAGTGAAATGACAGTGGATATCGGAGAAATTCGTCTATACTCTCAAAAAGCTGAGGGACAATCACTGGTCAACCCTTATAGTGCTGGATCATATGATGGAGTAGTGGAAACGACTTATACGATCAACGAAGACATGTCTCTTTCCTTTGATAACAATCAGAATAATGAGCTTAAAGCTGTTGCTGATGAGATACTGGTAAATGGAATAGATGTGACAGATGCAGAAGTGATAGACATGAACAGCGGAGATAGCTTTAGTGTAACGACTATAGCTGAACGAACGGATAATATACTTCAAGATTATGAGCTGAAAAGTTACGTCTCAGATATAACCTATACTGCTGAGGATGGAACTGAAAATAGTTTGAGGTTAGCTTCTCTGAGTATGGCCTATCCGGAATTCAATTTTTTAGATTTGTACCGCTATCTAAGCGCAAGGGGAGAGCTATAAATGGAATCAGCATACAAAAAGATTTTCTGGGGATTGATCATTGCAACATTCAGTATAACACTTGGGGTAGTCACCATTTTTCCTACTTTTGTGGGATGGCTTGTTGTTCTAAGTGGTGTATCGGATCTGGAAGATCAATTCTCAGACAAACAATTCTCTACAGTATATTTAAGTGTAGGGGCGCTTGTCCTGCTTTCTCTTGCAGAAGGATTTGTATCAATTTCTCGATTGCCGGACTGGGTACCCGCTCTTCCATTTCTTTTTTTTCCAGTTTTCCTGTCAGTTATTGAACTGACAGCTTTCCATAAAATACTGGAGGCATCAGCGGATCGCTTAAGAGAAAACAACCATTTTACCAGCAGTACGGTATATAACAGAAAAGATAAGGTTTATCTTGTGTTGATGGGATGCTCACTGGTACTGTTAACAGCAGCCTTAACTGCAAACCATGAGACACTTTTGTTCTTTGGACGGATCCTGACTCTAATACCAAGGGTATATTTATTGACGATTATGCATGCACTCAGTGAGGAAAATCTGGATGAAAGGTTAGAAGAGTCAGTTCCATTAGAGGGATGAGCAATCTGTTTTTAAAAAAGTGCAGCACAGTAAAAGCACAGACTCATACAGTCTGTGCTTTTAGTGTATATATGGAAGGGGGTTAAGCCGTTATAACAACGGGTCCTTCTTTCGTCACAATGATTGTGTGCTCGTATTGAGCAACGTAACTTTCATCTGTCAGCAAGGTCCAGCCATCTTCGGACTCGAAGACTTCTTTTTCGAGAGTAGAAATGAACGGTTCGAATGCAATGACCATTCCTTCTTTCATCTGAACGTCATCCCATTTTGAAAAGTAGTTGAAAATATGATCGGGTTTTTCATGAATCGAACGTCCGATACCGTGACCTGTCAGATTTTTAATGACAGTTAAACCGTTTTCTTTAGCAACATCATGGACAGCTTTTCCTAGTGCACTAGTGTAGTTTCCCGGCTTAACCTTTTCTAATCCTGCTTCGAAGGCCTCTTTGGCTACATCACAAAGGGTCTTTAATACAGCATTCCCTTTTCCCACAACGAAAGATATCCCAGTGTCCGCAAAGTATCCATTCTTCGAGCCTGACACATCGATGTTGATCAGGTCGCCTTCTTCGATCACACGGTCGCGAGGGATGCCATGCGCGACTTCTTCATTAACACTGATACAGGTGTACCCCGGAAAATCGTAGACGCCCTTCGGAGCCGATACAGCACCAGCTTTTTCAAATAACTTTCCTGCCAACTCATCGAGGTCTTTGGTAGTCACTCCCGGTTCAGTTCGCTCGACTAATTCGTCACGGATCGCTCCGCAAATTTTTCCAATTTCTTTTAAGCCATTAAAATCGTCTTCCGTTTTTGCAATCATTGTAAGTCCTCTTTCCTTTAAGCTTTGGTTATAGTGTTTATGGATCGATTACTTATTTTATACTAGGCGTTTGAACAGTTCAGGATAATTAAGTACTAATCCATCTGAATCAACAGAAATAACTGTATCATAAGTAGTTGAATGATACTTGAAATATCTCATATCTTCTTCTTGGCGAATGAACTGGTAAGTTTGATCAACTCGTTTGAATGCTAATGAAGGAACTGAGATATAAACCATCTGGAACGCTTCAATCTGACCTAGCTTCCAGTTTAACCGATTGATAGGCAAAGAATTAGAGAAGGGAGTAGCTGAAATATCAATATCGATTGCTCCTTTAAGATGAGGAAGAGGCTGCCCGTCAAGATTAAACCAGTTTCCTAGTCCGTCAGTAGATAATCCCATATGATTTGAATCATTTACGTCGATTTGTACAGTTTTAATCGACCAGTTTTTATCCATCTCGACAGTGTACTGAGTAGTGTAAGCAGTGTGTTCTTTCTCATCAATAGAAATAAGTGTACTCTGAACAAACATCTGATTGTCAGTTTCCTTAATAGCGAGATGCTCGCATCCGCCATTCTCTACATTAGTCCACACTACAGCTGACTTCATATAAGTTCCCCCAATCCTTCGCTCATAAGAATTATACAGCATTTAATCTATCTGTACATCAAACTCTTTAACGAATATAGCTTGGCCGGCAATGGTGACGTCATATGTGTCTCTATTTTTAGAAACGGCTACATAGACCCGTCCGTCTTTCCCCATTTCATGACCCTGTTCAACTACTAATTTTCGGGACCCAGGATAAGAATCAGCGATGTATTTGCAGTAATATGCACCCATTGCTCCTGAAGCAGTCCCTGTTACTGAATCTTCAACGGATCCCGTACTTGGGGAAGAAAAGTGTCGGCCGTGCATGTCACTTGATGGATCACTAGTTTCCAGACAAAAGGGATGTATCGATGCATTAGGATAAGCTTCTAGTAAGTCCGGAAAATCTTTGGTTCTCGGGTTCATGCGATCAAAAGAGGCTAGACGTTTGACAGGAACAAGTAACGTCCATGATCCAGTATTCCCATATAACGCAGGTAAGGACTGATCTATCTCAGACTCCTCTAAGCCGATAGCCCGTGCAATAGCTTTTATAGACCCATCGAATGGCTTAAATTGTGCGGGAGATTGTGACAATCTTACCGTCCAGTCGTTGTCCGGTGTTGAAGCGATAGTAACAGGTAAAATTCCGGCCTTAGTTTCTATGGTCAATGACTCTTTTTCAGGAAGAAGACCGTTAGTTTTTAATGCATACAAAGCAGCAATTGTCGCATGTCCGCATAAATCCATCTCACGTTTAGGTGAAAAGTACCGAATTCTAATATCTGCAACATCCGACTTTAAAGGGAAAGCTGTTTCGTTGAAGCCTACTTTGAAAGCAGCGTTTTGCATCTGAGAGGTAGTTAGATGATCTCCGTTCAAAACGATCCCGGCTGGATTCCCTTTGTCAGGCTGTTTGGAAAAGGCATCATAATGGTAAATTTTTTGTGAGTTCAATTGGACACTCCTTAATAATATGAGATGTATGATAATAGACTGATTTTAGTATAATTCTTATCAGTGTTGATAGTCTAGTGAGAGGAGTATTGAAATAGGCTAAATTAAATAATGATGAAGAGGTAAGGGGATAGTGGGATGACTATTTATGTTAGAAAGAACAACCCCCTGATTGAAGGTAAGGATACCTTTAAAGTGAGTATCCACTCTTCAATCAGGGGGATCAATATGTGTTTGGTTTAATCTTGCTTTATTTCTAAAAATGATCAGTACGACTAACATTGACTAGTCAGACACTATTTCTAAGTCAGTTGCTTCGCGTTGAGGTGGGTCAGTCGTCTGTTCACTGCCACCCCAGCGAACACTTACTAGCATGCCTATTTCCAGTTCCAGTTCTTGAAACTCTCCAGGTCTCAAACTATAATAGGCTCCCTCATTTTCCTGGGCTAATTCAATTAACTCATCGGTCGTTCTATTCACAATATCTTCTTCAGTTAAGTTAGGCACGACCAGTATCTGATCCCATCTATCCTGATTTTCTCTAATCTCTACTATAATACCCTCTTGTCTTGGGCTAAAACAGGCACTGAGTACACTTACCAGAAAAAAAACAAAAATTAATTTTTTCATTCTGCACCTCCTACAGTGATGTATAGAGTGTTTTTACATTTTAGTATATTATACTACACCTTCTTATTTAAAATGTTGACAGACCGCTCCATTCCTGGAACTGGTAGAGCCTATTTTTCCAGGTAGAAGATTCCGCATGGGTGGTGTAATCGACAGTGTAAAGCCCATCCTGATTTTCCCAGAGGCGATCAAAGTAGCTGAGCATTTCAATGATTTCGGGTTGGTCCTTAGATCCGCTCACTCTCACGTTCGTTTCCAGATTGAAATCATCCATGTTTCGTCGTGTGAAATTGGTCGATCCACCGATCATAGTCACATCCTCCAGCGTTTCAAGCAGGAAAAATTTTGAATGATACTGCTCGCCATTTGAGCGGTACCAGCGAATTTCGATGCGGCTGTCATCTTTTGTCAGTTCATCGGCTACCGGTCGATTAGGTATGCCAATCTTTTCATTACCGAATGCATCCTGGTTAATGTCTAAAATGAGCTGGACAGTGACCTCGCGACTTTGAGCATCCCAAAGCGCATCGATAATATCCGAATCAGACAGATAAAATAAGCCGATTTTGATGGCATCCTCTGAAGTAGCCTGATGAATATAGTCCAGGATCTGTTCTTTGATTTTGCCCTCTGTCAATAATTGAACTTCGTATGCTTCGTCAGATTCTGACACATCTGTTTGAACTGTAAACGAATCGAACAGTGACGTATCGTAACCAGACATCTCAACAACTGCTTTTTCTGACTCCAGTAAATCATTCAGTAATTCCCCTCGTAGGCGGTAAGCCACATTCGAGTGATAGGAGCTGGCATCATGCGGGTTTGCAGAAGAGATAATGGCTTCTTGTTCATTCATAATAATTTTGCGGTGATTTGCCTTAAAGTTCAACAAGCCGGTATAGGAACGGATATTGATTTCCGGTCCTTGTGGGCGCAGGATGTTTGGCAGGTAACTTGCATCAGATGTTCCAAACCACTGTAAGTAAGACCGGTAAAGTCCGGAATACACAGGGTTCGAGTCTCTTAACGGATCAAGATCAGTAATCATCACGTCGATGCCACTGTCTGTCATTCGCTCCAGTGTATCCGGAATATAGGAGCCATAAAAAGTATTAATGGGATCTGTTATAAACACAATCTCCAAATCTGGTGTGGACTCTTTTTTAGCAATGAGCGCATCAGCGAACTCGCTTGAAAGATTAGGGAAGTCAAGATCAGGATCTGTATGATCATAGTCATCATTGAATAAGAACATATCCACCACAATAAACTCTTCCGCATCATCGATCAATTGATAGATAGTATCAAATATTTCCTGTTCATGTTCGACTGTGCCATCTGCATTTTCATAAGTTAAATCGTATAAAAACTGAAACTCGCTGGTGTGATGGATTTCGCCTTCCATTGAGATTCCATCCGGAACATCTTTAAACTGGTGAATCAGCGAAACGGTTACGGGGATAAAGAAGATGAATAGTAAAACAAATATAAGTGTCTTTTTATGTAAACGTGTGGATTGTCTTCTTGAATAAGACTGTCGTTTGGAACGCATAGATTAACCTTCTTTCATGAATAGGGTGGTGTATAAAAAACTGACTTAAGTTTATCATATTGACTGCTTATATACTCTCATTTATTTGTAAAAATGTGGTAAACGGATTGTTTTCAATAAAATGACTAAACATTTTTAAAATAATGTTCAGTGAATAGAAAAAATGTGCTATTATTAATTGGCTATTAGAGAATGATTAAAGGGGAGAAAGAGATGGAACAATTTATGGAGTGGGTACTGGATGCGAATGCATTCATTAATGATTTAGTTTGGGGATGGCCGTTTCTTATATTGATTGTAGGGACTGGTGTTTTCCTGACGGTACTCACCAAATTTGTTGCCTTTACAAAATTTGGATACATACTAAAAAACACATTTCTGAAAATATTTACTAAAGAACAAGTGGGGGAAGGAGAAATCACTGCTTTTCAGGCTGTTTCAACAGCCCTGGCTGCGACTGTAGGGACTGGTAATATTGCCGGTGTCGGAACAGCTATTGCGATTGGCGGACCGGGAGCGGTGTTCTGGATGTGGGTAGCTGCATTGTTCGGCATGGCGACCAAGTATGGAGAAGTTGTCTTATCCATTGAATATAGAGAGAAGACAGAAGATGGGCGCTATGTCGGTGGGCCAATGTATTACCTTCAAAATGGAGCTAATATGAAGTGGCTGGCTGTGACCTTTGCTATCTTTGGAGCTGCGGCTACGTTTGGTATTGGGAATATGGTTCAGTCCAATTCTGTCGCTGACTCTTTGAATACGACCTTTGGGATCGAACCATGGATCACAGGCGTAGTACTGGCTGTCCTCGTTGCATTAGTTATTGTCGGAGGTATCAAAAAGATCGGAAAAGTGACAGAAATCATCGTTCCCTTCATGGCTGTGATTTATATTGTTGGAGGACTAGTCATCATTATTGCTAATATTCAGCTGGTGCCAGGTGCATTTGCAATCATCTTCAGAGATGCGTTCACAGGGTCAGCGGCTGCAGGTGGGTTCGTCGGATCCACATTAGCGTTAGGCATTCGTTATGGGGTTGCTCGAGGCGTCTTCACGAATGAAGCTGGACTGGGGAGTGCTCCGATTGCTCATGCCGCAGCGACAACGGATCATCCAGTAAGACAAGGATTCTGGGGCGTATTTGAAGTATTTGCAGACACAATCGTTTTATGTACCATTACAGCTTTAGTCATCGTAATGACGGGAGCGGTCGATACAGGACTGGATGGCGCTGCTCTAACGACCTCAGCTTTCAATGAAGGCCTTCCATATGGTGGGTACATCGTCACATTCGGACTCGTTTTCTTTGCCTTCTCAACACTGCTCGGCTGGTCTTATTACGGAGAGCGCTGTATGGAGTACCTGTTTGGACCTAAATCGATCGTATTCTACCGATTATTATTCATTCCACTGATCGTGGTAGGGGCAATAGGAGGGCTTCGTGCAATCTGGGCGCTCGCAGACACACTGAATGGCTTAATGGCTTTACCTAACTTGATTGGGTTACTGATTTTAAGCCCGGTTATTGTGAAATCAACTAAGAATTACTTCGGTAAAGACGGAATATATGAAAGAGAAACACGTCAGTAAGAAAACTCAAACCACCAGACCCTTTAAGGGGTGGTGGTTTTTTGCATGCGTACTAAAAAGGAGTAAGAAGCCGTTGGCAACTAGAGCGATTACGCTATCCTCACCTGAATTTCAATCACGGTATGATCCTGGTTCTTTTGAATCGAATCCAGAAGGACTTTTTCGTAGAAGTACCCCTCCAGTTGCAACCCGTTGTCCCTGCTGTACTGCAGTATTTTTTCATAGGGAAGAGAAAGGGACTCCTCAGTTCCCTGATAGACTAAACTTAAATAACGGCCTGCCGGCTTGAGGTGACCGCTTTTATCTGATACGGGAGCATCTATATATAAATAATCATACTCTTCGCTGTGTGGGTCTTCTCTTTTTTTATCCGTATGGATCAGTGACCCGTATTCGTTATTGGGAAGAGTATAATTGCTCTGTTTTTCAACCAGCTGGTGTGCTTTGTCGAGCAGATTCAGTATGGACTGATCTTTTATGCGTTCACTGAGAATAAGGTAGCTATCTTCTAAAACCAGTTCGTTAATAGTCATATGAGAGCGTTCAGCTGTTTCGATATAGGCGAGTTTACGGGAGATGATGTCTCTAATATTGTGCAGGTCCCGTATCTTAGCATCGACTTCCACTTTTTTCGTTTCCAGCGATTCAGTGTAGGCCTGGAAACTGCCCGTCAATATCTCTTTGATATCAGTTAGCGGCATATCAAGTTCTCTAAGTGATAAAATAATGCTGAGGTCCATAATTTGGGTCAGTGAGTAATATCTGTATCCATTAGACTCTCTGCGTTCAGGAGAAAATAGACCGATAGCGTCATAATAGTGTAACGTTCGCTTGTTGATAGACAAAAGTGCAGCCAGCTCTGCTGTTTTAAGGAATCGTTTATTTTTCATTCTGGACGTCCTCCCTTGACTCTACAGTTACTGTATACTTTATACTGAAGCTAGTCAACAGTTCAGAATGGGTTGATGACTATACGGGAGGAGAATGAGATATGTTAAAGGTTGGCATCCTCTTGCTCGATAGAGGAAAAGAAAAAGAGAGCCTGTCAATTGCCAAAAAAGCGACCCCTTATTTTAAAAAAGCAGGACGCAGAGCCCAGGGGACAACATTTGAACTGATGAAAACAGTCGACTATACAGAGGCAGGGGACACTGGCAGACAACTGACTAATGAAGGGCAGCGGAAGTTGAATGAGAAAGACGGGTTTATTTTTATCGTGCCGACGTTTTCAGGTGATGTACCCCATGACTACTGTGCGTTCTTCCAGAGTATATCAGCTGAGCTGCTGAACAAAAGCGCCTTGGTTGTCTGTTATGGTCAGGAGAAAGATCGGAAAAATACTAAACGACGGATAAATGAGGTTCTGCTGGATTATGATGTTGGATTACCGACTTCTGATATCTTCCTGCCTGAATACGACTTTGTCGAATGGAAAATCAGACAGGTCATAGATGATTATATTTCCTCCAGATTAAAAGACTACATTCTATGGACAATGGGGATGAAGTATATGAGAAACTTGAAAGAACGGTTAGTCATGCAAGGGTCTGATTGAATGGTTTTTTCTAATGAGCAGCCGAGACTGTCCAGCAAGAAACATTTAAATGTAGTGACTGAGAACCCATTCCTTTAAAAATGACGGATCAACTATGCTCAAAGCAGTATTGAGACCAGTTAACAAGCATTTATGAAAGGAATTGGGGACATTGTCATTTTAGTGACCAGTTGCTGACAATGTGGATCGTGAACAGGTTACAAAAGCCTTATTGTGACTAGTTCATAGCGGTAAAGAGATTAAACAGGTTATAAAAGACTTATTGTGACTAGTTCATAGAGGTAAAGGGATTAAACAGGTTCCAATAACGGTTTTGTCCCCACTTCTGGACTTGAAAAGTGAGGAACTGGTCTCAAAATCAATATAGTGACTAGTTTATCAAAGGATGACCGAGGAACTAGTCACTAGGCTGTTTCCATACTGCACTTAACCGATGAAGCGTGCAGATGGGGAACAGAAGCTGAATTAAACCAAAAAAAGAAGCACGTGTGTCCTTTAACAACTCAGTCACTTGTTAAAAGGGAGCGTGCTTCTTTTTACTGGCGGTTGTCACAGCGCCTTTTTATGGATCAGTTATTCTTAAACAATGTCGTTTCTTTTATATCCTGAACGGTCTGTGTACCAGCCAGCTGCATAACGCGTTTGAGGTCTTTGTCGAAGTAGTCAAGAACACTCTTAACGCCTTTCCATCCGCCTAAAGCTAGTCCGTAGAGAACGGGACGTCCGATTGCGACGATATCCGCTCCACTGGCCAGCGCCTTGAAGATATGCTCTCCACGTCGGATACCTGAATCGAACACAATAGGGACGCGGCCTTGTACAGCATCTGCTATGGCTTCAAGCGTTTCAAATGATCCTGGAGCTCCATCAAGCTGACGTCCCCCGTGATTGGATACCCAGATGCCAGCTGCGCCTGCTTCAATAGCGATAACAGCATCTTCTGGAGCTTGAATCCCTTTAACGAAGACAGGCAAACCTGAATAGTCAGAAAGGAAGGTCACGTCTCGTGGACTGATTTTCTGTTTAGATTGTGCATAGATATTATTCAATGACATTTTTTCTCCTGTACCTGTTAAGTAGCGAGAGACGATCGGCATACCAAAGGGATAGACAAATCTGTTACGACTATCTTTTTCACGGTTGCCTGCAAGAGTGGCATCTGCAGTCAGGATGATAGCAGTCGCGCCATCAGCTTTGGCTTCATCTACGATTGCTTTATTGATCTCGTCATCTTTACTCATATAAATTTGGAACCAGCGAGGCGATCCGTTCAACCCTTCTTCAATTTCTTCAAATTTTGCGCCTGAGTAGGCACTGATCGACATGATTGTTCCAAACTCAGCAACCCCTTTTGCCGTTCCAGCTTCCTTGCTTTGATGCGCTAATCCGTGCGCAGCGATAGGCGCCATGATAAAGGGTGCTTTTATGTCGTGACCAAGTATTGACGTAGAGGTATCCGGGTGTTCGACGTCGGCCAGTACGCGTGGTAAGATGCCTTTGTAATTGAACGATTCGATGTTTTTACGTAAGGTGAATTCATCACCGGATCCACCCGAGATATAGTGAAAGCCACCGTGGGGAACCACTTCACCTGCTCTTTCTTCCAGCTCTAGAGTATTGACGACCTCAAGTTCTTTTACTTCAGTTGGTGCATTATATTCCATCGTTTTTGTCTGTTCCATTATAATTCCTCCATTAAGTTATAGTTAGATTAATCGATGACTAGTTTTTAGCTTAAAATAATAATTGTATGAGCAATAAGCCGAATGGGGCTAAGATGACGACGGCGATCCCTGTTAATACGATAGATAAACCGGACATCGCGCCTTGAACGTCTCCCATCTCGATGGCTTTGGTTGTGCCCATCGCATGAGAGCCCGACCCCATCGCAACACCTTGAGCAACCGGATCTGAAATGTTCAGCCATTTAAATATAGATGGCCCAACTACAGCACCTAACACGCCGGTAAATACCACGACTGCCACAGTTAATGAAGCAATGCCGCCTAATGATTCAGACACACCTAGTGCAATAGCGGTCGTGACTGATTTTGGAAACAGTGTAGCAGCCAGTTCTTCGTTAAACTGGAAAATCAGGCTTAACCCGACAATCAATAGGGTATGGAAAACGACCCCGATACCGATACCTGATAAAATAGCAACGACATTTGCCCGCAAGTGGTCTATATTTTTCTTCAATTTGATAGCCAGTGCCACAGTAGCGGGAGTGACCCAAATGTTAATGTATTGTCCACCTATAAAGTAAGTTTCATAGGTTATATCCATCAGAAGTAAAAGGACAATAGTCATTACAATCGCAAAGACCAGTGGGGTGAAAATAGGGATAGGCCACTTTTTATGTAGTTTCTGTCCCAACAGGTACAGGGCTACGGACAAGACGATCCCGAAAAACGGACTTGTAGTGAGTTCTCTAATCACTCATATGCTCTCCCTTCAATTGTAATTGTTGTGCTTTGGCAACGGGTCCAGGGACTTTCGACTTTTGAATAATGAACTGCACGATCAGCCCGACCAGTGCAATCATCAATGTAGTCGAAATAAAGATAACGAGGAGCAGCTGCCACCAGACAGAACTGATGATGCCAAAGTTTGTCATGAGGCCAACTCCAGCGGGGATGAACAGAATAGCCATATTATTAGTCAGCCATTCACCAACTTCTTCTACCTGATCGAGTTTCACCCAATTGAACTGTAGGGCCAAAAACAGTAAGACCATTCCTATTACACTGCCGGGAACTGCAATGGGACTTAAAAACGAAAGGAGTTCTCCTAATAAAGAAAAAAGGAAAATCCACGATAACTGTCGGATTATTTTCACATCGTCACTCTCCAATTCTTCTAATAATTTTAGTCTCGCCAGTCAGTTCAACGTCTGATTCATTAATCCGATATGCGTCTAAACGGTTGAAATGTAAGCGAATACTTTATGAGGTTAACTATAGCAACCGCTTTCAGTTTATGAAATACCGGTTGTTTATGGTATTATAAGTATTATTTATAAGCTATAACATAGTGATTTCTCTCACTAGTTAAGGAGACACGTACTCACATGAAGCTACAAGATTTGCATTATTTTAAACAGCTGGCAGAAACGCGCAGTTTTACAGAAACAGCCGAAGCTTTCTATATTTCGCAACCGTCGATTTCGATTGCACTGAAAAGACTGGAAGAGGAATTCAGCACAAGATTGATCACTCGTGATCGTTCGTCGAAAAGTGTGGAATTAACAAAATCGGGTGAATTATTATATCAAAGGTCGCTCGATATATTGCATTTAGTGAATAAAACTAAAAAAGATATTCATGATTTAGAGTCAAAAAATGTGTATTTAGGATTTTTACCGACGATTGGCGGACACTTTCTTCCAAAGTTATTTCCTGAGCTGACTTCTTATTTAGGCTCTTTGAAATTTGTGGAAGAAGAAAGTTCTGACGCCATGTTTGAAATGGTCAAAACGAATCGTGTATCAGCGGCTATTGTTGGAAGTGATGTGCCGCACGTGAAAGAAAAGTGGCTGACTCAAGTCCCCATTGCAGAAAAAGAGATGTATGTCTGGGTGTCACCAACGCATCCTTTAGCTAAATACAAAAGGGTCAAAGCGGCTATGCTCGAGAAAACAAACTTTGTGACCCTGGCAAAAGGCTACACTCATCAGAGGATTTTTGAAAAGTGGACGAATGAGCACGCGATCGATGTGTCCAATATTCATTATACAAATGAAATTCAGACCGCCAATTCCATGATCGCGTCTGGAATGAGTGCCGGTCTCATGATCGACTTGCTCGTCTCAGATAGAAAAGGCCTAGTCAAAATCCCTTTAAAAGATCCACCGAAGTTTTACATCAGTCTTCTGATAAATGATCAGGCTGACATCACACCCTACCAAAAGCAGTTTAATGAATCACTTGTTGAAGCGGTCAATAAACAGTTTCCTTTGCAATAAAAAGAATCGAATGAAGACGGGCATTGAACCTTAAAGCATAGGGGGAAGTGAACGTCTTTTATTTTTTAAAAAAAGACTTGCATTTTAATCAGTTTACATGTAAAGTGATAGTAGAGAAAGGGATGATTCCTTTGAAAAAGAATACATTAGCCTCACTCATATGGGTCCGGATGACACGTTTTACGCATCAAAGTACAGTGTTATCTAATGATTTCCTGAAAAAATACGCGATCACAGCGGCACAATTTGATGTACTCAACCAGATAGGAACGTACCAGCCTATCTCACAAAGTGAGCTGGCAGATAAAGTCACGATTTCCGCTGGGGGTATTTCCAGAATGCTGAGTCGGCTTGAGCGCGAAGGCTTCATTTGCCGAAAAGTGGAGTGGAAAGTGAAATGGATCAGTCTCACCGAAAAAGGCAGAGAAAAACTGGATGACGTTTTTGAGCACCAGCTAGCGTTTCAAACCTCATTGATTGAATCCTGTTTGTCTAAAGAAGAACAGAAATCGTTATATGCGTTAATGACAAAAGTACAGAAACAAACTGAAAGACAGTTAAATCGTTAAGCAGTTTGTTTTTTTTAGAGCATCACTTGACTAATCAATCGATTTAAAGGAGGAACTAGTTATGACGACTATTTTAGGGCATCATCATATTTCTATGCTCGTAAAAAATGCGAAAGAAACCAATACATTTTATAAAGATATTCTCGGACTTCGTCGTGTAAAAATGACCGTCAATCAGGACGACCCGTCAATGTATCATCTCTTTTATGGAGATAAAACGGGAACTCCCGGAACGGGCCTGACATTTTTTGAAATGCCTAACATTGGGAGAACCCATAAAGGAACAAATGCCATCACGCGTATTGGACTGATGGTGCCGACAGAAGAGAGTTTAACCTACTGGAAATCCAGGTTTGAACAAAAAGGAGTCTATCATGGCAGTTTATCCACTTATGGCAACCGGAAAGCACTGAAGTTTGAAGATTCTGATGGGCTTCAGTTAGTTCTTCTAGTTGCAGGCGGCGAGAGACTAGACCATTGGGAGAGTGTTGAGCAGTCTGATGTCCCTGTAGAACACCAGATACTGGGGATGGGCACGATCGAAATGACAGTGCGTGACAGCAAGCAATTCATTCACACCATGACGGAGCTGCTGAAGTACAAGGAGGTCTCCCGCGACGACAATGGCATTCTCTTTCAGACAGCAAAAGGAGACAGTTTCGGAGAAATTCTGATGAAGCAGCTGGATGGGCCAGATGAAAAACCTGGAAGAGGAAGCATTCATCACTTAGCGATTGGCGTAGATGACAAGTCTGATCTCAGTCACTGGAATAACGTAGCGAAAGAAAACAGATTTGTGTCCTCAGGAGTAGTTGACCGGTACTATTTCCAGAGTCTCTACTTCCGGGAATCAAACGGGATACTGTTTGAAATTGCCACACAAGGACCAGGATTCACCGTCGATCAAAACAGCGATCATCTGGGGGAAACACTTGCTCTGCCGCCTTTTCTAGAAGAGAGACGCGCAGAAATAGAAAGTAAGTTAATACCGATCGATTAAAAATAGAAGAATAGGAGAATGAACATGACAAACAGCAAATTAAATATAGGGATTATTTTAGGTAGCACAAGGGACGGACGCGTCAGCCCACAGGTAGGAGAATGGATCAAGTCAGTAGCAGACGAACGGGAAGACGCTAACTATGAGATCGTTGATATTTCAGATTATGAACTGCCATTTGTAGGAACCACCGACGGAAGTGAGCCGGGAGTCAGTGCGTGGAATGATAAAATCAATGAACTGGACGGGTTTGTCTTCATCGTACAAGAATATAACCACAGTATAACTGGCGCACTGAAAAATGCGATCGATTTCCTGCGCGAGTCATGGCATGATAAATCAGCGGGGATCGTCAGTTACGGGTCTACTGGTGGCGCTCGCGCTGCAGAACATTTACGTGGAATACTGGCCGAATTGAAAGTAGCAGATGTTCGTGTACACCCAACGCTCTCTTTGTTCACTGATTTCGAAAATTTCACGACGTTCAAACCAGCTGAACTGCATCTGGTCAACGTGAACGCGATGCTTGATCAAGTGATTGCTTGGGGAGGGGCATTAAAGCCTCTTCGATTGAATTAAACACCATTAATATAGAAGCGCCACTTCACATTGAGCATCGACTGCTTATGATGGAGTGGCGTTTTACGTTGATTAGTAAACTGTACAGAGCAGTGACGAGCTGATTTCTCTTCGGAGACAATGGATTTATTAAAAAATAAGAAATACGATTAAACGCTTCCTCATTTTTCAGATGTTCAACGTGTGATAATGGACCAGCTAAAGGTGGAGTTTCTCAGAAAGTCTTGAATAATAGGTTTTTTTTACGGTATAGTATTATTAGATTATAATGAGAAATTAAGAGGAGAAAATATGAGTGCGTTTATAGACAGTTTTATGGAAAGATTTATGGCAATCAATGATGTGGTAAATGGGTTAGTTTGGGGCTGGCCTCTTTTAATACTGATTGTGGGAACAGGTTTATTTCTGACTATACGAACTAATTTCGTTACCTTTATCAAATTTGGGTATTCAATGAAGCAGACGTTCTTTAAAATGTTTGCAAAAGATCAGGTCGGTGAAGGGGAAGTATCCGCTTTTGAGGCGGTGTCCACAGCACTGGCTGCTGCGGTCGGAACAGGTAATATTGCCGGCGTAGGGACAGCGATTGCCATCGGGGGTCCAGGAGCTGTTTTCTGGATGTGGCTCGCTGCACTAGTCGGTATGGCTACGAAATATGCGGAAGTCGTCTTATCGATCGAGTACCGTGAGAAAACAGAAGACGGCCGTTATGTGGGTGGCCCCATGTACTATCTGGATAAAGGGGCTAACAAGAAGTGGCTGGCTGTTTTATTCGCTGTCTTTGGGACCACGGCCACATTTGGAATCGGAAATATGGTTCAGTCCAATTCGGTCGCAGACTCCCTTCAAACCACGTTTAATATAGAACCGTGGATCACAGGCGTTGTTCTAGCAGTCGCGGTTGCTCTTGTAACAATTGGCGGAATCAAGAAAATCGGTAAAGTGACCTCTGTGTTAGTGCCGTTCATGGCCGCTGTTTATATTGTCGGGGGCATGCTGATCATCCTGCTGAATATTCAGCTTGTACCAGCTGCTTTTGGTACTATTTTCCGAAGTGCATTCACTGGGACAGCTGCAGTAGGTGGATTTGTCGGATCGACCTTCACGATGGCTATCCGGTTTGGTATTGCCAGAGGGGTCTTCACTAATGAAGCCGGCCTTGGGAGCGCGCCGATTGCCCATGCCGCAGCAACAACGGACCACCCCGTACGTCAGGGACTGTGGGGAATTTTTGAAGTATTCGCAGATACATTAGTTTTATGTACCATCACTGCTTTGGTCATTGTTATGACAGGCGCATGGGATACAGGTCTTGATGGAGCCGCACTGACGACTGTTGCCTTTGATGAAGGCATGGCCTTTGGTGGATACATCGTGACATTCGGATTAGTTTTCTTTGCCTTCTCAACACTTCTGGGCTGGTCATATTATGGAGAGCGTTGTATGGAATACTTGTTTGGACCGAAATCAATCATCTTCTACCGTTTACTGTTTATCCCATTGATCGTAGTGGGAGCAGTCGGAGGCCTGCGTGCCATCTGGGCTTTAGCAGATACTTTGAACGGTTTGATGGCTATTCCTAACCTGGTGGGTCTGTTGCTTCTTAGTCCAGTCGTCGTCAAGTTGACGAAGAACTACTTTGGAAAAGATGGAATCTATCAGCATGAAGAAAAAGGCTAATTAAATGTTATTTAGAAAAAGAGAATCTCTTACTAGAGGTTCTCTTTTTTGTGTAAGTGGTCTGACAGAAGGGTTTGGTCATGATTATGAGAAACGAGACCGCTATCATTAAGATAATACTAATTTTCGTTGACTTTAAGGCGGTCAACTCTGTATACTCTTCTCTTGTGCACATAATGAGAATATTAGGAGAGTTTAACTATGGAAAAAGAACAGACAGTATCATTTAAGGAAATCACAGCTAATCCAGCACCACTGGGGTTGATCGCATTTGGGATGACAACGGTCCTTTTGAATATTCACAATGCCGGTTTCTTCGGACTGGATGCAATGATTTTAGCAATGGGTATTTTCTTCGGTGGATCAGCTCAGGTCATCGCCGGTATTATGGAATTCAAGAAAAATAATACATTCGGAACGACAGCCTTTACATCATACGGCTTCTTCTGGTTGTCACTGGTTGGTTTAAATCTTTTACCGCTTATGGGATTAGGCGAAGCACCCAACGCTTTATCGATGGCCGCATTCCTGTTTATGTGGGGTCTGTTCACATTATTTATGTTTGTCGGAACATTACGGATCAACAGAGCATTGCAGGTCGTTTTCGGTTCATTGACGATTCTCTTCTTCCTGCTGGCTGTTGGTAACTTTACAGGTTCTGCACTGATTTTAACGATTGCAGGCTATGAAGGCATCTTCTGTGGCTTGTCTGCTATGTATGCAGCAATGGCACAAGTGCTTAACGAAGTTTATGGAAAGACGATCCTGCCGATCGGAGAATATAGCGCCGACAAAGCATCTAACAAAGAAAGAAGCAGCGACAAATCGTTTGTATATAATGAAGGATAATGAGAACACATAAAAGTGAATAGAACGAAACCGATAAATAGTCGAGCAGATCAGCTTTCTGTGGCGACTGTTTATCGGTTTTTTTGTTTAGAAGTTGGTTACCAGGAGAATAGTGACCTAGAGATAGGTCTTAAGAACCATTGAATAATTAATATAGAGTGGTATAATTACTATTATTTAATTAATATAAGATAATATAAATAAATATGTTCTGATACATGCTATCTAAATTGTGTGAAAGAATAGAAAGGGGGTGAACCTTATTTGATTGAAACAATCTTAGCCAACCAAACGTATATGCAACTCGCTTTCGTGACTTGTCTGATTCTGGCTTTGTTGACGTTACCTTTGCGGGACATCGTGACTATCGGTTTTTTCGATATCAGTGATTTGTTCGTGAGTTTTATGATTTCTGTATTCATAGGTTATATGATCAACGAAGGCATGCCCGCCAACGCCGCTATTTCAGTCGGATTATTTGCGCTTATTGTCGTAACGGTTGTGACCTGTGTCGTCTTGCTTAATATCTTCGTAATCATCCCTTTTAGAAGCCGCTCAGAAAACTCTAGTGCCACTTCGATCAGGCAACTCGAAGGCAAAGAAGGGACGGTATCTATTTCGATTACAGCTGACGGTGTCGGGGAAGTACTTGTGTATACCGGTTTTACCAAAATCAATAAAATGGCTAAAATTTACGAAAGCGGGAATGAACCCATTGCCTTTATCGAGCAAGGAACAAATGTCTTAGTCATGGACGTCAAAGATTCTATTTTGTATGTCATACCGTACACCAATTCAATTCAGGCAACCAATAAACAAGAACCAACGTGGAATAGTAAAAACAAAAAATAGAAAACGAAAGCAGGAACTCATTCATGGATACAGCACTTTTCGGAATCATAGGCATCGTTACCATCTCACTCCTTATTATTATTTTACTGGTCAGTCGCTACCGCATCGCCTCACCGGATATCGCACTCATTATCAGTGGAACGGGACTCGGGAACAAAAATGTCTACACGGATCCACACACAAATAACAAAATGAAAATCGTGAGTGGGGGTGGCTCATTCATTTTACCAGTCATTCAGTCGGCGAAGACATTATCCCTATTGTCTTCTAAATTGAAAGTCAGTACACCTGATGTGTACACTAAAGAAGGCGTGCCGGTTACAGCAGACGGAACGGTAATCATCAAAGTCGGCTCAAACACTGAAGATATCGCAACCGCCGCCGAACAGTACTTAGGTAAAGCCACGGAAGACTTAGAAAACGAAGCACGTGAAGTCTTAGAGGGTCACTTACGTTCGATTTTGGGTTCGCTGACCGTTGAAGAGATCTATCAAAACAGAGATCGCTTTAGTCAGGATGTACAGAAAGTCGCTTCAGTCGATCTGGCTAAAATGGGCTTGACGATTGTTTCCTTTACCCTTAAAGAAGTGACTGACAAAAATGGCTATCTGGATTCACTCGGTCAAGGACGTATTGCCGAAGTCAGACGTGACGCCGACATTCAGTCAGCCAGAGCCGACAAAGAAACACGTATTGAGCGTGCTTTAGCTGAACAGCAGTCGAAAAAGGCTGAACTGCAGCGTCAGACAGAAACAGCTGAAGCGGAGAAAGAAAAGAGCCTGCGTGTGGCCGAATACAAACGTCAAGAGAATGTCGCCACAGCACAAGCTGAAAGTGCTTATGAATTAGAAAAAGCGAAACTGAAAAAACAAGTGATTATCGAACAAGGGAATTCTCAAATCATCGAGCGAGAAAAACAAATTGAACTGCAGGAAAAAGAAACCATCAGAATCGAGCGTGAGTACGACGCCTCTGTTCGTAAGAAAGCGGAAGCTGAGCGTTACGCCATCGAGCAGGAATCCGAAGCAAATAAATCAAAAGCCATCGCTGAGTCTCAGGCACGTGCGAAAGAAATTGAATTGAACGGGAAAGCGAAAGCTGAAAGTATCCGTGAAATCGGTAAAGCAGAAGCTGAAAGTAAAACTGCTCTGGCTAAAGCCCTGAAAGAATATGGACAAGAAGCTATTGCTACCTTGATGATCGAAGCATATCCTGAAATGATCCGTGCGGTCTCTGAACCACTGGGGAACATCGACAAAATAACTATTGTTGACAGTGGTAACGGTCAAGGGGCATCCTCTCTGACTAATACTGCCTTGAATACATTAGCCTCATCACAAGAAGCCTTTAAAGATGCCGTCGGTTTAGACCTTACAAGCCTGATCGAATCATACGCCGGCACAAAAAATGTGGGTGGACAAGTACGTGAATTAAACAGCACACTAAAAGAGTCAGGAAATAAAGAGTCTGTTCCATCCGAAACAGCAAGTGAATAAGAGCTTAGACAATCAGCAGCACACCCGTCACGTTGTGGCGGGTATTTTTGCTTAGAGTATGGTTAGTATCAGAAATGAGGTGGACTTAGAATGAATAAACGTTTAAAAGAGGGGCACTATCTGCCACTATCTCTTCTCAGTGCCGTTAGTGTTTACTTGTTTAGTATGATTTTTCAGGAAATGGCATACTGGGGACAAGGTTTACTGTGGTTCTGGGTGGGTGTTCTCATAACCTATTTAGTTTGGTTTTTAGGGCTGGTGTTTTTAATAATGGCAATCAGAAAAATTAAAATGAACACAGTTTATTTGATAGGTTACGCAATATCTGGATGTTTGCTAATGACTGGATTTATGTGGGTATCTTTTATCATTATTATGGGACTTGGTTAATAACGCTAATTAGATTAAAGTAAGGCTGATAATATGAATGAACAATTTCGAGAAGGTCTAATAGTGAGAGAATGAAAAAAGATTATATCGAGAGGAGTCGTTTCCATGTGGGTTATTATTATGGTCTACTAGTATGTATAGGGTTATTTACACTAGTGATTGTCCCTGTAACGGGAAGACTACTTTTAAGACTATTAAGGGGACAGGAAAAGAAAAGATGGTGGGTATATCTTATTACTCTCATGACATTTCTAATCATTACCTTTCACAGTATTGCGTTTCCTATGTTTAGAGACCTTCCATCTGCGTTAAGACAGGATACTGCAACGATTGAAGGTGTCATTGAAACAATTTATTTTCCTGGTGGAGACAATGGGTTTATTATAGAGGGGACTGAATATAGAAGGAATCCCTGGCAGTTTAAACCTGAAGAAGGAAAGCGATATAGATTAAGCTACTTGCCGCATAGTAAATATGTCATAGACTATATGCTTATTGATTAAGAGAGTCATATGAGGTATGGAAAAAACAAAGGATTACATTATTTACTTTATGGTAGAAGAATATGAATAATCGGAGTGTCTGATCGTCAGACGATCAAAGCAGCCTGGTCAAAGGAGAAGGGAGGGATAGAGATGAGCGAAAAGAATCTGAAAGAAAAGTCTGTGGGAGTCCGCCTGAGGTTATCGGCACTGCTTTTTGACTGGCTGTTTATATGTGTGTATTTATTCGGACTATTTGTTGTCATGATTACTTTTTACCTGGTCGTTATTGGCGAGATACCGGAATTTTCTCATCTACAGTCACAGCTCGTTGCAATGATTACAACTATCATTCCGATTAGTATCATTTTTTCTGTAATGGAAGGAACAGGTAATTATGCCTCATGGGGAAAGAAAAAGAATCAGCTAGTGGTTACGTATAGATTTCATCCTGCAAAAGGCAGTCTGATCAGAAACGTATTGAAGTTTCTTCCCTGGCAGCTGGGTCATATGAGTACCATTTACGGAATATATAACGGGTACGACTCTTTATTCCCAATGATATGTTTAGTTTTGTCCTTATCTTTAGCAGTCAGTTATATTCTGATGGGTATCTTCAGAAAAGACGGCAGACACCTGGCAGATTTGATGGCGGGTTCACAGGTCATCAAACGGTAGAGCTAACCTAATATGTTCAGCGAAACCCCAAAGTTTATATTGATTTGGGGTTTTTAACTATTTTTTGTAAGGTTTTACCCATTAATGCGTCTTATATATAGGAGGTGAGTAAGTGGCAACATTCGAAGAAATATATGAACTGTATTTCAAAGATGTGTATCTGTTTGTCTTTAGTTTATCAAAGGATAAACACATAGCAGAAGATATCACATCTGAAACATTTCTGAAAGCATTGAGTGCGCTGGATACGTATAGAGGGGAGAGTGATGTAAAAGTCTGGCTTTTTCAGATCGCTAAGAATACCTATTTTTCCTATTTACGGAAACACCAGAAAGAAACGGCTTTGGATATGATCAGTGACATTGAAGATACACTAAATATTGAGAAAATAGTCTCTTCAGCTGATGAATCGATGAGTGTACATAAAGTACTGCACATGTTGCCTGAACCCTATAAAGAAGTATTTACCTTAAGGGTTTTTGGAAATCTGAGCTTCAAGCAGATAGCTGAGGTATTCGGGAAAACGGATAACTGGGCGTGTGTCACTTTCTATAGAGCCAAACAAAAAATAAGAGACGAAATGAGGAAACACGAATGAGACTATCGTGCGATGTGATAAAAGACTTGACGCCATTATATGCTGAAGGGATGCTCAGTGAGACATCTGTTGATCTGGTAGAGGAACATCTTGAAGAGTGTGAGGACTGTCAGCTATACTTACAGACAATGAATCAGAAGCAGGACGTTCCAGAAGATCACAGTGTACTCCCTTTGTTAAAAATGAAAAATCTATTGAGAAAGAAAAAAGCTGTAGCAATAGGAGTCGCTATAGCTTTGACACTCCTGTTCAGTGCTCTATTCTTTTCTTTTTTAAGCGCACCTGATTATATCCCTTATTCTGAAGGCTTGCTGGAAGTGACCGAACTCTCTGATGGGTCGATCATCGTTCAAATGAATCAGGAGGTTCATGGATATGACATAAACGAAACCTCCTCAGAAGATGGAGACGGTTCTGTGTATCATGTGACGACCTGGACGACTACTCTAGGAGAGGCAGGACTGTCTGATGGAGTGGATAGAATCGTCCTGACTAATGAGGAAGAGTCAGTTGCTTCTGTGTATTATTACCAGACGGATGGAACGCTTGATACGCTGATTCATGGAAGGAATGAGAATATAAATGGGGGGACAATGATTCTGCCAAGATTGAATTTGACTTATTACTTTGCAGCTGCCGGAATTGTGATGGTGACGTCATTAATAGCAGTGCTTGTTTTTCGAAAGCATAATATAATTGCTCGAGGATTATTGGTCATTCTATTAGTTTCAACTTCGTATATCGTCTCTCATATGATTGTCAGAGGAATGACCTCTGCATCGTATCAGTCGACAAGAGATCTGCTGGCTATATTAAGCATTACCCTCCCTCTATCAGCGCTGATTTATTTTGCAACAGTAAGCTATACTATAAGAAAAGAACGCCAGACTGCAGAAAAAGTGAATGATAAGTAAAAAAAGTTGAAGCCTGACTGTAACTGACTATATACAATCAATTGTTGAATAAGGAAGGGATACAGTAATAGTAGGAAACTACGAGTCAAGAAATGAAAAATACTTTCTTTCTCAATTTTATTCCTTGACTTTAAAAAATAGACTCCCTATAATGAGAAACAATTCATAAAACGATTAAAAAGAAAGGAGGATCACTCAATTATGGCTAACAATTCATTCATCCAATTGACTGTGCACTATTCATGGCAAAGCTGGGGCGTCGACGTACGCGCTGGTTATTGGCGTTGCGCAAAAATTGAATGAGTGAATCCTAAATGAGTGATTCTCCGGTATACACAAAAGGCATATCTGTAGGGAAGTGTAGCTTCCGTTTACTGTTTTAAAGGGGGGATTGTCCCTGGAGCAGTGTAGATAAGTCATTCTGCAAAGGCAGAAACTCATTTAATATGGGTTTCTGTCTTTTTTTAATATCCGATCCACACATAAGAGTAGTACATTCACCCATCTCATTACAGAGAACTTGCGACACTGAGAGGCAAGTATGAGAAGTGAATGGAATGGACTTATGTGAATCTACCTGAAGCACAGTAGGGTAGGTCGATGCATCCCCGTTACCGGATGAGAGTGTAGAAGAGCAGTCTTCTAAATTGTGGTGGTACCGCGGTATTTATATCGTCCCTCAGTAGTGTAATAGCTAGTGGGGGGCTTTTTTTATGCAAAAAATACAGCTAATCAAAATTAGAGGAGAGAAAAAGATGAGTATAGAGTATAAAACGAAACAGATCAATGGAGATATGCTGACACCTATTTCAGTGTATCAGCGCTTGATCGGAGAAAAGAAATTCATCCTAGAAAGTTCAAGCGGACATGGTGAAAAAGGGCGGTATTCCTTTATTGGAATGAACCCGTATAAAGAAATTATCGGTGACGGACATGTGGTCACAGTAAAAGAAGGCAGTCGCGAGAAAACAGTTCATAAAAAACCGCTGGAAGTAGTGAAAGAACATATTCCGAATGTGTCACTGGATTTGCCTTTTCCCTTCTATGGAGGCGCCATTGGGTACATTGGGTACGATGCGATTCATGAATACGAGGACATTGGTGAACGGCTAAATGATGAAATTGAGATGCCGGATATTCACCTGATGTTCTATAAGGAACTCGTTGTTTTTGATCATGTGAAACAGGAAGTCACCATTGTGGCACTGGCAATTGATGGAAGGAAAAACCTGGATCAGCGCATCCAGACCTTTGAATGCATGATCAATCAGCCTGTAGATGAACAAGTGGAGGAGCTGACGCCTCTTGAGTTTACCACTGGTACAGATAAGGAAACGTTTATGGCACTGGTCAAAAAAGTGAAACAGCACATTATTGATGGGGACATTTTTCAGGCTGTGTTGTCTCAACGAATGAAGGCGACCTTTGAAGTGGATCCTTTTACCTTCTACCGAAAACTGAGAGTATCGAACCCTTCACCTTACATGTTCTTCGTCGATTTCAAGGACTATATAGTGCTGGGTGCCTCACCTGAAAGTCTGATCAAAGTGACAGGGGACACAGTCACTACTAATCCGATTGCGGGGACACGTCCAAGAGGTGCAACAGTAGAGGAAGACGAGGCCCTTGCACACGAGTTGCTTACGGACGAAAAGGAATGTGCCGAACATAAGATGCTGGTGGACTTAAGCCGAAACGACCTGGGACGTGTGTCTCAAATCGGCTCAATCTCCATCGATACATTTATGGAAATTGGACGCTTCCAGCACGTGATGCACATTGTCTCAGAAGTGAGCGGGACCTTGGCAGAAGGCATGACAGGCTTGGATGCACTGACCACGACCTTACCGGCTGGAACAGTATCAGGCGCACCGAAAATTCGAGCGATGCAGATCGTCAATGAACTGGAAGACAATCTGCGAGGCGTATATGCCGGATCAATCGGCTACATTAATTTAAATGGCGATCTGGATCTGGCATTAGCTATTCGGACAATGGTCGTTAAGGATAAAACGGCGTATGTTCAGGCAGGTGCAGGCATCGTCTATGATTCTGATCCGGCAACGGAATATCAGGAAACCTTAAATAAAGCAAAATCCCTACTGGAGGTTGGACAAAAATGATTGTGTTGATTGATAACTATGACTCATTCACGTATAACTTGTACCAATATTTAGGCGAATGCGGAGAAGACGTGAAGGTTGTCCGCAATGATGCACTGACGGTTGAAGAGCTGCGTACGCTAAATCCAAAAGCCATCGTCCTCTCACCAGGACCGGGAACACCGAGTGACGCAGGTATCTGTGTCGATATCGTTAAAGAACTGCAGGCTGAGTTACCGATTTTGGGCATCTGTTTAGGGCATCAGGCTATTGGTGAAGCATTCGGCGGAACGGTGGGTCATGCGGACGTTGTGAAGCACGGGAAGACGGCTCAAGTGAGTCATCATCAAGCAGACTTGTTCAAAGGACTGAAAGAAGAAATTGAAGTCATGCGTTACCACTCGCTGGTCATTAAAAGAGACACCATGCCGGACTGCTTGACGGTAACCGCGACATCGATTACAGATGGTGAAATCATGGCAGTGAAGCATAATTTTTTCCCGATTTATGGGGTGCAGTTCCATCCGGAATCAATCGGAACCCATGACGGGAAACAGATGATCCAGAACTTTTTAGACACGATCAGCAAAGAGGTGGAGAGAGTCTAATGAAATCATACATTGAGAAAGTACTGAGGCAGGAAGACCTGACCATTGAAGAAATGGAAGCAGCCAGTCATTTGTTATTCAGTGACACGACAGATGAACGCCAGAAAGCCTCATTTTTGACAGCCTTGCGTGCTAAAAGGGAGTCCGTAAGTGAACTGACGGGACTGGCTAAAGTGATGAAAGCAGTCGCTGTGCAGTTGCCTAAAGCCCTGCCTGATGTGATGGATAACTGCGGAACAGGGGGCGACGGGTCTCACAGTTTCAATATCAGTACGACGAGTGCGTTTGTATTAGCGGGAGCTGGGATGACCGTTGCGAAACATGGAAACAGAAGCATTTCCAGTCAGACGGGGAGTGCGGATGTGCTGGAAGAATTAGGTGTACACTTAAGTGCTACACCAGAGGACATGATGGAACTGCTTGAACAAAATAATATTGCCTTTTTATTCGCACAGAGTGTGCATCCAGCGATGAAACATGTCATGCCGGTACGTAAAGCGATGGGGATTCCAACGATTTTCAACTTGATCGGTCCGCTCACTAATCCAGCGTTCCTGACAACACAGCTGATGGGTGTGTACCGCGAAGAGGTGCTGATGGATATCGGACGTGTCCTGCAGAATTTAGGGAGAAAACGGGCAGTCGTTGTTCACGGAAACGGCGGACTGGATGAAGCGTCATTAGCCGGTATGAATAAATGCGTGTTAGTCACTGAGAACAAATTGTCTGCCTTTGACCTTTGTCCGGAAGAAGTCGGATTAAGAAGAGCCGAAAACACTGAGCTGAAAGGTGGAAATGCAAAAGAGAATGCGCGGATACTTCGTTCGGTCCTTGGTGGAATGAAAGGGCCCCACCGCGATGTGGTCGTGTTGAATGCAGGGCTTGGACTGCTGGCAAACGGGAAAGCATCGACCCCGCAGGAAGGGGTACAACTCGCAGAAGAAAGCATTGATTCTGGCGCAGCTTTAGAGAAGCTGGATTATTTAGTGGCATACGGGAAAGGAAGACGGTAATGGGGACAATCTTAGATAAGATCTTAACTGAAAAGAAAAACGAAGTGATACGACTAAAGGAATCTTTCCCTAAAGAAACGCGTCAACGGACTGCACCTGTACGGTCATTCTATGATAGGTGTAAAGAAGCTGATGATATGCAGGTGATTGCAGAATTCAAACGCTCTTCTCCTTCCAAAGGCGAAATCAATCACAGCATTCACCCGGACAAACAAGCAGAGATTTATGAAGCAGCCGGCGCATCAATGGTGTCTGTCTTAACAGATGAGCCTTTTTTCGGGGGAACGATGGACGATCTGGCAGCTGTACGTGAAGCAGTGACGTTACCGGTCCTGAACAAAGACTTTATCATCGATCCCATTCAAATCGACCGAGCTTACGTCTACGGGGCAGATGTAATCCTGCTGATTGCAGCGGCGTTGTCAGATGACCAGCTGAATACGCTGCACGAGTATGCATCAGATAAAGGGTTAGAGGTCTTAGTAGAAGTGCACAATGAAGACGAACTGAAACGAGCTCAATTCGTGCAGCCGAAACTGATCGGTGTCAATAACCGTAATTTGAAAACCTTCGAAGTGACACTTGATACAACAGAGGAGCTCGCAAACCTGATTGATACGGATAAGCAGATCCTAGTGAGTGAGAGTGGAATGACGAGTGCAGACGATGCATCTCGTGTATGGAAAGCTGGTGCACGGGCGATATTAGTGGGTGAAACCCTCATGAGAGCAGAAAATGTAAAAGAAACGGTCCAGTCTTTTAAGCAGGGGGCGACCAACCATGCTGGTTAAAATATGTGGCATTCAAACACCCGAGATGGCAAAAATCGCTGTAGATGCCGGCGCAGACTATATAGGCCTGGTATTCGCAGACAGTAAACGACAGGTGACCATCGAACAGGCGAAAGACATTAAAAAGGTTCTGTCGAATGCTGAAGTCAAAGTCGTCGGTGTGTTTCGGAATCAGCCAATCACAGAAGTGAATCAGATCAGTCGAGAACTGGGTTTGGATTACGTTCAGCTGCACGGGAATGAACGTGTCGAGGAATGCAGGAAAGTTGAAACACCGCTTATCAAGGCACTCTCTTTCAATGACATCAGCCAGGCAGGGGCTTTTCACGAAGTAGCTGAGTATATTCTGATCGACAGCCCTAAACCGGGGAGTGGAGAGACGTTCGACTGGTCAGCCCTGTCTAAAGACGGTAAAGAGTTTCCCTACTTTCTGGCAGGCGGCTTATCACCGGATAATGTCAGAGAAGCCATTATCACGTTGAGTCCGTTAGGGATCGATGTCTCCAGCGGGGTTGAAACAAATGGACAAAAAGATGAAAAGAAAATCAGACGATTTATTGACCAAGCCAGACAAAAGGAATGGAAAAGAGAGGAGACAATATGAATACATCAAAAGAAACGTTACCAGATAAAAAAGGGCATTTTGGACAGTTTGGAGGACGCTTTGTTCCAGAAACTCTGATGCCAGCTGTTTTAGAACTGGAAGACGCATATGAGAAAGCAAAAAATGATCCGGTATTCAAGCGGGAAATGGCAGGGTATTTAAAAGACTACGTGGGTCGTGAAACCCCTTTGACCTTTGCCAAGAGACTGACTGAAGCATTCGGTGGACCAAAAATTTATCTCAAAAGGGAAGACTTGAATCATACAGGCGCTCATAAAATCAACAATGCGCTGGGTCAGGCACTGCTTACACAGCGCATGGGCAAGAAAAAAGTTGTGGCAGAAACAGGGGCAGGGCAGCATGGCGTAGCGACTGCCACAGTGTGTGCGCTGCTCGATTTGGAGTGCATTATCTTTATGGGGAAAGAAGACGTCAGACGACAGAAACTGAATGTGTTTCGAATGGAACTCTTAGGTGCTGAAGTCGTCAGTGTCGATCAGGGCGAAGGCACACTGAAAGATGCGGTCAATGAGGCGCTGCGCTACTGGGTGGCGAATGTTGAGGATACACATTACATTATCGGGTCTGTCGTAGGTCCTCATCCGTTTCCGAAAATGGTGCGTGATTTCCAGAGTGTAATCGGAGATGAAACCAGAGAACAGTTTGATGCATTGGAGCACCGGTTGCCCGACGCGATCGTTGCGTGTGTTGGCGGAGGCAGCAATGCAATGGGAATGTTTGCGCCTTTTGTCAATGAAGCATCCGTCAAACTCTACGGAGCAGAAGCAGCCGGAAAGGGGATCGATACAGGCAAGCATGCGGCAACACTGACTGCTGGAAAAGTGGGCGTGCTGCACGGCATGATGTCGTATCTCCTGCAGGATGAATCAGGTCAGATCACTGAACCGTACTCTATTTCAGCGGGGCTGGACTATCCGGGGATTGGTCCGGAGCACAGCTACCTGAAGGATACCAACAGGGTAACGTATGAGGGGATAACGGACCAGGAGGCACTGGATGGACTCCAGCTGCTGTCTCGCAAAGAAGGAATCATCCCGGCACTGGAAACGGCGCATGCTATCACTTATGCTCAGAAAATTGCTCAAACGATGGATGCAGATCAAAGCCTGATTATTTGTCTGTCGGGTAGAGGAGACAAAGACGTTGAAACCGTTCGGGAAAGATTAGGAGGGCAGGTCAATGGGTAAAAAAACATTAGATCAAGCATTTGAAAAGACTCTCGAAAAGGGAGACAAGATTTTTGTCCCTTACATCATGGCTGGAGATGGTGGGATAGACGCCTTGCCTGAGCGAATTCAATTTTTAGAAGAGGCAGGAGCGACGGCTTTGGAACTGGGGATTCCTTTTTCAGATCCCGTCGCAGACGGGCCGACCATTCAAGCAGCCGGCCTACGAGCGCTTGAAGAAAAAGTGACCTTAAAGAAAGTCCTTGATAAGTTGAAAGTAACAAAAAAAGACCGGACGATTCCGATTATTCTAATGACCTATATGAACCCGATCTGTGCCTACGGGATTGAAGCGTTCGCAAAGGAGAGTGTGGCATCCGGAGTCGATGGACTGATTATTCCAGATCTCCCGATGGAAGAGGAAGAACGGATCACGGATCACTTAACAGAAAATAAAGTCGCTTTGATTAGACTGGCCGCCCTGACAAGCCCAATCGACCGCTTAAAAACAATCGCTGAGAAAACTGAAGGCTTTTTGTACGCTGTCACAGTCAAAGGGACGACCGGCGCACAAGTCGAGTTCCAAAAAGAGGTGGGCGACTACATTAGCAGAGTAAAAGACTTAACGACTAAGCCTGTCCTGGCTGGATTTGGTGTCTCCACACCCGAACACGTCAGACAACTCAGTGAGTACGGTGACGGAGTGGTAGTAGGCAGTGAAATCGTCACGTGTTTCCATGAGAACCGGCGAGATAAAATCACAGAGCTGATTGATGCATCGAAACGTCTGCCAGTAAACTGAACGCCATAAGTTGATCGATAAGAAGTACCCCTCAAAGGGTGCTTCTTTTTTTGAAATAGTTATTGATTAAGACAAGAGGAGTGGTACAATTATAACAAAAGTAAAATTTATTAACATATATGAAATAATTAGAGAATCCTTTTAAACGACCCTTTACTGGAGGAATAATATGAATACGATAAAAAACTGGGCGGACATTGCTTTGAGAGGAACATTAATCATCTTTCTCCCTCTTCTGCTGCTGCTTTACATTACATATAATCCTATTTTTACCATTGATTTAACTATTCACGGGGTGTTTATCTTTCTTTTTCTGGCTGGCTTCCTCAGGTGGCTGATTGATAAATACAGACACCAGCGCGTTGAAGAAGAGGTTCAAAGTTTTGACGGGTTGGCTGCTCTCATCGAACAAGGGAAATGGGAAGTAGTCGAGCATGGCCAAGATAAACTGGTGATCAGACCGACATTCGATGCCCCATTCAATTATGTCCTCAATGATAAAATAACCTTGCGCTATACATCCCGTATGGCAGTTATCGAAGGCCCTAAGTATTATATCAACATGCTGGCTAAAACTATACGTGGAGAAGAAATCAAGTGGATAAGAAGAGGGACCGCATTAGTAAAAGACGTGATTTTTATTTCTATAGTCGCCATGCCACTCCTTCTCGGTGGATCCAATGTGTTCTGGAGTTACAATGTGTACCGTCATAATGCAAGACCTGCTTCCGCCATTGAAATAGAAAGACCAGAATCAGATGTAAGTGGAAATCGGCCGGAAAACAGTCTGAATCGTGGACAGGCAGTAGAAAACGAAACATTTATCTTTTATGTAGAGAATCAGCTGAATCTCGTCAGGACAAATAAGGCCTTTGAGAGTAAAGAGTATCTGATTCAAAAAGAAGGTGGCCATGGAATAGGGGATCTGAATATAGTAGAAGACTGGCTGTACTTTACGGAAGGTGAAGTCCTTAAACGCATGCGTTTCGACGGGACAGAAGAGACCCCATTGTACGACTTGGGTTATCTGTTGAACATGCGAATCCAGGGAAACTGGATTTATTTTGAAAGCATGGAAGATGGCTTCAGCATCTATAAAATGGATCTCAATGGACAACACCTCGGAAAAGTACTGGACGCTTCGGGAATAGGAATGACTATTCATGAAGACCGTCTCTTAGTGAGTCAAGAAGATAACGATCACCCACGAATCGAAAGTTATGACCTTGAGGGTGGAGACAGGCAGGACGTTCTTGATGTCTATGCGCATGATGTAATAGTCTGGGAGGATGCTTACTATTACATTGGTGAAGACTCCGCTCTTTACCGTAGTGAAAAAGGAGAAACAGCTGAGCCGCAGTTGCTGGTCAATGAAGAGGTTGCCTCATTTATACCTACTGATGAAAGCCTGATTTATACTCTTCTTTCAGAGGAAAACAGGTATTACAGCACGGGTCTTTATCAGGTGAACTTTGATGGGACCGGACAAGCATTGTTATCCGCCTCAAATGATGTGGGTGGCTTTTCAAGAATTGGCGATTCTATCTTATTTTCTGCTCAAGATGGCTACGGCATGTATCAGGAAAAAATACTTGATTTGGACAGTGGACGTATTGACCTGCTGAAGTAAAGACAAGGACGACCCCGGATTTATTGAGTGGGAAACGCCTGGAGCTATCTATAAATAAAGTATGCTCGGCTTTTAAAAAGAAAAGAGGAACAGTCTAATGAATAAAAAACGGGACTATTTAACTATCGGCATACGCACGACCCTGATTATTTTTATCCCTACCATGCTGATGATGTCAGTCATCTATCAGCTCGTTTTTGGTTCCACGATCCGATTTGACTGGTTTACAGTGTTGATGACACTGACTTTCTTTCTGCAGCTGATGATCAAACGTTACCAGACTCACGTGCTGTACAGGGACGTCAGTAGTGTAAAGCACCTGGAACACAAACTGCTGGACAACAACTGGGAAGTGACCGACCGCAGAAGAGGCGGGTGGAGCGTAAAACCTGCTTTTGATCGTCCATTAAGCTTTATACTTAACGGGACAATCGATATACAGTATCTGAATCAGAGAGTCAGGATCGAAGGGCCTACTCTTTATGTGGAAGCTTTGGGAAAAGAACTGCTTGGGGAGAGCAATCATAACAAAGAATCGGTAAAAACAAAACTGATGATCCTCGTGTCTGCTTTTATCGTACTAATGCCTTTTATCAGCGAGAGCGGCATCCTCTGGGAAGTGAAAGTATTGATGCATAATGTTCAGGCCAGTGAGACCCCTCCACTGACGTTCATGAATAAGACTCAAAGAGGAAATTCAGTCGAAAACAGTACAACCGGTGGGTACGGTGTATCAGATGATGAGTATTTCTATCTCATCGAGTATCAGGACAGTTTGGCTAAAATCAACAGAACCACAAACGAAAAAGAGTACAATCTCCAGTATGCCCCTGACTACTGGCTGGGAGAACTAAACCTGGTAAACGACTGGTTGTATTATACGAATATCGAAAGTTTGAACCGTATTAAAATAGATGGAACGGATGAACAGGTCATTTATGACTTAGGGTACCTGTCTGACGTCCACATTGTTAAGGACTGGATCTATTTTATCAATGAAGCAGATAACTGGAATCCTTATCGAATGAACCTTGAGGGAGGAGATGTCGAGCGCCTGCTTGATGTTCATGCTGAAGAACTCTCAGTGTACGATGATTTTATGCTGATCAGTTACTACACGGATGATTTTGAAAACAGACTTGACCGCATGGAACTTGACGGGTCAGGCAGACAGACCATACTGAAAAGCTATGCGGAGAATGTGCTGCATCAGGATAGCGACTACTATTATATTGGGGACAATCAGAGACTGTACAGAAAGAATACAAAAGACGGATCTGAACCGGAACTGCTGATCAATCAGGCCATCAGGACCTTCACATTGACTGATCAGAGCATCGTATTCGTGCTGGCACATTATGGGGACTACTATGAGTCAGATGGCATCTATCTGTCTGAACTGGATGGCACAGACAGACGCCTCATCGATGAGACTAAGTACACTGACCGACTCATAAAAGTAGATGGTGAGATTCTTTACAACACGATGCAGGGGAGTGATTATGAGAGTCTAGAGAAGGTCGACTGGTTAAATCTGGAAGCAATAGATACGTCTAACTAACAGTCAGTATAAAAAGGCCTTAACATCAGTTATAGAGGAGGAAGCGTTTGAATACAGATATGAATCAGGTTTCGCTGAAAGTTATATTTGGAGTGAGTGCTCTAGCTTTGGGAGTGTCATATTTTTTGACCGTTTCGTTTCTTCCAGAACTACAGGGGTATACGATGCTTTTTACAGCCTTTTTAATAGATTTGTCGTTTTTCTTAGCCATGTTGTTAATTACTACTCAGCAGTTGAAGAAGGGAAATGTTAACGTCTCGGCTATTTTCGGAAAAAGGGAAGTAACTATAAAAAAAGGTATACCCGCTGCCTTATTAATTTTACTGAATATGTGTGTAGTCGTTTTAGGTGTATTTTTTATCATCCGTTTAATGTTACTTACACAAACAGGGAGCGCTTTGACGCTGGAATTTCTAATGGAGATACCTGTGTCTTCACCGCTCTCACCACTCACATTGGCTTTAAGATTTATCATAACAGTTATTTGTGCACCTATTGTTGAAGAAATCTTATTTAGAGGTGTTTTGTTAAATAAGCTGGCGCTTACATTCGGTATAAGAAAAGGGATCTTATTTTCTTCTATTATATTTATGGTTTTTCACCTCAACAGCTTCTTTATCCCCCAACTGATTGGGGGCATTTTGCTGGGTATAATTTATATCAAAACCAAGCAGCTGATATATCCCATTCTGGCGCATGCTTTGAACAATCTGATTCCCTTCCTGCTCAATTTTATGCCGGATGGAGACACACCAGAAGTATACATTGACATGAGTGAACTGATTACAGCATTAAATATACTCAGCCTGGTGTTTTTTGTAGTCCTGATTATTTTTATCATAGCTACTGTTAAATATGCTAAACAAATAAGTAACGAGAGTATACCCTACCGCTTTAACTACGAAATGTTTGGATGAGAAGTGAGGCACTTGGACTAACAAAGGAGTATAATGACAATAAGAGATGATTTGAAATGCTTTATATTCAGTCTACATAAGGGAGAAAAAAATGAACGAACTACAAACAATTCAAGCATGGACTTTTGTATCAGAATGTCCTATTCCAAATGATGTTTATGATCTGCTAATTCAAGGTGAAGAAGCAGTGGCCGCATACAAAACAATTAGAGACTCAGCTATTTTTACTTCAAAGCGGTTAATTATAAGAGATGCGCAGGGGATAACCGGAAAGAAAGTAGAAATTTATTCAATACCTTATTCTTCTATTAATATGTGGTCGACCGAGAATGCTGGATCAATGTTGGATTTTAATGCTGAAGTTGAACTATGGACACGAGCAGGACATTTAAAAATCAATTTAAAAAAAGGCGTAGATATTAGAAAGTTTGATAAACTCATAGCAACAGCACTCTTGGCTTAGTACTAATAAAGATATTCGGAAACAGCAAAATAACCCGGACACTCTTTTAATGAGTGTCCGGGTTATTAATTAGCGTTATGATTACTTAAATATCGCTTTAATCTCTACATAATCATCGATTCCGTAGACGCCTTTTTCGCGGCCGCGTCCGGATTGTTTGTATCCTCCGAATGGGGCTTTTGGTGCAAGTTCACCGTCGTTGACCAGTACATTACCGGTTCTCAGCTGACGGGCAACTTTAAGTGCTTCGTCTTCTGGTCCGACAACGCCTCCTGATAAGCCGTAGTCTGAATCATTAGCGAGTTCGATGGCTTCTTCAACTGAATCGTAAGTGATAACGACGAGGACAGGGCCGAAAATTTCTTCCTGTGCAATAGTCATGTCATTCGTCACGTTCACGAAGACAGTGGGTTCAACGAAGTAGCCTGTGCGGTCTACTTTGTTTCCGCCGAGAAGAATGTCTGCGCCTTCTTCTTTTCCTTTTTCGATGTAGTCTAAAACAGTCTGCATCTGGTCTTCAGAGACCATTGGCCCAACTGTAGTGTCTGCATCATTAGGATCTCCAACTTTAACGTCTTTATAATAATCTTTGATTACTTCTTTTGTGCGGTCCAGTTCGTCTTTCGGCACAAATAAACGAGTCAAGGCAGAACAGGTTTGTCCTTGGTTATCCAGGACCGTATCTGCGGCGTTTTTAACAGCCAGTTCAAGATCGCCACCTTTGAGGTAGACCATTGGAGACTTGCCGCCCAGTTCGAGAACGAGTTGTTTAACCGTCGTTTTCGCTTTGTCGTATAAGCTTTTCCCCACACCAGTTGATCCTGTGAAGGAAATGACTGCAACGTCTTCATGACTGGTCAGGATATCGCCTGTTTCGCTTCCGTTACCAGTGATCAGGTTAAAGACACCTTTAGGGAGACCAGCGTCGTGAATGATTTCTGTTAACATCATAGCCGTCAGTGGTGTCATATTAGCTGGTTTTACTACTACAGTATTACCGGCCAGTAAGGCGGGTGTGATTTTACGCTGAATCTGATTAAGAGGGAAATTCCATGGTGTAATACAAGCCACTACTCCATATCCTTCTTTAATGACTGTAGCGCCATCGATTTCTTCTTCAAATGGGTAGTCCTCAATGCCATCAAGTGTCCCCTGCATTTCAGCTTCTGAAATCGTCACTTGAGTGCCTTCTGAGAATTGTCTGGAGGTTCCCAGTTCTTTGATCATTAAGTCGATCAGTTCTTCTTTACGGTCTGAGATGCCTTTTAAGACTTTTTGTAAATACTCTGCTCTCTTTGCTGGAGCGAGGGTGTTCCATTCATTAAACGCCGCTTTAGCTGATGCGACTGCTTTATTGACGTCTTCTTCATTTGCGTTGACGACTTTACCGATCACTTCCTCGGTTGTCGGATTAATCACTTCGTCGTAATCTGTAGAATGCGCATCTTGCCACGCGCCATCATAATATAAAGTTTGTTTAGTCAAATGTATCTCCTCCTGTATACCCCATTATCTTAAAAAGATAAGAAAATACCAAATCAAAAGCCTTACAAAAAGTTAGTTGGTATTAAAAGAAAGAAAATATGTGATAAGGACGGGCTTTTTGCTGAAATAGTATTAAAAGTCTCTCATAAAAATAATAATTAGTGTATAATTAAATAAAATTAATGAAAGAGGAAGTGAAGCTTTGGAGAACAAATCAACAAAGAATTTACTGATAATAAACGCAATTATCTTGTTGTTTATTCTATTAAACCTTTCTTCAAATGAACAACCCAATTATAACTATATGGAAATGGATGATTCTGTGTATGGACAACCTTTACAGTATGATATCACTCAACTGAGTGATAACATCATTCTTATGGTAAACAATATATCTTATTCAGATGAGTACGGTAAAATGACTGTTCTTAAGTATGATCCGGAAACAAATATGTTCTCTACCATAAGTGACTACCATCACGTTTATGATTTTGAATCTGATTTAGAGTGGTATAAAATAGACTGACAAAGACGCTCTATCAGACCTTAACAACAGGCACCTGATGAGCGTCTTCTTTTTTATCAAGACATTTAATATTTCTTCTTCGGATGCTTATCGACCACGTCCTGATACTTCTTAAGCAATGCCTCTCCAGATTCGGTCAGCTCAAATCCTCTTAAATCAAACAACTCTCCTAGTTCATCTTCAGCAAACACGTCTCTGGTTTTATCCATCAACTCAGCTTTTTTAAACTTAGATAATCCCTTAACGTTTTTACTTTTCAATAGGGCTTTTAATTGGGCAGCGCTCTGATGAGGCAGGGATTCAAATGGTGTCTGCTGTCTAGCGTAGCCTTTCGCCTGCACCTCATCCAGAGCTTGCTTAGCATTGATCCCGTAGTCATATTCGAAGTATTTAGGGTAGACACTATCGGTCGTATAGGTCCCAAAATTGATGCGCCACAGGAGTATGATATGCCCAGGCAGGAAATCGTCGTCGATACGAACGGTATTGCGCTTGGGGACGAGAGATTCAGACCCAATAGAAACCTGGTCCAGCCATTCTCCCACATCCCGGTTCGGAGAAATATAAGGGGCTTCACTGTGGTCATCGTAAAGTGACAAGACCTTTTGTACGTGTTCATTTTCCAGATCCAGATGATTGTTTTGCTTGTTGATGTTCGTTGTGTTCATTGGATGGCCTCCGTAAAGTTATTTATTAAGCAGCTTGAGTAAGATGTAATAGAGCATCACGCCTATACTAACGGACAGGTAGATGATCAGATTATTTAAGCCAAGGTCGGTAAAAAGGAACAAAAGAAGAATAGTGAGACTGAATAGGACTTGAGTGGTCAATAATCTGGCTCTACTGACTCTATTGCCGTTGTCGTCCTCACATTCAGCTTTCGAAATGAACCAGAATACTATAAGAGAAAGCAGGAGTAGGGAAGTGGTCACTAAAGTTAAAGGCGCAGTGACATCCACTCTATTGAGAACTAAATGATTCAGAAAAATGGTATGAATAATGAACAGACCTAAAGCCGTTCCACCGGCTGACCATGCGATTGCTGTTTTTTCTTTGATGAGTATGAAAAAGACCATCGAGAAAATAAAGGGAATTAAATACACACTGTTTTCTTCGCTGAAAGAAAGGAAGGTGGTCAGTGACAGAACCAGTACAGCATCGAGTATAGTTAGTTTTTTTCCTGTTATGCTAGTCGTCATTCGCAGGAGAAGCAGTAACCAGGCGATCTCCAGGAACTGAAAGGAGTCGTAGTAAAACAGGTTGAGTAAGGAAAGCGCAGCTGCAGCAAATGCGGAATACTCGTGTCTCGGATCCACTTCCCTGGAAAGTGCCCAAGTTAAAAACACACCTAAGCCAATGGACAAGCCTGACAGGAAGTCTCCAGTGTACATCCATCCTGCACCTGCTGTGAAGAAGGTCATTAATATGATGATCTGATTGGTTTTATAGCCTGGATCAATTTTTCTTCCAAGTGTAAACATAAACCGGCTCCTTAATGAACAGATTGGTCTTATCTCTAACAGTAGACTAGTTTAAGAGAGTGTAAAGTTGTTCTGCGATGACCTGATACCCTTCTTCATTTGGGTGAAAGAAATCTACGAAGAGATAGTCCTCCAGATGATCTTGAAATACATCATAGGTTGGGACATAAGTGAACCCGGGATCAGACTCCACGACTGAACGTGTCTGATCAGTCCATTCCAGAAGATAGCTGGTCAGTTCAGGAACAATTAAACTGTAGGGATTGTATAATCCAATCAGGGCTAGTTGAGCGTCAGGATTGATGTCTCTGATTTCACTGGTCATCTCTTCCAGATTATGAGTATAGGTGTTAAGCGTTTCTTCAAATGCAACCGGCAAATTTATATTTCGTTGAAAGGCCAGACTATTTAAGTCATTTCCGCCAATAGAAATAACAATCAAATCTGCCTCTGCAATAGCGGCATTGTGCTCTCCGCTTGCGAGCATAGTCACGAGCTGGCTGCTGTCGTACCCTGAAACAGAAAGGTTGGTCAGGGTTTCATCTTCAATGTCTTCATCAAGGAGCTCAAGGTAACGTTCTCCAAGCCCAGATTTTTCTCCATCACCTACTCCGGACCCTATAGAGTCTCCAATAATGAGGATGTCATTCATATCCTCCTGAGGGAGCTCTTCTTCTAACGGTATAGCTTCCTCCGTATGATCAGGCAGAAAGACAGCCAAACCTGTGACAAGTAGAAGCAGTGTTAGCACACTTATTAATAGTATAAACCATGTTTTCTTTTTCAAAGGGATTCTCCTTATCAACTAATAAAATAGGAAATGAACAATGCAGTAAACGAGAAGCAGACCGTTCATTTTAAAGAACAGGACTGTACAATTACTGTATATTTATTGCCCGGAATAGTCAACTGAATACAGTTTGCTTGCAAAATTAAAACATGAGCGCAATCGTCACAGGAACAAGACCCCCCGAGAATAAAATGAAACTAATGAAAACGTATAACTAAAAGGATACTTTGATGAGAATGTTCTAACAGTGGTTAATCATTTCAGAAATCTTCCGATAGTAAGAGAGTGCTCACATTATCATGAAGCATTAGACATTATACATAGCTATTGGAGGAACAAGAGTGAAAATTACAACTAAATTACTGGGGTCTTATTTGATTTTAGCGTTCATCGTACTGATTTTAGGTGGGCTGTCTCTTTTCGGATTAGAAAGGATGCATTCTAACTCAGATGAACTTTACACAGAACGTGTACAGCCAACGATTGTTCTATCTGAAATTGCACAACTGATGGAAAATACGCGAGTGCATATGTTAACAGGGGTCATCAATGCCGATTCCTCTCGAGGAGAACCGGCGCTTGAGAATATCGAGCGCATAAATGAGCTGCTTGTGATTTATAACGACCGAGATATTCAGGGTGAAGAAGCTGAGCTTGTAGAAGAACTGAATAGAAGCTGGGTCAACTACTCGGAGGCACTGGTTGAAACAGGTGTAGCTTTAGCAGATCAGGATTTTACAGGAGCGATGGGCGGGATTCGTGCAGGCGGAGCCTGGTACGGTGCTGCGAATATGTATCTGAATGAGATGATGGATATGAAAGAAACGTTAGCGGCTCAAGCATTTGAAGAAAGTCAGACGGTATACGTCAATCTGCGTAGATTGATTGTAACCGCGAGTATTTTAGCTATAGTCTTTGCCATTGTAGTGGGAATAGTCATGGGGAGACTGATTGGTAAACCATTGTCAATTATTTCTGGGAAACTGAATGACGTATCTGAAGGAAACTTGACAGGGGAAACGTTAAAAACAAAACGTAAAGATGAAATCGGGTTACTTGAACAAGCGACCAATAAGATGCAGGACGAACTGAGACACATTATCACATCAGTCGCCAATGCCACTAATCATGTCTTGAGTTCGAGTGAAGAGTTGACTCAGTCGACAAATGAAGTCGTTCAGGGCGCAGACCAAATTGCAATCACCATGCAGGAATTGGCTTCCGGATCAGAGTCGCAAGCAAACTACACAAGCGACTTATCTGAAAGTATGAGTGCGTTCGTTCATACTATTGAACAGTCTGTATCGGATAGTGAACGCGTATATAACACATCAAGCAAAGTTCGTGTGCTGACTGACGAAGGTCAGACAATGATGAATTCCTCAGTCGCTCAGATGCAGACGATCGATCAGATAGTGAAACAGTCTGTTGAAGGCATGAGAGGGCTTGATGCGAAGTCGAGTGAAGTCTCCTCATTAGTTACAGTGATTGAAGAAATTGCAGAACAGACGAATCTGCTTGCTTTGAATGCAGCCATCGAAGCCGCCCGTGCAGGTGATCAGGGCAGAGGGTTCGCAGTCGTTGCGGAAGAGGTGCGAAAGCTTTCCGAGCAGGTATCGGGATCTGTTGTTGAAATCACAGATATCGTGAAACGCATGCAGGAAGAATCATCGAGCGTTGTCAGCGCTCTTGAAGCAGGATATGGGGAAGTGCATAAAGGCACCACGCAGATTCAGGAAACCGGTAAGACATTCAACAGCATCTCGTCTTCAGTAGAACAAATGGAAAAAACAATCCGTTCCATCACGGAAAAGTTAGCGGATAATAAAGCACAGACGATTAAAATGAGTTCCAGTGTCGAAGAAATTGCATCAATCTCCGAACAATCTGCTGCAGGAATCGAACAGACTTCTGCTTCAGCACAGCAATCTACAAGCACGATGCAGGAAGTGTCCGCGAGTTCTGAAGAACTGGCCCGTCTGGCTGAAGAGTTGAATCACCTGGTTGAGCGATTTGAGCTGTAAATAAAGAAAAAAGATAGATGAATAAGCTGAAAAAACTGTCTGTTACAGGCAGTTTTTTTATATAAAATTATATTATTAGTCTGTATCTTTTTCACATGCAAAGGAGTAAACTGGTCTTAACTAAACATTACGGATGCGGAGTGTGTGACGATGAAGATGAGACGATTAGCCACAGGATTAGTTTTGGCTTTATTTTTAGCTGCTTGTGCGAGTGAGAGTGATTCAGGAAATGGGGATATGGCGGATAGTGAAGTAAGTGACGGCGCCAGTTATATGATGGACGACCAGGATACTGCTGAGTGGGAAGAAGAAGGCATGATGGAAGATAGGGAAAGTCCAGGCGAACGACTGATTGGAGAGAAAGTAATCAGAACAGCCAGTCTGGAATATGAAACCCTTGATTTCGAACGGACGAATGCTCACATCAGAGAAACCGTGGCTACTCATGATGCCTTTATCGAATTTTCCTACGAATCTACGTATACGTCTTCTGGTGGCGGCGCATCATCCAGGCAGTACCGTATGGTCGATTATACGCTGCGAGTACCAACAGAACGATTGAACGCATTTTTAAGTGAACTGGACGGTCTGGAAGCATACAAGATAAGCGAGCAGATGGGAACTGAGGATGTCACTCAATTTTATAGAGATACTGAAGCGCGTGTCACCGTTCTGGCCAATAAAGAGGACCGTCTGAATGAACTCCTTGAGCAGGCTGAAACTATCGAGGAAATTATTCAGATCGAGGACAGTTTGAGTGACACGATTGCGGAACGGGAAAGTCTGCAGTCCCAGCTGGATTATTATGATGATCTGATCGACTTCACTGTCGTGAACCTCACCGTTACGGAGCGGGCAAGAATTGCGAATGAACGTGGGGAAGGCGTGCCGTTCTTTACTCGGGTCCGTGAAGCGTTTGTGGATTCACTGTTTGCATTCTTCTATATTTTACAAGATCTGGCCATCTTCCTGATTTACGCCATTCCATTTATTTTCGTTATCGGACTAGTCGCATGGCTCATCTGGTTTGTGAGAAAGCGCATGAGAAGGAATAATAAAAAAGGTAACGACTAAGCCACACTATTGTGAGAAACACTTTCCCTCGGGAGGGTGTTTTTTGCATATGATTAGTTTATGGAACAGAAATTGACTATAATAAGAAGAGAATGAGTGTAAAGATTGCGAGGGGTATAAGTGAGAATAGAGCATATTGGGTTATGGACGAAAGACCTTGAAAAGATGAAAGACTTTTATCAGCGGTACTTTCATGTAACGAGTGGAGAACAGTATCACAATTCATCGAAAAAATTCACGTCTTATTTTTTGACGTTTGACTCAGGCAGTCGGCTGGAGTTGATGCACCGTGAAGACATTTCCAAACCAGCGACTGAAGGGTTCGGCTATGCGCATTTGGCGTTGGCTGTAGGGAATAAATCGAAGGTCGATGACCTGGTTTCACGTTTGACTAGCGATGGCTATGAACTGATCAATGGGCCACGCACAACTGGTGACGGGTACTATGAAGCAGTGATTGAAGACCCTGAAGGCAATCTGATCGAACTGATGGCTGATTAACAGGTATACACTATAAGGAGGACATTATGGGATTACTAGTAGATGGCAAGTGGCACGACAAATGGTATGATACAGAGAAAAATGACGGTCGCTTTATCCGGGAAGAATCACAATTCAGAAACTGGGTAACCGCAGATGGAAGTGCAGGACCAAGTGGTGAAGGGGGATTCAAAGCAGAACCGGGACGATATCACCTGTATGTGGCGAATGCGTGTCCATGGGCGAACCGTGCAATGATCATGCGCAAATTAAAAGGACTGGAAGACATGATTTCTGTTTCAGTGGTCAATCCGCTGATGGCTGAAAACGGGTGGACATTTGAACCGGAAGAAGACGTTGTTCCTGATCCAGTGAACAATGCAGACTATCTATACGAAGTGTACACGCACGTCGAACCAGAATACAGTGGACGTGTGACCGTACCTGTCTTGTATGATTTGAAACAGGACACAATCGTCAACAATGAATCATCTGAAATCATGCGTATGCTGAATTCAGCTTTTGACGAAGTGGGCGCTAAAGAAGGCGACTACTATCCAGAAGACTTGCGTGAAGACATCGATGAAATCAACGACCGAGTGTACAATGCCGTCAATAACGGTGTGTATAAAGCGGGATTTGCGACAAAACAGGACGTATACAATGAAGAAGTCTCTAACCTGTTTGAAGCCTTAGATGAACTGGAAGAACGACTCGAAACGAATCAGTATCTAGTGGGAGACCAGATGACTGAAGCAGACTGGCGTTTATTTACAACCTTAGTCCGTTTCGACAGTGTGTACTACACTCACTTCAAGTGTAACGTCAGACGCATCAGCGATTATAAAAATCTCTGGAGACTGACCAGGGAACTTTATAACGTGCCTGGCATCTCGGACACGATTCATTTCCGACACATCAAAGAACACTACTTCCGCAGTCACAAAAATATCAACCCGACAGGCATCGTTCCAGTCGGACCCGATTTGGACTTTAGTATTTAATACGGTAGCCTTCCAGAACACTGGAAGGCTATTTCTATATAGACCATAGGGATTTGCCTGTATATGGTGGCTAGTGTTTCGACACAGAGGGGATTTAGAGTCGAGTGGATAAGCAAATCCTTCAGCTTACCCACTCAAACTGAGAATAGAAGCGAGCAGGCAAGTAAAAACGACTCGTCTTGATTTGAATATAAAATCAGGTGGCGCTTAAAACATAAAGAGTAATATATTAAATTGAATATAAAAAGAAACTGCTTTATACTTAAATAAAGTCTTAAAATAGACACTGTTTCGCAACTAGACATTACATATAAGAGAATCAGCAAAGCAGAAAAGGAGCTAAATAAATGACGATCAAAATCACTAGGCAGCCTGCTTTTTCAGGTTATTTTGGAAAGGTGAAACTAAACATAGACGGGTATTCTAAAGTCAAAATAAAAAGTGGAGAAACAAAAGTCATTGAGTGTGACCGCAGAGAAGTTATTTTGCAGGTAAAAGAATTTGGATCTTGGAGCAATAAATTGTCAGTCAATGAGGGAGACCATGTGGAAATCACAAAGAAATCATGGGACTTCTGGTATGTCTTTTTCATCTCGGCTTTTTCAGGAATATATTTGATGTTCAGTCCAGTTGCTATCTGGATAACATTCATCTGGATCTTATTCATTACTGCGATGCCCTTTTTTCTGTTTCCAACATATGAATTAACTAAAATTGAATAATACAGCTTGAAATAACAGGGTTTTCTTTGATTAAGCCTCTTTGAAAGCGGTATAATTAGGCTGACCTTCTTCTTTCGATAAACCATTGGCACCCTACTTGTAATCAGTCGTTATTTTCCTATATGTATCGTTTCAGCTAAAGGAGCTGCCGGGATGAAAAAGCTGTTTAAAGGGATTGCTGTGTTGTTTGGTGTACTACTGATTAGTGCTGGAGGGCTTTTTGTGTATACAGTGCGTGGGGTCGATCAGGAGATCCCACTTGAAGGCAGGAGTGCTGTCGGATTGGAAGATGGACGTTACCGCGGTGCATTTGAAGGTGGCAGATGGTCAAACGAAGTGGAAGTGGTGGTTGAAGAGGAGGAAATCATTGATATTATCATTATCGATGATATGCGTCTGACGACGGCTTCGTTCAGTCAGGAAATTATTGGAAATGTCCTGGAAGATCAGCAGACTGATACGGACGTCATCACCGGTTCGACGGTCACCTCGCGAGCTTATTTGAAAGCCATTGAAAATGCCCTGGACACACAAGAGGAGGAGACAAGATGAAGACACTGATTGCTTATGCGAGTAAACATGGCTGTACTGAAAAATGTGCACGCCTGCTTGAAGAGCACCTGGACGGAGAAGTGGAGAGAGTCAATTTAAAAAAGCAGACCAACGTTGATTTTTCTAAATATGACAAAGTCGTGCTTGGCAGTCCCGTCTATGTAGGAAAAATATTGAAAGAAGTAGATACCTTTGCCAACGTACATGTTAATGAAATTAAACAGAAGACAGTGGGTCTCTTTATCTGTGGCATGCAGGAAGAACATACGCTGAGAAACGAACTGGACGTCAATTACCCTCAACAATTACAGGAAAAAGCGGTAGTCAGAGACTGTTTTGGAGGAGCGTTTGACTTCAGTGACATGAATTATGTGGAAAAAATGATCACAAAAAAAGTGGCAAAAGTCGACAAGGATGTATCGGCTATCCGAAAAGATGTGATCCTCAGTTTTGCGGACACAATGAATAAGCAGCACTGAAAAAAGATACAAAAAGTGCTTCTGAGAATACTCACGGCTATGAGGATCCATTCCGCATGTGTTGAACAGACCAATACCCCATGACAGTGACTGTAAAATCATGGGGTAAAAGTATAGTGATGCCTACACGGTATATCGCTCATTCCAGCTCTTCGAAAACAGCAGTTTGTTTCCGTACATATACCGGATCAGCTGACCATGGTGCTGGATTTCATGCTCCAGAAGTGTGAATAGATAGTCAGTTTGTTTTGCAGTCAAATCTAAGGATTGAATAGATTTTTTGAAGGGATTGGAGCTGTCTTTCAGGCTGTCCATCACATGCGAATGGGATCCTAAATCGGTAAGTGAGCACGAGAAACCGACCCAATCATTATGGATGACTGCCTGGAGGTAGCTTTCTCTTGCGCCGACGATGCACCATATCTGTTCACCTATCGTATTTGACGGCAGGTCACCCAGTGTCAGTTTTAAATCTTGAACACTTAAGCTGGAGACTAAATCTTCTGTTAAACTAAACGCGGCGTTCAGTCGGTCGATTACTATTTTCATCGCACATACTCCTCAATTTATTGTCTTATGGAAATAGTATACCTTAAGTTGAATGAAAAGGACCAAATAGTCTGTCAGTTTTCAGTACGCCTTCCTATAAGCAGTCAAAAAGGAGAGGATTTTATGCCGGTCATCGTTAAAAGAAAAGATAGTATACAGTCACAAATGATCAAACTGAAAATCAAATGTGATGGGAAAGTCGTGGGAAAAATAAACAGTGGAGAAGCCGAAATGATTTACCCCAAGAGGAACCAGTCGGTGTTGAGTGTCACTGAGTTTATCTCCAGCAGTAATGAGATTTTAGTGGAAGACGGAGATATCATTGAAATTCAGGCAAAACTGTGGCCGCTCTGGTATTTCATTATCATCAGTGTCCTGTCTGTCTTTTTAAGGTCAACGCTATTAAATACATACTCTACGTGGATGATGACGCTGCTCTTGGCCGTCCTCTATTTAGTCCCCATCAAATTATTTAAAACGTACAGATTGATTAAGCTTCCCGATTTAAACGAAACGCATAACAGTAAGGAGTAGGTCACATGTATCTCAAGTCGATTGCTTTTACTGATATGAATATGGAATATGAAGTGTTTAAAAAGATTAAGCGAACCGTGTATACGAGTGTCTACCCATTTCAGGTACTGTCCACTCATCAGTTCGAGCGAATTGATTTTGAGCCGATCACTATTTTATACGGAGGGAACGGCTCCGGTAAAACGACCGTTTTAAATGTGATTGCTGAGAAAGTAGAAGCAGAACGGGACTCACGTTACAATAAGTCCTCTTTCTTTCCAGAGTACCTTAAGTACTGCAGTATCGAAAAAAGTCTAACTGAGCCAGAGTTCAAACGGATCATTACGAGTGATGATGTATTTGATTTTGTTTTAACACTGCGTTTAGTCAATGAGTCAGTGGATGAAAAAAGGGAAGAACTTTTTGACGATTATTTGGAAACTAAATATGCTAAGTTTCAGCTCAAGTCACTGGACGATTATGACCGACTGAAGAAAATGAACGAAGCAAGAAGCAGGACCCAGTCTAAATTTGTAAAAGCCCGCTTGATGAACAATATCCGTGAGCAGTCCAACGGCGAAAGTGCCTTCCGTTATTTTGTGGAAAAAATTGAAGAGAATGGGTTGTACATATTAGATGAGCCAGAGAACAGTTTGTCTCCAGAAAGGCAACTTGAACTGAAACACTTCATTGAAGATTCAGCTCGGTTCTTTAATTGCCAGTTCATCATCTCTACGCACTCTCCATTCTTTTTATCAATAAAGGACGCAAAAATTTATGACCTCGATTCAGATCCTGTTGACGTAAAGAAATGGACGGACCTGGAAAATGTCAGGTCGTATTTCGAATTCTTTCAGGCTCATCGCGATGAGTTTGAACAGGAATGATTGTCTGAGAAGGGACAGTCAGATGACCGAAATCCCAAGGATGGTCAGGTTCGCATTACCGACCAGTTTCATAATGAGTTTTGCCAGCTGGTCTTCGGGATAGGCACAGTCATTTTTCAGCCACCAGTTTATGGTCATGAATAGAATACCCAGGCTGTAATCAATAATGAGTTCGACCGGGACTTCCATATCCGATTCCATAATACGCAGGTTAGTTAAGATATCCTGATAGGCATCGGTCACGATTTTCTTGAATTTATCTGTCAAAATATGTTTATCAATAATGGAGAGGATAAGGACATATGTGTCTTTGTCCTCTTTAATTTGTTTCAGGAGCTGGGTGAGAACGAGCTGAATATGCATGAGCTTCACTTCATTATTCCTGTTGAGCAAGGAAATATCCATGATCGAGCGGATAGAGTCAAGTTTTTTCTCAATAATCTGCTCGACCAGATCGTCCTTGTCTTTAAAGTAAGCATAAAATGTCGACCGGTTGATCAGGGCTTCATCGGCAATATCTTGAATGGTGATTTCCGTGTACTCTTTTTGAGTGAGCAAGGTGAAAAAAGAAGCGTAAATGGCCCGGTGCGTTTTCAGCACACGTAAGTCCGGTTTTTTAGTCATAGGGTGCCTCCATCCGACAATATAAGATAGGTGTTGGTTATCCGACATTTGACTGGTTTTAGTGATTGTTAATAGTATAACAAGTCTCTATACTAGAATCAAAGTTTAAGTGAGCGTTTTCATACGTACTTTGTGAACAAAAGAGGGAGCGAGATGATATGGAGGATAAACAGCTATATGCCGGTATGGATGTGGGGTCGACGACCATCAAGCTGGTGGTCCTGGATGAACTGAACCAAGTCGTTTACAAAAAATATGAACGCCATTATTCGGATATAAAAGAAGCCTCTACACGTCTGATCAACGATGCTCGTTCTGTATTTCACAACATCCCATTATATATGAAAATTACCGGGTCAGGTGGGATCGGAATAGCGGAAGTTCTGGATATTTCGTTTATTCAGGAAGTGATTGCGTGTTCGAAGACTGTGGAGCAAGTGATTCCAGCGACAGATGTGGCTATTGAACTTGGTGGAGAAGATGCGAAAATTACTTTTTTTGGGCAGTCAATGGAGCAGCGGATGAATGGCAGCTGTGCTGGTGGGACAGGGGCCTTTATCGATCAGATGGCCGGTCTGCTCAAAACAGATGCAAGCGGGCTGAATGAGCTGGCGAAAGCACACAAGAAACTATACCCGATCGCTTCGAGGTGTGGGGTGTTTGCGAAGACAGATGTGCAACCCCTGATTAATGACGGCGTGGCAAGAGAAGATATCGCAGCTTCGATTTTTCAGGCAGTAGTGAATCAGACGATCGCAGGACTGGCCTCCGGTCGGAAGATAAAAGGGAAGGTTGCTTTCCTTGGCGGGCCACTTTATTTCTTAAGCGAATTGCGTCAGCGGTTTATCGAAACGCTGAAAGTGAAAGCAGAAGATGCGCTCTTTCCTGAGGACCCTCAGCTCTTTGTGGCCATGGGAGCGGCCTTTGATGCTCGAGAAACAGACCCAACCTCATTTACTGACCTGTACAGGCGCATGACGGAAGAAGATGCCATGGCCCTTGATCCCTCCATTCGTCTTTCTCCATTATTTAGAGATGAAGATGAATTAAATGACTTCAGAGGTCGGCATGCTGAAGCAAAAATTGATGAGCACCCCCTGCAACAGTATAGTGGGGTGGCATTTCTGGGCATCGATGCCGGATCGACGACAACAAAAGTAACGCTGATCAATCCGGAAGGGGAGGTCCTCTGGAAGTATTATGGCTCAAATGAAGGGGACCCGTTAAATAAAACGATTAGTATTTTAAAGGCGTGCTACAATGACATGCCGGAAGATGTATACATTGGTCGTACCGTAACAACGGGCTACGGCGAAGCGCTGATTAAAAATGCCCTGCAGGTCGATCAGGGTGAAGTAGAAACCATATGTCACTATAAAGCAGCGGAACGTTTTCAGCCGGGGGTCGATTTCATTCTAGATATCGGCGGCCAGGATATGAAGGCCATGACGGTTAAAGACGGAGTATTGACATCGATCAAGTTAAATGAGGCCTGTTCCAGTGGGTGTGGGTCATTTATCGAAACCTTGGCAAAATCACTGAATTATAATGTGTACGACTTTGCGGATGCGGCGTTAACCTCTAGAAATCCTGTTGATTTAGGGTCAAGGTGTACGGTGTTTATGAATTCGAAAGTCAGACAGATGCAGAAAGAAGGCGCGAGTGTCGCGGATTTGTCGGCAGGTCTGGCAATGTCGGTCATCAAAAACGCGCTTTTCAAAGTCATTAAAATCAAGGACCCGAAGCAGCTGGGTGAAAAAATTGTCTGCCAGGGCGGGACTTTCAACAATGAATCTGTGCTGAGGTCCTTTGAGAAACTATCCAATCGTGAAGTGATCAGGCCCAACTTAGCCGGTCTAATGGGGGCATACGGCTGTGCGCTGATTGCTTTGGAAAATTACTGTGCGGGTGAAAATTCAACACTGCTGTCTTTAGAGGAACTTGACAGCTTTACAGCAGAAAAGAAATTTACACGGTGCACTTTATGTGAGGACAAGTGTGCTTTGACGATGACTATCTTTAAAGATGGGCGCCGGTTCGTGACGGGAAACCGCTGCGAAAAAGGGGCAGATATGCATCTCAAAGGACGTGAAAAAGGAGACCGGATCAATTTATATGACTATAAGTATCAGAGACTGTTCGATTATCAGTCACTGAAGAAAAAGGAAGCCCCACGAGGAACAGTGGGAATTCCAAGAGTCTTGAATATGTATGAGGATTACCCCTTATGGTTCACCTTTTTTAATAAGCTTGGTTTCAGTGTTCAGTTGTCAGGGCGCTCAAATCAGAAACTTTACGAGGATGGGATCGACACGATTCCTGATGATACGGTCTGTTACCCGGCTAAACTGGTTCATGGACATATCAAGCAGCTGATACGGAAAAAAGTGGGCCTGATTTTCTTTCCGTGTGTGAATTACCAGCGTAAAGAAGAGAAAACAGCTGTGAATTCATACAACTGTCCGATCGTTATTTCATACCCTGACCTGATTTCTGTAAATGTAGACGAGATCCGGGACAGAGAAATCGATTACCTGCACCCTCATCTGAATTTGCTGAATGAGGAGCATGTGGTCACGACCTTATTTAAGTGTCTAGAAGACAGAGGGGTGTCGCTTGAAGAGGTGAGAGATGCGTATCAATCAGGAATGAATGAGCTGGAGGCGTTCAAAAAAGAGTTGAAAATAAAGGGCGAAGAAACGCTGAGACATATGCAGATGCATAATGAACAGGGAATTGTGTTGTCAGGACGCCCTTATCATACAGATCCTGAAGTCAATCACGGCATAGCGAATGTGGTTTCTGAAGAAGGGTTCCATGTGTTGACGGAAGACAGTGTGTTTCATTTACAAGAAGTAGGGGAACTGCGAGTGGTCAATCAATGGGCCTATCATTCAAGGCTGTATGCGACTGCACGCGTCGTGACGAAGTTTTCCAATCTGGAGATGATTCAGCTGAATTCCTTCGGCTGTGGACTCGATGCAGTTACCACTGAACAGGTTCAGGACATTCTGGAGCAGTTTGGAAAGATTCATACCGTTCTGAAAATTGATGAGACATCCAACTTAGGTGCGATTCGTATCAGGGTGAGATCGCTTAAGGCGGCGATGAAAGCTAGAAATCTCCAGCACATCACTCCTGTGAAGACATACGATTTGCCAGAAACCATCACTTTTACAAAAGAAATGAAGACAAAGCACACCCTTCTGCTGCCGATGATGTCACCCATTCACCAGACCGGGTTGATTGACGAAGCATTCAGGGCAAGCGGCTACGATGTGGTTCAAATTAGTGAAGACACAGGTGTCGAAGGGATTGAAGAAGGGCTGAAATATGTCAATAACGATGCCTGTTTCCCTGCAATCATCACGATTGGGCAATTGGTCGAGGCTTTAAAGAGTGGGACTTATGATTTAAATCATACCTCTGTCATGATGACTCAGACAGGGGGAGGGTGCCGAGCGACTAATTATATCCCTCTTCTCAAAAAAGCATTAAGCGATGCAGGCTTTCCGGACATTCCTGTTGTGTCAATTTCCGCCGGGAATACGGGCACTCAAAAGCAGGCAGGGTTCAAGTTGACCCTGCCACTGATTATGAGGATTTCGCTTGGAAGTCTGTATGGCGATCTGTTCCAGAAAGTCGTCTATCGGACACGTCCCTATGAAGTCATTGAAGGATCAGTCGATTCTCTGCACCGCTACTGGGTAGAAAAAGTGAAACCCAATATCTACAACGGAAGTGTGCGAGAGTTTAATAGAAACATGAAACAGATCATTGCTGATTTTGAAGCAATCGAGATAAGCGACACATCGAAGCCTAAAGTCGGGATCGTAGGAGAAATTCTGGTGAAATACTCACCAACGGCTAACAATGATGTCGTCAGGCTGCTTGAAAAAGAAGGAGCGGAAGTAGTCGTTCCGGACCTGGTCGGCTTTATGAACTACACTCTTTATACGAAGCAGTATATGGCAGATGAACTCGGCTTTTCCAAGTGGAGCAAGTCTATTTCCCAGTTTCTGATCAAGCTTATTGAACTGGCTGAAAAACCCATGAACAAGCAGCTAAAGGAGTCCACAAGGTTTTCTCCGTTCCATTCGATCCATGCTATCGCTGAGGGAGCTCAGTCCATTACGTCAATCGGCAATCACACAGGGGAAGGATGGTACCTGACGGGAGAAATCGTTCAGTTCCTCGAAACGGACGTTTTGAATATTCTGATCATGCAGCCGTTCGGGTGTCTGCCGAACCACATCGTCGGAAAGGGGATGCTGAAGGAGTTTCGAAGACAGTATCCGCATTCCAATATTACAGCGGTGGATTACGACCCGGGATTGTCGATTGTCAACCAGTTGAACCGCATTCGTTTGATGCTCGCGGGGGCAAGATAAACCAGTCGATCAGGAGTCACTGTGCATAAGGCAACTCCTTTTGAATTGTGCAGAAAGTCAGGTAAACTAAGGACCACACTGAAAGAAAAGGATGGATCGAACGAGTGGACTCAGAACAAAAGAAAGTCAGCATTTTAAATAAGCTGGTCTCACACTATGGGTATCAGCACTGGTGGGAGAGTGACAACCGAATCAAGGATTGGGTGTCTATGATCCTCATCCAACAGACCACGCAGCTAAATATGGAACGGGCGCTAGGAAATCTGGAGCCTTACCTGACTGTTGGACAGCTTTTGAATATGACAGAGGAGAAGCTTCAGGAACTGATTTTACCTGCAGGCTTTTATAAGCAGAAAAGTGCGTATATCAAAGCATTGATGGAGTGGTTTGACAGTCATGGTCAGGATTTAAAGAAGTTTAAGCAGATTTCTACAGAGGCCTTACGGACAGAGCTGCTTTCGATCAAAGGCGTCGGTCCGGAAACAGCGGATGCGATGCTGCTGTATATATTTGATCGGAAAGTGTTTATCGGAGATCAGTATGCGATCCGGTTATTCACGCGATTGGGCTTTGGTCCTTATAAGAACCTGGGACATATGAGAAGAGAATTCAATCACCTTACCGCAGAGGCATCGCTGAAAGGATGTAAAGAATGGCACGCAGCTATCGATGTCCACGGGAAAATGTTCCGGACAACGAAAGACCTGGATGAATCCTGGCTGTTTGAGTAAGAGAGGAAAACAGTAAAATAGATTACGAATGAGCGACTGTCTTTGGGGCACCCCTTTTAGAGATTTGGAGACGAATTTTTGAAAAAAGGGAGTGCAGACAGTCGCTTTTTTCAGTAAATGAGTATAAAAGTGAGGGGAAAGGTTTGACAATAGATGCTATTATGGCTATACTCTACTTAACGATTACAAGCGTAAACGATAAAAGGAGGACTTGAAATGAATCATACAGATAAGCACCACAAGCAGCATAAAAGTCATGATGAAGGTCAGTCTCATGACGGACATATTCACCATGCTCATCATGAAGAGCAACTGGAGCATGACACACATGATTCTCATGAAGGGGGCGGGCATGAGCACCATCACCATGGAAACTTTAAGGAGCTCTTCCTCAGATCTCTTCCGCTGGGCGTTGTTATCATGATCCTTTCACCTCTGATGGGTATCACCTTGCCTTTGCAGTTTACTTTTATGTATTCAGATATCCTGGTAGCCGTATTGTCTACTATTTTATTAGCTTACGGTGGCCGGCCATTTTATCAGGGAGCTGTGGATGAATTCAGACAGAAAGAACCGGGTATGATGTCCCTGATATCTTTAGGGATCACAGTATCATACGTGTATAGTGTGTACGCAGTGATTGCTCATTACGTCACCGGACAACATGTCATGGAGTTCTTCTTCGAGTTCGCTTCGCTACTGCTCATCATGCTTTTAGGACACTGGATCGAAATGAGAGCTGTAGGAGAAGCCGGAGATGCTCAGCGCTCGCTTGCTGAACTTTTACCAAAGGATGCACACGTGGTTCTTGAAGACGAGTCGATCGATACGCGACCCGTCTCTGAACTGAGAGTAGGAGACATTGTTCGCGTGCAGGGTGGGGAAAACATTCCGGCAGACGGTATTATCATAAAAGGTCAATCCAGGGTCAACGAAGCATTATTAACAGGCGAATCAAAACCTACTGAGAAAAAAGTCGGAGATGAAGCCATCGGTGGATCCACAAACGGAGACGGTGTGTTATTCGTAAAAGTGAAAGAAACGGGAGACAAATCGTTTATTTCTCAAGTACAGACCCTGATTGGTCAAGCCCAGAATCAGCCATCGCGAGCAGAAAATATCGCCCAGAGAGTGGCAGGGTTGTTGTTTTATATTGCGGTCATTGTTGCGTTTATTGCCTTTGTTTTCTGGTTATTCGTCGTTGACTTGCAGACAGCCGTTATCTTTACAGTAACCACGTTAGTTATCGCTTGTCCACATGCTCTAGGATTGGCTATCCCGCTGGTTACTGCAAGAAGTACGAGTCTGGGAGCCAGTAGAGGATTGCTAGTCAAAGACCGTGAAGCACTCGAACTTGCAGTCAAGTCAGACATCATGATTCTGGACAAGACAGGGACACTGACAACGGGTGAATTTAAAGTGTTGAATGTAGAGGCGATTGGTGACACGTACTCTCAAGAGGAAGTCATTGGTTTAATGGCAGGAATCGAAGGGGGATCTAGTCACCCGATTGCGCAATCCATCATTAGTTTTGCACAAGAGGAAAAGGTCGCTTCTACTGAATTTGACTCAAACGAAGTGGTATCTGGTTCAGGAGTAGAAGGCGAATCAAATGGAAGAAAGTACCAGCTGGTCAGCCAGAAAGCGTATGGAAAAGAGCTGGATATCACTATTCCCAAAGGCTCTACAGTCAGTATCTTAACTGAAAATGGGCAGGCAATCGGGACAGTCTCTTTAGGAGATGAACTGAAGCAGACAAGTAGAGAACTGATCAACGTTCTTAAGTCAAAAGGCATTCAACCACTAATGGCTACTGGAGACAATGAAAAAGCAGCTCAAGGGGTAGCCGATGAATTAGGGATCGAGTACAGAGCAAACCAGTCTCCGCAAGACAAGTATGATTTAGTAGAATCAATGAAGAACCAAGGGAAGACAGTCATCATGGTGGGGGACGGTGTAAACGATGCACCATCCCTGTCACTCGCAGATGTAGGAGTAGCAGTCGGTGCAGGCACACAGGTCGCATTGGATTCAGCTGATATCGTACTGACACAGTCCAATCCTGGCGATATCATTTCTTTCATCGAACTGGCAGGCAAGACGACACGTAAAATGAAACAAAATCTAGTTTGGGGAGCGGGTTACAACTTTATTGCCATCCCTATAGCGGCCGGCATTTTGACCCCAATTGGTATTTCGCTGACCCCGGCAGTCGGAGCTATTTTAATGTCCCTTTCAACAGTTATCGTAGCAGTGAATGCCATGTTCCTGAAATTGGACAAAGTTGAAGCATAATTACTAAAAGGTGGTTTTCATAACGGAATAGGTAGCACTCGAGGGAAGAGAATTAGTCGAGTGCGACACAAAACTGAGTTACTGTAGGACTCGAGAGAAGAAGATTAGTCGAGTGCGACACAAAACTGAGTTACTGTAGGACTCGAGGGAAGAAGACTGGTTGAGTGTGACACAAAACTGAGTTACTGTAGGACTCGAGAGAAGAAGACTGGGTGAGTGTGACACAAAACCGAGTTACTGTAGCACTCGAGAGGAAAAGACTGGGTGAGTGTGACACAAAACTGAGTTACTGTAGGACTCGAGAGAAGAAAATCAGGTGAGTGCGACATAAAACTGAGTTACTGTAGGACTCGAGGGAAGAAGATTAGTCGAGTGCGACACAACACTTGAAAATAGCTGGGACTTAAACGGGCTAACAGGAGCGAATGACTAAATATAATATCAAATGCAGAAAAAGAAGGTGACTGAATCGGAACATTCGATTCTGTCACCTTCTTTTTATATCGATTTGAATTAGTCTTCTTCTTTTTCTCTGATCAAGCCTTTCAATCCTTCCTTAGATGCGGGAGGACTTTGTAGAACGGCTCTGACTTCATCTAAATCAGGTTCAACGTTCCATGTGATGATACCGACGGGTTTGTCGTCTTTCAAGTAGTACACGACTTTTCCGCCGTCCACTTCATCAATATAATAGTCGAGTTCCGGATCCAGGGTGCCGATTGCTTTCCAGGAAATATCGAAGACAACTGAATAAAAGTAGGGGGTGTAATCATACGGCACATGGGCACCAGCCATATTTTTCCCAGCTGTCGTCCCGGATTTTCTAGCATGGTCCACGTGTTCAATTCGGTTACGTCCTAAAATTGGATCGGGATAAGACACGATATCGCCTGCAGCATAAATGTCTGGGTCGGAAGTTTTCAGATACTCGTCTGCTGTCACACCATCGTCCACACCTAAACCGGCTTCTTCTGCTAAACTCAATCGTGGTTTGACGCCGACACCTAACACAAGCGCATCGCCTTTGAGTGTTTCCCCATTTTCAAGTGTCAAAATGACTTGATCCTCTTCGATTGAATAAGAATCCGCGCGGGTACTGTTCATCAGCGTGATGCCATGATTTTTGTAATGTTCTTCATATTCCTTAGCCAGCTCTTCAGGAAATCGGTTGCCACTCAGCATGTCCTGAGGATAAATGAACGTGACTTTCGTATCATTGAGTGCCAGGTTGGCGGCCAGTTCGGTGCCGATATAGCTCCCGCCCACGACCAACACATGTTTTCCTTCCCCAGCATACTTACCTCTAAGATCCCGGTAGTCTTTCCATGAACGAAACGCCAGAACGCGGTCATCTTCAGGTCCTTCGATGCGCTTAGGCTCCCCGCCCGTTGAAAGCAGACATTTTTTGTACTCAAATTGTCGCCCGTCTGATGTTTTAACAATCTTATTTTTTGTATCGATGGAAACGACTTCAGCCTCAAGGAAAATATCTGCGTCCGTTTTTTCCGATGTGTTTAATGAGACTTTATCTTCTGTAAATTCTTCGTCTGTCCAGAGTTTTTTAGATAAGGCTGGTCTAGTATAGGGTTCATCCTGATCAGTAGTGATAATACCGATCGACCCAGTGCTGTCCACTTCACGAATGCCTTCTGCTGCATAAGCTGCGGACATTCCGCCACCGACCATTAAGTAATCATAGTATTTGACTGTTTCTTCCATCATAGGTGCATGCTCCTTTTAGTTTATTTATATTGTTGCGACTGAACCGGCATCGACTCTATAGTTCGATCCATTTACAAATGAAGCTTTATCTGAACATAAGAAGGCAATAACGGGTGCGACTTCTTCCACTTTTCCGCGCCGTTTCAATTCAATATGTGGACGCTCTTCATCTAAGAATGACTCGACCGCTTCGTCAAATGACACACCCAGTTTCTCAGAGCGTTTTTCCATCATGCCATCCGTCATGGGTGTTTCAATAAAGGCTGGTGAAACGGTATTCACGAGTAATCCTTCTGTTGCGTATGAGCGGGAGAGGCCTTTAGAAAAGGCTAAAATCGCCGCTTTGGAACAATCATAAGGCAGCTCATCTTTATAAGGCTGAAGGCCATTTTCAGACGAGACAAACACCAGTCGGCCCCATCCACCACTTCTGAGATCTGGCAGGAATTCCCGTACCACTCGAACCGGTCCAAGCAGATCATCTTCAATTGTCTGAACCCATCCATCATCATCGATTTCATGGAAAAGACCTTGAACCCCAACCGTTCCTGCATTTTGAACGAGTATGTCTATTTCGCCGACTTCATTCTTGACATAATCATGTAGCTTACTTAAGTCCGTCAGACTAGTGATATCAGCCGGATAAGCGTAAACTTTCTTACTGCTGTCTAACGAAAGTACGGTTTCTTTTAAAGCGTCTTCTTTAATATCCGTCAGTACCAGAGTGACTCCTTCATTTAAAAGAGCTTTAGCTGTTTCACGCCCGATTCCTGATGCAGCTCCCGTAATCAGAGCAACTTTTCCGTCTATTCCTAAATCCATATGTTTCCCTCCTATGTGTTATCACTGTTAATGTTCACTGTTGCCTAGTTAATATAAAGATTACTCCTCAACTATAAAAACTTCAATTAATAGGATTGAGTCACCATTAGAAAGTCAGTCCCTTTGCACTTTTTAGGGATTTTCAAAGTGAAATGAGCTGAAATATGTTATTCTGTAAGAAAGAAAGATCTTAGGTAGACGAACTGATTTGAACACTGTCTTTTCTAGAGGAGGTGTGATCATGTCTAATGAAAAATGGTTCAACTTAACAGTGGATGATGTGATGAAAAATCTCACCACTGATCTGGAACAGGGGTTATCCGAAGAGGAAGTGGCTGACAGACTTGAAGAGTCCGGCCCAAACCAGTTACCTGAGAAGGAAAGAACACCTGAATGGATCAAATTCTTCAGTCATTTTAATGATATCCTGATTTATATTTTACTCGTCGCTGCTGTCGTCACCCTAATATTAGGGCATTATGTGGATACGATTGTTATTTTACTTGTTGCTGTCATCAATGCACTGATCGGGTATGTTCAGGAGAATAAAGCTGAGAAAGCACTGGAAGGAATCAAGGAGCTTTTATCTCTGCAAGCCACCGTTTTAAGAAGCGGGAAGAGAGAAGACATCGAGTCAAAAGAGCTGGTTCCCGGAGATGTGGTATTACTTAAAGCAGGCGATAAAGTGCCGGCGGATATCCGCCTTGTACAAGCTGACCGTTTAAATGCTGAAGAATCTCCGTTGACGGGGGAATCTACTTCTGTAGAAAAGCAGACAGAGAGACTTCCTGAAGAGACAGTGCTGGCTGAACGGACTAATCTGGTATTTTCCGGAACGGCTATATCATCTGGTTCAGGAAAAGGGATCGTCATTGCAACAGGTGAGCAGACTGAGTTAGGGAAAATCAACCGGTCAATGAGCGATGTGGAAGATATGAAGACCCCTCTGCTCAAACAGATTGATACATTCGGAAAAACTATTTCCATTGTCATTCTTGTATTAGCCGTTGTTCTGTTTGGATTTGGTCTTATTATTCATGATTATGAATGGGGCGAGTTGCTCCTGTCAGTCATCGGGTTGACGGTAGCGGCTATTCCAGAAGGCTTACCTGCTATCTTGACGATCATACTGGCTTTAGGTGTGCAGTCAATGGCAGACAAAAAAGCGATCATGAGAACACTCCCGTCTGTCGAGACGTTGGGTGCTGTCACTGTGATTTGTACAGATAAAACAGGAACCTTAACGAAAAATGAAATGACCGTAAAGTCGGTCATCACTAGAAAATCTGACTATGACATCACAGGAACAGGTTATGAACCAGAAGGCTCAATTATGTACAAAGGCAAAGAAGCCGATTTGTCAAAGCATGATGAGCTACATGAGTTACTTACTGCTGTGCAGACAGTCAACGATGCTGATATTCAAGAAAAAGACGGTCAATGGACGGTGAGAGGGGATCCGACAGAAGGGTGCCTGATCACCCTGGCAAAAAAAGCGGACAGAGAAATCAGTCGGTTAGATCTTTTATCGAAAATCCCGTTTGATTCAGAGTATAAATACATGGCGGGACTAGTTGAAATAAAGGGTGAGAAAAAGATATTTGTAAAAGGGGCGCCAGACCGGTTATTTGAAATGGCTGAGCTGGATGCCGATTCAGAGGAAAGAGAGTACTGGGAAAATCAGATGATCACCCGGTCCAAAAAAGGAGAGCGCGTACTGGCTGCTGCGTTGAAAAATGTAGGTCAGGACACTTCAAAAATTGATCACGAGGATGTCTTGTCCGGGCTGACGATGCTGGGACTGACGGGTATCATCGATCCTCCCCGGGAGAACGTGATAGATGCGGTAGACACCTGTAAACAAGCAGGTATTCAAGTGAAGATGATAACAGGTGACCATAAAGAAACGGCGCTGGCTATTGCTAAACAGCTTGGGATAACAGATCACGATGATGTGATTGAAGGGCGCGAACTGGATGTGATGAGTCCCTCTGAACTGAAAGAAGCCGCTATGAAGTCTGATGTCTTTGCACGTACCAGTCCCAATAACAAACTGCAGCTGGTCGAAGCCTTACAGGAAATGGGGCATATAAGTGCAATGACAGGTGATGGGGTGAACGATGCGCCAGCGCTTAAACGAGCTGATATCGGTGTAGCAATGGGAATAAAAGGAACAGAAGTGGCGAAAGAAGCATCGGAAATGGTACTGGCTGATGATAACTTTTCAACAATCGTCAATGCTGTCAGAGAAGGCAGACGAGTCTATGACAATCTGAAGAAAACCATATTATTTATCTTGCCGACGAATGGAGCGGAAGCCTTTCTAGTGATGGCGGCCTTGCTGATCGGGATGGAGATGCCGTTGACTCCTGTTCAAATTTTATATGTCAACATGGTGACTGCGGTTACTGTTGCACTGGCACTGGCATTTGAGCCGCTCGAAGAGGGATCAATGACTAAACCTCCCCGAAAAGCAAACGAGAAATTACTAAGCCCCTACTATATCTTTCGAATCCTATTCGTGTCTCTGCTTATCGGTGGAGTCATAATGTGGATGAACGGTCAGTTGTTAACTAATTATTCAATAGAACATGTGAATACGGTCACTTTACACTCCATCGTATTTGCCCAGCTGTTCCACTTGTTCAACGTGAGAAATGAACGTCATTTCAGCCTGAACAAACACTTTTTTGAAAATAAAGCAGCGTTTATCGTCTCTGGTCTGCTGATAGTCTTTCAGTTGATCGTAACCTACGTTCCATTTTTTGCTCAGGCACTGGGACTCTATCCGATTGAAGCACTATACTGGATATTTCCTGTTATAATAGGAGTAACGGTATTCGTTGTTGTAGAGATCGAAAAATATATTACACATACTGTATTTAAACGAAAATAAACTAAGGTAAGGGAAGACCTGTCAGGAGGACTAATATGGGTGTAAAACGAAATAAACCAGTAGATGTACTGGTGGTTGGAGCAGGTTTAGCAGGGTTATCTGCGGCTCTAACAGTAAAAGAAAAAGGCTTATCCTATGCGGTGCTGGAGGCAAGTGAACGAGCTGGAGGTAAAGTATATACCGAATTCTCAGAGGATGGCAAGCGGTTCTATGAGCAGGGGGCTCAATTCGTCAATAAAGATATGACTGAGATGATTTCTCTGATCAGAGAATCTGGAATGGATCTCGAACATACTAATATCTCAGATGAGTCGATTGTCATCAATGAGAAGAATAAAAAAGCGATCAAGTTGAGTGTGAGTGAAGGCAGGCAGCTGCTTGACAACTTAACCATCGACAGTGATGCGGCCCTTTCAGAGGTGTTAAACCAGTCGATCGATAATAAATGGGAAAAAAGAATGCTGAAAAGTTACATTGCAGCAGAAACAACGGTCAGCAGTGAACACATCAACGCCAGGTCAGCCAAGAAAATGGTCAGCCGAATTACCACTCATGAAAATGAATTAAAGTACCAGGCGAATGGTCCACTGAATAACGTAATCGGGCATCTGGAAAAGCAGCTGGATGAAGCGATTCATTACTGTGAGCCTGTTGTCTCAGTTAAGAAAGATGAGACAGGGTATCTTGTGACCACAGAAAATAACAATGCCTTTACTGCAAAAGCAGTTATGCTGGCTGTCCCCCCAACGGTTGCGAACCACATTGACATCAGTCCTGAACTGAAAGCGCACTTCGGTAGTGCTTTAAATAGTTTCCTGGACGGCGCAGTGATCAAGTTGACGTTTGTGTATGCAGATGATTTCTGGCGTCATCATGAAGTGAATGGAAAAGAGAAAAAAGTATTTGGTGTGATCTACGTCGGCAATGAAGGTGTAAATGTGATGGATTCATCTAAGGGTGACGATGAGAATCGTTTGACTATGTTCATTGGAGGCGATAAAGCCAAAGACCTGGTCAAAGTTCCCCCTCAAGTGAGAGAGAACTTTGCACTGGACCGCCTGGTCGAAGTCTTCGGAGAAAAAGCTGAAAACTACAAAGATGTGGAAGAAAGCTTGTGGGTCGATGATCCTTATTATGGCGGCGGATATGGAGCAATGGTTCGTACTGAAGGAGATATAGATGCGGAAGAGGTTTTGAGCAGTCCTTATGAGCGAGTGGTCTTTGCGAGTACAGAGCTAGCTCCTGAATTCCCTCACTTTATGGAAGGGGCCATACGGTCAGGAAGACAGAATGCTGAGCGACTGTTAAATACTCTAACAGACTAAAGATAGAAATGAAAAACAGACAGTTACTGAGTGAGCGCTCAGTTACTGTCTGTTTTATTAGCTGTATTGGTCTTTAAACTTCCGGTAACTCAGCAACTGGATCGTCCTGAACGGCAGGTGCACCTTTCAGGAAGTATGAAGAATACACTTTGTCGATAACCAGTGCGATGGCGTTATCACCAGATACGTTAGCAGCAGTACCGAAGCTGTCTTGAGTAATGTATAGCGTAATCAGCAAGTTACCCAATGTTCCAGTCGGATCGATTCCGACAAGATAAACAAACGGCAGGGCACTCATTATGGCTCCACCTGGTGCGCCTGGTGCAGCGACCATAGCCACACCTAATGTAGCAATAAATCCTGCCATCATTCCAATACCATGAGGCATATCGAACATTAAAAGAACGGCAGTCACACAAGAAGTGATCGTTACAATACTTCCCATTAAATGAATGGTTGCACTTAATGGAATGACGAATTCTCTTATTTCCTTGGACACGCCATTTTTACGTGCACATTCCATATTGACCGGAATAGTGGCAGCTGAAGATTGTGTGCCTAAAGCGGTAAAGTAACCAGGGATCTGGTTTTTTAGCAAGATAAATGGATTTTTCCCAGTATAGAAGCCTGCCATCAGGAACATCATGGTGACTAAGAATAACTGAAGCGCAATAACGACGAGGAAAACTCTCCAGAAGACAGATAGTAAGGAGAAAGCTGTCCCTGTGTAGCTTAGGTTAAGGAAGTTACCAAAGATGTAGATAGGCAGACCAGGAATAATGATCGATTTCAGAATCATGGTGATGATTGCTCCAAACTCTGAAAAGAAGCCGTACATAACTTCGCCCTTGCCTTCAGATCTCAGCCAGGAAATAAAGACGCCGAAAAGGAAGGCGAAGATTATGGCTGATGTGACACCGAATAGCGGCTCAAGTGGAAGAGTGAAAATAGGTTCTAGAGCAGCTGTTTCTGATTGAACCGTGTCTCTGACCGATGCGTCAATAAAGAGAGGGAATACAGTTGAAGCGATCAGGTAGGCAATAAAGCCTCCTACAAGTGTTGAGCCATATGCCAGAATAGCATTCAAGCCCAGCAATTTACCTGCCCCTTGACTAATATCAGAAATTCCTTTAATGACATAGCCCACGATCATCAAGGGAATAATGAATGCCAGCAGACTACTGAATAAACTGGAAATCGTGATAGGAATGCGCAGGATGAAGTCGGGAATAAAAGTCATCTGTCCAACAGTCACCCCTAAAATGATAGCAATAATCAGTTTGGGTACTAACCCTAATTTAAATTTCTTATCTTTTTGCAATACTAACTCCTCCAATACGTTAATTTTTAGTAAGTCAAAAATAAAGCCTTAAATAAGTTAACCCTTTGACAACCAGCGATTTGTAATCCCTTACATTTATATACACTCAACGTATAAATTAGTCACCCCCAATAAAAATGAACTTGTGAATAGTATACAACAATAAAATATAATTAGTAATATAATTCAAATAGGAGTTAGTGAAAGTTTTGTCATGTAAAACACGTTTACATTAAAACGCTTTCATAAACACCTGACCTCATTTCAAAAAACCAATCCTATTCCATTCACAAAACGCTTAGAAGATAGAGCAGCAATAATAGGTGATCTATTATCAGAACTCAACAAGAATAGGGAGTGAGTACAGATAATAGGTGACGGATTATCAGAACTCAATAAGAAATGGGGAACGAGTGCAGATAATAGGCGACAGATTGTCAGAACTCAAGAAAAATGGGGAGCGAGTGCAGATAATAGGCGACAGATTATCAGAACTCACTAAGAAATGGGGAGCGAGTACAGATAATAGGTGATCTATTATCAGAACTCAACAAGAATGGGGAGTGAGTGCAGATAATAGGTGACGAATTATCTGTACTCAAGAAGAATAGGGAGCGAGTGCAGATAATAGGTGACAGATTATCAGAACTCACTAAGAAATGGGGAGTGAGTACAGATAATAGGTGACGGATTATCAGAACTCACTAAGAAATAGGGAGCGAGTGCAGATAATAAATGATTAATAGGTAGAAACCATATAGTAAAGAGAATTGAGTAACGGGTTTCGTATTAATAGGCAAAACTCAAGAGAGACGAGTATCGTCTATATTAAAGAATCTACAGAAGACAAGTCATATTAGCTTTCTGACAAAGTGAGCCCTGACCTCAAGCGAAAGACATTAAAAAATCCGAACGCGTGCAAATGGACTCAGAGGTGAGGACCATTCGCAGCATTCGGATTTAATAAAAGTAACGACGAAATGAAGCGTGTCGGGCAGCGGAATCAGTCAGTTGCTTCAGCTTCAACCCTGACATCAGCCGCAGCTGGTTCTTTCATCAAGTAAGATGAATAGACCTTGTCTATGATCAATGCGATGGCATTGTCGCCAGAGACATTAGCTGCAGTTCCAAAACTGTCTTGTGTGATATAGAGTGTAATCAGTAAGTTTCCAAGTGTACCTGTTGGGTCTATGCCAACCATATAGACAAATGGAAGAGCACTCATGATGGCTCCACCAGGCGCTCCTGGGGCGGCTACCATTGCAACACCCAGTGTCGCAATGAAGCTTGCCATCATACCGAAACCATGAGGCATATCGAACATTAACAGGACAGCAGTGACACATGATGTGATCGTTACGATACTTCCCATCAGATGGATCGTTGCGCTCAATGGGATAACAAATTCTCTGATTTCTTTTGACACGCCATTATTTTTAGCACATTCCATATTGACTGGAATCGTAGCAGCAGATGATTGCGTACCTAACGCTGTGAAATACCCTGGAATCTGATTTTTCAGCAGGAATAAAGGATTTTTTCCAGTGTAGAATCCTGCAATCAAAAAGAGAATCAGGATCAGGAGCAGCTGTAGAGCAATAACTACAAGGAAAACTCGCCAGAAGACTGATAATAGTGAGAAAGCTGTGCCAGTGTAACTTAGGTTAAGGAAGTTCCCGAAAATATAGATCGGCAAACCGGGAATGATGATTGTTTTAAGAATCATAGTGATGATGAGTCCGAATTCAGTGAAGAAACCGTACATCACTTCTCCTTTGCCTTCTTCGCGAAGCCAGGAGATAAATATACCGAATAAGAATGCAAAGATAATAGCTGATGTGACACCGAATAATGGCTCTAACGGCAATGTGAAAATAGGCTCCAGCTCAGCTGTTTCAGTTTGAACAGTATTTCTGACCGACGCATCAATGAAGAGTGGAAATACACTTGATGCGACCAAGTAGGCGATGAATCCACCAATCAGCGTAGATGAATAAGCAAGGACTGCATTTAAACTCAGTAGTTTCCCAGCCCCTTGACTTAAATCAGAAATTCCTTTAACCACGTATCCCACAATCATCAACGGAATAATAAATGCCAGCAGACTACTGAATAAACTTGAAAGTGTGACTGGTATTCTCAGTAAAAATTCTGGTATGAAAGGCAGACGGCCAATCACTACCCCCAGTAAAATCGCAATGAGTAGTTTAGGTACTAACCCAACCTTTAAATCATTAATCTTTTTCATAATCATTCTCCCCCAAGAATGGTCACCTTTTAAGGATGCCCGTCTTTTTTTGCTACCTTATCAGGTAGGTCAAATCATTATACTACATTAAAATACAATTAGTAATATAAAAGAGGAAATTAATTAAAAAAAGTGTGAATAATTGACTGTGTCTCGTCTTGAGGCTTGAATAAAAGGGGAAACTCACGAAAAAAAAAAGAGAAGACCATTTTTTAACGGCTTTTCACTTTCTAAAAGTTAGTAAAATGGTATAGTAGAGTTACGATTAATTGAAGGGTTGTTGAAAAATGAGATTAAGTGTATTAGATCAGGCGCCGATAACGAGTGGGCATACCCCTCAAGGCGCGCTGGAAAAAGCTGTAGAATTAGCAGAAGTTGCAGAAAAATTAGGATATTACCGCATGTGGATGGCAGAACACCATGGGAGTAATGCATTTGCAAGTTCAGCTCCTGAAATTGTGCTGGCCTACCTGGCTGCTAAAACAAGCACGATCAGATTGGGCACGGGCGGGACTATGATGATGCACTATTCTCCTTTGAAAATGGCGGAAGTTTTCAAAACGCTCAGTGCACTTGCACCTGGACGGATCGATTACGGCGTTGGACGCGCACCGGGTGGAGATCAGCGTGCGATTTACGCATTATCACAGGGAAATGATCCGAATTTTGATCATCTTTATGATAATCTGGATGTCACTCTGGAGTTACTAAAGGATAAAATTCCGGATAATGCATTGTATAGATACACAATAGCCTCACCTGAAAAAATCTCACTACCGGAAGCATGGCTGCTGGGCTCGAGTGGAAATAGTGCGATACAGGCTGGTAAAATGGGATTGGGCTACTCTTTTGCACAATTTTTCATGTTAGGTGCCATGCGAAAAGAACTATTTGACTTGTACAGAGACAACTTTGTCCCGTCTACATTCATGGACAAACCGGACATCAGTGTCGCTTACCTTGTGACTGTAGCAGAAACTACAGAAGAAGCTGAGTTTCAGGCAAAACCTCAGGATATTGCAAGGATCAGACTGAGTCAGGGACGAATGGACCCATTGATGACGCCAGAAGAAGCTAGAGATCATCCACTGACTGATGACGAAAAACAGGCAATCCAGACTAATCGTGAGATCCATTTAGTGGGAACAGCTAAAGAAGTTGCTGATAAGTTGAGACACGATCAGGATGTTTACGGATTTGATGAAGCGATGATTTGCAGTATCGCTCACACTCAGGCCCAGAGACTTCAGACATACGAATTATTAGCAAAAGAACTCCTATAATAACTGGAAGCGAAAGGAAGAATAAGATGAAAGTCGCATTGATTGAACCATTAAGAGTCCCGAAAGAGCTGATTGATGAGCTGGCTCAGCCGATTAAAGATAAAGGGCATGAGTTCGTTTACTATGAAGAGAAAACAACGGATTCAGATGAATTATATAATAGAAGCAAAGAAGCTGATATTGTTATGATCGGAAATAATCCCTTTCCTGAAGAAGTCGTTGAAAGGTTGGATAAAACACAATTGATCAATGTGGCCTTCACTGGTGTGGATCATGTCGGAAGAGACGCTGCAAAAGAAAATGGCATCCAAATTGCAAACGCAGCAGGGTATTCTGATCAGTCTGTGGCTGAACTAGTTATCGGATTGACACTTGATGTGTCCCGTTCGATTTCAAAAGGCAATCAGGCTATTCGCTCAAATGATTTTCCTGGCATGATTCAGGGTAGAGAAATCCGCGGGAAAACAGTTGGAATTATCGGGACGGGAAAAATCGGCTTTAAGACAGCTGAATTGTTTAAAGCATTCGGGGCTGAGCTGATTGGCTATAACCGTACTGAAAAAAGTGAGGCGGAAGCATTAGGGCTGACGTATCAGCCTTTAGATGACGTACTGGAACAAAGTGATATCGTGTCTGTCCATCTGCCATTAAACGACGAAACAAAAGGCTTTTTATCAGCAGAGAAGTTAGGAAAAATGAAGCGGTCTGCTATATTGATCAACTGCGCAAGAGGTCCAATTATTGACAATGAAGCATTGGCGCATCTTTTAAATGAGGAGAAGATTGCAGGAGCAGGAATCGACGTGTTCGAGATGGAACCGCCCATTCCTTCTGATTACCCGCTGCTGGAAGCAAAAAATGCAGTACTTACACCCCATGTCGCTTACCTGACAGATGAAGCGATGGTAGCAAGAGCGCAGATTGCTTTTGATAATACGCTGGCTTTTCTGGATGGCAATCCTCAAAATATAATCGAATAAGAAAAAGGGGAAACATCTACTTATAAGATGTTTCCCCTTTTTGACTGCTAAAGGTTAGTTAATTCGGTCTTCAAGTATTTCGCCAGTTCAAGCATCGCAAATTGTCCGGCTTCTTTTTCAGCGTCTTCATTGTAGTTGGTATTGGTGTTGACGTCATAGGTATATACCTCGCCTTTTTCGTCAATGATAAATTCGAGTGCTGCTACATCAATAGCCTGATTGTTCATAAAGGTCTGATACCGACTGATTTGATTTTCGGGCAGGCGGTCGATAATTTTGAATTTACTTTCTTCAGTAATCGGTTTGCCGTCCGGTCCAATCTGGCAGGCATCGGCAGGGCATAATTCAAATCCTTCACTTGAATCGACTTTCACTGCGTAGACATATTCTCTACCGACGAATTCTGAGCGGACAATATGTCCGTCTACTGACTTGATGTACTGTTGAATCAGACTCAGCCCGTCAATCGACTCTTCAAATTCAGGTCCGTTCACATAGTCTTTTAACTCATCAAGCGTATAAAGTAAGCGAACGCCTAAGCCTTTTCCAGCACGGTTATGCTTGATGATAAAGGGAAACTCATTTAATTTTTCAGCTGCTTTAATAATGTTTTCTTTACCGACAGCTCCAATCGTCCGTGGGGTTTTGATGCCATTAGCTTGAAGGGCTAGGTACTGCTTCAATTTGCTGACTTCCAGTTCGATCGCGCCAGTACCATTGATGACGCGGGCACCTTTCTGTTCAAGCCACGTCAGGACTTGATCGGTCAATTCCGGTGCATATCGGTGACCTCTAGTATGAGAAGAGGCGCTCATTCGATTATAGTACACAGCGTCGTCAGGCAAGTCCTGAATATCAAGCATCCCATCAGATAAATCCCATTCTTCGTAGGGAACATCCAGCTCTTCCAGGCGTTTGATTAAATGTATCGTCCAATCCATGTTTTCATGTAAAATAACTACTTTACTCATATATGAAGCTCCTTTGATCTGTTTTAAACTCACTACCTATTATCTTTAAAATACTTACTTTTTGCAAGTGGTTTAACTAATCGACTTGAAACTATGGGAAATTCCAGCATCCGTTTCGTATGCAGGAAAAAGCTGATTATCCTTTTGATATAACACAACATGGAGTTTCGTCTTATTGCATATGATGGGTACTTGAGAAGGGTTAAAAATTGAGGGAGGAAAAAAGTAAAAGGCAGACTGACCCTGTCAATGTAAGCCCTTTCACTTGTATTGTTAAACTAGACTTGTTACATTTAGAATAGAAGTAAAAATCGTGTAAAGGAGCGGATATAATGGGTCGTTTAGATGGGAAAGTGGCAATCATTACAGGTGGAGCCGGCGGAATGGGCAGGACGCATGGAGAGTATTTTGTCAGAGAGGGAGCAAAAGTGGTCGTGGCAGATCTGGAGTCTTCTGATGGGCAGATAGTAGCGGACGATTTAGGAGAACATGCGCTATTTGTAGCGTTTGACGTGACAAGCGAATCGAGTTGGGAAAGTTTAGTCAAACAAGCTGAGGATACATTCGGACCGGTCAGTATATTAGTCAATAATGCAGGAATCGTCAAGCAGAATTCTATTGCCGAGACCTCACTTGAAGAATACAGACAAACGATTCACATCAATCAGGATGGGGTATTCTTAGGTATGAAATATGTCCTTCCATCCATGAAGAAAACTGAAAATGGCTCGATCATCAATATTTCATCTGTTGCAGGAATGGTAGGTGGAACGGCTAACCTTGCGTATACGGCTTCCAAGTTTGCAGTCAGAGGAATGACAAAAGCCGCAGCTGCTGAGTTTGCTGAATTTGGGATCCGAGTGAATTCGGTGCACCCAGGAGTCATTCGCACACCGATGACAGAACAGGAAGGCATTAAAGAAATGATCAAGGAAATGGAAAAAGATATTCCTATGAAACGTATTGCTGAACCGGAAGAAATCACCAACTTAGTCTTATATCTTGCCTCAGATGAATCCAGTTACTCAACAGGAACAGAATTCGTTGCAGATGGCGGATTGATTCAGGTTATGTAAAAAACACAGAAAAAATCGCCTAATTAGTTTAGGCGATTTTTTTGTGCAGTATACCATTTTGAAGCGGCTTGTACTTCTGTTGCTGACAATTGGTGACCGTAATTTTCCCAGTGAAGCATCACATCAGCTCCCGCTTTTGACAGTAAGGTTTCCAGCTCTGTGGATTCTTCGGAAGGGCAGATCGGGTCATTTGTTCCAGCTCCAATAAATACTGGAATATCAGTTAAGTCTGGTAAATCCAGTCCTCTTAAAGGGACCATTGGGTGATGCAAAATGGCACCAGCCAGTGCATCGTTGAAGTGGAACAAGAGGCTTCCAGCAATATTTGCGCCATTTGAGTAGCCTACAGCGACCACTTTATCACGGTTAAACCCGTAATCGCCTGCAGCTTCATCGATAAAATCATTTAATTCTTTTGTTCTGAACTTTAAGTCTTCTTCGTCAAAAACGCCGGCTGCAAGTCGTTTGAAGTATCGCGCCATACCGTTTTCGCTTATATTTCCTAAAACACTCAACACGTTCGCATCAGGGTCAATTTCATCGGCTAGGGGTAGGAGATCGCGTTCAGTTCCACCCGTTCCGTGTAAAAGAAGCAACGTCGTTCCGTTTAAATCCGTACCTTCTTTAAATATGTGTTTCATATGATCAGTCTCCTTTGTTTATTTAGTTAGTCACTTCGATTGGTGGCAATAGGCCTTCGAGCTTTTCTCTGTGCTGTTCATATTGTTCCGGTAATTTTAGGGCTGTGCCCATTTCGTCTGCCGTTTCATCGACGGTGAATCCCGGAGTATCCGAAGCAATTTCAAACAGAATTTGTCCATACTCTCTAAAGTACAAAGCCTTAAAATACTGTCTGTCTTTAATTTCGGTAACGTGATACCCGTCAGTCCTGACGTGAGACTGCCAGTCAGCATGATCCTCTTCATCAAGTGCACGCCAAGCGATATGGTGGACCGTTCCTACACCCATATGCCCAGGTTCAGTAACATTCAGAGGGATATCAATCAGGTTGCCCAGTTCTCCATCGGCCTGCAGGCGGACGACATTCTGTTCTTCCTTTAAATAAGTTAAGCCCATTGTATCAGTTAAGGTTTCGATTGTCGCTTTAGGGTTATTTGAATAGAGGACAGCTCCGCCGAATCCCTTGATAGCGACGTCTGACGGGATTGTATTAGACCAGGTGTTTAATGGACCCGACTCGCGTTCGACTAGCTCAAGTTTCAGTCCGTGAACATCTTCGAATTGGAGAACCTCTTCACCAAAGCGAATCGTTTTCTCAAATGTGACTGATTGATCGTTTAAACGATTTTCCCAAAAGGATAGGCTTTCTGGTGGGATGGCATACGTGGTGACGCCGACCTGGCCGCTGCCGATCGTTCCTTTTTTTCCAGATGCCCATGGAAAGAAAGTAATAATCGTTCCGGGTTGTGCCTCTTTATTTCCAAAGTAAAGGTGATAGGTCTGTGGGTCATCAAAGTTGACGGTCTTCTTAACTAACCGCAAACCTAACACACCAGCATAAAAGTCCACGTTCTCCTGTGGGTGACCAACAATGGATGTAATGTGATGAATCCCTTGTGTTCTTTTCATATTAAAAAACTCCTTTTATAAAAGTGATGGACACTTCAATTAGTACGAATTCGAGATATAGCAGATTAAGTATACCTTCTGGCTTACTTTTTGTCAATGAAAACTGCTGAGGGCGTACCTAAACTGAGTTCGGAAGGAAACGATTCAGATGAATTTTTAGCTCAGAAAGGATACACTAGGGGAAACGTGTGCAATGTTTAGAGACTCGCCAAACAGTGGGGTGTTTTTGAACCAGTCACAGCAGCCGATGACAGGAGATGAGGAAAATGAATATGAACGTATGGACCATTGAAACACCGGGTGGAAGAGAGCAACTGTCGCTTGAGAAGCGAGAGGCCCCGACGCCGAAAGAGGGAGAACTGCTTATTGAAGTCAAAGCAGCTGGAATCAACAGGACAGATACACTGACCAGACAAAATACGCAATTAAAAGCACCTTATCCAGTTCTGGGAGTTGAAGTCAGTGGAGTAGTCGTAAAAAACGAATCAAACTCCAGCGCCTTTAAAATAGGAACACGAGTAGCGGGACTCGTCAATCAGGGAGGCTACGCTGAATATGCCGTCATGCCTGCAGATCGGGCGATAATTATCCCGGAGAGCCTGTCTTATGTGGAAGCCGCTGCTGTACCAGAAGTATTCCTTACCGCTTATCAGACGCTATACTGGCTGGGGGAATTAAAAAATAATGAAAAAGTTCTGATCCATGCGGCTGGAAGTGGGGTAGGAACGGCGGCAATCCAGCTGGCTCGTCAACTTAGTGACGCCACCATTTTTGCGACGGCGGGGCACGCTGATAAGCTGGAAATGTCAAGGCAACTTGGAGCTGATGTGCTGACGAATTACAAAGAGCGCGCGTTCGATAAAGACGTAGCGTCACACACAGAGGGGACAGGCGTCGATGTGATTCTTGATTTCGTGGGTGCATCTTACTGGGATATGAATCTGGCAAGTTGTGCAGTGGATGCCAGATGGGTACTGATTGGAACGCTTGGAGGATCACAAATCAAGTCACTCTCAATAGGAGATCTGATGATGAAAAGAATCGCGTTGAAAGGCACCGTGCTGACCCCTAGAAGTGATGATTACAAAGCACGATTGACGCGTGAATTTTCAGAAAAAGCACTGCCATTATTCAATGAGGGGAAACTTAAGCCGATCATTTACTCAGTTATTCCGTTTTCAGAGTTGCCGGAAGCTCACAGACAAATGGAAGAGAATGAAAATACAGGAAAAATTATTCTATCTCTGGAAAAATAAAAAAAACCACTCCCACACCCAGGACCTGCTGAACTAAGCCGGTTTGGATGCGGGGGTGGTTTAATAGTAAAACGAAGATTCTTCGACTTGTCTTTTCAAATCTGATTTACGCCTCGTCAATTTCTTTTGAACGCTTAGAACTTCATCATAAACGTCTTCGAGCATATCCATATTACGATTGATGGTGTCCTTCGTGTCCCAATCCGAGAAAATATTGTCGAAAAAGACATCAAAGAAACGGCGCATATTTCCAAGCTGCTCGTAATTCAAAATCCCTTCCAGATCAACATCCTTTAATTCTTTTCGGTACCTGTCAATCAACGCTTCTAAAAAAGCGAGTTCTTTTTCTGCTTTATCGATGTGGCTATATTTGACCATATCGACCAAAAGGCTATCGGTAAACAAGTCCCAAGTAGCCATCGAGTTAGCTGACTGGAGTTTATCTAAAGCAGTATCCAGCCCACTCAAAACATTTTTCCCTGCTTCAACGGCTTCGTCTACCTCACGTATTTCTTCCAACCATTCAAACCGTTTACGTTTTTCCTGAGATACCTTATCTTGAAAAGCAGGGTCCGAATGGATCAAGGTGGATTTTAATCTAGTCAGTTCCTGTTGAACGCGCGTAATCCTGTCAGTCAACCCAGTAAATTCTTCGCGTGCTTCAAGATATAGTGCGGCGGTTCGATCAAGGGCTACTTTTGCTTCGACGCGCTCTTTCTTTTCTTTGTCCAGTTTTCGCTCATACGTCCCGATCAGATTGTATAAAAAAGAAGTAAGGGACTGGGCTTCCAGTTTTTCAACATCAGCGTTCTCTTCTTCGAAATAGTGCTGAGCTTCATGGTAATCTCTCTCATTGGATACGAGTCGTTCCTTAGCGGTCAATTGTTTCTTTATCAGCCGATCACATTACAGTTGCAGTTGGTCATATGTATGGGTCATCTTTTCTGCCTCCTTAATATGTATTAGTGTACCATAATCAGGGGGGCTGTTAATGAGTCCAAAGACCGATTTAACAGCGGATAGACCAGCAGTGGATAGACGTGAAGCAGTAAACCTAAACTTGATGATATAAAAAACCAGCCAGCTGAATTAACCTTCAACTGGCTGGTTTAATAGAAAATTTAAGCATTTGATAAGTGGGCTTTCTTAGAAACATTCTGTTTTTTCGTCTTCTGAATACTTGTTTTCTCAGTCATTGTAAAGCCGGTAGCTGCATAAATCAGCGTAATGACTGGGGTAATGAACGCAAGGAAGGTGTAAGGTAAATAAGCACTAACTGGAATTCCCAGTGTACTGGTTGCGAACATCCCTGCCCCAACCCAAGGGAATAATGTTCCTGAAAGTGTAGCTGCCGCTTCAACAGTTCTGGACAGATTTTCAGGTTTCAGGTTCATGCGGTCATATAAGGGTTTCATGATCGTACCAGTCATAACGGAAGAGAAATATATCGCTCCGCCTATAGCCAGCGTGAAATAGCCAACTAATAGGGTGACTAGTGTCAATGAGAAGTTAGTCTGTATTTTATGCGCAAAGGAATTGATGATGGCTTCAAGCACACCAGATTCTGCCAGCATTCCGCCTAGTCCAAGTGCAAACAGGAAGAGGACGATTAGAGGAAGCATGCTGGTTATACCTCCGCGTTGAAGAAGGTCATTGACTGTTCCATTACCGGAATCAGCAGTATAGCCGTCATACATAATATTAAACACCGCAGACATACTATAGCCCTGGTAAAATACGGCTAACACGCCACCATACATAGCAGCTGAAAAGATAGAAATCACTGCCGGTTTTTTCATCATCATTAAGCCTATTAAAAGAAAGATTGGTGTGAAGGCGATCCAGTTAATAGTGAAGTTCGAAGAAAGCTCAGCCAGCAGTGTGTTCACATGTGCTGAGTCAATAGTGTCGACACTATACTGAAGACCGATCACTGTAAAGAGAATGGCGGTAATAATAAACGAAGGCACCGCAGTATACATCATATGCTTGATGTGACCAAAAAGAGTCGCTCCGGTAACGGTTGGTGTCAGATTCGTGGTGTCAGACAGTGGAGACATTTTATCCCCAAAGTAAGCCCCACTTAAAATAGCACCGGCAGTTATTCCAGATGGGATACCGATCGTCTCACCCACACCCATCATCGCGACACCGGCAGTACCGATTGCTCCCCATGATGTGCCCGTCGTGGTGGCCACCACTGAAGTGAACAGTAGAGTCGTCAGTAAAAAGAAACGGGGGGAAATCATGTTTATCCCGTAATAGACTAACGCGGGTACTGTACCGGAAGCAATCCAGGTCCCAATCAGAATCCCGACATTGATCAGAATCAGGACAGATTCAAGGGACTGTCCCATCGACTTGAACATCACGTCTTGTATATTTGAATAAGTGTAACCCAGCTTCATCATGAAGGGGATGAGCACAAACATTCCAATGAACATCAGGACTTGAATGGGTGCATCGAACACCAGGATCCCTACAGATATAATTGAAACGATACTGAGCAGCATGGTTAAGGCAAATAAAAAACCAGGTTTTTTAATGTCTTCGTTTAGCAAAATAAAATCTCCTTTATCTATTTTGTTTTTATTAAATTGTTATTAAGTGTGTAAAGAGTCATCTGTTACGTGTTTAAACTATAAGTGGCTGACTGATATGGCATAAGTGAATCGCACGTTTTACAAAAAGAAAAGAGCTTGAAGGATAATCCCGAAAGCTCTTTTTCATCTGGTACATTTACTCTTGGGAATTCAGGTCTTCGATAGAATCGATATCCATATACTCAGGAACAACTAAACCAATAACCGTTCCTTCCATATTTGGACCCATATCCACAATATCGTCGCCGTATTCTTCGAGGTAGGCCCCTTGAGTCGTCGGCAGCCATGGGGCAACTGTCGCATCTACTTCACCTTGAGCCAATGCCTGGAAAAGAATCGATGGATCGACATTTGAAAGAGTGACGTCAAAGCCGTGTTCTTCCAGTACTTGAGTTAAAACAAGCGAAGAGGCACGTTCTGAATCCCAAGGGAATGATCCCAGTTCAATCGACTGACCATCCACTTCGTCGACATTTTCTGTCCAGCTGTCAACTGTTTCACGATTTTCTTCGATCCAGTTGGATGCAGCTTCCTCAAATTCGATATCTTGAGCAGCCAGCATGATTTCCTGCATGTCATCTATATCCCATGAGAAGTTATCTAAAATAGCATATGCTTCAGGCATCTCTTCTTCGAATCCCATCCGTGACATGGTGTGGACGTACTCGCTTTCTCCATATACACCTTCTGGGTCTTCAAGGAATTTCAAGTCGTATTGTTCAAATTTATAGTGAGGCATCCATCCGGTTACAACAATGGGCTCTTCGTTGTTTATGGCAGTCTCTATTTGTCCCATCATTCCGGCAGTAGAACTTGTTTCGAGTTCCCAGTCTTCCAGGTTTTCATAGTCCTCTAGAGCACGTTCTGTTGTTTCAGTAATGCCGGCTCCGGGTTCGATCCCTGTAATGGTGTAACTAAGTTGTTCGCCAATGCTAGCATCTTCGTTGTTGTTTCCGTCGTCAGCACCACAGGCTGCGAGCAGTAAGGGTACAGATGCTAAAGTGACTAATCTTAAGGGTGTTGAATTTTTCAAAATCAATGTCCTCCATAGGTAGTTATAGTATTTTCATGAAATTTTCATGAGTTTTTCACTCCACATATAAGCGTATCATAAATAGTTGGCTCATGCAAAGTCCCACTCGTAGCGGTAAAATGAGTGTCAGAATATTAATCTATACGCTTTAAATACACTAATATAATTAAAACGAAAGGAAAAAGGTGGTGGGGAGAAAACTGAATGAAACCAGACCTGTAAACAGTGAATCCAGGTATATTTTGAGCTCAGCCAGGAAGCATTGAGGATGCATTGTGAACGGGAAAACGGTATCATTGTGATTAGGAGAGAGATTACTTAAGGAGTGTTGAATCAAATGAAGAAACGGTCACTGGGTCAAACAGGAATCGAAGTATCAGAAGTCGGATTTGGAGCCTGGCAGTTAGGTAATGAAAAAGACTGGGGGAAAATGGAGGACAAGGCAGCCATCGAATTAGTAAATGAAGCGATAGATAAAGGGTGTAATTTATTTGATACAGCCCCCAATTATGGCCTTGGCAGCAGTGAAGACCTTCTCGGGCGTGCACTGAAAGGAAAGAGAGACCAAGTCGTCATTAACAGCAAATGCGGGCACCAGTCAAATGATGTGCAAAGTTTTGACCCTGAAGATCTGATTAAGTCAGTTGAGGGAAGTCTGAAACGTCTGAATACGGATTATCTGGATAGCCTTTTGCTTCATAATCCGCCCTTTGAAAGCCTGGATAATCAGTCGCCCCAATTTGAAGCATTGAAACAATTGAAGCAGCAGGGAAAAATCAGAGCATACGGGGCTTCGGTCGATACGGGCAAAGAAGTGGAACAGATTTTGACTCATACTGACAGTGAAGTTATCGAAGTCATGTTCAATATTCTTTATCAGGAACCGTTGGATGCTATGAAAAAAGCGCATGAACAAGGAGTCGGCCTGATCGTTAAGGTGCCGCTGGATTCAGGATGGCTGACTGGTAAGTATGATGGTAACAGTTCCTTCACAGGAATCAGAAGCAGATGGAGCAGTGAAGACATCAAGCAGCGAGGAAAGCTGGTCAGACAGGTTCGTGACATTATAGGACCTGACACATCGATGGTCAAAGCCTCACTTCAGTATATTTTATCCTTTTCAGAAGTGTCTTCTGTCATACCGGGAGCCAGAAACAGTCAGCAGCTGAATCAGAACCTGTCGGCCTCTGATGAAGTGTTGTCTAATGATCTGCAGCAGGCCTTGAGAGCGCTCTGGGTGAATGGAATCAAGGGAACAGACTTCCCCTGGTAAGAAATCTAAAAAAGACAGACCTCTTCTCAGTCCATTTTAGGGGACAAGGAGAGGTCAGTCAGTCTATTAAACGGTGTGATTCATGCGGATAAACGCCACCGCCTCAACATCCTCAGCAGCAGAAAACCCGAGAGACTGGTAGAAGGCTTTTGTTTTTTCCGTATTATCCGTCATCAGCACAATTTGGCGAATATGGGCATAATCCTTTAATAGAGAGTCTAAGAGGTGACGCCCGATTCCTTTTCTCTGGAACTCAGGGTGAACTAGGATATCCTGGACATACACTATCGATGCGTTGTCACTTAAGGCACGAACCAATCCGACCAGGTGATCACCATCCCATGCGCTTATTAAGTTTACCGCCCCGGATAACAGTTTAGCCATCTTGTCAGGATGATCGGTATAAGCACTCCACCCTACACTGGAATATAAAGATAGTAAATCGTCCATAGTAATTTCAGCCTGTGTGATATATGTAATGGTCCTTTTTTCATGAGTCATGTCAGTAGCACTCCTTTTATAGAAGAGTATACAATTTACATGCATCATTTAAAAGGAGAATTCAAAAAAACGATAGAATGTAAGGGCACTGAATTAATAAAGTAAACGGAGGAAAGAGTGAATGACTAAAGAAGTGAGTAACCAGTTGAAACCAGAGTTAGTGTTTTATGCAGGAAGTACGTTACTTGAAGGACCTGTATGGGATAGTGAAGCCCATCTAATTTATTGTGTGTCGATTCCTGACCAGATTATTTATCGGATCGACCCAGTGACCACTGAGATGAGGTCCTATAAGACAAATGGTCCGGTGGGAGCGGTGGTTCTGGATAAAGAGGGAATGCTGCTGTCAGCAGAGAAAAATGGAATTTACTCTATTCATCCTGAAACAAAAGAGCGGACCTTTGTGACGCATCCAAATTCAGATGAGCGTATGCGCTACAATGATGGAAAAATGCTTCCTAATGGACAGTTTCTCATTGGAACAATGGGAGATCCAGACGTCATAGATAATGCGGCAACCTTATACGTCATAGAGGGAGAAGAAACGAAAGAGGTATTAACGGGATTGACGATTTCAAACGGGATAGGCTGGACAGAAGATGGCCAGTTTATCTACCATATTGACACCCCAACCAGGCAAGTGAAACGATACGCCTATCACAGCGATACGAAGACTGTATCGGATGAAGTGGTGGTGGCTGAAATTCCCGGGGACAGTTTTCCAGACGGCATGTGTGTCGACTTGGACGGTATGCTCTGGGTCGCTGAATACGGCGGCAGTAAAGTCTGCAAATGGAACCCTGAAACAGGAGAGAAAGAAATCGAAATCCCCATGCCCGTAACAAACGTCACCTCCTGCTGCCTGGGCGGTGAAAACCTCGAGTACCTTTACATCACAACGGCTAAAGAGCAGGATGAAGCATTGTCCGGTGGCCTGTTTAGAGTAAAATTAAGATGATTTGCTTAATCTACCACGTGTGATGAGCTATTACATACAGCCCAAAAATAAGATCACACTGAGATGACTCTAAAAATCAATTAACACGGAGCTCAAACTTAATCACTATCCGAGTTGCACTTAGTCAGCAGCACCACCTGTAACTGAAAATATAATCTGGAGTGAGTTGTGTGTAGTGGTCGCCACTACATGTAGCTCACTCTTCTTAATTATCTGAGTTACAGTTAGTCTGTCCAGCTACATGCAGCTCAGTGAGCAAGTCTCTTTCAGTTGAAGGATAAACACGTATAAGGGGTCACTCAAAATAGGAGGATCTTTGAGTGACCTCTTATAACACATTATTTCGGAATAGAAAGAGAATTATATGAAAAAAGCTCATGTTCCCATAGCTAGGGGACATGAGCTTTCTGAATGTTTCTGATTACTAAGGTGCTACTGCTGCTTTAACCGCTTTAATCAAGATCTCTTCAACTTCTTCAGCAGCGGCTTTTAATGAACTGTTGTCGACCATATCGATCAGGATCGTCGGTTTTAGTACGCCGGCGTAAACAGCGTCATCTTTTTCGTAAACAACCACTTTACATGGAAGAAAGTACCCAACTTCGATTTGTTCATCCAGCACATCTTTAGCCAGTTTTGGATTACAGACATCCATCACTGTAAAATTCGGTTCAAAATCCAATCCTTTTCCATTGATTTTATTTTTCAAATTGACTTCGTATAATATCCCGAATGACTGGTCTTTTACAGCATACTTCAACTTAGTGAGGGTCTCTTCGAATGAGCGGGAACTTTTTTCTTCATAAGCATAATTCATCTGGTATTCCTCCTAAATAATATATGGTATCTTTACTTGCCCATTGTGTTCCAGATAGGGAAAATTATCAATCAATCTGCTTGGAAGTCTTCGAAAAAAGGAACGAATGTGTGTTCAGCTGAGTCAAAAATATAATGTCAAAATAATTACTCAAGTAGGTCTTAAGTCTCTGGTGTTTTTGTGAAGAAAATGGTTAACTTAGAGTACCTAAACGATTACTTTAAGGAGGAGAAAACATGTCGATCAACTTTATGGAATATTTGCCAATTATTATCCCGTTGCTTATTCTTCAGCTTATTTTACTTGTAACAGCTATTATTCACCTAGTCAAAAATGACCGATTGAAGCAGAATGATAAAATCATCTGGGCGCTGGTCATTATCTTTATCAATATTATCGGACCGATCATTTATCTGATTTTCGGAAGGAAAGAAGACTGATGGCAGTACTCGAAATCAAGGCGTTGAAGAAAACGTTTGGAACTCAACAGGTTTTGAATGATGTCACTTTTTCAGTTGAGAAAGGATCCGTTTACGGCTTTATCGGTAAAAATGGAGCGGGTAAAACAACAACAATGAATATTGCGCTGGGTTTGCTTAAGGCAGACGAAGGATCAATTATGATCAACGATGAATATGTCCATTACGGGGATACAAAAACGAATCAGTATGTGGGCTATCTGCCGGATGTACCCGAATTTTACTCTTTTCTGACAGCTGGTGAGTACATGACCCTGTGTGCTGACATCAGTGGACTGGATAAACAAAGAGGAAAAGAGAAGAGTGCCGAGCTTCTGAAAATGGTCGGTCTTGAGGATAATAAAAAACGCATCAAGAATTATTCACGTGGAATGAAGCAGCGTTTAGGGATCGCGCAGGCACTGATTAATGACCCTATGCTGCTGATCTGTGATGAACCAACGTCGGCTCTGGACCCTATAGGCAGACAACAACTGCTTTCGGTCCTTCAGAAAGTGAAAGAGCATACCACCGTTATTTTCTCTACACATATCCTAAGTGATGTGGAAGCCATCTGCGATGAAGTTGCGATTCTAAATGATGGACGCATTGTCAAACAAGGAACAGTGAAGCAGTTAAAAGCGGGCATTGATTCTGAAAACTGGACAGTGGTCTTTGAGAGTGAAGAGGATGCCAAGGTGTTTTATGACATACTGTTAACAGAAAAAGAAATCAACAGCCTCGTGATAAACGGAGCCACCGTTGATGGAGCAGCAACTGATGCCAAGAAAGCCATGATAACGATCCTGAAGCATTTGAATCGTTTATCTTTAATACCTGTCAAAGTGGAGAGAAAAGAAGCCACTATGGAAGAAGTATTTATGGAGGCGATCAGATGAGAGGATTCAATGCATTTGTCAGTAAAGAACTGAAAGAGAATATGAGGAATTACAAGTTTTTCATTCTGGGTATTGTATTTGCGATTGTTGGGCTGTTGAGTCCGTTGAGCGCCAAATTTTTACCTGAATTAATGGAAAACCTGCTTGATGAGACTATCACTATTATTCTGGCAGAACCGACGTATATTGATTCGTGGCTGCAGTTTTTCTCTAACATCAGTCAAATTGCCTTAGTGGCTTTCGTGCTGGTCTTCAGTTCTGTGATGTCGAAAGAATATGAACAAGGAACGCTCGTACACATGGTCACAAAAGGTCTGCCGCGCCTCACTATCTACGCCGCTAAACTGAGTGTACTGGCATTAAGCTGGACGGTCTTTTACTGGCTCAGTTTCGCCATTACTTTAGGATACACTGCGTTCTATTTTCCGGACGGCACAACAGAGGGGTTACTGATTTCAGCTGGAAGTTTTTACCTCTTCGGACTTCTTTTGATCAGTGTGCTGATGGTCGCCGGTGTCGTGTTTAAAAATACGTACACACCGCTCTTAGTTGTAGGAGGATTTATTGGCCTGTTATTCATTGGCAATATTGTACCCGCTGTCGAAAGGTGGAGCCCGCTGCAGTTATCTACACGCAACATAGAGCTGCTGACGACGCTTGAGGCGGATAGAGCGTTCACACAGGGTCTGATCGTCACTTTGGTCTCGATCCTGGTGTTAAGCATTCTAGGTGGAGTAATTTTTAAACGAAAAGCATTGCAATAAAATAAGCCAGCAGATGAGAATGTAACTCGTCTGCTGGCTTTTAGTGTGAATCTGAATCAAGTGAACTGAACAAAAATATCCAATCCGGCTGGTGATTCACCTTCTACAGGTTTATTTTCGTCTTGACTGTATTCAATATACGGGCCGCCTGTCACGTAGACAAAGGCCGTCAGCAGAAAGCGTGACTGATAATCCTGAATCGTCTTCGCCTGTTCTTCAGGAACAAAGCCGATCGGTGTCCCTTCTACAACAACGAGAATACGGTCTTTTTCCTTTGTATGAAAATCAACATTTACTGTAGTGATCGATTCATACTTGTATAATCGTTTCGTTAAAGGAGTCATATCCTCCAGTGTTTTTCCATTGTAATAATGTTTGAATGGATCTTCTTCTACCATCTTGTCAACGACCTTTTTGATCGTAGCGTCATCAGCTTTCAGCTCATGTGCAGTAAATTTTGTTTCATACTGGATCTTGATCTGATCAGAGTCTGTTGTACTGACAGGATCAGAGTGCGACTCTTCTTTCTGTTTTCCTTTGAAAAAATCGAATAGTCCCATATATAATCTCCTTTCTAAATGTTGTCCTAAGTTAAGAATACTCAACTAATGAACGATAGTCAATTCACTCATGATTTTGCAGCCGAAAATGAGAGGGTTTTATTTGACGTTTTCAATCCGGAGTGACAAACTGAATAAAAGACCAATACAATGAAGGAGGACTAAGCATGGTTGAACTATTTCGTCTGGAAGAAAATCCCCCGTTTCCTAATCACCCACTGCCTGTTTTATTTTACCCGGAGGCCTTGATCAATTTAATTGAGAACAGTAAGGACCCCGGTAATGAGACGATTGCCTTTTTTGAGGAAAAAGGGTATACAAACGGATGGGTAAATGGAATCCATGACTTTCATCATTTTCATTCCAATACCCACGAGGTGCTGGCCTGCATAAAAGGCAGTGCCACAGTTCAAATAGGCGGCCCTCAAGCTGAAGAGCATACATTTACTACGGGCGATGTGGTCCTGATTCCGGCGGGTGTGGCGCATAAACGTTTGACCGCAACAGATGACTTTAAGGTCGTGGGAGCGTATCCGAATGGGAAGAGTCCCGATATGCACCGAGGGGATGCGCCGGATTATGAAGACGTGCAGCAGAGGTGTTACGATGTCCTGGTACCGGATACCGATCCTGTCTATAAATATGATGGACCCGTTCAAAAACACTGGTCACTATCGGAAGATAATTAATTAAGAGACTAAATGAATCAAAGTCTGTTCGGCTCATGAGACCTGCCTGTCTCGTGCCGAACAGACTTTTTTGTTGTGACACCGCTTATGGATAAGATAGTGGTAATCGCTAACATCATAAGTTTTACTTATACTATATATAAAAATTAACAGTTAGACTTTTAATGTTAAAGCCGGTATTATCACTTTGTAAGCGATTGCTATAAACGGAATGGGTGATTAAGCAATCCTTCACAAGTGAGGTAAACGTATATAAAAACTTATAGGAGGAAAAAGATGAGAGAAGTAGTTATTGTGGAAGCGGCTCGTACTGCAGTCGGGTCACACGGTGGGGTATTCAAGGATGTTTCAGCAGTCGATTTAGGTGTTTCGGTCGTCAAAGGGGCGATGGAGAGAGCGAAACTCGACCCGAGCCAAGTGGATGAACTCATTTTCGGAAATATCTTGAGTGCGGGGTTAGGGCAGAACGTGGCTCGTCAAGTTGCGATACACTCAGGTATTCCAAAAGAAGTTCCTTCATTTGCCATAAACAAACTGTGTGGATCTGGCCTCAAGTCAGTCGCACTGGCAGCTCAAGCCATCATGGTCGGAGATGCAGACGTCATCATCGCAGGTGGAACTGAAAGCATGAGTAATGCCGCACATGTGATGGAAGGAGCCAGATGGGGCAAACGTATGGGAGACATGACGGTCGTCGACACAATGCTTAAAGATGGATTAGTTGATGCATTTAATGATTATCATATGGGAATCACAGCGGAGAATATCAATGAGAAATATGGGTTTACTAGAGAAGAACAAGATAAGTTCGCGGTCACCAGTCAGAACCGTGCAGAAGCGGCAATCACATCCGGGAAATTTAAAGATGAAATCATTCCTGTACAGGTCCCTCAAAGACGTGGAGACCCAGTCGTGATCGACACTGATGAATACCCTAAGTTTGGCATGACATTTGAAAAACTACAGAAGCTGCGTCCTGCCTTTAAAAAAGAGGGCTCAGTCACAGCTGGTAATGCTTCAGGAATCAATGATGGAGCGGCAGCGCTGATTTTAATGAGTAAAGAAAAAGCGGAAGAATTAGGTATGAAGCCTTTAGTTACTTTGAAAGCTTACGCTAGTGCAGGTGTCAGTCCTGAAATCATGGGGTGCGGACCGATTCCAGCTACTAAAAAGGTACTGGAAAAAGCAGGCATGACCATTGATGACCTTGATCTGATCGAAGCAAACGAAGCGTTTGCTGCTCAGGCATTAAGTTTGGTTAAAGATCTGGATTTGAATACGGACATTGTCAATGTCAACGGAGGGGCCATTGCATTAGGTCATCCGATTGGAGCAAGTGGGGCCCGCATATTAGTGACACTGATTCACGAAATGCTTAAAAGAGAGTCTAAAAAAGGATTAGCTACTTTATGTATTGGTGGCGGTCAGGGAATCGCTGTTGTAGTAGAAAGGTAGGAGAATATGAATGGATAAAGTAGTCGATATCAAAGAAGCAATCAAAGACATCAGAGACGGTGATACACTGATGATTGGTGGGTTCATGGCAAATGGGGCACCTGAGAAACTGATCGATGCATTAATTGAACAAGGAATTAAAGATATTACGTTAATCAGCACCGATACCGGCCTAGTCACAACGGGTTCAGGAAAACTGATTTCCCGTAAATTAGTGAAAAAGCTGTATGCCTCTCATATAGGAACAAACAAAGAAACAGGACGCCAGATGAATGAAGGAGAAACCGATGTAGAACTGGTCCCTCAGGGCACATTGGCAGAACGTATTCGTGCTGGTGGATATGGAATTGGTGGATTTTTAACAGAGACTGGGGTAGGGACTCTGGTAGAAGAAGGAAAACAGAAAATCACGGTCGACGGCGTAGAGTATCTGCTTGAGACCCCTTTAACAGCGGATTATGCGCTGATTCACGCAGCAAAAGCTGACCGCAATGGAAATCTGGTGTATAAAGGATCGACCAACAACTTTAGTAATGTCATGGCTTCGGCCGCTAAAGTAACGATCGTAGAAGCTGATGAAGTAGTGGAAAATGGAGAAATCGATCCTAACACTGTGCATACTCCTGGAGTATTCGTCAACCGTATCGTCAATGGAGGTGCAATCAATGGATAAACATGAATTACAGGAATTTATTGCAAAACGTGTAGCAAAAGAGCTGGAAGACGGATCGATCGTCAACCTCGGCATTGGCTTACCGACGAAAGTAGCCAACTATATTCCTGATGATGTGGAAGTTCTTTTCCAGTCAGAAAACGGATTTGTTGGTCTGGGTCCTTCTCAGACTGAGGAGACAGCAGACCCGAACATCGTCAATGCAGGTGGACAGCCTGTCACAATCAAACCGGGCGGTGCATTCTTTGACTCAGCCGTCTCATTTGGAATTATTCGTGGAGGACACGTTGATTTAACGGTTTTAGGTGCCTTGCAGGTCGACGAAAAAGGGAATATTGCCAACTATATGATTCCGGGGAAACTGGTCCCGGGCATGGGTGGAGCAATGGATTTGTTGAATGGCGCCAAAAAAGTGATTGTAGCAATGCAGCACACAGCTAAAGGCAGCCATAAAATCTTGAAGGAATGTAACCTTCCTTTAACTGCCAAAGCAGCAGTCGATACAATCATTACTGAAATGGGTGTCATAAAAGTCACTACAGAAGGCTTACTGTTAACTGAAATCAATCCGGAATTTACAGTTGAAGAGGTACAGGAAGCAACAGAAGCTAAACTATATGTAGACAAAGATTTAAAAAAAATGAAAGCTTAAAACTAAAACTATTGGAGGAATAAGACATGGTAGAGGGACAAGTTATTTTTATTACAGGTGCAGCAAGTGGAATCGGACACGCAATTGGTATGGAATTTTTAGAAGCGGGTGCTAAAGTTGTCTTTACGGACATCAATGAAGATAAACTGAACGAGGTTACAAAAAAACTTCAAGACAGTGGAAAAGACTGTTTGGGTATCAAAGTCGATGTAACCAATGAAGAAGACATTAAAGCTGCGATTGAAAAAACGGTAGAAAAATATGGACGACTGGATGTCTTACTTAACAATGCCGGTTTACAGCATGTGTCACCTATTGAAGATTTCCCGACTGCTAAATATGAGTTCATGATTAAGGTGATGCTGACAGCTCCATTCATGGCAATCAAACATGCCATGCCCGTTATGAAAAAACAAGGATTTGGACGTATCCTGAATATGGCTTCGATCAATGGACTGATTGGATTCTCAGGTAAAGCGGCCTATAACAGTGCCAAGCATGGTGTGATCGGATTGACCAAAGTCGCTGCTTTAGAAGCTGCAGAACACGGCATTACCGTTAATGCCATCTGTCCTGGATATGTGGATACCCCACTTGTAAGAGGACAGTTGAATGACCTGGCTAAAACACGTAATGTGCCACTGGAGAGTGTACTGGAAGATGTCATTTATCCACTGGTTCCTCAAAAGAGATTGTTAGATGTATCTGAAATCGCTCATTACGCGATGTTCCTCAGCAGCGAAAAAGCTAAAGGGATCACAGGGCAGGCTGTTGTTCTGGATGGCGGCTATACTGCACAATAAGGGATGGGTTTGAGGCCTTACTAAAGGAACGGTGGGAGCAGACACGGTCTGTTTCTACCGGTATTTCCTTGTTGTCTTACTGATATCACAAGGTATGGGAATGCCGATCAGTCATTTATAAAAGCATCTACTTAGGAAGAGGAGTGACAAACGTGGAAGTATTAGGTATTATCATTGGGTTATTTATATTAATGGGGTTAGCATATCTGGGGTATTCGATTATCTGGGTAGCCCCTCTTGCCGCAGGATTTGTAGCATGGACAGGCGGTCTTGACTTACTCGAAGCGTATACTGGAATTTATATGTCAGGGCTGGTAGGATTCCTGCAGACCTGGTTCCCGGTATTTATGCTGAGTTCGATTTTCGGGAAATTGATGGAAGACACAGGGATGGCTCGCTCTGTCGCTTTAACACTCTCAAGGTTATTAGGTAAAAAACGCGCCATTTTAGGGGTATTCTTATCCGCTGCTGTATTGACGTACGGCGGAATCAGTTTATTCGTTGTGGTATTCGCCGTTTATCCTCTGGCCTTGTCTTTATTCAGACAAGCTAATCTGCCAAGACGTCTGATACCGGCAACCATCGCGTTAGGCGCATTTACATTTACAATGACAGCTTTACCGGGAACCCCTCAGATCCAGAATCTGATTCCCATGCCTTATTTCAACACCACGCCAACAGCTGCACCGATCATGGGAATCGCAGCGGCATTAGTTATGGCATTGGGCGGATATTTTTACTTGATGTGGAGACAAACCCAGCTAGTGAACAAAGGGGAAGTCTTTGATGAACCTAAAGATAATACCATTGTTGAAGTAACTGAAGAACCACCAAATGTGTTCTTGTCACTTATTCCCCTTCTATCTGTTCTAATCACACTGAACATATTTGAATGGAATATCGTGGTCTCTCTGATAGTAGGGATTATTCTTATCTTACTACTGAGTCTCCCAAGAATCAGAAGTATTGGTGTCACCAGTTCAATTAATGATGGAGCTAAAGGATCCGTTACAGCTATACTGAATACTAGTGCTGCAGTTGGTTTTGGTACGATTGTACAAGCTGTACCGGGATTTGCAATGCTGACATCAGGATTGATGGCTATTCCAGGAAATCCGCTAGTTTCTTTAGCTGTAGCAGTCAACTTGCTGGCTGGAGCAACAGGGTCTGCTTCCGGCGGTATGGGAATCGCTCTTGAAGCACTCGGAGAACAGTATTACCAGTTATCACAAACCTCAGGGATCGCACCAGAGGCGTTTCACCGGATTGCATCGATCTCATCTGGCGGGCTGGATGTGCTGCCTCACAATGGCGCAGTATTAACACTCCTGACAATTACGACTTTATCACATAAAGAGAGTTATTTGGATATTGCCGTAGTAGGCATCATTATTCCGATTCTTTCTGCCGTAGTGGGCATTATCTTAGCTTCAATCGGTCTATATTAAACAGAACGGTCAATTAAAAAACGAAGGAATAGAGGGGCTATCCTCTATCTCCTTCGTTTTTTATTTCGTAATAATCACGCATGTAATTGAAGACATAATCTTCCACACGGGAGTAGCGCTTTTGTTTTCGTCTGCATAAGGCTACTTCCCAGTAGATCGGTTGATCGAAATCTTTACGAATGACTTCATTCATGGAATAGTATTTTGCAACTGGAGTCGGCATGACGGTGATCAAGTTGGAATGTCGTGTCGAGTTCAGCAGCAGATCCCAGGAAGCTGACTGCAATGACAGTTGTGGTTTGATCTGCTCACTCGCAAATTTTTTCAAGAGCTGATGGTGAATCATATACGTTGAGTCAAAAATCGCCATGGGCTGATTATGTAAATCTTTCCAGCTTAACTTGTCTTTTTTGGCAAGTGGATTATCGATACTCATAAAGGCAGACAGCGTGTCTTTTGACAGCGTTACTTCCTCAGTGCTGCTGCTGTCCAGACCGGTCGGTTTCAGAAGAACGGCAATAGGTATTTCTTGAAGCAGCAAATCTTTCTTTAATTCCATCGCTCCAGCTTCTTTTACTTCAAATCCAATTTTGGGATTTTCAGCAAGAAGTTTGGGTAATATCTCAGGGAATACCACCGAAATGACCACTGGGGGAATCCCGATTCGTATATTACCTTTGAGCTGAGTGGACTCTTCCTGCAGGTCTTCCATCATGACCTCGTACTTTTCAATGATGTCTCTCGCATGGACGAGCAGGATTTCACCAGTAGCGGTGAGATTCTGAAGGCGACCATGCGACCGTTCAAACAACTGAATATTCTCATTTTTTTCTAAATTAGAAATGGTCTGGCTAAGCGCCGGTTGAGACAAATGCAGATATTTGGAAGCCTGAGACATATTAAAATCATGCTCTACAACAGCGATAAAATAGACTAATTGCTTGATATCCATACAGTATCCACTCTCCTTAGTGATGACCCCCGTTTAATGTACAAGTAGACTAGAAACGGGCGATCAGACTGAAAAATCACTGAACGGATACAGTGACCTTTAGGCATGCTCACCCTTAAATGAATGCTTAGGATGATACAAGGATCAGCGCTTCTTTAGGGTTGATGATCAGACGGTTGCCTAGAATAGTTCCCAGAGGACTTAAGCCGGCAGCGTGTCTGTTTGCAATAATCGTCCATTCTTTGGGAAGGGGATAGCTGCTCTTAAGTTCAACTCGACTGGGTGCACCATTCGTGTTGACAATAACAGCCATCATTGTCCAGTCTCCCTCGCCAGTCGTATTTGGAATGGTATACGCAAGCAGGTTGTCATGCAGTTGAGAAAAGTAAACGGCGTCCCCTGTCTTGTTTGTGTCATCTCTCAGAGGAGGGTAGGCCTTGCGTATGGCAATCATGCCTTTGTAATAAGATACCAGATCTTTGTTTTCATACGTGCGGTTCCAGTCCAGCAGATTGATGTCGATCGATGATTTAAAGCTGTTCTCATCTCCGTATTTGGTTCGTCCCCATTCTTCACCAGCCTGCATAAAGATGCCTCCAAGTGAAGTGAAGAGAAGTGCGGCATGCAGTTTATTGAGCTGAATCAGTTCGACTTCTCGGCCGAATGAAAAGTCTCCATTGGTCGCCGCGACCAGCTTATCATATAGTGTCAAGTTATCATGGGCTGATGCATACGTGACGACTTGGCTTGGATTTCTTGCCCACTGTTTTTCATCAGGCAGTCGGAAACGTCCAACATCTGATTGTGTATTAGCAAGGATGCTGGCAATCAGGTCATTAGTCGAATAAGCACTGTCTTCAAGTCCGTTGGCTCCCTGAAGGAAACCGCCCTTGCTGTCGTCGAACACTGGACCTTTGATGGAGTCTCTGTACTCATCATTAAATACAGCGATCCCGTCGGCTAAATCGCCAATATGAAATTTGTCAGCTGGCTTATTGGGTTCGTAAATAGCCACGCTTCCTGCGTTCCACGGTTCGCCGTAAAGAAGAACGTTTTTATGGCCGCGTTCATTCAATGTTTTACGCAGCAGATTCATTGTCTTAACATCGTGAAGCCCCATCAAGTCAAAACGGAACCCGTCGATATGATACTCTTCGACCCAATATAAGACAGAATCGATCAAGTATTTACGCATCATTTTGCGCTCGCTGGCTGTTTCATTTCCACATCCAGAGCCATTTGTAGGGAACCCGTCGTGTGTCTGGCGGTAATAGTAATCCGGCACTGTCAGCTGGAACCAGGACTCTTCATATGAGTAAGTGTGATTGTAAACAACATCCAATACAACTCCGATGGCTTGTCGATGAAGGCTGGCCACCATTTCTTTAAATTCTCTGATTCTGCTGGAAGGGTCTGCTGGATCCGAGGAATATTTCCCTTCAGGGACCATGTAATTTTTAGGATCGTATCCCCAGTTATAAGCAGGCAGGGTTTCGTCATTTTCATAATCAAATGCGGGTAAAAGATGGACATAGTTGATGCCTAGAGAGGTTAAATAAGAAAGACCTGCAGGCTGATCAACCTGATCCTCCACAGTCACATCTTCTTCAGTAAAAGCCAGATATTTCCCGCGGTTTTCAGATGCGAATGAAGCGGACTGATCACTTGAAAAATCCTCAATGTGTATTTCCCAGATGACAGCGTCGGTTATGCGGGTGACTTGTTCAAACGAATCCTGCTCCCACCCTTGAGGATTTGTTTCATCCAGATCGATAATGGCCGATCGGTTTCCGTTCAATCCAACGGCTTTACAGTATAAGTCTGCAGATTCCACCTCTTTTTCGTCATGGATAAAACTGTACGTATAAAAAAGGCCCTTCAAGTCCTTGGCTACTGTAAGCGCCCAGACAGTGTCTTCCATAGTCATTTCGATTTTGTCAGACGGGTTTTCGGCTCCTGCTGATTCATAAATGTTGACCCAGACTTTTTTTGCAAGTGGAGACCAGACTTTAAATGTTGAAGAGTCTTTAGCATAACTAAGCCCTAAATCGTTCTGTTTGTACATATGATCTTCTAAATAGGGGATGCGTTTTTCTAATGGATGCGTACTGTTCATTGTAACGTTCCTTTCCTTTTCATCCTACAGTATACCATGCAGACCGTCTTTAAATCGAAAAAAAAGATAAAAACACCTGAATAACAGGCTTTTTATCGCGTGTCCGTTAGTTAAATGATACCGATCAGTTCAAGTAAAGTGGTCCATCCCAGACTATATAATGCGATTGATAAAGGTTTGCCCAATAAGATGATAAAGGAGACCTTTTTGATCGACATATCTGAAAGTCCTGCAAGGTAGCAGATCACGTTGTCAGGGGCAAAAGGAGTAAAGATGACAATCGTAAAAAAACGTTCAAACGTTTTCCCGTGAGTCAGCTTGTCTTCATATTTCCTGATTTTCTTTTCACTAACCAATTTCTCAAGAGCGGATTCTCCATACCGTCTGACAATTAGAAAGGCTAATATCGAACCGATACTGATGCCGATATAATTATACAGCACACCGATCACAGGGCCATAGAGGACTACGCCGGCGGTGACCGTTATGGCAGAAGGGAGCAAAGGTAAAAAGAGCTGGAGGATCTGAAGAAAAATGAAGATAACCACTGAATAACGGCCAAAGCTATGTACATAAGCAACAAAATCATCTCTCGACTCAAAAACGCCTCCCTGCCAGGCAAAGTAAATAAGAATCAGTGATATACAGAGTCCAATCAGGCTTAATACATCAAGCCACTCCCATTTTCTATGCAGCACGTCCATCTCGATCCCTTCTTTCATACTGACTAGCTTTATTTTATCAGGGAAATAAAAAAAACGCTCATAAGAACGCTTTTTTAGGTTAGTCGATTAACTCGACCAGAATTTTAAATGCCGCTTTGTGACCGATGATCGTTTCTTCTCCACTCGTTGATTTCAACGTCAGAGGACCGTCATAAGGCTCGATATCCACCAGCGTGTATTCTTTTCCAAGATGGACTTTTTTATAGAGTAAATATTCCAGGAACTCTTCCTGATCATCCACTTCTTTGATCTTAAACTGCACGCCTTTTGTACATTCAATCAGAGGAGTCGAATGGATTTCCGGAATGGATCCGTCCTTGTTAGGAATCACTCCACCATGTGGATCGAAAGTGGGCTCCCCCAGAAATATATTCAGTCGTTCAATCAGCAAATCTGAGGATGCGTGTTCTAAAAGGTCAGCATCAGAATGGACTTCATTCCAGTCATATCCCAGTTTTTCAGCTAAGAATACTTCCCAGATACGATGCTTGCGGATCAGCTGATTGGCAATAGTCAGCCCTTTTTCAGTCAGAATGACCCCTTGATAGGGCAGGTGAGTGATCAGTCCCTCTTTCAGTAAGCGGGTATTCATTTCAGTTACAGAAGCAGCTGAAATAGATAATGTACGAACCAGGTCTTTATTTGTGACCACTTGAGTCTGTCCGCCTAATTCAAAAATAGCTTTAATAAAATCTTCTTTGTTGGGTGTCATTAGTATACCCCTTTACCTTATTCGATTACTTTAAAATTGTACCACAGTTTGCTGTTTCTTATCAAAGGTGATTTAAAAACGGGTCCATGGTTGACTAAAAACTTTTTTTAGGATAGACTAAAAATTAATAAAACACACATTTAAATGAATGAAAAGGAAGGGTCATTTTATGATTTTGTTAAAATATTTTAGCTTGATTTTGGGAATCAGCATGCTGGCGGCATGTGGGAATGGTCAGGAAACGGAGATTTCCGAAGAAAACCCACTGAACGTTGTGGCGACTACATCTATGATCGCCGACTTAATGGAACGAATCGGGGGAGAAACAGTGGAAGTGTCTGGGTTGATGGGACCGGGTGTGGATCCTCATGATTATCAGCCATCTACATCGGATGTCAACACAATGGCAGAAGCAGACTTGATTGCCTATAACGGATTAATGCTTGAAGAACGGTTTGTTGAAGTGTTCGAGCAGCTGGATCAGCGTGGAGTGCCATCGATAATCATGGCTGATGCACTGAATGAAGGGGACCTTTTAGATCCTGAGGAAGACGAAGAGAGCCTCGAATTCGATCCGCATATCTGGTTCAGCGTGACACACTGGGAAGCTGTGACAGCTCATGCAGCAGATCAGTTAAGTGAAATTGATCCGGATAATGAGGATTATTATCAGGAGAATGCAGATTCGTATCTAACTGAACTGGATGAATTAAGAACATATATAGAAGAAAGAATCGAGGAAGTCCCTGAACAGTCCCGCTATTTAGTGACTGCTCACGATGCTTTTCAGTATTTCGGAGAAGAATTCGGATTTGATGTTATTGGACTGCAAGGTCTAAACACTCAAACAGAAGCAGGAACGGGAGACATCAGTGGGCTCGCAGATTTTCTTGTAGATAATCAAATCAATGCCGTATTCGTTGAAAGTTCTGTGTCCCCACGAAACATTGAAGCACTGATCGAGGCAGCTAGAAGCAGGGGACATGAAGTTGAAAATGCAGGGGAGTTATACTCTGATGCACTCGGCAGTTCTGAAGCTGATGCAGACACCTATCTGAAAATGTATCGGTCAAATATCGATACGATAGTGGATGGTCTGGCAGATTAATTGTCAGTCGGATACTCCTCATACAGAAAGAAGGATCGGATATGGAACATAAAAAGGCGATAGCGATTAATCATTTAACGGTAGCCTATGATGCAAAGCCTGTCTTGTGGGATATTTCCTGCGGGTTCAATGAAGGACACCTCACAGCAATCATAGGTCCAAATGGTGCAGGGAAGTCAACGCTGATCAAGTCAATGTTGAGCTTCATTCAGCCCATAACAGGAACGATCGATTTCACAGTATCGGGGGAGCAGAAGGTCCCTTATAAAAAAGTGAAGAATAAGATAGCGTATGTCCCTCAAAACACAACGGTGGATTGGGATTTTCCGGCTACAGTACTGGACGTTGTACTAATGGGAAGATATGGGCACCTGGGATGGCTTAAACGTCCTGGGAAAAAAGATAAAGATGTCGCTAAGCAGATGCTGTTAAAAGTCGGCTTGCCGACATTTGCATCAAGACAAATCAGCCAGTTATCTGGTGGTCAGAGACAACGTGTGTTTTTAGCACGTGCGCTGGCACAGGAAGCGGACATATACATTATGGATGAACCCCTGTCGGGTGTCGATATGAAAACAGAACGCATTATTATGAAGCTATTAAAAAGACTGGTCAAAAAGGGAAAAACCGTTATTGTGGTCCATCATGATTTGCAGACCGTTGAAGAATACTTTGACAACGTGGTCTTCATTAATCAGGAAGTCATTGCACAAGGCCCGATACAAACGGCCTTTACGAAAGAAAACATAGATAAGACCTACCATCAGGACAGAAATCTGGGAGAAGGAGAAGGATAATCATGTTTGATCAAATCAGTTTACTTTTAAATGATTATACTTTTCAAATTGTTGCTCTGGGTACTGGATTTCTCGGCTTGCTGAGTGGAGTGGTCGGGACGTATGCCACTTTAAGGAAGGAAAGTCTGCTTGGAGATGCTCTAAGCCATGCGGCGCTTCCGGGCATTGGGATTGGGTTTATCCTGATTCAGCGAAAAGAACTATCGGTTCTGCTGCTGGGTGCGCTGGTGTCCGGGTTGATCGCGACGGTGATTATTCAGACCATGAGTAAAAAAACAGTGGTCAAACTGGATAGCGCCTTGTCATTGATTTTGTCCAGTTTTTTCGGTCTGGGACTGGTTATCCTGACATCCATTCAAAATAATCCGAATGCACAACAGGCAGGACTGAGCAACTTTATTTTCGGGCAGGCAAGTGCCATGCTCCTTAGCGATGTCCAGCTGATCGGCGTAGTTGGAGTGGTGCTGCTGGCATTGGTTGGCTTATTCTGGAAAGAATTTAAAGTCTTTACCTTTGACCCCATGTTTGGACAGACCCTTGGCTTTTCCGGGAAAATTATCGAGTCACTGATGTCGACGATGATCGTGGTGACCATTATTTTGGGACTGGAATCAGTGGGAGTCATACTGATCAGCGCACTGCTCATCGGCCCCTCTGTCGCAGCGAGACAATGGACGGACCGCCTAAGTATTGTTATTGTTTTAGCTGCAGTCGTCGGATTCGTCTCTGGAGTTACTGGAACATTTATCAGCTCGATGGGCGCACGTATACCAACGGGCCCATCCATAGTAGTCGTAGTGAGCTCCTTTGTGTTTTTCAGTTTATTCTTTTCGCCTAAGAGGGGCATTATCGCCAAACATTATGCCTATAAAAAACGGCAGAAAGTCTTTATGAAACACATTCAAAGTTTAGAGGAGTGAGCGGAATGAGTATGATTTTTGAAATAACATTAGTAGCCATTGTAGTGGCTGTGGCTTGTGCTCTTCCAGGCGTCTTTCTTGTCTTAAGAGGAACGACGATGGTCTCTGATGCGATCACCCATACCGTTCTGCTCGGAATCGTTCTGGCATTCTTCATTACACAGGATTTGAATTCACCCTTACTGATGATTGGAGCAACCTTGGTTGGGGTCGCTACAGTGTGGGCAATCGAAGCCTTGCAGCAGACCAAGCTACTCTCAAATGATGCGGCGATAGGCATCGTCTTTCCTTTATTTTTCAGTTTGGCTATTATTCTGATTACGCGTTTTGCAGGCAATGTTCATTTGGATGAAGATGCCGTACTGATGGGCGAACTGGCTTTTTCTCCGTTCAGACGTTTTCTGTTCTTAGGAATGGACCTTGGGCCCCGTGCCCTGTGGACGATGCTGGTTATCCTGTTCATCAACTCGCTGTTTATCCTTCTCTTTTACAAAGAGTTGAAAATTACGACCTTTGATGCCGGGTTTGCAGCTGCGCTAGGGTTTTCACCCGTACTGATCCATTATGGCCTGATGACGATCGTCTCATTGACAGCGGTGGGCGCATATGACTCAGTCGGTTCGATATTAGTGGTCGGGTTCATGGTCGGCCCTCCACTGGCTGCATATTTGCTGACCAACAAACTGCATGTAATGATTGCTCTCACAGTATTGATGGCTTTCATTAATAGCATCATTGGCGTACAGCTGGCCTTTTACTTTGATACGACGATTGCTGGGATGATTGCAGTGGTCACTGGAATTACCACACTGGTGATTTTTGTTGTGTCTCCTAAAAAGGGTCTGATTAAAGCGTCTGTCAATAGAAGAAAAGAACAGAAAAAAATGGATGACCGTCTTAAACAAATCAGCAAAGTCTAAAGAGACATGGTTCGACAAATAATAGAGTCGATCCCATCAGATGATAGACCGAAAGAGTGTAAAATACTTATTCGGTATCATTATGGGATCGACTTTTTTTGACCTTATTTAGTTGAGCTACGCTGGATTAGTCTAAAGGATAAAGGAATCAGTTTATCTGATGGTTTTGCAAGTTTCTTCAATAGTAAGCGGCAGGCATTTCTTCCTTGTTCCTCTATTCCGTAATCAATGGTGCTCATATCCATTACGTCACTGACATCGATATTATCAAAGCCTATAACTGAGACATCTTCCGGGATGGACACGCCTATCCTTCGCAGACGCGATACGACAAGCGCGGCTATTGAATCCGAGTGAGTAACAATTGCATCGGGTTTGTCTTGTTGTTTCTTAAACCACTCTACAAAGGTGTCCACTTTTGAAGCAGACACGGCATTAATGAACAGTTCGGGTGAGTGGGGTGTGATGTTTTTTTCTTCACAAAAGTCAGTATACGCTTTGATACGCCGCTTTGTATTCAATCCTTTTGCTGTACCGTAGAGGTTATAAATAGACCGGCACCCGGTATCCCAAAGATAATCGAGGGCCAGACGATGGCCTTCATAATGATCGATAAAGACAGACGGAATCTGCTCGGAATCTACATTGTGCAGAGTAACGACCGGTCCGAAATCAGCGTATTTTTCTAATACCGTCCACTCATTTGACCTGTAGATAAGGAAAATCCCGTCAATCTGTTTGGATTTTAGCAGGTCAAAGGCTTCTATTTCCCTTTTTTTATCTCCATTGGTCACAAACAAGGTCGTTGTATACCCAAAGGCATAGGCGGTGGATATGAATGAATTGATTCTGGCTACAGCAGTATCATTGAATTGTGTACTGATGATTCCGAAGTTTTTTGTTGATCCTTTTCGCAGATGCTGCGCGTTTTTATTAGGACTGTAATTTAATTTTTCGATGGCTTCTTCCACTATCCGGCGTGTGTCTTCCCCGACATATCCACTGGAGTTGATTACACGGGATACTGTAGCGGATGACACCCCTGCATATTTGGCAATGTCTAAAATAGTCGGCATTCAAGCACGCTCCTTTACTGCCTTTATTATATCAGATAATGGCGGAAGGAAGAGACGATAAAAAAAAAAGAACCAGGAAGCCCTGGTTCTCAGCGATTGAACACGACGTTCTTGATAAAATCGACCCATGTCTGTTTTGGCGTTTGATTTGAAAGAGGCGGAGATAGTGTATGGTTGATTTCAAGCAATTCGTTTTGTGCATGAATAGACTTTTCTTCTGGAAAAGATTTTGTATAGAGTCCGTCACTAGTCAATATCCACGCTTTTCTATTGTCGTAGAGGTAAAGGCGGAGAATCGATAAAATATGCGACTTAAGTGATGTATCAAGAATCGGAAAGGCGATTTCTACGCGCTTGATCATATTTCGGGTCATCATATCAGCGGAAGACAGGTACAAGTTTTCTTCTCCATTATGATAGAAATAATACACGCGACTATGCTCTAAAAAGCGACCAATCACACTTCTGACTGTAATGTTTTCACTTACTCCAGGTATACCCGGTATCAGGCAGCAAATGCCTCTGACGATCAAGTCGATTTTCACTCCTGACTGACTGGCTTCATATAGCTTGAGCAACATTTTCTTATCAGTCAGTGAGTTCATTTTGGCAATAATATGCCCATTGCCGAACCGCTTATGCATGTCGATTTCCTTTTCAATATTTTCAATAAAGGCATCTCTGATATCGAAAGGGGACACATGAAGATAATGATAAGCTGGCTGATCCGAATACCCGCTTAAGTAATTAAAGAAATTAAAGACATCCTGGGTCATTTCATTATTGGAAGTGATCAGCCCCATATCTGTATAAAGCTTAGCCGTTTGTTCATTATAATTACCAGTCCCCATATGCACATAGCGCCTGAACCCGTCTTTTTCTTTTTTGACAATTAAGGTAGCCTTGCTGTGTATTTTGAGCCCTTTCATCCCGTATAGAATATGCACGCCAGCTTCTTCCAGTTCTTTAGCCCAATGGACATTGTTTGCTTCGTCAAATCTGGCTTTCAACTCAAGCAGGACCGTCACCTGAATACCTGCTTTGGCAGCCTGTTTCAATGCCTCAATTAGTGGCGAGTCTTTGCTCACTCGGTACAAGGTCTGCTTGATCGATACGGTTTGAGGATCATCTGTCGCTTCTTTTACAAATTGGATGATTGGCTCAAAAGAATCATAAGGGTGGTGAAAGAAGAGATCTTTCTGACGTGCCAGGGCATAAATGGACTGTTTATCATAAATGGCAGGCAGATAAGGGGTGAATGGCTGGTAAGTTTCGTTTAGTCCATTCCTCTCCAGTAATGAAATCGTATCGTTCAGGAAAGTCAAATCGATCGGTCCGTCTAGTAGATAGACATCGTATCTCTTGATAGAAAGTGCTTTTTTAATAAAGTCTACATCGTTTTGAACGTTTACAGGCGCATCCCTCTGATCGATTTCAAGCCTGACAGCCATTCCGTTTTTGCGCTTCTCCAGGTAGTCTTCAATGACGGACAGTAAATCTTCTGCATCTTCTTCCTGCAGTTCCAAGTCTGCATTACGTGTGATTCTAAAGGTAAAGGAGTAAGTTATCTGATACCCTTTAAACAGTTCAGACAGAAAGGAGCCAAGGAGGTCTTCAATCATTAAAAGATACGTCTGCTCTTTAGTATAAATAGGATGCACTCTGTCCAGTCGTTCGGGAATAGGAACTATAGCAACATAGGGAGCTCCATTTTTTTCTAATTTAACGAATAAGTGAAGGAGCCCATCGCTTAACTGGTGAAACGGACGATACGCATCAATTCCATAAGGTGTAATGGCCGGCAGAATGTCTTTTTCGAAAAGGAGACGTGCTTTAGTTGTATCCTGCTCATTCAGTTCTTTCACTGATTTGAAGAAAACACCGGCTTCACTCAACTGTACTTTTTTATGCTCGAACAGCTCATACTGACGCTGAACATTTTTTCTATTCTTTTTGTTGATCTCCTGAAGCTGCTTTTTAGCTGGCCACTGTTTTTTAGTATCCGGTTCGATGACGCCCATTTTCAACTGATCCTGCAGACCGGCTACACGTACTTTATAGAATTCATCTAAGTTAGAACTTCCGATGGCCAAATATCTCAATTGTTCGAGAAGAGGATTGTCCGGGTCATTTGCTTCTTCAACGACACGTGCATTGAAATCAAGCCAGGACAGTTCCCGATTCTGGTAATACATTGGATCTTCAATATTTAAGGTGTCCTTGACCATTCCTATCCCTCCGTATCGGGTGAGCTATTAGATTCGCTATGGAAGACAATGTTCAGTGGTTTATCAAGCACACGTTCTAAATGGTTTTTATGCTTGTTTGCCCGGTATTCTTCTGCAATAGCATCCCCTTTATAGGTGATGTGCAAGTCATATCCTTCTTTATCTTCTGATTCGACCAGGTCCATATCTTTAACAAAATTGACATGAGAATCACTCAACGCTTCGGCAAATTTGATAATACAGCCCAGGTAGAGAAGGGTATCCTTTTCATCATCATCAAACCAGCTATCCACTGTTTTAACATACTGCTTGTACAGGGAACGGTTTTTGTAGCTTGACAGTAATGCCAGTCTGACTCTGTCTTTGTGACTGAATCCAAGCAGATTTGTATTGGAAATAATGTAAAAAGTGTGCTGAGACTTAGAGTCATCTTCAATGTAACTGCCTAAATAATACAAGGTGGCTCCGTAGTGAAGAAGGAAAAGATGTTCATCCTCGACTGATAAAATGTGTTTATCTTTTAATAGTGCAAGAAGCTGATCGGCTAGCAGAATACGCTGATGAGCAGAGATCGGCCGTATATTGTATTGTTTAAACAGGCGCTGGACCGTTTGTCTTTTAATGCCGAACAAATCATAAGGTTCTTTGTAGTCATTATTCAGTCGTTCCAGTATGATGCCCTCTCTCAACCCACGGTTACTTATGGCGAAACTGGGTGCGTCCATCACATTCACCAGCTGTTTGAATACAATCCCTGCAGGAACGATGATGTCTCTTCGGTCTTCACTCAATCCGTCCAGGTCGGACAACTCTTTCATAGATGTGCTGACCAGTAAATCAAACGTGTCCTTTAACTCTTTTGGTTTCATTTCATAATGATGAATGCCGGCAATAGGGTAATCGATTTGACGCTGATTGATTTCAGCGTAGTTGCGAGCCGACCCACCTATCCCAATCAATGGGACTTTGGCGTTTGTGACCCAGTCTAACTGCTTGAACTGATCTGTGACCCATTCAGTGGCTTTCTCGATTGCTTTTTTATCATTGTGTTTTTTTCCATCAAAGAACTGATGCTGCAAAGAAACCGTACCGAACGGGAAACTGTGTACGTCTTTGACCTCTTTGTTCTTAAATAAGGTCAATTCCGTACTCCCCCCACCAATATCGATACTGATTCCATCTAAGAGATCCATAGTGTATCTGACGGCGTAATTTCCATAGTACGCTTCTTTTTCTTCAGGTAATAGCTCGAGTTCTAACCCAATCTCATCTTTAACACGCTGTATGATGTTTAAACGATTACTGGACTGGCGGATCGCTGCAGTCGCAATAGCCTTGGAATCTTTAATTTCATATTGTCCGGCGATTTCTGTGAAGCTCTTCAATACAGAAAGAAGCACGTCGATCCCTTCTTCGGACATTTCTTTATTTTCATCCAGATACTGAACAAGGCGAGCAGGGGTCTTGATGTTTTGAAGTTCCGTCACACCCTGAAAATCATCCATTTCAAAAACAACCAGACGAATGGTATTTGAACCTACATCAATCAATCCAAAACGTTCATTTGACATAAAGACACGCTCCTAAATGCTATTTTTCGACTAAAAAACGACTTAACTTGCATCTTAATCATACTAAAACCGATGGTATAATGTCTAAAGGCAGGCTTTAATTACAATTATATTACAAGAAATCAGAAAGCGGTACCAAAACCGCTCTCCTTTACAAAAAAGTCTGTTTATATAAGAATACCCCCCCTGAATCCTTTCTTTTTGTAATAAATTGTAAGGAAACAGAAATGTACATTGCTTTCTTTATCGGTATAATAACGTGGCATTGAACATTTAATTTTAAGATATCTCAAATTCAAAATAGAAGGGTGTTCTTTAAAGCGATGAAAAAGAATATAGTAGGTATGGTTGTTGCAGTATTAGCATTCTTATCTTTAGGTAATGTCACCTCTGTTTCAGCAAATACGCTAGAAGCTATTCAAGAGCAGCAAGAACAAACAAAAGAAGAAATCAATTCATTACAGACGGAAGTAAACACTGTATTGGAAGAAATAAGTGTACTTAGTATTGAAATTGGAGATTTAAATAAAGCAATCGGTGAAAAAGAGTCAGAAATCAAACTGACTGAATCTGAAGTAGCAGCGCAGGAAGAGATTGTTGAAGCCAGACTGGAACAAGCGCGTCAGCGTCTACAGTCCTTACAAGTGAATGAAACGAATCAGAACATTGTACTGACTATTTTAGAATCTGAAAGTTTATCTGATTTATTCAACCGTGCATTAGTTATTATGAGATTAACAGATGCCGGGAATCTACAACTTGAACTAGCTGAAGAAGAAGTTCAGCTTCTAGTTGAACTGGAAGACAAACTAAAAACGAGTCAGGTAGAATTAGCTGAACAATTAAGTTTAGTAGAATCACAAAAAGAAGAATTTGACGGTAAAGTATCAAATCTGCAAGTACTGATCCAAGAAAATCAGACAGAATTAACTACACTGATTGAAAAAGAAGAAGTCGAAGTTGCGCGTATTGAAGAAGCAAGACGTATAGCTAGAGAAGAAGCAGCCCGCGCAGAAGCTCAACGAGTAGCAGAAGAGAAAGCGGCAGCCGAAGCAACAGCTCGACGTGAATCGGAACAAAGAGCGGCAGCAAGAGCAACTGCTGAACAAAAAGCATCAGAACAGCAAGTATCTGTTTCTTCATCAGATGATTCGACTGCTCAAGCAGCCTCTAAACCGGCAGCAGCACCAGCAGCTAATGCGTCGTCATCTAATGAAACAAGCAGCGCGGCTAAACCAGCGACACCGGCTCCAGCACCAGCACCTGCGCCAGCTAAACCGGCACAGAGTTCAGGTCGTACGTTACGCGTACAAGCGACTGGATATTCTACAAAACAACCTAGCTTGAGCACACACACTGCTACAGGGATTGACTTAAGAGTGAATCCTCGTGTCATCGCAGTTGACCCATCTATTATTCCATTAGGATCAATGGTAGAGGTTGAAGGCATGGGCGTTTACATCGCAGGCGATACAGGTGGAGCGATCAAAGGAAACATCATTGATATCCACTTCACTACAGTCGCAGCCGCTTTACAGTGGGGAAGACGAAGCGTGACTATCCGTGTTCTGGATTAAATAACTGAATGAGATATGGGCTGCTTGAGATGACTAATCTCAAGTGGTCCTTTTTTTCTGTACGTCCTGCTGAGTGTGCAAGAGAAAAATCTAGTGTACCAGCCGAAAGTGGAAAGCCTGACTCGCTTGTTAGACTCAGTTGCCGGTATAGGTTTATCGCACGAGTAAGAATAGGGTGTTGCTTTCTAAATAAGAATACTGTTTAATCAAAATAGAGCAAACAAGTGACGCGAACGATTAAATAAAAGGTAAGGAGAACAACATGCATTCTAAAAAAAACTTAATTGAACATCTTAAAGCACTTGGAATCAACAAAAGAGGGACTTTGCTGGTTCATTCTTCATATAAAAGCATAGGAGAGGTCGAAGGAGGTCCGGATACTGTTCTGGATGCATTGAGTGAATATATGGCTGATGGCAATCTTATCTTGCCCACACACACGTGGAAGTATATTGATAAAGACAACCCTCTATTCGATGTGCAGCATTCTCCTTCGAATGTCGGTATTTTAACTGAAAAATTTAGACATAGAGAGGGCGTTGTCCGGTCCGAACATCCCACACATTCCGTGGCGGCATTAGGGAATCAGGCGGATCTATTTGTAGAAGGGGACTATTTACATGACACGCCCTGTGCAAGAGATTCTGTATGGGGAACAATTGTTGATCAACACGCACAGGTTTTGATGATTGGCGTAGATTTAACTCGCTGTACCTTTATTCATGGAATCGAAGAGTGGGTAGATATTCCTAATCGAATGACTGATACCCACGAAGAGCTTTACAGCATCTTACGTACAGGAGAAACAGTTGAAGTGCCTTCCCGTCGTCACTGTGGCTTGTCCTGGTCTCATCATTTCTGGAAAGTGGATGATATTCTTCAAGAAGAAGGGGCAATGACTAAAGGAGTGTTTGGCGATGCTGAAACACGCGTAGTCGATACAGTAAAGACCACTGAACTTTTGACTGAACTGCTCACACAACATCCGGATTTGTTCTCAGATAATGAGCCTTTGGAAGAAAAGTGGCGCTATTATTTTCAACGGAAACAAAGTGAAGACTAAGTAAAAGAGGGACACAAAAATGAAACTGACTATAAGACAGCGAAAATTAGCTAATACTATTCCAGTACTGGAAGTTGTTCCGCGTGAAAGTAGAAATGATTTATTGCCGCTGATTATTTATTACCATGGCTGGCAGTCAGCTAAAGAACTGGTATTGACGCAGGGACGCAAACTCGCACAGGAAGGATTCAGAGTGATCCTTCCAGACGCAGTGAACCATGGGGACCGCAGACAGGATATGACAAAGATTCCCTCCCTGACCTTCTGGCAGAGCATTCATACCAATTTGTTTGAATTCGGTTCTATCGTCAATCATTTTCAGAAACAGGGTCTGGCAGATGACCGCCTGGCAGTTGGAGGCGTATCTATGGGAGGGATCACAACCTGTGCACTCCTTACTCACCATCCGGAAATTAAAGTAGCGGCATGCGTTATGGGGTCACCCAAACCTGTAAACTATAGAGAACGTATCTTTAAGCATGCAGAAGAACTGGGACGGTTTTATCCACATGATTACAAGTCACTCTTATCGTGGGTTCCTGAGTACGATCTTTCACTGAAACCTGACACATTGGGTGATCGGCCAGTATTATTCTGGCATGGGACTGACGACCGTATTGTCCCCTATAATGATGTGGCTGAATTTGTTGGAGAGAATCCCCGAGCTAATCTGACATTTATTCAGGAAGAGGAAAAACACTTGGTCAGAGGGCATACGATGGATAAAATCACTGAATATTTTGTGAATGAAATGGGGAAAATTTAGAAGGCCACGCTTGAAGAAATAATAGATTTTACCTTTAAATAGCCTATGAAGGACACGCGAAAAGCGTACTGACGACTAAGCTTAATAGTCGATCAGTACGCTTTTTAAAATTCCTTTAATTCCCAGGTGATGAGATCATTCTCTGCAGGGATAAAATCCCCGGCACCTTCATTAACCATTTCATCGTTGACTTCATATACCCAGAACATTTTTTCTTCAGGATCCTGTTCGATGCCCTCAATAGCCTCAATGAACCCGTCATCAGTCACTACAATATCGTAATGCTGCTGCATCAGTTCCATGAGAGTGGTGTCTTCAGCGATTTCAATGGTATCTTCACTCACTTCTTGGCCTTGAGCAATGATGATGACTTGGACCTCCTGATCCTGTTCGGCTGTTGATGGCGTATTTGAAGCAAGTCCGGAGGTCCAGAGTCCAACGACTATCAGGACAACAACGATCGCACTTCCAAATATAAAATTCAGTTTTTTATTCATTTTCGTCTCCTTTAATGCTCTTCTATCTCTCCTATCAGCCTGACTTCTTATCGGTCAGTTGAAACACCCGCATACAAACAGGGTACAGCAAAGGTAAGAAGGCAAAATTTCCAAAAGCATGCAGTAAATCAAAGCTTAAACCGGCTAAGTAATACGGAATAAAAATAGACCATCCAAACAGAGGGGCTTGAATAAGAGAGAGTACTAACCCGTATATTATGCCTAAAAAAGCAGCATATAGTTGCAGCAGTGGGATAGGAACGGTGTCATGATCATCTTCGAGTAAACTGGAAAGTAAGATCAGAACAGCGTACCCTCCAATCTGAGCGACCGTCCAGGGCCCCATACCTAAAAACATATTAGTCAAGACAACAGACAGCAGGGCAACTAACATGCCTACTTTCCATCCGAAATATAACGTAATGCAAAGCAGCAAAACAGTCATGGGCTGGACATTGGGCAGAAATGAAAAGGACAGCCTGCCGACAGAAACAAGGGCTGTTAATAGAGCGATTCGTGTCAATGTTCTCGTCTTATGTTTGATCTGAGCACGCGTGTGCTTATGTGGATTGGAGCTCATCTATACTCTCCCTGCCATTCTAGTTCAGTAATGTACTGAGGGGATGATAATGATCATCAGGTTTATCCCCTATATCCTATCTATTAATAATAACAAGGACAGCAGGCATTCACAACAAAAAGAGAAACCTGACACGAGTCAGGATCCTCTTTTAAAGTAACGGTTGACTTTATTAATAGGGTCCACGAATGTTATCGTGAACGTTTTTCCAGTAAAAGTCGCTTAACCTGGTCAATTCATTTTTAGAGAAGTCTTTAACATCAAGGGATTTAAGGTTATCCAGTACTTGTTTCTCATTTTTGAAACCTGGAATCACACTGGTTACAGCTTCTTGCTGCATGACCCATTTGAGTGCCGCACGTGTCATACTGCCGCGGTCATCACCGATCCATTTAAGCTGATCACTCAACTCGACCCCTGTATTAAACGGCAGTCCGCCAAATGTTTCACCGACATTGAATGCTGCGCCGTCTTTATTATAATGACGGTGATCGCTGTCTTCAAACGTATGATCTTTAGAGAACTTGCCTGTTAGAAGTCCGCTTGCCAGAGGAACACGAGCCAGAATACCGACCCCTTTTTCCTGAGCTTTGGGGAATAATTCTTTTAACGGTTTTTGTCTTAACAGGTTGAAAATAACTTGCAGTGAGCTGGCATTGGTATTTTCCAGTACATACAGGCCTTCTTCATCTGATTCAACACTGACGCCATAACTTCTGATTTTACCTTCCTGTTTCAGCTTATCAAGAATAGGGAAAACATCTGTATTCTTGAGCATATCAAGTGGTGCACAATGAATCTGATACAAGTCGATAGTATCGCGGTTTAATCGTCTCAAGCTATTTTCAAGATACTGTCTGATCTGTTCTTCCGAATAATTTGCCGGATCATTGATATCTCCGTTACGGATAAACTTGGTTGCAATGTGAATCTTGTCTTCTTTACCTTTCGTCGCTTTGGCTAACAGCTCTTCACTGTGGCCTCCGCCATAAACGTCAGCAGTGTCAAAAAAGTTGACGCCAGCTTCCATTGCCCGGTCCAGACCTTTGAAAGCTTCTTCGTCACTATGCGTGCCCCAGTCGCCTCCTATTGCCCATGTACCAAAGCCCAGCTCGCTTACGGATAATCCAGAATCGCCTAACTGATTATACTTCATTATATTCTCTCCTTGTTATTAAAAGTCTAGGTTTAGTATAGCACAGAATAGAGAAAGCGTTTCATTTTAATGGCTTTCTAAATAGATAAGTAACTTTTAGTAAGTAATTTTTAATAGACCCCTCGTAAAGCTGACAAATGTTCCCATTTTTGGTAAAATAAACAGGACTTTTAGAACAGTAGAGAGGGTGCAGGGGAACATGGAAGAAGTATTTATAGATTTTTATCGTGAAAAAGATGAACAGGCATTCTTAGACATGTGGCAGTCAGCACATGGAAAACTGAGTGATGACGAAATCGATGCCCTATATGAAGAGATCGCTGATGCAATCGATGCAGCTGTAAAGGAAGGGTCTCATGAACTGGGAAGCGTGTTTGAATATAAGGGAATCACTGTAGGGAAATCAGATTTCAACACATTTTATGCTCTTTATATTTTTGAACAGGAAAACTGATAGCTAAATGAATGGAAAAAGGAGGTGTTTTTTTGTCTGTCGAAATCATTGAGAACAAATTGCAGTTGCTGCCGGATATGCCGGGGTGCTACATCATGAAAAATAAGAATGATGAAATCATCTATATTGGAAAAGCGAAGAATCTAAAAAATCGTGTCAGGTCTTACTTCCGTGGCGAACATGAGGGGAAAACTAAGCGACTAGTTGAAGACATTGTTGATTTTGAGACGATCGTGACTGGGTCAGACAAAGAAGCACTCCTTTTGGAAGTGACTCTGATTCAGAAACATCAGCCCAAATACAATATTCGGCTCAAACGGGGGACCAGCTACCCATACCTGAAAATCACAAATGAAAAAGATCCTCAACTGGTGATTACGTCAGATGTTGAACATGATGGGGCGTATTATTTTGGTCCCTATCCAGATGTCTGGGCAGCTTCTGAAACCAAGCAGCTGATTCAGAAAATTTACCCACTCAGAAAATGTAATGGCCATCAGGGCAGAGCATGTCTGTATTATCATATTGGCCAATGCATCGGGCCGTGTGATCATGAGATTACTAAAGAAGAATACGATCAGCAGATCAGTCGAATCAAGTCCTTTTTAAACGGGAACGTGACGGATATCAAACGTGATTTGAAACAGAAAATGCAGGAAGCTGCTGAGGAAATGAATTACGAGCGCGCAGCAGAATTTAGAGATCAAGTGTCGTATATTGAACGGACGGTTGAAAAGCAATCAATCATATCCAACAACTATACGCCTAGAGACTTCTTTAATTATTACATGGACAAAGGCTGGATTTCGATACAGGTCTTTTTTGTCAGACAGGCTACATTGATCAAGCGTGAAGCCACCATGTTTCCTATATATGATACGCCCGAAGAAGAATTGATGAGCTTTATGATTCAGTATTATCAGGATAAAAACAACCGAAAGCCGAAAGAAATATATGTTCCGGAAACTGTGGATCGAGCCCTTCTGGAAGAGGCACTTGATGCCAAAGTACTAATTCCTCAAAAAGGCCGCAAGAAAGAATTGCTTGATTTGACTGGCAAAAACAGCGAGCTGGCATTGAAAGAGAAATTCCGCCTGATTGAAATGCAGGAACGTAAAACCACTGGAGCAATCGAGGAGCTGTCTCAACGTATGGGACTGCCTTACCTTGAACGCATCGAAGCTTTTGACCATTCAAATATTCAAGGGTCAAATCCTGTATCAGCAATGGTCTCCTTTAAAGACGGAACACCGGACAAAACAAATTACCGTAAATATAAAATTAAAACAGTCGTTGGAAGTAATGAGTATGCGACCACTCAAGAGGTGATACGCAGACGGTACTCTAGATTGCTGAAAGAAAGAAAACCCCTGCCTGATCTGATATTAATGGATGGGGGGAAAGTACAGGTCAATGCGGCACTGGATGTTCTCCAGAATGAACTATCGTTGATGATTCCTGTAGCGGGTATGGTCAAGGATAATAAACACAGAACGGCTGGTCTGATCTTTGGAGAAGCTTTTGAACCGGTCATATTGGACTCGAGAAGTCAGTCGTTTCATCTGGTTCAAAGGATCCAGGAGGAAGTGCACCGCTTTGCGATTACCTTTCACCGTAATGTACGAAGCAAAAACAGTTTTACCAGTCAGCTGGATGACATTGAAGGAGTGGGACCTAAGACGCGAACAAAAGTATTGCGCCACTTTAAATCGATGAAGCGACTGAGAGAAGCAGAGTTAGAAGAACTGACCAAACTTGGGATCTCAAAAGGGGTCGCTGAACGCATCAAAGAAACGCTTGAACAATCTGCACCAAGCAGTTAAATAGGAGAGACGAGTATGATTAGAGATGCCAGAAAAGAAGACGCAGAAGACATCGTTGACTTGTTTAAAGTCATTTTGACCGATATGGAGTTGCCTATTATGACCGAGGTTTCATGGGACAGATTGAAACCCGCATTAATAGACGCAGTAAAGGGAGACAATTATAGACAAAACTATAAAAATGCCATTGTTAAAGTGATCGATGGAGAAATTGCCGGCTTCTGTTTTGGGTATAAAGGCGGGTCGGAAACGGAGTATGAATCACTCAAGACGGTGATCGATGCTCATGGATTACCGGCTTTTGAAACCTACAGTGAAAATGAAACTGTGGAAGGCGAATGGTACCTGGACTCTATCGTGACAAAAGCCGAGTACCGAGGAAAAGGTGTCGGAAAAGAGTTGATGGCTGCTGCCTATGCCCGAGCGAAGGCCATGGGAATACCCGTTGTCGGCTTGAACGTCGATCATGGGAATCCTCGTGCACGTGAACTCTACGAAGCGCAGGGGTTTGAGAAGACTAAAGAAATCATGATTGCGGATCATGCCTACGACCACATGCAGAAGCACGTATAAAAAAATGACGCTTAAGAAGATAATCTTATCTCCTTAAGCGTCATTCTTTGACTTTATGGGGTTTATTTTGACCAGATTGCTTTTTTAAGTCTCATCCATACGGGGTGCATAAAGCTTAAGCTGTATTTCTCCTGCTTCAACTCATTCCATACCGTTTCTTTATTCTGTTCATAATGGTCCAGAAGCTGTGAAATGAGGCAGGCTACTGGTGCGATTTTTTCATTATCAAATGTCAGGATATAAAACTCTCCTGTAAAGGAGACGGACTTTTCAATCGTCAGTATTTTTTTTGCGAAACGCCTGACAGTAAAGACTTGGTTATCGTAATCTCCAGTGATGACCCAGTTTAACCGACTGACAGTAAAATGAGGCTTTCTAATGCCCTGCAAGCCGGAGCGTTTTCTTATCGTGCCGATTTTATTTCCATCCTGATACAATCTGAATTTTGGAAATACAGATAAAACGACTTGTCTGGCTTCGACAATACGCTTGCCATCCATTGAATAGACAGAAAGTTTATCCCCCATACGGCCCCATTTACCCACAATCAAATAAAGCTTTTCACCTGATTCACTGGTGACGAGCATGCGGTCTTGAATCGTCTGATATTCTTTTTTTATAAATAGACGAACCATTTTTATCACCTCTAGTTCGTGTTCCGAGTGGTTTCCTACGTCTATAGTATACCACTACCTTTGCTCAAAATTAACAGAGACCTATCCTGAAAATAAAAAAAAGAGTGCGACGGGGCACACTCTCTCCTTCAAACTAGTGTTCTCTACGTGCAGTCACCGTGGTCAGCTCGTTGAGTGCACTGACAACTGCATCCAGTTTGTTTTCCATTCTATGCAGCAGTACTAATGAGATGAAGATCGGAAATCCAACATTCGCAATCATATCGATGACAGCTGGAAATAAGGGTATGTCAGTCATAGGGTCACGCCTCCTTTCTATCCATCTACCAGTAAGAACGAAGAAAGAAGGAAGAAGTGTAACCCTGAATAATCAGATGCTAGGTTGTCTGTTTAAACGGTACCCGCTGTGAAAGACTGGGCCGACGAACGCGTTGTACTCAAACCCTGCCTGGATGGCTTCTGTTACAAAGTCTTTGGCCTTTCGGATGGATTCAACGGGATCCAGGCCTTTAGCGATACCGGCAGTGATGGCGGCGGCAAAGGTACAGCCGGCACCGTGAGTTGTTGCATGAGGGACCTTCTTGGCAGTCAGCGTCGTAAACGAGTGGCCGTCGTAAATCAGATCAATCGCGTCTTCTCCTTCAAGAGCTTTGCCGCCTTTAATGACCACTATTTTAGCGCCATTATCATGAATGATCTGAGCTGCTTTTTTCATGTCTTCAAGTGTATACAAGAGACCGAGTTCAGAAAGTTGACCAGCTTCGAACAAATTAGGTGTGATTACGGTAGCGAGTGGTACCAGCAGTTTTTTCATCACGGTGACATTCTCGGGATTGAGAACGTCTGATTCGCCCTTACAAACCATGACTGGATCAATCACAACTGGTGTGTCAGGGTGTGCCTTCAAGGTATCTGCAATAACGCTGATAACTGATTCATTCGGCAGCATACCTGTTTTTGCCGCTTTGATTTGAGGACCCGCAAAAGCAGTGACCAGTTGATCTTTGACGATGTGTGCATCGATCGGTGTCACTCCATGACTCCAGTTGTTTTCAGGATCCATGGTCGCAATCACTGTTAAAGCAGCAATGCCGTAAGTTCCATATTCAGCAAATGTTTTTAGATCAGCAGCTATACCTGCGCCTCCGCTTGCATCATTTCCCGCAATGGTTAACGTTAATGGGGGTGTAGTCATCGTTATTCCTCCTGTGTGTATAATTTAATAGACAGTAAAACTGAAAATTGAAGAATTTCGTGTTCATCCCTAGTATAATAGGTTTAAGAGTAAACAGCAAAAAGGAAAGAAAGGATAGTGACATGACTGATAAACAAAGAATCGCTCAATGGATCAAAGAGAGTCGGAAAATAGCGGTGATTACTGGTGCGGGAATGTCTACTGAGAGTGGGATTCCAGACTTCAGATCGAGTAAAGGGTTATATAACCAGAAAACGCATCTGACGGTCCCTTTAGAAGACGTATTGAGCAGGTCGTTTTTCGAGTCAGATCCTGCATTGTTTTATTCCTTTTTTAGAGAGCACTTACGTCACCCAAGCGCCGAACCTAACGAAGGGCACTATTTTCTGAAGCGGCTGGAATTAAGTGGGATTGATATCACGATCATCACTCAAAATATCGATGGCCTCCATCAAAAAGCTGGGAGTCGAAACGTGATCGAGCTGCATGGGAATGTCAACCGGGTGGTCACGAAGTCAGGTAAAGCCTACTCTTATGATCAAGCAGTAGAAACAGAAAACGGGTTGAGTGTGAACGATGAATGGGCAAGGCCGGCCGTTACTTTATATGGTGAACTGCTCGATTCAGAGGCTGTTTTCAGGAGCATCAAAGCGGTTGAGGAAGCAGACATCCTCCTCGTTATGGGAACAAGTCTAAATGTCTATCCAGCTGCAGGTTTAGTGTACGATTACACTGGAAGCAGAAGCATCCTGGTGAATAAAGGACAGACGGGTATACGGTATCCATTTGCAATGACCTTTAAGGAGAGCATCACATTGTTTGCTGGAGAAGTTGAGGCAGAAATGACTGAATGAATTGAAAACTATGATTAACATTAATTAATAAAACGGACGCATGATGAATGGTCCATGGAGAGATGACATGTTAGAGACTATCAGAAAAAAAATCGAAGGATACACCCCAGAACCCATTGGAAGGCAGAGAGCGTTTGCGGTGTTCCTGCCGCTTATTCGAGTAGGAGAAGACCTTCATGTCCTGTTCGAGAAGAGGAGTCAAATCGTTTCACAACCCGGGGAAACCTCTTTTCCTGGAGGAGCACTTGAAGAGGGGGAGACGTATAAAGACGCAGCAATCCGTGAAACACAAGAAGAACTGAACCTTGAGTCCAGTCAAATCAATATCTTTGGAGAAATAGACTACATTGCCACGCAATCACATATTATTCATTGTTTTGTAGGGGAACTCGTGAATTGTGAACCTGATGCGATTCGACCGAATGAAGAAGTCGAGTCAATATTTACAGTCCCACTGACCTACTTTGTCAGACATGCGCCTGAGTATCATTCAATTGATCTGAAAGTTGAACATAAAGAAGATTTTCCTTTCGAACTGATTTCTAATGGCAGCAGACACAAATGGTCTTCCAGAAAACAGCTGATTCCATTCTACCGACTCGATAATCAGTTTCTTTGGGGCTACACTGCACAGTTTACTCACCGGTTCATTGAATTGATTGAAGAGGATGAGCTGCTGCATGATTGACGGAATAAAAAAAGTGCTGACACTCGTTCAGTGAAGGCTGAGTAATTCCTCGCCTTTACTGAACGGATGATCAGACACTCTTTTAATGAATGTGACTTTACTGTTCGTAGATTTTACCAGTCAATACTCTGGAGATAGCATCTCCCACACCGTTTTGACGATTGCTGGCAGTCCGGTAGTTAGCGACTGCTTTCACTTCGTCTTCGCCATTTTCCATAGCGACTGAGTACTTGGCCCATTCCAGCATGGATAGATCGTTAATGTTATCACCAATCGTCATCACCTGATCACGCTTAAGACCCAAGTCTCTGGCTAATCTAGCCACAGCAAGTCCTTTTTGTGCTCCAAGGTGGTTGATTTCCAGATTCTTTACACTGGAAGCGGTGATAGCTAAATTATGGATAGACTCATTAAGTTCAGTTTTTAAAGGGTCCAATACGTCTTTCCCCTTTATCGAATGGACAGCAACTTTCAAAATAACGATGCTGTTGTCGTCGATCACTTCGGAGTAGTCATCGACAAATGTAATGTCCATTTCTTTAATTTTATCCTTAGCGATGTCAAGAGCCTCGTCAAAAGAAATATCGGGATTCGTATTGGAGAGCATAGAAGCAACCAATTCTTCCCGCTGATCTACATTATTAGAATAAATACCGTTAGAGGTCATGAGTTCTTCATGGAGATCCTCATACTTTGAACAGATAGAAAGCAGGTTTCGGACGGTTTTCTTTTCCAGACCGATATTGTACAGGTTTCGGCCTGCCCCATCAAAATACTGTCCGCCGTTCGAAGCGATAAGAGGGCAAAGCAGCGTATGCTCTTTCAACAGCGGAGCTGCCAGCGGATAATCTCTCCCTGTCGCGATTGCAAAATGGATGCCGCGTTCCTGTGCACGTTTGATCAGTGACACAGTCGCTTTAGGAATTTCCATCCGTTCATTAAGCAGGGTCCCATCCATATCAGAAACTATTAATTTTATCATTCATTTCGTCTCCTTTTTATCATCAATCCTTCATACCTAGTCTACCAAAAAATAGAGTAAAAGATATAGTGATGTTCACTCATGAAAGGAAAGTGTTAAATGTCTATACCAGTAGTCAATGACTGGAATCCAATATTATTGAAAGCCAGCCAGTCCTCTTCCTACGAGAAGTTGAGAGAGTTTTTAAAAGAGGAATATCAGTCGCACACGATTTATCCAGTTAAAGAAGACATCTGGAATGCCTTCGAATGGACGCCGTATCACAAAGTTAAAGTAGTGATTTTGGGACAGGATCCTTATCACGGGAAAAATCAGGCCCACGGGTTAAGTTTTTCTGTCAGACCGAGCGTCGCTATTCCTCCTTCACTTAAAAATATGTACAAGGAATTAGAACGCGATTTAAATATTAAACCAGTCTCTCACGGGTATTTGAAAAAATGGGCTGAAGAAGGGGTCCTCCTTTTAAATACTGTATTGACTGTTAGAGAAGGACAAGCCCATTCGCATCAGAACAAAGGATGGGAAGAGTTCACAAATCATGTGATTCAGGCACTGAATGAACGCGAAGAGCCGATCGTGTTTTTGCTTTGGGGGAATGCAGCCCAGAAAAAACAGTCAATGATCGACGAGTCTAAACATGTCGTCCTAACGACCTCGCACCCAAGCCCGTTGTCTGCTTATCGGGGATTTTTAGGATCAGGGATATTTTCCAGGACAAATCAGGTCCTTAAAGAAATGGGTACGGAACCAATCGATTGGAAACTGCCTGAAAACCCGTTGGAATAAAGAAAAAAAGCGGTAGAACTGTAAAAGAATCAAGAAAAGTGGTATGATGAAGGATGTAAAAAACAAATCATGGAGGGAAATACCAGTGGAATTATTTGAAGAATTGAAACAGAAGATTCATGGAAAAAACCTGAAAATCGTTTTTCCAGAAGCAACAGATGAACGTATTTTAGGAGCAGCATTACGTCTGCATTATGAAAATATCCTGGAACCTGTTTTAATCGGGAAAGAAGAAGAAATCAAAGAAGAAGCCAAAGCACACGGCTACGACTTGACAGATATCGAAATCATCAATCCTGACACATATGATAAATTTGATGAAATGGTAGAGGCTTTCCTTGAGCGTCGAAAAGGAAAAGCGACCGAAGAACAAGCGAGAACACAGCTTAAAGATGTTAACTATTTTGGAACGATGCTGGTGTATTTAGACTATGCAGCTGGTTTAGTCAGTGGTGCGGTTCACTCTACAGGAGATACCGTTCGTCCGGCTTTACAAATTATTAAAACCCGTCCTGGTGTGACCCGTACGTCTGGCGCATTCATCATGCTTCGCGGAAGAGGACAAGAGAAATATTTATTCTCGGACTGTGCCATTAACCCTAACCCTGATGAACAGGTTTTAGCGGAAATCGCAGTTGAGAGTGCACGTACAGCTAAAATGTTCGGCATCGACCCTAAAGTTGCATTATTAAGCTTCTCTTCTAAAGGATCTGCCAATGCACCTGAAGCAGAAAAAGTACGTAACGCAACGAAAATAGCACAAGAACTGGCACCGGACTTAGCGATTGATGGCGAACTTCAATTTGATGCAGCTTTCGTACCGGCAGTTGCTCAACAAAAAGTGCCTGATTCAAAAGTTGCCGGTGAAGCAACAGTCTTCGTTTTCCCTGAATTACAGTCAGGAAACATAGGCTACAAAATTGCTCAGCGTCTAGGAAACTTCGAAGCAGTCGGACCAATCCTGCAAGGCCTGAACAAACCTGTTTCTGACTTGTCTCGCGGGTGTGTAGAAGAAGATGTCTATAAAACAGCCATCATCACTGCAAACCAGGCGTTATTAAGCGAATAACAGGGAGCTGATCTAACTCCCTATATAAAAAAAGTCACTCACCATTATCTCTAAGATAAAGTGAGTGACTCTTTTTTATTTTGTGCCGTATAATCGATCGCCGGCATCCCCGAATCCAGGAGTAATATAACTCTTCTCATTTAACCCGGGATCAACTGCACCTGTAAATATCTTAACATCAGGATGCGCGTTGTGAACGGCAGCAATTCCCTCAGGAGAAGCAATAAGACAGATAAATTTGATATGTTTAGCCTTGCGTTTCTTTAAAGCATCAATGGCAGCAATCGCTGTTCCACCGGTTGCAAGCATTGGATCTACAATGAAGATCTCCCGCTTGTCAATGTCGCCTGGGAATTTAGCGTAATATTCTACAGGCTGTAACGTTTCGGGGTCTCTATACAACCCGACATGTCCGACCTTAGCTACAGGAATCATATTTAAAATCCCATTTACCATGCCTAAACCAGCACGCATCAAAGGAATAATAGCCATCTTTTTGCCGCTTAATACATACGAAGATGTCTTGCACACGGGTGTTTCGATTTCGACTTTCTCTAAAGGCATTGATTTAGTCATTTCGTACGCCATTAGTGAAGAGACTTCCTCTACTAGTTCGCGAAATTCCTTTGATCCTGTTTCTTTCTTTCGGATCATTGTCAGCTTGTGCTGAAGCAGGGGATGATCAAAAATAAATACATCATTAGTCAACGTAATCTCTCCTTCTTTTTACTAATAGTGTATGCTACAGTATAAAGCAATAATAAACAAGTAGATATTTTGAGAGAAGGTGTCAGGTTGAAAGTAACCGTCAAAGAGATTCTTACCCTGGAAAGTTTTCATGATGTAGAGGTGATGGCTGGTTTTAAAGGGATGAACAAAGAAGTCGAGAATGCATATGTCATGGAAGTCCCTGATATTTCAGCTTACGTCAGTGAGGGTGGATTACTTTTTACTACATTGTATCCTATCATCAATAACGAACAGGCGATGACTCATTTTATTACGGATTTAAAGGCACAGGGTTTAGCGGGAGTAGCCATAAAAGTCGGTCGTTATATTGACGACATACCTGATTATATGATCAGGCAAGGAGAGGCCCATGATTTTGCTGTTTTGAAATTACCCTCCAATGCCAATTTCTCAATATTGACTAATGATATCCTGACTCGTTTGCTGGGGATGAAAACGAAGGAACTGGAGTTTAGAGAAAGCATATCAGCTAAACTCCATACCTTATTATTAAGCGGTGCCGATATAAAAGATCTGGTGTCTTATGTATCTGTGATCACGGAAAAAGATATAATCGTCGTCAGCCAGCAGCTTAAGTATATTGACTCATCTATCGACAGCGAACTGACTCATTTTACTATTCACGAGCCTGCTTTTAAAAAACTGAATGACGATTTCAGCTCTCGTGTGGAAGAGACGTCGTTAGTGGAAATCAATCACGACACATATCGGTATGATGAACTGATTATTCATCCAATTGATGCCGGGAACAAGATACTTGGGTACATCATCTTACTGGATAAGGAATCGAATCAGAAAGATAAAACGGAGTACCTGAATGTGATTATTGAACAGGCCGTTATTCTGCTGGCTTTTCTACTGCAAAACAGGCAGGCGCTGCTTCAGAAAGAACGGAATTACCTTGATAATTTCATACGAGATATGATCAATCATCAGTACTCCTCACAATCCGAACTGATACAAAAGGCCAAGGTATTTAAATGGAACCTGCATTTCCCCAATATTATTATGCTGATCGACCTTGAAGAGCGTTCACCAGATAAAAGATTATCGAATTACTATCACATCCTTGACAGTGGGGTCATAACTGAAGAATTATCCCGTCAGTTAGAAATTTCAAAAGATAATTGTAAAGTTGCGCTATATAATAACCATATCATCTGTTTTGTCAGTGTGGCCTTGATCACCAACCTGACAACTAAATTAAACAAAGCAGGGGAGTCCATTTTGAATCGACTGAAAAAATTCAGTTTGTTGAGAGTGAGCTTTTCTAATGTGTTTTATGCGAGCAATGAAATAAAAAATGCCTATGAAGAAGCTGCCCTGGTTCAAACTATTTATAAAGATGTTGATTCTACTCACCATTTTGTCAAGTTTTACGCTAATTTAGGAACATATAAATTATTTCATTTAATCGAAAATAAAGACCCTCTGCATCAGTTTGTAGATGAGAAGCTGGGGCTTGTGCTGGTCAATGATCAAAAAAATGAAATGGAATTAATTAAAACCTTGCAGACTCTGATAAAGAACAACTTGAATCTGAAGAAAACAGCAGGTGATTTGTTTATTCATTACAACTCTCTCAGGTACAGGGTGAGTAAACTGAAAGAGTTAGGAGTTAAGCTGGACGATGGAAATGAAATGACTGAAATTGCTGTAGCCTGTCAATTACTGACATATTTAAATGAAACTCAGTGAGAAAAAAGCCTTGCAATGAATAGTTGCAAGGCTTTTTGTTATATTATGACAATAAGAAAGCGTTTTTTATGTATCAACTATACAATGATAAAGAATGAAGGACATGATATTATCTAGTCATACATAACACATGTCATATTAATCTAAAGAAGGAGCCTAGTATGATCACCAATCAGGAAAAAATCAAGATATGGCAGCGGTCGGATATTGATGGGTTTTTTGGACTATTTACAAATAACTTAACTAATTTACTTGTAATGGCCGGCTTATTATTAACTATCGGAATCCCGGCAGATATTGCACTGGGGACCATATTACCGGCTGTCGGATTGTCTATCTTCGTCAGCAGTTTAATCTACTCTGCTATGGCTTATAAATTAGCAACAAAAGAAAACAGAAATACCGTCACATCATTGCCATCTGGCAGCAGTGTGACACACATGTTTTTAATCGTGTATCTGATTATGGGGCCCGTTTATCAAAGTACAGGCGATCCATATATTGCCTGGTATGCAAGTCTGGCATGGGGATTTATCGAAGGGGTCATTGAGCTGTTAGGTTCAGTATTTGGAGAAAGGCTGAGGAAACTTATTCCACGTGCCGCAATGCTGGGATCTCTAGCAGGTGCCTCCATAACCTTCATTGCGATGACGCCTGCCATGCAGACATTCTATTTGCCGTATATCGGATTCATTTCACTCATTATTATATTGCTTGGATGGTTTGGTAAAGTAACGTTTCCATTCAGAATTCCTATCGGGTTTATAGCAATCGTTATTGGAACACTGATCGGCTGGTCAACAGGTGTAATGGATAGTCAGTCACTTTTTACTTCCTTTTCTACCCTTACTATCTCACTGCCAAGTTTTTCTATATTGAGGATTGTAACCGGTTTATCAGAGGCTGCACCATTCTTAGTCTCAGCAATCCCTTTAGGCATTTATAATATGTTCGAAACGATCGATAATATTGAAAGCGCGGAAGCAGCAGGGGATTCGTACAACACGGTACATACCATGCTGGCTGACGGATCAACAAGTATTCTGGCAAGTCTATTCGGCAGTCCTTTTCCAACAGCTGTTTTTATCGGTCATCCGGGATGGAAAGAAGCTGGGGCAAGAATTGGGTACACATTAGCGACAGGCTTTGGTGTACTGATCATAACCTGGCTGGGGTTGATTTCACTACTCCTCACGATCATTCCTATTGAAGCGATACTGCCTATCCTAGTCTATGTCGGATTAGTAATAGGGTCACAGGCATTTCAGGAAGTTGAAAATAAATACGCTCCTGCCGTTGTCCTGGCTATTATTCCCTGGCTTGCCGACTGGGGGAGAACACTGATCGATAATACGCTAAGTGCAGCCAATTTAAACGCAACGAGTATCGGGTTCTCAACGTTAAGTAACATGGGTGTCGAATACAGAGGAATGGTGACTTTAGGGTCTGGAGCTATAATAGTTGGGATGCTTTGGTCAAGTCTACTGTGTTTCATTATCGACCGCAGATTTATAAGAGCGAGTATGGTTGGGCTGATCGGTGCGCTGTTTTCATTTTTTGGAATTATACACTCTCAAGCAGTCGGATTCAATGAAGGTGGTGAGTTAGCGTTAAGTTATATCATTGTCGCAGTTATTATAGTCGGTGTACATTTTTTAAACAAAAACACTAATGGAGGAATTACCTATGACAAAAAATTATAAAGTCCAAGCGAAACCCTATGCATTTGAATTTGATATTGAGTCTACAGCTTTAATGATTATAGATATGCAAAGAGATTTTCTGTATCCCGGAGGCTTTGGAGAAAAACTGGGCAATGATGTATCTACAACTAACGCAATTATCCCAAGTGTACAGAAAGTCCTGGAGACAGCTAGAGAAAAGAATATGCTGGTCATTCACACAAGAGAAGGACACAGACCAGATTTGACAGATGTACCAGCAAGTAAGGCTAAGAGAGGCGGAGGAATCGGCGAACAGGGTCCAATGGGACGTATTTTAGTAAGAGGAGAATACGGGCACGATATTGTTGATGAGTTGCAGCCTATTGAAAATGAAGTCGTATTGGATAAACCGGGTAAAGGGGCATTCTATCAAACCGATTTAGAATCGATCTTAAGAAATCGAAATATTAAGAGTCTGATCGTCACAGGCGTAACGACACATGTTTGTGTTCAGACGACCATTAGAGAAGCAAATGACCGAGGGTATGAATGTCTGATGCTCGAAGACTGTTGTGCAGCTTTTGATCAGAAGGATCATGATGATTCTATTCGAATGATTAATCAGCAGGGAGGAATATTCGGGTGGACGACCCCATCGGATTATTTGCTGAAAGAGTTAAACCAATAAAGTATGGAAATTAAAGGAGAGAACGGTATGCAGAACAGTCATAAATCAACGCCCTGGTTTGTTAAGGGAGATGTGAACGGGTTTTTCGGATTATTCAGTAATGTATTAACAAACTTTTTAGCCGCTATTGGCTTGCTGGCAGCTATAAATGTCCCAGCAGATATTATTTATGGAAATATTGTCCCGGGAACTGCAGTAGCTGTCGGTCTGGGCGGAATCATATTTGCTGTTCAAACGAGACGCGCTTCGATCAAGCAGAATCATTCAAATATGACGGCATTACCTTATGGCTTAAGTGTGCCCCATTACTTTATAGTCGCTTTTGGAGTCATGCTGCCAGTGTACGCTATGACAGATGACTGGGTCATTGCCTGGTCAACAGGAGTAGCATGGAATCTGATTCAAGGCATCATTATGACACTGGGCGCTTTTGTAGGTCCGTTTATTCAGAAATACATTCCTAGAAGTGCCTTGCTGGGATCCCTTGCCGGTTTAGCCATCACTTATATCGCCATGAACCCTATGGGAGAAATTTTTAGTACCCCTTATATAGGCATGCTGACGCTAGTGATCGTGTTAGGCGGATGGATCGCTCATAAAAAACTTCCCGGAAACATTCCTGCAGGTTTGCTGGCAATTATCATTGGTATGCTGCTTGCCTGGGGAACGGGCTATATGGACTTCAACGCCGTTCAAGATGCGGCATCTGGATTCTCCATTTCACTTCCATCATTTGCTTTTTCACAGTTAATGACAGGATTTGCTTATATTTCCCCATTTTTAGCTGCTGCTATTCCGTTAGCTATTTATGATTTCTTAGAAAGTTTAGACAATATTGAAAGTGCTGAGGTAGGTGGAGATAAATACCCTACTGGAATGACGTTACTTGTACCGGGATTGCTGACTATTTTAGGATCGTTTTTAGGTAGTCCTTATCCTACTATCATATACATTGGTCACCCCGGATGGAAAGCAGCAGGTGCGAGAGTCGGGTATTCACTAGCAACAGGAATAGGTGTGATTCTATTAGCATTTGTTGGACTGATGCCTTTAGTCATGTCTATCATTCCGCTGGTAGCCTTGCTTCCAATCCTTGTGTATATCTCCATGACGATAGGAACTCAGGCTTTCACAACAGCCAATCCGAAACATGTGCCCGCTATGATCTTAGGGCTTATGCCATTTATCGGCAGCTTTGTTATTCTACAAATCAACAATGCACTCACAGCAGCTGGGACGAGCGCTAATGAAGTAGGGCTTCAAGTCTTGAGAGATAACGGCGTTTACTATGAAGGATGGAGTGTTTTAGGGGCCTCTGATATTTTAGTGTCCATGATGCTGATTACCATTGTCATCTTCCTTATCGATCGTAACTTCAAAATCGCCGCGATGTACAGCATTCTAACTGCAGGCCTTTCTTTCTTCGGCTTTATACACGCAGGTGAAATCGGCTTGGGAACAGGTGCAAGTGCAGCTCTAGGATACGGCACAATGGCTTTAGGGTTACTTGTATTCCACTTTTACAAACATCCGGATGAAAAGAACGCACTAAATCAGGAGAGTTAAAGAGGTGAGTTCATGGATATAGTCATTGACAGTATGGATGCCAAACTGCCTGCTTTGATGAATGCTGCACGAGAACGTGAGGTGGTAGGGAGTGTGGTTAATATCTTCGATAAAGTAATCAATGTCGAAACCAGCCATCCCACCGCATTAATCACCATCGCTGGCGCTAACGTGATACGAGCACCCTATATGCTGAAAATCACAAATGAGAAGGCCTTTGAGGAGTTGAAACGGACTGTAAATATTGGGGACATTGTCCGGTTTAGAAAAGACGGCGTCATGAGTCTCAATACGGACAGACTGATTATCCGTTCTTCATCCCTATGGGACTGTGCAATGCATTCACACCCAGCAGATGAACTCGAGATGACCAATCTACAGTATGAAATCAATCATTTCCTGAAAAACGAAGGGAAGCCAGGAGGAATATTAAATGCCTTCTTATCCCAGTCGTCGATCATAAACGGGCAGCCTCTATTTTTATCAATTTATGATAAGTACTTTAATCGACTGATCACTCAGCTTTCCCAGACCTTTACGGGAGATAATCTGAAAAAATTCATAGGTTTGGGTGTCGGATTGACACCCTCCGGAGATGATTTTATAGTCGGTCTCTTAGCCGCATTACGCAGCAGTGAGGCCGGATATCATTTCGAGAAAACTATCAAAAGAGAGTTGACTAAAGAAAGTATTGCCAACAAAACGACCCGAGTCAGTAGTCATATGATCAGCTACGCACTGGACGGTGATTTCAATGAAGCCTTGCTTAATCTCCTGAATGGCCGAGATCCACTTCGTACGTCACTGATGCAGGTAAACAGCATTGGATCCACTTCAGGAACGGATATGCTGGCTGGGGTCAGTTTTGCTTTAGAACACTTACTAAAAGACTTGAAAAGGAGAGAATAAATTGACTATAAAAGTTTTGATTGAAAAAAATGCTTACCATGATTCGGTTACCTTAATGTCACTCTCAGGTAAAGTAATGGCGAAAGAAGGAGTGATCGAAGCCGTCGTTTCGATGGCTACTGAAATGAACAAAGAGTTGTTGAATAATATTGGGCTGGTAACTGAAGAAAGCCAGTCTGCTACAGAAAATGATTTGATCATAGCCGTTAAGGCTGAAAATGAGCAGGTAATAGAAGACGTGTTCACTTTTGTTGATGAAGAATTAAATGCAAAAAAATCTGGAAAAAATAAAAAAGGGAATCAGGCGGTCACAACATTTAATGCAGCATTAAATGCACTCCCTGAAGCCAATCTTGCAGTCATCTCAGTGCCAGGGGAATATGCTGCCAGAGAAGCACGACTGGCTCTAAATAAAGGGCTGAATGTCATGTTGTTCAGTGATAACGTTTCACTTGAAGATGAAAAAGAGCTGAAGGAAATGGCAGTTGAAAAAAATCTGCTGGTTATGGGACCGGACTGCGGGACGGCTATGATCAATAATACTGGGCTTTGTTTCGCTAATAGTGTGAAGAAAGGCGGCATAGGCTTAGTGGCGGCTTCAGGTACTGGTCTGCAGGAAGTGGCTGTTCAAATCGACCGCATGGGGTATGGGGTCACACACGCAATCGGAACAGGTGGCCGTGACTTAAGCGAAGCGATTGGCGGCATTATGATGCTGGAAGGTCTGAAGAGACTAGAGGCGGATGAAAACACTAAGGTGATTACACTGATTTCTAAGCCGCCGGCTAAATCAGTTCAGGAAAAAATACTCCATCAGGTAAAAGAGTCTACAAAGCCAGTAGTGGTGTGTTTCTTAGACGGTGATAAAGATGAAGTGGAAGCATCAGGTGCTCGATTTGCCTCTAATTTAATTGATGCTGCCAAACTGTCGATCAAGGCACTGGATCAATCAGCTGTCTTTAATGATGACACAAATGAACACGTGACTGCGCAGATCAATGAGGATATCAGCAAATTGAGTGACTCTCAGCAGTTTATCAAAGGCCTGTTTTGTGGAGGGACATTAACTGCCGAAGCATTATCCGTCCTTAGAGATAAAGTAGGAGCCGTTAAAAGTAATGTGGCAAAGAAAGCGGAAGAAGTTCTGTCAGATACCAGCTTGAGTGATACGCATATTTTACTTGATATGGGTGACGATGAATTTACAAAAGGCAGACCTCATCCGATGATCGAACCTAACTTGAGAAACGAACGCATTATTAAAGAGGCTGAAAATCCAAACACAGCTGTCTTGCTTCTGGATTTTGAATTAGGATATGGGGCACATATAGATCCAGTTGGGGAATCAATTGACACTTTGTCGGAAGCAAAAAATAGTGCCGAAAAAAATGGACGACACCTTTCCATCGTAGCCTATATCTGTGGAACAGCCAAAGACAAGCAAGGGTTATCTGAACAGGAAAATAAATTAAGAAACGCAGGAGTTATTGTTGCTCAAAGCAATGCTGAAGCAAGCGTAATAGCTGCATCAATAACAGACAGGGAGGTCAACTAATGAACACTAACATCTTGAATGAAGAACTTCGCGTCATCAACATTGGAACGTCTACATTTAAAACAGATTTAGATTTGCAGAATGTCGAATCTGTGCAATATGACTGGCGACCTCCTGCAGGTGGAAACAAGGAATTAATTGAAGCACTGGACTTTTTGCAGGATAAAGAGGAAGTTGAAAAAGCGAATCAGGAAACCATTAAAGTCATCAAGGAGGCTCACCCCTTCTTAGTGGATATCGATCAGGCAATCACTGCAATACCAGGTATGCACGATAAACTGATTCTACATTCCGGGCCGCCAATAAAATGGTCAGACATGTGTGGACCAGTTAAAGGCGCAATTATAGGAGCTTTAATATACGAGGGCTTAGCTGACGATGCGGAATCTGCAGAAGTACTGGCAGGTTCTGGAGAGATAGACTATGCACCCGCTCATCAGTACAGTGCGGTTGGACCAATGGCAGGAATTATCTCACCCTCGATGCCGGTTCATATAATTGAGAATCGGACCCATGGAAATAAAGCGTATTGTACGGTAAACGAAGGTCTAGGCAAAGTACTCAGATTTGGAGCCAACTCACCAGAAGTACTCGAACGTCTGAAGTGGATCGAAACAGTGTTTGCGCCTGCATTAAAACAAGCATTGAAACTGACAAACGGAATCGATTTAAAATCAATTACTTCTCAGTCCCTGCACATGGGAGACGAATGTCATAACCGAAATAAAGCGTCTACCAGCCTGTTCTACAGAGAAATAATCGACTATTTCCTTCAAACAGATTTGAACAAAGCTGAACTAAGAGAAGTCACGGCATTTATTAAAGAAAACGAACACTATTTCTTGAACCTGTCAATGCCAGCAAGTAAATCAGCGCTGGATGCGGCTCACGGAATCAAGTACTCAACTATTGTTACCACAATGGCACGTAATGGAGTAGAGTTTGGGATTAGAGTAAGTGGATTGGATAAAGACAAATGGTTTACAGCGCCAGCTAACTTCGTAAAAGGAATGTTTTTCCCGGGGTACACAGAAGAAGATGCTGCACCTGATTTAGGGGATAGTACGATTACCGAAACGATGGGCATTGGCGGATTTGCGATGGGGGCATCTCCGGCAATTGTTCAGTTCGTCGGTGGTGAAGTCCAGGATGCGACTAATTACAGTGCGCAAATGTATGAAATAACGGCAGGAGAAAACAGTAATTATTCTATACCGGCGCTCAACTTCAGAGGCGGAGCCTTCGGAATCGATATCAGAAAAGTGATAGATACAAATATTTTACCCGTTATCAACACTGGAATGGCTCACAAAAAAGCAGGCGTTGGTCAGGTAGGGGCAGGAATCGTTCATCCTCCAGTGGCCTGTTTTGAAAAGGCAATGATTGATTTTGTAAAAGAATATAAGGGGGGCAACTGATGAGCAAAATTCTTATTGCCCTGGGCGGAAATGCTTTAGGGGAAAATGCAAAAGAGCAACGTGAATTAGCTGTGAAGGCAGCTTCAGCGATAACAGACATGGTTGAGCAGGGACATGACATCATCTTGTCTCACGGAAACGGGCCGCAAGTAGGAGCGATCAATTTAGCTTTTCAGGCCTACGCTAAGTCAAAGTCAGATGACTCCTTTGAGATGCCCTTTCCAGAATCTGGTGCCATGAGTCAAGGGTATATTGGGTACCATTTGCAGAATGCATTAAGAACAGAGTTGCTGAACAGAGGCATCACAAAATCAGTCGTTTCTCTAGTCACTCAGGTCATCGTCGATAAAGAAGATGAGGCCTTCAAGAACCCGACCAAGCCTATTGGGCCGTTTTACACTAAAGATGAATCTGAAAAGTTATCTTCTCAAACAGGTGAGACTTATATAGAAGATTCAGGTAGAGGCTATAGAAAAGTGATTCCTTCTCCCTCTCCAGTTAGAGTGGTCGAGGCAGATATGATGAAAGAACTGATCAACAATGGGCATGTAGTGATTGGTGCAGGAGGTGGGGGAATTCCTGTTATTGAAAATGATAAAAATCAGTTGATTGGGGTCGAGGCAGTCATTGATAAAGACAACGCCAGCGAAAAGCTAGCTGAAGAGCTGGATGTTGATTTCTTCTTCATTCTAACAGCGGTTGACCGTGTAGCTGTCAATTTTGGTAAACCTAATCAGAAGGAACTGGAAAGTCTAAGCGTAGAAGAAGCGCGCAGATACAGTAAAGAGGGTCACTTCCCTGAAGGAAGCATGTTACCGAAAGTACAGGCGGCTATAAAATTTGTGGAATCAAAACCAGGAAGAAAAGCGATTATTTCTTCACTGGAGAAGGCAAAGGAAGCAGTCCTTGGAAAAACGGGTACCGTCGTTTATATGTAAATGAAAAACCCGCTAATCGAGTCATTAAAATCTAAAATGTAGATAAAGCAGCATAAGCCGTCAATGGGTTATGCTGCTTTTGTGCTTTAAAGAAAATAGTATTGAATTAGCATGTTTACTATCTCACATGCTTATAATTAGAAGAACCGCCATAACCAATGTTATAATTATTCTGATAGTAAGCCTTTACAATATGGGAAAAGGAGTAGATAAAGCAATGGCAAAATATATTATGGCAATCGATCAGGGAACGACCAGTACTCGGGCGATTATTTTTGATCAGGATGGGGAACCAAGATGGAGCTCACAGAAGGAAATCGAACAATCCTTTCCGGAACCTGGATGGGTGGAACATAACGCCAATGAAATCTGGCTTAAAACACTGCAGGTCATAGCGAGTGTCATGATCGAAGCGGGCATCACTGCAGACGAGCTGGACAGTATCGGAATCACTAATCAGCGTGAAACGACAGTCATATGGGACAAGGAAACCGGCGAACCCATTTATCCGGCAGTTGTCTGGCAGTCTAAGCAGACATCAGATATTGCGCATCAGTTAGTTGAAGATGGGCACAAAGACATGATTCATAAAAAAACGGGTCTGATTGTGGATTCATATTTCTCCGGAACGAAAATCAAATGGATTTTGGATGAAGTCGAAGGGTCAAGAGAGCGTGCCGAAAACGGGGAATTGCTATTCGGTACAATCGACACCTGGCTGTTATGGAAACTGACCGGTGGGAAAGTGCACGCCACCGATTACTCTAATGCCAGCCGAACCATGCTGTATAATATTTATGATTTTGAATGGGATAAAGAAATCTTGGATTTACTGGCTATTCCAGACAATATGCTCCCGGAAGTGAAACCTTCTTCTGGAGTCTTTGGCGAAACCATGGATGCAATATTCAATGGAGTAAATGTGCCGATTGCCGGTATTGCAGGAGACCAGCAGGCTGCATTGTTCGGACAGACGGCCTTTGAAAAAGGGATGGTCAAAAACACATACGGGACCGGTGCATTCATTATTATGAATACAGGGAAAGAACCCATTATATCAGAGAATGGCTTGCTGACTACTTTGGCCTATGGACTGGATGGAGAAGTGTATTACGCTTTAGAAGGGGCAATATTCGTTGCCGGTTCAGCGATACAGTGGTTAAGAGACGGCTTGCGGATGTTCAGAGAATCCCCACAGTCTGAGAATTATGCGACTAAATATGACACGACGGATAATGTGTATGTGGTTCCCGCATTTACAGGATTAGGTGCGCCGCATTGGGATCAGGATGCGCGAGGAGCAGTCTTCGGATTGACTCGAGGCACTGAGAAAGAACACTTTATCCGTGCCACACTTGAATCCCTTGCTTATCAGACCCGTGACGTCGTTGATGCAATGAATCAGGATGCAGGATTGAAAACGGAAACGATGCGTGTAGATGGAGGAGCCAGTATGAATGACTTCCTCATGCAGTTCCAGGCAGATATTTTAGATGTGACCATCGAGCGGTCAAAAATTATGGAAACAACCGCATTAGGGGCGATATACCTAGCCGGATTAGCCACTGGATTCTTCAAAGATTTAGATGAAATCAAAGCCAAATGGGACAAGTCTGCTACCTTTGAATCTAAAATGGATGAAGAAAAAAGGGAAGACTTGTACGAAGGCTGGCAGGCAGCTGTCAAAGCCACTCAAGCATTCAAGTTCAAACCAAAAAGAGCCAAAAAAGAAGATTAAACTTTGCAGGAAGGAGCTGACAGATAGATGACATTTTCAGCTCAGACAAGAAAAGAGAACATAAAAAAACTGTCCACCGAAGAATTGGATGTACTGATTATCGGCGGGGGGATTACAGGTGCAGGACTGGCTCTCCAGTCAGCTGCTCGAGGCATGAAAGTCGGACTCGTTGAGATGCAGGATTTTGCCGGAGGAACAAGCAGCCGGTCCAGTAAGCTTGTTCATGGCGGCTTGCGTTATTTGAAACAATTTGATGTGGAGCTTGTAGCCGATGTGGCTAAAGAACGGGCAGTCATTGGTAAAATCGCTCCCCATATTGTACAGCCCAGTTATATGCTGATGCCGGTATATGACGAACCGGGTGCATCGTTCAATAAATTCACAGCCGAAGTGGTTCTTCACTTATATGATTACCTTGCGGATATCGATGAGGAGTGGGCCCACTACATTGTAGATAAAGAAAAGGTGCTTGAAGAGGAACCTGGATTGACGGATGAGGGACTTTTAGCGGGCGGGTTTTATCTGGACTATACAAATGATGATGCCAGACTGACGCTTGAAACCATTAAGAAAGCCCACGAACTCGGGGCAATCATAACGAACTATGTTAAAGCGGAAGAGTTTATATATGATGAGCATGAGCAGATCAAAGGAATCAAAGCGATGAACACTTTATCGGAAGAGACCTTTGAGATAAAGGCTAAAGTCACTGTAAACGCTACGGGACCCTGGTCAGATGAGGTGCGCAAGAATAGAGATGGTGAGACAGATGAAAAAATGTTCCCTACTAAAGGGGTGCATTTTGTAGTCGATCATTCGAAACTCCCTGTATCACGAACGATTTATACAGACTCAGGTCAGGAAGATAATCGTATGATTTTCATTATTCCCAGGGGAAACAAAACGTACTTTGGGACCACAGATACTCCTTTTGAAGGGGCTTATGAAGAACCTTCTATTACTGAAGAGGATATCGACTACCTTTTGAAGTCGATCAATCACCGATTCAAAGAGGCCAATATTACCGTAGATGATATTGAGTCGAGCTGGTCTGGACTGAGACCGTTGATTCAGGATGAAAATAATAATGACCCGTCCGGTATTTCAAGGGGACACGACATTTTTGTAGAAGAAGATGGCCTGATAACGATTGCCGGGGGGAAACTGACTGATTACAGACGCATGGCGGAAGATGCCTCTGAAGTAATCGATACCCAGTTTGAAAAGCTGAACGTCTCATTTGAACAAATCGATACTCAGACTATTCCGTTATCAGGAGGAGACGTTGAACACCCAGAGTCGTTCGATGCCTTTATTGATCAGCATATTGAAAAGGGCCTGGAGGCTGGATTGACGAAGGAAGACGCCTATCAGCTTGCAGACTGGTATGGAACGAATGTCGACAAACTTTATGGCTTGAAGGACAAGGCTGAAAATTATGACTTGCCCCTCAAGGACGCTCTTCAGCTAGCTTACGGTCTGGAGTATGAAATGGTCATGGCACCCGAAGATTTCCTCGGCAGACGGACGGATACACTGCTGTTTGCAATGGACCGGGTGGCTTCCCTTAAACATCCTGTCATGTCTGTACTAGCCGAAGAATTAAACTGGAGCAGTCAGGAAAGAACAAACTGGCTGGAGCATTTAGACAAAAAAATAAGAGAGACATCTCTTGAAAAATTTAAAACTGAATAGAGAGGAGACTAACTTTGGATACGACTTTATTTCAGCAACTACTAGGTGAGTTTTTTGGAACAATGATATTGATTTTGCTTGGGGACGGTGTCGTTGCAGCGAATGTACTTAAGAAAACAAAATCATATGACGGTGGATGGCTCATGATCACAGTTGGTTGGGGGCTAGGTGTAGCAATGGCGGTTTATGCAGTAGGCTGGCTGTCACCTGCTCATATCAATCCGGCAGTTACTTTGGGAATGGCTGTCGCGGGCGAAATCGGATGGGAACTGGTTATCCCTTATACAATCGCTCAAATCGCTGGAGGGTTTGCAGGAGCTGTGCTTGTCTGGCTTCACTATATTCCACACTTCAAAGCCACAGAAGATCAGGGAGCTATTCTGGCAGTATTCTCTACCGGCCCTGCGATAAAAGGGTCAAAATGGAATCTTTTGTCTGAGACAATTGCTACTGTAGTCCTGGTTTTTGGTTTGCTGGCATTTACTCAAGGAGACTTTACTGACGGTCTGAATCCGCTGATTGTAGGTCTGCTGATCGTCGCGATTGGTGTATCACTCGGCGGAACCACTGGGTATGCTATCAATCCAGCACGAGATTTAGGGCCGCGTATTGCGCATCAAATCTTACCTATAGCAAACAAAGGCACTTCTGATTGGGGTTACGCCTGGATTCCTATTTTAGGTCCATTTATTGGTGGGGCACTAGGCGCACTGATTTTCTTACTGATGACGATGTAGTCACACAACTGAATTAAGAAGTGAAAAAGTCTGAATTCCTTATGATTAAGAGGAATTCAGACTTTTTCTCATTGTTCATTGAAGATCAACCGTGACCAAGCACGAAACTTGAGTGAGCCCTACAGTATTGGCTAGATTATGTAGGACTCGTGTCAAGCAACTGAAGTGAGTGCTACCTAAAAGCTTGATAGTGTAGGGCTCAAGCAGGAAATTGGAGCGAGCCCTACAATAACAGCGAGATTAAGTAGCACTCGTGTGATGCAACTGAAGTGAGTGCTACCTAAGAGTTCGATAGTGTAGGTCTCAAGCAGGAAACCGGAGCGAGTGCTACAGTAACAGCGAGATTAAGTAGCACTCGTGTGGTGCAACTGAGTTGAGTGCTACCTAAAAGCTGGATAATGTAGGTCTCAAGCAGGAAACCGGAGCGAGTGCTACAATAACAGCGAAATTAAGTAGCACTCGAGGCCTGCCTATCAGTCTAAGTCAAGTTAACTCAAGGCATGACTGTTAAGGAACGATTTATAGTGCCTGTTATAAAGAATTTAAAGGCTCTCTCAAGTGTGAATTCATCCAGCTGAATTTTCCGATTAGCTTTTAAAGACATCAAAAAAGACCACTACCTATTTGATTGAGGCAACGGTCTGGACATAAGTAATGAACTCTTAGTATGAAACCATGTCGAATAAAATGGCTACAGCAGCTAAGCCGATAGCTGTAATGCTCATACGTGTTGTGTTTGCTTTAAGGAAAAATCCAATAATACCTAATACGATGGCTACTGCACCCATGATAGTGGTCTGCCAGAAAAAGCCGATGATAGCTGCCAGGATAGCAATCCATCCAATAATTGTACCGATAGTCTGATTCATGTTCGTCCTCCTTACCCTCTGCTAGTGATATTATACACAATTAATTATGTTTCGATTTTACCACAAAGGAAGTGGATTGTGCTACACTAGATACCAATAAAGCTTAAGGATATGAGAAAGAAGGACACAGAAATGACACCATGTGTACATAAAGTACAATATTATGAAACAGATCAGATGCAGATCGTACATCACTCCAATTATATCAGATGGTTTGAAGAAGCCCGTTCGCATCTAATGGACGAAATTGGGTATGGCTATCATCGAATGGAAACCGACGGGATTATTATTCCAGTATTGTCGGTTCATGCAGACTACAAAGGAATGGTCCGTTATGGTGAGACCGTAGAAATCGAAGCTAACATCAAAGCGTTCACCGGGGTCAAGATGGTGATCAGTTATGTAGTCAGAGATATCCTGTCAAGAGAAGTCAGAACAGTTGGAGAGTCGAAACATGCTTTCCTAAATAAAGAAACCTATCGCCCGTTATCGTTGAAACGTAAACACAAAGACTTGTTCACTCTTTTTCAAAATTTGCACTTGGAGTATATAGATGAGGGAGATAAATAAATGGATCTTATACTTATTGCCGGTCCTCAGGCAGTCGGAAAAATGACAGTGGGTCATGAGTTGGAAAAGAGAATAGACGCCACTCTTTTATTCAATCATGAAACGATTGATTTATTCGCTAAATTTCTAGGTTTTACCTCCAAGACCTTTCAGTTGTCAGAAAAAGTGAGACGGGATTTATTTGAAGCTTTTGTCTCTAATCCTGAAACGAATGTGACTCAAGGGATTATTTTTACAGTGGTTATCGGGTTTGATCAGGCAGGAGACTGGGACGTTCTCCAGCAGTGGTGTTCCCATTTTTTAAATGCCGAAGGGTCTGTGTATTTTATTGAGCTGGAGGCAGATGTAAGTGAAAGACTGAAAAGAAACACAAGTGAGTACCGCCTCAAAATGAAGCCCTCAAAAAGAGACACCGTGTTTTCAAATAATGAACTGCTTCAAAGCATGGAAAAGCATCGCCTGAATTCTTACGACGGCGAAGTTTCAATAAGACTACCCGAGGTCAATTATCTGAAACTCAACAACACTCAATTAACTGCTGATGAAACGGCAGAGTCTATCGTTCACTGGCTGACATCAAATGGATATGAAAAGACGACTTCTCCCGTTTAAAGGAAAAGTCGTCTTTTTTTACTCTTTAATAATCAATTTCTCAAGCTGCCGATTCAGTTCTTTAGGTTGAACGTCCGCCTGAAGGAGTGAAGCCGCCGTGTACGCGCCTTCTATCAAAGCGGTCCTCATTAATTCTACCTCTTTGTCGGTTGTCTCAATTGCCATTTCCAGGTTCATTTTCGCACTTCCAAGGTCATAGAAGCACAAGACAGAGTCCTCTTCAAATGATTCGAGCGTATCCGAAATCAGGTCAAAGCTCGTACCGATCTCACCGTCGTCGGTGCCGCCAGCTGTTTTGATTGTAATGTCACCCGCAATTTGATCCAGGAGTTGAACCAAACCTTCGGCGATTTCTTTAACATGAGAGACAATCAATATTCCAGTCGATTTAGTCATCCAAAACACCTGCCTCTAATAAGGTCGAAAAGAGATAGGCACTGGATTGTGCGCCGGGATCAATGTGTCCAATCGAACGGTCTCCCAAGTAAGACGCACGCCCTTTAGTGGCTTTCATATCTTTAGTACTCTCGAGTGCTTCGTCTATATCAGACTGAGCGAGCGTTCCTTTTTTTAGACTGTCGACAACAGGATGCCAGACATCTACCATCGTCTTTTCACCCGGATCAGCTTTCCCGCGTTTAGTGATGCCGTCTAGTCCTGCCTCTAATAACAGTGAAGGATCATCAGTTTCTTTAGAGGCTTTAGCCATTGAGATAAATGCCGATCCATATAGAGGTCCGCTTGCACCACCAACTTTACTGACTAAACTCATTCCTATGTCTTTAAACAGATCCGTTAGCTCCTCGTAGTCTCCCTGGTCGATTTTTTCTTTGACTGCTTTGACTCCACGGTCCATATTGCTTCCATGATCGCCATCTCCTATAGCAGAATCGAGTTGGTTCAAGTCAGCTTTGTGTTCAATAATTTGATCAGTGAATTGAGAAATCCAGCTAATCCATTTTTCTGTTGTACTCATTCTCTTCATCCTTTCTTCTTACCAGCCAATCACGTCTACAGGGTAATTCAGATAATCGATCCAGGAATCCTCTTCTATTTTGAGCAATGTCAGCGAAAGACCTGCCATATCGATGGCTGTCATATAATCGCCTACTTTTTTAAACGCAAGATTCAGCTGTTCTTCACCTTCAAGTAAGGCTTTGAGATCATTTGTAAAAACAAACTGTTCCATTAAAGGGGTAGCTCCCATCCCGTTTACAAGTAAAGCAAAGCGGTCTTCTGGATTCCAGTCGATTTCCTTCTTCAGTTTAGATACGAATTCTTGAGCCAATTCTTTAGAAGGCTTCAATGTTTCCCGACTATACCCAGGTTCACCATGAATGCCGATCCCAAACTCTATTTCATCCCCGTCTAATTCGAATCCCGGTTTCCCAACTTCAGGGTTCGTCGCAGGGGATAAGGCTAGTCCGATAGAATAAACATTTGCATTGACCCGCTCCGATAAAGCTTTGATTTCCTCTAGCGTTGCTCCTGAATCTGCTGCAGCACCCAGAATTTTGTGCATAAAGACAGTTCCGGCGACACCTCGTCGTCCTGCCGTAAACGTGCTGTCTTCTACAGCAATGTCATCGTCAACAACTATAAAATCGACGTCAATATCTTCCAGTTCAGCGAGTTCTTTGGCCATGTCAAAATTCATCACATCTCCTGTGTAGTTTTTAACGATCAGAAAGACGCCTTGACCTTCGTCAGCAGCCTTGATGCCTTCTAGTATCTGATCGGGGGTCGGGGAAGTGAATACCTGTCCGGCGACAGCAGCTGACAACATGCCTTTGCCAACGAATCCAGCGTGACTCGGTTCATGCCCGCTCCCGCCTCCGCTCACTAAGCCCACGCGTTTATCTGCCTTTAGGTGACGGGCGATCACTGTTGTATCCGGTATACGCTTGACGATGGAGTCATAGGCGAATGCCAATCCGTCAAGCATTTCATCTACGACGTGGTCAGGCTGATTAATAATTTTTTTCATTTTTTTGTCATTCCTCCTTAAAAGTATCTGCATTCTTATTGTACCCGTTTTCATTTTGAACTTCTAATTATTCACTTTATTCAGCCTCTTTTTGGTATACTAAACACACAAAGTAACAGGAAGGAGAATCCGAGTGAACACACTGATCATCATTAGTCATCCTGAAATGGATGAATCGAGCAGCCAGCAATTCCTGGTCCAATCCTTAAGCGATCCTTCACTAGAGAATGTGACGATTCATCCATTAGAAAAAACCTATCCAGACGGAATAATAGATGTTAAAAAAGAACAGCAGCTTTTGAGAGAACATGATCGGATTATTTTTCAGTTCCCGTTTTACTGGTACTCATCCCCGCCATTATTAAAGAAGTGGCAGGACGAGGTCTTAACAGAGCATTTTGCCTTCGGATACAGAGGGAACAAGCTTAAAAATAAAGAACTGGGGCTGGTTTTGTCGATTGGCGTAGCCGAAAAGGATTATCAGGCAGGCGGACAGGAAGGGTTTAGTATAAGTGAATTAACTAAACCGTTTCAGGCGATGGCTAAAAAAACAGGCATGACATACGTGAAGCCTTTATCTATCTTTCAATTTCCTTATAAAAGTGAAAGAGACAAAATGACATTGCTTATCGCGTATCAGCAGTATGTGACCTTATCTAAACCCGATGCTTTAAAATCGAGGGAAGAATGGCTAGTGAACAGACTGGAAGACATTTCTTACGAGACACTGACAGGAGAAAATGCGGTATTCATTATTGATCAGGTCGTTGAACTGATTGAAGACAACCGTATGGAACTGGACGAATTACGCATGCACATCAATAACTTTCATGATTAAGACGAAAGAAGGGATAACATGGATGAACAAGAATGGATACAAGTTGAATTAAAGCGATTATTTGAAACAAGCCAGGACTATAAGCAGAAAGCATTGCTAATGGCAGCAAGTGATTTACTGAAAGAACAGGCCATACGTAAAGAACAGTTACAGGGAGAACTGGATGGGACCTTATGGAGTCCGGGTAACTGGAGCATGTAAGTTAAGATAAACCGAATGAGAGGCCGTATATTCGGAGATTTTAAACCTATTCGGCTGTTCAGATAAAAAATCAGTCCTAAGACCGTATTCTTTCCCCAGATGATTGTATATACTAGTACCAAGATCAAAAAAGGAGGAACGACAATGAAAGTGGGTAGGAAAAAATGGGTCATCTTTTTACTACTCAGTGTGGTATATATGGCAAGCCCGTTGGAGGTACAGGCTAATACTTTACATGAAATGAATGTAGAAATGGAACTCCTTGAAAACGGAACGGCAATCATTACTGAGCAGAGAGAGATGACAATGGATGAAGGAACGGAATTGTTTATTGTCATCAACGAAGAGCAGGGGTTAGAAGTCATCGATTTTCACGTTGAAAATATGACAGGGTTATCAGAATGGGACTCAGATCAGTCACGTGATGAAAAGGCAGATACATACGGGATACTAGATACGCGTGATGGGAAAGAGCTAGTCTGGGGAATCGGCGACTATGGCCGTCAGACATATGAACTTAACTATACCGTTTCTAATGTGGTCAGACAGCTGAATGATGGGCAGTCCATGCACTGGAATTTTAACACATTTGGAGATATTCAACCTGAAACGATGACGATTGAAATCACAGGTCCCTTCAGTTTTTCAGATGCAGATACTCGAATCTGGGGATTTGGGTATGAAGGGCAGATCGAACTGGTCGATGGGTCCGTATATTCTTATACGGAAGGAGCAATTCAGTCAGATCGTCCAGCAACAGTGCTCGTTCAATTTTTAAATGATCCTTTTTTACTTTCTTATTATGAAGACCGAACACTTGAAAGTGTCCTGGAAGAAGCGGAAAGTAACGCCAGCAGAGGAGGCGGAGGGGACAGTGAGTTTGATGGACGAATTCTTGCTGCGATTTTTGGAGGAATAGCCCTTCTTTTCGGGGGGATTATAGGCCTGATCGTAAAAATCGAACAAAGCAAGAAGGAACAAGGGAAGATTCCGACTAGCCATGAGCAGCGCAAGCGCAACAAGGGACTATATTTCACGGACATTCCGTATAAAGATGGCGATATTACGGACATTGCTTTCTTCTTAAAACAACTCCAGAAAGGGTCGTTTGAGCATTATTTCTTTGCTTTTCTGCTTAAGTGGTCGAAAGACAATTGTCTGATCATTGAAGAGGAAAAAGGGAAAAAGAAAAAACAATCGCGCCTGACCTTTTTACCAGACACATTTAAGCGACGAAGGGAAAATTCTGTAGATGTGTCAGACGTAGAGACTCAGCTTTGGGATACCTTGATTGAGGCCTCGGATGAGAATAATCAGATGAGCAGCAAAGAAATGAAAAAATGGGCAGAGAAGAATGCTGAAAAATTGTCTTCGTTTGAAAAACTGATTTTAGATGAATCGAAAAATAAACTTATAAGTGAAGGGTACATCATAGAAGAAACGCTGTCTTTCCTGACAGTACGCATCCCTTTTACAGCGATAACTAAAAAAGGGCAGAGAACTTATGACCAATTGACTCAATTTGAGAATCATTTAGACGCTATCAGCAAAGATGACTCCTTGTCATACAGACAGCTCATTCCCGAAGAGTCTTTCCTTATGTGGGCAAGTTTATATGGCAAAGAAGAAGAAGTGATCACTCAACTGGAACAGTTACTACCAGGATGGGATGAACAGGAAATCGATTATATCCCTTACTACTATACGCATTATTATGGGCTGCACGTTTTTTCAAGCAGTATGTCCAGCGGTTATACTAGCGCAGGGTATTCGTCCTCAGCCGGATTTGGCGGAGCCACTTCGATCGGTGGAGGAGGAGGAGCAATCGGTGGCGGCGGTGGCGGCGCACGCTGATTGCAACACTATAAAAAGAGACAGATAACTAAATCTGTCTCTTTTTTTGATATAATCAAGTAAGGTGTTGAATCGAATGAAAGACGATCAATTAACAGTCAAATAGATGACCAGAAATGGAAGGGAATAACAGCTTCCTCTGACAAAGCACACATTTTATGGTATATTTTATGATATTAATATACGAGACGACTAACCGAGAAAGTGAGTTGAAAACAATGCAGAACATTACTTTACAGGATCAGACTTACGAAAAACTTAGAGAGATGATTATTAAAACAGAGTTATATCCGGGTCAAAAAATTTCTGAATCTGACTTGATGGAGTTATTGAATGTCGGGAGAACACCAATTAGAGAATCATTGAAACAATTAAAGAAACAGAGTCTGATTTTTACTTTTCCACAATCAGGTACATATGTTTCAAAAATAGATATGAACAAAGCTGTGCATTCTCGGTTTGTGAGAGAATGTATTGAGAAGGAAGTCATGGTCGAACTGTGTGCTAAGATTGACGACCAGTCTCAAAATAGGCTACAGACAGTGTTGGATGCACAAAGGGTTGAATATGAAAAAGGGAATATATCTGGTTACCATGATCTGGATAATGAATTTCATAAGACATGTTATGATATCGTAGGTAAAGGTCAAATATGGAATTGGATAAATGAAGTAAGTGTTCATTTAGATAGATTCAGATGGCTGCATTTGAAAGATGTAACCTTTGATTACAATCAGATCCTAACCGAACATGAGGAAATACTTGAGGCAATTGTCTCAAGAAAAACGGAAGACGTAAAACGTTTAATCATCAATCATATTCATTTTATGGTTCATTCACAGACTAATATTATTGAGAAGTATCCTGATTATTTTATTGAAGAGAAAACGCCTGAGATGAACACTTAATTTCACACATATAGAAAACTGATCCCTCTGAGATTGTTTTAGATCTAATCTCATAGGGGTCAGTTTTTTTGTATGCAAAATAGGACTAGATTTATTTGAACATGCATGCTAGTATATTAGTATGTTAAAGAAACCGTTTTTATATCCCTGATTCCTTCATATCATGAGTTGAATGAGTTGGTAAGGGAAGTATGGGTAACAGTATGCGGAGGGTTGCTCTTATTATTTTTAGTAAATGACTTAGCAGAGCGAAACAGACTACTTGAGAAAAGGAGAATGTGTTTATGACATTTATTCATGATGATTTCATGCTTCAAAATGATATCGCGAAACACTTGTATCATGATTACGCTAAAGATCTGCCTATTTTTGACTATCACTGCCATCTGGATCCAAAGCAGATTGCAGAGGATCATTCATTTGAGAATATAACAGAGTTGTGGCTGGCGGGAGATCATTACAAATGGCGAGCAATGAGAGCGAATGGAGTATCGGAACATAAAATAACAGGTCATGCCTCACCGGAAGAAAAATTTGAAGCATGGGCAAATACAGCGCATGCAGCAGTGGGCAATCCGCTCTTTCACTGGACACAACTGGAACTGAAAAAGTACTTTGACATTGATGATCTCCTTTCCGGAAAGAACTGGAAAGATGTTTATGATAAAGCAAATGAGACATTGCGCAGAGAAAACTTATCAGCACGTAAACTGGTCGAACAGTCTAATGTGGCCTTTATCGGCACAACGGATAATCCGACAGACTCACTAAAGTACCATGAACAAATAATGAAGGATGAGTCCTTCAAGGTTAAAGTCGCTCCTTCTTTTCGCCCGGATGAATCATTCGCGATTGGGGAAGAAACATTCACACTCTTTTTGGAAAAGTTAAAAGAGGTCACAGGGCAGACAGCAGATAGTTACTCAAAACTAGTAGAGCTGCTTGAGGAACGAGTGGAGTACTTCGACCAGCACGGCACATTGGCATCTGATCATGGGTTGTCAGAACTTATGTACGCCGAAGCAGTGGATGCAGAAGTGGAAAGAATCTATCAGAAAGCTCTAAATCAAGACGATCTGACCAAGGACGATAAAGCAAAATACGTGACCAGGTTATTGACAGATTTATCTGGAATGTATCATAAGCGTGGCTGGATTATGCAGATTCATTTCGGTGCCATACGTAATAACAATGAACAGGCATTTAATGCCATCGGGCCGGATGCGGGATTTGATTCGATCAGAGATCAGACCGATGTTGCCTACGCATTGAACAACTTGCTTAATGCCATGCACCAAAACGGAACACTACCTAAAACAATCGTCTATAATTTGAATCCTCAGTATAATCATATTGTTGCCAGTACGGTGGCCAACTTTCAGTCAAATGAAGAGGGCATCAAAGGAAAAGTTCAATTCGGAGCGGGCTGGTGGTTTAACGACACGGAACAAGGCATGTTAAGACAGATGGAAACTTTGGCAGATCACGGGATGCTGATGCATTTTGTGGGCATGTTGACGGACTCTCGCAGTTTCATCTCGTATCCACGTCACGATTACTTCCGACGCATTTTATGTCATTTTGTAGGAGAACAGGTCGCTTCAGGGAAGTTTCCTGATGATGAGTCACTGCTTAAAGAACTGATTGAAAATGTATCATATAAAAATGCGATCCGCTATTTCAAAAAATAAAAACGAGTGTGCTGAACACTAGGAGGATAAACATATGCAACTATCATTTCGCTGGTACGGAGAAAGTGATCCGGTATCATTAGATTATATTCGTCAGATTCCAAACATGAAAGGGATCGTCTCTGCAATTTACGATATCCCAGTTGGTGATGTCTGGCCGATAGATAAAATCAGAAAACTGAAACAATCGATTGAAGAGGCCGGTCTGGAATTGTCTGTAATTGAAAGCGTGCCTGTCCATGAAGATATCAAACTGGGCAAGCCTGGCAGAGATAAGTATATTGAAAATTATAAACAGACCCTTCGTCATTTAGGTCAGGAAGGCATACCTGTCATCTGCTATAACTTTATGCCGATTTTCGACTGGACACGTTCTGACTTGAATTATGAACTTGAAGATGGGTCTCATGCTTTGATTTTTGATGAAGAAGAAGTGAATAAAATGGATCCGCGGACGCTATCTTTACCTGGCTGGGATGAAAGTTACACAGCCGAAGAAATGAATACCTTGATGGATGACTATAAGGAAGTGGACACAGAAAAACTGTGGGAAAACCTCGAATACTTCATTAAAGCGATTATGCCGACTGCCGAAGAATCAAATGTCAAAATGGCTATTCACCCGGATGATCCGCCTTACAGCATTTTCGGATTGCCACGTATCATTACTGGGGGCGAGGCACTCAATCGTTTCATCCAGTTATATGACTCTAAATACAATGGCGTCACATTATGTGTCGGCTCATATGCTTCTGATCCTAAAAATGATGCGGTGGCTATCTTAAAAGATATGCTGGAAAAAGACCGTGTCAACTTTATGCATGCCCGTAACGTCAAACTGACAGGTAAAGGAAAATCGTTTGAAGAATCTGCTCACCTGTCAGAAATGGGATCAATCGATATGTATGAAGTCATTAAAGCTTTGCACGATCACAAATTTGACGGCGCGATCCGTCCGGACCACGGGCGTATGATCTGGGGAGAAACAGGGAAGCCTGGATATGGACTGTATGATCGTGCACTTGGTGCAACCTACTTGAACGGATTATACGAAGCAGTTAAAAAAGCAAGTAACTAATAAAAGACCAGGAGGAGAAAAATATGACTAATCCACACGTACATGATTTTACAGGTAAGGTAGTTGTTTTAACAGGAGCCGGTGGCGTCCTCGTTTCATCTTTTGCTAAAGAATATGCGAAAGCAGGCGCTAAAGTCGCCTTGCTCGATTTAAATCAGGAAGCAGCGCAAGGGTTTGCAGATGAAATCAATGAAGCAGGTGGGACAGCCCGTGCATATAAATGTAATGTGCTGGAAAAACCTAGTATTGAGGCAGCACGTGAAGCAGTTGTCAAAGACCTTGGCGCAGTTGATATTCTAGTGAACGGTGCAGGAGGAAATAACCCACGTGCAACGACAGACAATGAATTCCATGAAACTGAAGGACTGGAAGATATGAAAACGTTCTTCGACTTGGATCAGGAGGGCATTTCATTCGTTTTCAACTTGAACTTCCTGGGCACTTTACTGCCGACTCAAGTATTTGCTAAAGACATGGTCAAAAGAAGAGGGGCAAGCATACTGAACATTTCAAGTATGAACGGATTCACTCCTCTAACGAAGATTCCAGCCTACTCTGGTGCAAAAGCAGCAATCTCCAACTTTACTGAGTGGCTGGCAGTACACTTTTCTCATGTAGGCATTCGTGTTAACGCGATCGCACCAGGTTTCTTAGTCAGCAATCAGAACAGAGCATTGCTTTTCAATGATGAGGGAGAACCGACTCCGCGGGCAAATAAAATTTTGAGTAATACCCCAATGGGACGCTTTGGAGAAGCTGAAGAACTGATTGGTGGCCTGCTTTTCTTAACGGACGAAAAAACATCAAGTTTTGTTAACGGGGTCGTCTTACCTATCGATGGTGGATTCAACGCTTACTCTGGAGTATAATAAGAATCGTTAGACTGAATAAGTATAGGTTTAATAAGGCAGCAGTCCTGATAAGGAAGGCTGCCTTATTTTCAAACACCTTATCCAGATAAAAGCTTAGTGTCTACTTGGAGGAGAAAAAATGGATCAGAACTATTTAAATTTACTCAAAGAAAAATACCCGACACCAGAAGCGGTCTACACGGAACTCATTAACCTGGAAGCTATTTCGAATCTACCAAAGGGAACTGAGCTGTATGTATCGGACGTTCATGGCGCGTCAGCGGCATTTGAACATATCCTGCGAACGGGTGCTGGGAATGTTAGAGAAAAACTGGAAAATCACTTTCAGGATAAATGGACCGGCAAAGAGAAAGACTGGTTCAATCTGCTTATCAGCTACCCGGAATATGCCTTGAAAAGTGAAGACTTTACGGCAATCAAAACAGCCGAGTGGTACAGCGAAACCATCGTTAATCTTATTGAATTCATGGGCTTTTGTGCAATCAAATATACGCGTTCAAAACTCCGTAAAGCACTGCCCGCAAACTACACGTATATAATAGAGGAACTGCTGTATACGGATTTAAATCAGCGGGAGAAAGACTTGTATCATAAAAACATACTGACTCGACTGATCGATCTGAATCAGGCTGAACCTTTTATCATTTCTTTAAGCCACGTTATTCAACGTTTAGTTATCGACCATCTGCATCTAGTTGGGGATATTTTTGATCGGTCAAGTGGAGAACACCGGGTGATGGAACAGTTGATGGGGCATCATTCTATTGATATCCAGTGGGGCAATCATGATTTACTCTGGATGGGGGCCCGTTTCGGTTCGACAGTCAATCTAATCACTCTGCTTAGAATTGCAGCGAGGTATGGATATCTTTTCGAACTGGAGAAGATTTATGGCTTAAATTTAAGGCCGCTTTTTCTATACGCTGAAGAAAACTATCAGACGGTCGAAACGTTCAAACCCAAATGCTCCGAAGACTCCACATTACTGAAAGAAGAAAGTGAAGAATTGCTTACCAAAGCACATCATGCGTTAGCTGTTATACAGTTTAAATTAGAAGAGCAGCTGATTAAGAGACGCCCTGAATTTAAAATGGATAAAAGACTGATCCTGAGTCAAGTCGATGCCGATAGTCACGAGGTGACAATCGAGGGTGTTAAATGGCCATTGACTGATTTTCCATTTGATCAACTTGGAGAAAGTCGGGCGGAGGAGTTATTCCCAGAAGAAGAACATATTGTCAGTACGTTACAGGAGAGCTTTCAGCGCTCCGAGAAAATAAAAGAGTACTGTCATTTTCTGCTGGATAAAGGCAGCATGTACCTGATTTATAATAACCATTTACTTTATCATGGGTGCCTGCCCCTTGATGAAAAAGGGGACTTCATTTCTTTGGAATGGGAAGGACAGCGATACGCTGGCAAAGCGCTGCTGGATGCCTTTGATAGTTACGTCAGGAAAGCTTCAAAATCTCCTGAGACAACAACTGACTTTGCTACAGATGTCCTGTGGTATGCGTGGGCCGGTGACAAGTCGCCTTTATTCGGCAGAAATAAGATGACCACGTTTGAACGTTATTACATCACTGATAAAGCCACACATACAGAAGAACGAAATCCGTATTTTGAATTAAGAGAAGACGACAGAATCGTCAGACAGATCCTGGAAACATTTGGTCTTGAAAACGACCAATCTAGAATCATCAATGGCCATACACCTGTTAAAGTGAAAAAAGGGGAGAATCCTGTGAAGGCGAAAGGTCGTCTGATCGTCATAGATGGAGGAATGAACGAAGCGTACCGTAAAGCAACGGGAATTGCCGGGTATTCCTTGCTGAACAATTCGTACGGCTTCCAGATTGTGACCCATCAGCCCTTTGCTTCTGTTATGGACCTGTTTAAGCAAGGAAAAGATGAGACCACACTGAAACACATGATAGATGGAAAATTGGAGAGAACATTGATCAAAGATACAACGATTGGGGAATCAATACAGAAACAAATTGATTTGTTAGTCGAAGTCGTTCAGCACATCCAAACTGGCGAAGAACATGGAAATTAATGAAAACACACACACTAGACATTTACGATAAATAGATTGAGCTGATAATAAGAAAGCGTTATACTAGTATATGAGTGTACTGATTATAGGAGGATAATATGACTAAAAAACAAGGAATTTTATCTCAATTAAAAGAGAATTACTTATTTGCTGTAATTCGCGGAAAATCAGCAGAAGATGCTACAGCAATTTCTGAAGCCGTTTATGAAGGCGGAATCAAAAATATTGAAGTGACGTTCACTACCCCCCAAGCCGATGAATCAATCAAGGCTCTGGCAAAAAAATATGCGGGCACTGATATGGTTGTTGGGGCCGGGACAGTTATGGATGCCATTACTGCACGCATTGCAATCATCGCAGGAGCGGACTTTATCGTCAGCCCTAACATGGTCCCAGAAATCTCAACTATATGTAATACCTACGGGGTACCGTATCTGCCTGGCTGCGGAACTGTTACAGAAGTAGCACAAGCGATGGCTACAGGAGTAGAAGTAGTCAAAGTCTTTCCGGGTGGAATCCTTGGGCCGGACTTTATCAAAAACGTTCATGGACCTATTCCTCATGTTGAGATGATGCCTTCAGGTGGAGTAAGTTTGGATAATATGGATAAGTGGATGACTAATGGTGCATGGGCTGTGGGGATAGGCAGTGCATTGACAAAAGATGTGAAAGAAAAAGGGTTGAGCAGTGTAAGTGAACATGCGAAAGCATTTGTAGACAAATATAATGAGTTAAAGTAAGGAAGTGAAATCATGACAGATGTAATCCTTATAGGGGAGCCGTTAGGGTTGTTTACGGCGCAGGAATATGGTGATTTAAAAGATGTGTCACTTTTCAAGCGCTCTCTCGCTGGCGCAGAGGTCAATGTGGGAATTGGACTTTCTAGATTAAACTACGACATTCAATATATTACTAAAGTGGGTGACGACCCGATAGGCGAGTATATTGTAGAAGCAATCGAGAAAGAAAATATAGGGACACGTTATGTTTCTTACGCTCCAGGTTCTCAAACTGGGCTTATGATGAAAAATAAAGTGAAAGATGGCGATCCTAAAACTGCCTATTTCAGAAAGCATAGTGCGTTTTCAACGTTATCAGAAAGTGATGTCGAAGCGATTGATTTTTCTGAAGTTAAATTGATACACGTCACTGGTATTCCGCCTGCTGTCAGTGAGACAGTAAGAACGACAGTGATTTACTTGTTAAAAAAAGCCAGAGAAGCCGGCACGTTTATTACCTTTGATCCTAATTTAAGACCGGCATTATGGTCTTCAAAAGAACAGATGATTCGTACATTAAATGAGATAGCTGATTACGCTGATGTTGTTTTACCAGGCATATCAGAGGCCGAAATCTTAGTAGGAACAGATTCTGTTGATCAGATTGCTCAATTTTATCTAGATAAGAGGGCCAGTGTGGTCATTGTTAAGAGTGGTGAGGAAGGGGCCTTTGTTTGTGAGAAGGGAAACCCTATTATTAATGTCAAGGGATTCAAGGTCAGCAAGGTCATTGACACAGTCGGAGCCGGAGATGGTTTTGCAGTGGGTGTTCTTCATGGGTATTTGAGTGGTCTTTCCTGGGAAGAAGCAGCTGTTCAGGCAAATGCTATTGGGTCTATCCAAGTTCAGCATGAAGGCGACAATGAAGGGTTACCTACTCTTTTAGAGCTTGATGAATACGTAAATACTAATAGATAGAGTGCATGTATCGAGGCTGAACTATAGACGTGTGACAGCAGATTTTCAGAGCACATCTATCAACTAGATTATAACTATAAAACGGCATGCCTCTAAAGTCCTTCACCAAGGAAGAAGGGGGATGCCTTTTTCTTATGGACTAAGTCTTATCAGCATTAAATCTAGACTAACTGGAAATGAAAAAAGATGACTATTCAATCAGATAGTGAAAATACACACAATAAATGAAAAGGTTTGCTAAAAACGCTAGCATTAATTATTTAAGTATGCTAATATACTAGTATACAAACAAGAAAGCGCTATTCCTTATGGTGCATGCTCATAAGGCAAGGGTGTATGACTAGAATTTAGCACAAATTGAAATATAAATGATAACGCTAACTATCGTTGTGAGAAGTGTCAATTTAGTTTAAAACACGAAAGAACTATCAAAGGAATGAGGGGTAAATATGGGTAATGATAAATGGCACTACCTTCCCAAAATGATTTTACTGGGAAGTGTAATGATTTTAATAGCAGGATGCGGCAGGGATGACTCTAGTGATAAACGGATTATTCGCGTCGGACATAATCAGTCACAGAACCATCCTACACATATGGGGATGGAGGTTTTTGAGGAATATATAGAAGAGCATCTAGGTGACGATTACGATGTACAACTCTATCCAAGTGAACTATTAGGGACACAAACGAATATGGTTCAGCTGACACAAACTGGAGCGGTAGAAATCACGGTAGCAAGTAATTCTATTCTTGAAACGTTCAATGATCAGTTTGAAATTTTCAACTTGCCTTATTTGTTTGAAAGCCAGGAAGCCTATCGTGCAGTAATGAACGATCCAGAAATAGTCCAACCTATTTTTCAGGGGACAGCAGATTCGGGTTTTGTAACTATGGCCTGGCTTGATGCGGGGATCAGGAATTTTTATGTTACAGATACTCAAATTAATGAACCTGAAGATTTAAGAGGATTAAAAATACGTGTTCAGCAGTCTCCAACTAATGTCAGAATGATGCAGTTGCTGGGGGGATCTGCTACACCTATGGGATTTGGAGATGTGTATACAGCCATTCAATCGGGTGTAATTGATGGAGCAGAAAATAATGAATTGGCTTTAACAGAAAATGGACACGGTGATGTAGTCAATTACTATTCGTACACTCAACATCAGATGATACCAGATGAAGTCATAGTCAACACCGTTTTTCTAGAAGGTCTGTCATCAGAAGAAAGACGTATTTTTGAAGAAGGATTTAGCTTGATGCAGCAAACTCAGCATGAAGCCTGGGCGCAAAAAGTAGACGAAGCGCGCGTACATGCTCAGGAAAATATGGGAGTAGAATTTAACTATCCTGATGTATCGGCTTTTAGAGAAGCGGTCCTCCCTTTACATGAAGAAGTGCTTGATAATAATCCTACACTCAAGCCTATTTACGAAAGAATACAGGAAAAAGCAGCAGAGGTTTCAGAGACTGAGGAAGGGGAGACAGAATGATGGATAAAATCAGACGAGTGTTGGACAAAATGATGAGAGCTTTTAACGTCATCGTTTTCTCGGTTCTAACACTGCTTACTATATGGCAAGTTCTTACACGCTATTTATTGAGTAATCCAAGCACCTGGTCGGAAGAGCTGGCTTCTTACTTATTCGCATGGGTCACTTTGTTAGGTGCAGCCTATGTATTTGGGAAAAGGGAGCACATGAATATACCTATTTTACTAGATAAAGCTTCGGCAAAAGTCCAAAGGGTACTATCCATATTTAATGAATTGATCATTCTACTATTTGCTCTGGTCGTTTTAGTTTATGGTGGAATCACTATCACCTTACTAACTATGTCTCAAATGTCTTCATCTTTACCCGTTGCCATGGGCTATTTTTATGTAGCCATTCCAATTAGTGGCCTGTTTACAGCTATATACTGCGTTTTAAACATACATGACATTGTTAAAAATAGAATTGATTTAGAGTCTTCTGACAGCCAGCTGTCTACTGAAGACTCACATAGTTAAGGAGGGGAAAGCATGGCTTTAGAATCGTTAATCATTATGTTAGTTGTTTTAGTATTACTATTGGCTTTGGGGACACCCATTGCTATTGCAATCGGTATTGCTGCTATAGGAGCAATCGCGCCTACAATGTCTTTAGATGTCGCCATGGTGACATCTGCTCAACGTATATTTACGGGAACGAGTACGTTTACCCTAGTAGCTATACCCTTCTTCATATTAGCAGGTAATATCATGAACCAGGGTGGGATAGCCAAGCGCTTAGTAGATTTTGTGCAAGCGTTAGTGGGAAAAATACCTGGCTCACTTTTGCTGACTAATGTGGGTGCAAATGCACTATTTGGCGCGATATCTGGTTCAGCTGCAGCTGCTGCAGCTGCCGTTGGTGGAATGGTTCGTGATGGAGAAAAAGAGGCTGGATATGATATGAACCTTGCGGCTGCAACGAATGCAGCGTCCGCCCCTAGTGGATTGCTTATCCCACCAAGTAATGCTTTGATTACTTATTCCTTAGTATCAGGAGGAACATCGATTGCAGCTCTATTTTTGGGAGGGTATATCCCAGGATTAATCTGGACATCCGGTGCTATGCTCGTTGGATTCTTTTTTGCTAAACGAAAAGGATACACTGGAGAACAAGGTCCGTTTGATTGGGCTCGTCTAGGAAAAACATCGCTGGAAGCCTTGTTACCATTGTCGCTGATCGTTATAGTTATTGGCGGAATCGTCGCTGGTATTTTTACAGCTACAGAGGGATCAGCTATTGCTGTCTTGTACGCGTTAATTCTCTCAATGCTAGTCTATCGCTCAATTAATTTGAAAGATTTGTATTCTATACTAGTAGATAGTGCTGAGACTAGTGGGATGATTGTTTTCCTTATCGGGGTATCAAATATCTTGAGTTGGGTAATGGCCTTTACTGGAATACCACAAACCATTGCCGCTTTATTATTGGGCGTAACTGAAAATCCAATGGCTATTATACTCATCATTAACGTCATACTACTAGCCGCAGGAACATTTATGGATGTGACCCCGGCGATTTTGATCTTCACACCGATCTTTTTACCTATAGTGACCTCTATAGGTATAGGCCCAGTGCATTTTGGTATCATGCTGGTTTACAACCTGTGTATCGGAAACATTACGCCTCCAGTTGGGAATACTCTTTTTGTAGCCATCAAAGTGGGCAGAACGAGTCTTGCGAAAGTTCTTCCCTATATGCTGGGCTATTATGGAGCGATACTCGTGGGATTAGTACTGGTTACTTATATTCCAATGTTGAGTACATGGTTGCCTGAACTAGCGGGTGTGTTATAAGCAGTTACGAAATAAACTAATGGGTCACGTCTTAACTGACGTATCCATGTCGAATATGCTGCTTCTATTAGTTTAATAGGTACGAATGAAACCTCAGGGTCACTTGCTTAGTCAGGAGTGAGTGACCCTGAGGATTTTTTACTCTAGTCTATAAAAGCGCTCTAGCTTGCTTTATCAGGGTGTTATTGACAAAATATAAGAAAGAATGAAAGGAAGGCGATCACACATGCATGAACTGATTGAAAATGGGACACCCTGGACGCTTAAAGAAGTTGGAACTGACCCTGAAGTCATTAAACAAAATGAAACGCTCTTCTCACTGTCAAACGGACATATTGGAACGCGAGGGAGTTTAGAAGAAGCCCACCTGACTCCTGACTACAGCCACAGTAAGAGTACACTGATGAACGGATTCTATGACACTGAGCCCATTACGTATGGCGAGTGGGCGTATGGGTACGCTACTCACCACCAGACGACTATACCGATTCCAGACGGCAAAAAGATGGAAATGAAATGTGATGGGGAAGTATTTGATTTAGCGTCTTCGGATGTTCAGGCTCACTCTCGGGTGCTCGACTTGAAAAAAGGGGTGCTGACACGAGCGTTCACCTGGAACACCTCGAGTGGAAATAAAATAGATGTATCGATCGAACGCTTTGTTTCGTATGATTTTCCTGAGATAATAGCGCAAAGATTCGTTCTGACTCCAACAAAAGACAACAGCGCGCTCGAATTGTCTTTTGAACTGGATGATCTTGAAAAAATGGGAAATGAAGTCAGTAAAGAGGATGACCCCGATCCAAGGAAAAAAGAACAGGCCAGCAGACGGTTCGAATCAGCAGATTTAGAATTTCATGATGCAGGAATGATTCATATCACGACACATGCATCCGGACTCCATGCTGTGGTTGGAAATAAAGTAATGACAGAAAATGATGTGCATCAGCAGATTGCTGATAAAAAAAGAGACAGTCTCTCCTTACACTCAAAAGCAGATGAGTCGATCGTCATTGACCGGTTTGTAGCTTACAGTGACCTATTCAAAGAAGCCTCTTTAAAAGATGAGGTGACAGATGAGTTGGTGCGTACCTTAAAAACGGTGAGCCAATATGGATATGAAGAGCTGTTATCTAAACACATTCAAAAAATGGCCTCATTCTGGGACAAGAGCGACATTCAGATCGAAGGGGAGCAAGCGCTGCAGTTAGGATTGAGGTTCAATCTGTTCCATCTGCATCAGGCTGCCGGACGTGACGGTAAAACAAACATGTCCGCTAAGGGATTGACAGGGGAAGGATATGAAGGGCATTATTTCTGGGATACTGAAATGTATATGTTCCCCTTCTTCCTTTATACTCAACCAGACATTGCCAGATCGCTCCTGATGTACAGATACAGTATTCTACCTCAGGCGAGAGAACGTGCAAGAACTATGGCGATCGACAAGGGGGCTCTCTTTGCATGGCGGACTATTAACGGAGAAGAAGCTAGCCCATACTATCCTGCCGGAACAGCACAAATCCATATCAATGCGGATATTGCCCATGCAATATACTCTTACGGTGAAGTGACAGGAGATAGTGCCTTTATGCTGAAGGAAGGAGTGGAAATGCTAGTTGAAACGGCTCGCTTCTGGATGGAATGGGGACATTTTGATGATGAGCGAAACGAAGCATTTGTCATTAATGATGTCACTGGCCCGGATGAGTATACGGCAATCGTCAACAATAACTACTATACGAATCTGATGGCTAAGAAAAATCTGACGTATGCGATCGAGTGGGTAGAGAAAAGCGGAGATCAGTCCACTGGGGACAATCTGAACGTGAGTGCGGATGAACTGGCTGGGTGGAAAAAAGCAGCAGAAAAAATGTTCCTGCCTTATGATAAAGACAAACAGTTGACGATGCAGGATGACAGTTTCTTCCACAAAAAAGTGTGGGATTTTGATCAGACACCGAAAGAGAATTACCCGCTGCTTTTAAATTACCATCCACTCACGATTTATAAACATCAAGTCTGTAAACAGGCAGACACTGTTCTTGGGCAGTTTTTATTCCTGGACGATTTCTCACTGGAACAGAAAAAAAGAGATTATGCGTACTATGAAAAAGTGACGACTCATGATTCGTCATTATCACGATCTGTGTTTGGAATGATGGCAAGCCAGATTGGTGAAGACAAAAAAGCCTATGACTACTTTATGGACACCGCTTTGATGGACATCACGGATTTACAGTCGAATACGAGAGACGGTGTCCATGCGGCCAATATGGGTGGGACCTGGATGAGTATGGTGCAGGGATTTGCTGGATTGAGAGTGAGCGAAGGGACATTGCACTCTTCACCGCATTGTCCACTCAAATGGGACCGTGTGGCATTTAAAGTCAGCTTCAAAAAGCGTCTCATAGAGATATCAATGACTCCTTCTTCAACAGATTACACCCTGTTAGAAGGAGAATCACTGACGATTATCGAAAATGGAAAAGAAATCACCCTTTAAAATGATTATAAGAAAATCAGCGAAGAGAGACTCTTTGCTGATTTTTTTATGAAATAAAATCAGGTGAACAGACCACGGAAAAGATTCTGAATCCTCAGTAGAGACCTTGACACTGGACTTTGTGAATGGTATAACTTATATGAAAGTGATAATCATTCTCAATTATAAAAGAGGGGTAACATGCATGACTCGAACGTAACAGATTGTACGATCATAGGGGGCGGTCCAGCTGGACTATATGCTTCATTTTACGCTGGAATGAGAGACATGTCCGTGCGGCTGATCGAAATCAAGGCTTCTTTAGGTGGGAAGCTGCATTTTTACCCTGAAAAAAAGATATGGGATATCGGAGGCATGCCCCCGACCCATGGGTTAAATGTAATGGAACAGCTGATCGATCAGAGCAGTACATTCGAACCTGAAATCATACTTAATACACGAATTGTCAATATTGAAAAAATAAACGATCAGTTATTCAAAGTCATCAGTGAAGATGGAGGGAGCTACTTTAGCCGGTCCGTTATCATTGCGACGGGGGGTGGAATCGTCTACCCAAGAAAACTGAAAACAGACAAAGCCCATCAGTATGAGAAAACCAACCTGCATTATACAATTTATCGCTTGAACGATTTTAAGGATAAAAAAGTGGTCATTGTAGGAGGGGGAAACTCAGCCATCGACTGGGCTAATGAACTTAAAGACACAACAGCTGAACTGCACCTGATTCACCGCAGTGATACATTTAGAGCACATGAATCACAATTAAGAAAACTGAAAGAATCAAATGTCCATATTCATGCGTACACGTCAATTGAAAAGTTGGTACCGGGTGCTTCCAATAATCGCATCCAGGCTATCGAAGTGAAAAATACGCAATCTGAAACGTCATACCAGCTGTCACTTGATGATTTGATTGTCAATATAGGCTTTGACAGTGAACCGAATTTTCATCAGACGGATGGACTGGATTTGTCATTAAAAGATAATTATTATATTGAAGGCACTTCACTGGCGCATACCTCTTTAAAAGGCGTGTATGCCATTGGAGATATCATTAATTATGAAGGAAAAGTCAGATTGATCGCAGGTGCATTTCACGATGCCGTCAATGCCGTCAATCAGATTAAAGAATCGGTCCTCCCTTCAGAGACACCCCAGACGATCATGTCTTCGTTTCATGAAGGATTACAGAATAAATCAACTGACTAATTAAGGCGAGTTAAGGAAAAGGGATAGCCATGGAGCAGATCAGAAAAAATCAACTGACAAAAAAGGATACACAAAAACGCCTGATGAAACGCTTAAGTGCGCCTCATCCGGCTGCTTTGATTTTAACGATGAGTGTGATTGCACTGATTCTTCTAATGGGGGTGTCCGTATCGATTGGTGTCTCTGATATCAGCTGGAGAACCATTTTGGACGCTCTCTTTGCTTTCGATGAAACACATACGAGTCACGTGATTCTAAGGGATCTGCGGATTCCAAGGATATTAGCAGCTAGCCTTGTCGGGGCTTTCTTAGCCGTTTCAGGTGTGATCATGCAGGCACTGACGCTTAATCCACTGGCTTCTCCTTCTATAATGGGGGTGACGTCCGGGTCGGCATTTATGATTGCGATTGCATTTGCCTTTTATCCGCAGTCTAATTACTACCAGTTGATTCTCTGGTCATTTGCTGGAGCCGCATTAGGGGCAGGTATGGTGTTTACTATCGGCACGTTCAGTAAAAGGGGCCTCACGCCTGTCAAACTGGCATTGGCTGGAGCGGCAGTCAGCGCATTGCTGCAGTCATTGTCAACGATCATTGCCCTTCACTTTAACGTCGCTCGTGATATCAGTTTCTGGTACGCAGGAGGTGTCGCAGGTGTCCGTATGGAAAGCGTCCGGATCGTCAGCATGATTGCGCTTATCGGATTGATCATTGCCTTTGCGCTGTCCCGTTCGTTAACGATAATGGGCTTGGGAGAAGAGATGGCTAAAGGGCTTGGGATTAAAATTGGCTGGATCAAGTTCGTGTCCACTCTTATAGTACTGATTTTAACGGGTGCAGCAGTTTCTATTGCTGGAACTGTCGGTTTTATCGGACTGATCATTCCTCATATTTCTAAGAAAGTGATGGGTATGGACTATAGATGGGTAATTCCCAGTTCCGCTGTATTTGGAGCCATGCTTCTTGTCCTGGCAGATATTGCAGCCCGCACGATCAATCAGCCTTACGAAACACCTGTCGGAGCTTTAACCGCTATGATAGGCGTCCCATTCTTTTTAGTGCTGGCTCGTAAAGAAGGGAGAGGGTAGCATATGACACATGTGGATGATCATTCTCCTTTAAAGGATAAGGTATTTAAACGGTCTTTATTCCTGTTTTTATTCTTACTCTTTCTGCTGGCCGTGCTGATTTTGATCAGTCTCGGGTCAGGTCACTTGTCTCTGACACCAGCAGACATCTGGCTCACATTAACAGGGTCAGGGACTGGCGCTCAGGAACTGCTTTTATATCAGTTCAGACTGCCGCGCATTATTTTGGCTGTCTTAGTCGGCATTGGAATGGCCTCCGCGGGTGCAATCTTTCAAGGGGTCACTCAAAATGGATTAGCGGACCCGGGCATTATCGGAATCCATTCAGGCTCTGGATTTTTTGTCGTGCTGTTTCTGTATTTAGTGTCATTAAGTCAGGATCAGCCCCCTGTCTGGGCAAACATCGGGTTGCCGTTTGTTGCCTTTGCTGGAGGGACTACAGCTGCCCTACTTATTTATGTTCTTGCTTGGAAAGAGGGCATCACTCCTGTTCGGCTGGTATTAGTTGGGATAGGCATCAATGCTGGATTCTCAGCTGCTTTGCTCCTGATTCAACTCAGAATGAGTGAAAGTGATTTTAACCGGGCGATCATCTGGCTGTCCGGTTCCATATGGAATGCATCGTGGGCAACTGTCCTGCGACTGATTCCATGGATCCTTATTTTTTTACCTCTGGCTCTATATAAAGCCAGAATACTATCAGTCATGCAGCTGGGAGAAGAAATGGCTGTAGGACTTGGAACAGCTGTTGAAAAAGAACGGGTCAAATTACTGATTATCGCAGTCGCGCTCTCAGCCGCAAGTGTCTCAGTGGCAGGAGGGATTGCCTTTGTCGGATTGGTGGCCCCGCATTTAGCTCGTCGGTTAGTTGGGGGGAAATTTCAGCGGATGATTCCAGTTTCAGCCATGATCGGTGCGATACTGATCGTTTTATCAGATAGCATCGCACGAACGGTTCTTGCACCTTCAGAAATACCCGTTGGCCTGATCGTTTCGGTGATCGGCGCCCCTTACTTTATTTACTTATTAATCACAATCAAAGAATAATGGAGGAAAAATGATGAAAAAACTAGTATTAAGTACCTTGTCACTAACGCTTTTTTTAGCAGCGTGTAATGGAAACGAAGAAGAAACGGTTAACGAGCCTGCAGATGAGGGTGTTGAAGAAGGAGTTACAGAAGAAGATGGGGAGGAGACTGCTGAAACAGAAAGCCGTGTCTTAACGGATGGGTTAGGAAATGACGTTGAGATTCCTGAAAACCCTGAGGCGATCATTGCATCTTATCTTGAGGATTATTTACTGGCACTGGACGTTATTCCAGCTGCACAGTGGTCAATCAGTGACGGAGAAGGCGTTCAATTTTATCTTCAGGATGAATTAAGCGATGTGCCAACGATTCCTTACGACCTCCCCTATGAAGCTGTTATGGAATTCGAACCGGATTTCATCATGATTCGTGACCAGCTGGAACAGGACATGGTCGATCAGTATAACCTGATTGCACCGACGTATGTTTTAAATGCAAGCCCGACAGACTGGCGCGAAACGATGCGAGAAATTGGAACGGTTCTCGATCATGAAGAAGCCGCAGAAACAGTTATAGACGAATATGATACGCGTGCTGAAGAAACAGCATCGCTCGTGGAAGAACAAGCGGATGGCGAATCAGCAGCAGCTATCTGGATGATCGATACTAGCTTATTCGTTGTTCACCCTGAACGTTCAAGCGGAGCTGTATTATATGGAGATGCCGGGTTTGAGATTCCTAGTGTCGTGGATCAGCTGTCAGATGATGCTGACTGGGCAGCCGTGTCTTTAGAAGAATTAGCAGAAATGGAAGTCGATCATTTATTCCTGATTTCTGATGATGAAGAAAGTTCATTGACTGAAGACCGCTTGTGGCAGAATATCCCAGCTGTTCAAAATGACGCTGTATACACATTTGACTCACAATCAGCCTGGTTGTATTATGGACCAATAGCGAATGAACAGGTTCTTGGATTTATTGAAGACAGCATACAGTAAACACAACTGAGCGTTATCAGTTAAATCAGTGAGGGGAGGAGAGAGCACAGTGTCTCGGATTACAACACAGGACTTATCAATAGGTTACGGCAAGCAGCTGATCGTTGAAGGGCTGGAACTGACGATACCCGATTCTAAAATCACCTGTATCATCGGTCCAAACGGGTGCGGAAAGTCTACCATCCTTAAAACAATCGCGCGTTTGCTTAAGCCATCAAAAGGCGCTGTGCTCCTTGACGGGAAGGCGATACATCACCAGTCAACGAAACATATTGCCAAAAAAATCGCGATACTGGCTCAATCTCCCCATACACCTGAAGAAATGACGGTCAAAGACTTAGTGTCATACGGGCGTTCACCCTATCAGAAAGGGTTTGGACAACTGACCAATAAGGATTGGGAAATGATCCACTGGGCGCTTGAAGAAACGAACCTGCTTGAATTTGCAGATCGCTTCGTGCATTCATTATCAGGCGGGCAGCGTCAGCGCGTTTGGATAGCAATGGCTCTGGCTCAAGATACGGATATCCTGCTGCTGGATGAACCGACCACCTACTTGGATCTGGCTCACCAGCTGGATGTCCTGCAGGTGCTTGAAAAGTTGAATAAGGAACAAAATAAAACGATTGTCATGGTGCTGCATGATCTCAATCACGCGTCACGTTTTTCAGACTACCTTGTATCCATTAGAGAAGGGAAAATCATTAAGGCAGGAGAACCTGCGGAAGTGATGACTAATCAGGTGTTGAGAGATGTGTTTGATATCGACGCTCAAATCGTCGAAGATCCTTATACGAAAAAACCGGCTTGTCTGACTTACCATTTATTATAATCACCCAAAAGAAAATCTCCTTCCAAAAAGTAAGCTTATCTTTGGAAGAAAGGATTTCTTTTTGTTATGGTTAATAAAGAGATAAAAATTAAAGGAGCGGTTTTAATGAACGTATTAATAGTTGGAGCAAATGGTCAAATTGGTCAGCACTTAGTCGATGTGCTGAAAGAAGAAGGCAAACACACGCCAATCGCTTTTGTCAGAAAAGAAGAACAAGTAAAAGCATTTGAAGACAAAGGAGTAGAAGCGAGATTAGGGGATCTGGAAGATACAGTCGATTCAATTAAAGAGCGCATGACTGATATCGATGCCGTGGTCTTTACTGCAGGATCAGGTGGAAGTACAGGTTATGACAAGACTCTTCTTATCGATTTAGATGGCGCGGTGAAAACAGTAGAAGCAACAAAGGCGAGTGGAATCGACCGTTTTGTTATGGTCAGCGCATTTCAGGCAGACGACCGCGACAAATGGAATGCTGACATGAAACCTTACTTTGTAGCTAAACATTTTGCTGACATGTGGCTGATGGATTCAAGCCTGACGTACACGATTATCCGTCCCGGAATGCTTGAAAATGAAGAATCGATCGGAAAAGTGCTGGCAAGCGATTCAATGACTGACCCGGACACGTACAGCATCCCACGCGTTGATGTGGCCAAGGTCATTGCTGAAAGTCTGGAGAATAAAGCCACATATAAAAAAGCTTTCGACTTAGTTACCGGTAAGGATGAAATCGAAGAAGCACTGAATAAACTCTAAACAGAGCGGATTTGTTTAATGACAAAAAAGTTATGAACAGTGGATAACTTGTAACATACGGTTAGTCAAATGTGCATAAAGGAAGAAGTATGGGGATAACCCCCTTATTTTAGTGAAACCTGTTCATAAATGGATAGTTCTGTGGACCGCTGACTATCGCACTTGACCGGGCTTGAAATAGAATCATTTAAGTAACTAATCAGTCAGCTCTTTTTAGGGCTGACTTTTTTTATGACCGATTAGAAGCCGTTAATTTTGACTTGTCAAAAAGAAAGAAAACGGTTACAATCTAATCAGGAAGAATTGAATTAGAGGAGGACAGGGAACTTTTGAACAATTAAATTCTTTAAGGTGGGATGGCATGACAAAACGTCTGGAAGGAAAAATCGCTTTAGTTACAGGGGGTGCAGCCGGGATAGGTAAAGAGACGGCTAAACTGTTTTTAAAAGAAGGCGCTAAAGTTTCCATAGTCGACATCAACAATGAAGATTTAAAAGTAGCCGAATCTGAATTAAGTGAATTCGGAGAGGTTATGAGTGTTCAAGCGGATGTTTCAGATGAAGAAGCTGTTAAGAACTATGTGGATAAAACAGTGGAACAATTTGGAACGATCGATGTGTTCTTTAACAATGCTGGAATTGAAGGAAAAGTGGCGCCTATTATCGAACAGGATGTCAATGATTTTGATAAAGTTCAAGCAGTTAATGTATGAGGTGTATTTCTGGGACTGAAACATGTGATGCCGGTCATGCTCGAAAACAGCAGGGGGAGTATTATTAATACGTCTTCAGTTGCTGGGTTTATCGGTGCACCAGGAGTAGCGCCGTATATAGCAAGTAAACATGCGGTGATTGGACTAACCAAAACTGCAGCGCTGGAGGTAGCTGCCAATGGTGTGCGGGTCAACTCCGTTCATCCATCACCAGTGAATACTCGAATGATGCGTTCGCTTGAAGCTGGAATGAGTCCAGACGATGCAAATGCAGCAAAAGAAGCACAGGAAAAAGCTATTCCAATGCAGCGATACGGAGAGTCAGATGACATTGCTAAGTTAGTGTTATTTTTAGCTTCAGATGATTCATCATTTATTACAGGCGCTCAGTACCGGGTAGACGGTGGAATGGCTGCACAATAAGCAGGTTTCAACTGAATAAAAAAGGGGAAATGGCCGGCGCAGAGTTAGTTGCTGGCCATTTTTAATACATAGTCAAATGAATTCGTTGGTGGTATACTATGGTCTAAAGCTGAAAATAGCTTTTGTTTTCAACAAGTTGAAGGAGAGAATAATACATGAGAATACCATTTAAAAAAGTTATAGCCACAGGATTAGCAGTGAGCACTATTGCAGTGATGACGTCACAGACAGCCTTCGCATCCGAAGGGATCGATACGAGTGTTGTAAATGAAGCATGGGGATTACCAACGTTTGTATATGGTGGCGGGTTGAATGAATCACAGGTAGGCGAAACGGCCGATCTGCTTGGAATAGATGACATGGATAATGTGGCAAGTGTTGCTGCAACTGGCGAAGACCTTCAGAACTACTTAGGAACTGGATCGGGAAACACAGCAAGTATGATCTCTTCCGTCCTTGTTCAACGCGAAAATGAGGGTGAAGGCGTCACTGTTATTAATGAGACACCTGAAAACATTACTCAAATTACTGAAGAACAGTATACTAACGCAGCAATTACAGCCGGTGTTGAAGACGTGACAATCATGGTTGCGAGTATTCGTCCGGTGACAGGAGAAAGTGCGCTGACTGGAATCTATAAAGCCTTTGATGTCAACGGTGAAGATCTGGATCAGGACCGTATGGAAGTGGCACAGGAAGAGCTCGAAACGACAAATGAGATTGCTCAGGAGAATGCGGACGAGGAAGAGTTTGATACAAACCGCTTTGACCAGGCTATCGTTGAAATCAAACAGCAGCTGGCAGAGTTGCGTGACCGTCAGGATGATCTGGCTACTAGAGAAGAAATTGAGCAGATCATCAATGATGCATTAGCAAACAACGAGTTGCAGAATGTCATTTCACAAGATCAAATCGATCGACTGCTTGCCTTCTTTGAGCGTTACCAGCAAACGGGAGCCATCGATTCAGCTCAAGTTAGACAGCAGCTGGAACAACTATCCGGAGACCTTCGTGACCGTTTCGGTGATGCCTGGCAGCAGGCAGAAGACAGTGGCTTACTTGATCAGATCGGGAACTTCTTTAGGCAAATCTGGGAAGCCATCACAGGACTATTTAACTAAGTCAGCTATATTTATAAAGAGCCTTCAAGTTGGAGGTCTCTCTGAAATCATTTCAGAAAGACCTTCCTTCTAGAGGGCTTTTTTTTTGCGGTGTTCTTAATGCGCTGACAGTGGATTGACTGTTTGGCGATAAAGAGTGACGAGGGACCGATTAGCAAACTGCATGAACAGCAGCGAAAGGTTGACGAACACATCCATCTCCTAAGTTGATACCAGAGATCCCCATATAAAAACGTGCTACAAAAAAGCCTGCTGAATCGTCAGAGACGTCAACAGACCTTCAAGCTAAACGGTATATATTAAACTAAATGGACCAGGAAGTATTTTTTCTTTCCTTTACGCACGATGATAAAGCGATTGTCAAAGCTGTCTTTTTCATCAACAGTATAGTCAACATCTTTGATCTGAAGTCCTTTCAGACGGATCGCTCCATTTTTTATGTCTTCGCGAGCCTGACGACGAGAAGGTTCAATTCCTGTGACATCAACTAAAAATTCTACTAGGCTATGTTCTCCCATAGGTGCTTCAGAAGAGGGAACATCTATAAACGTCGACTCGATCTGGTCTGCAGTCAATGCTTGAATCTCCCCAGAGAATAATGCTTGAGTGATAGTGATGGCTTCATCAAGTGCTGCCTGACTGTGCACGAATCGCGTCATTTCTTCTGCCAGTGCTTTTTGAGCGGCGCGTTTGTGTGGTTCAGTTTCTACTTGTTTTTCTAATGCATCAATGTCTTCTTTAGATAAGAAGGTAAAGTATTTCAGGTATTTGATAACGTCACGGTCATCCTGATTGAACCAGAACTGGTAAAATTCGTATGGGGTCGTTTTTTCAGGATCCAGCCAGATTGCGCCATCAGCTGATTTACCAAATTTTGTACCATCCGCTTTCAAGAGTAATGGAATGGTCAGTCCGAAGGCTTTGGCTTCTGATCCTTCTTTTTTACGAATCAAGTCCAGTCCGGCAGTGATATTTCCCCACTGGTCAGACCCGCCGATCTGAAGCTGAACATCTTCGTTCTGAAACAGATGAAGGAAGTCCACAGACTGGATGATCTGGTAGCTGAATTCAGTAAATGAAATCCCGGTATCCAACCGACTTGATACAACATCCTTAGCAAGCATCGTGTTGATATTAAATTCTTTTCCGAAGTCACGTAAAAAATCTAAAAAGGACAACCCGCTTAACCAGTCGTAGTTATTGACCAGTTTGATGCCTGATTCTTCAGAACCCGCTTTAAACAACTTACGCATCTGAGCGCTCAATTTGTCAGCGTTATCCTGGATTTTATCCATGGTCTGGAGGACACGTTCTGAATTACGGCCACTTGGATCGCCGATCGACCCTGTTCCGCCTCCGATCAGAATGACCGGTTTGTGACCTGCCAGCTGGAACCGTTTCAGGATCATAAATGGAATCAAGTGTCCGACATGCATGCTGTCACCTGAGGGATCAATCCCGCAGTATAGAGCAATACTATTCTCATTTGTTTCTTTTCTAAGGCCTTCTTCATCCGTCTGCTGATTAATGGCTCCGCGCCATTCTAATTCATCTAAAATATTCATTATGACTCTCCTCTAAGTGTAGGTTGGTGTTACGTTTTCCAGTTGATTGATGAGTTGCTGTTTAGTGGGAAGTGGTCAGTAGTCACTCTGTCTGCTTGAACCCGCTCTCTTTCCATTCCCATACAGTAGACGCCAAAGTGCAATGCATAGTAATAGTCACTCAATACGACCACCTCCTTCAATTATTAATACGTGTTTGAACACAAAAAAAGCCCCACAAAAAGCCAATGCTTTCTGCCGGGACGAACATGCCGTGGTACCACCCTGATTAAAGTAGATGTCTACTTTCACTCATTCCCATAACGCCGGGACGCGTCTCATAAAGAATGCTCCAAGGTGTAATTCGTGCAGTCTGTTTATACGAGTTTTCACCAGCCACTCGCTCTCTAGGAATAAATCAGATACACTACTGCGCCTATTCATCGCTTTTGTATTCTAGTCGTTAGTATAATAGAATAAAGATAATTAGTCAACGTGAAAATCTAAGGTCTAAGAGTAGTGAGAAGCTCCTGAATAAAATTAAATTAAGATTATAGATTAAATCACTTCTATGTGGCACTTCTTTTTTGGTATGCTAAAATGTAAGTAAGACTTACAATGAAAGGATGACTGCGTTTGGTTAAGAATAGGCAGGAAACATTTAAATTAGACACACATCCTAAGGCACCTGGAGAATCGATCGTGACTTGGGGAAATTATAGATTTACCGTACTCACATCAGCAATGATTCGTTTTGAACATCATCCCGATGGACGATTTGAGGATGAAGCCACACAAACGGTGTTGAACCGTGATTTTAAAACGCCAGAATTTGATTTAAAAGACACAGATGAATATATTGAAATTATCACCAGTCGTGTGCATTTGATGTTTTATAAGGCAGAAGGAGGCTTTACAAAACATAATCTGCATATTGAAGCCATTGGGAATTACAGTTTATACCACAGTACGTGGTACTTTGGAGATACACCCGATACTCTTAAAGGGACTGCCCGCACGTTGGATTTCGCAGATGGTGCCATCGAACTGGAAGAAGGCTTGATGAGCAAAAACGGCTATTCTGTATTTGATGACAGCGATTCTATGCGTCTGGACAAAGATGGATGGGTTGAAAAAAGGCCAGGCAATGTGGTCGACATGTATTTCCTGGGTTACGGAAGAGATTATTTAGGGACGCTGAAGGACTATCATTATCTGACAGGGAAAACCCCTCTGCTTCCACGCTATGCTCTCGGAAACTGGTGGAGTCGGTATTATGCTTACAGCCAGGATGGTTACAAACGTCTGATGACTGAATTTGAGAAAAAAGAGATTCCTTTTTCTGTAGCGGTTATCGATATGGACTGGCATGTAACGGATATTCCACCTGAATATGGCTCTGGATGGACTGGTTATACGTGGAACAAAGATCTATTTCCTGAGCCTGAGGAATTTTTGAACTGGCTTACTGAACATGGATTAAGAACAACCTTGAATTTGCACCCTGCCAACGGGGTCCAGCCTTTTGAAGAAATGTATGAGCCAATGGCTAGAGATTTAGGTGTAAATGTTGAAGAGGAAGAACCGATTGAATTTGACATTGCTGATCCTGATTTCTTAGAAGGGTATTTTAAATACTTACATCACCCTCATGAAGAAATTGGGGTAGACTTCTGGTGGATCGACTGGCAGCAGGGCAGTGTGACGAAAGTGGAAGGTTTGGATCCACTGTGGATGCTGAACCATTATCACTTCCTGGATCACGCACGTGATGGTAACAGAGCACTGATTTTCTCCCGTTATGCCGGTCTGGGCTCACACCGATACCCAATCGGATTTTCCGGTGATACAGCGTCTACGTGGGACTCGCTTGATTTCCAGCCATATTTTACAGCAACTGCATCAAATGTAGGGTACAGCTGGTGGAGTCACGATATCGGCGGACATATGGGCGGCATAAAAGATAATGAATTGTTCATAAGATGGGTTCAGTTTGGTGTGTTTTCACCGATCAATCGTCTGCATAGTCAAGATGGTGAATTCAGCGGGAAAGAGCCGTGGCGTTATGGACAGAAAGCTGACAGGATCGTGACTGAGTTTATGCAGTTGCGTCATCGTCTGATTCCCTATCTTTATACTATGAACGTATTGAATTATGTTGATGATTTTCCGCTGGTCCGTCCAATGTACTATCATTATCCGTGGAGAGATGAAGCGTATGATGTGCCTAATCAGTACTATTTCGGAACTCAAATGATTGTCGCACCAATAACCACCCCAATGAACAATGACCTTCGCTTAGGCAAAGTCAAAGTCTGGCTTCCTGAAGGCAAATGGTACGATTTCTTTAATAACCGGTCATATGAAGGAGACCGTATGATAGATGTTTATAGACCTGTTTCTACATTCCCAGTATTTGTCAAAGCCGGGGGTATTCTTCCAATGGATCAGAACCACCAGAATCATACAGATAATCCAGAAGAAATGGAACTGCGTATCTATGCTGGGGCAGACGGAAACTTCTCCTTATATGAAGATGATGGATTAGGAAAAGGCAAAAATCAGGCAACGACTAAAATGCAGTTGAAATGGAGAGAAAATGAAGATGAATGGGCAATGCTCCAGATAGGCCCACCGGAAGGCAGTCTAGACGTACTACCGGATAATCGTCAATTTACTTTATCCTTAATCGGCTTCAAATGTACACAAATGCCTGAAGTGTTGGTGAATGATGAACAAGTCGACATTGACATTTCTAAAGAAGGAAAATGTACCAAAGTCGTTATTCCTAAACAGGCAGTTGATTCAGCCTATACGATTTATTTCAAAGGTGTCGGTCTTAGAAAAAATGATATGCATGGCGAACTGTTCAAATTCCTCGACCGTGCACAGATACCTGCAAGTTCAAAAGAAAGCATCTTCAGTACGATTGTTAAAGGAAAATCAAGTGCACGTGTCATCAGTGCATTGCTTGCTCTTGATATCGATCCAGATTTGATGGATGCTATTAGTGAAATTGTCTGGGCTAATCCAGATGATGTTGAATAGTTAACGAAATTGACTAAGGAAAGAAAATATTTCAGACGTCTCACGAAAGAGAGTGAACAGGAGACACTGACTTATTTTTCTTTCCTTTTTCATATGTACTAAAACGAATACATGATACAATAATACGTAAGTTCAATAGAAAGCGAGCATCCTATATGACTAAAATTGTATTTTTTGATATCGATGGCACGTTAGTGACGAAATATAATTCCGTCCCCAAATCGACGAAACAAGCGATTGTTAAACTGAAAGAAAACGGGCACATCCCTGTTATCGCCACAGGACGAGCGCCTTTACTGATTGAAGAAATCATTGAAGAACTGGAAATAGACAGTTATATTGCTATGAATGGACAAATCGTTGTACACAAAGGAGAAGTCGTTTTCGATAATCCTATTCAAAAAGAAACAGTTGACCGTCTGACGGCAAAAGCGGTCGATAGAAGCAATGGAATCATTTTGTGTGGAGCTGAGGATATCTTCAGTAACTCGATCGTTTCACTGGCAAAGAGAAGTTCATCATGGGCTGTGTTGAAAGGGATCGGGAAAATCATTCCTGGTCATTTGCAGATTTCTCTCTTTAAGCGGCTGATCAGAAAACCGCCTAATCCCAAAGACTATGAAGGGAAATCTATTTACCAGGTGATTATTGAAACCTCTATGGAAGAAGAGAAGAAATATAAACTGGAATTTCCTGACTTGAATTTTGCGAGGTCGAATCGGTACACGGTGGACATTATTAGCGAAGGCATATCGAAAGCGGTAGGGATCGAAAAATTCCTTGAAAAATTAGGTCTTGAAAATACGGATACCTTTGCTTTTGGAGACAGCCTGAATGATCTTGAAATGCTCGAATATGTCCAGACAGGAGTGGCGATGGACAATGGTTGGGACGAGGCGAAAGCTGTGGCAGATTACATTACAGATGCCGTCGATGAAGATGGAATCGAAAAAGCTCTCAAGCACTTCAACCTGATATAAACAAGCTAAGGATCAATGCAGAGAATCTGAACTTTTTCACGCATTAAAGCTGTGCTATACTGTGAAAGTATGTTTAAACGAATAAGCAAGCAGTTGTAATCACACAAAGGAGGACAATCAGTTGTCTGAACGAAAATCATTTTATATAACCACACCCATTTATTACCCAAGCGGGAATCTGCATATCGGAAATGCCTATACTACTATAGCGTGCGATGTACTGGCACGCTTTAAACGATTAAAAGGGTTTGACACATTTTATTTAACAGGAACTGACGAGCACGGCCAGAAAATTGAAACAAAAGCGAACGAAAAAAATCAGACGCCTCAGGAGTACGTAGATGAAATGGCTGAAAGTATTCAGTCGCTGTGGCGAACGCTGGATATTTCCAATGACCAGTTTATTCGTACAACGGAGCCTAAGCACAAGGAAGTCGTTTCAAAGATTTTTGAGAAGCTACTAGAAAAAGGAGACATCTATTTAGGTGATTATGCAGGATGGTATTCTGTGTCTGATGAAGAGTTCTTCACAGAAACGCAACTCCTTGAAGTCTACCGCGATTCAGAAGGGAATGTGACCGGTGGATTAGCTCCAAGTGGCCATGAAGTCGAATGGGTCAAAGAAGAATCTTATTTCTTTAGAATGAGTAACTATGCTGACCGCCTGCTCGAGTACTATGAAGAGCACTCAGAATTTATTCAACCGGAATCTCGTAAAAAAGAAATGATCAATAACTTCATCAAGCCCGGACTGGAAGACTTAGCTGTTTCTCGTACGACGTTTGACTGGGGTGTTCCAGTTCCTTCTAATCCTAAACACGTCGTGTATGTATGGATCGATGCTTTGACTAATTACATCACTGCTTTAGGGTATGATCCTGACCTTGGAGGGTTTGAAAATCAGCCTGAGAAGTTTAGAAAATACTGGCCGGCTGATGTGCATATGGTTGGAAAAGAAATCGTTCGGTTCCATACCATTTACTGGCCGATCTTACTCATGGCGTTAGACTTGCCGTTGCCTAAACAAGTGTTTGGACACGGATGGCTGCTGATGAAAGACGGCAAAATGTCTAAGTCTAAAGGGAACGTGATTTATCCCGAGAAATTAGTAGAGCGTTACGGCGTAGATGCTGTCCGTTATTACCTGATGAGAGAAGTCACCTTTGGCAGTGATGGCGTATTTACACCTGAAGATTTTGTTTCACGAATCAATTACGACCTGGCTAATGATTTAGGAAACCTGCTGAACCGTACAATTGCAATGATGAACAAGTATTTCGATGGGACGATTCCTGATTATAAAGGAGACGTAACTGAATTTGATGAAGCTTTAAAACTTCAGGCACTGGAAACAGTTAAAGAATACGAAATCAATATGGACCAGATGCAGTTCAGCTCTGCTTTGCAGTCAGTCTGGAAACTTGTTTCCCGTACTAATAAATATATCGATGAGACAGCTCCCTGGGTATTAGCGAAGGATGAGGATCAGAAGGAACAGCTGCAAAGTGTCATGATGCACCTGGCAGAAAGCCTGCGCGTCAGTGCAGCGCTGCTTCAGCCAATCCTAGTGCATACGTCTTATGCCATTGCTGAACAGCTGGGTCTCGAAGCAGCTGATTTATCCTTTGACCAAGTGGACTTTGGACACTTCCCTGGAGGCAGAAAAGTCGTATCAAAAGGAGAGCCTATTTTCCCTAGACTTGATGTTGAAAGTGAAGTTGAAGAGATCAAAAGCTGGATGGCTGATAATGAAGGGGCCGAAGAGCAAGAGCAAAGCTTCAATCCTGAAGAGACCAAACTGACTTCAGTAAAGGAAAAAGAAATCAAGTACGATGTGTTCGACAAAGTGGAACTCAAAGTAGCTGAAGTGATTGCCGTAGACAAAGTGGAAAATGCGGACAAGTTACTGAAATTCAGACTGGATGCAGGAGATGAAGGGGGTCACCGTCAGATTCTATCTGGTGTGGCTGAATTTTATCCCGAACCGCAGGACCTTATCGGTAAAAAAGTAATCATCGTAGCTAATCTGAAACCTAGAAAAATGCGCGGTGAAATAAGCCAGGGGATGATTCTGTCCGCTGAAGATACCGAAGGGAATTTAACTATTATCGATGCACCTAAGCATATGCCTAATGGCTCGATTGTAGCATAAACGTATAATAAGTTTATTCCAATAGAGTGTGAGACGGACCTGTTCTCAGCTTTATTGGAATTTTTATTGCTGATAGTGTATTCTGAACAAGACGAAACGATCGATAGAACTGAAGAAAGGACTTTAAATCAATGTTATTTGATACACATACTCATATCAATGTCGAACAATTTAACGGTGAAGAAGCTGACGTGATTGTGCGTGCAAAAGAAATGGGCGTCACCAGAATGGCTATCGTCGGGTTTGACACACCCACTATAAAAAAAGCATTTGAACTGGCACACGCCTACGACGGTCTGTATGCAATTATTGGCTGGCACCCAACGGAAGCAGCTACTTATTCAGATCAAGTAGAAGAACAGCTGATCAGTCAGCTTTCTGATGATACAGTCGTTGCTATGGGAGAAATGGGACTGGATTATTACTGGGATACTGCCCCAAGACCTGTTCAGCATGACGCATTTCGCAGACAGATCCGTGTGGCTAAGGAGTTGAATCTTCCCATCAGTATTCACAACCGGGAGGCAACAGAAGACACGTTTAAAATTTTAAAACAAGAACACGCCGGAGACACCGGTGGAATCATGCACAGTTTCAATTTGGATCCCTACTGGATGGAAAAATTTCTAGATATCGGGATGCATATTTCTCTTAGTGGCGTGGTGACATTCAAGAATGCAAAAGAAGTAAAAGAAGTCGCAAAACATGTGCCGTTCGATAAATTACTGATCGAAACAGATGCGCCCTATCTTGCACCAATGCCAAATAGAGGAAAACGAAATGAACCAGGTTACGTTAAGTACGTAGCTGAAGAAGTGGCAGCACAGAGACAAGTATCATTTGAAGAAGTAGCGATGCAGACGACGGACAATGCACTGAAGCTATTTAAGTTAAAGGGGTAAAGGCGTGGAAAAAATCAAAGAAGTAATCGTTGTCGAAGGAAAAGATGACACGAAGCGACTTGCTTTAGCTGTTGACTGTGACACGATCGAAACGATGGGATCAGCGATAAACGATGACATACTTGATCAGATTGCATTGGCTCATGACCTGAGAGGGGTCATCGTGTTTACTGATCCAGATGGGCCGGGAGAACAAATCAGGAAAATCATTTCCCAAAACGTCCCTGGAGTCAAGCACGCCTTTTTGACCAGAGCTGAAGCCAGAAGAAAGTTCAAGACAAAAGAAAGCATCGGAATCGAACACGCCTCTGTGCAAGCCATCAGAGAAGCGCTGGATAAGGTAGTTGAGGAAAGAATTGAAGCTGTTCCTACAGTCACAAAACGTTTTCTGGTTCAGGAAGGACTGATCGGGACACCTCAAGCCAGACAGTTAAGAGAAGCCTTAGGGAACTATCTGAGAATCGGTTATACTAACGGCAAACAGCTCGAGAAACGGTTAAATATGTTTGGAATCTCTGAAGAAGAGGTCAAAGAAGCCTTGGACGAGATTAGAAAGGAACGAATCTATGAATGAGTATAAAGATATTGCCACACCTTTGCGAACGAAAGAAATTTTAGAAAAGTATGGCTTATCTGCTAAAAAAAGCCTGGGACAGAATTTTATAGTAGATACCAACATATTGAGTAAAATCGTTAATGCAGGTGAAATAAACAAAGAGACGACCGTAATAGAAGTGGGACCGGGCATCGGTGCGTTGACTGAACAGCTGGCAAAAAAAGCGAAACAAGTGATTGCCTTTGAAATAGACGACCGCTTGCTGCCGGTTCTTGAAGATACGTTGTCCCCTTATGATAATATAGAAATCATCCATTCTGATGTATTAAAGGTAGACATGAAGGCTTTTGAGGCCTCCCATCTGGCAGACGCAAAAGAAGTTGTGCTGGTGGCAAACTTGCCGTATTACATCACGACACCAATCATTATGCGTTTTCTGGAGTCGGGCATAGTTCTCGACCGTATGGTTCTGATGATGCAGAAAGAAGTCGCGAGCCGCATATCTGCTTCACCCAGCACGAAAGCATATGGATCGTTATCTGTCGCTGTACAGTACTACATGGATGCAGTGGTAGCTTTCACTGTTCCCAAAACAGTATTCGTCCCTCAGCCTAATGTGGAATCAGCCATTATTAAATTGTCTGAAAAGAAGCTAAAGACAGTCCAGGTCGATGACGAACCGCTCTTTTTCAGGTTAGTGCGCTCAGCTTTTGTTCAGCGCAGGAAAACGTTATGGAACAATTTGCTGGTCGCGTTTGGCAAGGGAGAAGAAACGAAAGCAAAACTTGTTCAGGGTCTAGAGTCGGCTTCGGTAGATCCAAAGAGAAGAGGAGAGACCCTGAGTATCGAGGAGTTTGCCTCATTAGCTAATGCCTTCTCTAAACTTGGACTTGAATTTGAATCAGAGAAATAGTAATCTGTAAAAAGAATAATCGCATACGAAAAACCCTGGGAGAGTTCTTGGTGACCATCGTGTCATGAGTAGTCCTGAAAGTGGCGAATAAGCCTTATCCCTAACAGATCTCAAGGATCTGTCGTGACCTGAACTAGATCATACTAGCGGAGGGAGTGGGTAAGGTTTAAAAGGGATAAACAGTGTTTATCTTACGAGAACGCCATTGGATTACTCATTGAGCTGTTCTTTTCCCTGCCTTTATACACTTCTGTCTTAACGGTAATCAGTTGAGGGAAGTGTTTTTTTGTATTTAAAAAAGAAAGGAAGAAAAGGAATGAAAACAAAACCATTAGTGTTTACAGCTTTATGTATTGCAATAGGGTATATAGGTGGCAGTTTGATTGTTATTCCGTTAGGGTTCGTACGTGCTGCTCCTTTTCAGCATTTTATGAATATCATTGTCAGTTTCCTATTGGGTCCCTGGTACAGTCTGGCACAGGCATTCGGAGTGTCTGTTTTGAGAAACATCACAGGGACAGGGTCACTGCTGGCCTTTCCCGGCAGCATGATTGGCGCATTTTTATCCGGCTACCTCTTCAGAAAAGGAAAGAAATTTTATCTGCTTGCAGTAGGTGAAATAATCGGAACAGGACTTATTGGTGCGTTAGCAAGTTACCCGATCGCAAGGCTATTCTTAAGTTCAGAAGCAGCGTTATTCGGATTTGTACCCGTCTTTTTTGTGAGTGCACTCATCGGAACGATAGGCGGAGTTGTGCTGGCTTATCAGATGAAAAAACATAGCGCCTTTTCAAAAATAAGTCAAATGAGAAACTGACAGGAGACCTGTTCGCTAAGAAGAGGACACTGAAAACACGAACATTAGAAAACCGTAATCTTAAGAAAATATGAGGTTGAAAAGCGTCCTTGTTCTTAAAAATCCATAAAACAGGCGTTTTTCATCCACATAAACATTTAATCTTCACAGAAAATCCTATCTTTATTTTACAATCAGCTTACAATTTTCGTCTTTTTGTGTTATAGTATAGATAATACTTTGTGAGGTGAGTCGAAAATGCCAACTACTTTAGCGAGCATCAAGAAAACCTTGGACGGTCAAATTGGAAGAGAAATCAAATTGATTGCCCAAGCCGGAAGAAAAAAGACGACAGAACGCAAAGGAATACTAACTGAAACATATCCATCAGTATTCGTCGTAGAACTGGATCAGGATGAAAATGCCGTAGGACGAGTGTCATACAGTTACACAGATGTATTAACTCATTCGGTAGAATTAGAATTTGAAGAAGAAAAAGAAGTTGTATTAACTTAAATCAGAGGGTGGTAGTATAATTTTAAATTATACTACTTTTTTTATGCGTTCAATTATCCAGATAATTAAATCGTTATCTTTTTTATATTAGCGTCATCTGTTCTACAATAGGAGTAAGCTGACGCTTTTAGGAGGGATGAGATGGAGGCATTTGAAAAAGCACCCGCAAAGATAAACGTGTGTGTAAATGTATTAAGAAAAAGGAGCGATGGATTCCATGAGATGGAAATGATCATGACTCCCATAGATTTATCAGATCGATTGAGCTTCACTTTACAGTCTTCTGAAATCACTCTGGATTCAAACAGTTCTTTCATGCCCTTAAATGAGAAAAACATCGTATATCAGGCAGCCGTACTGCTGAAAAAAACGTTTAAGGTCGATCAGGGGGCCCATATTTTTATTGAGAAGAATATTCCGATTGCGGCAGGACTTGGTGGAGGAAGTAGTGATGCCGCAGCTGCTTTACGCGCGCTGAATCGTTTATGGGAATTGAATGTACCCATTGACCGTTTAGCCGAATTGGGAGAACAGATTGGGTCAGATGTTCCTTTTTGTGTGTATGGACAAACAGCTTACGTGACAGGCAGGGGCGAAAAAGTAGATCTGACCGCTCCTTTTCCTCATGCATGGGTCATCGTCGTCAAACCGCCTAAAGGAATTTCGAGCTGGACCGTATTCAAAGATCTGACGATTCCTGATTTACCTGTTTATAACATAAGTGAAATGAAAAAAGCGATTGAAGAGTCAGACTACGATAAGATTATATTTTATGCGGGTAATGCTCTTGAACAAAAGGCCATGACGCAGCACCCGAAGATCAGTGATTTGAAGGAAAAAATGATGGAGTTTGGAGCCGATGCCGCTTTGATGAGTGGAACAGGACCGACAGTCTATGGCTTAACTCAAAATTACAACAAAGCAAAGCGTATCGTAAATGGATTAAACGGGTTTTGTAATGAAGTATACTTAGTGCGGACGATCAACTAATAAAAGGGTGTGGGATAGAAGAGTCGGTGCGTGGACGATTTTATTTCACACTTTTTTTATTTATGTTTGACAAAAGAATACAGACGTGGTTAAATGTAAAACGTAATAGTTACGATTTACTGATATTGGAGGAGACACTAATGAATAAGAAATGGATCAAACTTTCGAGCGTGGCTTTATTGAGTTTATACTTAGCGGCTTGCGATACTAACAATGACGATGAAACAGCAGAAGAAGAAGTCTCAGAAGTATTCGAAGAGGAAGAAGATGCGGATTCATACTTAGATGAGGAAGCAGAAGAATCTGAGGAAGAGGAAACAGAAACTGAAGAAGAAGCAGACACTGCAGAAGAATCTGACAGCCATGAGGAATTTGATGATGCTGATGCAGAAGCAGAAGAGTCCATCATTATAGAAGGAATGGGAGAACACTATCATACTGGTGAACTTGTAGAATTAACAGCCGTTCCGTCAGAAGATACAGAGTATGATGACTGGCACTGGTATACCAGAGCAGATGAAAATGCTGAATGGGAAATGATTTCAGGTCAGAATTCGAACGAATATATTGGAGAAGCACCAGAAGAAACGATAGAAATGCGTGTTGTACTATATGATGATTCTCATGAGGCTTATGCACAATCAGAACCTATCGAGTTAGAAGTAGACAATCATTAATAAATAGAGGAAAAAGCGGCTGAGTCATTTTGCCGCTTTTTCTGTGGTCAGCGCACCTTGACAAGAGAGCCCCATACATGATACTTTATATACCGTAATGATTACGATTTAGAATCATATTTGACTAAGGAGAAACTAAATGACAGCTAAACACTTAAAAATGGTCATCCCTATGCTGATTGTAGGATTAGGGTTGGCAGCATGTACAAATGAAGAGAGCGAGAATTTGAGTGAAGGAGAGCTTTCGATCGTCACCTCTTTTTATCCTGTCTACGATTTCACTCAGCGTGTGGCAGGTGACCAGGCTGATGTAACATTGATGGTTGGAGGCGGCTCTGATCCACACAGTTATGAACCCAGCGCACAGGATGTAGCCGAAATAAATGACGCTGATATCTTTGTCTACAGCAGTGAAGAGATGGAATTCTGGGTACCCAGTCTGCTGGATACGATTGAAAATGACGAGCTAGGCGTCGTTCGAACAGCAGATGGATTTGACACTGACTCGCATTTCGACGCTGAGGGGGACGCTGGACAGGAGACAGACAGTGAGGTTGAGTCTGTAAGCGACCTCCCTTATGACGCTTCAGTCCTCGGAGTGGCTGGTCATTACCATAGCGGAGATACGATTACCTTACGTGCACAGCATGAGGATGCCAGCGAGTGGCAATGGTACGTTAAAACGAGTGACGGAGAGTGGAGCCTCACTGAGGAGGTAACAGACGATCGGTTTGAGTATCAGACAACTAGAGAAGATGTGTTCATCCAGGCGGTCGCTTTAGATCAGGAGGGCAATGAACTAGCTCAATCTGAAGCCGCTCATATCCATATCGATGACCATGACGGTGAGGATCCGCATATCTGGCTCGATCCGGTTCTGGCTCAAGATCAGGTCCGCATGATTCTGGAAGGACTGATAGAAGCAGATCCGGAAAACGAAGCCTATTACACTGAAAATGCAGAGGCGTTTATCAGTGAACTGGAAGATCTTCATGCAGATTTTGATGAAGCATTCAGAGACGCAGAAGATAGAACGTTTGTCGTTCAGCACCAGGCATTTGGTTACATTGCGAGCCGTTATGGGTTGGAACAAATAGCCATAGGTGGATTATCTACTGAAGTCGAACCCAGCCCGTCACGCATCGCGGAAATCAATCAACTGGTAGAAGAGTATGACGTTCCTGTTATTTATTATCAGCAGGGAGCCAATTCAGCGATTGCACAAACAGTAGCCAATGAAACAGGAACAGAAACAGCTGTCCTGCATGATTTGGAGTCGCTGTCCGAAGAACTTCAGGCACAGGATTCAGGGTATATTGAAGCGATGAGAGAAAACTTAGAAGCATTAAAACTGAGTATAAATTAAGCAAACCAATTTAGGAGTGTCGCTGTTTATCAGTGCACTCCTTGTTTTATGACGGGCTATTTGAGGCTGTTATTTTTTGAAAAGTCGGTTATAATAAGCAGTGAATCTATTTAAGAGAGGTCGATTACCCATGGAATACATTAAAGTCGATGACCTTGCTTTTCATTATGAAGATGAACCTGTTCTGGAAAACATATCCTTTGAGGTAAACTCAGGGGAATTTGTTATGCTGACAGGTGAAAATGGAGCAGCAAAAACAACATTGCTGAGAAATATCTTAGGCTTGTTGAAACCATCTAAGGGCAGTGTGACGATTGCTGACAAAAACCGCTGGGATGAAAAACTGGTCGTAGGCTATGTGCCCCAGCAAGTATCCTCATTCAATGCGGGATTTCCGAGTACCGTACTGGAACTGGTACAATCTGGACGTTACCCTAGAGGAAAATGGTTCAAGAAATTGGACAAAGAAGACAAAGAGCATGTCAGACGGTCTTTAGAATCAGTTGGAATGTGGGATATGCGTCATAAAAAGATTGGCGAACTGTCTGGTGGTCAGAAACAGCGTATTTCGATCGCTCGTGTGTTTGCAACAGACCCCGATCTGTTTGTTCTGGATGAACCGACAACGGGAATGGATATACACTCACGCGAAGAATTCTATAAATTACTGAAACATAACAGTAAAGACCACGGCAAAGGGATTCTAATGGTCACTCACGACCATGAGGAACTCCGTCATTATGCAAACAAACACATCGAACTGATCAGGAAGGAGGATTCCCCTTGGAGATGTTTTTCTATGGATTCATGCAAAGAGCCTTCCAAGCATCATTCCTTATCTCACTGATTGCTCCTGTTTTAGGTCTTTTTCTAATTTTAAGAAGACAGTCACTGATGGCGGATACCCTTTCGCATGTTTCATTAGCAGGGGTGGCCCTAGGTATGCTCCTTGGAGTCGACCCGACCTGGACGAATATTCTGGTCGTCATTGCTGTGGCGATCCTGCTGGAATACCTGAGGATCGTTTACCGCACCTATTCTGAGATTTCAGTAGCGATGCTGATGTCTGGAGGAATGGCTGTTGCGCTAGTATTAATGGGTCTTAACGAGGGTGGAACGTCCGTCAGCATCAATCAGTTTTTATTCGGATCGATCGTCACCATAAGTGAGCAGCAGATCTGGTTGTTGCTTATTCTGACTATAACAATCGGTTTCCTTTATATTGTCTTCAGGAAGCCGATGTATATCCTGACGTTTGATGAAGACACTGCGTTTACAGCAGGCCTTCCTATCAAACGGATGTCTATCCTGTTTAATGTCCTGACTGGCGTCACCATAGCGGTCATCATGCCGATCGTCGGTGCATTGCTTGTATCAGCTATTATTGTTCTACCGGCAGCGATTTCGATGCGCTTGAGTAAAAGCTTTAATGGTGTGATCATTATAGGTATCGGAATAGCCGTCATTGGTATGCTTAGTGGATTAACGGCTTCTTATCGATATGGTACACCTCCCGGAGCCTCTATCACACTCATATTCATCTTTATCTTCGGACTGACGTCACTCTTGAAAAAACTGTCCGCCAGTTCACGTTATGAACGTCTCAACAGACGACGAAACATTACGGGTGATACAAACTAAATACCGCTTGTTATTAAAGCCTCTAAAGGAAGATGTTTTCTTTAGAGGCTTTTTGTGTTACGATAGTTCTATTTTTAGAAAGTATCTAGAATTCTAATCATTAGTAATGGTATGATGGAAAAGTGAAACACTATAAAAACGTTAGATTATTATGAATAGAACGGAGAAACAAATGGTTGCTGATTTATTTGTGAATATCTGTATTGTGGTTTCCATGATATTTTTATATATGAAATTAAGATGGAAAAGTGTCTATGAAGAAGCGTATTCAGTGAAAGGTGTTCTAATTGATGGATGCAGTGGCGGACTCATGGGATTTATTCTGATGTACTTTTCGATACAAGTGACGGAAGAAACACTCCTCGATCTGCGTTACGTGCCGATCATGCTTCTGGTCCTGTTTATTGGAAAAACGCCTGCGTTATTAGGAAGTGTTTTAATCATAATCAGTCGATTTTTCATCGGCGTAAACAGGTCGGCGATGTATGCAGTAGCGATGATCAGCATTCTTTTTGTCGGGTACAGCATTTTAGAAAAATTACTTAGAAACCGAACGGATTTAAAGACTAAAGCACTATATATGACCTTGTTCTCTAATGCCGTAGTGACATACTTTCTGGTTATCTTAGTAGGCGAATTCAGAGTAGTCGGTCCTACATTTGTTCTTTACTGGATCATCTCGTCTATAGCCGGGATAGCTGCGGTTTTTCTGGTCGACTATATCAAGAAGTCCGAATACCTGTTTTCGCAGTATGAAACGGAATCGTCTAGAGATTTCCTGACGGGGCTTTACAATGTCAGACGATTTGACGAGGTATGGGAACGGAGCGCAGAGACAATCAGGAAAAACCAGGGAGCCCTGACCTTGCTCATGCTCGATATCGATCATTTTAAGACTATAAATGACACTCACGGGCATGCTGTTGGAGATCTGATACTTATTGAATTGAGTAGGCTGATGGAAAAAAGCATGGCAGATGAGGGGACCGTGTTTAGAAAAGGCGGAGAAGAGTTTGCAATCATTCTGCCAAGGTGTGACAAATCTAAAGCGTTGAAGCTGGCAGAAAAGTTGCGGTTCAGTATAGAGTATCATGATTTCGTTATTTCAGAGGAAGACTATCTTAAAGTGACGGTCTCCATAGGGGTCGCGTCTTATCCGGAAACAACGAATGAAATTAAAACCATGATTGACAAGGCAGATATGGCACTTTATCTATCTAAAAGTTTAGGTAGAAATCAGGTCAGTATTTAACAGAAGCCTATAAAGATACTCCATTAGACGATGGAGACGGGAACCTGTCTTAGGAACCTGGTTATTAAATAAGAAAGTTCAAACCCGGTACGATCGATTGGTCAGTCAGACGATCGTCAGGCCGTTTGCGCTTTCTTTTTTTGTCCTGTACACTCAAAGAAAGTTCACATACAAGTGTTATTAGCGGGAAGGATTGTTTCAATGCTCGGTTTGCTGAAAGATTTAATTATTAATTTAAGCTTGGTCATATCCCTCATTTTTGTTTTTATGAAACTGAGATGGGGAAGAAATCAGAAAAAATTACCCTTCCATTTTTCCGCGATTCTTGACGGTCTATGTGGAGGAATCATGGGGGTCGTTCTAATGACCTTTTCGGTGGAGTTGTCTCAGGGGACGATTGTTGATTTCAGGTACATACCGATTATATTAATGGTCGTATTCATAGGAAACGGTGCTGCAGCCATCAGTACGCTTCTCATTGGGTTTGGCCGATTCATCTTTGGAATCAGTCTATCCGGGATGTTGACTTTTTTTATCAGTCTCTTGTTACTAGCTGGTTTAATGTCTCTTAACACCTTCTGGAAAACAGATGGAAGACTCTTATACAAAGCTAGCCTGATGTCTGCCCTTGCAACCGCCTTATATACTACAGTGTTTATAGTCAGCGAGCCCAATTTACATCTATTTTCACCAGTTCTTATGCAATTCAGCTTCTTTTCGATTGTGGGAGGAGTAAGTGCTGTGTTTTTGATGAACTATCTAAGAACCTCTGAATACTTACTTAGAAAATACGAAATTGAATCAAGTATTGATTTTCTCACAGGCCTGAAGAATGTCAGGAAGTTCAATCAGCTGTTAGATCATTATTCCAGCAAAGCTAAACTGACAGGTTCTAGTTTATCTGTTGCGATGATAGACATCGACCACTTTAAATCAATCAACGATCGCTATGGACATGCAGCGGGTGATTTTGTCTTGATGGAGATGAGCAGACTGTTTGAAGAAGTCTTAAGCAAGGATGCGTATGTTTGTCGTAAAGGGGGAGAAGAGTTTGCTGTGATTTTCCCGGCAGCCCAATTTGCACGAGTAATTACCTTGATGGAACGCTGCCGAAAACGGGTGGAGAATCATCCGTTTGAAATCAGTGACTACTCTAAACTGTTTTCTTCAGTTTCAGTTGGGATCAGTCAGTATCCATCAAATGTGAGTACTGTCGATGAACTCTGCGATAAGGCGGATGAGAAATTATATCGGGCAAAAGAAAAAGGCCGAAATATCGTGATGTATTAACTAAAGGCTGCCAATTTTTGAGGATGACCCTGGTGTCATTCTCTTTTTATTTTTGGCAATAGGAAAATAACTTTTTCTTATAACCCAATCTCTGGTAAAATAGAGAGTAAGGTTAAAAGAACATGATAATATAATGAATGAGATAAGGTAGAGGTGAAATCTGAATGGAAAAAGTTTTAGTCGCTAATAGAGGAGAAATAGCTATTCGTATCTTTAGAGCACTACACGAACTGCACATTGGGACTGTAGGAATTTATGCTCAGGAAGATGAAGCAAGTGTTCACCGGTTTAAAGCGGATGAAGCATATTTGGTTGGAAAAGGAAAAAAACCAATCGATGCTTATCTGGATATTGAAAGTATTATTGACATCGCTAAGGATTCCGGCGCTGATGCTATCCATCCAGGATACGGATTTTTATCAGAAAATTTAGGCTTTGCACAGCGATGTGTGGAAGAAGGGATTACATTTATTGGTCCCGAAACGAGACACTTAGATGTGTTCGGAGACAAACTGAAAGCAAAAGAAGTAGCTAAAGAAGCAGGGATTCCAACAATTCCTGGAACAGATGGACCAGTTGATTCAATTAAGGAAGTAAAAGCATTCGGGAAAGAATTCGGATATCCGATTATGATGAAAGCTGCATTAGGTGGTGGTGGACGCGGGATGCGTGTGGCCCATAATGAAGCTGAAGCAGAAGAAGGATTTGAACGTGCCAGAAGTGAAGCCAAAGCTGCATTCGGGCGCGATGATATCTATGTTGAACGCTATATTTCTAATCCCAAGCATATAGAGGTTCAGATCTTAGGAGACACTCACGGCAACATAGTTCATTTGTTTGAACGTGACTGCTCTGTTCAAAGACGTCATCAGAAAGTGGTAGAAGTGGCTCCGTGTGTTGACCTGGATCCAAAAGTCAGAGAAGAATTATGCGATACTGCAGTCAAACTGATGAAACACGTGGATTATGTCAATGCAGGAACGGTCGAATTTCTGCTTGAAAATGACGAGTTTTTCTTTATTGAAGTTAACCCAAGAGTTCAGGTGGAACACACTGTCACTGAAATGGTGACCGGAATCGATATCGTCCAAAGTCAGATTCTTATTGCTCAAGGCCAGCACTTGTTTAAAGAAGTGGGACTGCCGGAGCAGAAAGATATCAAACTGAATGGGGCAGCTATCCAGTGCCGTATTACAACGGAAGATCCGGCTAACAATTTCCTGCCAGATACTGGAAAAATCAACACGTACCGTTCACCGGGTGGATTTGGGATCAGACTGGATGCTGGAAATGGGTTCCAGGGATCGGTCGTCACGCCATTCTTTGATTCATTGTTAGTTAAATTATCCGTTCAGGCAATGGACTATGAGAAAGCCGTTCAGAAAATGCTTCGATCACTGATCGAGTTTAGAATCCGTGGAGTGAAAACGAATATTCCATTCCTGATCAATGTCTTGAAGCACCCTGAGTTTTCATCAGGAAAAGCAACCACTCGATTTATTGACGAGACACCAGAGTTATTTGAATACTCAAAACTGCGTGACCGGGGGAACAAGTCACTGCAGTATATTGGAAATGTTACGGTCAATGGCTTCCCGGGTATAGGGAAAGTAGAGAAGAGAGCATTTAAAGAACCAAGAATGCCTGAAGAACTGATCTTGCCTTCAAAAGAAACGGTTTACCCTAAACATATTCTGGATAAAGAAGGACCAGAGGCTGTATCGCAATGGTTGAAAGAACAGAACTCTGTTCTAATGACGGATACGACTTTCAGAGATGCTCATCAGAGTCTGCTGGCTACACGTATGCGTACAAAAGATATGCTGGCAATTGCCGAAGAAACAGAGAAAGCGATACCTGAACTCTTCTCAGTGGAAATGTGGGGAGGGGCTACATTTGATGTATCTTACCGCTTCCTGACAGAAGACCCATGGGAACGTCTGAGAAAACTGCGCAAAAAAATGCCGAACACCCTGTTCCAGATGCTCTTTAGAGGATCGAACGGCGTCGGGTATGAAAACCTTCCTGATAATGTTCTGGAAGAGTTCATTCGCTTGGCTGCAGTTAACGGAATCGATGTTTTCCGAATCTTCGACAGTTTAAACTGGGTTCCTCAAATGGAAAAAAGTATTCAGTATGTAAGAGATCAGAACAAAATCGCGGAAGCTGCTATTTGTTATACAGGAGATTTAAACGACCCAACTCAGACTAAATATACGATGGACTACTACAAGAGAATGGCGAGAGATTTAGAATCCATTGGAGCACATATTATTGCGATCAAAGATATGGCCGGTCTTTTGAAACCGCACGCTGCATATCGTCTGATTGGTGAACTGAAAAACACAGTGTCTGTGCCAATTCATTTGCATATGCATGACACAAGCGGAAATGGCGTCTACACCTATGGAGCAGCCATCCGTGCCGGAGTGGACGTTGTAGATGTGGCTCAAAGCGCATTGAGCGGAAAAACCAGTCAGCCAAGTATCAGCAGTTTATATTACGCTCTTGAAGGCACATCTCACGCACCTAAATTTAACATTAAAAATGTCGAAAATCTCAGTCGTTACTGGGAAGATGTCCGCAAGTATTATACTGACTTTGAAGAAGGTATGCCTGCAGCATCTACTGAAGTGTATTCACACCAGATGCCGGGTGGACAGTATACCAACTTGAAACAGCAGGCTAAAGGTGTCGGGCTTGAAGACCGCTGGGACGATATTAAAGAAGCCTACACACTCGTAAATAAAATGTTTGGGGATATCGTCAAAGTGACCCCTTCATCTAAAGTAGTCGGAGACATGGCTCTGTTTATGATTCAAAACGAATTGACGGAAGATGATATCTTTGAAAAAGGAGAAGATATCGATTTCCCTAAATCAGTTGTCAGCTTCTTCAAAGGCGAACTGGGTATACCAGAAGGAGGCTTCCCTGAACGCCTGCAGAAAATTGTTCTCAAAGGCGATAAGCCGTTTGACAAGAGACCTGGGGAGTATAAAAAGCCTTTAGATTTCAAAGCAGTCAAAAAAGAACTGGCTGAGCATCTGGACAGAGAGCCAAACATGGAAGAAGTCATCAGTTACATTATGTATCCGCAAGTGTATCTGGATTATACATTCTTCTACAATATGTATGGAGAGGTCAATAAATTCGATACCCCAACTTTCTTCTATGGTATGCGTATGGGTGAACAGATCGAAGTTAACCTTGAAAAAGGAAAAACGCTGATTATTAAACTCATTCAAATCGGTGATCCGGATCTTGAAGGAAACCGAATCTTATACTTCGAACTGAATGGACAAGGAAGACAAATCGAGATTCTTGATAGAAGCATCACGACGACTAAAGCCGTCCGTAAGAAAGCTGAACCATCGAACAAAGGACATGTCGGGGCATCCATGCCAGGATCAGTTCTTCAAGTTCTGGTCAAACGTGGCGATAAAGTGGAAAAAGGAGCACCGATCGTGATCACAGAAGCGATGAAAATGGAAACAACTATCCGTTCATCTATTGCCGGGAAGGTCGAAAGACTTTATGCAAAAGAAGGCGATATGATCCAGGCTAATGATCTATTAGTTGAAATCGAATCAAAATAATATCAGAATTTATGAAAAGAGGGAGCAAAGAGAATCAGTGCTCCCTCTTTTCGCTTTGTTTATACAGAACAGGTCAAGTGAAAAGTGTTAGTTTTCCTCCATAAATTGATGAATTCCGAACATTAATTGAATTTAATATAAAATAAGCTATGAATTCCCGAATGAAAGAGGTAGAATGTAACTGTAAATGAATGTAATGTACGTTACATAACGAGGTGAAGGATATGAAAGTTAAACGCAGTGAACGCTTGATCGATATAACGCATTATCTGATCGAACACCCGCACACTCTGATTCCATTAACATTGTTTTCTAAACGATATGAATCAGCTAAATCAAGTATCAGTGAAGACTTGACCATTGTAAAAGAAACGTTTGCGAAAAGAGGCATTGGCTTCTTGGAGACACTGCCTGGTGCTGCAGGTGGAGTGAGATACATTCCTAAAATGAAACCCGAAGATGTCGAACAGTTCATCACAGATCTGTGTGACGAGTTAAACCACTCTAAACGCCTGTTACCAGGTGGGTATGTGTACTTATCCGATATGCTGGGTGATCCTAAATGGCTCAGACGTATTGGACGCGTTATAGCTTCTCAGTACATGGATAAAAAAGTGGACAGTGTCATGACTGTTGCTACAAAAGGGGTACCGATCGCTCAGTCAGTGGCTTTGTATTTAAATGTGCCATTCGTCATTGTTAGACGAGACTCCAAAGTCACAGAAGGCTCAACCGTCAGTATCAACTATGTATCTGGATCCTCTTCAGATCGTGTTGAGAAGATGGAATTGTCCAGAAGAAGTCTGGATATGGGCTCAAAAGTCCTGATTGTTGATGACTTCCTTAAAGGGGGAGGCACGGTCAACGGCATGATTAGTCTGATTGAGGAATTCAACTCGGAAGTGGTGGGGGCGACAGTCATCGCTGAAAACATCTTTAACGGTGAACGCTCTGTCACGGATTACACGTCACTGATCAAAGTAGATAAAGTCAATACGAAAGACCGTACGATCGAAGTATCGCCCGGAAATTTCTCGATCGACTAGATTAGTTAAATAAGACCGTGCTGGAAAGTCAGCATGGTCTTTTCTTTTGGGATAGAGAGGGACAACTTATCATTTAAGTGAGAGCTCGTTGACCTTAAACCTGAAAAGAGCAGGGACTAAAGAAAGAGAATAAGAATCAGTTGTTGAAAATACGCCTATTAAAAGAAAGTCAACAGGTGAATTTTTTTCAGTTGGGTCAATAAGGACGTAATACAGGCAAGTCGATTAGGTAATGACTGTGAGTGTGTGAAATGAATGCCTTTAAAGCTAAGTCGGGGGAGTAAAATACACCGACTTGACTATATAGTGCCGTATAGAGGCAACTCGCTGACAAGGGTCTTCATGACTTGCCTTAATCAAACGTTTTATAGACAAGTCAAATTAAAAAAGATAACGAGTCTCACTAATCGGGAAAAAGGGTGCTGAATACACTCATTTTTATCACAAAAAAAATCATTCCGCCTGATAACTGTACGAGTCGTCAGGGGAATAATTTTATTAGTGCAATAGTGTTTAACCTGGATTATGAATCCAAGTCCTGCTTGCGTGTTTGACGGAGGCGTTCGTCAGTTGAAGCGTCGACATCTGCTTCACCATGTGTATCTTCCAGTTCAGGAGGGGTACCGTCGTTTGATTTCGGCTCCATTGGAGGTTGTCCGCCGTCCCCCATCCCCTGGACGCTGCCTTCATCAGGGAATCCTGCAGTGGTACCTAACGTATCAAGTGTAGGATCTCCAGCATGTGTCTCAGAAGAAGAAGTCGCGTTGCGTTCCTTATCGGAAGAATGCGCGTTTTCTTTCTGGACGGTCACCAAGACATGTCCTTTTTTCAAGTCATCGCGGTACATGTGTAGACTGTCATCTTCAACGACATAATTTGGATCCTCGTAATACTCATCGTCTCTCACCGAGAACGCATCTTTGATGGACTCCCAGAAACTTTTATCTTCATCGTGATCTCTGTCGTCATTGACATCCGCATTGGAGACGTCGACATTTTCAGGATTACTCAGATGTTCACTTTTCTCTTTATTTGTAAATATAGTGATATCATTTTTGTTGGTACCTTCACTAAGAAGACGACGAATCACGCGTTCTGCCTCTTCCTCAGTGGGGTAACTACCAATTACTGTAAAATCTTTATTCATATTTAGTTCCTCCTTGTGAATAGACTCAAAGTGGTCTATCTCATATTTATACGTAATTCTCTTTCTTTGACTAGTTTAATTATAGGAAATTGTAATAAATAGGACAAACAATACACCTTATCAAACTTGAAATGCACTGGTCCATAAAGTATTATGAAAGGAGGTTTCGTGCCGCAGGCATGAGACACGTAAATGTACGCTGAGAAATTGGTATAATAAATAATGAAAAGACGAGGAGAAACTAATGACTAAACGATTTGCAGTAGTTCTTGCAGCTGGTCAAGGAACACGAATGAAGTCGAAGCTATACAAAGTAATGCATCCAGTAATGGGGAAACCAATGGTCGGACATGTTGTCGATCAGGCACTTGAAGCCAATATGGATAAAGTCGTCACTGTTACAGGTGTCGGTGCTGAAACCGTTCAGGATTACTTAGGTGATAAAAGTGAGTACGTGCTCCAGGAGCAGCAGCTGGGAACTGCCCATGCAGTTGAGCAAGCTGGTCCCATTTTGAGGAACGAAGAAGGGACGACCCTTGTCATCTGTGGAGATACGCCTTTACTGACTAAAGAAACGCTGGATAGTCTGATGGCTCATCATGAAGAAGCTGGAGCTAAAGCGACTGTTTTAACTGCGCATGCTGATGATCCGTTCGGTTACGGACGAGTGATTCGTTTAGAAGACGGGTCAGTTTCTAAAATCGTCGAACAAAAAGATGCCTCAGAAGCAGAGCAGGCGGTTCAGGAAATCAATACAGGAACATACTGTTTTGACAACAAAGCACTTTTTGCCGCAATTGAAAAAGTGGACAATAACAACTCGCAGGGAGAGTATTACCTTCCAGATGTCATGGAAATTCTGAAAAACCAGAGCGAACTGATTTCTGCTTATCAATTACCTAACAAAGAAGAAGCGTTAGGAGTAAATGATCGCGTTGCGCTTGCCCTTGCAAACAAGCTGATGAAAAAACGTATCAATGAGAAACACATGCGCAATGGGGTTACCTTTGTTGATCCAGAGCAGACCTATATCGAAAGTGATGTCGTAATTGGACAAGATACAGTGATCGAACCAGGTGTTTATATTAAAGGACACACGGTTATCGGTGAAGACTGTATCATCGGGGCGCATTCTATTATTGAAAATAGTGAAATAGGCGATGAAGTAGTGGTCAAGAGCTCTCTGATCGAATCATCGATTATGGAAAAACAAAGCAATATCGGTCCAAACAGTCACTTAAGACCGGATGCGGTGATTAAAGAAAAAGCCCACATCGGTAACTTTGTTGAGGTGAAAAAAGCCACAGTCGGTAAAAACACGAAAGTGGGACACTTGACTTATGTCGGAGACGCGACGTTAGGTGAAAACATCAACTTGGGATGCGGAACGGTATTCGTTAATTACGACGGCAAGCAGAAACATCATATTGAAGTAGGAGACAACTCGTTCATTGGATGTAATACAAATCTGATTGCACCAGTAACAGTTGAATCTAACACGTATATAGCAGCAGGCTCAACGATTACGGACAACGTACCATCAGAAGCGTTAGCGATTGCCCGTGCCCGTCAGGTCAACAAGGAAGGCTATTTTAAGAAAATGCCTCACAAAGATTAGAAATCTCTTTAAAATAGGGCTTACAATTAGAAGTACAGTTGATTTATTTCGCACTTAAGCATAAACTAAGAGTAGGAAAAAAAGAGAGAAAATAGATGGAGGCCGACATGTCCGAACATTATTCTGATCCAAAACTGAAGATATTTGCTTTAAGTTCTAACAAACCTCTGGCAGAGAAAATCGCTAAGGATGTAGGGGTAGAATTAGGAAAAGTTTCAGTCAATAAATTTAGTGATGGTGAAATTCGCATCAACATTGAAGAAAGTATTCGTGGAGACCATGTTTACGTTGTTCAATCTACTTCAGCTCCGACAAATGATCACTTGATGGAAGTCCTGATTATGATCGATGCTTTGAAACGAGCAAGTGCCAAGACGATCAATATCGTTATGCCTTATTATGGGTATGCGAGACAAGACCGTAAAGCAAGGTCTAGAGAGCCGATCACAGCTAAACTGGTGGCTAACATGATCACACAAGCGGGTGCGGATCGTATGCTGACACTTGATTTACACGCTTCTCAGATTCAGGGATTCTTTGATATTCCAGTTGATCACTTGTTAGGGGCATCGCTTCTTGCTAACTGGTTTATAGATAGAGACCTTGGAGGAGAAAACACAGTAGTGGTGTCTCCTGATCACGGCGGAGTGACACGTGCCAGAAAACTGGCAGAATTTCTTAAGTCCCCGATTGCCATTATCGACAAGCGACGTCCGAAAGCAAACGTAGCAGAAGTCATGAATATTGTAGGGAATGTTGAGGGCAAAACAGCTGTTTTGATCGATGATCTGATCGATACGGCAGGTACGATTACATTAGCAGCGAATGCATTGATTGAAAAAGGGGCCAAAGAGGTCTATGCATGTGGAACGCACCCTGTATTTTCAGGTCCTGCAATGGAGCGCCTTGAAGCATCTCCGATCAAGAATATGGTCGTTACAGACTCAATCGTTTTACCTGATGATAAGAAAATCGACAAAGTCGTTCAGGTCAGCGTTGGTGAATTAATGGGACATGCCATTAAACGCATCCATGAAAACCGTTCGGTCTCACCATTATTTGAAGAACAATTTAAAGGACAATAATAATCCAATAAAAGACGCCATTCTTCTGACACGTGTGCTAAGGAAAAAGATTCGATTCTTTTTAAACACATCAGTTAGAAGGGCGTCTTTCTTAAAGAAAGGAGCGAGCGGCAGTTGATTCAGAAAATCAGATTTCATTTAAGGAATATGAAGCCTTTAGATGTGGTTATCATCATCTGTCTGCTTCTGGCTTCTTTTATTCCCCATATTGTCTATGGTATTCAGCTGGGAAACATTGACGATGACGCACGTATCATGGCCACAGTCAAAATTTCCGGTGAAGAAGTGTACAGAGTTGAGTTAAGTGAAGAAACGCCACACGAGGAATTCAGACTTGAACCTTCCCAAGAACAGTATAATATCATTGAAGTTGACGGGACACGTATCCGCAATAAAGAAGACAATAGCCCAGATCAGTTAGGTGTCAGAAGGGGATGGATCAGTCAGCCTGGAGAAACAGCCGTTGTGCTGCCGCATCAGCTGATTATTGAGATCCATGCCGAGAATCAGGATGGACAGGAAATTTACGAAGAAGACGATATTATTATTCCAATGTAAAAAAGCAGCTCAGTTTAGACGTGATCTAGAATCAGATTGTATCAATCTCACTCTAGAATCGTCACACTGGCTGCTTTTTTGATTGCTTTGAAAACCCGAGGGAACTATTTACTCTGACGCATCACTAAATGATCAGTCGCCTATCGTGAATCCAATATCGGGGTTTTTTTCAAGAACTTCTTTCAGGTGATTTCTAATGGTATCAGTCGAATGTCTCATTTTTTCTTTTTCAGAATCATTCAAAGGGATCTCAACGATTTTTTCGATCCCTTTGCGGTTCACAATAGCAGGTGAGCCAATATAAATGTCGTTTTCTCCGTATTCACCTTCAAGGTAAACAGATAAGGGAAGTACAGCATTTTCGTTACTCAAGATCGCACGGGTGATACGGGCCAGAGAGACACCAATACCATAGAAGGTTGCACCTTTACGTTTGATTATTTCATAAGCGGCATCTCTTACAGAGAAGAAAATCTCAACCAGGGCTTGTTCGTCTGTGTCGGGATTATTGTTCAACCATTCGTTGATCTGCAAGCCGGCTACATTCGCATGAGACCAGACAGGAAACTCAGTATCTCCATGTTCCCCAATGATATACCCATGGACATTTCGTACGTCGACATCAAGTAGGTTAGCGACCGCTTGACGGAAACGAGCGCTGTCAAGGGAGGTTCCTGTTCCGATAACCTGATTTGAAGGAAGCCCGGATAATTTATATACAGCATACGTTAAAATATCCACCGGATTCGTTGCTACCAGGAAGATCCCGTCGAATCCACTGGCCATAACCTGTTCAACGACACTTTTGGTAATGCGCAAGTTCTTCTCTGTTAAATCCAGTCTAGTCTCACCTGGTTTTTGAGAAGCACCAGCAGTGTAGACAACTAAGTCTGCATCATGACAATCTGCATAATCTGCTACATATATTTTTTTAGGAGCTGTAAAGGCCAGTGCGCTTGTTAAATCCATTACATCGCCTTCAGCTTTTTCAGTGTTGACATCGATGATCCCAAGTTCCTGACCGATGTTCTGATTGATCAGTGCGTAGGCATAGCTCGATCCGACTGCTCCATCCCCAATCAGTATAATCTTCTGTTGCTGTTTTCCTTCTGCCATTATCATCATTCCTTTCACATTTTTACATGTTAAGTATATCACAACTATCTTTTAAAACTAAAGAATGGAGATTAAACACTCTTTAGTTTTTGTACATTGACTGACTGTTTGATAAATGAGAAAATGATGAAAGATCGTTAATGAGCGTTTAACCTAAAAAGACTATTAAGGAGTTTGACCGAATGCAGAAAATAACAAGTGAAAGTTTATTTGATTTAAAAAATGTGTCGCAGCCAATCGTATTAGCGGACCGGGTCTTTTACCTGGAAACACGTACAGATAAAAATGAGAATGCTTATCTGACGTCATTATGGAGTATAAATAGGACATCCAATGAGCGAGTGATGTGGGTCAGTGAAGAGTCAAACCCTTCCCAGGTTACCCTCTCACCAAATAAAAAATGGATTAGTTTTTTAGCCAAAGATAAAGATAAGAAACCTCAGATTCATTTAATGCCTTTGAATGGCGGAACAGCATTTGCTTTAACAAAAGAAAAACAGGGTGTCGGGTCATTTGTATGGACGAGTAACAGCGGCTCGCTCTATTATCAGACAACCGTTAAACCGGAATCTGACGAAGATGAAAAAACCAAAGACAGAGTCAAACCTATAACGATTACTAAACTTCAGTACAAAATGGATGGGCAGGGCATCACAGAAAATGACCGTCAGTACCAAGTGAAGAAAGTGAGTGTCGCAACTAAAGAAGAGTCGCTGGTTTTAGAAAAAGACCGTGCCTTCCGATTGCAGTATGTGTCTAAGGATGAGAGTTTCCTGCTTTATGTCGATAAACTGAATCCTGATGACGAATGGACATACGGGGCGAGTGTCTACGAGTATGACCTTGATTCTGAAACCTCACAGCTTGTTACAAAAGATGTCCCTGAAGGGAGCTTCTCTTTTGAAGCGGTCAATGAAACAGAGTCGTTTTTCTTGTTTACAGGTAATGATTTTAAACATGCGTTTGTCACGTTGAATGAAGTATATGGCTGGGACAGAGAAAATCGCTCCTTCAAACGTTTATCTGTCAAAGACAAATACGTCGGAGATTTGATTATCGGAGATTTCCAGCAGAAAACAAAAGGGTTCCCAGTCAAATGGCTGGATACAGAATCCTTTGTATACCCAGTGACTGAGCACGGGAAGTTAAACCTTTATAAAGGAGACACCCAAGGAAACAGCGAACGCCTCTTTGACCAACCCGTTCATATAACGGATGGGGATGTGATCGACGCGTCCACTTTTGCTGTAACCTATTCAGACTTGACGACGCCAAGTGTGCTGGCCATATTGGACGTAAAAAGTGGCGAACTAAAAGAGGTCTATAATCCAAATGAATCATTCCAGAAAGCACATGAAATCGCTCCGGTTGAACGATTCTGGTATAAAGGGGCAGATGACTGGGATATACAAGGCTGGTACGTTTCGCCTATTGATAAGAAAGAAAAGCACCCCGCAGTTCTCTATATCCATGGAGGGCCTCAAGTCTGCTATGGTGAAACTTTCTTCCATGAGATGCAGCAGCTGGCTTCTCAAGGGTATGGAGTCATTCTGCTGAATCCAAGAGGCGGAAATGGGTATGGTCAGGACTTCGTAGCCTCTATCATCGGTGATTACGGCAATAAGGACTATGAAGATCTGATGCTTGGGACAGATTATATACTGGAGCAGCATCCTGAAATCGACCAGTCCAGTCTATATGTTGCGGGAGGCAGTTATGGAGGCTTCATGACGAACTGGATCGTCGGACATACTGATCGATTCAAAGCAGCTGTCACTCAAAGGTGTATCTCTAACTGGGTCAGCTTCTATGGAACGAGTGATGTCGGCGCATTTTTCGTTGAATTCCAGCTGGAAAAAGATGTTTCTCAAATGGATGACTTATGGAAGATGTCCCCATTAGCGTATACATTAAATATTAAAACACCTTTACTAGTCATTCACGGACAGGAAGATTTAAGGTGCCCGCAGGAACAAGGCGAGCAGATGTACACAGCCATGAAGAAACAGGGAGTAAAAACCAAACTGGTTCTTTACCCTAAATCGAGTCATGGACTTTCCCGTGAAGGATTACCGAATTTAAGAATCGAACGATTGAAAGAAATCGCCAACTGGTTAAACTAATAGAATGACACAAGAGAAGGCTTTCAATATGAAAGTCTTCTTTTTAGTGTGTCCGTTGGATCGTTTTAAGATTAGAATTAGATTAAAGAGTATTAAAACTCATGCATTAAACTCCGGCATGACGCAGATGTTTGTTATACTCACTAACGGTTAAGCACGACAGAGAACGTTTAAAAAAGGAAAACAACTAGGAGTGGAATTTTGAAACAAGATTTGGAAAGTTTGAGTCCGTTTGAGTTATCGTTATATCTGGAAAACCGTATCGAGCTGCAGAAAGATACAAAAGAATGGCTGAATGCCGGAAGAGGCAATCCGAACTGGACAGCACCGATCCCGCGCGAAGCTTATTTCCTTCTTGGAGAGTTTGCAACAAGAGAAACAGTTATCAAAGAAAAAGAATCTCTAGGAACGATGATCAAAGATAAAAGAGGACAAACAGAACGATTTGAATCATTTTTAAATAGCAGAGACTCTGACGGAGCAAACCTGTTGAAAGCGATTTGGACCGACGGGGACCATCTGCTAGGGATGCCTAAAGAGCAATGGCTCACTAAAATGCTGGATTATAGCATTGGAGATAATTACCCTTATCCAGAGCGTGTGTTAGAAGCATGCGAGCAACCGATCAAGCAGTATCTGCATCATGAGTTATTTTCAGCAGATACCGTTCCTTTCGATATTTTCGCAGTAGAAGGCGGCACAGCAGGCATTGTCTACACGTTTAAATCACTGGTAAACAATCACCTTCTGGAACCGGGAGACAAAATCGCGCTGATGATTCCGACGTTTGCGCCATACATGGAAATCCCTGAATTACCTGAGTACGGCTTTAATGTTGAATATATCAGCTCTGAAATGATGAATATCGATGGCCGAAGCAGCTATCAGTTTCCTGAGAATGAACTTGACCGTTTGAGAAATAAACAAATCAAAGCTGTATTCGTAGTGAATCCCAGTAATCCGACAGCTAACTCGATTTATGGTGATTCGATCGAACAACTGAAGGATATCGTCGCAACAGATAATCCGGACTTAATGATTTTGTCAGATGATGTGTATGGCACATTTCTTGATAAATTCACTTCTTTATTTACGGCATTGCCTTACAACACAGCGTGTATCTATTCTTATTCTAAATACTTCGGAGCAACTGGGTGGAGAATCGGAACGATTGCACTGGCAAAAGACAATGTCTTTGACCGACGGTTGAACGAACTGCCTGAAGAAACGAAAGAAGTTCTGGATGAACGCTATGGAACACTGACGTCTGATCCTAGAAGCATTTCTTTCATCAATCGTATGGTTGCAGACAGCCGCTCAGTAGCATTGAACCATGCAGCCGGGTTGTCCTCTCCACAACAAGTAATGATGACCTTATTCAGCTTGTATGCGTTGCTCGATAAAGATAACAAGTACAAGCAGGAAGTGATTCAAATCTGTCAGAAGAGAGGGAAGCTGTTATATGATTCTCTCGGACTGATGATGCCGATAGAAGAGTTCAACACAGCGTATTACTGTGAAATCGACTTTGACTGGTGGCTGAATAAGCGCTACGGGACAGAGTTTAAAGACTATATCGAAGAGAACTGGACGATGACCGATATCGTAGCTAAATTAGCGGAAGAGGAACATCTGATGCTCTTGAAATCTGAAGCATTCGGTTCAAGCAAGTGGACGGTGCGTGTATCCCTTGCCAATCTGGAAACGGCAGCCTACAAAGAAGTCGGGCTTCGTTTAAGTGCAATGATGGACAGAATGTATGACAGCTGGAACGTGACTGTTTAATTTAGAACAAATTGACCATAAAACAATAAAAAAGCAGGAAAACTCACTGAGACACGTCGTGAGTTTTCCTGCTTTTTCTATCACTCTCAATGAGTCATCACAAGAGCTGCTTGATATCTTCTTCAATATCTAAAGGCTTGGTGGTCGGAGCATAGCGGTCAACGACCTGCCCCTTGCTGTCGATCAGAAATTTTGAAAAGTTCCATTTTATGTCATCTGAAAGAATACCGTTAGACTGAGATTTCAAGTGTTTATATAGGGGATGAGCCTGTTCACCATTGACATCGATTTTAGCAAACATCGGAAAAGTGACCTGATAATTGACCTGACAATAATCCAGTGTCTGATTGATGTCATCGAACTCCTGATTCTTGAACTGACCACATGGAAAACCGAGAACTTTAAAATGAGTGTCCCCATACTTAGCGTGCAGAGCCTGCAGGTCCTCAAATTGAGTAGCAAACCCACAGTGGCTGGCAGTATTGACGATCAAAAGCACTTGTCCTTCGTATTCTTTTAAATCGAACGGTTCCTCTTGAGGCGTTTGAACGCTGAAATCATAAACGGTTGTCATAAACATCTTCCCTTCTTTTCTTTAGTTCTCTCATTGAGTATTACGCTGGCTGGTACCGGACCACTCATAGACGTGAGTTAAATAGTGAAGTGGGTTTAGCAAGTCTAAACGTTAAACAGTCTATTAAAAAGGAGAGGTCTATCTTAATATAGTATATCTTCTTGAACCTGATTTTCAACAGAATAGATTATTTATGAAGATAAATCCTGTATGGTCTGAAGGGAATTAAAGTTCCGTATCCCTTTCGCCTTTCCTGCATTATAGATCTGATTTGAGGCAGTCATAATAGTGGACACAGAAAAACGCTCTGCAGATAGTGACACTATCTGCAGAGCGCATGAATGTGTTAAACGAAAAGAACGTTATTCAACGGTTACAGACTTAGCCAGGTTACGAGGCTTATCAACGTCATTACCGCGGTGAAGGCTGCAGTAGTATGATAGCAGTTGAGCTGGAATCACACTGACTAAAGCAGATAACAATGGATTCACTTTAGGAATAACGATATGGTCGCCCGGGCGATCCAGTCCGTCCATAGAGATGACCATCGTATGCGCCCCACGTGCTTTTGTTTCCTGTAAGTTACCACGTGTGTGTCCGGCTACGGCTTTTTCAGTCACCAAAGCGATAACAGGGGTGCCATCTTCGATCAAAGCAATCGTTCCGTGCTTCAATTCACCAGCAGCAAACCCTTCTGTCTGGATATAAGAAATCTCTTTCAGTTTAAGTGCCGCTTCTAAAGCGACATGGTAATCCATTCCACGTCCGATATAGAAAGCGTTGCGAGTGATGGACAGGAATTCAGATGCAAGTTCTTCAATCGAGTCTTTTTCATCAACGAGTGTCTGCATGGCATTGGCCACAATACCCAAGTCGTGAATCATTGTCGATTCTGAAACCACACCTTTTTCTCTCCCGACAACTTCTGATAAAATCGCAAGAACAGCAATTTGAGCAGTGTACGCTTTTGTAGACGCCACAGCAATTTCTGGTCCGGCATTTAAAAGTAGTGTGAAGTTTGATTCTCTAGACAGTGTTGAACCAGCTACGTTCGTAACAGTAAGAGAAGGATGACCTAATTCGTTCATTTTAACAAGGACCTGACGACTGTCTGCAGTTTCACCACTTTGAGAGATGAAAATGAAGAATGGTTTTTCAGGTAAGATAGGTGTATGATAGCCAAATTCACTTGATACGTGAACTTCAGTTGGGATGTTTGTCATCTCTTCAATCAGCTTTTTGCCAACTAAACCAGCATGATAACTTGTTCCCGCTGCAATGATATATATACGATCAGAATCCAACATAGCCTTAACGATTTCAGGATCGATCGACAAGTTGCCTTCTTCATCCTGATATTTTAATACAAGTTTACGCATAACTGCAGGCTGCTCATCGATTTCTTTCAGCATGTAGTACGGGTACGTTCCTTTTTCCAAGTCATTAGAATCTAATTCAGCAATGTAGTGCTCTCTGTCGATCAAGTCACCGGCATAATTTTGAATAGAAAGGCTGTCTTTTTTCACTACAGCAATTTCTTTATCCATTAATTCCACAAACTGGTTCGTTTCTTTGATCATGGCCATAGCGTCACTACAGATAACGTTGAACCCATCGCCTTTTCCTAGGAGCAAAGGACTTTTATTTTTAGCCGCATATAAGACGTCCGGATCTGTATTATCAACGAGTGCAATAGCGTATGATCCTTCCAGTGCAACGATCGCTTTCTTGAAAGCATCAACAGTGGGTAAGCCTTCGCTTTCTGCAAACCAGGCTATAAGCTGAACGATGACTTCAGTATCTGTATCACTGACTAGATCAACATGCTCTAAGTACGCATCCTTAACTTCCTGATAGTTCTCGATTACGCCGTTATGAACAATAGTAAAACGTCCACTAACTGACTGATGAGGGTGAGCGTTACGTACGCTTGGTTCCCCGTGAGTCGCCCAGCGTGTATGCCCGATTCCGCCATTCGCTTCTACAGAAGAGTCTACTCTATCTCTTAAAGCAGCAATTCTTCCTTTTTCTTTAAATAAATGCCCATTATTTTCTTCCTGGATGACATAAATACCTGCTGAGTCATACCCGCGGTACTCCAGTTTTTCCAGTCCGTGTAATAACACTTCTTTAGCATCTTTTGATCCAATATATCCAACGATTCCACACATAGTGATCCCTTCTTCCTGTATAATTTGATTTTAGCCCACTTGTTCAAAGTGGTATAGTTGTTAATTCATAATAATTTAATGCCAACTTCTGTAAGCATTATAATATTAAAAGCAATCAATCTAAAAGTCAACCATTTTGTTTAACAAGATAGATTGATTGGTATAGCCGACTCTGTTTAAGGTGCTGAAGAATGCACCGGTAAAAAACAGCAGTTCCTACATAATAGGGAGGAAAAGCACTTAAGTCAACCGGTTTAACGCTTTAATAGGTAAGAGTAGAAATAATATGACAAAAAGATGTAAAAAAATTGTCATCAATTTTTTATTGTGGTATGATAACCACGAGCGAAATATTTAGATAGTTCTATCCCAACTTGTCTCTTACATAAAGAGACACAGAAACTAGGAGGGAATGTACAAAATGGAATTAAAAAAATTAATTGGTTTATTAGCAGTTTCAACACTTGCTTTAGCGGCTTGTGATGCAGATACAGATGAGGAGCCTTCTCCAGATCCGGATATTGAAGAAGGAACTGAAGGAGCAGACGAAGTAGAAGATGATTCCACTGAGGACGATGCTGCTGAAGATGACGCTACTGACGAAGACGACGCTGATGGCGAAGGACAAAGTGCCCATGACATTATCGATGGAATCGGTAGTGACTTAGGCTATACTTCATCTATCGAACTTGAAGTGACTGGCGGAACATGGTCACAAGATGGGTATGTGTTCACACCTGAAGACGGAGAAGCAACGGTTAACGGTTCTGCTGCTGCAGGAGAAGATGTTGACGTTTACGCATTCGTTCTTCAAGATGGCGAAGTCGTAGAAAAACCTGAAGTAGAAGAAGGCGCGTTTACCTTCACTGCAACAGCATCAGAAGGCGACCAGGATTATCAAGTCGGAGTATCTGACGAAGATCTATGGGAAGTTGGAGACGAAGCTGACCCTGAAGAATTAGTAAGATATGAAAATGTTATTATCTTAGCACCAGGTGAATAAAATATAAACTACCAGAGGATTCTCTTGAGCGAGGGGAGCCTCTGGTTTTTTATGTACTCAAAAGTTCATGTTTTCTTTAAAGATATCAGGTATACTATAGGGAAACAGTTAAAGGAATGACTAGCTATGCAATGGATTCAAAAGATATTATTTTATATGAACGGCAGGTATGGATATGATGAATTATCCAAGGTGCTGATCATCAGTGGACTTGTGTTTGGGATTGTAGCCAATTTTGCAGGTGGCATATGGGTCTCTGCTCTAGGAACAGCGCTTATAGCCTATGGCGCCTTGCGTATAGTGTCAAAAGACAAAACGAACCGTTACAGGGAACTGCAGAAATACCTTTCTTTTAAACAGAAAGCTCAACTCACTCATAGAAGATGGCGTAACAGATGGGTCCAGAGAAAAGCATTTAAAATCACTAAATGCCCCAAATGTAAACAGAAAATCAGAGTACCCAGAGGAAAGAAAAAAATCCGTGTGACCTGTCCATCATGTAAGCAGACGTTCATCAAAAAGACTTAGCCAGTTCACTGAGTCCTATAAAAGAGTCAGATGTGTTATAATAGAATAGATTAAAAAAACTGGACGAGACCTACGTTCAGCTTTTTTGCATGTAGAAAACAGGTAAGGAGTCTCGTTATGAAATTAATTATAGGTTTAGGTAATCCCGGAGCTAAGTATGCACAGACAAAGCACAATATCGGATTTATCACACTCGATGAAATTGCCTATCAAAAAGGATGGACATTTAATCGTTCCAATTTTGAGTCAGTATACGCTGAAGGGACAGTGGGTTCGGAAAAAGTTGTATTGATCAAACCTCAGACGTATATGAATGATTCCGGTCGTTCTGTCAGACAATGGTTGGATTATTATGACTGTACGGAGGAAGACATTGTGGTGGTATATGATGATATGGATCTGCCGGTCGGAAAAGTACGTTTAAGACAAAAAGGTGGAGCAGGTGGCCATAACGGAATTAAGAGCATCATCGACCACTTAGGAACCAAGCATTTCAATCGTCTAAGGGTAGGGGTAGGCAGACCTCACGAAAATCAGTCTGTTGTGTCTCATGTTCTCAGCCCATTTCATAAATCGACTCATGAAGAGGTCTTGTTCTCAGTGAAGAAAGCATCAGACGCCGCTTTATATTGGGTCGAAGGACATACGTACGCTGACACGATGACGAACTTCAATTAATAAATGACTGTTTCAAAAAGGAGCAAAGACTGTGGCTGATTTACACACACTCATAAGTGAAAAACCCTCTGTCAAAGAATTGATTAGTCAGATGGGACATAATAAAAAACAATTGATCACCGGGATGGCCGGCTCTGCACGGACGCTTTTACTCAAATCATTATTTGAGGAGAAAGAGCAGCAGATCATAGTGGTCACCCAGAATGTCTATCATGCAAACCAACTGATTACCGATTTAACTGGTCTCATTCCTGATGACCAGCTTTTTCTCTTTGCAGTAGATGACATGATTCATGCAGAAATGTCGGTCTCTTCACCTGAATCACGGGCTGAAAGAGTCAAAACGCTTGATTTTCTTCTGAAAAAAAAGCCAGGCATTGTAGTCACTCCCCTAGCTGGAGCAAGAAAGCTGCTGCCAGCACCAGATCTGTTCAAGAATGCTGAGTTATCATTTGCTATCGGCGATGAAGTCGAACTGAATCAGCTGCAGCGCAAGTTAACAGAAATGGGATACAGACGCGAGCAGAAAGTTTCAGCCCCGGGAGAGTTCAGTATGCGTGGTGGAATCGTTGATGTCTATCCGATAACAGAAGAGAATCCGGTAAGGATCGAACTGTTTGACGTGGAAGTCGATTCCTTGCGGTATTTTGATGCAGATACACAGCGGTCTCAAAAAAATGTCGAATCTGTTCAATTGATTCCTGCCACCGATACCCTTCTGTGTGTAGAAGATAAGGAAGCCATCATTACCCGTTTTGAAAAATCATTAGCCGTTTCACTTAAAAAGACGAAAGATACTGATCAGAAACTGCTGCTGGAGAAGACGATCTCTCCAATAATTGACGCAGTGCAGGAAGAATATTATATAGAAGAACTCGTCAGGTATGCAGATCTGCTTTACTCGGAGAAAACGACCTTGCTTGAGTATGCTTCAGAAGATGCTTTGCTGATAATGGATGAATACCCAAGGATACTGGAGAATGAAGCGCGTTTAGAGGAAGAAGAGGGGGAATGGATCACATCTCAGCTTTCCCAGGGGAATGTACTGATCAAGCAGCAGTTTTCATTAAATTTCAGAGAAGCCCTTAAACTTTCTCACTTGAGTCAGCTTTATTTCTCGCTGTTTCAAAAAGGAATGAAAGGCTTGCGCCTGGATAGCATTCATCCGTTCCAGTACCGTACCATGCAGAAATTTTTCGGACAGATGAATTTGGTTAAAACTGAAATGGACCGCTGGGAAAAACAGGAGTATACCGTTATCGTGATGACGGAAAGTGATGAGCGGGCAGAAAAAGTTCATCAGACCTTACTCAATTTTGAGATTCCCAGCACGCTAGCCGATGACAACGAAATAAAACCTGACATTATTCAGGTAATAAGTGGAAGTGTTCAAACCGGTTTTGAACTGCCGCAAGAAAAAATCGCTGTGCTGACGGAAAAAGAATTATTTAACCGACTGCCTAAAAAGAAACCGAGAAGACAGAATCTTTCAAATGCAGAACGTCTGAAAAGTTACTCTGAGTTGAATAAGGGAGATTTTGTTGTCCATGTCAATCACGGTATCGGACAGTTTACTGGGATGGAAACGATGGAAATCGGAGGCATTCACCAGGATTACTTAAGCGTGGTGTACAAAGACTCTTCAAAATTATTTATTCCAGTCACGCAGCTTAATCTCCTGCAGAAATATGTCTCTTCAGAAGGCAAAGCGCCTAAGATGAACAAGCTCGGTGGAACAGCCTGGGCTAAAACAAAGAATAAAGTGGCCTCTCAGGTCGAAGATATCGCAGATGAATTAGTGGAATTGTACGCTGAACGTGAACGTAAAACAGGTTATGCATTTTCAAGAGACAATGCTTACCAAGATGAGTTTGATAATGCGTTTCCTTACACTGAAACTGAGGATCAGCTGAGATCGATCAAAGAAGTCAAACGGGATATGGAAAAAGATAAACCTATGGATCGCCTGATAGTGGGCGATGTAGGGTATGGGAAGACAGAAGTTGCCATGCGTGCTGTGTTTAAAGCGATTCAGGACGGGAAGCAGGTAGCTTTCCTGGTCCCGACTACTGTCCTTGCACAACAGCATTACGAAACAATGCTTGAACGCTTTGTGGATTTCCCGGTTGAAATCGGATTGTTAAGTCGTTTTCGAACGGGCAAGCAATTGAAAGAAACGGTCGACGGCCTGAAAAAGGGACATGTCGATGTGGTTGTTGGAACGCACCGTATCCTGTCGAAGGATATCGTCTTTCAGGATCTGGGGCTTTTGATCGTTGATGAAGAACAGCGGTTTGGAGTGAAACATAAAGAACGATTGAAACAGCTTAAAAATCAAGTCGATGTGCTGACGTTGACAGCGACACCGATACCGAGAACGCTGCACATGTCGATGCTGGGTGTGAGAGATTTATCCGTCATCGAGACCCCGCCAGCTAACCGTTACCCTGTTCAGACGTACGTGATGGAAATGAACGCTTCAGTGGTCATGGAGTCTATACAACGAGAAATGGCCAGAGGCGGACAGGTATTTTATCTGCATAACCGAGTCAGTACAATCGAACAGCGAGCAGATGAATTGAGACAGTTAGTGCCTGACGCAAGGATTGCCCATGCTCATGGTCAGATGACAGAGGTTCAGCTTGAGAATGTTCTTTACCAGTTTATTCAAGGGGAGTTCGATATGCTGGTCACGACTACGATCATCGAGACGGGCGTCGACATCCCCAACGTCAATACGCTGATTGTTGAGGACGCTGATCGAATGGGTCTGTCTCAACTTTATCAATTAAGAGGACGTGTGGGACGTAGCAGCAGGATCGCTTATTCCTATTTCATGCACCAGCCAAATAAAGTGCTGACAGAAGTAAGCGAAAAACGACTGCAGGCAATAAAGGATTTCACGGAACTAGGCTCAGGATTCAAAATTGCCATGCGTGATTTGGCGATTAGGGGAGCTGGGAATTTGTTAGGGCAGCAGCAGCATGGGTTTATTGACAGTGTCGGATTTGACCTGTACTCTCAGATGCTGGAAGAAGCGGTTGCCAGAAAACGTGGAGACACATCGCAGCAGAAAACCATCGTCGAAATGGACTTGTCAGTGGATGCATATCTTCCAGGGACGTATATACAAGACGAACGTCAGAAAATAGAGCTTTACAAACGCATTAGACAGTTCGCTTCTGATGATGAGTATGTTGAACTGCAGGATGAACTGATTGACCGTTTCGGTGATTACCCGCAGGAAGTAGCGGATCTCTTGTCAGTCGGCCTGCTGAAAATGTACAGTGAACAAGCGCTGATCGAATTGATCAAACGGGACGGCACTAAACTGTCGGTTGTCTTTTCCAAAGAGGGAACGAACCGACTGCCTCTCCCAGAGGTGTTTAAAGCATTGAAAGATATCCAGCTGAAAACCGACATGCAGGCAGAAGAAAACTTGACCATAGAGTTTAAACTGACTAAACGAACCACAGTCAATGTCTGGTTGGATGCATTAGTCTTATTTGCTAAAAACACATCAGACTATTTGAAGGAAAGAATGAAGAACGAACAGAAACCAGACGAGGACTCGCTCGACTAAATAGGGAAAAGTGAGAAAAGGAATCAGAAGTAAGGAGTCGTCTATGCATAAAATAACAGTAGTAGGACTGGGGTCAGGGGAAAAAAGTCACTTGCCAGTCAATGTCTACGAGAAGTTAAATCAAGGAGACCCTGTTATAGTCAAGACTTCTGACGATCCAGTTTTGAATGAGTTGTCGGCTGACGGTATTGTATTTGATGCGCTGGGTGAAGTGAAAGAGGATTTGGCGGATGAAAACGAAATAATCACTCGGTTGATAAATAAAGCTGAACAGAACCCGGTGATTTTTGCAGTCCCTGGGGACCTCCTAGAATCAGACCGGACGGTCAAGGAACTCAAAATACGATACGAGAATGTAGAGGTTCTTGAGTCTAGAGGGTTTCTCGACCGGTTGGTGCATGCTGTAAGCGTCGATCCCTTGAAAGAAGGTGTCCAGCTGATTGATTCAGCTGAGTTAAATGCGGATAGTGTACAGACAGGTCAGTCGGTATTTGTCCTGCAGGTCGGCCCTGCACACAGGATGGCTACAGAAGTAAAGGCAACGTTAATGAGCAAATACCCTGATGATCACTGCGTCGCTCTGATAGAGTATCCTGGAAGCCGGTCTGAGACAGTCAAATGGCTCCGTCTTTATGAAATTGACCGATTAGAGGCAACGTCCAATCTAAGGACCCTCTATTGTCCGCCACTGATACTTGATGAACAGGTCACCTCACTGTCAACATTGCAGCATTATATTGATCAGGTCACTTCGCCTGACGGAGATGTCTGGATCAACGAACAGACACCCTATTCGCTCATTCGTTATTTAAAAGAGGAAACAGGTGAACTGATAGAAGCGATCGAAAAAGAAGACACGGACAATTGGATGGAAGAACTGGGAGACGTACTGGTTCAGATTCTTTACCAGACAAATGCCGCTGAAAAAGAAGGATTGTTTACGTTTGAAGACGTACTGGAGAATGTAAACCGAAAAATCAGAAGACGTCATCCGCACGTGTTTGACGGAGTAGAAGCCACTACACCTGAAGAAGTGGATGCGATATGGCAGAAAATCAAACGAGAAGAAAAGAGGATGAAAGATGAGACTTGATAAATTTTTAAAAGTATCCCGCATTATTAAGAGACGGTCAGTTGCAAAAGAAATTGCGGACAAGGACCGTATACTGATCAATGGAAAAAAAGCAAAGTCCTCCAGTACGGTAGCGGTAGAGGATGAATTGACTATCCATTTTGGAAATAAGACACTCAAAGTAAAAGTAGAGGACATTAGAGATACTACAAAAAAAGATGAAGCCAAAAATCTTTACACAGTAATAGAAGAAACCTATAAGGAATCTTTCGAGTAGAATCTAATAAGAAGACACAATCGCTTATTGAGAGCTGATCAAAACGATACAGACGCTCAACGGATTGTGTCTTTTTGATTACAGTTAATCTATTATAGCAATTCTCATCATCTGCTTCTTTCAAAGTCAATGGTTTGTTGGTATACTTTAAACACTTAAAATCGGAAAGTAAAAAGGAGGGAGCAGCAATAATGGATCATAAAAAACCACGTATTGCTCGCATTGACAATCCTTATATGGAAACTAAAACGTTAGAGAGCATACGCGCGCACAAACGAAAAAAACAGTTAAAGAGAAGGATGCAGCTGATAATAGCAGCCGGGACCTTACTGATGCTGCTTGTAAGCAGCGCACTGGTCAGTAACTACTTTAAACTTCAGGAACTGGAGGGACAAAGAGTAGTTGCAGAACAGGAACTTGAATCGCTTGGGCTCCATCAGGAAGAACTGGAGTACTATATCGGACTGTTAGAGGATGAAGAGTACGTCGCCAAGTTAGCCAGAAGTGAGTACTATCTAACTAAAGATAATGAGATCGTCTTCAGTTTTCCGGATGACCGCAATCCCGACCATATAGAAGCAACTGAAAATGCACCAGAATTAGATTCAGAAGAACTGGAAGAAGATGACTGAAAACCCGAACATTACGGACATTTATATTCAAATTCTTCCTATTAAACCTTTATTATCAAATGGTGACATGGTATAATGGTCCCAAATTACTTAGGAGGCAACATAGAAAATATGTCAATTGAAGTTGGAAGCAAAGTAGAAGGTAAAGTTACGGGTATTGCTAATTTTGGTGCGTTTATTGATTTAGGCAATAACAAAACTGGATTAGTTCACATTAGTGAAGTTTCAGATAGTTATGTAGAAAACATTAACGAAGAATTAGAAGTAGGCCAAACTGTTACAGTTAAAGTCTTATCTATAGCAGATGATGGGAAAATCGGATTATCGATCCGTAAAGCTACAGACAAACCTGCCGAAACAACTCCAAGACCTAAAGCTCCAAGTCGTGGACGTACGAGTTCTTCTTCTAACAAAAGAAGCGCGCCTGCACCAAAGAAAGAGGACTTCGACTCACTGATGAGCTCGTTCCTTAAAGACAGTGAAGACCGTTTGACTTCAATCAAGCGCAACACTGAAAACAAACGCGGCGGACGCGGCGGAAGAAAAAATTAATCAGCGAAATCAAATGAATAAATAGAAGGGTTTGGGGGATTCCCTGAACCTTTTTTAATTGGAACACAGACCGAAAGAGGTGAGCGAATGGCTATCTATCAAGATTTTGTCCAGCGTGTAAAGGACGGAAAATTCTGGAATGCAAAAGACAAAGTGATTATAGCCGTTTCTGGTGGAGTCGATTCTATCGTTCTGCTGGATCTGGTCAATCGCCTCCCGGACGTTCTCAAACCAGACATAGTGGTCGCTCATGTGAATCATCAATTAAGAGAGGCGTCTAAAGAAGAAGCACTTTTTGTAAAAACATTGGCTGCTCAGTATAGAGTTGAGTTCCGGGAGCATCAGTGGGACAGAGAAACACACCCTCAGTCGGGTCTGGAGCAGGCAGCCAGGAACATCCGATATGCCTTCTTCAAAAAACTTGCTGAAGAACTGAATGCAGCCATTGTACTGACGGCGCATCATAAAGATGATCAGGTGGAAACGATACTGATGCGTCTGGTCAGGGGGAGTTCCCTTGATGAGCTGAAAGGAATCGAGACCGTCAGACAAGATGACAATGTGCGCATCATTAGATTGCTCCTGCCATATTCGAAGTCAGAGTTGATCAGTTATGCGAGAGAGCAGAAGCTTGACTGGCGCGAAGATGAAACGAACACTACCTCAGATTTTACTCGAAACAGATACAGACAGACGATCATCCCGTTATTAAAAAAAGAGAATCCCGCAGTAGAAGATCATATCATCAGATTCTCCGAAGAAATCAGAAGTGTGGGAAATCTGATGACCCCACTGATCGAAGAAAAGAGAAGAGAGATCATCGAGGTGACGGACCAGGCATTAGTCGTCGAGCGGACATTGTTTCTGCAGCTAGATCCCTTTATGCAGGAAAAAGTGCTGGCTAATGCAGTAAAGGAATGGAGTGGAAATCAGGAATTTTTGTTCACTCAAAGGCATTTGACTCTTTTCAGAAAGTGGCTGGAGTCGTCTGGACCTAATACATCTCTTGATTTGCCGAATAACTTGATGGCCAGAAGGACGTATGACTGGTGTACCATTGAGGAAAATAGTCAACAAATAAGTGAAAGACAGGCACCTGAACCGGAAAAGCTACTTAAAGTCGGAGAATGGGTCCGGCTGACCGACACTAAAATGCTGGGTCTTTTGTCTTATACTGACTACATCAATAGAGAATCGACAGACAGTGAACGAACAGTGTTTTTAGCTATAGAGTCATCAAGGTTCCCATTGCTTATCAGACACCGCAAAAATGGAGATAGAATCAGATTGAAAGGATTAAAGGGATCCAAAAAAGTCAAAGATGTCTTTATTGATCAGAAGATCCCCCTTAAAGAGAGGGATCAGGCCTGGATCGTGACCGACAATAAAGGAGAGATCGTGTGGCTGGTCGACTACAAGGAATCTGCATTGTCACTGGACCCTATAACTGATACAATTAGCTACGTACTTGTTTACACAGACAAAAGCAACTTCAATTAAAAACGATATGAAAGCTGAAGGAGACGATTAACATGAAAAATGATATCGAAAGCATTCTGATTTCTGAAGAAGAAATACAGGAAAAAGTAATAGAACTGGCTAAAGTTCTTGATGAAGAATATGCCGGGAAAAATCCCTTGCTGGTGGGTGTCTTAAAAGGCGGACTGCCCTTTATGGCAGACTTGATCAAAAAGATGGAAATTTATCTGGAAATCGACTTTATGGATGTCTCGAGTTACGGAAATGAAACAGTCTCTTCAGGAGAAGTGAAAATTCTTAAAGACCTGGATACCAATGTGGAAGGCAGACACGTGTTGTTTGTTGAAGACATTATAGATACAGGGGGCACACTTGCTTACCTTAAAGATTTATTTAAATATAGAAAAGCAGCATCAGTAAAAATCGTCACTATACTGGATAAACCATCCGGACGCAAAATCGATATCTCTGCAGACTGGGTCGGCTTTATTGTTCCTCACAAATTTGTAGTCGGGTATGGCCTGGACTATGCAGAAAACTACCGTAACTTACCTTTCATTGGTGTTCTTAAACCGGAAGTCTATCAATAAACGCTAACTATGTGAAAAATGTATGGATATAAGATGGGAAATACTGTTGAATTACTGAAACATCAAATAAAATTCATAGTCAAAGATAGTCAAGTATGGTAACATGATGTGGTATATTATTTTAAGTAAGTGACCTTAAAATGTACAAAATAAAAATTAATTGATAGATGGAGGATGACATGAAGAAGGGATTTTTTAAGAGTGGATTCTTCTACGTCATCGTGTTTCTTGCAGTTATTGGAATTGCAAGTTGGGCGACTAGTGGCGGTCAGGATCAAGCTTCTGAAGGTGTAAGTTCTACAGAATTTATCGAATTTTTAGAAGAAGATCGTATAGAAGAATTTCAGATCCAGCCGACAGCTGGTGTATATGAAATAAGAGGGAGATTTCGTGAAGGGCAAGAAGTAGAAGTCGAACAAGATCAGAATGTCACATTATTTGGCGGACTGGATCAGACAGAAGCGGAACGCTTTACCACGTTTATTTTAAGAAATGACAATGTAGTTGAAGAAATGTACTCACTTGCTCGAACAAACGAAGTCAACATTGTGTCGGTTGAAGAACCGACCACAGGAATCTGGACAAGTTTACTCTTCTCCTTCCTGCCGCTTTTATTATTTGTCGGATTCATCTACTTTATGATGGGCCAGGCAGGACAAGGTGGTGGAGCTGGAGGCGGACGTGGCGTTATGAACTTTGGCAAGTCTAAAGCCAAAGAGAGTGATGCTAAAACAAGTAAAGTTCGTTTCTCTGATGTTGCCGGAGCCGATGAAGAAAAAGAAGAATTAGTCGAAGTGGTTGAATTCCTTAAAGACCCAAGACGTTTTGCCAACCTGGGAGCACGTATCCCTGCCGGTGTCTTGCTTGAGGGACCTCCAGGGACGGGTAAAACATTGCTTGCTAAAGCAGTAGCCGGAGAAGCCGGCGTGCCTTTCTTCTCGATTTCAGGTTCTGAATTCGTTGAGATGTTCGTTGGTGTCGGAGCTAGTCGTGTACGTGACTTGTTCGAGAATGCCAAGAAAACCGCACCATCTATCATCTTTATAGATGAAATCGATGCCGTCGGTCGTCAGCGTGGAGCTGGAATGGGTGGAGGACACGATGAACGTGAACAAACCCTGAATCAGTTACTGGTTGAGATGGATGGATTTACAGGTAATGAAGGGGTTATTGTCATTGCTGCAACCAACAGACAAGATGTTCTGGATCCTGCGTTACTGAGACCAGGTCGTTTTGATAGACGTATCATGGTTGGACGCCCGGATGTTAAAGGACGTGAAGCCATTCTTAAAGTTCACTCCAAGAACAAACCGTTGTCACCTGATGTAGACCTGAAAGTGATTGCGAGACAAACTCCAGGATTTGCAGGAGCAGATCTTGAGAACTTACTGAATGAAGCGGCGCTTGTAGCTGCCAGACGTGACAGTAAAGAAATCGAAGCTATGGATCTGGACGAAGCGCATGACCGAGTGATAGCTGGACCTGCCAAGAAGGACCGCGTCATTTCTGAAACAGAGCGTGGAATGGTTGCTTATCATGAAGCTGGGCATACAATTGTCGGGTTAGTCTTAAGTGATGCACGTATCGTTCATAAAGTAACGATTGTTCCTCGTGGACGTGCTGGTGGATATGCCATCATGCTTCCTAAAGAAGATCGCTTCCTGATGACTAAGAAAGAATTGTTCGAACAGATTGTTGGATTATTAGGTGGACGTGTAGCTGAAGAAATCATCTACAACTCCCAGTCAAGTGGGGCATCTAATGACTTCCAGCAGGCAACAGCAATTGCCCGAAGCATGGTAACTGAATACGGAATGAGTGATTTACTCGGACCGGTTCAATATGAAGGCGGAGGTCAAGTATTCCTGGGAAGAGATTATTCTCAATCTAAAGCTTACTCTGAACAGTTTGCTTATCAGATCGACCAGGAAGTCCTGCGTATTCTTAATGAAGGACATGCTGAAGCGAAGCGTATCATTGAAGAGCATAAAGAAGCGCACGAATTGATTGCTCAGAAATTGTTGGAAGTTGAAACACTTGATGAGAAACAAATCAAATCTCTGTTTGAACAGGGAGAAATGCCTTCTAAAGAAAAAGCAAAACCTTCTGAGTTCCCTCGTGAGAGTGAAGAAGAGATTCCTGCAACTGAAGAAGCAGACCGTGATCCTGAAGAAGAACCAGTCGGCACTTCCTTTGAAGAAATCAAAGCTGCACGAGAGAAAAAAGAAAGAGAACGTGAAAAACGTTTTGAAGATGAACAGTCTGAATCGGATGACAGTGATGAAACTGATGTGTCACCTGAAACTGATGAGGAACCTAAAGAGTAAAATGCAGAGAAGAGGAGGCTTATTATTAGCCCTCCTCTTCTTTCCGTGTAAAATGAAAAATAGAGTACAACCTAAACTGATAAAAGGTCGTGAATAGTGTGTCAGATAAATTAATCAAAGCGTTAGGGTATGACGATCAGATTCGAGTATATGTGATCGATGCGACAGATATGGTGAAAGAAGCTCAGCAAAAGCACGCATCTTGGAGTTCGGCAACCGCTGCTTTAGGGCGTGCAATGGTCGGAACGACGCTGCTTGGAGCGACTCTTAAAGGAGAAGAAAAACTGACCGTCCGAATAGAAGGAAACGGTCCTGTCGGATACCTGCTGGTCGACAGTAACGGAAAAGGCGAGACAAAGGGATACATTAAACATCCAGAAGTGAATCTTCCATTAAACGAAAAAGGAAAAATCGATGTCAAAGGTGCAGTGGGTACCGAAGGCATGCTGACAGTCAGCAAAGATCTGGGGATGAAAAAACCATTTGTCGGACAGGTCCCATTAGTCAGTGGGGAACTGGGAGAAGACTTCACCTATTATATGGCTGCTTCTGAACAAGTTCCTTCAGCTATAGGGTTGTCTGTACTGGTGAACCCGGATGAAACCGTTCAAGCGGCTGGGGGCTTTATGATCCAAGTGCTACCAAACGCTGAAGAAGAGACAATCAAGGCTGTTGAAGATGCAATCGCTGACCTCCCTTTAGTTTCACATTTGATGGAGCAAGGCGAAACACCTGAAGAAATATTGACCCGTTTAGTTAAAGGGAATTCTATTAGAATACTGGAAACGATGCCTGTCGTATTTAAATGTGACTGTTCAAAAGACCGTTTCAAGGATGCAATCATCACATTAGGAGAACAGGAAATTCAGGAAATGATCGACGAAGACCACGGCGCAGATGCTGTATGTCATTTCTGTCGGACAACCTATCACTTTGATGAAAAGGAACTTGAAGAATTGGTTGAAGAAACCCGAGCGAATAAAGAGTAAGCCTGAATCCCCTTGATTCTTCTTTAAGAGACGCCTTAGATATGGTACTATAATTCAGAATGAAAGAAAGTACTCATCTTTTCAAAATATGAAAACATACAATAAAACAGAAATCAGAATGGAGTGGCAGGAGTGTCTCACGAAACACATAACCAGGAAACGGAAACAGATCAGCTAGTAGTAAGACGTGAAAAAATGAATGAATTAAGAGAACGCGGAATCGATCCTTTTGGGGGACGATATGAACGGACGCATTTTTCAAATGAGGTAAAATCCTCTTTTGAAGATCAGACAAAAGAAGAGTTGTCTGATGCGGGGATTTCAGTTAAAGTCAGCGGACGCTTGATGACTAAGCGAGGAAAAGGAAAAGCAGGGTTTGCCCATCTTAAAGACAAAAATGGATTAGTACAGATCTATGTACGAAAAGATGCCATAGGGGATGAGCAATACGAAACCTTTAAAACGACTGATATCGGTGATTTTCTAGGAATCGAAGGAACAGTTATGAAAACCAATACAGGTGAAGTGACTATCCGTGCGACGGAACTGACTTATCTGACAAAATCACTGCGTCCGCTCCCTGATAAATACCATGGTCTGACAAACGTTGAACAGAAATACCGTCAGCGCTATCTGGACCTGATTTCTAATGAGGACAGCTATGACCGCTTCACTAAGCGAAGTCAGATCATTCAAGAAATTAGAACCTATTTAAATTCGCTTGATTATCTAGAAGTCGAAACCCCACTTTTGCACAATCTGGCTGGAGGAGCTGCAGCGCGCCCGTTTACCACTCACCACAATGCGCTGGATATGCAGCTATACTTGAGAATAGCTATTGAGTTACATTTAAAACGACTAATTGTTGGCGGAATGGAAAAAGTTTATGAAATCGGTCGTGTTTTCCGTAATGAAGGAATCGATACGACGCATAACCCTGAGTTTACAATGCTAGAACTGTACACTGCTTTTCATGATATTGAAGACGTCATGAATCTGACTGAGAATCTGGTTCGAACAGTAACAGAAAAAGTACTGGGAGCAACGGATATCCCTTATGGTGATGAAACGATTCATATCGGGAAAAAGTGGGATCGCAGACACATGGTCGACTTGATCAAAGAAGAGACCGGTATCGATTTCTTTAAAAATTATTCAAATGAGGAAGCCAGACAGCTGGCTAAAGATCACCATGTAGACATTGACGATTACGCTACATTCGGTCATGTAGTCAATGAGTTCTTCGAAAAATTTGTTGAACATAAATTAATACAGCCGACCTTTGTCTACGGTCATCCTCTTGAAATCTCACCATTGGCTAAAAAGAACCAGGAAGACGGTCGTTTCACTGATCGTTTCGAATTGTTCATTGCCAAACATGAATATGCTAATGCCTTTAGTGAATTAAACGACCCTATCGATCAGAGGGAACGATTTGAAGCACAGGCTAAAGAAAAAGCACAAGGTAACGATGAGGCGCATGATATCGACGAGGACTTCATAGAAGCTCTGGAATATGGTATGCCGCCAACAGGTGGATTAGGTATAGGAATCGATCGATTAGTCATGTTGTTGACTGACTCACATTCAATTCGCGATATACTGTTATTCCCAACTATGAAAAATCTGGATCACTAATTAACGAATGCATGAAAGTTAGAAAACAATTCTGACTTTCGTGCTTTTTTTAATTCTTTATTCTCGTATTATTCTTCAAACTTATATACTATGATAGTAGTAAGACTTAATGCTTTGGAAAGGGTAACTCCCAATAATCTATGAAAAACTTCGTCTTTCTAAAATCATCAAACGGGTATACCTATTATGGATGAGTCATTTAAGGATTGTATAAAGATATGGGGCTTATAGAAATTTAGTAGACCAAATCGAAGTATTAGAAG
>JAFIFE010000008.1 GCA_020832185.1 Alkalibacterium sp.
CTTCTAATACTTCGATTTGGTCTACTAAATTTCTATAAGCCCCATATCTTTATACAATCCTTAAATGACTCATCCATAATAGGTATACCCGTTTGATGATTTTAGAAAGACGAAGTTTTTCATAGATTATTGGGAGTTACCAATAACTGTATTGTCTTAAGTATAACTCAAAACGACAGCATTCATAACAAGTAATATATTTTTATTTATAGGGAGTGTAGAGCTGCTGTTTGTTTTAATATATACTAATACTGAGGTGAAACGAATGAACTGGCGTGTAGCTCTTGTAGATGATGAAGCAATTCAACTGAAATTACTGAAAAAGCTGTTGATGGAATACGGAGAAATTAACGAGGTGAGCTTTGACATCTCAACGTTTGAGTCTTCAGAAGCTTTTTTATTTCACTTTGAAGAAGATAAGGCATTCGATTTATTAATACTGGATATTGAAATGGGCAAAATGAATGGCATGGAATTAGCTAAACATTTGCGTGCCCAAAATCACGAAATCAAACTGCTTTTTGTAACAGGCTATACAGATTATATCGGTCAAGGATATGAAGTCAGTGCTATGGACTATGTATTGAAGCCAGTTAATAAAGAAAAACTCTTTCAGGTCTTAAATCGGTTCCAGAAGATTGCCCCAAAAGAAGAGGTCTATATTTTTGTAGAGACCCATGAGGGAATGAGTCGGATTAGCCAAGCCGATGTCGTCTACCTTGAAGCGAACAGACATCAGACTATTCTAGTCACAGTCAATGATGAAATGGAAGTCAAAGAACCATTCAGTCATTTTGAAGATACTCTATCATCCGATAATTTTATCAAAACGCACCGGTCTTACTTAGTTAATTTATCGCACATTAAAACCTTAAGAAAGCAGGATGTTGTCTTGGACGACGAGTCGACTGTTCCGATTTCCAGAAGGAAGGTTAAAGAAGTGAATCAGGCTTTTATCGACTATTATAAAAGGAGAGTATAGAATGACTGTTTATCATTATGCTGGGATAGGGTTCGTTCTGATGATTACCATCGGGTTGCTTGTTCGTCGATATGTACAAACCTATTATGAGAAAAAGTTATTCGAAGCAAATGAAACCCTGGTTAATTTTCATGTCGAAGAGGTTGAAAGCATCTATAAACAGATGAGGGGCTGGCGGCACGATTATAAAAATCATATCCAGGCCATGAAAGCTTACTTAGAGTTAGATCAGTTAAACGAGCTGGAGCGCTACCTTGATGAACTGGATGAAGATTTAATCTCGGTCGATACGATTATTAAATCCGGAAACGTGATGGTGGATGCGGTGCTGAACAGTAAATTCACGCTTGCACAATCCAAGAATGTAACTTTACATGCGAAGGCCCATGTACCAGAAAAAATAGCGGTTCAAGATGTAGATTTAGGAATCATATTAGGGAACCTTTTGAGCAATGCGATTGAAGGCTGTCAATCTGTTGAAAATCCAGAGGAACGGTTCATCAGAGTGTATATCCATGAAATGAAGGGTCAGCTGTACATGAATATCACCAATACCATGGAACGGAAAATCAAGAAAGCGGGAAGCGAGATTCTGACGACTAAAAGGGGAAAAGACCACGGATTTGGGTTGAAACGAGTCGACAAGACGGTAGAAAAATATGGTGGCTATATTAACCGTCAGTTTGAAGAAGGAGTGTTTGCAACGGAGATTACATTGCCGCTGTAGCACTCCATTGCTTTATTCAATAATGGCCTGCAGAACATCCTGCACCTCTTCTAGCAGGTCAGAGGGCAGCTTTTCTTTGAACTGAATGCCTCGTGAGATGTAATCCAGTGATTTTAACTGTTCACACATAATAGATCCGCTAGTATCCGTTCTTTCGTCCAGTCGCACATGTGTGGGGTAGTGACGACGAGTATTTGTTATCGGCAGGAAAAAGGCAAGAGACGATTTCTGGCTCAAGAGTTTATTGCTGATAACCAGTGCAGGTCTTTTGCCTTTTTGTTCATGTCCACGTTGGGGATTTAAATTTATGTACACTATATCCCCTTGTTCAGGTATATAGTGTGAATGATGAGAAGACTGATTCATATATAAGTGACCTCCTTAAAAAATTTCTGCTCCTTGAGAATCACCTGAATCCCATTCTTCAGGTTTGTAGTCACCCTCGTAATGGGCAAAGCGTTCTTCCAATGTCTGATGGGTGGTTTGCTTCTCGAGAATGATTCGATTGTTTACAACATACATATTAAGTTCTTCTTCTATGATAAAACCAGCTTTCTTCAACTCGTCCTTTGATAAACGGATGGCTTGACTGTTTCCCCACTTACTTATTTTAACCGTACCATCAGGCGACTTCTTATCTGCAGTATAAAATGGCATGGATTCATTATTCACTAGGTGTACCCCCTTGCTATTATTTGCTTTAAGTATATCCCGTGTATATCCATAATGCAATAGTTAAGCAAATGAATAAAAGACCGTCCGTGTATTAAATGCGACCGTTCGTTAAAAAATTTACCTTACGATATGATTTGAGTTTATGATACAGATGAGGTGATGAAAGATGGAAAAAAAATCAGAACAGACCTATTCGACAGCCAATAATATGATATTTCTGTTTAAGGAAATCTGGGGATATAATAAACGGCTAATGCTGCACGTTTTGTCGGCTGGAGTATCTGAAATGCTGCTTCCCCTAGGAACTCTTGGACTGACGGCTGTCGTAATCGACGCAGTAGCTGAAAGTGGAGATATAAATAGCTTGATGATTATGTTTGCTTTGTTGCTTATAATCGTTCTAGTATTTACCATGGTTTCAAAAACAAGTATGAATATACTAATCAGTCAAGGGAATGCTTTTAGAATAACTATTTTGAACAGACTGGCTATGCATTTGACTTCAGTGGATTTTGATATATTCGATGGAAATCAGGGACAGGAGAAAATCAATAAGGCGTTTGATACGGCCAGCTCTCCTGAACAAGTTTTTCAACATATTTTCATACTAGCTGAAGACGCAGTAAAGAACATTCTCGGTTTCCTTTTATACAGTTTTATTTTAGCTGACATTCACTGGATTTTTATAGTATTGATAGCAATCTCATCTATAGTAAATTTCCGGTACAGTATGTTTGTCAACAAGAAAGAAGATGAAAACAAAGAGTTCGTGAGCCCAATCAATCGGAAAATCAATTATTTAAGAGATAAAACGGGGGACTTCAAGCAGGCTAAAGATATGCGTTTATACAAAATGGAGGGGTGGTTCGGATCAGTCTTCACTGAACTGAGTCGGCAGAAATACGGGTACTTAGAAAAAATCCTTCGCAAAAAATTTGGAGGAAACGTCCTAAACGGATTCTCAACTTTATTGATTGATCTGGTCGCTTACATTTTTCTGATTCAACAAATTATAAACGGGCAAATAAGTGTTGCGAGCTTTACTATTTATTTTGGAGCGATTGCCACTTTATCCAATTGGATCAGCGGCTTACTGAAAAATGCAGTCGATTTGAATAAAATGGCGCTGGAAATAGATGATTATAGAGAGTTTATGGCAATAGAAAGTAGAATGAATCATGGGAAAGGGATTGAAATAGATCCTGAAGATACTGCATCTTATTCGATCGAATTTAATGATGTCTCCTACCGCTATCCAAAAGCAGAAAAAGACACAATAAAAGCCTTTAATGTATCTATCGAAGCAGGAGAGAAAATAGCGTTAGTTGGAGTGAATGGTGCAGGGAAATCAACATTGATCAAGTTACTGACAGGGTTATACCGGCCGACTGAAGGAGAAATTAAAATCAATGGGTATTCAGTAGATGACTATAATATTCAAGATTACTTTGACTTGTTTTCGGTTGTTTTTCAGGATTATTACGAACTCCCAGTAACAATCGAAGAAATGATCGTTCAAGGAAAAGATAAGGATGCTATAAGGCTCGAAACCGTATCAAAGCAAAGTGGACTGAAAAATATAATAGAAGCCTTGCCGCACAAGAGTCAGTCAAAACTGGTCAAACGTGTCTATTCAGATGCAGTTGATTTGTCAGGGGGTCAAAAGCAGAAACTGCAGTTAGCAAAAGCGTTATACAAAAAAGGATCGATTCTTGTTTTAGATGAACCCACCGCCGCGCTGGATCCTATTGCAGAAAGTGAAATCTATAATCAGTATGAAGAACTATCCAAAAACAAGACCTCAATTTTTATTTCTCACCGTCTGGCGTCTACTCGTTTCTGCGATCGTATTTTGTTTTTGGAGGATGGACGAATTATTGAAGAAGGATCACATACTCAGTTGATGGAACAGAAAGGTAAGTATTGTAAGATGTTTGAAACACAAAGTTACTACTATAAAAACGAGGCAGGTGAAGATCAGTATGCAGTCGTTTAAAGAAAATACGCAATTGATTTGGAAAGGGTACAAAGAAGTCTATCTTTTGGAGCCCAAACTATTGATTACTAGTATAGTGCAAGGTCTGTTCCAGGCTATTGTCCCATTTATTTCTCTATTCTTTACATCCTGGATCTTAAATATCCTCTTCACTGACCCATCGTTTGATGCGCTGACACCGGTCGTAGCGATGACCCTTATTCTTTCTTTTGGGGCCGGGCTGTTATCAAATGGACTGGATCATTACCGAATTGCCTTGATTTATCAGGCTAGAGATAAAAAGGAAATGAAGATAAACAATAAAATCATTTTTATGGATTATGAATTTGTTGAAAAATCAGAAGTTCATGAAATGAGAAACCATCTTGCAATAGCTGAATTAACAGGGGGCCAGGGACTTTATTACCTTCTATCCGAAACGATGCGATTGATTAATATTCTGTTTACTACGCTGATCTCCTTCGGGTTTGTTTTAGCATTGTTTTTGGCACGAGTACCTGCGGATAGTCCATTGTCTTTTTTAAACAGTCACTGGTTTTTGGTTGGGTCGATTGCAACGTATATTGTTTATTTTAAATACGCCTCCAAAATTTATGAAAAAGCAGTTAATGAGTTGAATCGAATGATTGAAAAAGGAATGCATGGGAATAATATTTATGGTTTTATAATGGGTCAGTTAATGGATTATCAGTCAGGAAAGGAAATTAGACTGTACAAGCAGCAGGGACTGTACGATAAAGTATTTAGTGATATGAGCAGTATAACCTTTCAAGCATTAACAAATATGCAGAACGCAGAAAATAAAGGCACCATTAAAATTCAGATTTGGATTCACATATTTTTAGGATTAGGGTTCCTATTTTCAGCGTTTAAAGCAATAGGGGGTGCAATCCTTCCAGGTTCCATCGTTATTTACACAGGAGCTGTTTCGAACTTTGTACAGACATTCCCGGAGTTCGTCTCAGAATTTTCTAGGTTGTACAACAACAATATAGTATTGAGTAAATACTTCGAGTTTCTGGAACTGAAAAGCGTTAAACATGAGGGTACACTTCCCGTTGAAAAACGTGTGGATAATGAATATGAGCTGGAAGTACGCAATCTATCGTTCAAATATCCCGGTAGCGAAGAGTTGGTATTGAAAAATATCAATTTGAAACTGACTATCGGAGAAAAAATGGCTATAGTCGGTATGAACGGAAGTGGGAAAACCACATTCATTAAACTGCTGTCGAGACTATATGATCCGACAGAAGGAGAGATCCTTTTAAATGGAATTGATATCAGAAAATACGATTACGATGATTATTTACGTTTATTTTCAGTTGTATTCCAGGACTTTGGGCTTTATTCGTTCAATCTTGGTCAAAACGTTGCAGCATCAACAGATTACGATGAAGAGCGAGTGCTGTCTGCCATTAAAGATGCCGGCTTTTATTCCCGATACAAACAGCTTCCAAAGGGACTGGATACTTATCTTTATCAGAATTTCGAAAAGGACGGCGTTGAAATTTCCGGTGGAGAGGCTCAAAAGATTGCCATGGCAAGGGCCATTTATAAAGATACGCCAATCGTTATTTTAGATGAACCAACAGCTGCATTGGACCCAATAGCTGAGTTTGAAATATACTCACAATTTGACAAAATTGTGGGACAGAAGACCGCTCTTTTCATTTCTCACCGTCTATCAAGCTGTCGATTCTGTGACGAGATAGTAGTGTTTGATGATGGTCGAATCGTTCAGAGAGGGACTCATAACGACTTGGTTAAATTGAAAAACAAAAAGTATTATGAATTATGGAATGCCCAGGCTCAGTATTATGTCGAAGATAATGAAGGAATAATCAAAGAAGTTGCCTTAACCTAGTTAATAAAGCACACAAAAAAGCAGTCAATCCTGATCTTATTGATCAAGGTCGACGGCCTTTTCTGTTAATTAATCCATTCTCTTCAAAGGTTTAACCGCGGGGCCGTTCAGTACTTCGCCGGAATAAGAGAACCTGGAGCCATGGCATGGACAGTCCCACGAGCGTTCACCATCATTCCATTCAAGTCCGCACCCCATGTGTGTACAGGTTGTCTTGATCAAGTGCAGAGTTCCCTCTTTATCACGGTAGCCCCCCAGTTTTTTGCCATCCACAGAGACAATGCCGCCTTCATCAGCTTTTAAATCATCGGGTGTTTTATCTGGGCGTTTAGCTTTGGTCCAGATGAGGTCTTTACTGACTGCGGCATTCTTTTTAGTAAATTGTGTGGCGTCTTTGAGTTTGAACTTGCTGCGGGTCGGATTGAACAAGTGAGTGTAGGCATTCGGTCTTTCCAGGACGATATCAGATAGGATTTTTCCTGCTGTTGCGCCCATCGCCATGCCCCATTTGTTGAATCCAGTCGCGACGTAAACATTTTTTGTCGTGCGGGTCATCTGTCCGATATATGGAAGTTTGTCCAGTGTCGTCATATCCTGAGCGGACCAGTGATTTAATACGCTGGACAAGCTGAACCATTGCTCCCCAAATGTTTTCAGGTTCTGGTAGTGTTCTTGTGTCGGCACGCTGCTTTTGCCTGTCTGATGGCTTTCTCCTCCAATCAGAAGGAGCGGTTTTCCGTTCTCGTCTTTAACGGTCCTCAAGGATCTGGTAGGGGATTCCACGCTGATATACATCTGCTCGGGTAATGTCCCGCTGATTTCAGCGACGAGTGCGTATGACCGTTTAATCGTCAGTTTGGAAAAATAGAGTCCTCTAAAATCGTTGAAAGGGTAGTGTGTGGTGACAATTATTTGATTAGCATCAATTACTGCCCCGTGTTCTGTCAGGATGCCTGTTTTCTGTTTCAGTAAACCGACTGCTCGGGTGTACTGGTATATTTTCCCGCCCAGGCGTCTGATTTCCTCCGCGAGTTTAGAAAGGAATTTGACAGGATGGAACTGGGCTTGTTCTGCCATAGTCAGCGCAGCTTCTGTTGGGAAAGGGAGGTCTGAGACTTGCCCATTCGTCAAGTAGCCGTTGATACTCAGAGATTCATAGGCACGTGCTTCTTTTTCGATCTGTTTTTTTCCTTTTTCAGAAGTGGCAAACACGACAGCTTCTTTGTCTTCAAAGTCACAATCAATATCCAAAGTGTCAGACGTTTCCTTGACGAAACGGATTCCCTCCATATTTGCATCATAGTAAAGCCGTGCTTTATCTTCATTGAATGTCTTGATCAATTCGCTGTAAATGAGTCCGTGCTGAGCAGACAGTTTTGCGGTGGTATTTCCGGTCACGCCGGATACGAGTGTGCCGGATTCAATCAGCGTCACATCTTTTCCTGCCTTTGCCAGACGGTATGCTGTGATAATGCCGACCATACCTCCGCCAATTACGGCGATGTCCGTCGTTATATTTTCGTTCAAGGTCGGGAACTGAGGGACAGACTGTTCGAGCCAGTAAGACTTGGGAAAATGATCCAATGTTGAATCGTTGCGTTTAGTTGACATAAGAGACCCACCTTCTTTTTTAAAAATAAACGGTTATGTTTCCTAGAGTATAGCACTCTCTTTTTTGAAAATAAAAGAATAGCCTTGCGTCCCGGGTAGAGTATTCAACATGAATAATTATGCATTGAATCATTTCTACACTGACTACTCTCTATCAGACTCGGTTTTAAAAGAGTAATGACATCTGCTAACCTGATTTCACTTTTTTTTGTTAGAATAAGAATAGATAAAAACTGTCAGCGCTACCAATAAATAGGAGGGGTTACCATGTGTGGACGTTACGGATTGACGGTATCTGAAGAAGAACTCATCAAACGGTATCAGCTGGACTATGATGACTTTTCGTCAAACGACTACGACTATGAAGAAAGAAGTGAAATCTTTCCAACGACTGAGAACATTGTATTGCTGCCAAATCAAAAACTGTACCCGGTCAAATGGGGATTTACGCCCGGGTTTGCCAAGCGTCCTTTGATCAATGCCCGTTCTGAGAATATTTTGGAGAAGAAGACGTTCAAAGAACCCTTTGCTAAAAAAAGATGTATTGTACCTGCCAGTTACTTTTTTGAATGGCAGAAAGTGGAAGGTCAACAAAAGAAAGATAAGAAAATAATCACGGTTAAACAGTTGCCTATTTTTTCAATGGCCGGTGTCTGTGAACGCTATACGGATGATGATGGTCAGAGTATTTTGACTTATGCGATATTAACTACAGATGCCAACGATCAGATGAAGCCGATCCATGACCGGATGCCGGTTATTCTAGACCCGGAACATGAAGCACAGTATTTAGACTTAAATGCAGATTTGGATGACATCCAAAAGTTCCTGAGACCGACTGAATTGGAGTTGGATATTGAGTCATCCAGTTGACTCCTAATCAGTCAGAAGGGTTAGAGGCTGCGTCTTCTTTCTCACGTTCAGTCATCAGTGAAACCGGTTTGTTGGTCCATTCCAGGAACTCCATGCGGTGTCCAAAGAAACTGTAGGTATAAAAACGTCTGGCTCCAGGCATATTGAAGTCTTCTTCATAGCTGATATCATACTTGTCCAACCGGTCCATCAGCCCTTGAATATTCGCTACATCGAAAGCGGGGTGGCCTCTTTTTTCAGCGCGATGATTTTCATCCAGGCCTACATGAATAATGTGACTGCCCATATCGAACCAAAGACTGTCAAAATGGCTGAGGGAGTCCGGTTTTTCAACTTCAGGACACCCCAGGACTTCAGTGAAGAAATAGCGTGTTTCCTTTTCGGTACCCAAAGGGGCAGTGAGCTGAAAGTGATCTAACCCATTAAACTTAAATGTCATACGAAACACTCCTTGTCTGTATTCTGGTATAAGTGTAGCATAGCTCGGCTCAATTTTTTAATAATAGAATACGGGTTGTAATCTTGAAATATCTTGTCTAAAAGTATCATCAAATCCTTGCAATATTTATCCAGTGTGCTTAAATATAGTTAAACGCAAGAGTCATCTATTGAGTGGAGGCTGTCATGAATAAAGAGAAGAAAAGCCCAGATATCAAAATTTTCGCCTTGAATTCCAACCGGTCGTTAGCTGAAGAAATTGCAGAAGAAGTGGGGGTAGCGCTTGGTCAAGCAGATATCACCACGTTCGAAGATGGAGAAATCCGGATCAATATTGAAGAAAGTATTCGTGGAGACGATGTATACATTATTCAGTCGACCAATGATCCGAGCAATGATTACATTATGGAAGCCCTAATTATGATCGATGCGCTGAAACGGGCAAGTGCGCGCACCATCAATGTTGTGATGCCTTATTACGGCTACGCCAGGCAGGATCGTAAGCCGGGACCAAGAGAAGCCATCACGGCCAAAGTGGTCGCAAACATGCTGACGATTGCAGGTGCGACACGTATCGTAACAATGGACCTGCATGCACCGCAAATCCAGGGATTCTTTGATATCCCGGTGGATCATTTATCGGCTACTGCGATACTAGTCAATTATTTTATCGATCATAAATTTGGTGGGGACGGGACGGTCGTGGTTTCACCTGATCACGCCGGGGTGTCACGTGCTCGAGAAATGGCAGAACTCCTGGACTCACGCTTAGCCATCATTGATAAACGGGCAGCGGACGAAGAGGTCGAGGAAGAACTAAATCTCGTCGGAGATGTTGACGGGTGCACCTGTATTTTATTTGATGACATTATGGATACCGCCAGAACAGTGACGAAAGCTTGCGCTATGCTGAAAGAATCGGGAGCTAAAGATGTGTATGTCTGCGTGACTCATCCGGTCCTTTCGGGAAAAGCCATCGATCGCATTAATGCATCCGGCATCAAAAAAGTAGTGGTTACAAACACCATCGATATTAAGGAGAAAGCAGACTGTCCATTTATTGAAGTCATCAGCATTGCGCCTATAATTGGGGATGCGATTAAACGCATTCAAGGGCACAGATCAATCAAACCGTTATTTGACAAAGACTATGTCGATCGACTGATCCATTAAACTATATAAACGAAGACTTCACTGAAGAAAGGGCTGCAGACCCTGTTCAGTCGGAGTCTTTTTTTACAAATTAAATAGTGGAAAAGACGTCATCTATTGATTAGCATATTAGGTAGAAATTAACAGCTTTTGTTCTAAGTAAATAGTCAATGTTATAGGGTCGGAGATAGATTTTCATCACTGAATCAAGGGGTGTTTGTAACGATATTAGCCACCTCAGCTGGAGCCGAACCCGTCGCTGATTGATCAGGCGACAGCGTGAAGTTAGCGAGTTTGGACCCCGTTTGTTATTAGTTGCTTTCTCTAACAAAAGGCATACAATAGATGTGAAGAGGGAACAAAAGGCGAGACAATTTAATCGAAAGGAGGGGTAGTGATGAACGATATGATTCCTTCTAGACGTGATTTTTTTGACTTTGGCAGACGTTTTTTCGATGATGCACTCGGACAGAATTTCGGGGATTTTGGCAGCTTCAAGACAGATATTATTGAGAAAGATGATGCATACGAAGTGGAAGCAGAACTCCCAGGTATGTCAAAAGATAATATAGAACTGGATTACCATGATAATGTCTTGTCGATTTCAGCTAAACAGGAAACAGAAAAAGATGAGAGTGACAAGGAACGTAACTATATTAGACGTGAGCGATCCAGTCGCTCTTTCAGCCGACAATTCATTATTCAAAATATTGATAAAGATAACATCAAGGCTCGGTTTGATAATGGTGTCCTGAAAATCGACCTGCCTAAGCAGGAACCCACAGCTCCAGAATCAAAACGTATAGATATTGAGTGATCACCTCATTAATAAGAAAAGCTTGAAGACTGATTAATTTATTTTAATCGGTTTTCGAGTTTTTTTTGTGCTAAAATCTGAGTGAGGAGTTATTTTTATAACCCTATCAAACATATGATGAAGGAAGTGTCATTTTGAAGATAGCACAATCTATTACTGAATTAATCGGCGAAACGCCTTTGTTAAAATTAAACCGAGTAATTTCTGAAGACGTAGCGAATGTGTATGTCAAAATCGAGATGTTGAATGCTGGAGGAAGCGTTAAGGACCGTATTGCATTGAACATGATCGAAGAGGCAGAAAAAGCGGAGATATTGAAAGAAGGAGACACCATTGTTGAAGCGACGAGTGGAAACACTGGGGTGGGACTGGCTATGGTTGCTGCAGCAAAAGGCTATAAAACAATCTTTGTCATGCCTGATACGCTGAGTGTTGAGCGCCGTTCGTTAATGAAAGCCTACGGAGCAGACCTCGAGTTAACTCCTGGAGACGATGGGATGCCTGGATCTATTAAACGAGCAGAAGAACTAGCTGAGCAAGATCATTTCTTCATGCCGTCTCAATTTATTAATCCTGCTAATCCAGCCGTACACATTCAGACGACGGGTCCTGAAATCATCGAAGCATTAGAAGGAAAAGTCCCGGATGCCTTTGTTGTAGGGGTAGGGACAGGCGGTACATTGACTGGCGTAGGAAAAGTAATGAAGCTCCATGACCCTTCTACTAAAATCATTGCTGTCGAGCCTCATGAATCAGCAGTTCTGACTGGACGTGAGAAAGGAAAGCATAAAATACAAGGCATGGGTGCAGGCTTCATTCCGGACATTTTAGAAACTGACCTGATAGACGACATCATTACTGTAACAAGTGAAGAAGCTATCGAAATGACGCGCCGCTTAGCGAAAGAAGAAGGCCTATTAGTTGGTATTTCATCTGGCGCTAATATTGCAGCCGCTATTCGAGTAGCAGAACAGCTTGGAAAAGGAAAAACTGTTGTGACGGTTGCACCGGATACAGGGGAGAGGTACCTCTCCACACCCGTCTTTTCTGACGCTGATTAAGTAGATAAATGAGAGGTGAGAAGCATCCTAAGCGATGCTTCTTTCTTTTTGAGCAGGTAGGTGGGGACTGAGTGTGACATACTATACTGAGTGAACACATTAAACAGACACAAACTAAGACACGCGAAAAAAGGCCACTACTACAGAAGGAATCACGCGCCTTCTGATAATAGTGGTCTTTTAAATGCTTTAAATGAGGGTTTTTCCTCGGGGAAATCGTATCGCTTTACTCACTTTGCTCGTCGTCAGATGAAGACAAGCCCATTTCTTTTTTCATGCGTGCCAATTCATCTTCAACAGCGGCTGAGCCTGATTCTTCTGCATATTTTTCTTCCAATGATTGTGCTTCGTCTTTTTGTTCTTTGTTTAGTTCTGACATCGCATCGGATTCATCCAGGCGACGTGATGCTTTTTCTTCCATACGTTCAAATGACCCCATAGCGCCATTAGATTTACCAATTGAATCGTTCACTTTATTCAATTTATCCTGAGTATCTGCTACAGAAAGCTGAGCCTTGATCATAGAGCGACGCTGTCTCAGTTTTTCAATGTCAGTCGCCAGTTTATCATGCATCTGACGCATTTTTGAGGCATTTTCATGTGCTTTAGCGTAGGCATTAGCCAACCCGGTGCCAACATCTTCCAGTTCTTGTTTCTTGGATAAGAAGACACGTGCGTCGCCGTCATTACCAGCTTCGAGTGCTTTTTTAGCAAAGTTGCCGTATTTGGAAACTTCTGCTTCATTTTCATCAACTAAACGTTTAGCTCGTGTTTCTTCAGCCATGACACTTGCGGTATTTTTCTTAACTTCAGCTAGATCATCCATCATTTTGCGTAAATACTGGTCGATCATTTTTTCAGGATCTTCCATTCGATCGATTAAAGCATTGACGTTTGCACTGATAATATCGGAAAAGCGGTCTAAAATAGCCATTTGTTCTTCCTCCTATATTGTTTTGTCTGTCGTTAATAATTATCCCAGTCCTCATCATCTTTGTCTTTGTCCTGATATTTCTTAGATAATTCTTCTGCTTCAGAACGCCCAAATGTGTGGATGGGTTTATTCAGCATTTCTTCTGTTCGTTTAGCTTCTTTTTCTTTTGATGCTTGTTTGGATGTCCACCATTTATATAGAATATATAATACTACAACTAAGCCGAAAATACTTAAAACAGGTATCCAAGGGGATGTGGTGACATCCATGATCCGGTCAGCAGCATCTCTGAATGAGTTGCTGAAGTACTGTTCATCTGTTAAATCTTCGTCAAAATAATACCGATCCAGATAGTCGAGGAGTATATCTCCAGCTTCTGTATCGATGACGCTTCTGGCTTGAGATCCGACGATATAGTACGACATATACTCGTTAGGACGTGGTTCTAAAAACACTAGCAGCAAATGGGCTTCATCTGTAAATAGCTCATCGTACATCGCGTTAGCGTAAGCTTCCAGTTCATCTTGAGTGGGATCCGGGTTGCCATCCACGTCTCCTATAATGTGTACATGTGGCTGGACGCCCGTTTCATTATAAAAATGACGTAGCCCATCGACCATTTGAGTATGATTTCCAATCCAGCCTAAATCATCTGTGTAATAATCTGTTTCATTGACTGAGCCAGCGGGTAAAGGTTCTCTTTCGACGGTGGACGATGTGATGTCACCTGAACCGCCGCCGATTCCTCCACCACCGGTCCCGAAGTTACCAATAGTTGTAAGGAGACTGAACATGATAAACAGGAAAAATAGAACGGTAAAAATACTTCCGCATCCCATGAGACCACACCCGCCACCTCCTGGAGAATAGCGTCTTCTTCCAAAACCGCCTAGGAAAATGGGTCCCATGTATGGTCCGCGATTTCTGGGACGTCGATTGTACCCGCCACCGCTGCCAAAACCGCCTCCGCCGAAGCCTCCACCACCGAAACTTCCGCCGCCACGACCGGCACCGCTGCTGCGACCTCCGCCGCCACGGCCACCTCCGAATCCGCCGCCTCGACCTCCGCCACTGAAGCCTCCACCGCCACCGCGGCCGCCTCCTCTTCCCATATGTAACCATCCTCTCTTAGTGCGTCATGTTATCCAAAATCTAGCACAACCGGTAACCGTTGTCAATTTTTACCCTTATAAATCAGTCTTAAGACCGGGCTTTTCAGCTCCTTTTCGTATAATGATCTATGATTTCGACAAAAAAGCAGAGGACCCTTGGAAGGGGGAATCTCTGCTTCAGTCTTCTATTGAGATAATGCCACATCAAATGCGGGTGTAAATTCCACAGTTGCGAAGTGACCGTTTGATAGAGCAGCTACTTTGTTGATCCACTGGACTTCATTCTGCGCACGCGCACGCAAAATAGCGTTCGTAGGATGAGCTGCATACATGCTCTGATTGACCAGCCACCATGAGTGAGCAATATTAGCTCGTTTCAAATCTTCATCCAGTCGCATGGACTCATATACAGGCGTCGTTTCCGGTAGGGTCACCATGACGACTTCTGTTTCTTCTGGATTTTGAAGTCTAGGTAACAGTTTTTGAATAGAAACCGGGACTTCTCCAGAGCTTCGCTCGAGTTCTTTAGCGTAACTTTGCGTGGATTCCAGAAGGAGTAAGGTATGACCTGTAGGTGCGGTATCGATGACGACAACTTCTTCATCAGCGCGGTCGACTATTTCTGCAAAGGCTCTAAACAAAGCAATTTCCTGCGTGCAAGGAGAGCGCAAGTCCTCTTCAACGTAGGCAACGTCATCTTGACTCATGGTTTTTCTGGCTTTAGCTAATACTTCTTCTGTATAATCAGCCAGTTCTTTATCTTCATCGATATGACTGACGGTTAAATCAGATGTTTCTTTAAGGTAGAGGTGGATATGATTTGCCGGATCGGTTGTGGCCAGATGCACTTTTTTACCAGCCTGAACCAGTGATTGAGCAATCTGAATAGCGATCGTCGTTTTGCCGACCCCGCCTTTACCCATAGTGAAAATAATTTTTTTGTCGGTTTTTATTAAGTCTTCCACCATATCCTCTAGCGTTGCGGAAGGTTCCATTATGTGTTCAAACGCTTCTTCGTCGAATGTTGCATCAGTTAAAAAGGCACGCAGTTTGTCGATGCCTGTAATAGTATAGGGACGAAGCGGGATAGCGTAGTGTTCAAACGCTTGAAGCGGCTTGGGTATGTGAGTTAACGCTGTGTGCTGCTGATTCAAGATGGCAGTCGACAAGGGATCGTCTGCGTTTTCCAGCAGGCCATTTAAAATAACTACCTGATTCAAAATGCCGAGGTGACTTAGCTCCTCGCTCGCTCTACTTGCTTCAATAAGCGAAGAGTCTTGTGGACGAGAAACCAGCATCAAGGTCGTCAGTTGCTTATCACTTAAGGTTTCGACCGCATGCGCATACATCTCTTTCTTGTCGCCTAAGCCGGATAACTGACCTAAACAAGACGCACCCGTCGAGTTCTCATCCAGATATTGACTCCAGGCAGATGGCAGCTCAAGCATTCTTAACGTGTGTCCGGTCGGAGCCGTATCGAACAGAATATAATCATAATCTGCTTCAACTTTTTTATCAGTCAGAACATGGGCAAACTCGTTGAACGCTGCGATTTCGACTGTACATGAACCTGACAACTGTTCTTCCATATTTTCTAAAGCTGAATCAGGTAAGATTCCTCTGTAGGGGTCGATGACGCTGGCTCTATATTCAGCTGCGGCGGTGACTGGGTCGAAGTTGGCTACCTTTAAGTTCGGTATCGAGTCGATGGCCACCGGCTTGTTGGAAAGGGGTGTTTCAAATACGTCCTGCAAATTTGAAGCGGGATCTGTACTCACCAGTAAAACTGAATGCCCTTGGTCTGCGAGCTGCATAGCTGTTGCACAGGCGGTCGTTGTTTTACCTACGCCACCTTTGCCAGTGAAAAACAGATAGGGAGTCAATGGGATTTGATTTGGATTGTATATTTGCATGATGTGCCTCCTAGCAGCAACCTGATCCGCCGCAACAACCTGATGACTGTTCCTGATTTACAAACACAACACCTGTATAGTCCGTGATTTCTTCAAGTGATGGATACGTCCCGGATTTCATGACTTCGCCATTTACCAAAGTAACAGGTAAGCTGTCTTTACCGTTTTTCTTCATTAAAGACAGGATTGTCTGGTTATTGACGAAGGCATCGGGATCACTGGTAAGGTTATGGCGTGACGCTTCCACGCTTGAGACTTTAGATAAGCCTTCAAACGCAGAGGTGATCATGAGTAAAGTGTCATCAACGGATGGTCCGCAGACCCCTGTAGAGCAGCACATTGCTGGTTCAAACAATTCTATTTTTGTCATGTGTAACGTCTCCTTTGCAAGTACATTTTTTAGTCGTGCAGATGCAGTCGTCTTCGTTTGGTGAAAACAGACTCATCATAGTATCCATAAATGAGGTGATGAAGTCTTCCTTCAATTGATAATGGTGCCACTGTCCTTGTTTGCTGACGGACACGATGCCTGCCTTTTCGAGGACTTTCATGTGATGAGACAATGAGGGCTGAGTAAACTCGAAATGCTCGAGAATGTCACAGGCGCATTGACTGCCACAGGATAAAATATCGATGATTTTCATACGGTTAGGGTCGCTGATCGCTTTCAGTACTTTTGATGTTTCAACATAATCCATTAACGGGAGCCTCCTTTTAAGTCATGCTCTTCTTAGTTTCAATATAGACGTATGTCTATGTAAAGTCAAGCGAAGCTGCCAAAGACTGAAATTAAAGGTCAAGTGACCGAAGAGAAAACAGATAGCTAGTTTGTGTGGACTTATTCAACTCGGATAAATAGGGATGATTAAGATTCTTAATTAAAGGCGAATAGGTTGCACTCAAAGCATTCAGAAGAGTGAGTAATCTAAATAGAGGGATATATGTGCAAGTCAAGGAGTGGGGCTTAGCCGAGTGGAGCATATAAAGGTCTGTAACTACTACTCAAATGCTAGAGGAAGAGTGAGTGATCTAAATAGAGAGATATATGTGCAAGTCAAGGAGAGGGGCTTAGCCGAGTAGAGCATATAAAGGCCTGTAACTACTACTCAAGAGCTAGAGGAAGAGTGAGTAATCTAAATAGGGAGGTATTTGCGGAAGTCGAAGGATGGGGACTAGCCGGGTGGATCAAGTAAAGAAGAATAGAGTGAATTGAAAGTAATCGGAACAGCAAGGTAGACAAATAAGCAGTAAATAAGGCGAACGTATAGCGCTGCAGAGACGCAAGCCGGACCTGATAAACAGAAAAATCCGGATAAAGAGGGAAGACATCTCTATCCGGATTATATTTAAGTTAAATCATACAGTGTAGTGATCGAAGTAGACAGACTGTCTCGTTAATTAGTCTTCGTACAATTCAGCGATTTGTTTCTGTACATCTTTGTTTTCCAGGAATTCATCATATGTGGTTTCAGCACGATTGACTGACCCATTAGGTGTCAATTCAATGATGCGGTTCGCGATCGTCTGAATGAACTGGTGGTCATGTGATCCGAAAAGAATTGAGCCTTTGAAGTCGATCAATCCATTATTAAGAGCAGTGATCGATTCAAGGTCCAAGTGGTTTGTCGGGTCATCCAGAACCAAAACGTTCGCTTTACTTAACATTAGTTTAGACAACATACAACGGACTTTTTCTCCACCGGATAGAACGTTGACTTCTTTCTGCACTTCTTCACCAGAGAAAAGCATACGACCTAAGAATCCTCTTAAGAATGTATTATCGCTCTCTTCTTTAGAAGCGTATTGACGCAGCCATTCGAGAATTGTCATTGAGCTGTTTTCAAACTCGCTTGACGTATCTTTCGGCAGGTAGGTTTGTGAAGTAGTCACGCCCCACTGGTAAGACCCAGAATCTGGTTCCATTTCACCCATGATGATTTTGAATAAAGTAGTGATCGCAATATCGTTACGACTGACAAAGGCAACTTTGTCATCACTACCTAAGTTGAAGGAAATATTACTCAATACTTTTTTGCCGTCAATCGTTTTAGACAGATTCTCAACACGGATCAAGTCATTACCGATTTCACGTTCCGGGCTGAACCCGACAAATGGGTAGCGGCGTGAAGACGGCTGAATATCATCCAAAGTAATTTTTTCCAGCATTTTCTTACGTGAAGTGGCCTGTTTAGACTTAGATGCATTCGCGCTGAAACGTGCGACAAAGGCTTCCAGTTCTTTGATTTTTTCTTCTTTTTTAGCGTTTGAGTTCGCTTGAAGTTTTGTAGCCAGCTGGCTTGATTCCAACCAGAAGTCATAGTTTCCTACGAATAATCTGATTTTACCAAAGTCCACGTCGACCATGTGTGTACATACTTTATTCAGGAAGTGACGGTCATGGGAAACAACGATAACTGTATTTTCAAAGTTGATCAAAAACTCTTCCAGCCATGAAATAGATTGTGTGTCGAGACCGTTTGTCGGCTCATCTAAAAGCAGAACATCGGGTTTGCCGAATAATGCCTGGGCAAGTAGGACTTTAACTTTCTGTCCACCTGTCAATTCGCTCATTTTTTTGTCGTGCAGACTTTCTGGAAGACCTAAACCCTGGAGCAAAGTTGTAGCTTCAGGTTCAGCTTCCCACCCATCAAGCTCTGCAAATTCGCCTTCAAGTTCCGCGATACGCATTCCATCTGCATCTGAAAAGTCAGATTTCATGTAGACTTCATTTTTTTCCTGGATGATAGCATATAAGCGTTCATGTCCCATAATAACAGTATCGATAACTGTGTGGTCTTCGTAGTCGAACTGATTTTGTTTTAATACTGCCATACGCTGGTCTTTAGGGAGCGAAACGTCTCCACTTGTCGGTGCGATTTCACCGGATAATATTTTAAGGAAGGTTGATTTACCGGCACCATTTGCACCGATTACCCCGTAACAATTGTCATTTGAGAATTTTAAATTAACGTCTTCGAATAATTTTCGGTCTGAGAAACGTAAGCTTACGTCTGTTACTGTGATCATATTTATTATAGCCTCAATTCTTAATGTATTCATTTGGACATTTAGTCCATTACTTCTATTATACGCACTTTTCATGCGAAATGTCAGTGTTTAAGGTGATTTAGTGAAAAATGTTGAAAAAACGTCAAAAGTCGGTCATATATAAGGATCACAAAGGGTTAAAGAAAAAAGCCTAAGAGCAGGACGGAACCAATAATGATTGGAACAGGGACTTTTTTAGTGTGCAGCAATACGACAGTGGATAAGGTGACGAGTAAGTTAATGAATGTAACTCCGCTTTGCTGTGTGAGAATGACTGCAGCAACAGCTATGAGTCGGCCAGCTACAGCTGTAACGCCTTTGAGAGCGACTCTAAATCCTTTGATGAGTTTTAAATTCTCCCACATCGGGTATACAAAGAAAATAAGCAATACACCAGGAAGAAAAATTCCGATACCACCAGCTAATGCGCCAAGAATTTGAGTGAAAACCGTTGCGTTCTGGACAGACAGTCCGCCTGCATATGCACTAAAGCTGAACATGGGACCAGGAATTCCCTGAACCAGGCCGTAACCCGTCAGAAATTCCTCGCTGGTCATTAAGGCATTCACATCTACCAGTTCACTGTACATAAGTGGAATAACGACTTGCCCACCTCCGACAACTAAATAACCATAACGGTAAAAGCGTTCAAATATGTCGATCAGTTCACTTTGGAAAATCAAAGCGGCCAGCAGACTGCCTATCGTAAAAAACAGGAACAATGCCAAGTACTTGTATGGAGGATTGAGTTCAACTTTATACCAGAGATCTTTTTCCCGTGTAATATAGAGGGAAACAAGTCCACCAATCAGAAAGACTAGCGGGAAGATCCATGCGGCTCGTATAAAGTAAGTGGTGATGAAACCGAATAAAAACAAGGCAACCGTCATGCGGTCGTATACAACCTTTTTCCCTATTTTATAGGCAGCTAGAATAATAAAACCGACAGCCAGTGGTCCAATAAAGCGTAATATATCAGCTGAGATATTTTGAGCATCCAGAAACTGATACAAAAAAGATAGCGTCGTCATGATCGCGAGTGCGGGAAGCGCCCAGACCAGCATGGTCAATAGTGCCAAAATAGGGCCGCCGACTTTATGCCCGATGGCAATGATCGTTTGTGTACTGCTGGGTCCAGGTAAAAAGGCGCATAAAGCCATCAGCTCAACAATGTCTTCCTCGGTTAAGTATTCTTTCTTTATGACCATCTGATCGGTGAACACACCGTAATGTGCTTCGGGTCCTCCAAATGCGCCAAGGGAACAGATAAGGACATCTTTTAAGAATGCTGACCATTGGACTGTTCTATTTTTTGCGTTGTCTTCCATGGTGTCATCTCCTAGTTTAGTATTAAAAATCATATGACTGATCGGCATTTCCTTTTTAAGTATATAGTAAGGCGGAATGTTTTCAATATAGTCGGTACAGGATTAACCTGTTTTTTACATAAGATAGACAAGCGTCTATAAAGTGAGTATACTGAAATGGATTTTAGATAAAGGAGGAAGTGCGTTGATGTCCGTTCTATTTACTGCACTGGTTTCTTATATAGGAACCAGCATCGATTATATTATCGTGCTTATTTTACTCTTTGCGCACATTCGAAAAAACTCAAAAGGCATTATGGCCATTGTGCTTGGGCAATATGTGGGGCTGGGTATATTATTAGGAATCAGTATACTGGCAGCATATGGCTTGGGGTTTATCCGGGAGGACTGGGTCGGGTTTTTAGGGTTAGTACCGATTTTTTTAGGCCTGAAAGTGGCGTTTGAAAAAGAGGAAGAAGGGGAAGCTGAAGAGGCCGTAGAATCATCCTTTGTGAAACATAAAAATGTGTTCTGGAGTGTGGTCTTTTTAATGCTGGCTTTAGGTGGAGATAATTTGGGTGTCTACATCCCATTATTTGCAGCTTTTTCACTAAGCGAACTTGTATTGACAATAGGTGTGTACTTTGTTTTATCAGCGGGGTTGTTATTTGGAACGTATAAAATTGCTGAAGTAAATAAAGTCAGTAACTGGGTTGAAAAATATGAAAGAGTCCTCGTGCCTTTAGTGTTTGTTGGGATCGGGCTATATATCATGTGGGAAAGCGGGACCTTTCTCTTTCTCGCGAATCTGTTGTAGCCCATTCTTTACATAGATTTTACACTATTCTATACAAAGGGTATGGATTGTAAAAATAAGACTTGGTACACTTATTCTGTAATACGCTGGAATATTTGGAAGGAGTATAAAATATGAAAATTGTTATCATCGGTTCGGTTGCTGCAGGGACTTCTGTGGCGGCCAAAGCAAGACGTAATGACGAATCAGCAGAGATCATTGTGTATGAAGCGGCAGAAGATATATCCTATTCTGTATGTGGAATGCCGTATTTTTTAGGTGGAGAAGTAGAGACGATCGACGAGCTGATTCCTCGAGATCCTCAGTGGTTCAAGAAACGCTTTGAAATTGATATTCATACCACTCACTTCGTTAAAGCCATACACCCTGATGAAAAAACCATAGATGTGTACAATAAAGCAAAGGGTGTCAGTTTTCGTGAATCGTTTGACAAACTGATACTGGCGACTGGATCGTATTCGTTAAGTCCTGCACCGTTTAACTTAAAACAGCATGACAATATCTTCCACGTTAAGTCAATGGATGACACTAGAGCCATTGACCAGTATATGAAAACGACTGACGTCAAAAATGTAACCATAGTGGGATCCGGATTTATCGGGCTTGAAATGACAGAACAATTAGCTCAAAAGGGACTGAATGTGTCGATTGTCGAGCTGGCAGATCAGGTTTTCCCTAAAATTGATGCTGATATGTCGGTCCATCTGAAAAAAGAACTGATTACGCATGGTATTGATCTCTATTTAGGGGATAAAGTAACAGCTATTCAAGGAGAGTCTAAAGCGTCGGTTCTAACCACTAAAAATGGAGTTGAGCTGCAGACAGATATGGTGATTTTAGCGGTTGGTGTTCGTCCGAATACGAATCTGGCAACCAATACAAGTATTCAATTAGGGCAGACTGGGGCCATCAAGGTTAATGAATTCATGGAAACCTCAGTAAAAGATGTTTTTGCAGTTGGAGACGTTGCGGAAAGCTTCCATAGAGTAACCGGTAAACCCATTTACCATCCACTAGGGTCAACTGCCAATAAAATGGGACGAATTGCTGGCGATTATATTACCGGTGGAAAGTTGTCATTCAAAGGGACGCTGGGAACCGGTATTTTCAGACTGTTTGATTTAACTATAGGCTACACTGGCTTATCTCCCTCAGAAGCAAAAGCGGCTGGGTTCGATCCTGTGGTCGTTCACAATATCAAACCGGCGCATGCTCAGTATGTCGGTGGTAAAAACATGGTGATCAAAGCAGTGGCTGACCGCGAAACCGGGCGATTCTTAGGGGCACAGATTGTCGGGCCACAAGGGGTTGACAAGCGTATCGATGTCTTTGCCACGGCTATTTCGTTTGAAGCCAATGCAGAAGAGCTGTTTGATCTTGATTTAGCGTATGCACCCCCTTTCAGTACAACCAAGGATCCCGTCATTTATACAGGAATGGTTCTGGAAAATGCGAGAGAACACTTGCCTCTTATGACACCTGAAGAAGTGATCAGCAAGCAGAAAGCCGGAGAGCACATGCAAGTTGTCGATGTCCGTTCACCAAAGCAGTATGAGAAAAATCATGTCGATCAGGCAGTCAATATTCCGATGCCGAAGCTGCGTAACAGACTGGACGAACTGGATAAGTCTCTTCCTACTGTTGTTTACTGTAATAAAGGGGTCACCAGTAATACGGCTCAAAATGTGCTGCGAAATAATGGGTTCGAGGACGTTTACGTGTTATCTGGGGGAAATACCAATTTTCATTACTATTTAGATAGTTTAAATTAATTGATGACAGGGAGAGACCACACTTTCCCTGTCTTTTTTAATTAAACTATAATGAAATAAGCCAGACTATTGATTGACGAATAGTCTAAATTAACGTACTCTTTATATATAGGTACTTGTCTATGTACGAGGTTGCGGAATGCGCTATTATTTTTTTCATCTGTATATAGATGGTTGTTTATATAAAAAGGAGGACATAACGATGTCAGATACTGTAAAGCACGATCCGAACATCAGCATTTTTGAAAAATACTTAACGGTCTGGGTACTCATTTGTATGGGAGTCGGCATTCTCATCGGTCAGTTTTTACCGGTCATACCGGAGACTTTGAGCCGGTTTGAATACTATCAAGTCTCGATTCCAGTCGCTATACTGATCTGGATCATGATTTTTCCGATGATGGTCAAAATCGATTTTACGAGTATTTTGAATGTGACGAAAAAACCTCGAGGACTTTTTCTGACGACCTTCATGAACTGGGCAATTAAACCGTTCTCGATGTTTCTGATAGCTTCTTTTTTCTTCCTTTTCGTTTTTGGAGGGCTGATCGAAGATGCCCTGGCGCGCGAATACATTGCGGGTGCCGTGCTGCTCGGAGCCGCACCGTGTACGGCTATGGTATTTGTCTGGAGTAAGCTGACAAACGGGGATCCAGCTTACACGCTGGTTCAAGTATCCGTCAATAATATCATCATTCTCCTTCTGTTCGCACCGATCGTGGCACTGCTTCTCGGAGTAGGAAATGTAATCGTTCCGTGGAACACGCTGATTCTGTCGACCATTTTATTTGTTGTTGTTCCTGTTGTTCTGGGATTCGCCACGCGAAAAACGGTCGTCAAGAAAAAAGGGATGGCTTATTTTGAAGAAGAATTCGTCAATAAATTCGATAAAGTGACCATGATCGGGTTATTGATGACACTGACGATCATCTTCTCATTCCAGGGAGAACGTATTATTCAAAATCCGTATCACATTATCCTGATTTCTATCCCACTCATTATTCAGACGTTCTTCATTTTTGTGGCAACTTATGGCGGAGCGTATGCATGTAAGCTGCCGTTTGCAGTAGCAGCACCGTCTGCATTTATTGGCGCAAGCAATTTTTTTGAACTGGCTGTGGCGGTGTCTATTTCTTTATTTGGACTGAACTCCGGAGCTACACTGGCAACAGTGGTAGGGGTGCTGGTCGAGGTGCCAGTCATGCTGCTGCTGGTGAAGATAGCCAACAAAACACAAGGAAAATTTGCCCGATTCGAAAACAACTAAGTAAATCAGATAAGATGTCTTTAAGTCTCAAGAACATGCGGACTTAAAGATGTTTTTTTGTATAAGTTTAACTTTTCCGGTATCTCGAGAAAGAATTTGATATACTACCAGTAGAAGATTTAATCAGAAAGTAGGACTCAGCTTTGACTAGCTATATCAATCAGTTTCCAATCAGTGTCATCATTATTCTTTTTATCGTTTCCTTGATTATTTTGTCACAGTCCGCCGATAAGCTTATTGACCGAGCAGTGGCGCTCTCACTGCATTTTGGCCTGTCAAAAGTAGTCGTTGGGGCAACCATCTTGTCTATAGGGACCACTCTTCCAGAAGTCGCCTCTTCAGTAGCCGCCACGTTAGGCGGAAACGGACAGTTTGGGCTCGGGAACGCGGTCGGCTCGATGATTACGAATGCCTCTCTGGTACTGGGGATCGGTGCGTTAGGCGGGATCATTCCTGTCAAAAACGAATTGAAGAAAACCTTTCTTTTCCTATGTGGCCTCTCGGGTATTTTCATCGCAACGAGCATAGGAGCGGGTCTGACTATTGAAGGTGGATACTTTCCAAGATGGACAGGTGGCGTGCTGCTGATCCTTCTCCCACTGTATTTGATTTACACTGTCAAGCAGAAACCGGAGGCGCTTCTTAATGAATTGCCTGAAGAAACCCTGTCAGAAACAGAAGACAAACGCTCGGTCAATATTGTCCAGTCTGTTCTGATTTTAATTGCCAGTTCTCTTGGAGTAACGTTTGGAGCAACCTTGCTTGTAGCCACAGCGGAAGTCAGTGCGGCTCGTTTAGGGATTCCGGATAGTGTGATCTCCTCAACGATCGTAGCGTTCGGGACAAGTGTTCCGGAAGTCACAACGACTCTGGTTGCAGTCAGATATGGGCATGGTGAGCTGGCGATCGGTAATGTACTTGGAGCTAATATGATGAACCTTCTACTGGTCATGGGGACCACCATCACGCTGCTTCCTGGGGGAGTCAATGTGCCGTCCAGTTACTTCATGATTCAGTTTCCGATCCTTATCATTGTTTTCATTCTTTTGAGCATTCCTATTCTTACAAAAAAAGTGGAAGCCATCAACCGACTGCAGGGGTTCCTGCTGATTGGGATTTATGCCCTTTATCTGTTCACAAACTTTATATAAACTAAAAAAACAGCTTACTCTCCTAATTAAAAGAGTAAGCTGTTTTTGATTTGATTTAAGAATGAACGACTGTTTCTTCTTTATTGAGCTCCATGTCGTAATGACCAATCTCTTCGTCATAATAAAGATCTGAAGCGACTTTAAAGCCGAATGACTCATAAAACTCTTTCAAGTATGCTTCAGCCTGAATTTCGACTTCCGCTTTCGGGTGTTTACAAATTATATAATCCAGTGCAACTTTTAGTAGTTCTCGTCCGTGGCCTTCACTTCTATATTCTGAAGGGACCAGTACACGACCAAGGTGCATTTTTTTATTCTCTTTATAAATACGGGCGTAGGCTTTAATAATGCCTTTTTGACGTTTGATCACATGAACAGCATGTAAATCAATGTCATCTATTTCCTGGTATGCACAGCCTTGTTCGACTACAAATACTTTAGTTCGTTCTTTTGCTATCTGATGATAGTCTTTTGCGCTTAATTCTTCAAATTGTTTAAACTGCCACATAATAGTTGTGTCAATCCCCTTTTTTAATCAATTATATCCCGCAAAACACTTAATATAATCAGTGTCATACGGGACCCACAACACTAGTATACATCTTTAATTCAGAAGGTCAAATGAATTAGCGAAAAATAATTAATTTTCTGAAAATCCTTGATTTAAAAAGGATTTAGGAGCATAATTTTATATGGATAAATCAACTGATCATATTTAATAGAAAGAAGGAAGATGTAAAATGGAGCTCGTTATTATAGTTTTGAACAAGACAGATTTGCTGGATGAAATTTTGACTCTGTTTATGAGATACAAGATCAAAGGAGCTACTGTCTTGGATAGTAGCGGTATGGGGCATCTGATTTCCAATCAGTTTCCAATGTTTTCAATGTTTGCTGAGCTTGGAGAAGAACGGGAATCAAACAGTAAGACGATTTTTACAGTTGTAAAAGATGAAGAAGAACGCAAAGAAGTCCTCTCTATTGTAGAGAGCGTGTGTGGCGATCTTTCAGTACCAGACACTGCCATTTTCTTTAGTGTGCCTGTCAACTTTACAAAAGGAATCGATAACGAAACTAAATTAGAAGAAGGGTTTTAAACATGACGTATTCGCTTTACATTGCTATATTAATGCTTGTTGGGATTGCTGGAGGGAAAATAGCCAGCAAACTAGGCTTGCCGACAGTAACCGGCTATCTCTTATGTGGGTTGCTTTTAGGACCAAGTGTATTGAATCTCATTACAAGTGAGGTTTATTACAGTTTGGGGTTTGTTAATGAGTTGGCGCTTGGTATGCTGGCGCTCTCTATCGGAACTGAGCTGCACTACTTGATGTTCAGGAAGTTCGGTAAAAATCTGGTTACTATTTCTATAGGAAGTGCAGTTTTAACGATTTCGGTGGTCACTCTATTAACGTGGCTGACTGGAATGCCCTTACAATATGCACTTGTTTTAGGCACTCTGGCGTTGACAGTTTCACCCGCTGGAGTAGTTGAGGTAGTAAAAGATACACGTTCTGAAGGAGAAATGACTCAGAACGTCCTAGGACTGGTTGCTTTCGATAACCTTGTAGCCATTATGGCATTCGGAATGATGATTTCCTTTGTTCAATCTTTGGGAGATCAGGGATCTGGAGGAATCGCATTAATTGCTACTGTTCTATTAGATATTTTATATGGATTAGTGGTGGGTGCTGTAAGTGGACTCTTTGTCTCTTATTTCATTCGAAAAGATACATCAAGTGATAAATTACTGGTTTTTCTGATTGCAGCTATCTTGTTTAATACGGGTATTGCCTCTATGTTTGGATTATCTCCCGTGTTGATCAATATTTTTTCTGGTATTGCCATTACTAACCTGACATCTAGAAAAGTACTGGTTGCCAGTTTACTCAACCGTATTGAACTACCGATTTTTGTAGTATTTCTGACCTTAGCTGGTGCTCATATTGATGTTTCTATCATTGGAACAGTCGGTCTAGCAGGCCTTGCTTATATTATCGCCCGTTCCATTGGGAAGTATGCAGGATCACTCATATTTTCTCAGTTCACGAACGTGAACAAAAAAATTCGACCATATATTGGTTTGGGTCTTTTTCCGCAGGCGGGAATTGCCATTGGGTTAGCTACGATTGCGGAACGAAGTCTTCCGAATGTATCTGGAGCTATAATAGGCGTCATCTTGACCGGAGCAGTATTCTTTGAGATATTTGGTCCGATGATTACTGGCTATGCATTGAAAGCAGTCGGAGAAACTCAGGAAAAGAGAAGTAAGAAGATAATAAAGAAATAGACCTTCAATTAATTCAGCATCCAACGATTGAGAAATTTTTTCTCAGTAGTTGGGGCTTTTTTATTGCCATAAGGCTGAGTGGGAATGTATAAGAACGATGAAAAAACTGATATAATTAAAGAAAGAAATGTTCTCTCTAATGACAGGACGTATAAAGCACTGACCAATCATTAAACCAAATAAAGGTGGGGAATGACTATGACAGATTCAAATAATGTCATCCAAGTTGATCATGTGTATAAATCTTACGGGAAACAAAAGGTGTTAAAAGGTATTGATTTAACTATTAAAGAAGGGGAGATTTTCGGACTGCTGGGTCCTTCAGGTGCGGGGAAGACGACTCTGGTCAAACAACTGGTCGGTCTTGAGGAAGTGTCTTCCGGAGAAGTTCGTCTCTTAAACGAGAAACAACCGTCACTTAGTCTGATTGAACGGATAGGGTATATGGCTCAGTCAGATGCGCTTTATACCGAGCTGTCTGCCAGAGAGAATCTGGAGTTCTTTGTGTCTCTTTACAACCTGACCAAACACCAGCGAAAAGAACGGATCAAAGAGGTCATGCGTGTAGTGGATCTCGAAGATGCGATGGATAAAGTTGTCGCAGACTATTCAGGCGGGATGAAGCGGCGATTGAGCCTCGCCATTTCTATGCTGCATGAGCCGGTCATTCTTATTCTAGACGAACCGACAGTCGGTATGGATCCTATTTTAAGAAAAAGTATCTGGGAAAGTTTCAACGCACTGAAAAAGAGAGGGGTCACTATTATTGTGACGACTCACGTAATGGATGAAGCGGAGAAATGCGACCGCTTAGGCATGATTCGAGAAGGCAGACTGACGGCAGTGGGCTCTCCAGACGAACTGAAAAAAGAAGCGGATGTAAAGAATTTAGAGGCTGCATTTCTTGTGTTTGGGGGCGTTCACTATGAGAGTTAAAGCACTCGTTATACGCATTCTACGCCAGTTCAAACGTGATAAACGAACAATGGCCTTACTGATCTTTGCACCTATCCTGGTTTTATCCTTACTCTATCTAGTCTTTGGTGATGATGATTATTCTCCAAGTATTGGTCTGGTAGACTTTCCTGAAGAAGTGGTGGAATCCCTTGATTTATCGGGAGCAGTCATCACGATTTATGAAGAAGAAGCAGCTGCTTTTGGAGATCTGGACACGCAGGATCTGGATGCGTTTGTCACCCTGGATGACAATCAGCCCCACGTCACACTTGAGGGAAGTGATCCGCTCATCAATTCGGCTGTGCTCAACTGGATGCAGGAAGCGTTTGGATCATTGACAGGGGAAACTGAGCGTCAGGTGGAGGCAACGTTTGTTCACGGGCATGAAGATATGCGTCACTTTGATTACTTCGGTCCTGTTCTTTTAGGCTTTTTCATCTTCTTTTTCGTCTTTCTTATTTCGGGAGTGTCTTTCTTAAGGGAACGAACCAGGGGGACACTGGAGCGGCTTTTATCAAGTCCACTCAGAAAATGGGAGATCGTTATTGGCTACGTAATAGGGTTTGGCTTGTTTACCATTCTGCAGGCCTCGATTATTTCAGCCTATTCCATATTTGTCCTGGGGATGATGATGGAAGGGAATTTCTTTTATGTACTGCTGATAACCTTGTGCTTGTCATTTTCAGCATTGACTTTAGGAATCCTGTTATCATCATTCGCACACAACGAACTGCAGATGATTCAGTTTATCCCGATCGTTATTGTCCCGCAGCTGTTCTTTTCAGGTCTGTTCAATTTAGACACGATATCTGACTGGGTGAGCTGGATCGGCCGGCTGACGCCATTATATTATGCAGCAGATGCGTTAAGGAATGTCATGGTGAGAGGATTTGGATTTGAACATGTGTATATTCAGCTGTTAATTCTCCTGGGATTTTCAGTGGTCTTTGTCGTTTTAAATATTATCGTGCTTCGCCAACATAGAAAAGTGTGATAAGTGTGTCCGTTTCAAGTTGGAAAAAAGACTTATAACTTTTCTAAAATACACTCTGTTTCACACCACTCTTTTTCTGGCAAATGATGAACAGGAAAGACATCTTCCCATACAGGATAGATGTCTTTTTTAATGAAAAAATCGTTCCCTACCATTGTATTTAAAGCCCATTTGGTATAAAGTGAAGGGAGGGATTTTGTGAAACAAAAAACTGTTTCACGACTGATCATAGAAAGGATTTTAGAGAATGACTCCAGAAGAATTTCAGACAGAACTGAATGAAAGAAATATTCCAGTAACGGCAGACAAAATGCGTCAGTTTGAACGCTACCTTGAGCTGTTACAAGAGTGGAATGAAAAAATTAATTTAACCGCTATTACTAAAAAAGAAGAAGTTTATTTAAAACATTTTTATGATTCACTGACCGCAGGCCTATATGTAGATTTTAGCAAAGGGGTCCACAGCTTATGCGATGTAGGCTCAGGTGCTGGTTTTCCTAGCATCCCCCTGAAAATCATCTACCCTGAACTGAAGATCACGATTGTTGACTCATTGAAAAAACGAATTGGTTTCCTGGAAACAGTCGTTGAAGAACTAGGGCTGGAAGGTGTTTACCTTTATCACGACCGTGCAGAAACATTTGGACAGAATAAACAGTTCAGAGCCACTTTTGATTTTGTAACGGCCCGTGCCGTCGCACGCATGAGTGTGCTGGCAGAACTATGCCTGCCGCTTGTTAAAAAAGAAGGCACATTTATTGCCATGAAAGCGGCGCATGCACCGGAAGAACTTAACGATGCGAAAAAAGCGATCGGCTTATTAGGTGGAAAAGTGAGAGACGATATCTCATTTGAGCTGCCTGAAGAAGCTGGGGAGCGTCATATTATTTTGATTGATAAAAAGAAAGAAACGCCGAATAAATACCCGAGAAAACCAGGAACTCCTAACAAGAGTCCGTTGGCATAATGACAATAGAAAGTTTGGAGGACTAGTATGGCACAGATTATAGCCGTCGCAAACCAAAAAGGTGGAGTGGGAAAAACCACGACAACTGTTAACTTAGGTGCGTCACTTGCTTATGTAGGCAAAAAAGTACTGCTGATCGATATGGATGCTCAGGGAAACGCTACAAGTGGCCTGGGTGTACGCAAAGGGGAAGTCGACCGGGACATTTATGATGTCCTGATCAATGAAGTGCCGCTTGAAGATGTGATCCTTCCCTCAAGTCGTGACAACTTAAGCATGGTACCGGCAACGATTCAGTTAGCTGGGGCAGAGGTTGAACTGACTAGCTTGATGGCAAGAGAAACGCGATTGAAGAGCGCCGTTGAAACAGTGAAGGACCAGTATGATTATATTCTGATCGACTGTCCGCCCTCACTCGGTCACTTGACGATCAATGCGTTTACAGCTAGCGATTCTGTCTTGATTCCTGTTCAGTGTGAGTACTATGCACTTGAAGGGTTGAGTCAGCTGTTAAACACAGTCCGTCTTGTTCAAAAACACTTCAATAAAGACTTGAAAGTTGAAGGGGTACTCTTGACAATGCTTGACGCCCGTACGAACTTAGGGTTTGAAGTGGTCAATGAAGTGAAAAAATACTTCAGAGAAAAAGTGTATCAGACTATTATCCCTAGAAATATACGATTATCTGAAGCCCCAAGTTATGGCTTGTCTATTATCGATTATGATTTAAAATCGAAGGGTGCTGAAGTGTATCAAGCATTAGCAGAGGAAGTGTTAAGTAATGGCTAATAAGAAAAAGGGATTAGGCCGTGGAATAGACGCTTTATTTGATGTGCCGGATTTTGAAGAAGAAGTCAAAAATAACAATGAGCAAGTGGAACTGATCGACCTGACAGAGATTCGCCCGAATCCGTACCAGCCAAGACGTCACTTTGATGAAGAAGCATTGAATGAACTGGCGGCTTCGATTCAAATTTCTGGTGTACTGCAGCCGATCATCCTGCGTAAGTCATCGGTCAAAGGATACGAGATCATTGCAGGCGAACGCCGTTTCAGAGCATCGAAACTGGCAGGCAAAGACGCTATTCCGGCAATCGTTCGGGAATTAAATGAAGAAGTGATGATGCAGGTCGCTATTTTAGAAAACCTGCAGCGTGAAGACTTGACGTCACTTGAAGAAGCTGAAGCCTATAATATGATGATGGACAAATTATCCATGACTCAGGAGATGGTAGCGGAGCGCTTAGGTAAAAGCCGGTCGTATATCGCTAACCACCTGCGTCTGCTTTCGTTACCTGAAGAAGTCAAAAAACTGGTTCAGGAAGGCAAGTTATCCAATGGTCAGGCCCGTACGCTGCTTGGACTGAAAGATAAATCTAAAATCAAGAAACTGGCCCGCCGTGCAGTGAAAGAGAAACTGACTGTGAGACAACTGGAACACTTAGTAGCTGAAGCGAACCAGCACCCTAAAAAAGACGTGGATAAAGAAACGGGTGCAGTGAAATCAGTTTATATCAAGAAATCAGAAGAATTGTTGACTGACAAGTTCGGGACAAGTGTAGTCATTCGTGAAAAAGGCGAAAAAGGGAAAATTGAAATCGAATATGTTTCCCCTGACGACTTGAACCGTATTTTAGAAGAACTGAACATTGATTTAAATTAAATGTGACTGAAATGACCTTTAGTCAGGAGGAAATCAAGTGGAGAAGACCTATGATTTGCATGATTTGGTTGAGATGAAAAAAGCCCACCCATGTGGCGTGAACAGATGGGAAATTATTCGTATGGGAGCGGACATCCGCATCAGGTGCACGGGATGTGACCATTTGGTATTAATGCCTCGCCGTGAGTTTGACCGCAAGATGAAAAAAGTACTGAAAGATTAATTGACCACTAGATTATTAGGAAGAGAAAGGTGAATAAATAAATGCCTTTAACAGCAGGAATTGTAGGACTACCAAACGTGGGGAAATCCACGTTATTTAATGCCATAACTAAAGCAGGAGCAGAAGCTGCGAACTATCCTTTTGCGACGATCGATCCGAACGTAGGGATCGTAGAAGTACCGGACGAACGTTTAGACCGTTTGGCTGAACTCGTTAACCCGGCGAAAGTCGTTCCCACAACATTTGAATTTACTGATATTGCCGGTATCGTCAAAGGTGCCAGCAAGGGAGAAGGACTGGGGAATAAATTCCTGGCCAATATCCGTGAAGTGGATGCGATCTGTCACGTCGTGCGTTGCTTCGAAGACGACAACATCACGCACGTTTCAGGAAAAGTAGACCCCGCTGAAGATATTGAAACGATCAACCTGGAGCTGGCTCTGGCTGATCTGGAAGCTGTCGACAAGCGAATCGAACGCGTCAGAAAACAGGCGAAATCAAAAGATGCTGATGCAGTGGCACTTTTAGCTGTATTAGAAAAAATCAAACCCGTCCTGGAAGAGGGGAAACCCGTTCGTGTCCTGGACTTTACACCTGAAGAGCTGCCTGTTCTGCGCTCACTGTTCTTACTGACAAGCAAGCCTGTACTGTACGTGGCTAATGTATCAGAAGAAGAAATAGCTGACCCTGAAAGTAACCAGTATTTACAAAAAGTTCGCGAAATTGCTGAAGAAGAAGGCGCAGAAGTTGTCGCCATTTCAGCAGCGATCGAAGAGGAAATAGCTGAACTGGATGATGAAGAGAAAGCAGAATTCCTTGATGACTTAGGGGTGACTGAACCAGGTCTGAACAAGCTGATCCGCACGTCATATGACTTGCTTGGACTGGCAACCTTCTTTACTGCAGGACCTCAGGAAGTGCGTGCGTGGACCTTTAAGAAAGGCATGAAAGCTCCACAAACAGCCGGTGTCATTCATACTGACTTTGAAAGAGGCTTTATTCGTGCTGAAACCATTGCCTATGAAGATTACGATCAACTCGGTAGTGAGAAAGCTGCCCGTGAAGCAGGAAAATTAAGATCTGAAGGAAAAGATTACCTCGTCAAAGACGGCGACGTTATTTTATTCCGCTTTAACGTGTAGGAAGAGAGGAAACAATAGAATGCTTAAGAAAAAGAAACCTGTTGAACAAGAACCGGAAGTGACTGTTCAAGACAAGAAAAAGGAAAACGATGTCTTGTTCGAACAGTTAACGAATAAAAATAAAGAGTATATGGTGAAACTGAACCGTAAACTTGAAGAAGCCGGTTTTCCGGAAGACAACAAAATTCTAGTCTTTAACGAGATGCTGAAAAATATTGTTGCTGAACAGCCCAATCATGTTACTGCACGTAAATTATACGGCACAGCGACTGATCAGGCGAACCATCTGACTGACAGCGGACAAGGCGAAGTAACTAAACCTGTCGTCGTTTCTGAAACATGGAAGATCTATCTGGATGGTGCATTGCTCCTTGGGGGAATGTTTGCCATCATCACGGGCTTATCATATGTATTTGGAGATCAGGAAGCCGGTCTTGGGCTGATTACAATGCTCTTGAACTTCCTTCTTGGTGGACTGGCTGTTATGGTCATCACTAAGTATGCGCCTCAGCCAGGTGTCAAAGGTGGATTCCTGAAATATATCATCGCCACTACGGTTACCATGATTATATGGATCCTTCTTATGGCGTTTGGGACAGCGATGCTTCCACAGGCGTTAAACCCAATCATACCGGGATCGTATACTTTAGTCATAGGGATCATTGCATTTGCTGCTAAATGGTACTTGAAGAAGAAACTGAATATTCAAGGCACTCTGATTTAACGCCCTTGAAAATAAGGAAGACCTTTTCGGCTTATGTGAGTTAACATAAGTCGGGGAGGTCTTTTCTGCTGTCATAAACACACACATCAGGTAACGGTTTTCTCGTCTAAAGAAAATTAGTCAGTTCCTTCTGTTAGAGTTCGCAATATCTCTTCTAATTATGATACAATGGTAAAGCGAGAATGAGACGTTTCTCATAATTAACTATTCGGAGGGATTTACATTGACTAAAAATTCGACAACTGAACTGATTCAGCAAGTAGTGGATCATGTGGTAAAAGATGACAAGGACGTATTAGCTGACTGGGGAGATAACCGTGACCAATGGGTGCAGATGGGTGGCGACTTGCTTAAGGGCATAGACAAAGTCATTTCAAGCGACCTGCGTATCACCAAAGACGATGGAACAATCGGCACGTATCCTGCTTTCCGAGTGCAGCACAACAATGCATGCGGCTATTACAAAGGGGGGATCCGCTTCAGCACAGGTGTCAGTCAATCGGAAGTTAAAACACTGGCGATGCTGATGACACTGAAGAATGCACTGCACGATCTGCCTTATGGTGGAGGAAAAGGTGGGGTACATATTAACCCACGTCACCATTCCAAGCGTGAGATCAAAGAGGTCAGCAAGGCCTTTGTCCGCATGCTTCAAAACGATATCGGACCGTATAGAGATATCCCGGCACCAGATGTCGGAACAGGTGAGGAAACGATGGACTGGATGACAGAGGAGTATAAACTTCTTCATCCGAATCAGCCATTTATTAATACTTTTACTGGAAAAAGCATCGCCAATGGTGGGGCAAAAGGACGTGCAGAATCTACCGGGATCGGAACGTTTTTAAGTTACTATTATCTAGTGGAAGCCGTTATCAGCGGCAGCTTGTCGGTCAATGATAGGCATGCTAAAACGAAAGATAAAGTAAAAGCCATCGCTGAAAAAGATAATGTAATCGTGGCGGTTCAAGGATTTGGTAATTTGAGTCGTGCCGCAGCTATTGAAGCAGCGAATTGCGGGAAAAAGCATACGGTTATCGCAGTATCTGACAGCCGAGCAACTATTTTCAATCAGGACGGTTTAGATGTGGAAGCATTAGCGCCATTTAAAGAGAAAAATGACCGCCTGCCAAATGAAGATGAGTTGAAAGATCTTGGTATAGCTGGAGAAGTCCTTGATCCTAATGCAGTCTTAACCTTAGAGTGTGATGTTCTTATTCTAGGCGCAATCGAAGATCAGATCACAAAAGATAACCAGGCAGACATCAAAGCTGACATCCTGGTAGAAGGTGCGAACGGTCCAATTACGAGAGAAGCAGACGAATACCTTGAATCAAAAGGCAAAGTTATTATTCCAGACGTATTGGCTAATGCCGGGGGTGTGACTGTTTCATACCTCGAATGGGTACAAGGCTTCAACAATGAAGCGAAATCTGAAGACGAAAATCTGAAAGATATGAGCGACCGTATGAGAAATGTCAGTTACCGTGTCTATAATGCCTACTTCTCGTCAGAAAGTAACGTAACGATGCGTTTCTTATGCTACAAACTGGCGTTTTTAAGAGTCATCGATTTAATGAAACGATCTGGTAAAATAGTCTAAAACAGGAGACGTTCATGATGAAAAAACTGCTTTTAACGGGGGCGGCCGGACGAATCGGGTCGCGTCTGATAGAAGATTTAGCGGATGAGTATGAATTGATTTTGACAGACAGGGATTGTTCGGCAATCAAAAACTGGGCTGAAAAAGGCTGTACAGTAGAGTCTTTCGATATTACCCATTTTGAGGAGTGTCTTAAGTTTTGTGAAGGAGTCGATACGGTCATTCATCTGGCCGGCAATCCTTCTCCACTGGCGACCTATGATGAAGTCAAAAAGGTCAATATTGACGGGACCTATAACATGATGCAGGCAGCAAAAAATCAGGGATGCAGACGTCTGATTTTTGCCAGCAGTATTCACGCTGTAAAAGGCTATCCTCAAGATGAGCAGGTCAAAACAACGAGTCCAATCAGACCTAAGGATGTGTATGGGGTCAGTAAGGCGTTCGGCGAGGCGATGGGAAACTACTTTGCCTACCAGCAAGGCCTTGAAGTCATTGCTATTCGAATAGGTGGACACCGGTCAATCGAGATGATGGATGAAAGAGGAGAGAAACCTGACCAGCGTGAGCGAAGCACCTACATTAGTGCGAAAGATATGAATCAACTGATCAGGCGCTGTATTGAAGCTCAACTCACGCATCCTTTTGAAATTGCACATGGGGTGTCAGACAACACATTTAAATTCCTGGACCTATCGGATACAAAAGAAAAGGTCGGGTATGAACCGGATGATAATGGATTTGAGTTTGACTAAGGCAAAATTACTAGTCTCTTTCTAACGTCAGCAGGTTCATCTTCATGTCCAGCCCGCCTCTGAATCCTCTTGGAAGAGACGATTTAGGGACGACGCGGTGACAGGGATAGACGATCAATAAAGGATTTTTTCCTATAGCACTGCCGACTGACCGTGCTGCTTTAGGAGATAAATCATTTTTAACAGCTAATTCACTATAAGTAATCGTTTCACCGTATGGAATAGTCCTTAGACTGTTCCATATTTTTTTCTGAAAAGACGTCCCGATTTGGACAACGGGGACATCAATCAAAGAGGATCGTTTAGATAAATAGTCGGTAACAGCTTTCTCATAGGGCGCAAGTCTCTCCTGATTTTCTTCAATAGTCGCGAGAGGGAAACGGGACTGGATCCAGTTCAGACACTCCTCTTTTGAAGCAGGCATAGAGCCTACAAAGCACAAACCTTCAAGTGTTGCGGCTATATAAAATGACCAGTCCTCATAGGAGATAAGTGAGTAATATACAGTTTCTTCCATTAGTAAAACATCCTTTCTTATGTAGAAAAAACCGCCGGCCAGTCTCTTATGTACAAGTATCCTTCAAGTAATCAAAGGGAGAACGTGTAGAGATAGTCAGCGGTTAGTTCTATTGCAGATGGGTTAGTCTTCTTTCGTTTCTTCCAGTGCTTGTTTTACTTTTTCCATCACTAATTCTTTGTCTTCAGGTCTTTCCAGGTTGACTTCATCAATGTCGATCACAAGTGTCTGACTCTTATCATAAGAAGCAAACCATTCATCATAGCGGCTGTGCAGTTTTGTATAATAATCCAGCAGTTCTGCATTCCCTTCGATTTGTTCGAACGGACGGCCACGTTTTTGAATGCGTTCCAGGTGAGTGCTTAGTGACCCTCTTAAGTAAATAAGTAAATCCGGTCCTTTTTTAGGCATGCCATCGATTTCTTCCATCATATTATCCAGTAAATCAGTGTACAAAGCCATTTCAGCTTCACTCATGTTGCCTTGCTCATAGTTGATGCGTGTAAATAAAGCATCTTCATAAATTGAACGGTCCAGCACATTGTGGCGGTGGACTAACGCCTGCTTGATACTTCTAAAACGCGTGTTCAAAAAGAAAATCTGCAGTGAAAATGCCCAGCGTTTCGGGTTATCATAAAACTTCTCCAAAATCGCATTGTCCTTAACCTGCTCGTAAAATGCAACACTTTTTAATTCTTCTGAGATTAGAGTAGTGTACGTACTTTTACCTGCTCCAATCATTCCTGCTAAAACAATCACAGACATTGTGTCTCCTTCCAACTCATCCTTTTATTTCATCTTTTTTATCATACCATAGAATCAGCATCTTAAGAATACAGACTTAGAGATTGACATAAAGTCGATGAAATGTTGTGATAAACACCGATAGACTACATTTAAAAGAATTTCCAGTTTGTAACGAGTATAAATAGAAGGATTGATCTATATCAAGGAACGATGGGCTATATCTGATAGAATAGGGGTATAGAGAAAACCGCTCATTTAATCCTCAATCCCTCATTGTAACTGTTACAATCTGAAAATAGGATGATGACACCTAGTTATTGCTGTGAGGGCAAGCTTTTTTGAAAAATGAAGGGTAATTAGTTGAGATTTTTTCTTAACATGCTATTCTTACTTTAGAATGAGTACAATTCCAAAAGGAGGAAGAAAAAGTGGACATAGATTACAAAGATCATGGCAAAACACCTTATATTATCAATATCGAGAAGGCTACGTTGGATAATAACAACTACCGTACAACGATTTGGACAGGGAAGAAACTTCAGGTAACGGTCATGTCGATTGAACCAGGCGATGATATCGGACTGGAAGTGCATGAAGGGATCGATCAGTTTATTCGTATTGAAGAAGGACAAGGCGTATGTAAAATGGGCCCCACCAAAGATGATTTGAACCTGGAAGAAAAGGTAGCTGACGATGATGCTGTATTTGTGCCAGCCGATATGTGGCATAACATCGAAAATACAGGTGACAAGCCACTTAAACTCTACACCATTTATGCCGGACCCGATCATGTAGAAGGCACGGTTCATCCGACTCATAAAGATGCAGAAAACGATCCTAACGAAGACTGACCATCAAGCAGACCACTAAACTAATCTAAAGCCTCCAGGAGTGACTTATTCCTGGAGGCTTTAGTATGTGTCAGGTCGCTAGAAAATCGATTAGCGTAAAGAGACCTAAAAGAAAGATGAAATAAATGACATACTTTCTGAAATGATCAACTTGGATCTTTGAATAGAGATAATTTCCAAGACATATTGCCAAAATAACAGCAGGGATAGACCAAACATAATATAAACCGACCGAGCTCGTCCAGAATCCACTCAAAAAATGACTGAAGATAATCAGCAGACTGGATAACAGGAAGTGAGCCTGCAAGTTGTCTTTGAATTCTTTAGGCGGCCAGTGTCTAGTTGTCCCGTATAAAACAATAGGAATCCCATTCATATTATACGCGCTTCCCAGCATTCCAGACGCAAAGCCAAACGGAAGAGAATACAGTGGATGGGTAAACGGGTTATGGCTCCTGTGGCCCTTGTTTCGAGTACTTATGATCGAGTAACTAGAATAGATGAGTAACAGGGAGCCTAGTATAAGATTGACCCACTGTCTTTGGACAGACTGAACTAGAAATAGTCCAAAAGGAATACCTGACACAGTCGATAAGGACAACCACTTAAGGACCTGTTTATCTATATGTTTCCAGCTGGTAAATACGGAAAACAAAGCAACTGTAAATCCAACTAGTCCAACTAAAGCTACTGCTTCAGAAAAAGGAATGGGTAATAGAGCCAGTATAGGCATACTAATGACAGAGTCCCCAAATCCAAAGGTAGAGCGCATTAAGGAACCCAGAAACACTGCCCCTATGACTAATACAATCAGCGACACGTCCACACATTCACCTCCAGAATCAAACAGACATTTCTTGATTTGTATCAATTTAGTCGTTAATTTAATATGGTATAGTAAGTGTAACATAAGTGGTCAAGAGTTATTAATTTACTGTGAAGGATATACCGTTCAACAATAGGAGATGGAGTAATGAGTAATGAAAACCAGTTAAAAAAGAATGGGTGCAGTCCCTCTCATCAAGGCTGTGTATCGATGGTTCCTATTTTTAATCATCTGGATGAGGTCCAAATGGAAGAGATCATGCAAACTGTTCAGTCTTACTCGTTTAAAAAAGGGGAACTGATTTACAGGGCGGGGGACACTTCCAATGTATTGACGATCGTAAATAAGGGGAGTCTTCGTATCTACCGATTATCTGAGTCAGGGAAAGAGCAGCTCGTCCGGGTGTTAAAACCTGGGGCATTTACCGGCGAACTGGCTCTTTTCAACGAGACAGTACATGAGAATTATGCGGAAGCAATGGAGGAAACGTCGGTTTGTCAGATTACTCGTGAATCACTTGAGAAACTGCTCATTAAATACCCTTCTATTTCGTTGAAAATTCTTCAGGCCTTATCGACTCGTGTAGATGAAAGTGAACATCAGGCTACACAATTCTCGACAGAATCAACTGAGCAGCGGCTGGCATCTTACTTGGTAGATTTACTTGGAGAAGGCAATGAATCAATGATTGTGACACTGCCGATGACCAAAAAAGATCTGGCATCCTACATCGGAACGACTCCGGAAACGGTCAGTCGGAAGTTAAAAGAACTGGAAGACATGAAGCTGATCAAACGCATCAGTTCATCCAGAATCAAAATTCTGGATGAAGATAACCTGTTGTTTCTATAAGTTTAATAGAATATGAGACCTTGACCCTGATCGACATGATCGGGGTTTTTGTTATGCGATGGGCAGCTTTTTTAGGGGAAAGTTAGAAACTATATGGCAAGAAACATAAAGGGGGAGGCAGATAAGGTGGACCGGTTAAGAGAATTAAAAAAACTGAGGAATGAATTTAGTCTATAACTTGATACTGATCAATTTTAAGAAAAGAAGTCAGCGGTATACTAAGGGTGTAAGAGAGATAGGCCATATCAACTATAACTAAAGGAGAGATATCAAATGGAAAAAGCGATCATCAAATTGGAAACACTGTCTTGCCCGAGCTGTCTGCAGAAGATAGAGAATGCGCTGCAAGGGGTTGAGGGTGTAGATAAAGAGAGTATATCCGTCTTATTCAACTCGAGTAAAGTGAAAATGACGTATGACTCTAAACAGACCTCAATAGAAGCAATCGAGAAAACGATCGAAGCTCTGGGGTACCCGGTAATTAAGTCAACGGTTAAAGCAGCATAAGGAATGAAGAAAGAAACAGATGAAACGGACCGAAGTGAGTATTCAATACTAATAACGATTTCCCGGAGAGCAGTTAAAATCTTTCCGGGTTTTACATAGCAGCTGTGCAGTTAACTATATCCATACTAGATAGCAGTCAATTTTATGCCGATACAGACTGGTTATACTGTAGATAAGAACATAAGTAAAAAAGGAGGATGCATCATGCAGTCAATTATTTTAAGTAGAAAAAAACTCATCATGCTGATCAGTGGGGTACTCATCGTGCTCGGTTTTTTCAGTCGATTTGTATTTGGGAACATGCTGGTATTTGAAGGGGCATTAGTCATTGCTTCCGTTTTAGGGATTACACCTATTGCCATCCAGGCTTTTCAGGCCTTGAAAGTAAAAGTCATCAGTATCGATGTTTTAGTCACGATAGCCGTTACAGGTGCTCTTCTGATTCAGAACTTTGAAGAATCAGCTATTGTAACGTTCCTGTTTCTCTTCGGCCATTTTCTGGAACAGCGCACATTGAATAAGACCCGATCCGCCATAAAAGAATTGACTGAAATGGCGCCAGAAAGTGCAATGGTTCAAATGGCCAGCGGAGACTTTGAAGAAGTAGATGTGGAGGAAGTTGACGAAGGGGACACCTTATTGGTCAAAACAGGTGGAAAAGTACCGGTCGATGGCACAGTCGTCGTTGGGAGCGGTTATATTAACGAAGCAAGCATTACGGGTGAGTCAGTTTCCGTGACCAAAGAAAAGGATTCTACTGTTTTTGCCGGAACTATTCTTGAAAATGGAACACTTCAGATACGGGCTGACCGAGTCGGGGAAGACACAACATTTGGACGAATAATAGAACTGGTTGAAGAAGCTCAAGACTCGAAATCAGAAGCCGAGCGGTTTATTGACCGTTTCTCTAAATACTATACCCCTGTTGTTTTGCTGCTGTCCTTCGTTGTCTGGCTGTTCAGTCAGAATCTTGAACTGGCGATCACTATTTTAGTACTGGGCTGTCCCGGAGCCCTAGTGATTGGCGTACCGGTGTCAAATGTTGCCGGTATCGGAAACGGCGCACGTAATGGAGTGCTGCTTAAAGGGAGTGAAGTTATTCATGATTTCAGTCGAGTGGATACCATTGTTTTTGACAAAACAGGCACACTGACTGCTGGAAATCCAACAGTCGCAGACACCAGAGTGTATGTAAGTGAGAAACAACAAGTGTTGAACTATCTAGCGAGTGTGGAGCATGAATCAGACCATCCTCTTGCCAGAGCTGTAGTGGAGACTATTAAGGACGCGCATATCTACCCTGTTGAAGAGACAGAAGTAGTGAAGGGTGGCGGAGTGGTATCGACTGTAGATGGACACCGTATTGCAGTTGGAAATGTGGCGCTAATGGAAAGGGAAGAGATTTCACTAGATGATGAGGCGTTAAATGATGTAAAGGAATTTGAACTGAATGGCAACTCTCTTGTATTAGCAGCAATGGATGGAAAAGTGGCATTAGTGATGGGGATTCGTGACCAGGTCCGACCGGGTGTTAAAGCAAATCTGCAGGAACTGAAAGCAATGGGCATCAAGCAGTTAGTGGTCCTTTCAGGAGATAATCAAGGAACTGTTGATGCTGTCGCTGGTGAATTAGGACTGACAGACGCATACGGACATATGCTGCCGGAGGATAAAGCGGCTTATATCAAAGAGCTGCAAGAAAAGGGACAGATTGTTGCTTTCGTAGGGGATGGTGTGAATGACAGTCCTTCATTGGCTCTAGCAGACATCGGGATTGCAATGGGAAACGGAACGGATGTGGCGATTGAAACTTCTGATGTCGTCTTGATGAACTCAGATTTCAGTCATTTGCCGCATGCATTAGGTCTCACGAAAGCAACAGCTAATAATATGATACAAAATATAGTGATTGCGGTTGGTGTCGTGTTGATCCTATTAGTCAGTGTGTTTTTCAGCGACTGGATGACCATGTCGATCGGCATGCTGGTTCATGAAGCCAGTATTCTTGTGGTCATATTTAATGGCATGCGTTTGCTCAACTACCGCTCACGAAAAAATAAACAATCGGCCAAAGGAGTCCATTTAAGGACAGCTTGACCGATGGTATCATGAGCCCTCTTCTGGACTGTTTCCAGAGGGCTTTTTTTTGTTGTTGAAGGATCGACTTATATACTTTATTAAAGCTGTTAGTGAATAAACAAATAGAATACAGGTGTTGACGTGCCTGTGTTAAATGTGTAAGCTAGTATAGTGTTAACCCCCAGGGGTATTTTTACTAAACATGTTATTCACTAAGGAGTCGATTGTTTGAATACTATTACTGCGAACCCCATGTTCAGTTCTATAGTGGTACTGATCGTGGGAGTCATCGTCTGGTTTGGCCTTTCTGACGGTGAAATGCGAGAAAAAAAGGCAATCCTGTCTATTTTTATGGATGTGGTCTTCTATTTTGTGCTTTTTCTGTTCGGTTTTAATGCCATACTGAATCTATCAGAAATAATTGAAGTACCGTATAGGGTATTATTGTTTTCATCACCTATCGTCTGGCTGGCAACGTTAAGTATCGTTGTCTATGGTGGAATAAAATACGGCAGACCCTTATGGGAAAATCCATCCAAAGCGAAAAGTGTCTCAGTCCTTTTGACACTTATCGGCCTGAGTAATCATTTGTACTTATACTTTTTGTACTCATCGACCTATGCCTTACGCTTTATTGGACTCTATCTGATTCTCTTACTGCTTTTATCATTTACATCAATTGTAGAAAAAGTAAACCCGGTTTTTGTTTTGCTGGGGACTGGAATCGTGCATGCACTGCTTATGGGTGGACACTCGACTATCTATTTTAATTTTGCATTTAACGCGATTCCATTGCTTACGCTCTTTCTCGTCTTGAGCGCGGTACTGATGTTTCAAAGGAGGAAAAGCTTATCACAACAGAACTAACAGCACTGATGGCTCTTTCGGCCGGGGCTTTGTCCTTTTTATCTCCCTGTACGTTACCGCTTCTCCCGTTATATCTATCATATATTACCGGGAAGAGTGTAAAGGAAGTCAAAGAAAATAATTCCAGAGCGTTCAAGAAAAGTGTGATGCTCCATTCGCTAGTCTTCCTGATCGGTGTGTCGACTGTCTATGTGAGTCTCGGATTAAGCATTACGTATCTCGGCGAATTTTTTACAACATTAATGACCGGTTCGACCAGCGTGTTTCTTCAAAGAATAGCTGGACTCCTGATCATTGTCATGGGACTCGCAACGGCAGAGTGGCTGCACATTCCCGCACTTCTTAAAGATACACGCAAGATGAATGGAAAACGCACGACGAGCTTTCTATCCAGCTACTTTATTGGATTAGGGTTTGCGGCCGGATGGACACCTTGTATCGGTCCCATTTTTTCTTCGATTCTGCTGATTGGGATCTCAACAGGGTCGCCACCCGCAATTTACTTGACCCTCTATATCATTGGTTTCGCGCTGCCGTTTTTACTCGTATCCTTTTTCATTGGAAAAATGGACAGTATTATGAAACACAGCCGAAAACTGATGAAAATCGGTGGAGTCTTGATGATTATGATGGGTATCCTGCTGTTTACAGGGGCACTGGAATCCTTGTCTGAAATACTGGCACAGTGGCTTCAAGGCACCCCTTTTGAATTACTGGGTTAACCATAAGATGCGGATTAAGTGAGGAGAATAATAGATGCTGAAAAAAGGAATGTGGGCGTTACTGGCTTTAGTTTTAGCCTTTGTCGTCTACGATTTTGTAACGGGACTGAATCAGGAACAACAGGTGAGAGAACAGGCGGGCATACAGGTTCAGGACAGTATGGAAGAAGAAACAGTCGATTTAACAGATGAAGAGGCAGAGGCGCTTCTTGAAAATCTAGACAGTGGGTCACTCAATACGGAAGTTGAGTCAGGGGTGGAGTACGGCTTGAGAGCAGGCAACACCGCTTATGATTTTGAGCTGGAAGATAGGGAAGGCAACACCGTTCGGTTGTCGGACTTCAGAGGGCAGAAAGTGTTCCTGAATTTCTGGGCTAGCTGGTGTCCGCCTTGCCGTGTTGAGATGCCTCACCTGCAGGAATTTCATGAAGAAAACGAGGATGTAGTGGTATTGGGAGTGAACGTCATGTCGTCTGAAAGTCATCCTGAGAATGCAGGCACCTTTATTGATGAGTTGGGTCTGACGTTCCCCAATGTATATGGTGTAGATGACATTGTCGATTTATTTCTGGTCGAGTCGCTGCCAACCTCATACTTTATTGGAACAGACGGGACTGTCTATGAACGCGTGGTCGGACCGGTAACTAAGGATATACTGGAAGCCCGCTTCTCAATGATCGACTAAACCGAATAGCATAAAGGAATCTTCCGTATTCAAAGGGAGGTTCTTTTTTTATTAGGACACATGGTGCTAGTGATTGAGTCTGCAGAAGGGAGCTGTCCTTGGACTAACTATAGGACTAAAGACAAGCGGGATAATTGGTTAACGGAACCCTAAGGTGTTAGTGTATAACGACTAAACAAACGGACGTCGAGAAAAATGATAAAATCACGCGACATGTGACACCTGTAAAACGTATTCAAGTTATAAAGTGCACAATTGACCTTTCAAAGCTTTTAGATTTCGTTTAAAATGAAGCGGAATAGGTAAGAGGAGGAGTGTCTTGTGAGGCAGTTGAAGCAATTATTTTGGATTTTTTTATTTTCATTTATCGGAGAATTCTTATCACTGATCAGTCCGGTTGCGATTCCCGGAAGTGTTATCGGTATGGTCTTATTATTTATCGCTTTGCATTTTAAATGGATCAAGCTGGTTCAAGTTGAAGAAGTGGGAAACTGGCTCACTGATAACATGGCGATATTTTTTGTGCCGGCTGGTGTCGGTCTGATGACGAATTTCAATATACTGGGAGATATCTGGTGGCAATTACTGCTGACAGTTCTCATTACAACCACTTTAATGATTGGGTTTGTAGCCTACGTTGTCCAGTGGTTTAAACGCCGCACAGATAGAAAATTAGAGACTACTGCGTCTATGGCTAAGGAGTCGATATAACATGCTGGAACTCATTTCAACTAATCCGTTTTTCGGGTTGTTCGCCACATTTTTCTTCTTTATTCTGGGAACGATGCTGCATAGAAGATGGCCGATCCCCTTATTTAATCCGTTGATTTTTTCTATTACGATTATTATATTGGTATTGCTTGTCACAAATGTGTCTTACAGTGATTATAACGAAGGTGGTCGATTTGTTAACTTCTGGATCACGCCTGCGACAGTCGCTCTGGCAATCAAATTAGAGAAAAATTTTATTTATCTGAAAAAATATTACACAGCTATATTGTCCGGTATCGTATTAGGTGTACTATTCCATACAGGTGTTTTAGTAGTCGTTAGTCTCTTATTCAGGTTCAACGAAGAACTTGTGCTGACTTTATTTCCTAAAGCCATTACGACTGCTATCGCTTTAGGGGTATCTGAATCGCTTGGAGGTATCGTATCCTTAACAGTGGCCATTGTTGTGTTGACCGGTGTAATCGGGACAGTTGTGGGGCCGCCCATTTTTGCCCTCTTGAGAATAGATGATCCGGTAGCTCAAGGAGTGGCATTGGGATCCGGCTCTCACGCGATGGGGACTGCAAAAGCGATTGAACTGGGGGATGTCCAGGCTGCTATGGCAGGACTGTCGATCGTCCTGACAGGGATTGTTGTGGTCATACTGGCACCATTTGTTCTGGAATTTGTTGGGGTATTATTTTAAGATGATTAAAAGCTATCCACCTTTGATAGACAATCTAACGCAGCCATTTCATGAGCTGAATGTAAGATTGATTCAAGGAATGGATAGCTTTTTTAGTGTGCTTTCGACTAAGTATGGGCGTTCTTTTTAGTCAATGACTCTTTCTCCAGACTATTTGCGATTCTCTCCAGTGACTGTGAGATCTTAAATACCATGACCGCAAAATATATAGCGCCTACTGGAGCCGCAAGGGCCAGCAGTAGAGGGAAAATACCGAACATGAGACGCATAGGTGTTGTCCTCCTTTGAATAGGTTTTATAGAATCTTAAAAGCGTTCTTCTAAAAATAATGTTTCTGAGGCGATCCGTTTGGACTGGTTTTTCTCATAATTTGAAACGAATAAGCACCCGTATAAGGTATTCAAGACGTAATCGATTGCGACTTGAGACGAGAAGGTCGACAGTTTGACTGATTGGCTTTCATTCTTTGCGACCGGTAGAATTAAATCACCGAGCGATGCAATGTGAGACGCTGGATTTCCCGTAATCACGATCACAGTCGCTTCGTTTCGATTCAACAGCTCAGTAATGTAAAAGTTATTTTTACTCTCTCCGCTATAAGAAATAACGATAGCGCAGTCGCCTTTTTTGAAGTTCGTTGCTAAATGACGGTTTTCACCAGGAAGGGTGGCTAACTGAACGGACATATCGATTTTCATCAGCTTATTCTGGAAATTTAAAGCCGGCAGATAGGTATCCCCATAAGCAAACAGACCGATTTTGTTCGCTTGCAGTAGATACTCTACTGCTTTTTCCATTCGGTCATTGGACAGGATCTGATTAGTTTCGTTCAGAGAATCAGTGAACAGCTCCAGAATCTTCTTCTGAATTTCTCCGTACGAATCATCTTCTGTAAAAGGAAAGTCAGGATCCACATTCGTGATGGCATTATATTCTTTCTGCAGTTCAGCGGACCATTTGATCTTAAAATCCTTGAAACCCTTCAGTCCAATTTTCCGGCAGAGACGCACGATGGTTGAAGGCGATGTATAGGTGCGTTCTGACAACGTCTGAATGGACAAGTCGAGAACCTCTTCACGATGTGAAAGTATGTATTGAGCAACCGTTTCTTCGGACGCATTGAAGTGTGAACGGCTTTGTAAATCAGCCAGTACTGACATATACTAACCTCCCTTTACAGTAAGTTTGCCTCAACTCTAAAAGCATGTCAAACAGCTTTTGGTAGTTTATGTCATGTAAGGGTCTGGTATTCTCTTGAATTATGAAAAAACTGCCCAATAACGCTATCAGATTTACTTATCAGTCTGTGCATGATTAAATAGAAGGGTACTGAATAGTGAGTAATTATTTAGGAGGACAATCATGTTAACCATCGCTTATATAGGAAACGGAAAGAGCGCGAACCGCTATCACATCCCATTTTCTAGTCAGGTAGAAACGATTAAAATCAAGAAAATTTTATCCAGAGAAGATAATCCAGCCTGGGCAAAAGTTCAAGGTGTTGAGTACGTTAAAGACATTGAAGACATCTGGACCGATCCGGAAATCGATCTGGTCGTCCTTTCAACACCACCGCATACACATTACCCATTAGCTAAAGAGGCACTTTTAAACGGAAAGAATGCACTAGTCGAAAAACCGTTTGCTGAAACGTCTGAACAGGCAAAAGAACTGTTTGCCTTAGCCAAGGAAAAAGGCTTATTCATCCAATGTTATCAGAACCGCCGTTTTGATTCTGATTTTCTGACTGTTCAGAAAGTAATTGAAAGTGGAAGATTAGGTGATATCTTAGAAGTCGAGATGCACTTTGACTATTTCCGTCCGGAAGTTCCGCAACATACAGACCACTTTGATCCAATGGAAAGCTTTTTATACACCCATGCGTGCCATACAGCGGATCAGGTCCTGTCGTATTTCGGAAACCCTGAAACCATTCAGTATGACGTGCGCCAATTGATGGGCGAGAACCGAATGAATGACTACTTTGACTTGGACTTTTTCTACAAGAACAACCTGAAAGTGTCAGTTAAATCAAGTTACTTCAGATTGAAAGAACGTCCAAGCTTCATTGTGTACGGAACGAAAGGAACTTTTGTCAAAGAAAGCAAAGACCGTCAGGAAGAACACCTTAAATTGTTCTACATGCCGACTAATACCGACTTCGGAGTAGACTTGCCGGAACACTACGGGACTTTGTACTATATGGACAAGGAGCAGTACCACGAAGAAAAAGTCATATCTGAAAACGGAAGTTACGCTCGCTTTTATGAGGCGCTTGCAGATACTCTGTTAAACGGCGCTGAGAAACTCGTCAAAGACGAAGAAACCATCCGCCAGATCGAGATCCTTGAAGAAGGCATTCAGAAGATGACAAACGACTAGTGAATCGATTTAAATACGGATATGAACGTTTAAAGGCAACGAGATGGTCCATTCAGGAATCTTTTTCGTTGTCTTTATTATTTTGATAAATAAAATATATACCCAGGGCTGAAAAAGGTAAGATTAAAAAAGTGCTCGCCCGTGATGGCAACTCTAAAACAGCGATGACAGTAACTACTATGATGGCTAGAACCACACTTATGAATAGTTGTTTTTTTGTAAACAAATATAAACATCCTTTCGTGTTATATGGATCCCTCATCCTGAACTTGTTTATGGACATTCAGGCTCGTTATCAAGAAAAAGTGATGCAGTTGGCATCACTTCATTATATTTCTTACGCCGCCTCGAGGGTTTTCAACGTCGCCTTCGTACCTTGGAATCAGATGGAAGTGGGCGTGCCTGACCGATTGACCTGCAGCTGTTCCGCAGTTTGCTCCCAAATTGTAGGCGGCTGGGTGATGATCTTTGTCGACCAGTTCTTTAGCCTCCATGAGTAAATCGTTGACACCCTGCTGTTCTTCTTTAGTCATGTGAAAGAAATCAGGCGTATGCCGTTTCGTGAATACGAGGAAATGTCCCGGTGAAGAAGGGGATGCATCGTAATACCCAGCCGCATACTCATTTTCGATCACATATGAATCTGTATCCATACTACAGTAGTAACAATCTGTCATAAGTCACTCTCCTATGATTAGTGATGTGTGTTTAGTCTATACTCACTCTAACCCAAATTTCATTTCGTCTCAACATGGGGAGCGTGAACGGGCCATTATAGATAGCGACCATGAAATGGGATTCTTTTTCATAGCCTTTTTTCTGAACCCATTCATTCAACTTTTTCTTCATTTTTTCTTCTTTTGAGTCGTTAGACAAACCGGAATAAGTGACAGAGGCAAAAAAACCTTCGGCGAATTTCTTCGGCTTCAGATTTGGATTATTTGGTTCTGGAATATGGTCTTCATATTTCTCGGGGACCACAAAAGCCATTTTCCTGTTTTGACCAGTCGCTTCCTGGATAACGGGGACAGTCATCGAGATTTTTTCATTTTCTTTATTATCATCAGAAATGTATTTGAACAATGTGCGAAAGGCATTATTTACTTCAGGATCAGCTGTGTTTTCATATTCGACTATGAAAAAATGGGCGTATTTTCTCAGTTCAAAATCCTTTTCTTTTGTCACTACTTCATAATCGGGTGTTTCGTATTTACCCATACTCTCACTCCGTTCATAATAAGTTGATAATCTCACTGTTATTGTATCATTACTGACCTTGAATCCATCATCATCAAGATTTGTGATGAAAATTTAAAATAATTAAACAGAAACTTGAAACATGTGCTATAATTATGAATGTTCCGGCTAGGTGGTGGAATGGTAGACACGCCAGACTCAGAATCTGGTGAGCGTAACGCTCGTGAGGGTTCAACTCCCTTCCTGGCCATAACTTTTTGAGCGCGTGATTTCTCTAACTATTGAGAAATCACGCGCTTTTGTATACACGCATATTTTCTCAACAAGTAATTGGGTAAAGTCGAGAGGGAGTAGATTTCAAGCAGGCCGCAATCAGCTTGTTAAAAACAAATAGATGAACCCGCAGGAACTGAGCGGTCAGTCTATTTAGTCTCCTGCGCTTTTCTGATAAAATAAGAGAAATACACTGAACGTGATGAATAAAAAACGGAGGAAAATCATGAGAATCTTACATACAGCAGATTGGCATATCGGAAAAATCGTCAATGAGTTTTCGATGCTTGAAGACCAGGCTGACGTGCTGCACCAGTTAGTTGATGATGTGAAAAAAATGGACGTCGATGTTTTGATCATGGCTGGAGACTTGTATGACCGGGCAATCCCACCTAAAGAAGCGGTCGTGTTGGCGACGGATATTTTCACGCGACTGATTCGTGAAGCAGGCATTCCGGTTTTAGCTATCGCAGGGAACCACGACAGTAACGAGCGACTGGAGTACGGGGCGCAACTTCTATCAACGAGTGAACTGTACATTGAAGGCACAGTCAAAAAAGACATCAGAAAAGTAACCATTAAAGGCGCTAACTTTTACCTGCTGCCTTTTGCGGATCATGTGACTATCCGAAAACTGCTGGATGACGAGGACATTCGGGATCTGCAGGATGCGACGCGTAAGCAAGTAGAGTCGATCAAAGAAGATATGAACCCTGATGAACTGAATATTCTGATTGCGCATGGGTATGTCGTGAATGGCGGAAAAGAATCGGTAGAAGATTCTGATTCTGAGCGTCCGTTGAGTATCGGGACCGCTGAATATGTCGATGTCGATTTGTTTGATGCCTTTGACTATGTGGCATTGGGTCATCTTCATAAAGCGCAGAAAGTAAAAACTGACCGAGTCCGTTACAGCGGCTCACCTTTGAAGTATTCAAAATCAGAGGTAAAACACAAGAAGCAGCATTTACTTGTGGAACTTGAAAAAGAAACGATCGATGTCCAGACGATCGTCACTGAACCCAAACGCGACATGCGGGTAATGAAAGGCCTGTTCAGCGAGATGATGCAGGGCGAATCGGACGATTATATTTTCTTCGAACTGGATGATGAGCATTACGTGATGGATGCGATGCACCAGTTACGCCGCCGTTACCCGTATGCGATGGGGCTTGAATACACGGCAAAAAAAGAAAGACAGTCTAAAGAAACAACCCGGACACACCAGCTCGCAGACAAGAAAAATGTACTGGAACTGTTCAGTGATTTTTACACCAATTATAAGGATCAGCCGCTGGATGACGAGCGTAAAAAAGCAGTCAATGCGATTTGGGAAACCACCCAGAGAGGGGAAGAGTAGATGCGTCCATTAAAACTGAAGATGAGTGCGTTCGGTCCATATAAAGGCGAAGTCGAAATCGATTTTACAGAATTTAATCAGTCCTCACTCTTTCTGGTCAGCGGACCGACTGGTGCAGGTAAAACAACTATTTTTGATGCCATCGCTTATGCATTGTTTGATAAACCCTCCAAAGATGGCCGCGAAAAGGATACATACAAATCCGACCATGCGAGTGATACGGATTTGTGTTACGTCTATTTCGAATTTGAGCTGGGACAGAAACGCTACTCAGTTCGCCGTGAGCCAAACCAGACAGGACCAGGAACCCGTTCTAAAACCAAGCAAATCCTGGCGAGTGTCGAATTTCACAACGGCAGTCAGGTGACAACGAAGATAAATGAAGCCAATAAAGAAATCGAATCACTGATGGGCCTCACGCATGATCAGTTCAGACAGATCGTGATGCTGCCGCAGGGGGACTTCAAACGCATGCTGGATTCAAACAGTGCGGACAAAGAAAAGATTTTTCGAAATATTTTCCAGACCAATCAGTTTGAAGCGTTCCAGGAAAAGTTGAAAGAAAAGGCGAAGGAACTGAAAAAAGAGCGGGACAGTTATGAGCAGGCTGTTAACCTGGCATTTCAAAACGTTCAAACGAAAGACAACGCAGTGCTTGAAAAAGCAATCGAGCAGTTTGATGTCACTGTAGCATTAGACGAGATAGAGAAGCTGGTCGAAGCTGATTCGAAGGAACTTGCAGAGGTCAAGGCGTCTATCAAACACCTTCAGAATCAAAAAACAACCTTTGAACGACTGATCGAACGTCTGGAGAAGAAAGCGTATCTGGGTAAAGAAAAAGGGCAGCTGGACGACACGGAGCAGACGATCAGCAGTTACAGAGAAAAGCTTTCTGAAAATGAAGAAGCTGTGAAACTGGTTGAAGCCCAAAAAGGGGTCGTAGAGCTAGCTAAAGAAATCAAACAGACGGATGAAAAACTGACTCGCTTAAAAGAAGAACAGAAAACCCTGACTCTAGACTTATCAAAAGCTGACGAGCAGCGTGAGTCAATTCAAAAAGAAGTAGCGGAATTAAACACTGTTCGTGAGGCAATCCAGAAGCTCAAAAACGAACTGGAACACCTGAAAGAAGTCGAGAAGAAACAGGCATCACTTGCTCTCTTTGAAAAACAAATCAAAGAGAATCAGGCGAAACGACACGAGTTGAATGGTCAAAGTGATAAATTAAAAGAAACAGTCAAGACTCAACAAGAGGAATTAAAAAAACTTCAAACAATCAAGGACAGTTTTTCCAAAAAGTATGACCAGATCAATGAGTTGAAGGACCAGAAGACTCAGAAAAGCCAGAAACTGGAGAAACTGAACGAATTATGTGACTTGAGAAAAGAAGGCGCTAACGTTAAGGCAAGTTTTTCAGAAGCAGCTAAAAAGCTGAAACAAGCCACCCAAAAATGGCAGGAGGCGAAAGAAGCCTACTTCAGCAATATTGCAGTCGTCCTTGCAGGTGACTTGAATGAAAACGACCCGTGCCCCGTCTGTGGAGGAACCGAGCACCCTAATCTGGCGCACTCGTCTGACGTGTCTGTATCAAAAGAAGTGGTCGACCGTCTGGAGAATGACAAATCAGAGGTTGAAACAGAGTACAACAAAATTGCTGCCCAGCTGCAGCAGTTATCGGAAGCGGTAGGCAAGCGCTGTAAAGAACTCAAAATCGTCCATTCCGATGCAGATGTGGTTCTTAAGGAGACGACACAGACAGTTAAAGAACTGAGCGAATCGCTGGATGCTCTTGAAAAAGACTTGAAACTAAAGCAAAAACAAGTGGAACAGGAGGGGAACCTGTCCAGAAAGTTAGATGCCCTTCAAAAAGAAGAGCGTGAACTCTCAGATCACGTCGTGCAGCTGAAAGCAGATGAAGAACACAAAGTGAAACGCATCGGTGAACTGGAAGCAGAGTTGAAAGACCTTGAATCCTCTCTTTCTTTTGAATCAGAAAAACAAATTCGAGACGCGATCGAAGCGAAAGAAAAAGTGATTACTGAAACGGAGAAAAAAGCCAGGGATAGTCAGAAACGGGTCCAGGATCTAAGCGGCAATCTTTCTGCAAATAAACGGGGGATTGAACTCACGGAAGATCAGCTGGATTCTTTAAATAAAAAACACGTGGAAGCAGAAACATATTTCACACACTTAATTAAAGGCAGTAAGCTAAACGATGATTTTGAAACAGTCGTGCTTGAAAAAGAGACAGCAGATAAGATGCAGTCAGCGATCAGTGACTATGAAAAAGCCCGTCACAGCTTAAATGTTCAGCTGGAAGAAATCGAAGCCTTCTTAGAAGAGGAAGAAAGCATCTTACCAGTAGAAGACTATAAGGAAAAATGCATTGAAATCGATGACTCCCTTCCAAAACGTGAAGAAGCCCGTGATGATCTGGTCAAGTCAGTGAACCAGAACCAGCAGGCTTTGGAATCGGTCAGAATTCATCAAGGAAAGAGCGATGAAATTGAAAAAGACTTTCAAGTGTATAACGAACTGGCTTTAATGGCAGGCGGAACGAGTAACGAAACGGACCGTATCTCGTTTGAGCGTTATGTATTAGGGATTTACTTCGATGAAATACTGCAGGCAGCTAACGAACGGTTTGGCGATATGACCAATAACCGCTATGAACTGCAGCGTAAAATGGATGCTGCTAAGGGGAATAAACCTAAAGGCCTGGATATGGACGTGTTTGACTATGAAACAGGCAAAATCCGTGGAGTGAATACGTTATCGGGAGGCGAATCCTTTAAGGCATCACTTGCATTAGCGCTGGGACTCAGTGACGTGATTCAAAGTCAAAGTGGCGGCGTAAGCGTTGATACACTATTCATTGATGAAGGATTTGGGACGCTGGATTCAGATTCCTTAGACAAAGCGATTCAAACTCTCTTAGACCTGCACAAACGCGGACGATTAGTCGGTATCATTTCTCACGTCGACGAACTGAAGACACGCATACCTTCGCATATCGTCGTCGAAAAGACAGCGGAAGGCAGTAAAGTCAGCGTGCAGTCGGTTTAGGGGCGAATTAGTAAGACGATTATAGCTACTGAGATATTTAGATTGTTGAGTTGGATGAATGAGATCACTATTATTAAAACTGAAGAAATTAATGTAGTGAGTGGAAAGAATAGGAACACGATTGTTGTAACTGAAGCGTTAAATCACTTGAGCTTTCAAAATATAGGAATTATTGTAAGAACTCGAGGGAATTTTTCGTAGAGTAAATACAATAAAGACCGTATTTAAGTAACTCAAACAGTAACGTAGGTGAGTTTGCAAAATAACAGCTTCATTATTGAAAGTGGAGTGCATTTTCAAATGAGTATCTAGAATAGGGATCATATTATTAGAACTCGAAAGAAAAAGGTAGTCAGTTGCAAGAATAGGGCCTATTAAAATCACTCCACTGTGAGAATCAGACTGGATACTCACTCATATTTTTAAATAGAATAGGATGAAAAGAATGTCAGCCACTTTTAAAGAAAAAGTAGAGTCAATCGTTAATGAATTAAGACCTGAACTCAAGGAATTAAGTGAATACATCTATGCGAATCCTGAGCTGGGTCATGAGGAATTTCTATCTTCAAAAGCGCACGTGGAATTATTAAAAAAACATGGGTTTGAAGTCGAGTATCCTTACCTGGGCATAGGTACGGCGTTTAAAGCAGTGTACAAAAGCAAGACAGAGGGGCCGACGATTGCTTATCTCTCTGAGTATGATGCCCTTCCAGGAATCGGACACGGATGCGGGCATAACTTGCTTGGAGCGACGGATACCGGTGCTGGGATCGCATTGTCGAAGCTTGTTGACGAAGCTGGCGGAACAGTTATTGTACTGGGAACACCTGCGGAAGAAACGAACGGCGATAAAGTAACAATGGCAGATGCGGGGACATTTGATGACGTCGATGTTGCATTCTGTACTCACCCGTCAGATGGGTATTATGCCAGCGGAACGTCAATGGCGATGGAAGCCATCGATTTTCGCTTCCACGGTCAAACGTCCCATGCTGCAGCGAGCCCTTTTGAAGGCAAAAATGCATTGGATGCGTGTATCAACTTCTTCAACAATGTCAGCTCACTCAGACAGCAGATTCATCCGAGTGCTCGTGTACATGGCGTCATCAAAGATGGTGGGAAAGCAGCGAACGTGATTCCTGACTACACACGTGCAGAGTTTTATGTGAGAGCAATGGATATGCCTTACCTGAATGAACTGCGTGAAAAGGTGATCCGCTGCGCTGAAGCAGGCGCATTGGCAGCTGACTGCACCATGGAGTGGGGCCACTATGAAGCAGCTTATAAAAATTTGATTACCAATGAGACCCTATCCACTCTATATAATGAAAATATGAAAGAGTTAGGCATCGAGATGATCACTGAAGAACGCGACTCGATGGGGTCAATGGATATGGGGAATGTTAGCCAAGTCGTTCCTGCAATCAACCCGTATTTTGAAATTACTAACGGCAAATCAGTGTCGGGTCATACCACAGAATTCAGAGAGTGCACGTTAACTGAAGAAGCTTATGAAGCAATGGACAAAACAATTGCCGGCTTGACGTATACAGCACTGGACTTGATTGGAAATCCGGATAAATTGAGTAAAGTAAAAGAAGAATTCACTAAGAAACTGAAGTAAAGATAGGTTTTATATAAAGAAGAGGGGCTGAGATTAATTTCTCAGTCCCTCTTTAATATAATTTTCCTATGATAGTTTATCTTGAATCTCTCTTTTCCTTTGGAGCAAGTTATTAAACTCCTCGTCTTTCGCTTTGGAAAATTCCATTGATAAGGATCCAAGTACTTCAGCGATTTTATTATCGATGCGCATGAGGTCTTCTTCAGTGGTATCGACGGGTGCGGTGTACATTTTGGATGCTTCCCACCCAGCAAGATTCCCTTCAAACTCATGTATTTTTCTCTCTTCGATCACCCATACTTTTGATGCGATCTGATTCACAAATGACCGGTCGTGTGAGACGAAGAGTATGCTTCCTTCATATGATCCAAGTAGACCTTCCAGTGCCTCTGCAGCTTGAATATCCAGAAAATTGGTCGGTTCATCCAAGATCAGCGTGTTGTAATTTCCCGCAATCAACTTAGCAAGTGACACTTTTACGCGTTCGCCTCCGCTAAGGACTGAAACAGGTTTGTAGACATCATCTCCTCTAAAATGAAGCTGGGCCAAAATGACTCGGATTAGTGTTTCAGACTGCACAGCGTCTTTTTTCACATTTTTAAGAATCGATTCTGAAACCTCGAGCGTACTTAAGTCCTGAGAAAAGTAGCCTATCTTCAGAGATGGAGAGACCTGAATAGCGTCATCGCCTTTCAGTAATTTATTTATCAGTGTCGTTTTCCCGCTCCCATTAGGTCCGATCAGAGCGACTTTTTCGCCCCCTTTGATGGATAGGGTCGCTGGATTCCATAACAATTTACCTGGCACTTCTCCCAAACTATTGGTGGCACGTACGACAAAGCGACTTTTCAACTTCTCCATATCCGGCAATTCAATCTTGATAGCTTCCGATTCTCTCGGCTTGTCAACTTTTTCCAGTTTCTCTATTCGTGTGTCCAGAGACTTCTGAACTTGATGGAGTTTCTTGGACTTTTTCTGAAAGTAGGGAGCCGATCCCTTCAAGTTATATTCTGAGTCTCCAACTTTTGCCTTTCGCTTCGTCGCATTCGTTGCCTGGCGCGCTTTCTTCTCTTTCGCCTCAATCAACTGACTGCGTTTACTGGTGTATTTTTCATATTCTGTCTGCTGATGCTGAAAGGCATTCTCTTTTTCCCGTTTATAGGCAGTATAATTACCTGAATACACTTTGATCGTCTGGTTATCCAGTTCCCATATAGTTGTGCAGACACGGTTCAAAAATTCCCGGTCATGTGAAACGACGATAAAGGCTCCGTTAAATCGCAGAAATGACTTTTCCACCCAGTCGATGTGCTGGATATCGAGATGAGTGGTCGGTTCATCCGCCAGCAGGAGTTTAGGGCTTGTAATCAAAGCCTGAATGATAGACTCCGCAGTCGTTTCACCTCCGCTTTTCGTGGCATGAGAATCCTTCAATTGAGGCAGCAATTCTACGGTCGCGTGTCTTTCGATCATACCTTCGTCCGGCTCTTCCAGGCCTTTGATAAGGTTAAACAAGGTGGATTTTCCGCTTCCGTTTGCCCCGACTAGTCCGATTCTATCTGTTTCTTCAATGTGCAGTTGCTCTATATCAAATAATAAGCGGTCTGCGTAACTCTTTTTAATCTTATTCAATGAGACTAATGACATATCCATCATTCCTTTTCCATTTTTTATCTATGGATTGGCACACTCACTTTTGCATATAAAAAACCTCCCATTTTGTTTTCAGACAAAGTGGGAGGTGGATTAGGCAGAATGATTTAAAGACGCAATAAAACAAGAGTCTCTAGTATTTAGCCAGTCCGTCAATCAATCCCATCTTAGTCTGAAAAAAGACATCACAAATAAGACCGTCCTCCGATCTTATTCTGCTTCTTTTCGACTTATAAAATGAGATTAGTTAAGCATTGGCTCAAATAACACTCCTGTCCTGATTTGATATAGGTAGAATAGCTCATTAAAACCCAATTGTCAAACCTCAATAAATAGTTAAACGGTCCAATAGAAAAATTCTTAAAAAATCTCATATAAGTAACTGACTTTTTTCTGAGCTATGCTATACTTCAATTAAATAGTTCAAAAAGGGAGTGGATGAACAGTGTTAGAAACCAGTTATGATCAGGAAGTATTTGAGGCAATTGCGTTAGAGAAGAAAAGACAGGAAGAGAACATCGAGTTGATTGCATCGGAAAACTTTGTATCTCAAGCAGTTATGGATGCTCAGGGAAGTGTATTGACGAATAAATATGCAGAAGGCTATCCGGGTAAACGATACTATGGGGGCTGTGAGTTCGTTGATGTCGTGGAAAACCTGGCAATTGACCGCGCAAAAAAACTGTTTAATGCGGAGTATGCAAATGTTCAGCCACACTCCGGGTCTCAGGCTAACATGGCTGTATTTCAGACGTTCTTAAACCCTGGTGATACATATATGGGGATGGACCTGAACCATGGAGGACATTTAACGCACGGGTCTCCGGTGAATTTCAGTGGTAAGCTGTACAATGTCGTCCCTTATGAGGTCGATAAAGAAACAGAAACGATTGATTATGAGCAAGTGAGAGAACTGGCTTTAGAACATAAACCTAAAATGATTATTGCAGGCTACAGTGCCTATCCTAGAGCCATCGATTTTGCGAAATTTCGTGAAATCGCTGATGAAGTTGGCGCTATTTTACTGGTCGACATGGCACATATTGCCGGACTGATTGCGACAGGGGAACATCCAGATCCTGTTCCTTATGCGGATGTTGTGACCAGTACGACTCATAAAACATTGAGAGGACCAAGGGGCGGTCTGATCCTGGCAAAAGAAGAATACGGAAAAAAACTGAACAGTGCGATCTTCCCAGGGATTCAGGGTGGCCCACTTGAACACATCATAGCGGCAAAAGCTGTTGCATTCAAAGAAGCCTTGCAGCCTGAATTTAAAGACTATGCTAAGCAAATCAAAGCAAATGCTCGAGCAATGGCTGAAGTATTTGAAGGGTCGAAAGGACGACTGATCAGCGGTGGTACAGATAATCACTTACTGTTGATGGAAGTCACTGACTTTGGGATGAACGGCAAACAGGCAGAAAACTTACTGGATAGAGTGGGTATCACGGTTAATAAAAACTCGATTCCATTTGATACGTTAGGTCCATTCAAAACAAGCGGCATCCGAATCGGAACACCAGCTATTACAACTCGCGGATTCAAAGAAGACGACTGTAAAAAAGTAGCTCAATTGATTGTAGAGGCACTATCAGCTAAAGACGATGAAGACAAACTGGCTGAAGTAGAAAAAGCAGTACGTGAATTAACTACGCGTTTGCCATTGTACAAGTAAACAAGGATTTAGAATCAGTAGATTAAGGAAACCTCTCTTTCAACTAGAAAGAGAGGTTTTTAGGCTTAAAATAAAAAAAGATATAAGTTTTTCAGCTCAATTTTTGTTACACTATTCACAAACGAACTCTGAGAGGACCTGCGAATATGAATCTTATGATAATGTTTCAACTAGTAATTGTTATAGTGATACTTGTTTCTGGACTATTTGTAAGAAGGAGAATAGGCAATCGACAATTTAATTATGGGGTGCTATCTCTTCAAGCGCTGATACTAGCCTTATACTTTACGAACACGTTTGCTCGAATAGGTATGCCGTTGCCTGCTTTTGATACTGTTTTTTGGAGCATCTTAGCCCTCGGTATAGTTTGTACGGTGGATTCTATGAGGATCGTTACTCGTCTTGCACTAATAAATATACTGATGAACTTTGTGTTAATTAATCTGATTGCTTTTTTTCTTGGTCATGTATAATGCTGACAAATTAAAACTAGCATAAGATACTCAAAATTTCATCAAGAATAAAAGCATTAAACGCTTGAATAGAGTAAATGAAAACCTATGAATATAATAAAAGTGATTATGAGAATAACCGAGTTTAGTATTAAAGCTATTAGAAAAATATAATACTAACAATAAGTAAATACATAGTAATTACTGTATCGAAATGATATTATATAGTTACTATCATACGAAAGGAATGAACGATATTGAAAACAAGAAAACAGGGAAATGCGATTGTTTTAACCGTACCCACTAAATTTAATATTCCATCAGATCAAGAATTTATAGCTATTAAAGGAGAATTTGGAAGCATAACTTATGTGCCAAAATTGAAAAATATTTTCAAAGAAGCAATTGAGAATGACCAAGATTTAAGGTTCAGAGATGATTTTGATGAGGACACTCATTTGGTAGGAAGAGAAGAAGTCTGATATGGTGTACGACATTAATGGGTATACCCCCAAACAGGGTGATATCGTATGGATTAACTTTAATCCTAGTGCAGGAAGAGAAATTAGGAAAAAAAGACCTGCTTTAGTCATCAGTTCAAATGACTATAATTTTTCCACAGGTTTTATTCAAGTTTGTCCAATCACAACAACTGACAAAATAAATAAAGGGTTTGTTAAGCTTTCCAGTGAGCATAACGTCCGGGGAAGTATAAATGCAATGCAGGTCAAGGGATTTGATTTTTTATCAAAAGAAAGAGCAGTAACGTTTATAGAGAAGGCATCGATGGCTGAACTCGGAATGACTGCCCAAATAGTAAGTGATATTTTTTCTTTTGAAGATTTAATTGGAGAATGATAAAAAACCTGTTAATCTAGCTCAAAAATGTTGGTTAGTTGTATGATTCTGCCATAGTATCAAAAAAGCAGTCAGCACGTAGCTGACCGCTTTTCTTTATAACAGATAATATAGCCATACCAGCGATGAATAAAACAATATCAGTCCGTTTGGTCCTCTTCGCCTAGCAAGTAGGCATCTGTACTGAGTTCCATATCATTTTCGTTATCACGAAAAAGTCTGGGTCCCAAGATTTCAAGCTCATAGACACTGTCATCTGCCTCGATACTCAGTGTCTCCTCTGTATGTACTATAGTATAATCTTCGTAGTAATGTTCTGGTACAAAAGGGAAAGGGTACTCAGCCACAAAATTATGTGCATTGCGTATTTTCATGCCTTCAGACTGAAAAGTGATTAAAGGTGAATCCCCTGAATCAAAGCTGAACGCCCCTGCTGCTTCAATAATACTGTCGGTATCGACACTTTCTTCTTGAGAACAGCCAGCTAAAAAAACTGAACTTAGAAAACCTATTGCTAATAGTTTTGAGATCATTATTTTCATTCTAATCGACTCCTTTATATAATTTAATATTATAGAATATTATATAAAATAGCAAATAGGCTTGATGTTTATACGGTACCTTATACTTATTTCAAAAAGCCGCCCTCTATCTATAATATAAGAGGGCGACTTTTCAGATTTTAGTTAAGGTTTATTTCGTATTAGACTATCTTCCCGGGATTCAACCGGTTATCCGGATCGAATACTTTCTTAATTGCACGCATGTATTTCAGATTAACGTCATCGGTCATGCTTTCCATGTATTCTTTTTTGACGATGCCGATGCCGTGTTCTGCAGAAGGGAGGCCGCCTAAGTCAGCGACTTTCTGATACAAGTCTTTAAGCAAGGCTGCTCTCCTGAGGGTCCACTCTTCTTCACTTAAATCATCTTTCATCAAAAGGGTATGCACGTTTCCGTCCCCGGCATGACCAAAATTCAAGACGTTCAGTCCGTGTTTTTCCTGCATCTGCTTGGTTGACTCGATCAGCTCAGCAAATTTATTGATCGGCACAACTTCATCCAGCAGTTCAAACTCGGTAAAGACAGTCAGTCCCAGAAGGATATTGTCTCTCAGTGCCCAGTTTTTAGCCGCTTCTTCCTCAGTCAGCACGTGACTTTCCAGAGCGGTTTCTTTTGCAATCAGTTCGATTAGCTCAACACGGCCAGCTAAGTCTGCCTGGTCATTTCCATCCAGCGTCATCAGCAAGTAGGCTTCTCCCACTTGAGATTTTAATGGGTAGCCCAAGTTTTCTTCAGCATAGTGAAGGGCTTGTCGTTCAAACAATTCGACCCCAGAAGGATCAGCCCCACTTGTTAAAATCGCGAGTGTTGCATCGGTCGCCTGCTGGACAGTATCGAATGCAAGCAATAGTGAGACGCTGGCTTTAGGCAGAGGAATGAGTTTCAGCTTGATTTCTGTTGTGATGCCCAATGTGCCTTCTGATCCGATGAATAAGTCTTTCATGTCGTAACCCGAACTGCTCTTGATGTTTTTACTTCCTAGCGTCATGCTTTCTCCACTTGGCAGAACGGCAGTCAGTGCTCTTACATAATCACGGGTCGTTCCGTATTTGACTGCACGCAGTCCCCCAGCATTGGTTGCGACATTTCCACCAATCGTCGAGTGTTTCGAAGCAGGATCGGGTGGATAGAAGTATCCTTTACTCTCGACGTAGTGATGAATGTCTCCAACCAGCACACCAGGTTCAACGGTCAGTGTTAAGGTTTCTTCATCGAGTTCAGTGATCTGATCCATCAAGTGGACATCGATAATCAATTCGTTCCCATTAAGAGGGACTTGTGCCCCGGCAACACCCGTACCCGCACCGCGTGCCAGGATATGAAGATCTTTTTCAATAGCATAGTTGACAAGCGCTATGACTTCTTCCTGTGTTTTCGGCAAAGCCACTGCATGGACCGGTTTGATGTTTTTAACATAGGTATCGTGATAGTAGTGATCGGGAATATCATTTCCTGTATAAAGTCGGGTAGAGTCTGATATAATATCTTCTAGATGCAGCATGTAAATCCTCCTAGATTCATGAATAGAAAGCGGTTCATTCTTAACCCTATCTTATCTGACTAGAGGGGCACCTGTCTAATGAATACAGTAAATTTCAGTGATTAGGGTACAAATATCCAAGAAGTGAACGTTTTAAATCACTATTGACCCTAAATGTTGATACATTGTCTTAAATGGAGTCCATTATACTAAAATATGAATATAAGAAACAAAATACATACGGAGAAAGAGGCATAATTATGTGGGAATGGTTTGTAGAATTAAGTCCGACAGTTCAGACACTGTTAGCAACATTATTTACGTGGGGGATGACAGCTGCAGGTGCAGCTCTGGTATTCACGGCAAAAAGGGTAAATCAGCGGTTAATGGATGGCATGCTGGCGTTCGCAGGTGGAGTGATGATCGCAGCAAGTTTCTGGTCACTGCTGCAGCCGGCGATTGATATGGCTGAATCAGGTCCACTCCCGTCTTGGATCCCAGCCGCCGTTGGGTTTATGGCTGGAGGCCTGTTTTTATGGGGAGTAGACAAATTGCTGCCTCACTTGCATCCTGAACTCAGTCAAGATGGATCGGGCTCAGGAATTGAAGGCGCTGAAGGACGAAATCCTGAAAGCTACCGCAGAAGTACGTTATTAGTCCTGGCCATTACCCTACACAATATTCCTGAAGGATTTGCCATCGGTGTCGCTTTTGGAACAATGGCATTGAACGGGGACATGTCTCAACTCATCGGAGCAGTGACGTTGGCTATTGGAATGGGACTGCAGAACTTCCCGGAAGGAACGTCTGTATCGATGCCATTAAGGCGAGAAGGGATGTCCAGAGGGAGAGCTTTCTGGTACGGGCAGCTGTCAGGATTTGTTGAACCTATTTCTGCTTTACTCGGATTATGGCTGGTTTCACTTGTGCAGCCATTGCTTCCGTACGCTCTGGCATTTGCCGCAGGAGCCATGATTTTCGTTGTGGCAGAAGAAGTGATTCCAGGCTCTCAAGAGCATGGAAATAGAGACTTATCCGCCATCTGGCTCATGATCGGGTTTACAGTCATGATGACGCTGGACGTGGCTTTAGGATAAGAAGAGGAAGCATTTAGATCTCAATTAGTCTATTTGTATGAAAAATCCAATTATGTATGATGATAAAAACTGTCCTCTCGGAAACTATTTCTTGTACAGTTAATGAATCATGTTATATGGCTGGAAAAAGGGAGAATGCTATCGGCATTCTTCTTTTTTACTATGCCTACATTAAGCTCTATCAGAGGGAAACGAATCCGTCATCACATTAATCTGAGAAAGATAATCCCTATATTTACCATTAGCCACTGGATCAACTATGATATAATAAAACAAATAACAAAACAGCTATATATATCGGTATATTAACTTTTATGATTTACCATGAACAGTTTAATAATGGGCTTAAGGTAGACCCTTAAATTGATTCTACTTGCTTACATAAAAGGAGAGCTTAAGGAATGAAACGAGTTTTAAATAAGATCATTAATGGCGATTTGGCCTTTACTACGATGTTTGATTTTGTAAAAGATCTAGTCTTTTTGATGGAAGTAAGAGGAAGCTCTTATCACTACATTTACGCAAACCAATCTGCATTCAAAGTGTTACAAAAAGACGACAGCATATACGGGCGTAAGCTGGAAGACGTTTTGTCTCTTGAGCAATACATGGTATTAGCTCCTAAATATGATCAGGTTCAATCCACCCTTAAATCTGTAGAGTTTATAGAGGAATCATCAGTTAGCAACAAAGTGACTTTTGGTGAAACATCGCTGAATCCGATTGTGACGGAAGAAGGAGATTGTCGGTACATATTAGCAATTGTTAGAGATATTACGGAAATAAAGCAGGAGGAGCAAAAAACAAGAGCTAAAGAAAAAAGGCTGGATTCTCTTGTTAAATACAATAGAGAGGCTGTCTTTGAGTTTGATCTTGACGGGCGATTTGTTAGTGTCAATGATAGGGCCATGGAAATTTCAGGCTACGAGTATGATGAGTTTATCGGACAGTCATTCAAACCCATAGTGGTGAAGGAGTACTTAGCAGATGCGGTTAAACTGTTTGAAAAAGCGCTTAGCGGAACATCAGCAGAGTATGAAATAGCTATACATCATAAAAAAGGTCACAAGGTGTATCTCCTCATAAATAAAATTCCCATTATTGTTGATGATGTGCTTGTCGGCATTTATGGAATAGCTAAAGACATCACTAAACAGAAAAAACTGGAGTATCTTTTGCAGGAAAGCGAACAACGATATAAATCATTATTCGGAAATCATCCTGATGCGATTTTTACCTATGATACAAAAGGACAATTTATTAGTGGGAATGCAGAAGTGGAAAGTCTTTCTGGATACACAAGAGACGAGCTTCTCGGTGAGACTATCGACTCTTTAATTGAACCAGTGGATGTAGATCGAACTTTAGACCATTTTAAAAAAGCGGTCACGGGCAAGAAGTCTCAGCGCTATGAGATTTCCGGGAGAAATAAAAATGGGGAGCGTCTAGACTTATCTGTCACAAAAATTCCTATAGTAGTAAATGACGATGTGGTTGGCATATATGGTGTAACGAAAGATATTACTAGTGAAAAAAGACTGCAGAAGGAATTAATTGAAAAAACCGAAGAGCTGGAAGCTTTCTGGAATAATTCAGTGGATCCTATTTTTCTTGCAAATAATAACGTAGACGTTGTGGAGTGCAACCCTGCTTTTGAACGATTATTTAATTATAAGATAGAAGAACTGCCAGAGCTGAAAAATGAACGAATCCCCTTTGGGCTTGGTGAGGAAATAGAGGAAATCATTACTGAGTGTATCGGAAAAGGGAAGAATATACTTCTTAAAGAAACTAAGAGATGGACTAAGAATGGAGACCTGCTGGACATACTGGCGTCCTATGCGCCTGCATTAGATAAAGATGGAAACGTGACGGGTGTCTACGGATTTTACAAGAACGTGACCCATTTAAAAACAATCGAGAGAGAATTGAAGAAAACACAGGAAAAATTTCAGCTTATTACCGAAAATGCACTTGATGTCATTACATTAACAGACTTATCTGGACTGATTTCTTACGTATCTCCTTCAAATGAAACGATTTTAGGGTACACATATAAGGACTACCTCAATAATTCCTACACAAGTTTTATTCATCCAGACGATCAAGAGACCTTTAAGCGAAGACTAGAGGCGATGAAGATAGAAGATCATCTGTCAACGGTGGAAATTAGAATGCGGCATAAAAGAGGACACTACATCTGGATGGATATATCAACTACGACCATTCTTGAAGACGGTCAAACTAAAAAAGCCGTGATGATTGCTCGAGACGCTACTGAGAGAAAAGATCTTCAGAGTCAGTTGGAAAAGGCAGCATATTATGATTATCTGTCTGGACTGCCAAATAGAAGAGTGTTCGATGATAAACTTGAACAGGCAATGAATCTGCTAAACAGTCTAAATAAGAAAATCGCTATATTAATGCTGGATGGGCAAGGGTTTAAACAAATAAATGATACTTACGGTCATGATGCTGGGGACGCTGTAATTAAAGAAATGGCCAAACGCTTAGAATCGTCTGTTTCGAAAAAAGCAACTGTTACACGTAGAGGAGGAGATGAGATGGCTGTCATATTACCTGATATTGAATGTTTAAAAGAAGCGGAAGATACTGCTAAATGTATTATAGAGGCATTCAACACACCCTTTTATTTTAATGGAATAAACATTCAGATAGGCGCAGGAATCGGCATCTCTCTTTATCCTGATCATACGGAAGATAAAAATCAGTTAGTAACTTACGCTGATCGGGCTTTATATCAAGCTAAAGAAGCGGGTGGCAGCCATTACAGAGTCTATCAGAATGATTCAATTATAAGAAAGAAAGGGGGAGAGAGTGATTCTTTTCGCAGACATCAAACGAGAGATAATGGCAGACCCCGTGAATGAAACATATACAAACCGGGGAGTCTCGCCTTTGTTTAAAGCCTCTAAAGAAGCGCGTATCGCTGTTGTGGGTCAGGCTCCAGGTCGAAAGGCTGAGGAGTCTCAACTGTTCTGGAACGATCCGAGCGGGGACCGCCTGAGGGAATGGATGGGTATTTCACGGGAGACATTTTACACTACAGAGTCTATTGCTCATCTGCCAATGGATTTTTACTATCCAGGTAAAGCGAAATCAGGAGATGTGCCACCTCGCAAAGGATTTGCAGAAAAATGGCACCCCCAGTTGTTAAAGGAGATGCCAGACCTTGAAACCATTATTTTGATTGGGAATTACGCTCAGAAGTATTATTTGGGTAAACGGCGTGAAAAAAACCTGACGGAAACTGTCCGACATTTCGAGCAGTACCTGCCTGAGTACATGCCGCTGGTTCATCCGTCTCCGCTGAATTATGGATGGATGAAACGCAACCCCTGGTTTGAAATTGATGTGCTGCCTACACTCAAAGAACTAGTCTGGAAAAATTTATAATGCGTTCAAATTCAATTCTTTGAGTGTCGCATCAATAAAGTCTCTACGCATTTTGAAGTCGCTTCCGTGTTTTCTGACCGGAGCGACTTTTCCTTCGTCAGAATAGACACCCGCGTATTTATCAGGCTGTTCAACGGCTGAGACAACCGATTTGCATCCTTCTTCGATAGACACAAAGAAAGGATCCAGTAGCTTAAACACAAAATCACCTAAGCTCTTACTGACGCTGTCTTTACCTATGTTCGTTGAGACCATACCAGGATGGACTGCCGTTGTTCTAAGCCCCCTATGCGAATAGAATTCGTGAAGTTCCTGCGCCAGGTAAAGAGTACCCAGCTTAGATCGTCCGTACCCTTTGATGGCACTGAAGCGTGTAGGTTTGAAAAACGGTTTTTTCATTGGAGCGAATTTGTAAGCTCCAGACGAAACAACCACAATCTGCTTACGGTCACTCTTCATGACAAGCGGGATCAGTTCATGTGTCAGCAGAAAGGGTCCGAGGTAATTCGTCGCCATCATCAACTCGTACCCATCGATGCTTTCCTGTTTAGATACGGAAACCATGCCTGCATTATTGATCAGACAGTCGATATGGCCAAACTGATCCCTGATCGTCCGAGCCGATTCACGAACAGAGGACAACTCGCTTAAGTCACATTTGATGATGTCGATGTTTAACTCTGCATTCAATTCAGACAATTCTTCCTTTAATCGATTCCCTTTTTCAAGGTTACGACACAAGAGCAATACGCGATCAAAAGAGGTGGCCAGTACTTTGACAGCTCCACGCCCAATGCCGGAAGTCGGACCTGTTATAGCTAAAATTGATTCAGTCATTATTGTCCGTCCTCCTCGTTGTTATCTCTGACGTCTTTTCTTTTTTCTGCTAAATGTCTAATTAGATAAGCAACCGATGTAGAGAGCCACATGACTCCCAAAAATGGAAGAGTAATATTAAATGTAATTCGGCCATCTGATATAAAATCAAGGTGCACAGACAATGACCAAAACAGATAAAAAAATCCAAATATACCTGCAAAAAGGGTGTTGAGTATAGAAAGTTGATTCTTTTTATAGTAGGCACCATGGTAAACATACATAATTAATGTATAAAATATAGCTATATATGCTAACAATATATACTCAAGTTCTTTCGTTTCAGCCCACTGTATATTATAAATAGTACCGAAAGTATAATTTGCAAATATTAAAAACCAAAGAATATGAAAAGAATGAGATCCGTATTTATAGCGCATGAATTTTTGATATTCATCGTATTTTTTCAATGTCAGTATCCTCCCAGAATAAGTCGTTGAGTGTGACGTTTAAGACTTTGCAGATTCGGATGCATAATTTGATCGAGGGATTATAATCTCCCCGTTCAATGGCGCTGATCGTCTGGCGTGTCACATCCACCGCATCCGCCAGTTCATGCTGAGACATATCCAGTTTTGCTCTGGCTGTCTTTAGCCGCAAATTTTTAGCCATTTTTTTCTCCTTTGAGTAACTTATATCGTTCATTATGTAAATTATATCTTACATATTATGCAGAGTAAAGGATATTAGCCAAAAAAAGCAGGCACACACCTTTTTAGTATGCCCTGCTTCAGTTAAAAATCATTATATATTAGCTCTGTTTAGTAATTGATGAAGTGTTATCTTTAACAACCTGGACGATCATTTCTTTTAATTCATTAAAAGGTTTATCCCATGTTGCGACAGTCACACAAACCTCAACAGCTGTTTCAGTTTGCAGGGAAAGGTGTAATCCATTAATACGTAGAAAATAGACCAGTGACATAAAAGCTGTTCGTTTATTTGCATTATGAAAACAATGTTTTTTCACTAAATTGATGAATAATATAGCTGCCTTTTCTTCCAAAGTTGGATAGACTTCTTCACCGAAAGCAGTCTGATGAATAGACTGCAGGCACATATTCAAAGCTGTGGGTTCCTTCACCCCAACAAACTCTTCGGGAGAATCTTTTTTTATCAAGTAGACATTAAAATAAATGACTTGTTTCTCTGAGAGGCTATTCATTTGTCCACCAGTGATTTAAACGTTTCTTTATGCTCTTCATATATTGAATCAACCATGTTAATAAAATCTTCGTTTACAACATCGGGTTCCTGTTTAACCAGTTCAACACGATCTTTATCCGTTACAAGTGAGACCGAATCGCCTTCTTTTAGCTTCAAGGCTTCCATTACAGCGGGTGGAATAGTCATAACATAACTGTTTCCGCTTTTTCGAATTTTTCGAATTTGCTTAGTATCCATTATCATACCTCCTTGTATATACATCTGTATTTATGTATACATTATATCACAGTGAGACTTTTTGACAATCGTATACAAATCATATTTAGAAAGTTTTTCTAGTATTTCCTGTTTATACAAACTTAATTACCCCGATTCACAGGCTTATTTCTTTCAATTATGGTATAGTAGGTGCTTATGATTACACTATCGGAGGAAGAGAAATGCTTGACGAACTGAAAAAAGGATTAGCTCATTTTAAGTCAATTACCTATAAAAAACACGAGAAACTGTATCGTGATCTGGAACATACACAAGACCCTCACACGTTATTTATCGCCTGCTCTGATTCGAGAGTCAGCCCGGAAATACTTATAGACAGTGACCCTGGAGAAGTGTTCACGATCCGTAACATTGCCAATACGGTGCCTTCTTATGAAACAAGTCATAATGACATCACAACTGTATCGTCGATCGAGTATGCCATAGATGTTCTAAAGGTAGAAGAGGTCATCATCTGCGGACACTCTAACTGCGGGGGATGTGCAGCGGTTTTGAATGGTTGGGGGCATCTAACGGACCTTCCGTATACTCAAAGTTATCTTAAACCACTGGAAACAGTGAAAGAAAAAATCGAGAAATTAAATGCGTTTAAAGATGACGAAACTAAAGCTAGACTGATGGAACAAAGGAATGTTGTGGAGCAGGTAAATCACTTAAAAAGTTTCCCTGGAATACAGGAAAAGCTGGAAACGGGTCAACTGGAAATCGAAGGCTGGTATTTTGACATTAAGTCCGGATCTGTTTCGGTATATGATGAAGATAACGACACATTTTGCAGAGTAGACGATGAGCGCGGTAAAGTCTAAAGGCTAGATCATACTAAAAAAATAATCATGTGGTAGAAGGGGTGCGGTATATATACTGCACCTTCTTTTTTGTAAACATTTTCTGTTTAAATGGTGCGATATTTGCTATTGTATGGGTATACATAAAATGACTGAAAAGAGGGGGTATAGTTACTATGAAGAAATTGACTAAATCAGCAACTAATAGATCGTTACATGGCGTTTGTGGAGGAATCGGAGAATTCTTTAATATATCCCCAACCTTAATTAGACTGATATTTGTTTTTTCTCCCTTTCCCATTCCATTGGTGGTTTACATATTCCTGGCCAACGTCATGCCTGAAAGCCCGGAATATATCTGAAGAGGTGCTCTTATAGTAAAAGAAGTACACACCATACCCTAGCTTAGATTAACAAAGGAACTAAAAGCATACCTTAAAAAAGACTGGACTAAAGGAAAGGTGATGTTATGCCAAAGGATAAATTCTTGTGGGGCGGGGCTTCCGCTGCGAATCAAGTTGAAGGAGCCTACAAAGAAGGCGGTAGAGGGGTGTCTAATATTGATCTATTACCGTTTGGAGAAGACCGTTTAGCGATAGCTCAAGGGAGAAAATACTACGCTGATGTGCCGGATGATGTCTTCTACCCCTCTCATGAAGCCATCGATTTTTATCATCACTATAAAGAAGATATTGCTTTGTTAGCGGAGCTTGGAATGACAGCTTACCGCTTTTCGATATCATGGTCTAGGATATATCCAACTGGTTTAGAAACTGAACCTAATGAGGAAGGCTTAGCCTTTTACGACTCAGTGATCGATGAGTTACTCAAATACAATATTGAACCGATTGTGACTATTTGCCATTTTGATGTCCCCAAAGGCTTAATGGATGAATGTGACTCATGGAAAAACCGTAAAATGATAAGTCACTATGAGAAGTATGCGACGACCTTATTTACCCGTTTTAAAGGAAAGGTCAAGTATTGGATCACATTCAACGAGATAAACATGATTTTACACAAGCCGTTTACCGGTGCAGGCATTACCATCAGTAAATATGAGAACCGTGACGAAGTCATTTATACGGCAGCCCATTACGAAATGGTTGCGAGTGCATTAGCTACAAAAAGACTGAGAGAAATTGATTCAGAAGCACAAATTGGCTGTATGCTGGCAGCGGGCGATTATTATCCTTACAGTTCAGACCCGGAAGATGTCAGAGCAGCTCAAGTAGCTAATCAGGAAAATTTCTTCTTTCTAGATATTCAGTCGCGTGGAGAATACCCTCGCTGGGCGCTGAATAAGTTTAAAAAACTGGGTATCCAAATTGACATCACTGAAGAAGACCGATCTATTCTAAGAGATAATACGGTTGATTTTGTTTCGTTCAGCTATTACTCATCCCGTACATCTAAAGAGAATACGGAAGGTGTGGATACCAACACCGGTAATGCGGCGGGTGGTGTCGTTAATCCTTACCTCGAACGCTCTGAATGGGGGTGGATGATAGACCCGATTGGTCTGCGTATTGTGATGAATACGATTTGGGATCGATATCAGAAGCCTTTGTTCCTAGTTGAAAATGGATTGGGTGCGCGTGATGTTATCGAAGAAGACGGGGCAATACATGACGATTATCGAATCGACTATTTGAAAAAACACATCGACGTCATAGAAACGACGATTAAAGAAGATGGGATTCCTCTATTAGGTTATACTATGTGGTCAGCCATTGACCTAGTGTCCTCTTCGGGCGGTCAAATGAGTAAACGCTATGGACTGATTTATGTCGATAGAGACGATAAGGGTGAAGGAACAATGCGCCGAATAAAAAAAGACTCGTATGACTGGTTTAAAGAGAGGATTGAGAACAGCGATATACGTTTAGTTGATTAGTACAGATAAACTTTAAAGTGATGAGAATCTTTTAATAGAAGAGGCTCTAAAATTATACACTAATCAGTTTAACACCAGTACGGGAACCAACTTTTTGTACCCATCCATATTATTAGATAAAAATGTTAGGAGGAGATTTTTATGGAAAAAGGAATGACTATGTTTACCTTAGGTATTATACTTATCTTGATCAGCACACCAATAGGCTATTGGCTAGTCGGCGTGCTATACCAAAACCAGAATTTAACGGGAGAATATACGCCCATTTTAAACGGGTATATTCATTCATTAATGCTGGCAGGTAGTCTGTTGTCTATCACTGGCTTAGTCGTCTTCATGAGGGACAAAAAATAGGAATTTTTACAGATTTATAGTATTCATCTTTTGATTTTAAATGGGGTTTATACTATTATGCCCCTATAAAAACAGCCCTATAGTTGACTGCTTCAAAGTACCAGGGGAGACTATCCGTAGGCAATATCTAATGAACACAAAATAATAGCGATTAATAAAAAACGAAAGGAGAAAATAATGATTAGAATTCATATTGAGAGAGAGTTCAATGTCAGTCCAGAATTGCTTTGGGAACTTTTGGTGGATCCGGATCATTACCGCTTTTGGATAGGAGCGTTCTCTGAAGGGGCGTACTTTGATGGGGATTGGACTAAGGGTAGCAAAATACGTTTTTTGGGTGACAACGAAAATGGCATGTTGTCTGAAATTGTAGAAAGTCAGTGGCCAGAGTTTATTTCAATTAAGCATGTGGGCGTTGTGGTAGATGGTGTCAGTGATTATGATTCTTCTGTGGCTCGGGAGTGGTCACCAGCCATCGAGAACTATAGATTTATACCAAAGGAAGACGGTACGTGTATCTTTGAAGTAGAGCAAGATGTGCCAGAGGAACAAGCCGAAGAGTTTAAAGGTAACTGGGAAAAAGCGTTTGACCGCATGGCAAGGGCACTTGAAACACATACAGACATGGGAAAAGTAATTGCCATACGCGAAAAATCTACTAATCCTCCCGAGGTCATATGGGAAAAACTGGTTACACCTGAAAAAGTAAAAACCTGGAATGTTGCTAGCGAAAATTGGTATTGTCCAAACGCTAAAAATAAGTTAGAAGTTGGAGGCGAATTTCACTACGAAATGGCGGCTAAGGACGACAGTGAGTCTTTTGATTTCTGGGGCACATATACGGACATTGAAGAGGGTAAAAAGCTGTATTTTAAACTGGGTGATGAGCGTAAGGTACGTATCAATATCAGTGAACAACCTTATGGAAGCCTGATTGAAGAGCGCTTTGAGGCAGAACAGCAAAACAATTTGAACCTTCAGCGCCAAGGGTGGCAAAATATTTTGAAAAACTTAGCTAGGTAATGTAAAGCAGATGCATCAAAATACCAATCAGCTTTTTAAAAAGACCTCGTAAAGTGGGTGCTAAAAGATTCCTTTGCGGGGGCTAATTACGTACACTTAAAGCGAGTTTTAAAACAAGAATCAAAACAGAGTATAAATGATAATAATAAATAGACAATGGGAACAAGTACAGTTAAAAACCTTATCAGCCATAGCGAAAAAGTATTGGATAAAGTCCATATAATTGTGTCTACGTTTCAGGTATGGAGAAAGTAACGAGTGGAGAGAGTTCCTAGTTACGTATACTATAGAAAATAGCCAAGATAAATAAGAAAGCAGAGTAGATAATTCTACTCTGCTAAAAAGTCTAACTTCTTGGGGTCACTATAAAAAACGGCGTACCACAAAATATAAAAACTTGCTATTTAACATATAGTGAATCATTTTTTCTACACACCCTGTGCCGGATTAATTAATCGAACAAAGTCCACTTCATTATTATTTTTTACATCATATTCTAATATACAGCAATTCCCAAAAGTTTCTCCGTCTAGATCCTCTGGTTGATTACGTTTTAGGTAATACAGCCACATAACTCCGCCATGAGCAACACAAAGAGTGTTTTTATGTCCTTCATCTAAGATTTCGTGGATAGTCTTGTCAAAACGACTTTGAGCTTCTGCATCTGATTCTCCATCAAAACGTTTAAAATAATCACCATGGGTAAACTCTACTGTTCCAGACCATGGTTTCTTTGAACGCTGTAAATCTTCTGGTTCACCTTCTAATATTCCGAAATTCCATTCCTTAAGACCTTTCTTACGAGTGTATGGGAGATCGGTTAGTAGTTCAGTAGTATCGCAGCAACGTTCATATGTTGAAGAGTACACTTCATCAAATTGAATATTTTTATCATGTAAATGTGATTTGACATGTTTTGCTTGATTGATACCCCTTTCAGTTAAAGGCGAATCACACCATCCCTGAGTTAACTTTCTTTCATTAAATAAGGTTTGACCATGCCGAATAATGTATAACTTACGCATTAAAAAAATCCTCCTAATTAGTTTTCTACAATTTTTTATTCAGTTGACCACTGATATTTTTGTTATTGGTAACCAGGAGAAAGTAATCAAATCATTTTATAAAGACTTAAAATGATGTTCAACCTTTTTTTTACGAGACTATTAAACAGGCTGAGTCGTAGGTCTTATGATCATATCACTAATAGACATTCTATCCGGGGTATCAATGGCAAATAAAACAGCCGAAGCAATGTCTTCTGAAGTAAGCCCCCAATCTTTCTGTGCCTCATGTAACTCAGAAGCTACTTTTTTGTCACTGATAGTAGTGTATAGCTCCGTTGCGACAGCCCCTGGAGAGATAATGGTGGATTTGATATTGTTTTGACGTTGTTCTTGTCTTAATCCTTCCATAATTGCTCTCACAGCGAATTTACTCCCACAGTATACAGCAGATTCTGGATAGACTACATGTCCTGCCACTGAATCTGTTGAAATGATGTGACCAGATTTTTGTTTCACCATAATAGGAAGTGTGGCTGCTATACCGTTAAGCACACCCATGATATTAATATCTAGTATATTTTTCCATTCTTCTCGATTACCCTTAACTAAAGGTGCAGTAGGCATAATACCTGCATTATTATATAATACATCAATACGTCCATATTTTTCTATCGCTAGATCGATCACTTTCTGAACATCTTCAAAAACCGTGACATCAGCAACCAGATAATGTAAGTCAGCAGTAGGATAAGAATTCTTGATTGATTTTAATCGATCCTCACGTCTCGCAGCAATAATAAGTTTGGCTCCTTTTTCTGAAAGGAGCCTTGCAGTCGCTTCACCAATACCACTAGAAGCACCCATAATCACGATAACTTTATCTGAAATAGTTGACATAACAACTTCCTCCTAAGGTTTATTTGTTTTAATAAAACATAAGCAAATACTAAATCCTTTTAACTAAGATCCTTAATCTTCAATTCTAACTGTCCAATTGTTTTTTGTAAGTCGTCATTCTTTCCTACTAGTTCGGCTTTAGCTTTACTTAGAAAGTGTTTTCTCTCAATTTTTGTTTTCGTTCCTTGCTGAGATAGGATTGTATAGTGAATTAATGATTTAACGGATAAACCTGCTGAACGCATAGATTTTATAAATATGATCCAGTGTAAGTCTTCTTCACAATAGTCCCTCACTCTGCCATTTGTTCTAGTGATTGATGGTATCAAACCCACTCGCTCGTAATACCTCAACGTTTCTGAAGGAAGGCCTACTCGTTTAGATACTTCTGAGATATTTATATTTTTTCACCTACCTATTAGATATCAATATATATTTTTTAACGCATTACTTCAGAATTTTTCAAGTACTCTGTTCAATTATTCTTAACACTTTAGCTGGGGTTCCTGCCACAATGACATTATCTGGAATATCTTTCGTGACAACTGATCCAGCAGAGACGACTGAATTTTCACCAATTGTAATACCCGGTAAAATGGTTGCTGCAGCACCAATCCAAGCATTCCTCTTTACATGAATAGGCTTCACTACAAGTCCTCTTCTTTTTTTAGGATCAACTAGGTGATTAACTGTCAAAAGATGTGCTCCAGGTCCTATTAGTACTTGATCTTCAATCGTTATCCCTCCTAAATCAACAAACATGACATTTTGGTTTATAAAAATATCTTTACCAAATTGAATATGTTTACCAAAATCAGTGTAAAAAGGAAGTGAGATTGTGACTGAGCTGTCTATGTTTCTTCCTGTAATTTGTTCCATAAAGGAGATAACTTCTTCTTCAGAACGATAACCCGTGTTCATATCTGCAATTAATCTCTCGTTGGCTTTTTTGACAACATGAATGTCTATATATTGAGCAGAGCCGGTAAGAATTTCGTTCCCCAGTATTCGACTGTGAAGACCATGATTCGTCATTCATACTCCCCCTTATTTATCTTTCTACTTGATACTGTAATCTTAGTTCAATACAATAGAAATAACTAATACCTTTATTGAATAGATAGCCATTCATTTTATCTATGTGTATTTGAATGACAAACCAGATTTACTTTTTGTTAACGTATAAGGAGGATTTATTTTGGAATTTCGAGTATTAAACTATTTTTTAGCTGTAGCACAAGAAGGTACTATCAGTAGTGCTGCCGAAACTTTACACTTAACGCAACCTACCTTGTCAAAGCAGTTAAAAGAACTAGAAGAAGAATTGGGAGTAAAATTGTTTGAAAGAGGTAACCGTGAAATACTGTTAACAGAAGAAGGAACTTATTTAGTTAATCGAGGAAAGGAAATTCAAGCTTTGCTTAATAATACAACTGCTAATATTAGGAAGAGCGAGATAATTAGTGGCGAAATTTCTATTGGCGGAGGAGAAACTGAAGCGATGCGGCTTTTGTCCATTACACTGTCAGCTTTAATTAAAAAGAATCCAGATATTAAGGTGAATATATATAGTGGAAATTCTGATGATGTATTGGAAAAGATCGATAAAGGGCTATTAGATTTCGGATTAGTCATTGATCCAGTTGAAAAGTTGAAATATGAATATGTACAGCTGCCTTTTGCTGATCAATGGGGATTATTAGTTAATAGAAATCATTCACTAGCAGAAAATACTTTTATATCGCCTAGTGATTTAATCAATACTCCTTTACTGATCTCAAATCAATCTCAAGTCGATAATCAATTAGCTGAATGGTTAGGCAAAAATATTGACCATTATAATGTCGTTGGGACGTATAATCTTCTTTATAATGCCTCACTAATGGTGCAAGAAGGCTTGGGGAGTGCATTATGTATAAATGGCATTATTAACACTGCGGGAACAAATCTAAAATTCATAGAATTAACACCCTCTTTAACTGCTAAAGTAAATCTGGTTTGGAAAAAGAATCGCTTCTTCTCGACTGCGGCTAATGCATTTCTAGCAGAGATCACTAAAAACTTATCCTAAACGTCAATCCTTTAGATATAATCTGAACACTAACAGGAGGTTTATTGTTTACGAATAAAAAGACTAATATAGCTAAAAGTTTTTATAGATACATTAATGTATGCAAAATTTTAATTAATCCAGTTATGTACTGTAAAAAGACTTGAACATAAGATAATATAAAAATTACAACTGATCAATAGGAGGAATAGTTTGACTGCTAAGTTAAGAACAGAAAAAATCGATTACTTGATTGATGAAGATATTAATATAGTCATTGAAAAGTGTAAACCTAATTCAAAAATTGTTTTAGTTGCTGAAATGACGGATGATGAAGGGAAAACGTTTCAGTCAGAAGCAACGTTTATGAGCAATAAACATGGAGAAGTCAATTTAGCAAAGGAGATACCTCTTAATGGTACATATGAAAGTTTAGATCCATCAGGGTTGTTCTGGTCAATGAGGCTGAAAGATTCAAAAGAAGAAGACTATTTTGAAAAAAATAATGATGAACCAGTTCAAGTGACATTGAAAGCTTTAGTCAACAATAAAACTGTCAGTGAAAAACTAATCAATTTAAGATTTAAGGATGAATCAGTATCAAGAGAGGAAATTACACACGACAAAATAAAAGGTGCATTGTATAGACCAAATAATGAGCGCATGTATCCTGCAGTTATTCTATTGAATGGATCAGATGGTGGGTATAAAGCAAACTCAGCTGCTTTCTTAGCGTCAAAAGGTTATATTGTTTTAGCATTAAGTTATTTCAATTCTGAAGGAACCAGCAAAGAACTGGAAAATATTCAACTTGAGTACTTTAAAATAGCTTCAGATTGGCTCAAAGAATTGCCACGATCCAAACCAATCGTTCATCTCATTGGTTATTCAAAAGGGGCAGAGCTTGCGCTTTTGTTGGGGGCAACATTTAATGGTTATTCATCAATCATTGCCGGTGCACCCGGAGCTTATATTACTTCAGGAATGAGAGATGGTGTGTTTGCACCAGTAGATGGGTGGACTTTGAATGGCTCGGCACTTCCTTACTTGAAAAACAAATATCCATTAAAAATGATGGTGACTTATATCATTAATTCAATTAGAAAAACGCCCATGTCGTTCTTATCCATTTGGGAAAAGACGTTAAAGATGAGTAAAAACAAAGATGACTACCAAATTGATACAAACAGAATTGAGTGCCCTATTTTGCTTATATCTGGGGAAAATGATGAGCTATGGCCATCTTCAGATTTTTCCAGGAGAATTGAAGCATCGAGAAAACACGAACAGGATAAGTTTTTGTATTACGATAAGGGGGGACATTTCTTATCTTTTCCATATGCATTTAAGCATTTGCCAGCGAATACTCACGTAAAAATCAATAAAATGACCATGAAATTTGGTGGGGAAAAGCAAGTTAATGCTTATGCGGCTGAAAACACTTTAGCGACTATTTTAAAATTTTTAGACGAAAACTCAAGATAGCTGGTGGAGTAACTATACAAAATTTTATGAATACTTAATGATTTTGAATAATTCATACTTCTTAACAAAACGGATGAATTATTTATTGAAATACTTTTCTATAGAGTTTATTTGTATTGTCTAATACATGAAATTGAATAAAATCGTGTATCCGGAATCCCTTCACACAGGGGTTCTTTTTCTTTAGGGTCCTATAATACATGATTATGGATATATCAACTGTAATCATGTATCGATTTTGTGGAAGGAGAGCCCCTTAAAATGACCTACAACGTCCACCCCCTACGAACTCAGCAAGAAATAAACGACTTTTTATTCTGTTTACGACGTAATCAGCACGCCGAACGCGATGTGTTTCTTTTTTTGATTGGCATTAACAGAGGATTTAGGATGTCTGATATCATTAAATTGTAGAAACGGGACTCTTTAACCTCAAAAAATCCCCGTATTGTGGAACAAAAGACGGGGAAAACACGTATATTGTATTTAGTGAGCCTTCAGGACCTCATCCAGGACTACACTAAAGCCCTGGATCCGGCCGATTCTCTATTCCCCAGCAGCAAAGGCGGTCATTTAGAAGTCAACACGGTCTATCAAATATTTCAGAAGGTCGCCAGGCTCTTAGGCAGAGACGATATGGGGACCCATACCCTGCGTAAGACGTTCAGCTACCATTATTACAAGAAAACAAAAGACGTGGCTACCCTCATGGAGATATTCGGTCACAGCAGTGAAAAAATAACCAAACGCTATATAGGTATTAAAGAAGATGAGATTAGCGAAACGCTCCTGAATTTCAGACTGGGATTTTAACGAAAGCCAATTTTATTTATACTTTAAATAGATTTCATATTACTTGTGAACATGCTAAATTGGAGAACTGAACATTATATCATGTATGCTTATAAAATATACTAATTGCTTTATACTAAATGCTAATATAATTTATAAAATAAATAGAGCTGGATTTTATAATGAAGTTAGCCACTCAGGCTAACACATAGAAAAACGCCATGTGAATTTCATGGTATATTGAAGTTACCGCTAACTCTCAATAGACAGGATGAATTCACATGACGCACTCTAACGATAACACATTAG
>JAFIFE010000010.1 GCA_020832185.1 Alkalibacterium sp.
GTTCTTTCAAAAGAAGAGGGTGGACGTCACACTCCATTCTTCACTAACTATCGCCCACAATTCTTCTTCCGTACAACTGACGTAACTGGTGTTGTTGAGTTACCAGAAGGTACTGAAATGGTTATGCCTGGCGATAACACAAACATGAGCGTTTCTTTAATCGCTCCTATCGCTGTTGAAGATGGTACTAAATTCACTATCCGTGAAGGTGGACGTACTGTTGGAGCTGGCGTTGTAACTAAAATTGTTGAGTAATATTTAACAATGAGCTAGTTTTAGAAGCACTCGGAGATTTTCTCCGGGTGCTTTTTTTGCGTTATAGAGACTGCGTTTTAGTTATCTGCTCACAAGTGAAGAACATTGAACGGCTACGGGCATGATCCGTTTGAATGGGGCGCCGGAGTAAAATAAAAGAGTTGGATATGTAGGACTCGTTTGAAAAATAGACATGAGTACTACACAAAGGAAGTCTTAGGTAGGACTGGCTTGAATAATATGCTCGAGTGCTACAAAAAAGAACCTGAAAGGTAGGACCCATTTGAAATATAGAGGCGAGTGCTACATAAAAGGAGACTTAAGTAGGACTCGTATAGAAAATATGCTCGAGTGCTACAAAAAAGAGCCTGAAAGGTAGACCCATTTGAATAATAGAGGCGAGTGCTACACAAAGGGAGACTTTAGTAGTACTCCGCTTTGAGTATATAAACGAGTCCGACATAAAGAACGAAAGGGTATATCTCAGCTCTCATTGGGGAGAGAATCTTTTCTAAAAGGACAGAATCGACGAGTCGATTCTACTTCAGCGCATACAGTACGATAGAAAAAGCGATCCTCCCTGATAGTTACAGGAGGATCGCTTTAGTGTTATAGCTGAAAATTGTTTTTGAAATCACCGCTCAATGGATGAGGCGGTACGGGGTCACGTTTTAGGTCAGGCAAATCATACAAGACCAGAAGGATGTTGGTTAAAATTTCTTTCTGGTGAGCTGTTATACGTTCATCTCCATCATCTGGACCGTAGTAGACAGCATCTGCCAGTGCAGTAAAGTTATCGATTTCAGTGTTGTTTCTTGGTGCGAAGGGTTTCCACTGATCTAAATACAGTTGGATCGTCTGCCCGGCGATTCGCTTTTGTCTGAAACTAAACAGCCATAATACTAGAGAAACGGCTTGTTGAGTCGACAAGAGTCCATGTTTGATTAATCCTATAGATAGTTGAGTAACAATCTTCCAGCGTAAGATCACCAGAAAAGCAAGAGTGATAAGAGCTGTCAGGATGCCTAGTCGGATAAATAAGGACCATCGGATAGGCTCTCCAGATGATTCATCAGCAGACTCTGCGTCTAACGCTGCTTCCTGATCGTCACCTTCTAGTGGATCAGGTTCTGCTCCTGTATCTCCTTCTTCCAAATCTGAAGCATCGTCGTTAACTGCAGTTTCTTCTAAATCAATAAAATCTTCATTCTCAAAGGTATAGGTCTCGCCACTTACTGTTGCAACTGGCTCCGGATTGGTCATCGGATTAGCAAAAGATGGACTTGGTTCAAAAGGGACCCAGCCGTAACTTGGGAAGAAGACTTCCGTCCATGAGTGGGCATTTGAATTGTTTACCTGGAAAAAGGTGTCGCCCAGTTCGTCAACGTATTGATTACCTGGTGTGAATCCCTTACTCCATCGTGCAGGGATACCTACTGCTCTGAGCATGATAGTCATTGCGGAAGAGAAATTGTTACAGTAGCCAATTCTAGAATCGAAGAGGAAGTGATCGACATAATCACCGCCTTCAGGAGTGTTTTCGACTTCAAGCAGACTGTAGCGGTAGCCGCCATCTACTTTTAAATAGTGCTCGATTGCGCGGACTTTGTCGTATTCATTATCCAGACCCTCGGTTAGTTCCAAGGCAAGATCAATGACTCGTTGCGGAAGAGCAGGGGGTAGCTGCAATTCATCTTCGAACCAGAATGACAGGGCCTCTTCGTAATTCAATGACTCGTCTTCTATATCTGGAGAGTCAGCCGCTTGTTGAGCATGTAAATCCGGAAGGGTTTCTCGCCAGCCATCATCGCGTCGAAGGGACTCTTCATCAAATCGGCTCGGGAACTGATTGTCATACGTCACAACATAGTCGGTCAGATCATCGGACTCTGTCTCGAGAGAATAAAACTCACTGGAATCATAACGTTCCAAAGAATAATTATTGTATTCAGTGTCCAGTTTCACATCGTACCAGCCGTACGGATAAGCGATATAGTTAAGGTCATGAATCCATTGTATAGGAATCGAAGAAATATATTCAGAGGACACCATTTGTTCACGTTGAGTAGAGGGAACAGTAAAATCAAAAGCGGCATTGTATGGAGAATAGACTTGTCTGGTTAGTTCATCCTCTTCAGTCTCCCATCCGATGCCGGTGTATTCGGTCCGGTGCATGACTTTCCAGTAATGGGGATCGGAAGTGTAGGCTCTGAATAACGGTGTGTAGTCTTGTCTCAAAGGTCCACCCAGTCTGGAATCATCTACACCAAATCCAGTACGCCTGTAGCCGAACCCACTGCTGTAGGTGTTGATCCATTCGAAAACGCCGCGTTCATCCAGTTCTTTCTGATAGGCCTGGGAACGGACTTCGACCCATTCCTGAGTCGGGCGTAAGCGGTCAACTGCCCATGAAGACAAGCTGACTAAACTGAAAGTGAATACAGACGTTAATATAAAACTTTTCATAAAATGAAGCCAGGTCGTGCGGGTATCGAGCTGCATAAGAGAAATAAACACGAACCCAAATCCAATGAGCTGAATCATTTCAGGCATGATCCGATTGGCGCTAAATGTATGCACCAGCATAAGGTAAACGAATCCTGTGAGAAATGAAGGGATGGCCAGTTTAGCATGAATGGCCAATTGAGTAAGGAGCGTGATTAAAACGAACAGTAAAGTTGTCAAAAGCAGCATAGGCACTTCGGTCAGTTCGCTGGCGAGTAATAATGTCCATTGTTCTCTTCCGGTCGTCCACGTTTCTATTGGCCAGTTCAATAAAGGCAGAGGCTGATCAGCAAGTGGAAAGAGTGTAAATAAAAAGACAAGAATAAGGGCGGCTTGAGCAGCGAAGAAGTGCCACCATTTAGTAAACACAATAGCTGTTATCTGAGTGAATATGAAAAATACAATGTACCCTCTAATGCCGGGAACTCTGTTCAAGTCAAGCGCGAAATACAGGACAGGTAAAAATGCCAACCCATGGAGGAGGGCTATCAATGCCTCTCGAAATATGTCCAGTTTGTTCCTTGTCAAAATAGTCATTACATCACCCTCCTTTTAGAAAGTGCAGGTCGTGTTCATCGAATACGCTATCTGTTTTAGCTGGAGTCAGTCCGGTCGGGAGTTTACAATCGCTTGCTTTAATTAAGATATGCTTTCTGTCGGTTGAAAGTGACTGTCTGATGATCTGAGCCATAGCTCGGTCATTGGTGGAAGGTTGGATGGTCAGGAGGTTGTGCTCAGCTTGTCTTAATGCAGGTCCTTCTTCAAACTCTCCAACCAAATACAATTGGGCTGTGATGAGTTCGTTCAGTTCGATGTAAAGGCTGTAGGTCACACTTAGAAGAAATTCGAAATCTGTTGAACTTCCTCCGTAAAAATACAGGTCGATAGGGGCTTCTTCTTCGAGGTCGTAATCTTTAACCATCCATTGGCCGCGTCTTAAACTCGTCTTCCAGTCAATAGCACTGAACGCATCTCTATTCTGATAATTCCTGATTTCTTTTACATAGAATTCATGAAGAGACGAATGCATGGCGTTCATTAAATTGGGCGTGATCGTCTTCATCAGTTTTGCCCGGTTCGATTTAGTTAATACAGAAGGGTACACAGCCACATTGACTGGTATCTGATAGGATAATCGCCTTCTCCAGATTCCAAATAGACTGACCGCTTCAAACTCTAAAGTCAGTTGTTCATGCAGTCCTCTTGGGAGAAGCAGTGAATCGAACGTAACAGGAACCTTTCTTGAGAAAAAGGAAGACTTGTATTGTGTACTGGACTCATTGTCTTTTAGTAATGACAAGCGGATAGAAGACAAAAAGAACGGAAGTTTCCTTTTGCTTGTCAAAGTCAGTGATAGATTGATACGGTTTTCATCTGTTTTATACCAGTTGATATGCTGAATCACAAATGTATGCCGAGTTGAAAGGAATGAGAGCAACAGCAGCAAGGTAAAAGCATAGAATAAAAACCAGGCAACAGTGGTCGAAAAGGTTACTGTATACAGGATAACTAAACCATAGAATAAAAAGTACCAGACTAGTCTAAATCGTGAACGGTTCAATTCCATCTTCTTTTCCCTCTTATAGTAGGAACGACCAGCTCTTTCGTCAGTTCATCAATAAACACATCGATTTCATTTTTAGATAAACTGTTCTCGAATAATAAGCGGTGACGGTAGATGGGCTTGAGTACGGTCAGGATATCCTGTGGAGTAACGTAATCTCTGCCGTCGATCAAGGCATTTGCTCTTGCAGCAGCTAGACAATATTGATTGCCTCTTGGGCTGATCCCCAGTCGCAAAGCAGGATGATTCCGTGTCAGTGCGGCGAGGGATACAATGTAGTGCAGCAGCTTTTCTTCCACATGCACCTTTTCAACAGTCTCTTTTAATAGAAGAAACTCTTCGAGGGACATGACAGGATTCAGTTTTTCCACTTCTTTTTGCTGATCAGGAGAAGCCAGCATCAGCACTTCCTGTTCGTTATCCGGGTAACCCAGGGACAGCTGAAAAAGAAAACGGTCAAGCTGTGCCTCGGGTAAGGGATAGGTTCCTTCGTATTCAATTGGATTTTGGGTAGCTAATACAAAAAATGGATTAGGCAAGGTGTAGGTTTTACCATCCAGTGTGACTTGTTTTTCCGACATCGCTTCAAGCATAGCGGCTTGTGTACGCGGAGAGGTCCGGTTGATTTCATCAGCAAGTATCAGTTGATTAAATACTGGTCCTTTACGGAAATCAAACAATGACCCATTTTTGGTCGGCACAGAAAAACCGATAATGTCTGAAGGAATCAGGTCTGGTGTAAACTGGATACGCGCAAAATCAGCTTCAAGACACTTAGCGATCGTTCGAATCAAAAGGGTCTTGCCGACACCAGGTATATCTTCAAAGAGAATATGTCCTCCTGCAAGCATGGCTACGATGGTCAAGCGAGTCACTTCTTTTTTTCCGATAATAATATGATCGACGGTATCGATTAAGTCATGTAGTTTCTGGATAGATAAGGTGATGTCGTCTGAAAAGGTCATAGATGCTCTCCCTTGAAATAGAATAGGTAAATGAACTGGTAGTGAATACAAAAAAATAGAGCGCTGGTTTTTATTATTGTATATAGAAAACGCTTAGAAAACAATGGTTTCCTTAAGACTGACTTAAAATGGTTACAAATAATAAGTGAATCAGTGGTATTTGCCCGGAAGGCATCTGAGGCGGGTGAAACCCCTGTTAATACTGTCCGAAAGTGATTAACTGATTAAGGTTTGTGACGAGTTTCTTCCATATAATAACTCTGCTGTGACTTTCAAGCGTACATGGTTGAAACTAAAGAAGAAGGGACACGGGGATAGGGTAGGCTCAACTGCTCAGACTTTACCTAAGCTTGCCTTAATGAAAGATGGGCAAGTATGGCATAGGAAATGAGCCACACGACTCGTATTAAACGAAAAAGGATGGACTAGAGCAGGCTGAGGAAATGCTGATGAGTAAGTCTGATAAGGACTCACCGGATAGGAGACAGAACGAGCAATGGCATAGAAATGTGTCGGGCAAGTGAAGACGACTATAATAAATTCCCAATAATCGAACAAAAGAGATGAGTTTCTACTCAAGAACCCCTATAATTCATAGAGAATTAAAAAATAACTAAGGGCCTGAAAAAAGAGGGCTTTATTTTCATTAAATGCAGAAAAACACTTGATTAAAGTCTGTGTTGTCTGTATACTTGTATAGGTGTCTGTGAGAGAAGTTTATTTTCAGCAGAATCTATCAAACCTGTGTAATGATAGTTACGCTGGGTAGGCATCAATTACAGAACCAGGGCTAGGAAGCGAGAGGTTACGACACACCCGGATGCATTGCCATGGAGGGCAGTCGAAAATTTTCGTGGAGCTAGGTTTATTTCTTAAATAAGCGAAGGAGGGAAAAATCATGGCAAATCAAAAAATACGTATTCGTTTGAAAGCTTACGAGCACCGAGTACTAGATCAATCAGCTGATAAAATCGTGGAAACTGCAAAAAGAACTGGGGCTACTGTTTCTGGTCCAATTCCATTGCCGACTGAACGTAAATTGTACACAATTATCCGTTCACCACATAAATACAAAGATTCACGTGAGCAATTTGAAATGCGCACTCACAAACGTCTAGTAGATATCTTGAATCCTACACCAAAGACTGTTGATGCGTTGACTAAACTTGACTTACCATCAGGCGTTGACATTGAAATCAAACTATAATTCGCAACATAAAACAAAATTAATATAACGGAGGTGTAATCATGACCAAAAAAGGAATCTTAGGAAAAAAAGTCGGAATGACACAAATCTTCAATGAGTCAGGTGAATTAGTACCTGTAACAGTAGTTGAAGTAAAACCTAACGTTGTTTTACAAGTTAAAACAATGGAAACTGACGGCTATAGCGCTGTTCAGGTTGGTACAGAAGATAAACGTGAAGTTTTATCTAACAAACCGGCACAAGGTCATGTTAACAAAGCTAAAACGGCTCCTAAGCGCTTCATTACAGAATTCAGAAATGCAGAGCTAGGTGACCTAGAAGTAGGAAAAGAAATAGGAATTGATACATTCGCAGAAGGCGACATCGTTGATGTAACTGGAACGTCTAAAGGTAAAGGATTCCAGGGTGTTATCAAGCGTCACAACCAGAGTCGTGGACCTGAAACACACGGATCTCGTTATCACCGTCGTCCTGGTTCAATGGGTATGGCTACTCATCCTGGTAAAGTATTCAAAGGGAAGAAATTAGCTGGACGTATGGGTGGAGAACAGGTGACTGTTCAAAATCTAGAAATCGTACGTGTTGATGCAGAACGCAATGTAATCTTGATCAAAGGGAACGTACCTGGATCTAAAAAATCATTAGTTAAAATTAGAACTGCTGAAAAAGCAGACAACAAGTAATCGAATAGGAAGGGAGGACTAGCAGAATGCCAACTGTAACGTTATTCAAGCAAGACGGAACGCAAAATGGCGATATCACTTTAAATGATGCAATCTTTGGGATCGAACCCAACGAGAACGTTGTTTTCGATGCTATCACTATGCAGCGCGCGTCACTTAGACAAGGAACACACGCAGTAAAAAACCGTAGCGCAGTACGCGGTGGGGGACGTAAACCATGGCGTCAAAAAGGAACAGGTCGTGCACGTCAAGGATCTATCCGTTCACCACAATGGCGTGGAGGAGGAGTAGTTTTCGGACCAACACCTCGTTCATACAGCTACAAATTACCGAAAAAAGTTCGTCGTTTAGCTATCAAATCTGTATTATCTACAAAAGTACTTGATGAGGAAATCATCGTAGTAGATGGATTGAACTTCGACGCACCAAAAACAAGAGAATTCAGAGCCGTACTAAACAACTTAGACGTAAACAGAAAAGTTTTAGTTGTAGTAGAAGATGACAATGAATTTGCAAGACTATCTGCACGTAACATTCCAGGAGTTAAAGTAGTTGCTCCTACTAATGTATCTGTATTAGATGTTGTTGCACATGACAAACTCATCTTAACGAAGGCTGCTTTGGACAAAGTAGAGGAGGTTCTTCAATAATGGATGCACGTAACGTAATCTTACGCCCGATCATCACTGAAGCTTCTATGAATGCTATGGACAGCAAAAAGTACACTTTTGAAGTCGATGTTCGTGCTAAAAAGCCACTAATCAAAAAATCTGTCGAAGAAATCTTCGGAGTTAAAGTTGATAAAGTAAACGTCGTGAATACAGCTAAAAAACCTAAACGTATGGGTAAATATGAAGGATATACTAAGAAACGTCGTAAGGCGATTGTTACATTATCTGCTGATTCAAATGATATTGCATTATTCGGAGACGAAGAATAATACACTTAAACATTAAATAAATAGACAAGAAACTAGTTTAACAAGGAGGGGAATCACGTGGCGATAAAGAAATATAAACCAACCACAAATGGACGTCGTAACATGACGGGGTCTGATTTCGCAGAAATCACATCAACATCACCAGAAAAAACGTTGTTGAAGCCAAACCCTAAGCGTGCCGGACGTAACAACGCTGGTAAAATCACTGTCCGTCATCAAGGCGGAGGCCACAAGCATAAATATCGTGTGATTGATTTTAAACGTCAGAAAGATGGCGTACGCGGTATCGTAAAAACAGTGGAATATGATCCAAACCGTTCCGCAAATATCTCATTGATTCAATATGAAGATGGGATTAAAACTTACATTTTAGCACCTAAAGGACTTAAAGTTGGAACAGATATCTATTCTGGTCCTGACGCAGATATCCAAGTAGGAAATGCATTGCCATTGGCAAACATCCCTGCAGGTACTGTAATCCACAACATTGAATTGAAACCTGGTAAAGGCGGACAATTAGTTCGTTCAGCTGGAACTTCAGCTCAAATTTTAGGTAAAGAAGGAAAATATGCTCTTGTTCGTCTAGGTTCAGGTGAAACACGTCTGATCTTACTAACTTGCCGTGCTACTATCGGTTCAGTAGGTAACGAACAACACGAACTGATCAACATTGGTAAAGCTGGACGTAACCGTTGGTTAGGTAAACGCCCATCTGTACGTGGATCAGTAATGAACCCGAACGATCACCCACACGGTGGTGGTGAAGGTAAAGCTCCTATCGGACGCCCAAGCCCAATGTCACCATGGGGTAAACCAACTCTTGGTAAGAAAACTCGTAGTGGTAAAAATCGTTCTGATAAGATGATCATTCGTCGTCGTAAAGCTAAAAAATAATTAAAACGATCTGACAATCAGTCAAGATAAATATAAGAAGTAACCTTAAGAGGAGGGCAATACATGAGCCGTAGTTTGAAAAAGGGACCTTTCGTCGATGGTCATTTGATGAAAAAAGTTCGCGAAATGGATGATGAGAAAAAACGTGTCATTAAAACATGGTCACGTCGTTCAACAATCTTTCCGAACTTTGTAGGTCACACCATTGCCGTATATGATGGAAGAAAACATGTGCCAGTTTACGTCCAGGAAGATATGGTTGGACATAAACTAGGTGAATTTGCACCAACAAGAACGTACCGCGGACACGGAAAAGACGACCGCACTACGAAACGTTAATAGCGAAG
>JAFIFE010000009.1 GCA_020832185.1 Alkalibacterium sp.
CTCTTTGTCCCAAGTGGCCTAAGCACGATAGTGCTTAATAAATGACTATGAACACTTGTTTTAAACCAATTAACCCACTGACTTCTACACGAATAAAAGTTTTTAATAACAGGTGGCTAACTTAAACTTGAAATTTACGAATAAAATATAATTCACAAAACGTGACTGATTCATCTTAAGTATCAACAATCCTATTAATACCGTAAGGAGTAAAAGTAGTATTAGATATCAGCTCATGAAGAAAGTATGTAATCTTTAAGAGTTTGGAGATTCAATAATGAAACTCTTTAATTTTAAGGAGTTTTCTTCTAAAGTTACGATAACTCTCAACTCAACTTCTGAAGGTAACACTGAATTAGTCATTTGACAAAGAACTATAAAAAGACATGAAAGAATTCCTTCTTTCATGCCTTTCATCAATCTAAAATAATAAATTTATACTTTTTGTCTTTGATCAACTATATTTATTTCAACATGTTTGTTTAAAGCTTTAGCTATATCCTCCAAAGTACTAATAGACGGTTCCATAACCGCACTCTCAATCCGTGCAATAGTTGAACGGGATTTATTCACTCTTTTAGCAAAATCTGTTTGATTTAATCCCGATTGTTCCCTTAATTCAAATACTAGGTCAGCTAAGTCTAACTTCATTTGTTCTTGTTCATAAGCTTGTTTAAAAACTGTACTTTCAGCTTTTCGCTTTTTTATCATTTCAGTATTTTTACTCATGTTCTTCCCTCCTTGAATTCATTTGAGAAAAGTGTTTTTTTCTAATACTAAGAGCTCTAGCTATTTCTTTGTTGGGCGTTTTCCTAGTCTTTTTGCTAAAGCCGTGTGTAATATAATAGTGTGATCCTCTCACTTGAAAATAACATCCTCTTAACCAATGTTCGTCAGTTCTAGCTCTAAGTTCATAAAGATTATTTTCCAATTCTTTCACACGTTCTTTTCGAATAGAGTCTTGTAATTCTGTACTTTCAACTCTATCGATTAATGCTCTAAACTTAGCTTCATCTTTACTACCTAACGATTGTAAATAGTCATCAAATTCGTCTCCCCAATCAAATTCCGGTTTAACCATAGGACTCCTCTGATATTTTTATAAATACATTGTAGCATACTCGCTACAACATGTAAAAAGAATTAGATTATCTCTAGTTGTCATCTGTATTTGAATAATAACTTAATCCAAGGGTATTGCACGTATTATTGATTAAAGGAAGTATGACTCATTAAAAGTCACTGTTTCAACTTGAGTATCCACTATCGCCTCAATACCGTATGGTAAAATGCATCTTGGATAGGCATGACCGAATGGGAGATTATACAGAATGGGCATTTCTGTATTGCCTATTACTTCTACAATAACTTGTTTATATTCTTCGATGTAAACTTCATCTTGAGGTTTGCCCATTAATATTCCACTCACTGCTGCGAATAACCCGTAGTCTTTCAGTACAGTCAGTAAGTCTCTTAATCGTTCAGGACTTGGTCTCTCTTCACTGGTTTCCAAGAATAACACCTTACCCTTCCATTCATCCAGAGTGGGGAATATGTTATACTCTTTAATCGTTTCTACTTCATTCGCGTAACGATCTCCAACAAGACAGTCCACTAAACTTTCTAAACACCCTCCAAGTAATTTACCTGACACTTTTCCTTTTCCCTGCAGCACTTCTATTCCGCGCGTTTCTTTGTGTTTTATTCGCTCTGATCCTAAAGCTTTCTCAGAGAAGTCACTACGTTCTTCATACCAATGCTCGCTTTCAGGAACACCTTTTAGTTCGTTTCGTTCGAAGTATCCGGAGAAAATTCTCTTAGTATAAGGAAGCAAGTCCTCTCCCAATTCAGCGAGATCATTTAAAAAGTTTGGTCCATAAAAAGAGACCATTCCTAAACGATGAAACATTAAGTGATTAATGGTGGTATCTGAAAACCCGGTAAACAACTTTGGATTTGACTGGACACTCTGTTTAAAGTCTTTGTCTTCCATCAAGTAAGGGAGCAGCCTAAAGGTATCATCTCCTCCAATAGCACATATGATTCCCTTTATAGATGAATCTCTAAAGGCACTTTTCAAATCTTCCGCACGCCATTCAGGATGTTTCTGCAGTTCATCTATTCCTTTCAATGCATTTGGCATAATGACAGGTTCAAGACCAAAATCTATAAGCCGTTTCACACCCAATTCCAACTGATGCTTTGCATAGGGTTCTCCTAATAGACCACTTGAGAGACTCACTATGGCAACTCGATCTTCTTTGACTAACGCTTTTGGTTTTATCATATTTAAAGTCTCTTCCTTTCATCTATTATATATACTAATAGATAGTAGCCTGTTTATGGAGAATTCTCACTAGTATTTTTCAAGTCAACTTGCCTAATCTTTCTATACAAAGAGAGATGCATCTGATCGTTCAACTTAATTTCTTTTTCCAGTAGCTTATAATCCAAATCGGTGTAAAATTTTACCAGTTTACTTTCTTCTTTTATGGTGGCTAAATTCCATTCTCCTATGGATGGAAATAATGTTTCCAATTCCAGTAAAGCTTTCTTTCCATACCCTTTGTTCTCGTATTTCGGCAAAATGGCTATTGGAGAAATTCTAGCTTTAATCAGATTTGAATCCACGATCACTCTCAAAAATCCCACTTCTAAAGACTCTACTTTAATAAAATAATAATAACTATTTACACTTAAATATCGCTGGTTGATGTCCTCCAAAGAGTCCTTAAAAGGAGAGGTCTCTTTGTCCTTATATTTTATGTAAAGTTCTTTAAAAGCTGCTTTTTGTATAGCCAGTATGTTAGGTAACTCTTTGTCGTTTTTGACCAAAGACAGTGACAAGTTAATCATAGAACACCTCCAACTAGGATGGACAAGACTTTGAGAAGAAATAATAGGCTATCATAAACTTATAGGTCAATTCGTGAGATTAGGCTTATTTTAAGAATTCTCATCCTTATTTACTTTGGAAAATACATAGTAAAAAGCCGTTGCTAACTTATAAATAATAACTACTACGAAGATAAGTGCAATAGTCATCAGCACCCTATCAAGAATTCTAATTACTAAATAGTCTCAGTTTGCAAAGCTGTAGGCTAATAGCAACAATAGCATGACCCAGTTAAAGGGCTCCATTATCTTTTTCTTCATTTTTTTATCCCGCTTTTGTGCTTTTTCATGAAATCCCCCCATATTTGAACAGATTTCAAATTATGTGACTCATATAAATTTAACTAATATCTTTTTTCAAATAATATTCAGTAAGATCAGCATTCGGGTAATATAACTTGCCAAATTCTACATACCCTTGTTTTTTATAGAAATCTGGTCCTTGAAAATCAAATGTGGCTAACTGAGTCATTTGACATCCTAATTCTCTTAAATCACTCTCTGCTTTGGACAACAATTCAGCTCCAATACCTTTACCACGATAGTTCTTGCTAACCCATAATGTATCAATATAGCCAATTTTATAATAGGAAGAGCATGCAAGTATACCCCAACTACTTTTCCATTTTCTTCGGCAACATGTTTAAACGTCAGAAATTCTTTTTCTTGCTGAAGAGGCTTCTGTTTTAAATTATACTTTTCGAGTTCTCCTTCAAAAAAATTTACATCTTCTTTTGACGCTACTCTATAATTCAGCATAGTTTCGCTCACTCCTATATATTTTTATTTCAACCTTGTAATTCTCTCTACTTATTTACACTATATAGAATATAACCATTAAAGTTTTAAAACAGCTTTTGATATTTTCGTCTATCATAAATTTTAAAATACTATAGTTCCCTTCTGCAATCTCAGGTATATCGTAGCTTGTTATTCCATACACTATCAAAAAAAATCCAATAATCTTATCGTCCTCATAAATAGCAAAAGGCATTGGATGCCCACCATTGGTCATGAGAATATAAGCTGCAGCCACACTTGATAAATTAGATGCGACAAACTGTAGACGTCCTTCTGCTGGTTTAAGTTCATTAAAGCATTACAGTTTCTGAATATTATTATGAAGTTAGCCCCTCAGTCTAACACCTAGGAAAACACTATGTGAATTTCATGTTATATTGCAGTTATCGCTAACTTTCAATAGACAGTATGAATGACTATCCCTAAAGATACTGGGCTATCAAACGCCTCATACATGGTTTTCCAAAGCTCTTCGCTCTTTGTCACAGGTTCCTTAAGCACGATAATGCATACCAAGTGACTATGAACACTTGCTTTTAACCAATTAAACTAGTGACTTATAAACGAATATAAGTTTTTAGTAACAGGTGACTAATTTAAACTTGAATTTACGTTCAATAATAGTTGCTGCAATATAGCCAGTCGGATAATTTATAACCCAAAGTAGACTACCTGGCTTTGCACATCTGTTAAATCTCCAACCAGCACTTTTCCAGTAATGTAACGCACTAAAAGTGGGAAGATCAGTGCCAGTAAGGTACATATGTAATGATTAAATATTAACTTAGTGAGCATCGCTATACATTAAGAACTATTTTTTTATCTTAAACTTATTATCTGTTAAAACAACTCTTTTCTTATGTGCTTTTCAAAGTCTTTTGGAATAAGCACTATTGATATGAGAATATATCCACCTACAACAGCAAGCATAAAAAGAAAAGTAATCGTCAACCCTTCTACAATGACAACTGATTCAGCTTCTGCAAATGGAATATCATAATATCGTCCCATATTGAAATGATAAGCTAACGAGAATAATACTGTCATTAGTCCAAGTAGCCATTTCTTCAACCTGATCGTTTTTATTAAATAGTCAGTAACGAGATATCTCCGCTTCCCTACTTCAAGTATATTCTTTTTTCGATCCTTAATGACTCCCTTTAACATTACATCTCTTTTAGTAAGACGATTCATGCTATCTTCCTTTCTCGTTATTAAATCAACCTTAAATAGACTGTTTTCTATTAAAACTTATTTTAATAGACTATCTGGATAAAAACAAATTACATTTATACCTTTTTGCCATTATCGATTGGCTAGATAATCAAACTTTTGCTTTGAGAATCAGACCAGTATGCACAACCAATTTTGCTTTCATCTTTTGAAATCAGGCATGATAACACGTATACTAATGGAAACAATCCCTATGAAAGGATTGGCCATCATAAAAAATAACCCTTTATTTACAGCCCTTTTGTTCAATCCCATCGTCGTTCTTCTTTATTTTATTTTTTCCTCTGTTCTCCTGACCTTTTTAGATTATGGTGGAGTAGCTAGACGCGTGCCCATTCTTGTCGGTATATGTGTGAGTCTTCTTCTCTGGTTTATTTTGTGCATTTTATTCAAAAAAAGGATCAAGCAAAGTCTTGCATTGACTAATCAAAAGAGTATTAAGATAAGCAAGTACTGGATTGGGTTGTCTCTAGTTTCTATTCTTGGAATCACCGTACATACCGGTATAAAAACAGTTGATATTGCTCAAGCTTGGGGATCTGCTTTACACCGCCAGATTCATGCATGGCAGACCGAGACGCATATCAAGTTAGAGGAGTACAATATATTTGAGCAGAATATGGATGAGCTTTTTTCTATTATTGATCAGGAAATGGGATTGCCTGACGTACTCTTTATTTCTCATTCTTTTGAACTGGAATTTAATCAAACTGGCGAAATCACCTCCTTGTACACCTCTGTTTATGGCGAGAACGAGGAAGGTTTAACGGAAAGTTTTCTCATTTCCTATGATACAGATGCTCAGGAAATACTTATTCACCATAACGAGTTTGAACCGGAAAATGATACTGATGACAGCAGGTTACTCTCTCCTCTGATAGATACATTGGCTCAATTGTCTTTAGAGGACATAATTCAGGAATGGCCAAATGAAGAGCAGTATGGCCTTTATTACCTTGGTTACCGTACATGGGGATTTAATAATGAGGGTATGTATTATCTGGAGAATGGCGAGTCTATTGAGTTGGATTTTGCTGAAGAGGAAATCATCGGGTACACTCTTTCCATCTATGTCCCAGATAAAATGGAAGAACTCACACCTAAGCGTTTCATCGACCGTTCACTTAATTCTTTAATGGCTAATCAGATACTCGAAGAAGACCAGCAGTCACATCTTGGATACCTTGTAGATGAACACGGACAAGAAACATACTTTCTAACAGAAGACACCGGATATCGCCTGCCTGTCATTGATGCAGCAACTGGGAGTCGATGGTACGGCTTTGAGAAAACTGAAAATGGTGGAGAGGTTTGGGAGATGGTGAATCAAGCTCCTTTCGATGAACGTTCAGGGGTCACTTCAGGTATCCACTTTTTTGATGAAGATTTAGGTTTTGTTATTTTAGGCAATGGCAGTCAAACAGAAGCCACACTCTTTCGAACAGAAAACGGCGGACAGACTTTTGATCCAATTGATTTCCCCTCTATAGAAGTCCCATTGACTGATGACGAAGAATACAATCCGTTTCAATTCCCTGAAACGCCTTATGAAGAAGATGGAAAAATGGTTACATTAGTCGGTCAAGGTGCAAACGGAGATTATAATTCAGGGTCGAAAGCCCTCTACTATTCAGAAGACGACGGAATGACCTGGGAGTTTGTGGAAGAAGTATCGGAAAGTCAATAAATGTACTGTGTATTATCCTAAACAATTATAGGAAGGAATGATTAGAGATGAAAAAGATATTAGGGGTACTGATAGCAGGCACGTTTCTACTAGGTGCTTGTGATACAGAAAGAGACACGCCTAATACAGGTAATTATGGTGAAACGGATACTGAAGAAAACGAGAATGGCGAGGTGTCAACTGGAGTTGCAGAGACGGATGAGGTTGAAACGATCGAAGCAGACCAAGATGGAGATTCTGAATTGGATGATGAAACAATGGCTGAACTGGACCAGGATTTGGAAGAAATCAACTGGGATGAAGTCCATTTAACCAGACGTCAGTTTGACACTCTCCTCTATGAGCTTCAAGATGATTTAACGGCTGATGCTGAAGTAGACGAAGAGACGGAAATTTACATTGAATCCGTTGACTTCACGGATGATATAATCACTATTACTATAATCAATGAGGACGAGTCTGAATTCTCAGATTTCACCACTGGGTTCTTCGCTGTGTTTATCGACAGTTTTTATAGACAACTCTATCTCAATTCAGACTATTCCGACGGGACCACTCATCCACATATTATTATTCAAGAAAGTGACGGAGACATCATCACCGATCAGGAAGACTTTATTGAATTTGAAGAGTAATGGTTATGAAAAGTATAATCTAACTCAAGAAGTATAGTCCAGTTTACACTCTACTTCTCAAAATTCGAGAAGCTAATCAAAAAAGTATTGATTCATCTGGTTACATACCATAGATGAATCAATACTTTTTTGGTCGTTCATTAGCGCATAACAGATCCGCCCGATAGAATGACCGCTTCTCCAACCACATTTTCAGCAGCGTCTGATAATAAATACGCAATCGTGTTGGCCACTTCTAAAGGCGTTGTAATACGACCTGATGGCAGTTTTTCACTTTCGATTTCGAACTGTTCTTCAAAACTGTTGTCTTCTTTTTCCGCTTTAGACCGAATAGCCTCTCTTCCCATTTGAGTGTCAACGTATCCTGGACACACAGCATTGACTCGTACGCTGTGTTTAATGGCTTCCAATGCAAACGACTGGGTAAAGCCATTGAGTGCAAACTTGGATCCGACATATGCCGTTCCTCCAACCACACCTCTTATACCTGAAAGTGAAGAAACATTAACTACTGCGCCCTCTTTATTTTTCTTCATAGACTCAAATACCTGCTGGGTCAGTAGGATGGGTACAGTGAAGTTCAGATGCATCACACGCTCCAATTCCTCCTGCGTTAATTCTTCTATGACGCCACCGCCCATTATTCCAGCTGAATTAACTAATAAAGAAATCGGCCCAAGCTTATCTTCTGCAGCATGTACTAATGTGTCTCTGTCAGACGCGTCGGCCAGATCGGCAACAACCACATTGACTTTCGCATCCGGCAGGTCACTTTCAATAACTTCCTTCAATTCGTTCAAAACGTCTTCTTTTCTTCCTGTAATCGTAACATCAGCGCCCATAGCAGCGAGTACCTTTGCAGTTTCGTACCCGATACCTCCTGTAGCGCCTGTCACTAAAGCATGTTTACCCGTAAATACATCTGATGAAAAAATAGACATGATTTTCCTCCTACATTGTGTGAATTAGTATAATCAGTACTTGAATTGTTTCATAAACAAGTGATATTATCTAGTATTTTGGATCGGTAATCATTAAAAAGATCCCCCGTTCACAGTCTTTCAATCAGAATAATCACCTGATTCTATATAAGATGATTTATCAGATAACTTCTTTAGTCGAGTCCTCTCAATGACTTGTACAGCCATGTTTATCTAGCCTCTGGTTACATTATTTGCATTGAATGTCTATTGATAGTGATCCCTATGTTCTTTCCTGTTCAGGTGTATATAGTTTATATCTGCCTGTCAGGATTTCCTCATAAAGGCTGTGCAGATCCATCTGATGCATCTTTTCACTCTTTTTTACCTGGGGGACTAGTCCAGTTCACCGGACAAAATCAAACTACTAATCTCTTTTAAAGTATAAGCCTCAAAGTCCGGCTTGATTTGAGTATTGTTATCAAGCTTATGAGGATTAAACCAGAGGCTGGTAATCCCTGCATTGGCCGCTCCTTGGATATCCGATCTCAAAGAATCCCCAATCATTAATGCGTTCTCTGCAGTGATTTCTTTATTACGCTTAAATAGTGTGTCAAAAAACAGTTTGCTGGGTTTAGCGTAGCCTATCTCATCGGATATGACCACATCATCAAATAGTGACTCGAGTCCCGTTCCTTTTAACCGATTTCGTTGTGTCGAGGCTTTCCCATTAGTCCCCGCAATGATTGAGAACCCTTCTTCTTTTAAGTGTTCAAGCAGTTCTCTTGCCCCGCCTATCATATAATAGTTATCGTCTAAGTAGCGTCTGTATTCCTGTTCCAATTGTTTTCCATCTGTCTGAACATCAAATTGTTGATACGTCATTGAAAAGCGAGTATCCAGAAGAGCTTTAGCAGAACCTCCCGATTCGATTTGTCTCCATATCTCACTATTTACTTGCTTAAACGTGGTCAGCCAGTGATCAAACGCAAGATGTGAGGGTGAATGGTTCCTGAATATTTTTGTAAGTCCCTCATGTTCTCCTTTTTTGAAATCCAGTAGTGTATCGTCTAAATCGAAAATTAGAAATCGTTTTGTTTTCATCCGTATTCTCCTAATCTTTATCATTCTTTTGTTAATACTAGCCATTCCATCAGCATTAATTCATTACCTTGACTCTTATTATATAATAAATCAGTATAGACTCTAAAAATTTTTGTTATAAAAAAAAGACCTTTAAAGGCCTTTTAATTCGTTCTCTAATAAATGACCGTTCACGTCCATATTGATCTGCCTAAGTTCTGACTTCTTGTACAATACCTCTTTTGCTCAAAACGGGATGGATTTTTTCTATGAAAAATCCCAGTAACGGTGCAAAAATCAGCATACCGATCACTGTCCCTTCTCTGACAGGTAAGGTGAACCCAAAAGTAAAGGTGATTATCACTGATACAAGGATACAAAAAATATCAACAAGTTGTCTGATGGTGGCGAATTTAAGAGGGACACTCTTCGTCAACGCCATACAGAAACTCTCAATTGGAGGTGTAATCAGATTCAGCGTCATAATCATGCTTACAGAAAAAGCGACTGTGACCATTGAGATGAAAAAGATAATCAATGCTGTCACATAATTATCAATTTGGGCCGTTCCAAGTAAATCATAATAGAAAAAATTAACCAGCATCCCTACTAATATACTCATAGGAATCTGCAGCAAACGGTTGAAACCGAAATCCTTTTTTAATAGGATCAGCTGCCCCAGGACGCAGAGTAAGTTAACCGTCATAGCAACAGTCCCTATTCTTATCCCTGCCATTAATGAGACGGATTGGGTAAACGCATCAAAAGCACCTACGCCGACAGATGCTTTCAGCATAAGAGAAATCGCTAAAGCGATAACAGCTGAGCTGATTGATAGTAAGGCATATCCTCTGTAATTTTTCATTGTCTTCATCTCCAAAATGTGTATTTCTAATTAAATGCCAGCAAATCTATAGTGCTTTCTTCTAATGTCTTAGCTTTAAATAGAGAAGGTCCGCATTAACGTCTTAGTTAATTTATTCATAAGTGCAATATAGTTACTCTAACACGGATGTTCGTGTAATCTCTTTAATCTAGTATGAGTATAGCATTCTTTTTAAGAAGTTGAACCCTTTACTGACAAAACTTCTTTATATTTTATCTAATCTTCGTGACCAAAAACAACGTTATCGTTAACTCTGATGGTTTTCACTTAATCCTCTGAAATGGACAGGTCCGTTTACTTCACTCTCTAGAATACTATTACTTCCTCCTTTGTTCTATAGCTCTTTTTTTACTAAATGAAATAATGTCTCGGAATAAGACATAGTTGATAATAGGATTAAAAATATATAAAATGAAGGAGCTAGACTTAAGGGAAACAGTACATTTCACCTTAAAGTAGGATAACACCGAATGTATATCAGGAGGCTTACAATGAACAAAATCATATTAACACCCGTAGAAAAAAACGATACTGATTACCTGCTTGAATTATTCAAGAATCCAGACGTTATGGATTACTGGTTCAGTGAACCTTACATGAATAGAGAAAAATATGACAGTTCTTTTGACGCACGCCAGAAGGATGATTCTGTCAGACAATTCATTGCTTATGCTGAAGATGAAAGAATCGGATATACAAACCTGCATTTTATTAATCCACGCCACCGCACAGCAGTTTTAGCAATCATGCTGGACCCGGATAATCAGGGAAAAGGTTACGCTGAAGACGTCGTTCGCAGAATTATCGATTATGGATTCAATCAGCTGAATCTGAACAAGATTACACTTGATGTTGTGGACTTTAATGAAAAAGCCGTCAACATTTATGAAAAAGTGGGATTTGAAATTGAAGGCAAAAAAGAACAGCAGTATTTTATCCAGGGAAAGTACCACACTAGTCTAGCCATGGGGCTTTTGAGAGAGTATTACGAAAGTCTTTCGAAGTAAGTCTCTGCCTGCGCGTGTGCCGGATATCTTGTTAAAAAATCATAAAACAGTATACTGATTATATAAGGAGTGGATATAATGTCAAACTACGAAGTCCCTAACGTATGGGAATGGAATCAAGATGAAAAGAATCAATTCGGTAACCAGCCGGTCGCTGGCAGCCGTTTTGAACAAACACTGCCCATTGGTCAACACCCGCTGCAAGTCTATTCATTAGGCACACCCAATGGACAAAAAGTGGCAATCATGCTCGAAGAGTTGAAAGACGCTGGCGTTGAGGATGCCAATTATGATCTATACTTGATCAACATCGGAGACGGCGATCAGTTCGGAAGTGATTTCGTCGCTATCAATCCCAACTCTAAAATCCCGGCAATGATGGATCACTCACAGGACACGCCGGTTCGTGTCTTTGAATCCGTCAATATTCTGTTATACCTAGCTGAGAAGTTTGGGCAGTTCATGCCGACTGAACTAGCCGAGAAAACAGAACTGATGAACTGGCTGTTCTGGCAGACTGGCGCAGCTCCCTATGTAGGCGGCGGGTTCGGTCACTTTTATCACTATGCACCAACCAAGCAGGAGTACCCGATCAATCGGTTTACGATGGAAACTAAACGTCAACTTGACTTGCTCGACAGACACCTGGCTGATAAAGAATATATCAATGGTGATGAGTACTCTATCGCGGATATGGCGATTTGGCCATGGTATGGCCGCCTAGTTCAAGGAGCGCTTTACGGCGATGCCGCTGAATTCCTGAAAGCCGACGAGTATACTCATTTGAAAAAGTGGGCTGAGAGAATCGGTGAACGACCAGCTGTTAAACGGGCTCTTGAGGTAGACTATAAAGCTATAAAATAAGTATTCAAATTTATTGTTTCATTTGATAATTGGGCATTAAATAGAAAATGCATTCCACCTTCCATTTCTGTTATAAGAAATGGATCGGAGGAATGCATTTTTATTGTTGCCTTCACTGTCTACTGCGTTTGATAACTTTAGGACGATCAATTGGCCAACATTCTATTATTTCCACACGCGTTCTTTTGAGAACAGTTCCTGAGTGTACCCGATAATGGAAATGGGACTCATCACTAACTGATAGAATAGGACAAAAATAATGAATCCAAACCGATTCGTTCGGATACGCAGGTTTAGTTCACGAAAGACATTGCGCTGATATACATATAAAATATAATTCTGAAGCATTGCCAGGGGCAGTACGAGCAGTGTCATTGGCCCTATAATCCAGAAAAAACCAAAAGCAGCTAAAACTAATCCTGGAATCCAGGCAAAGGTATAGGCCATATCTAAAAAGGGCATGGTTAAGTTGATACTGGTTAAAAATCGGATATATTTAATTGGCTGCTGCCACGGTTTGACTTCCTTTAATCCTTCGACCATTCCTCTAGCCCATCTGCTTTTCTGTCTGTAAAAATGGGTGAATTTTGCGGGAACTTCTGTAAAGGCTACCGCTTTGGGTTCGAAATAGATTGTCTGATTTTCCTTCAGCATTTTCCATGTAAGGACGATATCTTCTCCTATAGCATCTGGCCACCCGCCTACTGTTCTTAACATATCGGTTGAGTAGAGTGAGAAAGCCCCCTGCGCGACCAGTGTGCCTTGATACATTCCCTGCATACGTTTAATACTGGCGATGCCTAAAAAGTATTCCCACTCCTGTATTTTAGCCAGCATATTCTCTCTGCTGTTTCTGACTAATACAGATCCAGCGACTGCACAGGTGTTCTCAGGTGCAGACAGCATTCTCGAAACGATAAAACGGACAGCCGACTTATGCAGAAGCGTATCTGCGTCGAGCGTCATCACGTACTTTGTCTCAATGGAATCAAGTGCAGAGTTTAATGCATTGAATTTCCCCGGTGTGGGCTCATTGACAACAGTCACACTTAAGCCTAATTCCTCCCCCGCCTCTTGAGCAGCCAGAGAGGTACGGTCAGTTGACGCATTATCCACCACAAAAATAGTGATTAGGCCTTTGTAGTCCTGATCTTTTATGTACTTGAGCGTCGTCGCTACAGCCTTTTCTTCATTAAAACACGCGATGATGATGGATACGGGAATATCCGGATCAAGCGTTTTGAATTTTGGCTGCCGATCTAATAACAAGCTCATGACTATAAATGAATTGATTAAGCCAGGGACATAGCCTATTCCGGCAATAATAACAAAAGCCAGGATAGGCCCGACAATCAAGGACAAGTCCTGTAACCAGGGAAGCGATAAATAAATAGATACTACCAGCCAGACTAATCCAAATGTGATAGATAATATAAATTTCTGATTAATACTAATATACCGATCCTTACTCATAGGTTGATTATTATACACTTTGCTCTTCTCCACGTTTATTCCCCCTTTTTTTTATCAGTCAATCATATGCCGGAAAAGGAAATAATACAATACTAAATTAGTGCCCTAGCATGCATAAGCATGGGGTATTGGGTCTATTTCCAGTTAACTATTACATAGTTAAACCATAATACCAAATCGAGTTAATCACATATTAAAATATGTGTCATGTATAATTTAACAAAATGTGTCATTTTTATTCAGCTGATGACTTAAGCATTTAATCAGACTAATGTGCCAACACCATCGCAGAAAAGCCCTATAAAATAGTCTCACTTTTTACAGTGTCTACTTTATAGGGCCTATAGCAATAGTCGCCTTCTCTTTAGCTGAAGGGGTTAACAAATATTCGATAGGTGTTTTCTCAAGCATTGATCAACACAAGGGCAACAATCGTCATGACAATGGCTACCTGATTCTTGCGGGCAATTTTTTCTCTATAAATGAGGAGTCCTCCCAAGTTTATCAAGACGATACTCCCCGCACTGTATATTGGAAAAGCCACTGACGTAGTGACTGTATCGAGTGACTGAATGAGAAAGTAAGATGAAAACAAATTTGGAACGCCTACAGCAAAACCAATCAGTATATCTCTGACCGTGGCCTTCCCCTTTGTATTCACCGTATACGTGACACTGATTATAAAGGCGACGAAAAATATGGTGAACAGAAAGATATCTTTGTACTCATTCAAGGCATACTGCTGGTAAATTTTATTTGAAAATTCTGCCATCCCGCCAAAGATGAACAAGAGTAAAATAGTAGGCTTAAAATCGAATGTTTTGATCGATCGTTTAGATAAGTTAACCACCACGATTGATACTAGAGATAAAAGAATCCCTATCCATTGAATAGACGTCGGAAATTCTCTCCAGATGAGGATTGAGAAGATCATGGGAATCAATATCCCTAACTTGGCTATCGTCCCGGATATACCTACGCCATTATCTTTAACACTTTTCTGATAATAGGTAAACGACAAGAAAAAGAACACACCTGATATCCCACCGATGATAATTCCCCAGATAATACTTGAATAGGGAGATAATATGTACTGATTATCTAAAGACAGCTGGGTCACTTCTTCTATAAAAGATGTTTCTCTGATAACGCCATTGAAGAGGCCCTGGTAAATAATCATCATAAAACTGATGACAAACGCCATAAAGTAATTTGCACTAGTAATGACATATCTATTGGTGTCAGTATTTTCGGTGTATTTAAAAATGAGTGCAATGGCCGCACTGCATAAAACGGCTAGAAATAAATAGAACATAGGGCCTCCTTAGAAAAACTACATGTTATTTATTGATAAATTTCAGAAGTATGATTTAAAGTATACCATTTTAGAGATATCAAATAACACTACTTTTATTAAAACCATACAGAGAACGTGAATAAGACTAGGCTCATATTTTGCATAAATCTGAGACCTTAACCTATCATCGACCATATCGTTGCACAAATAACGTGAGAAATCTTTCTAATTGTAAATATAAATAGTAGGGAGGTGAAAAGTGCTAATAAAAAAACAGCGAACTAAACCAGAATTGCAAATCTTACTGGAACTATTGGATAGTCGAATGACTCTTCACTACAGAGAGAAGCAGCACCTTATGACTTTATCCAAAGGATATGAAGGGGAAGTAATCTTTGATTCTTTGGTAGAAAGATATCTACCCAGCGATTGTATTGTTTTAAATGATCTATCACTGATTATCGGCAGTACGCCTATTCAGATTGATTCACTCATAGTGACATCGAATGCTATATATTTATATGAAATAAAAAACTACGAAGGCAACTATATCGATATGGGGGGACAGTTCCGCACGGATTCCGGTCAGGATATCGTCAGTCCAGCCGGTCAGTTAAACCGAACGACTACAGTTTTCAATAAATTAATTCACCAGTGGGACTCTGTTTTGCAGGTTGTTCCACACGTTGTATTTATCAATTCTTATTTCTTTCTCTATGAGGCAAAAAAAGACAATTCATTTGTATTTCTGCCCCAGCTCATTACCCACTTTAATGAAATCAACCGCCGGAGCAGCACATTGTCAGCCAGACATTACTATCTCGCTGACAAACTACTGGAAGAAAGTAAAAAAGATCTTCCTTATCAGAGGAAGATCCCTATATATGATTTTAAAGATCTCAAGAAGGGATTGTCCTGTAGCCACTGCCGATCGTTTGAGTTGGACATTACTACTAAGATGACTTTTTGTCGCTGCTGTGGTCATAAGACTCCACTTAATGATCTCTTCCTATCAGAAGTTCAGGCTTTTAAATTTCTATTCCCAACAGAGCAACTGACTTGCAACGTGATGTACGAATGGTGTGGCGCCACTCTTCCAAAACGCAGGATAACAGCGATTCTAAATAGAGAGTTCACAGTAAATGGATTTGCGAAATCTTCTCATTATACTTAAAAGTCCTATGTGGAAACGACTTATTTCGATAAGTCGTTTTTCACTATTGTAAGAGGTTTTAAACGTATATTTAACTCCCCCATGGCTGATTGAGACTAGTTACTAAGTTTTACGTTCTTTAAATAGACACTATATCGTTATTGAGACTAGTTGCTGAATTATATAGTACGGAAGTAGTCTCAAAATCCGTTTAGTGACTACTTCCGTATACATTCGGGAAAGAACTAGTCACAATAAGACTTTTGGAACCACTTCTTATAAAATTTCGTAACGAACTAGTCACTATAATGGTTTAGTGACTAGTTCTACATATAGACTGGCGTGAACTGGTCTCAATAGTAATTTTGAGACCAGTTCATCTACCCGGCATTTAAGAACTAGTCACTAAAAAAGACTGGATAGTCTTTTTTCCTTCTTAAAGCTCCTCTATAAAGGAAAAAGGCTCGCAGCGATGCGAGCCTTTCAAATTACTATTATCCCACTGACCCTTCCATCTCGAAACTAATGAGACGGTTCAGCTCAACGGCGTATTCCATTGGTAACTCTTTGGTGAAGGGTTCGACGAATCCCATGACGATCATTTCTGTCGCGGTTTCTTCGCTTAGTCCTCTACTCATCAAGTAGTACAGTTGTTCTTCTGAAATTTTAGACACTTTCGCTTCGTGTTCTAGCGCCACGTTTGAGTTGTGGATTTCATTGAATGGAATCGTATCTGATTTAGACAGGTCATCCATTAAAATCGTATCACACTCGATGTGGGAAATAGAACCAGCTGAATCTTTACCAAACGTTACTTGACCACGGTAGTTTACTTCTCCGCCGTCTTTTGCAATCGATTTAGAGACAATTGAGCTCGATGTGTTCGGTGCGTTGTGGATCATTTTAGCACCTGTATCTTGTACTTGTCCGGCTCCAGCCATTGCGATAGACATCGTCGTTCCGCGTGCGCCGCGTCCGTTCAAGTGGATACTTGGGTATTTCATAGTCGTTTTAGCGCCTAAGTTCCCATCGATCCATTCAACAGTTGCGCCTTCTGCAGCATGAGCACGTTTAGTTACCAGGTTATACACGTTATCAGACCAGTTCTGAATAGTCGTGTAACGGCAGTATGCATCTTTTTTAACGATGATTTCTACAACGGCAGCATGTAGTGAACTGGTTGAGAACGTTGGTGCGGTACAGCCTTCAACGTAATGAACACTTGCGCCTTCATCAACGATGATCAGGGTACGTTCGAACTGTCCCATCATTTCGTTATTGATACGGAAGTACATTTGTAGAGGCACGTCACATCTTACGCCTTTAGGAACATAGATGAACGTTCCACCAGACCAGACTGACGAGTTCAATGCAGCCAGTTTATTGTCTGTCGGTGGCACAACTGTTCCAAAGTGTTCTTTGAACAGTTCAGGGTATTCTTTCAGTGCAGAATCTGTATCTGTAAAGATGATCCCCAGCTTTTCAAATTCTTCTTTCATGTTGTGGTAAACCACTTCTGATTCGTACTGAGCTCCAGAACCTGCCAGGAATTGGCGTTCTGCTTCAGGTACGCCTAAACGGTCAAAGGTTTCTTTGATTTTGTCCGGCACATCATCCCAGCTGCGAGCAGAGCCTTCACTTGCTTTACGGTAGTAAGTGTAGTTGTCAAAATCAACATCTGATAAATCTGCACCCCACTCAGGCATTGGACGTGATCTGTAGTGGTCGTATGATTTCATACGGTAATCCAGCATCCACTGAGGTTCTTCTTTTCGACCGGAGATGTCACGGATAATACTTTCGTTCAACCCTTTACCCGTATCATAAACCGATTCAACATCATCGTGGAATCCGTATTTGTATTCATTTTTCTCTGGTACTTGAGTCATGTAACTTTCCCCTTCCTACATGTTTCTCTCTTCATTCAGTATACATCTAATCGTGTTTTAATTGTCCGTCGACACCTGTGCCATCAGTTTCGAGCGCTTTTTCAAGTGCTTTCCAGGACAGTGTGGCACATTTGATTCGAGCCGGGAACTTGGACACACCGGATAACATCATGGCGTCGCCTAGTTCGTGTTTGTGTTCCGCTTCTCCTCCCTGTACAACACCCGAGAATTCATCTGCGAGCATTAAGGCGTCTTCAACAGACTTTCCCAGTATCGCTTCTGTCATCATGCTGGCGCTGGACATGGAAATCGTACAGCCGCTCCCGTCGAAACGGACATCCGTTATAATATTATCTTCAACAGCTAGCTGGACCTGGATCACGTCCCCACAGGTCGGGTTTTTCAACTCGATCTTAGTCGTCGCTTTATCCAGAACCCCTCGTCTTCTCGGGTTCTTTGAATGATCCAGGATCACTGCTCGGTATAATTGATCTAATTTAGTCAAGGCCATGTAAGAAAAACTCCTTCGTGGCTTTCAGTGCCTCTACGAATTTGTCTGCATCAGCTACTGTGTTGTACAAGTAGAAACTTGCACGAGCTGTGGCAGGCTGGTTTAAATAAGTCATTAATGGCTGCGCACAGTGGTGGCCCGCTCTGACAGCGACCCCTTCCATGTCCATTGCAGTGGCAACGTCATGAGGGTGAACACCATCGATATTAAAAGCGATCACGCCTGTACGGTCTGAGGCTTTTTTCGGTCCGAAAAGAGTCAGGCCATCAATTTCTTCCAGCTTCGGCATCAGGTAGGCCACCAGATTTTGTTCATGGTCCATTATCCCACTCATACCGATAGTTTCCAAGTAGTCAATTGCAGCACCCAAGCCGATCGCTCCGGCAATGTTAGGCGTTCCTGCTTCGAATTTCCATGGCAGTTCTTTCCATGTACTATCCTGCAGGTCTACAAAGTCAATCATCTCTCCACCAAATTCCAACGGCTCCATCTTCTCCAGCCATTTTCGCTTGCCGTATAATACGCCGATACCGGTTGGTGCCATCATCTTATGTCCACTAAAGGCATAGAAATCAGCATCCAACGCTTGAACGTCAACTGGCATATGCGGCACAGCTTGTGCACCGTCCACAACCATGATGCCGCCTTTTTCATGTACGTAGTCCGTAATCTCCCTGATCGGGTTCACAACACCGAGTACATTAGAAACATGCGTTAAAGAGACGATCTTCGTGTTTTCTGTAATCTTTGCTTTCAGATCAGCCATGTCAAGCATGCCTTCATCTGTCAGTTCGATGTATTTGAGATTCGCCCCTTTACGCTTCGCCAGCTGTTGCCAGGGAATGATATTGGAGTGATGTTCCATATAGGAAATCACAATATCATCTCCGGCTTCAACAACCATATCCCCTAAACTTCTAGCAACCCAGTTCAAGCTGGTCGTCGTTCCTCTAGTGAACAACACTTCAGCTGTATCAGGTGCATTGATGAAGCGGCGGACCTTTTCACGTGATCCTTCGTACTGAACCGTTGCGCGTTCAGCCAGTGTATGCACCCCTCTATGCACATTGGCATTGGAGGTATGATAATAGGCTTCAACAGCTTTCAGTACAGCTTCAGGTTTCTGTGTGGTGGCGGCGTTATCTAAATAAACAAGCGGCTCATCGTTGACGTGCTGATCCAGAATTTTAAAGTCCTTTTTCAGCTCTGCGTATGGCACGGTCATCTAGAAGTCAACTTCCTTTCGATTGTTTGAACCAGGTCATCACGCATGCTTCTCAGCGGAATAGCTGAAATCACTTTCCCTAAGAATCCACGGATAACTAAACGTTCAGCTTCTGATTTTTCGATTCCTCTACTCATCAAGTAATACATTTCTTCCGGATCCACGCGTCCAACACTCGCTGCGTGACCGGCCGTTACATCATTTTCTTCAATAAGCAAAATCGGGTTGGCATCGCCACGGGCTTTATCAGACAGCATCAATACGCGAGATTCCTGTTGCGCATCTGCCCCTTTTGCTCCGTTTAAAATGTGTCCGATTCCGTTGAAAGTCAATGTTGCACGGTCAAGAATGACGCCATGCTGGAAAATATTCCCAGTTGTGTTTCTACCGATATTCACGACATTTGAGTCAATGACTTGCGTCTGACGGCCACTGCTGATTCCAACAGCTTTCAAGTCTGATGCTGATCCTTCACCAACCAGGTCGGTATCGAAGTCACAGATGACATTACCGGTATTCATTGCGCCGATTGCCCAGTCGATAGACGAATCTCTAAACGTGTATCCTTTACGGTTAAAGTAGACAGTTGAGTTCTCACCTAATTGATCGACTGCACTGAATTTAATCTGTGCCCCGGCTTTAGTAACGACTTCTACTACAATGTTCCCAGCGTTTTTTTTGTTTCCTTTAGTCAGGAACTTTTCAACATAGTTAAAGCTGGAATTGGTATCCGCATAAATCAGAACGTGCTTGATAAAGGCATCTTCAACTAAACTGTTTTGAATGAAAATGGCTTCTAACGGCTCTTCGATTACGACGTTTTTCGGTACATATAAGAAGAGTCCGGAATTCATAAATGCGGCATGGAAAGCCGTGATTTTATTAGTATCAGGCTTAACAGCTTTAGACATGTAGGCTTCTTTGACTAACTCAGGGTGGTCTCTTAATGCTGTATGCATGTCAGTGAAAATTACGCCTTTTTCTTTCAACGATTCTGGCAGTGTTTCGATCACTGTATCATTTCCCGTTTGAATCACGCGGGCAGCGTCAGCTTTGTCTTCAATAAATTCAAATGGGTCGATTGTTTTTGGTGCAGGTGCACCTGTCAGGTCAGGGACCTGAAACAGGGGCCAGCGGTTATATCTTAAGCGTTCGATGACTGGCAAGTTCAAGTCTTCGATTTTATCAAGTGCATCCAGTCGCAGTTGAAGCATCCACTCAGGTTCTTTTAATCCTCTCGAGAAGGCTTGCAGTGCATCTGAATAACTCACATAATCTTTAGTTTTTGTTTCCATAAGTCAGGGCCTCCTCAAAAATTAGTCTTCTTCGATTTCGATGTCTAATCCTAATTCTTCCATTAGACCTTTGTATCCTTCTGCTTCAAGTTGTTTAGATAGATCTGCTCCACCTGTTTTAACCACGCGTCCATCCATCATGATGTGAACAACGTCTGGTGTGATGTAGTTCAGCAAACGCTGATAGTGAGTGATGATCAGTGAGCCGAATCCTTCACCGCGCATCGCATTTACACCTTTTGATACTACTTGAAGGGCATCGATATCAAGTCCTGAATCGATTTCGTCTAAAATAGCGAAAGTCGGTTCGATCATCATTAACTGTAAAATTTCGTTACGTTTTTTCTCTCCACCTGAGAATCCTTCGTTCAGGTAGCGTTCAGCCATTTCTTCCGGCATATCCAGAACGGCCATTTTTTCATCTAGTTTAGTAATAAAGTCCATAACGCCCATTTTGTCGTCGTCTTCACGTCTTGAGTTGATTGCCGCACGCATGAATTCAGCGTTTGTGATTCCGGCAATTTCACTTGGGTATTGAACAGCTAAAAACAGTCCTGCGCGGGCACGTTCGTCCACTTCCATTTCCAGAACGTTTTCTCCGTCTAAAAGGACTTCTCCTTCAGTGACTTCATAGCTTGGGTGTCCCATGATTGCAGCAGAAAGTGTTGATTTCCCTGTTCCATTTGGTCCCATGATTGCGTGGATTTCGCCTGTCTGCATCTTCAGGTTCACGCCTTTAAGAATTTCTTTGTCCTCAATGGATACATGTAGGTTCTTGATCTCTAATACGGCCATTATGTACCTTCCTTTTCTACTTGTATTTTTTTGAGCAAAAATGACCAAATCATCCGTGATTTAGTTTCTTGCTTACAATCCCTAATTTTAGTCTAATTGAGAATCAGAATCAAGGTTTCTTTCGTTAAATACGTGTAACATCTCATTTTTCGTTGAAACGACGGGCTTTCCAGATTGTAAAAATTATCATCTGAGAGTATATAAAAAGTCATCAGGCTGTTTACACCTTGATGACTTTTTACTCTATTCAATTAAAGCAGGCTTTCTAAGGCCCACGCAATCGGACGCATCGCTGGAATCAGGAGTCTCTGCCACCAGATGGCCTCTTTTTCGTCTGTTTTTTCACCTGGAACGAATGTTCCGTCCGGTTCATATAACACACTTTTCTTGAGGTAACTCTCTTCTGCTTCAGCTAAAATCTGTTCTGCCAGCTCTTCACTGTCCAGCACAATCATTGATTCCGTACTGAGATAGGTGCTTCTTGCATCAAAGTTGAATGCCCCTACCGCACTTATCTGCTCATCAACAACCATCGTCTTCATATGTAGAGACGCTTCCTTTGGCCGGTATTCATAATAATCCAGAAATGAGTCGACAAAGTACTGTCTGCGGTTTTCCGTGCCGCTTTGAGCCACCATGTTCGAATTCGTTGACATCCCGTTTGTTAATAAAATCCCTTGTTCAACCGTTATGTTTGCTTCTTCGATATGTCTGCGCATATGACGGTCTGGAATGGTCCAGGGTGACTGGATGAAAAGGGATTCTTCAGCCTGACTTGCAAGTGTGAGCATATCGCTCCAGATATAAGGCTGTTTAAAGTTCCGTTCAATGCTGTTATGAGTAAAGAACCCACTGTTGATTTCTACAGACCGGTCGATCCAGTTCTCAACATTACTGACATTTTCCCGTTCCTCGAGTTCCGATTGATGCTCCTCATATGCCTCTGTCAGTGTGGCGATTTTCTCATCTGCCAGATCCTGTTCCCAGTTAAACAAATTTCGATTATCTTCAGTTTTAGCATAGTCACTTTCAAACAATTCAGTATAGTAGCTCCGCATGTCATTGATCAGACTGTCTTCTGCCTGGTCTTCATTGATCAATAAAACGTCTCTATCATGAGAGTAATTGACATCCTGATCGCTTCTCTCATAATACAAGTCCCCAACATTTCGTCCGCCGACAATCGCGTACTGATTATCTACCAGCAGCAGCTTGTCATGGAGTCGATTATTCAAACGCCATGGTGCTAGAACGACAGAGACAATGGGCTCGTATAATTTCAGTTCGATATTCGGGTGGGCATTAAATGCTCTCAAGACATCTCTATCATCCCCACGGACCCCATGAAAAATTCCGTCCAGAATATACCTTACTTCAACGCCTCTATCCGCTGCTGCCAAAATATAAGCATAGAACAACTGAACACTTTCGCCGTCTTCCATATAAAAATAGGACACATCGATCGTTTCCTCTGCCTGATCGATAATATCCATCCGGGCTCCAAATGCTTCCAGTCCGTACCCAAGCAACGTGACCCGTTCATCTGTTTCCATAAAGGTCACATCACGTTCAACGACATCAGGTGGCGTTCTCAAAGCCACTAAAATAATAGCGGTAAACACAAAATAAATAACATATAAGCCGATTAGTCCTCCAATGACTTTCCCAACTGTCTTTGCTCTTCTTTTTTTCATTTTTTTCCCCACATTCTAAACAAACTGACAACACTTCTATATTACATTATCCTCCATAAAATAACACCCGATACTTATCCAAATCCCAATAAAAAGTGAATCCTTCAATGAACGGACAGTTACGCAAGCAAAAAGCGCAGAGAACAAAATCCCTGCGCATCCGATTTTACACTATAAGAAGTCCCTTAGTTCTTCAGTTTTTCGGCAATAATAGCTGCTGCTTTTTTAGGCATGACTCGATACATCCGGTCCATCATCTTGGCATCATTTCCGACCATAACTCGGTAGGTATTCTCCTCAATGGCATCGATCATCATTTTTGCCGCATCGTCAGCTAGGGTTAATTTGTGTTCTTTCCCGCCGGCATCAGTCGTAGTTTTACGTTCGACTTTTGAATTCTGCATTATGTTTGTCTTAATGGCTCCGGGAAAGGCAATGGTCACCCCTACATTCGTATCCATAAGTTCTGAATGCAGGCCTTCCGTCATTAATTTAACAGCTGCTTTTGATGCCCCATAAATCGATTGTCCTGGAACAGGCAAAAACCCACCCATACTGGATATATTTAAAATATGACCTTCAGGGCGTTTAAGTAATTCAGGCAGGAAACTCTTTACCATATAAAGAGTGCCATAAAAGTTGACATTCATGACTTGCTCTATTTTTTCATACCCTAAATCGTTCACAGGAACAAACGGCTGAATGATTCCGGCATTATTAATGATTCCATCAACGGTTCCATGAAAATCGACTACTTCGTCTACTACTCGTTCAACGGCCTCCCTATCAGCAATATTCGTCTGGTGAGTAGAGATTTTCCCTTTAGCTTCAGGGGCTAGACGAGCTGTTTCAAGGACCGACTCTTCGTTAATATCCAGCGCCGCCACGCGTGCCCCTCGTTTAACTAACTCAAGCACGAGCTCTCTTCCCATTCCAGATCCTGCTCCTGTGACAACTAGTGTTTTTCCTTTGACTTTCATATTTTTCCCTCCTGTTTATGTATTCGCTTACATTATACCGCAAAAAAAGGAAAAAAGAATGACTTTGTTAAACTGTTCACTAAAAAAGCATTCTTTTTTCAGTCCCTCTTATTTTCCAGTTTTTTTCAGCTTCTTCACAGTGTCCACTATAGAAGGGGACTGAGTGACAGCAGAAACGATCGCTATGCCATCCACGCCCGTTTCCCAAACCTCGCTGGCATTCGCTTCATTGATGCCTCCTATAGCTACTGCTGCCAAATGATCTCTATCCATCATGGCCTCTGATAGGCCTTCTAGACCAATAACTGCTTCGTGATCTGATTTAGACATGGGTGTGAAAGCCGGTCCGATTCCTGCGTAATCAAGCCCTTTTATATTCTCTGCCTCTCTGAACTGGGTCAGGTTATTTGTCGACAATCCGATAATGTAGTCTTCTCCTAATTCTTCAATGACCGTTTGTATCGGGGTATCGCCTTGTCCCACATGCACGCCGTCTGCCTGAAGGTGTTCTGCAAGCAACAGATTGTCATTAATGATAAAAGGAACACCGTATTGTCTGCACAGAAGCTGACACGCCTGTGCTAGTTCAAGTAAAGCTGCAGGGTCTTTTTCAAGACTATTATTTCCTTTTTCTCTGAACTGATAACACGTAATGCCTGCTTGAAGTGCTTCTTTCAAGACCTCAAGAAGGGGTTTGTCATGGCAGTCCTGAGATCCTGCAATGAAATAGATCTCCAGTATGTGTTTCATGTCTCTATCCTTTTTCATGTCTCTATCCTTTTTCATGACTGTTCCTTTCTATAGGCCCAATGGTTCGTCGGTCCATGTCCGTTCCCGATGTTCAGTTCATTCTGGATAGCCGCTTGTATGAAGGCTTTGGCTGTGCGGACGGCATTCTCTACAGACTCCCCTTTACCTAATTCCGCTGCAATACACGCCGCAAAGGTACAGCCTGTTCCATGTGTATCTTTAGTTTTGAATCTGGGTGAATTCAGCCAGATCTCATTCCCATCTTCCAGAAGAACCAGGTCATCTGCATGTTCTTCATCCAGGGCATGCCCGCCTTTGATAACGACATTTTTACTGCCATTTTCTTGCAGGCGTTTAGCGGTTTCCAGCATGTCTGCTTTGGATTTGATTGCCATATCCGTCAAGGCTTCAGCTTCTGGTATATTAGGGGTGATCACTGTAGCCAGCGGGGCCAAGACCTCTTTCATAACTGTAATAGCTGTTTCTTCCATTAAAGGGTGACCTCCTTTGGCAATCATCACGGGATCGATGACCAATGGAATGCCGGGGTGTTCACGATACGCTTCAGCCACGGCTCTCATATACTCTCCATTGACCAGCATCCCTGTTTTCATAGCTGCCACCGTGAAATCTGAGAAAATAGATGTCCATTGCATTTTTACCATATCAATGGGCACGGGATGAACGCCTTGTACGCCTGTTGTATTTTGTGCCGTGATCGCTGTGATGACGGACATTCCAAATACCCCGCGTTCCTGAAAGGTTTTTAAATCTGCCTGAATTCCGGCTCCACCGCCACTGTCACTTCCTGCGACTGTTAACACTTGAGGTACTTTGCTCATTTGCTTATCCTTTCTATCTTATGATAGTTGTTCAAATCGTCGTCTGTCACTATAGCCAGTGCATCAATAAGGGCAGCTCTAAAGGTTCCGGGGCCTGATACTCCAGATTCTACTGCTTTTTCAGCTGCGACACCGAATGCAACATGCGCTGTGACCACCTTATCCAAAACGTCTTCTGATGTTAAAGGCTCTCTGGTTGCCAGTAGTGCTCCAATAATGCCGCTCAACATACAACCGCTTCCGGTAATTGCCCCTAACAGCTCCACGCCGTTATCGATTCTGACTGTGTGCTCTCCATCAGTGACCAGATCAGAGACCCCAGAAACTGCCACAATACACCCATTTTCTCTCGCGCACTGCTCGGCAATTTCGACCGGTAATTGGGTATTGTCTATTGAATCAACCCCTTTAGATTCCCAGTGCCTGCCAGTCAGTGAGGCGATTTCTGCTGCATTGCCTCTTATTACTGTAAAATCGATGGCTTCAAACAATCTTTTTGCCGCTGTTTGTCTGAACTGTGTCGCTCCCACTCCGACAGGATCTAGGATGACTGGGACTCCTCTTTCATTCGCCTTCTCCCCAGCCCTCAACATACTTTCTACTGTCTGTGATGTCGGTGTGCCCATATTCAGCACCAAAGCATCTGCCAATGCAGCGACTTCTTCGACCTCTTCGACTGCAAGTGCCATGATCGGTGAAGCACCAATCGCCAGTAACGCATTGGCTGCATCATTAGCTACTACTTGATTAGTAATACTATGGATCAATGGGTTTGATTCTCTAACGTCTTTAATACACTCTCTGAAATTCATCCTTGTCCTCCTCAGTTTTTCCGATTAAATAAAAAAACTCCCACTGCTTACGTGGAAGAGATGGATGAACCTATTAGCACAGTAATCCGTGATCCTGCACTATTCATCTTCCCTTCGCTAGCATTATCTAGATCAGGTCAAGGGTCAGGTCTTACCTTTCTCAGCTCTTCAGCTCCCCTGATGACTTCAGTATTTAATCTATTTCAGTTTAGCATAGTTTATTCAAGCACACTAGTCTCCCTTAAATAAAAAAAGCGCAAAGCGTTTAGGCTCTGCACTCGTTCTGGTTTATCCGTGGTATTCCCCTTTTGTCGCAATGTTATCTTTACTTATTTCATTGATGATAACAGTAACTGCTTCTTTGGGTGCGCCCGTATGTGTTTCAACGGCTTTAACGACATCTTTGATCAAGCCTTCTTTTTGATCCTTTGAGCGTCCTTCGATCATTTCTACATGTACGATTGGCATGATAGTTCCTCCCTTCCATTAGGTTATGAGACTTTAGTCAGAAAAAGCATCGGTTTTCAAAAGGTCAAACTCTTTTTCAGCTAACTCTGTCACAATCATAATCCAATTCGTTTCTTTTTCTGAGTCATTCAGTAACTCAGGCTCGTCTTCTATTTCCTGGTGGACCTCTTTCACTGTCAAATCAAATGGAACTGTAAACTCAGTAACGGCTTTTGCCCCTTCGACATTTAAAATAGCGTCCCCTTTTTTCATCGGACCTGTTTTTGCACTTACTTCAACAAACATCACTTCTCCGACGTCATCCTGTCCTTTTTCAGACAATCCTACTCGGTACTCTGTGTCATTCATTTGTTCAACCCATAATCCATTCGGATGGTATTTGATGGTCATTTTAGTATTCTCCTTTTCCCCATACTCGCTCATATACTTCAGCTTTAAATCCTGAAGTAAAGACCTCTCCTTCAACAGCAAAAGGCCGTTTGACTAACATCCCATTACTTGACAAATGTTCAGCTGCTTCTTCGATCGTCATGTCAGGTAAGGTCTCTTTTAAATTCTGTTCTCTATAAGCGTTCCCGCTGGTATTGAAGAATGATTTTACCGTAAGGTCTGTCTCTTTCAATAATGACATCCATTTTTCTTTTGATGGCGAATCTTCCAGCAGACTGATTTCGTCGTAATCAACAGCCTGTTCATCCAGCCACTTCTTCGCTTTCTTACACGTCGTACAACGTGGGTGACAATAAAACTTCATACATAGCCTCCTTGTGTTTCACTTTCCTATTATAGACCACTTGATATAGAAATTAAAAGGCTCAGTTAGAAAAAGTGCATTAGAAAAATAGCCATAGCTTTTCGACGCCTACCTCTAGTTAGTCTGAGTGGGTCACCTAACATTCCTCTAAAATAAAAAGGGAGAATCATTTTTCATGATTCTCCCTCCTAATCGTCTGCAGTTTTTTAGACGTCTTTTAGATTATCGCCTGCGTCTTCTCGTTCTTCTATTTCGTCTTCTTTCAATTTGTTGACTTTAAATAATTTTCTCTTCATTATGACCGTTTCAGATTCATTCGGATACCCCGTCCAGTTTGAGTCCTGAAGTTTTTTCTCGTTACGCTTAGCTGCTTCATACTCAGGAACAGACATGTGGTTCTTCCATTCGAATATGATGGCATTCAGCAATGCACCGAGCAGGATGACAATACTGGTGAAGTAAAGGAACAGCATTAAAGCTAAGAACCCACCGAACGTCGCATTAGTCAGCGCATCGTCACTTGCGACAGCTAAATAGATGGAGAACCCTTGGGTCAGTAACATCCAGCCAACTGTTGCAAAAATTGCTCCCTGGTAGGAATACTTGAATGACAAGTGGTGATTTGGAACAAAACGGTAAACAATCAGTAATACTGCAAATAGGATAACCAGTAAGATGACCCATCTGAGTAATAAGAATTCCTGAATAAATGGAATGTCAAAGCCGATGGTCGTCTGGACAAACTCAAGTATTTGTTCACCGAATACAAAAATGAATATGGCTGCTCCAATAACGAAAAGTATGGCTATCATTACGACAAGCGATAATATTCGTCCAATAATAAAGTTCTTCTTCTGTACTGATCCGTATACATCATCGAGCACCCGTCTAAGGATCGTGATTACTTTACTGGCTGACCATAAAGCAGTCAGCAACCCGAATGAGATGAATCCGCCACTCGCACTTTCAAGGTAGCCTTCAAGAATCGGCTCAATAATATTGAATATATCCTCCGGCACGAAATCTGCCACTAATGCTAGAACCTCGTTAGTCTCAAAAGGCAGTAACGGAATAACGTTGGCTATAACTAATAAGAGCGGGAAGAGAGAGAGTAGAATAAAGTAGGCCATTTCAGCCCCACTTTGATTCACAGTCGCTCGTTCCCAATTGGATTTGAAAATTTGAATCAGCCGCAATAATTTATCTTTGCGTGGTATTTTCTCTTCCAGTTTTTCTACTTTCTGCACGATTCCCCATCCCCTCTTTTATTTTCACTTTTTCTAATCTTACCATAAGAGCCTTTGGAACCCCTATTCATAAGCTTTAAGACAAAAAAAGCAAAGCAGGAAAGCTGCTTTGCTTTTTTCTCTATTTATTATTCATCGTGCAGATTGTATTCTTCAATGACCAGCTGAATGCCTTCTTCAACTGAGCGTGCGGTACGTTTTTTCCCAGTCTTAAACTCGACTGATACAGGTCCATCATCTTTTTGCATGACTTTACCAATCACTTTTTTTCGGACAACTAATTCCAGCTCGGTATAATTCGCTGTATTTTTATCTGTTTCGTTGATTTCAACTTCGATTTGTTTATTTCGTTTGCTCATATCTCATTTTCCTCCAGTTCATCTCTTACTGCCGTCTTATAAGTTTACTAAAAACGGTCACTAAGAGCAAGCTAATCTACTCTATCTTGTTCATCTATCACAATCGTTATTTTTGTCAAACGTCCGCTTTTCTCTTATACTTTAAATTAGCATAAACAAAGGAGAAATGAGAATGAAACTTGTACGCTATAGTGACAATAAAATTCCAGGCGAATTATTAGGTGTACAGACTGAAGATGGAATCATTGCTATTCAAAAATTAGCTGATCATCTTAATTCGAATGTTCCTGTTAATATGACCGATTTACTCGAAAACACAGATAAAGGAATTGAACAAATAGAATACGTTATTAAAACGGCTGAGGATCTGCGCTTTTCAATGGATAATTATATGCTGGCTGAAACAGATTTCCACTATTTGCCTATCGTTAACCATCCAGAAAAAATTATTTGTGTAGGCATGAATTATGTGGATCACGTCAAATCAACTGGTGGAGAAGTTCCTACCAATCCCGTATTTTTTAATAAGTTTTCAAATGCTCTTGCTGCTCATAACCAGACAATTCCTCTTCCTCCTATTGCTCAAAAAGTCGATTACGAAGCTGAACTTGTCATCATCATCGGGAAACGCATTAACAGCGTCTGCGAGAAAGTCGCTAAAGAAGCGATTTTTGGTTACACAGTGGGCAATGATTTAAGTGAGCGGACTTCTCAATTTCAGTCTTCTCAATGGATGATCGGCAAAACGTTCGATTATTTCGCACCCGTTGGGCCAGCTATCGTTACGCGAGATGAACTGAAAAATGTGAATCACTTGTCTATTCAAACCAGACTCAATGGCCATCTTGTTCAAGATAGTTCAACATCAGAGATGATTTTCCCTGTAGAAAAGATCGTGAGCCAGGCCAGTCAGTATATGACGCTAAAACCCGGTGACCTTATTTTCACAGGCACCCCAAGTGGCGTCATTCTTGAAAAATCTGACCCTGTGTGGCTGAAATCAAATGATCATCTGGACGTGACGATTGAGAAAATTGGACGTTTATCTAATACCATGGCCTGATATGAATAGGAAAAAGCTCCCGGATAATTATCTCGGGAGCTTTTTTTGTATTATCAGGTGTTACTGATTTCTACACCTTCAGTTACTTCTTTAGGTTGACCGTGTCTTGGTGTGCGTGTCTGATGCTGGAATGGGTAACGAATACCAAGTGAATGTTTCGCGATTTTAGCTGAGTGATCAGACATACGTTCCAGGTTAGAAACGATGTCGACAAATAAAATCCCGTCAGATGGCAGGCCGACTCCTGAGTTCAAACGCTCAATATACTTGATTCTGATTTCATTTTCTAAACGGTTGACTTCTTTTTCACGCTTGATAACGCCACCTGCAAGAGAGTAGCTGTCTTGCGTAAATGAAGCAACAGCATCTTGAATATTCTGTTCAACCAAGTGGAACAGAGCAATTAAATCTTCATCATAAAAGATACGTTCTGGTTTCTTCCCATTTTTGTTCTTCGCATGTTTTTTATTTGCGCGCACAGCTTCTTTGATATTATTTAAAATATTTTCACTGTGATCACCAATACGCTCAAGATACTTCGTAATATCCATCATCTGCGCATGCTCTGTTGAACTTTTCAGCGGAAGATCTTCTACTGAAATCAGCATGAGGTACTCCGTTAAATGCGTATCGATTTTGTTGACGACGTCTTCCATCTGCAAGGTGTTGGCCAGACTGACTTCATCCTGATTCTTATAGTATTTGAACATCTCGCGGTACTCTTCTAAGACAAATTCACCCATTTGCTGAATCTCACGTTTTGCCTGGTTTAAAGCAACAGATGGAGCGGTTGTAATCAGTGAGTAATCCAGATGTGACGCGTCGTATTCGATAAGCGCATCATCCCCTGGAACGATTTTAGAAACGAGTGCAGCAATCTGAGAGATAAACCACATTTGAATCAGTACGTTTACCACGTTGAACATCCCGTGTCCGAACGCAATCTGCATAGCAGGGTTTAAGTTTAAAGCACCTGAAATCATAATCAGTAAATTCGTAAATGGCCCTAAAACGATCAGCACCAATGTGGTTCCTACAAGGTTGAAAATAACGTGTGATGCAGATGAACGTTTAGCTGCCACGCTTGCACCTACAGCGGCTATAATCGCGGTAAAGGTCGTACCGATGTTACTACCAAATAATACAGGTAGAGCTGCACTCAATTCCATGCTTCCCTGACCATATAATTCCTGAATGATCCCGATCGTTGCAGTTGAACTTTGAAGAACAAATGTCAGTACTGTCCCGCCGATAACCCCTAAAAATGGGCTCTCTGACAAGGTCAGCATCATTTCCCGGAAAGCCTCGAGGTCCCTGAGCGGCCTCATCGCATCCCCCATAAGATTCAGACCATAGAAAATCGTTCCGATTCCGAAGAACACTTGTCCTAAGTTATTAATAATTGGTTTTTTAAAGAAGAATAGCATAGCTGATCCGACTGCAATCATTGGCAGAGCATAAGCCCCAATATTAAATCCGATAATAAAGGCAGTTGCCGTCGTCCCAATATTGGCTCCCATAATAACGCCAATCGCTTGTTTCAATTTCATAAATCCAGCACTTACCAGTCCAACAGTCAACACTGTCGTTCCTGTACTTGTTTGAAACAGAATGGTTACAAAAATCCCGGCTAAAATAGCTCGAAGCGGTGTGGATGTAAATTTATTGAGAATTTCTCGTAAACTGTCTCCCGCACTTTTCTGTAATCCATCTCCCATGTATTTCAGTCCGAACAGGAAAATACCTAATCCTCCGAAAAACATGAATGCTATTTGTTGTGTATCCAAACAAAACCCTCCATCTTAATAGTTATCTCTTATTAGAATTCCAAAAAGACTGTCTGAATGAAACAGTTCTTCCTTATTGCCATTTTGGTCATTCTATCTCTTATCTTAAAACTAAATTCACCTAAAAAACACAACAATCTTTTATATTAGAAAATTCTAATGAAAAACACCTTTATGATGACACACTATTGCCTTTTAAAGTAATCGCTATCATTAATCAAATCTAGCGTGACTCGTTTTTTCCGTATATAACAAGAGTAAAATTTTATAATATTCGTATTTTACTTTCTCACTTGTTTTTTTATGCGTTTACATTCTTTACATTTTTTCCTTCTAACGCCTTGTGTCTTTACACCGTTTTCGTCTAACGTTCACATTTTAGTAACATATTATGATTTCTTAATCGTTTTTCATCGTTTAGACGCAAAAAAAACAGAGAAACTCTCTGTTTTTATGCCTCTTTAAATCTCTTTAAGAATGCAATCATGTGATGTGTTCCTTCTTCAAAATCCTTCAGTCGGATGGATTCGTTAGGCGCGTGTGCTTTGCCTTCTGCATGTCCGCACCCGCTACTTGCCACAGGAATGCCCAGGTGCTTGCCGAAACTGTACATCGGGCCCGTTCCGGGGTTGGTAGGCGATAAAACCACTTCACTGTGGCTACCGTACACCTCATCAGCAGATTCTTTGACTGTTTGTACAAACGGATGATCGATATCTGATCGGAAGGCTTTTTGTCCTTTTAACAAGACCAGCTCGACATCAGAAAACCCGTGTTCATCCAGATGATGTCTAAGTAACTGTTCGATTTTCAGCGGATCCTGTCCCGGGACCAGGCGGCAGTCTAATTTAGCAGACGCTTTTCTGGGTAGAACAGTTTTTGTCCCTTCCTCGGTATAGCCTGACAGCAATCCGCATATTGTCATGGTCGGATAAAAAGCCAAAGCCTCCTCAGCTGACCACTCCAGATCTTTGGTGATAAAAGGGTGTTTCAATCCATAAATCCCGGCGATTTTATCTTCACTGACGACTCTTTCTTTTACAGCCTTTTGAGCGGATCCAGACGGGTGCTCGATATTATCATAAAAGCCGGCAACTAACACCTGGTTGTCTTTATCTCTAAGCGACGCGAGTGCATGCGTCAAGCGCCATGCTGCATTGTCTACAACTGCCCCAAGTGATGAGTGAATATCCACGTCAGCACTTTCGGCAAATAAGTCAAAGTAAGCCATTCCTTTCACGCCTGTTTCAATCACAAACTGTTCTTTTTCATTTTTCCCTCCGAATTCCCAAATACAGCCATCACTATCAAACAGGTCTGCATATTTTTCCAGATACGCGTCCAGATTTGGACTGCCGTTTTCTTCTTCTCCTTCAACGAGGAATTTCACATTGCACGGGAGTCCCTCTTCACTTTGCATCAGGTATTCGAGAGCATATAATCTTAAAATGAAGTTTGCTTTATTGTCTGTTACGCCACGACAGAAAAGCTTGCCATCTATGACTGTGGGCTCAAACGGATCTGTTTCCCATTCATCCAACGGGTCTTCCGGCTGCACATCATAGTGATTGTAAAACAGCACTGTTTTCTCACTGTTTCCTTTAGGGTCTGCCTTAAAGTAGCCATAGACTACCGGATTCCCACCAAGGTCATCCAGGACTTTTGCTTCACCCCCTGTTGATACGATCAAGTCTGTGACGTATTTGACTGTAGGGGCAATCGATCTATTTTGTGTGGACACGGAATCAAGTCTCAAGTAGTCGAAAAATTCTTTTTCACGATTTTTTATGATGTCTTTGACGGTCTGTTTACTTTTCTGCAATGGGTTCTCCTCCAGTTAGTGTAAAAAGACATAGACAAGTCAGTCAATTACGGACTTCCCATCGATGTCTTCTCACCTTATGCATATTGCTTTGCTTTTTTTAACAATTTTTCGCGTTTCTTCTTATATAATTCCACTTCATCTTTATGACAGTAAATATAGTGCTCAGGTGCGATCTCATGGAGTCTGACGTTGCTTCGGTCCTCATAGTGATGATAACTTGGATCGTACTCCGTTCGAACACGGCTTCGTTCAGTCTCTGGGTCCGGTGTTGGAATAGCAGACAGCAAAGATTCTGTGTAGGGGTGTAATGGAGCGACATACAGTTCATCTGCTTCACATACTTCGAGTATGCGTCCATTGTTCATGACCCCGATACGGTCGCTGATATACTTGACCATTGATAAATCATGAGCGATAAATAAATAGGTCAGGTTATTGCTTTTCTTCAGTTCTATCAATAAATTGATAACCTGTGCCTGAATCGAAACGTCCAAAGCTGAAATGGCTTCGTCACAGATAATAAAATCCGGTTCAACAGCTAATGCTCTCGCTATCCCGACACGCTGACACTGCCCACCAGAAAATTCTTTAGGATAGCGGTTCGCAAATTGTCTGTTTAACCCTACAGATTCAAGAAGCTCGTACACTCTTTCGGTACGCTCCTTACTGTTTTCACTCATGCCATGTACTTTCAAAGCCCCTCCGATGATTTCTTTCACTGTCAGTCTCGGATTCAAAGAGGCATAAGGATCCTGGAAAATCATCTGCATGGATTTACGAAATTTAAGCAAATCTTTGCGTTTCTTGATATCCGAAATATCCTGCCCTTTATACATGATCTGACCACCGGTAATATCGCCCAGTTTGATAAGGGCTCGTCCCGTGGTCGACTTGCCACTTCCAGACTCGCCTACTAATCCAAAGGTTTCCCCTTCATAGATAGAGAAGCTGACATCTTTGACCGCACGTACTTCACTTTTCTTTCCAGCATTGAAATACTGTTTAAAATCTGAAATTTCAACGATCGGTTTTTTTGATTTAGGTTCTGCTGCCAATGGCTTCGCCTCCTACTCTATTCACTTGACCCTTTCCCAACTGTAAAGACTCAAATTTTTCTTTCCGCCTAGTGACCTCTCTAGGAGGATTGACTGCTGGGGCACTCGGGTGTAGTAACCATGTTTTAGCGTAATGCGTATCTGATACTTTGAACAAATCCGGTTCCTGATGAAAATCGATTTCCAGAGCATATTCGTTTCTGGCCGCAAACGCATCTCCCACTGGTGGATTCAATAAGTTTGGCGGTGATCCTGGAATTGTATACAAATCAGTTTGTCCTACATCCAGCGTCGGCATTGAAGCTAACAGCCCCCACGTATACGGATGCATCGGGTTATAGAATATTTCATCTGCTGTCCCGACCTCAACGATTTGTCCAGCATACATAACAGCCACGCGATCAGCCATCTGCGCAACGACACCTAAATCGTGAGTGATAAATATAATGGAGGTATCCAGTTCTTTTTTCAGTTTGTTCATTAAATCGAGTATCTGAGCTTGAATCGTTACGTCCAAAGCCGTCGTCGGTTCGTCCGCAATAAGGATCTTCGGTTCACAGGCTAAAGCGATGGCAATCATGACTCTCTGTCTCATTCCACCTGAAAACTGATGCGGGTAATGCTTGTATTTCTTCTTAGGCTCTTTTATTCCTACTAGATCCATCAGTTCCAGCGCACGTTCTTTTGCCTTTTCTTTGCTGACTCCTTTATGCTTCATAACAGGTTCAGCGATCTGTTTTCCTACCTGCATAGTCGGATTGAGTGACGTCATGGGATCCTGGAAAATCATGGCGATATCGTTCCCTCGAACTTTCTGCATGTCCTTTTCTGAAATATTCAGAAGATCGCGCCCTTCAAACAGAATTTCACCACTTTCGATGAGGGTGTTCTTTTTAGGAAGAAGGCGATTGATGGCTTTAGTGGATACAGATTTCCCACTTCCTGATTCCCCTACGATTGCTAATGTTTCCCCTTTTTTTAATGAAAAATTAACTCCCCGGACAGCTTTTACAACGCCTTCAAACGTCTGGAAAGAAATTGCCAAATCATTCACTTCTAAAATTGTTGTATCATCCATTTCTTTCACCTCGTTTTTCTAAACTTATTTCAATCAAACTTATAAGAAAAGAGACACACACTAAATGACTATTAATGAGTGTCTCTTTCCATCAGCTCTTACAGTTCTTTATTTCAATTAATCTTGAGAATCTAACGTCCATTCATGCAGGTCATGAAGTGATCCTGCCCAATACTCTTTGATTCCTCCGTCTAACTCATCAACTCTTACAGAAAACTGAGAATCTGAGTAAAGAGGCACAATAGGCATTTCATCTTGCAGATGCTGTTGAAGCTCTGCATAAATTGGGAAACGCTCATCATAGTCTGTTCCAGCCATTCCCTGTTCGATTAAAGAATCGATTTCAGGGTCTGAGAGTCCCATGTTATTCGATGCTTGACCCGTTTGTACATAAGACGCAATATTAGGATCTACTGTATGTCCCCAGCCCATCAGACCGATATCATAATCAAGATCTTGAGCCATAGATAACCAAGTAGGGAAGTCATACGTTGACAGATTTACTTCCACACCAATTTCAGTTAACCACTGTTCAATCAAGTCACCATTTTGTTCACGTACTGCATTACCTGTTGGCACGACGAATTCTAGTGGTGTATCGAAATCGAATCCAGCTTCTTCAAGTAACTGAGTAGCCATTTCTGGATCATATGGCAAAGGCTCTAAACTTTCATCTTTGTATGGACTTGCTGAAGAGTAAGTTGATGCCAATACTTCCCCACGTCCACCCAGTAAGTTGTCTACTGTCAGTTCTCTGTTTAAAGCATAAGCGAATGCCTGACGAACTTGAGGGTCACTAATACGTTCATTATTGATGACCATGTATTGACCATTGAAACTCGGATGTTCTTCCACTACTAATCCATCGATATCTTCTAAAAGAGCAATATCCTGGACGGGAACCATTCCAATCCCTCCGCCAGCTGCCATATGAAGATTTCCAGCCTGGAATTCAGTAATTAAGGCTGTTCCGTTCATGATTCGAGCATAGACGGTTTCAATGGAAGGTGCACCACGATGATAATCCGGGTTGGCTTCCAGTTCCACGTAGTTATCTGTATCGTATTGAACAAACTGGTAAGCTCCACTAAATACTGATGGCATAGTAGCTGCTTCAGAGTTAGGAATATCACTCACTTCAATATCACCAAAGATATGTTCAGGAGCAATCAGCACGTTAAATCCTAAAAATTCTGAAATATAAGCTAAATCGACTGGACTGTCTGTTGTAATCGTTAATGTTTTATCATCAATTACTTCAACCCCAGACAATTCATCAGTGCCTTCATCACGAACACCTGATGAATCAGCTCCGGCAATCATTGCTGTACTCGTTCCCAACGTTGTTTCTACTTCTGGATCTGCAATCGTGTTCAATGTAAATGCAACGTCATGTGCGGTAACAGGTTCACCATCAGTCCAATTTGCATCTGGATCGATCGTTACTGTAAATGTTTGATTGTCTTCTGTTTCAAACGTGGCTAATCCTGGTTCAAACTCTTCTGCGGTCGGCATAACGAGTAAACTATCATAGAAGAAACGCTGAATCCATGTACCAGCAACGCCCGGACGGTAGAATGGATTGAAACTGTCAGGTGCGTTAGTCATTCCGATCATTAAGGTTGACGTATCGCCTTCTTCAACTTCTGGAACGTCTCCTTCTGCTGTTTCTTCTGTATCCGGATCTTCTCCAGCTCCTGCACCAGCGTCATCTTCTAAATCAGGTACATCTCCATTTCCACAAGCTGCTAACACGAGTGCTGATGCAAAGGTAACCGTTCCGTATTTTAACATTTTTTTCATTTTAGACATGTTGTTCTCCCCTTTGTAAGTAATCACCGTATGGCAATTCTCTGATCGTAAAGCTCTTGCTTTTTATCCCCTATAAAGCACTTTGTTTCTTTTAGTAAGACTCAGAATCTTTCCCCAAAGATCCTTATCCTTTTGTTTCACCTTCAATAGCTTCGCGTAATCCATCTCCGATGAAGTTGATGGCCAGTACCGCAATAAAAATCAAAATCCCAGCAGGTACCCAGCGCCACGGTTCACCGGCAAGTACACGAAGTGATTGTGCCTCTGATAGTATGTTTCCCCAACTTGGACGCGGTCTTTGAACGCCGACACCCAGGAAACTTAATGATGCTTCAGTTAGAATCGCAGTGGCGATACCAAAAGTGGCATTGACTAAGATTGGAGATAACACGTTTGGCAGGATATGAATAAACAAAATTCCTGGTGTAGAATACCCAGTAGCAACAGCAGCCAGTACAAAATCCTGTTCTTTCAGCTGCATGACTTGTCCTCTGACTAACCGGCATAATGGCGGCCAGCTCAAGACACCTAATACAAGAGTCACTACCCAGATACCTGACCCGAGTAAGGATACAAGTGTCAGGATGACCATGAAGAATGGAAATGACATAAAGGCTTCTGTTATACGCATGATCACTCCATCAACGAATCCTCCGAAGTATCCGGAGACTAGGCCTAATGTTGTACCAATCATTACATATATAGTAACTGAACCTAAACCAACGATCATTGAAACTTGAGTGCCGTGAATCAGTCGAGATAACACATCTCGTCCAATATCATCTGTTCCAAGATAAAAATTATCATAGGGAGCTGCCCTGAAAATTCCGGCTGATGCATCTCGCGGGTGTGGTGAAATTTGATTGGCAAATACTGCGACCAGCAGCATGATTAGAAAGATGACCAGACTGACGACGGCTACTTTATTTTTGAAAAATCGTTTGGCAATCGTTTTGATATAACTGTCACCGTCTGTCGCTACTTGCTCAGCAGCATTGCCCGGAAAATTTACTCTTTCCACTGCATCGACAAGATGGAACATTGCTTCTGCATTTTTGTTGCCTACATTTTGTGCCATTCAGTTCTCCCCCTTTCTAATTATATTTGATTCGTGGATCGACTACTGCATACATAATATCTACAAATAAGTTTGCGAATAATACGACGACGGCTGATAACATGGTTATGGCCATAAGCATTGGGTATTCCCGCTGCTGAATCGCCATGATCGTCAAGCGTCCAAGTCCTGGCCACTGGAAGATCTGTTCAGTCACAATCGCTCCTCCGACAAGCCTTGGCAGGTCTGTTCCTATAATGGTAATGACCGGAATCAATGCATTTCTAATCCCATGTCTGGTCAAAATCACTTCTGAAGCCAGCCCTTTTGCTGTCGCTGTTCGAATATAGTTTTCACCGTACACTTGAATCATTGTTGCCCTCATATACCTTGTCATATTGGCTATATAAAAGGCAGATAGAACAATAACAGGTAACACGAGGTGATGAATGACACTGAAGAAACCACTCTCGCCTCCTAATTGGGACATTCCCCCAGTTGGGAACCATCCTAACTGAACAGAAAAGACATAAATCAGTCCCAGTCCTAAGAAGAAGTTTGGGATAGATACCCCAACAAATGAACCGCCTGTCAATAAATTATCTACCCATGTCCCATGCTTTCTTGCGCTTAATATGCCTAAAGGAATAGCTATAATATAAGATACTAGAAGTGTTGCTCCCATCAGAACGACTGTTGGCCCTACTCTAGAGAGTAAAATGGGCAAGACCGGGTATCGTGTGGAATAATTTATTCCCAAATCCCCTTGTAAAGCTCGTCCAAGCCATCTAAAATACTGAACCGGGTAAGGCTGATCAAGGCCCAAAGCTCTTCTTGTTGCTTCTATTTGAATCGGTGTAGCATCTGGCGAAACATATAAATCGGTAGGATCACCGGGTGCCAGATTCATCATGATAAATGCGCCGATTGATATCATCAGTAACACCGGAATGGCTGTAAGAAGTCTCTTTAAAATGTATTTCTTCATCTTCATCCCTTCTTTCTATAGGTTAGTCCCTCGCTAATTAGCCTTGCAAATATGTGTTGATAATAGATAAAAATACTTCGCCTGATCTTAAAAGAGACCGTTCATCGATTTCAAACTTTGGATGGTGATGCGGATAGGCGTCCGTTTTTTCTGGCGGCTGGGCTCCCACTCGTAAGAAAGCCCCCGGCTTGTCCTTCAAGAAATAGGCAAAATCTTCGCCTCCCATTGATTCGCCAATTTCCAATACATCCTCTTCTGGAAAGATACTTAGGAACGAGTCTTTCACTTTTTCAACTACTTCAGGTGTATTCTCAATGGCCGGATACCCTTTCGTGTAATCTAATTCGATCTTAGAGTCATACGCTGCGGCGATGTGTTCGCTCATCTCTCTCAATTTACGTTCAACTTTCTGCTGAACGTCCTGATGAAGGGTTCTGACCGTTCCTTTGATTTCAGTGGAATCAGCTATGATGTTATACGCTTCTCCTCCGGACTGAAAGCCTGCAAACGTCAGGACAGCGGGTTTGACCGGGTCAGTCATGCGACTGACGATCTGCTGTAAACTCGTCACGATCTGTGTCCCTACTGTTAACGCATCATGTGTATCATGTGGTGCCGCTCCGTGTCCACCTTTTCCCTGAATCTTCATTAGAAATGAATCAGAGTTGGCTGAGCCGAACTTTACATTATAGTAGACTTTATTCAACGGCTGTGTAGCCCCGAGGTGAATACCGAATACGTAATCCACGCCCTCTAGTGCCCCATCTTCAACCATTGATTTTGCTCCACCTGGTATGACTTCTTCTGCGTGCTGATGCAGAAGGACGATGTTTCCATGCAATTCGTCTTTGTGTTTGGCCATGACTTTAGCGACGCTGAGTAAAGCGGCAGTATGTCCATCGTGCCCACACGCATGCATCACTCCTGGATTCGTTGACTTAAATGAGACATCTACCTCCTCAGTCACTCTCAATGCATCAAAGTCAGCTCTTAACGCAATTGTTGGACCAGGATACTTCCCATTGATTCTTCCCACGATTCCGTATCCATTTCCTACATCTGTACGAATGTCATCCAGTCCAAAGGATTCCAGTTTTTCTCTGACAAAGCGTGCGGTTTCTACTTCTTCGAAAGAAGGTTCTGGATGAGCATGCAAGTGTCTCCGCCAGGCAACTGTTTCTAGGTAATTATCTTTTAATTCTTCTGTCCATTGTTCAAATGCCATGAAACATCCCTCTTTCTATTTATTCTCCAGCTACGTGATGTGATTCTTCCACTACTTTAGTGGCAGTGATCAGATAATGAGCTACGATATCCATAAAGCATTTTCCACCGACAAGCATGGCGCGTTCGTCAAAATCAAATTTTGGATGATGATGAGGATACACGATGCCTTTTTCTTCATTGCCAGAATGAACAAAGAAGAATGATCCTGGTTTTTCCTGCAAGAAATAGGAGAAGTCTTCTCCGCCCATACGTAATGGAATGGCTTCGACTTTTACATCTTTACGGTTGTCGGTAAATAACTGCTTGATCAATTCCGTTTCTTCTATATGATTGTATAAAGCTGGATACCCTCTTGTATAATTGACTTCACATGTTGCACCGTGAGCCTTACATATATTCTCAGTCATAAATTTAATTTTTTCTTCAACCAGATCTCTTAAATCAGGATCAAAGGTACGAACGGTTCCTTTTAACAAGGCTTTGTCCGCTATAACGTTATTCGCTCCATCTCCTGCTTTCAAAGTGGAAAAGGTTAGAACACCTGATTGGTTAGGGTCTTTCTGACGGCTGATAATGCTTTGAAGCTGATTGACCACATAAGATGCCACGACAACTGCATCCACTGTTGAGCTTGGATGAGCGGCATGTCCACCTTTCCCCTGTATGTTTATACTAAAGAAGTCAGCCGCTGCCATTGCGTATCCGGAACAATAAGAGACTGTTCCGTATTCAAGAGGTGAGCGCAGATGTAAGCCGTATACTGCATCGACATCTTCAAGCACACCGGCATCGACCATCGATTTCCCTCCACCAGGTAAGACTTCTTCGGCGTGCTGGAATATAAACTTAACTGTTCCTGACAAATCATCCTCATGAGATTTTAATACTTTAGCTACACTAAGTAACGTCGCTGTATGTCCATCATGTCCACATGCATGCATGACTCCCGGATTTTTGGATGAGAACTCTAATCCCGTTTCTTCCTCAATACGAAGCGCGTCGAAATCAGCGCGAAAAGCGATAGTAGGACCATATTGAGCACCCCTTAAGTAGGCTACGATTCCTCCGCCACCGACGTTTTCTTCTACTTCTTCATATCCGAATTCTTTTAGTTTTGCTGCTATGAACTGCCTTGTGTTCCATTCTTCAAACGACGGTTCCGGATTTTCATGCAAGTGCCTTCTCCACTTAACCGTTTCTGGGAATAAGTGATTTAATTCTTCTTCCAGGTTTTCAATTGTCATAACTAAACCACTCCTTAAGAGTTTTGAATATTAAAATGAGAAAGTTATCATTTTTCTTACTGTTTTTTAAAGTGTAAACAGTCGTACGCTTAATGTCAATTCTTTTTATGAGAAAACTTATCATTTAATTCTAATCTAATTCTTTTTATATTATTAAATTCCTATTATTTTAAGAATAGAAGCGTTTACATTAATTCTGTGACGAAATTGTGACATATAACTGGTTTTATTCATATTCTGAATAGTATTAGAATAAGCCTTTCCTTCATATGACTATAAGACAAGTGACAAAGCCGTGAACAAAAGATAAAAAGATAATGACAGCTTGTTACTTTTTGTTTACTTTTTGTAAGAAAAATTATAAACTAATTATTATCAAAATACCTTGCTGACAGCCTTAAAGGGTTAACATATAGCAAGTAGAGGTGACTTAATGAAGGAATTAGTTAATTCAGAGTACAAAGAATTAGAAGAATACGCCAAGTCACTGGACATGACGCCAGAAGAATATGCGCTTAGTCTGCACAAAAAGAATCAGAAGATAAAATCCCTCCTTCTAGTCAATGGAGAAGAATATAAACAATTTGTTGAAGAGTTCCATTCTGTCCTTGATGAGATGGTGATTTATAAAGAGATGGGTGCTAATAAACAGTCACCCGATCATCAGCAATTAATAAAAAAAGTGGTTCACATACTTACTGCTTCAAGCGCCAATCCGAAAGTTCTTGCTCAGCTTTATCATCACTACCCAAACGGGATTGATGACGCACTGAGTACCCAGCCACTTTAATAGAATAAATAGTAAGAGCCCATTTCTTTTTGAAATGGGCTCTTTTGCTATCATTATTTAACTGATGCTTTGTTTGTTAATTCTAGGGTATTCAGTCGCAGGTCTTCATATACCGGATTCTCAAAGAGAGGGGTAGTCGAGTCTTGCCTTTTGGGAGTCTTTATGTCGGACTCGTGATTTTATGTGTGTTGAGAACGACCTTAAATGCCTTTTAGAGTGGACCCATCTAGATTTTCTAGATGAGTTCTACCTATCGGTCTCTTTATTGTCAGACTCGCTCAGATAAACTATATGAGCTACACCTAATTGAAGTTAAATGTCGGACCCATCGGACTATAAATTCCCAGTTCGACTTAAATTAAACTATTAGCTATCACTCGAAAACATATATTTAATGAGTACTACTTATACAGCGTTTAGGGTAGTACTCACTAGAAGGGTATGAGTCGAGTTCGACACAAGACGCTTTAAAAGGAATCCTCTAGCTGTTCTAGTCGATGAGTCTGCATACTATACCTCTTGTCCCTTTGGCGGGCCCACTAATATAAAGCAACTAAAAAAGCAGTGAAATCTGGTACATCAAACCAAAAACAGCAATGAGAAATATAATCGTTTCGGTTAGTTTCCCTGTGGTGTAATACAGTTTCCTGAATCCGAATTGTATTCGCTTATGACTAATCGGTTGAAACCAAGCTACGCCAGTTTTCGAGAATGAATCTTCTACCATGTGAGCTATGTAGCCCACCATGAAGTACTCGCTCCATACAATGGGTAAGTGAAGAGTCGAAAGGAATAACCGGGATAGCATGAAGAAAAAAGCAGCCCCTGCGAGTGAATGGGCTAATCCTCTGTGTCCGAACACCATTGCGATGCCGTTACTGACTCCTCCTGTCCGATTACCGATAAACGATTTAGGGTGATCGATGTCTGGAAAAACAGCCCCTAACCCTATTGCCAGAACTGTTCCAGCTGTCAATTGTCCAGTTGATACAAGCACTGGCATAGCTGCCGCATATGTAACAGCTAAATGTGTGTGATAACGCATGATTAACTCCTTCTATTATATGTAGGTTCTCTTGAATCTAGTCCTATCTGATGATCAGTCTTTTATTCATTACACTTTTGTGACCTCTACACCCGGTACTGGATTCATCCTATAATCATACCACATTATAATCCACTGAATGAGGTATGATTGACTTTGTGCTGACCTTAAGACTCAATTCTTTTCACTTTCTTATATAAAATAGACAGATAAAAGCCGCTGTACTCATTACATGAATACAACAGCTCAAGTTTTCGATGGATTCCATCACCTTTGATCAGTCAATCAGGTTAAAATGCTTCAGCCCTTCTATTATTCCTCCTTCTGTATTAGATGATGTAATATAATCAGCGAGTTCTTTCACATCATCCAATCCATTAGCCATCGCAACACTGTGATCAACGCGTTCAAGCATTTCCTTATCGTTTGCACCATCTCCAAATGCGTAGAGCGGCACATCCTGCATATTGATCGACTCGAGTAAGGCGTCAATTCCTGTTGCTTTAGAATGGTCTTTCGTAATGGTATCGATACTATAAGGCGTATTTCGATAGAAAGACAATTCAGGGAAAGCATCGATAATTTCTTTATCCAGCGATGCATCTGCGTTCAACACGAGCATCATCAGGATGTCTTCTTCTTCATCAAGGTCCCGGTCTATTGCAGGGGGCGCTTCGTGAATGTAGTTATAGGCGTTTTTAAGTGTTTCACTATACCGAGTCGCTCGTATTTTGTCAGAACTATAGAGCGAAAGAGGCATATTTTTCTTGTCCGTCAGTTCTTTAAGACCCGTTACTAATGACTTGGGAATCACGTTACGATACACTTCTTCACCCTCATACTGAATGAACTGACCATTAAGGGAAATCAGGGAGTCGATAACCGTCTCTTCCAGGACATGCTGAATCTCGATTGGGCTTCTGCCAGTCGCTATAAAAGGAACAGCTCCTTTTTCCTTCAGTTCAACAAGGGCTTTTTTTACCTCTTCATCCACTAATGACTCTTCATTTAACAATGTTCCATCTAAATCAAAAAATACTAATGCCGTTGGTTTCATTCAAATACTCCTCTTATTATTTATATTTTTTCGGTCCCTTATAAAGGGGCTGTGACCTCAATGCCTTCTGTTTTTAAAGCAGCATGGATTGCTCGAGCAAACTGGACAGCTTTAGGATTATCGCCGTGGACGCAAATAGAATCCGGCTTCAAATCGATCCATTTCCCGTTAACAGTTTTTACTTTCTGTTCTTTTACCATTGTAATGACACGTTCCACTGCATGTGCTTCATCAATAATGAATGCATCAGGCTGATTTCTAGGAACTAAAGACCCATCTTCTTTATAGTTTCGGTCTGCAAAAACTTCTTGTGCAAAAGACAACCCAGTGCTTTGTGCTGCTTTAATCAGCTCACTATTTGCTAACCCGTAAAGGATCAGATTAGGATCTGTCTCTTTTATCCCCTCACAAATGGCCCTGGCCAGCGTAAAGTCTTTAGCTGCCATATTATAAAGGGCTCCGTGCGGTTTTACGTGATGAAGACGCCCACTCCTGCTGAAGGCCATCAGTGCACCCATTTGATAGATCACATAATTTTTAACTTCTTCTGGCTTAACCGCCATTTCACGTCGGCCAAATCCCATCAAGTCAGGTAATCCGGGATGTGCACCTAATGATATGTTCAGCTTTTCAGCTGCTTTAACTGTTTCTGCCATCACCATCGGATCAGCCGCATGAAATCCGCAGGCTATATTTGCTGAGGTGATATAAGGCATGACGTCTTGATCCATTCCCATACTGTATGAGCCGTAACTTTCACCTAAGTCACAATTCAAATCTACTTTCATCATCACACACTCCATCCTGCCTTGCTTTATGTTTATGCTTCTTCTTGAACGGTTAGTTCGATCAAAGGCTGGCCGTACTGTATTGCCTGGTCATTTTCGACAAAAAAGGACTGAATGATCCCATTTGTGCCAGCCAGAATATCATACTGTATATTTAGTATCTCTACTCTTGCTACTGTCTGATCAGCCCGCACGCTTTCCCCTTCCACTACAAACGGAGGAGCATCCGGATGAGGTCGACTGAAAAACAACCCCACAAGGTTGGAGTAGATAGTAAATGTCGACTGTTCTGGCACGCTTGGTTCTTCAGTTTCTGGCACTGGAGCATCTTCACTCATTACATCAGTTACCTGTTGCTGCTTATCGATCCTGATTCGGATGCGATCATCTTTATAAGTAAACAAGGTCAACGTTGACTTATCTACAACGCTGATTATGTCTTTTATTTTTTCATTGTCCCATTCTTCAAATACCGTCAACTCACTTGACTGTTTTTCTTTAAAAGAGGCGTTGCCATTCTTAAGAGACAGTCTATTCTCTTCAAAAGATTTGAACCATTCCTCCTGCTGTTTCAGTAAATCATGGGCTTCTTCTAAAGAAATAGGAAGGAAACGCACTTTTTCACCTGGGGTGCACTGCACCATTTTGGGGATATCAACAGTCGTGATGGTCCCTATAACGGGATAGCCACCTGTTGTCTGCCGGTCTGCCATTAAGACGATAGGCTGACCATCGGGTGGAATTTGTATATCTCCGAGAACCGTTCCTTCAGAAAGACTATCCTGCTGCTGATCCGTTCCAATCCTTGAGCCTTTAAGACGATAACCCATTCGGTCAGATTGAGAGGACACTGTGTACGCAGTGTCAAGGAAGGTTTCTGTTGCTGTTTTTGAAAAAAGATCAGGCTCTGACCCCATTATGAAGCGTATTGTGGTAACTTCCTTCTTTTCTGGAGCATTCAAACTCAGTCCTCGCTCTAAGCCCTTCACTTGTCCACTTTTAAGAGGGGCCTTAAAAGCAATCTCATCATCGATTCGCAGGGTGCGTCCATATAGCCCGCCAACGCCGTACCGGGTGCTTGTCGACTGGCTTCCCATGACTTCAGGGATGTGCAGCCCACCGGCAAATGCGATATATGAAAAGGTTCCATTCTTTATCACACCTGTAGTTAACTCGACTCCTGCTTCAACCCAGACTGGCTGATTCATTTTAAGAGCTCTTCCATCTAGTTTTGGACAACACTCTGCCCCAGTCACAGCAAGCGTATTCGATTCTGTGAAGATGAAGGAGGCTCCTGTCCCTGCCATTTCAAGGACAGCTTCCTGATCAGTGTTTCCTGCAAGGAAATTGGCCAGTCTATATGAGAAGGAATCCATTGCACCGGATACAGAAAAGCCGTAGCGCTGATAACCGTTTCTCCCCTGATCTTGAACAGTCGTATGCATGCCACTACTCGTTATCTGTATTCCCATAACCATCCTCCTCAACTAAAACCTGACACTGATAGTCGTTTTCGGCACTCAATGCCCTGATGTCATTGTAGTCCTCCATTGTAATAGGTTTAAACCGTATGTGATCGCCTGCTTCAAATAGAAATGGAGACGCTCGTTCAGCATCAAACAGCTTAACGGGTGTTGCTCCAATTATACGCCAGCCGCCTGGAGAATCCAACGGGTACATGCCTGTCTGATTGCCCGCAATCCCTACTGCTCCTGCATTGATTTTGCTTCGCGGGGTTCGTAACCTTGGCATGCTAATTGATGGGTCCATCCCGCCTAAATACGCAAAGCCGGGAAGAAACCCTAACATATAGATTGTATAGTCACGCCCACTATGCAATTGAATGACTTCCTGAACAGTCATTCCGCTATGTTTGGCAACGTCTATCAAATCGATTCCAAAGTGTTCATCGTAGCAGACGGGTATTTCGATTATTCTCTTTTTCTTTTCAGGCGTCTGTTCCCAGTCTGAGAGTATTGACCCTATCTGTTCATTGAGCGTTAGATAATCCGTGGCTAGGGCATCATAGATTACTGTCAGTGTCCGAAAAGCAGGAATCGTTTCTTTCACTCCCGGTAGCTCATGCTGTTGAATACGTTTGTCAAGATTATTCACTCGTGCATTAATGTCCCGGTCGATTTTGTTTTCAAAAACGACTCTAAGCGCCTGATCACCCGCAGGATAAATATCAACCATAAGCATCCTGTCACCCTTTCACAAAAGATGTTTTTCTTTTCCTATTATAGCTGTTTTAAACCTCCAGTATCAGACCTAAATAAAAACCCAATACAACAGCGTAGACTCTAATGGTCCTACTTTCTGCTTTATTGGGAGTTTATCATATATTTCATATAACAGGCCATGATTTTTCATTAAACAGATTCAGTGTTTGTCTTCTGTTCTTCAGAATTATCTATACTGATACATAAACCGTTCCATATAGTAGATAAACGTCTGGTTATAAAAGCCGGAGAAATACAAATCACTGCCGTGTGCCCCATATGGCATCCAGATGATTGCACTTTCTGTATTGCCTTGTTCCAGATAGGCATCTCTAAATAACTCAGCTACCCTGGGATCTACGATTGCGTCTTTATCCCCCTGATAAATAAGAGCGGGTGGACTATTTTCATCCACGAGCACTGCCGGGTCAACCAGTCCCTCTTCTCCATCAAGATCCCGGTACTGTGCTAGACCGTTGGCAGGATAAAAGGGAATCACCCCACTTACTGTTAATCTTGAATCAATCGAATCCTCATACCGATTCCCGGATAAGCCTAACGCATTTCCCAAGTGCCCGCCGGCCGATCCACCTGAGATGAACACCGAGTCAATATCTGCACCGTACTCTTCATGATGATCAGCTAGATACGTCGTGAAAATCCCTAGATGGCGAACCATATCATCTATTGAAAAAGGCCCAGCCACTTCCTCTTGAACCTCCGCAAATTCGACAAACTGGTCCTGATCGTTTAAGCCATACTGCACATCGAATACAACATACCCTTGAGCTGCAAAGTACTTATTCATCTGTGCAAAATTTCCAGCGCCTTTGCCCCCTGTGTCCCAGCCTCCGCCATGAATCCGGATCAGCACAGCTCCTTCTCCAGGCAGTTCTTCCGAGTCCTCTAGAGGAGTATACACATCAAAGCGGAGTTCCAGTCCATCGTCCACTCCATCTGTCCCTTCATAATAAAGCACATCTTCAGTAAGGGTATAATTGTCAGATTCATTGCCAAATATATAGGCAGGAAGTGAAATAGGACTTTCTCTAAAATAAGGAACTGTTTCTCCATACGTCTTCCATTCATTACCAAACGCTTCTGTGTAATTATCTTCTGCCTCATTCAGTAAAGAAGGAATCGATAAAAACGGCAATGCAAAGACCATAAATAGCCCCATACCTAAACCTGACACAGTATATCTCAAGAGTGACTGTTTTTTGGTTTTAGAAAGTTTAAGAAAAAGACCCGTGACATTGAGAAAGATGAAGCTGTAAAACAAGCTGTACTGTGAAATAGCCACTTCCGCTAAGCCAGAGCTTGTACTCGTCACTAAAACATAGGCCATTAAAACACCTATAAGTAAGAACAGACCTAACAAAATCAGCAGCCCTTTTCTGGCTATTTCCTTTTTGTTGTATCTACGGCGTTTGTAAGCTTTCAGAGTGCTGTTTCTAAAGTTGAGTGTATGTAACTGGGGAGCACTTGTGATTACAACACCACCAACTAGTAGCAGTAATACAATAATAGTAGAAACCACACTTGTAGATGCCTGATTCGTCGGATTTAAAGAAACAATAGTATTGATAAGCATGACTGAAAATAATCCTATACTGGACAACACAAGATAAGATATATCCAGCTTCCTGTATCGACTGCCTATCACACTTGCCACACTAGTTAATGCCAAAGTAATTAACAGAAACAAACCATACGCGTTCCAGAGAAGACCCTCTCCGCGCATAACTGAATAAACAAGGGTTAACACTAAAGAAAAGATAGTCATTACACATAAAGATTTAAAGAAATAGTTCATATTTCCCCTCCACAGCGATTTAATATACTAATAATACGTTAGTGTATTCTGTTAAAAATGTAACACATACGCTAAGCTATTCATAAGAAAAAGCGCTCAGTCTTGTGACCAAGCGCTTTAGATAAAATTAGATGGTTCCTGTTTTCTTGCCGTTACGTTCTTTTTCCCATCGTTTTAGCACGCAATCTTCCTTTTGGTTACTTGGGTGTTTTCATTTCAAGTCGGTTGCCGATCTACTACTAAATCGTTTGTTTCTTATCATAGCTTAGTACCATAAGACTTTGCACAACTTTATTGTATCACTGTAAATTTATGAATTAAATCTACTGGCCTAAAGCATTGTCATCGCCTGAAAAAGTTCAGTTTATCTAGTAAGTCCTTTCTTACAAGGTCTCAGCTATAAAACACCTAACTGCATAAGTTACTGCAGTATCAATAAACCAAAGCATTCTTCATAACGTTAAGTTCATCCAGTAATGTTGTCTGGTAAGCCAAGTGCTCGCTTTTCATAATTGACTCATAGGCTTCTACAGTCTTGTTATCCGTTATAAGCTGGTGATAGTGATTGACGTTTTCGGCCCACTGTTCGTAAAAGAAAATTTGATCATATGGTCCATTTCCTGCGGCTTTTAGTGCTTCTAATGCCGTGGCTGCTGCCTCTTTTGAGTCAGTGAGTACGAGCATATAAGACAGGTTCAATAAGCTATCTGAGGTCGGGTTTACTTGAATATGCTTTCGTCTAGCTGTGATCGCTTCGTCCCAATTGTTATTTAATTCATGCATTAACGCAGACTGCTGCCAAGTCAAACTATGGTAGGGAATGTCCTCAAGCACTTCTTCATAGAGTCTTTCCGCTTCCTGATAGTCTCCCTCAATCGACCAAGTATTCCAGGCCAGATGCAGTTTTTGATCAACTGAAGAAACCGTCTGATGCAGCTCATACAGTTTTAGCCCCGTCGACTCGTCAAAGCTTTGAGCGAAGTCACCCGTTTCTTTTTGATGCAGCAGAATCTCAGGCAGCACAGAGAGATTACCGCGTCTTCCAATGATATACTCAACTGCTAGATAAGCCTGATAGTAAACATCGTTAGTCTCCCGAGCTTGATTCCATTCGAATGATGTTTGTAAATCTAGAAACCTGACATCTGAAATGTCTTCTCCCGGGAGCCTCGTAATGCTGAAAATACGATTCCTCATTAACTCGGCTATTCCTTCATTAAACCAGACAGGAACCTCACGATAGTTCAATTCTTCCTGCTCTATAAACAAATCTAAAAGGTAATGACTGTATTCATGGATGAACGTCTCAACGACATAAAAGTCTTCTTCCATAGCAGAGACTCCATCATAATACATGATCGTTCGCTTTCGATTAGGGTCATATAATCCTGCATCGTCTGTTTTAATGGTGGGATTTAACTGGTAATAGTCATCGGCATTTCTCAAGACAAGGACTTCCAGTGGCTCAACCTTTTGAATCTCATGTCCGTAAATCTCTTTTTCCAATTCTTCTATGGCATCTAATGCAGTGACCATTCTCTCAACCGACATCTCAGTGTCAGGATGGTACCGAAATGTAATGTGAGTCGTTTCTATAACAGGATAATTCTGAGTAAACGAACTAATTTCTCTTTCATTTGATGATAAAGCGCTATGTACAACACTCATCTTTTCCATTGCCGACAGGGGTCCAAACTCTTCCTGTATGACAATATTTCCAGACCATGTAATAAGCAGAACTATACTTATTAATGCACAATCGGTAAGTATCATGAAAAGGTTGAATCGTCCTGATGTCTTTAACCATCGAGTTTTCCCTCTTATCATTCCCAATAGCGCATCAACAAAAATCGTCAATAAGAGAATCAACCCTATAATAAAAATAATCGTCCCCGTTGTAGGTCCAACAACTATGTATGTCAATAAAATGATTCCAGTCATCACTAAAAATCGTATCACTGATACCAGCATGTGTTTGATGCTTTTCATCTGATCCACTCCTCATGTGGCTAATCTATATATTTGCTAAAGTATACCATATTAAAAAAGGATACTAGTGATAAATTAAAGTATATGTGACAGTATTCAAGCATTTGGACTCGCAAAAAATCAGCACTATTTGACTGATAAATGAGTGGTTTGGTCATTTTTTAAGGCTGTTTAGAGATAAAAAAACTGCTGTATTCAACTTAATGAATACAACAGCTTCTTTCTTTATGGAGTTGAGGGGTTTAGATTGAGCAACTCTATGCGGAACAAATAATGTCATATTTTTAAAATATATAATAGAAGAAACTATTTCACAGTATAATAGCTATCAATACAATATAATCACGTATGCAAGGAACATATGCAAGGTTTTGTGTAAGGGTTCTTTGCTGGCAGCGGGATAATAGGCCACTCTTTTATAGAGTGGTTTATTAAATATAACCTAATTATATAATATATTAATTTTAAAAAGATTTATATGGTTCACTCACTTTAACTCTATTTTATTCTTTTAGACAATAAAGTTTAATAGTTATAACTTTTATTTTGATTTAAGTATGTTATATTAGATATGTATAGAGTATAATTTTAGTATTACTATTTACGAATAATGAAATGAAAATAGGCGGTATATCTTATGCGTGAACAATTATATCATGCTACTACTAGTGATAACTACAATGCAATTCAAAAAGACGGATTTAGAAATATCAAGAATTTTCCCACACCATTAGTACTTCATCATGGAAAAAGATATCAAAAAGACCCTGGCACTTTAGGTTTTGGCTTATATGGATTCGATTCCAAATTATTAGCAACCTGTTTTGGAGAAGAAAAAATTGTTGATTTTAAAATTTGTTCTTTTGAAATTGACATCCTAAAAGATAATTTGTTGGATTTTTTAGACAAAGATGATCGCAATCGTTATCTTGAATACAAAAAAATGATTAACAGCAAACCTATTTACAAAACTTTATCTAAAGTGTTTAGTAATCATGGATCTCAGTCTTCTTTGGAAGGAGCATTGTTAGAAATGTATTTAACAGAGATTTTACAATGCAAATATAAAATTAAAATACTGTGTGTTAGAGGTATGACTACCACCCAGATTACGAGCTCTAAGGGTTCAGATCTAGCTAATGGCTGTGAATACTGTATTAAAAATACCAGCATTTTAATTTCTGAGGAGGAATAAGTTATGGGATTAAATTATGGAGACACATTTGAGGATTTCAAGAGTATGTTAGACAATGTAATAGATGATGCTTTTATATTGGATGGTTTATCTTCATTGGGTTTATTGCCCAAAAAAACTTTTGAAATTAAAAATATAAAATTTAAAGAGAATAATTCATCTAAAATACAAAAAACAAATTTGGTTGATAAAAAGACTTTAAAAGAAGAGTATTATCACTTACAGACTTCGTTTGATAACAGACTAATGGAAAATAAAGATATTTCGTTTAGCATTCCATTAAAAAAGACAGAAAAAGTCAGTTTTCAAAACAATAAATTAGCAGCATAATCAAAATATTAGGAGAACGTTATGGATAAACCAGTTATCGAATTTAAAGGATACAGAATAGAAAATATTGATTTTAAACATCTTGACTCTGAAGAATTTAGTGAAATAGATTTAGAAAATGGTAACGTTGCTGTCTGGGCTGCTTTCACTGACGATTATAAAGAAGCAAAATTAAGGTTGACATTCACTGTTGTCGATGACAACCTTTATAGAACGTTAGTCTTTGAAATCTCTGGATATTTTGATATTAACTGTAGTAAAGAAATGGCTGATACCTACCTCATCCAAAATGGCACTGCTATATTATATCCTTATGCAAGGAGTATCATTTCTATGATAACTTCTTTGGATAATGAAAACACAATTGTTATCCCAACTATTAATACAACTACATTGTTAGAAGAATAGGGACTACAGAATATATTAATCAATAAAAAAACTACCTTTTAGTTGAGGTAGTTTTTTTATTGATTATTTTTATAATGCTCAATATCCTATGTTTGAAGCAAAGAGCCAACATCATCATTCATAACTTTATTTTTATGTTCATCAGTATTTGTTCATACTGCTTCAATTTATTTATGAAGCTCATCTAACCCTCCTCTTTAGTGTTGTTCATATAAAAATATTATGGCTGTGTTTTGCAAGATAAAATCTTAGAAGAATGCAAAGAAAAGTTAAGAACTTTGCCAGCCCTGATTGTTATTAAAAGTGGCGGAGAGAAAGCGCGTGATTGACACGGTAACTATCGCCTGTAAAACTCAAAATGTGTGCAT
>JAFIFE010000016.1 GCA_020832185.1 Alkalibacterium sp.
CTAATGTGTTATCGTTAGAGTGCGTCATGTGAATTCATCCTGTCTATTGAGAGTTAGCGGTAACTTCAATATACCATGAAATTCACATGGCGTTTTTCTATGTGTTAGCCTGAGTGGCTAACTTCATTATAAAATCCAGCACTAAAATTAAAAAACTAGAACCTGATATCATCCCTCTTATAAAAGCTACAGGTCAGGAAGTTGGAGAAGACAGGGGTCTCCAGTCAGAAAAATCGGGTCAGAAACAGAATCACAAAAGACCAGAAAATTGGGGAATTAATTTAACCATCGGTCGCTTAATCCTTGCCGTTTCAGTGCTTTTACTGGCAAGTTTTGCCCCCATTACCCCTTCCCTTTCCTTTGGTTTGTTTGTGGTCGCTTACCTTGTGGCCGGTTATGATGTGATTTGGCGAGCCGTTCGAAATATCTTTAATGGCCAAGTCTTTGATGAAAACTTTTTGATGACGATTGCGACACTTGCTGCCTTCTATGTGCAAGAATATCCCGAAGCAGTAGCCGTTATGCTTTTCTATCAAGTGGGCGAAGTTTTTCAAGATGTGGCCGTAAACAAATCACGTCGCTCTATCGCAGACTTGATGGATATTCGTCCGGATTACGCCAATATAAAGTTAGCCGATGGCAGTACACGCCAAGTTTCACCAGAATCGATTAAAGTCGGCGATACCATTCTCGTACGTCCAGGCGAAAAAGTGCCCTTAGACGGGAAAGTGGTCGTCGGTTCTTCCGCTATGGATACGTCTGCTTTAACCGGTGAGTCAATGCCCCGAAGTGTTAAAGAAGGTGACGACGTTTTAAGTGGTTTTATCAACAAAATCGGCTTGCTAGAAGTCGTGGTTGAAAAGCCCTTCTCAGAGTCAACCGTGACAAAAATTCTTGAGCTCGTTGAGAATGCGAGCAGTCGTAAAGCACCGACAGAACAATTCATCACGAAGTTTGCTCGATACTACACTCCGATCGTGGTCATTTTAGCTGTCTTATTAGCTGTTCTTTTACCATTGATTGTTCCTGAAATGACCTTTAATGATGGAATCTACCGGGCAGCCATTTTCCTCGTTATTTCTTGTCCTTGTGCCTTAGTTGTTTCAATTCCTGTCGGTTTCTTTGGTGGAATTGGTGCTTCTTCACGTAAAGGTATCTTAGTGAAAGGCGGCAACTTCTTAGAAGGCTTAAACGATGTTAAATATGTCATTATGGATAAGACGGGAACCTTAACCAAAGGGGAATTTGAAATAACCGATATTCAATCGACACCAGAATTCAATAATGAAGAACTCTTAGAACTAGCCGCTTATGCGGAAACCCATTCTTCACACCCGATTGCGGTTTCTATCAAAGAACATTACGGGAAAGAGATTGATGAACGACGAATTGATGAATACAATGATCTCTCAGGCCATGGTGTTCAAGCGGTTGTTGATGGCAAAGAGATATTAGCCGGAAATGCTAAATTAATGGCTAAATATGGTATTCCTTTTAAAGAAGTAGAAGAAGTCGGAACGGTTGTCTATTTAGCGATTGAGGGAGCCTATGCTGGTTACCTTCTAATTGCCGATACGATTAAAGAGGACGCTGCAGAAGGTATAGCCTTAATGAAAGAAAAAGGCGTCGAACATATCATTATGCTTACGGGCGATTCAAAAGCGGTCGCTGAGGCTGTTGGAAGTAAATTAGGCATCGATGAAATCCACTCGGAACTTCTTCCACAAGACAAAGTGGAGAAAATGGAAGAAATTATGGTGCGCAAAAACAAAAAAGAAAAAGTTGCTTTTGTGGGCGACGGGATCAACGATACGCCTGTATTGGCCCGTTCAGATATCGGGATTGCGATGGGTGGCTTAGGCTCAGACGCAGCCATTGAAGCGGCGGATATCGTTATCATGGACGACAAGCCTTCTAAAATTGGAACGGCTATGCAAGTCGCCAAAGATACTCGCCAAATTGTTTGGCAAAATATTTTTCTCGCACTAGCTATCAAAGGGGTATTCTTGATTTTAGGTGCTTTTGGTGTCGCTTCGATGTGGGAAGCAGTCTTTGCAGATGTTGGTGTAACGGTTATTGCTGTATTGAACGCCATGCGTGTTTTGAGAAAATAAATGTTAATACTGTCAGGTGTTAAGAATTAAATAAAAATAGTGAATATTAAAGGACGAGAACGCAATTTGCATTGCTCTCGTCCTTTTTTGTTTGATAATGATTAACCAATTACTCCTTTTTTGAACCTTCTTTAAAATCAAGATTGATGTTATCAAATATTCAGAGAGCATTTCAAATCGAAAGCAAGGTCATTGTCCGTTAAATCGTCTCTAAATCACTTACTAATAACAGTAAAGTTTCATATTTATTACTTCTAGAGTACTTCTTTTACAAGTTCTAAAAGGAACTTAAATTTCAAGTTTAAGTTAGCCATTTGAAAATAAAAACCATTACACTTTTCTAAGTAGTAATGGAATTGGTAATGGTTCGTATCATTTACGAGTTCTCGATAAAACAAAAAAGCCCCACATCAGGAATAAGAAATTCCCTAGTGGAGCTTTGTATCTAAAATGGAGTTGAGGGGGGGCTCAACCAAGCCCCTTCACATCAACGTTTATAGTGCTATAGTAATGGTTTTGGTAATGGTTTAGACTAAATTTTCACGCATACGCCTATGTTTTGTGAAGAAAAAGCCTTAACCACACTTTAGAATTTCTACTCTATTTGAAGTATATTTTATGCTACATAGTTATAAAGTTTCCTAAACACTTCTCTTTACTATCAATCCGTTGTGTTTTGTACCTATTTTCAGTAATCTATTACAGAACAAATCCGAGTGTTTTTCGTATTAACTGTAAATGAGTCATGTGAATTTCTCATGGTTTGTTTGGTAACTAAATCATAGGCGTTCATTGATCTTTTTTCATTTCAAAAGCAAAAATGGTGTCAATTAATCAAAATTAGCCCATCAATACCATCTATTATAGAAACAATTTGACAAACTAAAAAGGAACACGCAACTGTACTTTGTAAATTCGCAGTTACTTGTTCCTTTTCATCTATATTGTATTAGTCTTCCTCTTCATCGTGGTAATCATCATCTTCTAGGGCTTCTTTTCCTAAAAAGGCTTGCAACATCCAGATTTTTGTATCTAAGTCATCTTTAAATTCAATTAGCGTATCCTCAAAGACAACATTCTCTTCTTCTTGCGCCAAGTGAATGGCACGAATCGTTAATTCACGAGTTTCTCTGAAATCATCGATGATATTGTCAACCATTTCTTCGGCTTTTATATATTTATCTGCTGGATCTTCTGATAGCATAGAATACTCGACAAGCTCTTTGGTTGTAGAAGCTGGTTTATATCCTGAAGCTAGCAGTTGTTCAGCTAAACGGTCAAACCATTTTTCATTATCATCATATAGTTCCTCAAATTTTTCATGTAAAGTAAAGAAGTGAGGTCCCTTTACATACCAATGATACTGATGTAACTTCACATGTAGTGTGTGAATATTCCCTAAAAGATGGTCTGTAATGGCTGCTGCATTTATTTTCGTATGATGCACATGATCTTTATATTCTTGTTCTTCTTTTAATCTTTCTTGTGGTGTTTTTTCTGACATGATTCATTCCTCCATTATTTTTTTGATTTTTCAAGTAAACCTACGCGGTTTTTACACGCGATCTTTTTACGCCATAACCTAAGTCTTGGATAGCTTTTTCTATGTCTTCAATTGATACAGTGTCGTCGAAGTTTACTTTTACACGGCTTGCATTGAACATCACTTTCAAGCTGTCTTTATCCACACCGTTTAAGTTACCAACACCATTTTCGATTTTTTGTAGACATGATGGACAAGTTAACGTTTCTAATTGAATATTTGCTTTTTGCATGATACATTCTCCTTTGAATTTTTATTTGTTATTTATTCATTCGATTTACCTTATTGACATCTATAGTATATCAGCTATTCAAGCTTTTAATCTTGATCTACATCAATTTAACGAGGTATTTTGTATTTCAATATTTTCATTTCTTACCTCTTATGCATCTATTCTAATCGAAGACTAGATAGATTGAATTGATGTAGATCAAGAATTAGTATTAATCTCCTAATTGTTTCTGAAATTTGTTCGACTATATTATATTGGAAATTCTACCGTAATCTATTTAGTTTTTATTGTATTTTTTATGCATGAACCTCTTTTGCGTTCGCCGTTTCTACATCAGTTCCTTTGAGTCTGTAGCGCAATAGTCTCATACCGTTTAAGATAACGACTAAGATACTTCCTTCGTGTACTAACATACCGATTGACATGTTCATCCAGTCTGAGAAGAAAACGGCTGCTAGAAGAACAAGTACAGTACCTACTGCAATGACAATATTTTGTTTCATATTATTGGCGGTTGCTTTAGTTAAGCCTAAAGCGTGAGGCAAGCGGCTCATATTTGAGTTCATTAAAACGACATCAGAAGTTTCAATAGCGACGTCTGTTCCGCTACCCATTGCGATTCCAATATCCGCAAGGGCTAATGAAGGACTATCGTTTACTCCATCACCAACGAATGCGACAATTTGACCCTGAGCTTGGAGTTCTTTGAGGTAGTCTGCCTTATCTTCTGGCAGTAAGTTTCCATGGGCTTCTGTTAATCCTAATTCTTCAGCGACTAAATCAACAGTACCTTGGTTATCTCCTGATAGTACGATTAAGTTCTTAACACCTAAAGCTTTCATCGCTTGTAAATCTTGTTTAATCCCTGGGCGAATTTGGTCACGAATCCCCATTAGAGCTTTCAACTCACCATCGACTGCTGTAATAACTAATGAGTTTCCACGTTTTTCGTAGGCTTCAAAATCTTCACTAGCTTCTTTTGTTAATTGGATATTTTCTTTTTCCATTAAAGCTACGTTTCCTATTGCAACGCGGTGGCCATCGACTTCTGCGACGATTCCTCCACCTTTTACAACGTTTGTTTCATCTACTGGATACATTTCAATATCGCCTAACTGTGAAAGAACCGCTTTTGCGAGTGGGTGATCCGATTCATTCTCGACACTTGCCAGATAGCTTAGTGCTTGATCTGCATCCCCATAGGTTTTAAATTCGGCAACTTCTGGGTTACCTACAGTTAGAGTTCCTGTTTTATCAAATAGAATCGTATCAACTTTACTAAAGTCTTGAATTACTTCTGAGCCTTTTAATAATACACCATTTTTTGCACCATTTCCGATACCAGCTACGTTAGAAACAGGTACTCCAATGACTAATGCACCTGGGCATCCGAGTACTAGTATTGTAATGGCCAACTCGACATTTTGACTAAAAATCCACACGATAAACGCTAAGACTAAGACGGCTGGTGTATACCACTGCGAGAACTGGTCAATAAAGCGTTCAGCTTCTGATTTTGAATCTTGAGCTTCTTCAACAAGCTCAATAATTTTACCGAAAGTTGTATCTTCTCCTACACGGTCTGCACGAATTTGTAGGGTTCCATTTTCTAAAATTGTACCTGCGAAGACTTCTGAATCTGTTTCTTTTCGAACCGGATCCGCTTCACCAGTGATTGATGCTTCGTTAATGTGACCTTCACCAATAACAACCGTTCCATCAACTGGAACTTTTCCACCTGTACGGACTTGTAGGATATCGCCTTCGTCAACATCCCATACATCAACTTCTTCAAATTCACCATTTTCCATTTGTTTAAAAGCTACTTCCGGTGCCATTTCTGTCAATTCTTTAATCGCTGAACGAGTAGAGTTCAATGTGCGAGCCTCTAACCAGCTACCGAATAAGAATAAGAACGTTACGATAGCTGACTCTTCATAGTTTTGAATGAGGAAAGCACCGATTACTGCGATGGTTACTAACACATCAATTGAAATTACTTTTACCTTTAAAGCCCCAAAAGCTTGAATGGCGATTGGTGCCACCCCTAAAATAGATGCGATAATAAATGTTGTATTAAAAACGGCTGCGTTACTAAAACCAAAATGTGCGATAAATCCTATAACGATTAAAATTCCTGAGATAAGTGTGATTTTATTTTTACTGCTTAATATTTTTTGCTGAAAACCCATTTCTTTCTCCTCCTAGTTTGTACTTGTTGACTACAGTATACCCTGCGCTTTTTCATTTAAAATTGACCCCAATCAACTTTCATACGTTATTATATTTTCTTTGCTGAATATCCAATCTCTTCAATCTTATGAAGAATTTCTTCTTCTGATATTTATTGTCTTCAAATACTACTCTTGCTTTGCTTCTATCAAATAAAATTTTTATTGTTTCTATACCCGTTAATTCATTTACATTGTCTATGATTTTTTGCATACAAGATGGACAGGTCGATTTTTCTAATTGAAACGTTATCGTCGTCATCTTCTCTCTCCTTTATTTTTTTAGTCATTACTCTGAATGTTTTGATTACACAGTTAGTATAGACCGAATATTTTGTTTGCGAATTGATTTATACCAATCTTTTACATTCATTTAAACATTCGAATAAAAAAATCACTATCCGTTAAGATAGCGACTCTTTTTCTTTTATGCACCATGTTCATCTTGTAGAATCTCAAGTTTTTGAAGGACAGTATCTATACTATTGGGATCTAAATTCGAATCATCAAATTCCGCTCCATGCCCTTGAATCAGCATATTTAATTTCGGCTGCAAGCCAGTAATATCATGCGCTGCTTCTGGTATCTCACAGTTATGCGCGACTAACAAAGCGTCTGCTTTTTCGTGAAAAGTATCTAAAGAGTCTAAAGCCATATTAGAATCATCAAATGTTACACCATGGTCTTCCAGTAAAAAATTTAATTTTCTATTTATGTCATTTGCTATATTTTTGTCCATTTCTATAAATCCTCCGCATTTGTATTTTTGTTACATCTACAGTCTACAAGAGATAACCGCTGTAATAATTGATGCGTATCAATAAACTGTGTTATTATTAGAAATACTTTGAATGTATAGACACCGTTCTAAAACAAAATTTAAATTTGAATATAACTAAAGATACAATGGTTGAAAATTTAGATGTAAACGGATATACGTACTTTAGGATATTATCGTATAGCGGTGCTCGAAAATCGGAAATATTAGCTCTTAAATGGTCTGATATCGACTTTGATACTTCTACCCTTAACATTAACAAAACGCTCTCTAGAGGCTTAATTAACAAGATTATCATGCAACCTACTAAGACAGTGAACGGTAGAAGAATTATTGATATGGATAATGACTCTATGAAGCTCTTGAAGCAATGGAAGATGTATCAAGCTCAATTCATGCTGAAACTTGGATTTAATACCAATACACACGATCAGAATGTTTTTGCGAATACTAGAAATAATTTCTATTCAATTAATGTTCCCAATGACCGTATGAGAAATGTGCAAAAGCGTAATGGTCTTAAATAAATTACAGTTCATGGGTTACGACACACGTATAGTAGTATCCTCTTCTCTATGGGAGCTTCAATAAAAGATGTTCAGGCTCGCCTAGGACACACAGATATCCAAACAACGATGAATATCTATGCTCACGTTACAAAAGAAGAAAAGAAAGATACCGCAGATAAGTTTGCGAAGTTTATGGAGAATTAATAATAGTTAAAAGAGAGCTCAATTATTGTTACGTGATTAAGTCTCCGATATTTTATATAAATATTAAGTAGTTCATAAAAAGGGAGAAGGGAATATAAAATGGCTAATCTAGGATTTACGTATCTATTCACAAATAATATGAGTGAGACGAAAAAATTTTATTCAGAAATATTAGCATTAGAGCTTATATGGGATGAAGAAGACGATATTGCTTTTAATATAAACAACCATCAGTTATCCATTCAATACCACAAAGACTTTAAGAAAGCTTCTCCTTTGTTTTCCATCCAACCTGGATGGAAAGGTGGGGTGGCACCTAGGACGAGTTGGTCAATAGCATTTGAATCGAATGAGTGCAATCAAGTCATTGCTAGATTGCAAAAGGAAAGGGTCAAGACATACCATAGCGTGCCACAATGGGTTGGTTACTGGAGTTTTCCAGTCTTAGATCCAATGAATAATACGATTGAGATAACCTGTAGTGAATATGAGATTAATGGTTGACTTAATTCATCTGTATATAAAAAATATCACTAAAAATAAAACCATTACCCTTTTTCCAGTAGTAATGGAAATGGTAATGGTTGGTAATGGTTTATAGCAGTTGCAAGAAAAGTTCAGAAATTAAAAAAGGCTTCCTACCAGCGTTTAGAAGCTGTTAGGAAACCTTAGTAAAGCTATAATGGAGTTGAGGGGAGTCGAACCCCTGTCCAGACACCTTGACACTCGAGCATCTACGTTCATAGTTCCACCACTTAGATTTCGCTGAACATTAGCCGTAAAACAGGCATCATGTGTCGCTAGTCTGCTAATCTCTTTCTATTCTTACAGACGGAAAGAATAGACGTATCCCACTTATTATAGGACCCGATACCGAGCACATGGGCGATGCCGGTCGGATCACGCTAAGCTGTTATTACGCAGCTAAAGCGTATGTGTTGCTATTATTGTTTGCAGTTAGTTTAACTGTTGACGTTATTATGCAGCCGTCACCTGCAGAACGCAACCCCAGCTCAACTATGCCTGTCGAATCCGTAACAACCCCGTTAAATATAGAGCGTCTCTCTTTTGCTCTGTAGATAGTATAGCATATTTTACTTAAAAAATAAAGTCTATTCGCTTTCTAATAGTAAGCTTTTTATTGAATCGTATGCTCTGAATATCTTATTCTCTTATATAATAAAAAGAGCACCTCGCAATCCGGATGCTCTTTCCTGTCGTATTAATTCACTGCTGAACTGATTCCAAGAATATCTTCTTTCGCATGAATCAAATCTGTGACTTTCTGACAGAATGGTGCCTGTATTCCTAATTTGATTGAAGCTTTTGCTACCGCTCCATTCAGGTAGTCTATTTCTGTCGGTCTGTTATTCGCCAAATCCTGATGCATAGACGGGTAGTGTGCGCCCACTTTAACAGCTAGATCTTTCAAATACATGACCGTTTCTTCTACATCCAGCGTTACACCATCTTGAAGTTCGGCAACTGCTGAAAACTCAGAAACGATTCCTGTCAGCATCGAGTCGATTGTTGAAGATGAGAACACTTTATCAATAGTTGAATCAAGTAAGGCACATAATGAATTCATCGTTCCGTTTACACACGCTTTTCTCCAAGTGGTGTACGTTACATCTTCACTGTACACACCGTTTAATCCGCTATTTTTCAAAATAGCGACTATTTCAAGCGCAGCTTCTTTCTCATCAGGGTCTGAATTTTGCAGCTCAACAGGTCCCTGGCCATTAAAATGTGTGATTCCGGGAGCGTCTATTCCAGCGGTCCATACCGTAGTCCCCATAATGATATTTTTCTTTTCAACATAGGCTTCCAATGTTTTTAAGTGACCTAAACCATTAAGCAGACAAATCACTTTTGTGTTTTTCCCAATGATATGTGCAATGCTTTTCATCATCGGTTTAAGGCCCATTGATTTTGTGAAAACAAAAATGGCATCCATTTCTTCGTTCAGTTCATTTGGTTTACATATCTTCATGTCTTTTGTTTCTTCATTTCCGTTAACTGATATACGTAAGCCATTAGTTGAGATAGCCTGAATATGATCGTCCCAGTTATCCAGTAAAGTCACGTCTTCTCCATTTTTCTGTAACAGGTAGCCGAATCCACATCCGAGTGCTCCTGATCCTGCAATTGCAATTTTCATAAATCTGTCCCCTTTTTGCTCGTTTTCTCCTGTTTATCAGTTTGTAGCAGATGCATATCTGAAAATATCATGTTCGTAAATTTTCAACACCTTGTTTAATAATACATCAACTAGTATGGCTCCACCAAATGGAATGGCAAAATAGGCTAAAATAACTGTCCATAATGGTGAGCCCATTTCAACTGCCTGAATAGGTCCCACTAGGCCTACGATTCCGAATCCAGCGGTTTGTGGCAGTCCTTGAATATTGAAAAGATAGACACCCACACCTGAGAATATGGCATTTATGATAATAGGCACAACAATTCTTGGATGTCTGACCAGGTTTGGCATCATCATTTTCATCGCACCTAACAAGATAGCGAGGGTCGTTCCTTTTTCGTTTACTCTTTTCGAACCGATAACCAGCACTGCTGTACACGCGGTCACTCCAATTGCGGCGGCCCCTGCACCTAAACCAGAGATGCCAATAGCTATTCCTATCGCTACTGTAGAAATGGGAGAAATAATGAGTACTGAAAATGCGACTGATATTAATATAGCCATGAGTAGTGGCTGTAAAGTGGTAAAGGTATTTATGATCGTTCCGATTGTTGTTGTGACTAAACTGACATAGGGCAAGGTCAGCAGTCCAATGGTTCCTACGCCTCCGCCTACAATAATGGGAAGAAGGATCAGTGTGAGTGAACCCAGCTTTCCTTCTAATACGCGTGTGATATAGACAGCCAGCCCGGCCATCAGCATCACGTTAACTAAATCGCCGATCCCTACAAGTGTGATTCCCGCTTCTGTCACTGCATATGCGCCAGAACCTAAGAACGTCCCTGCTCCAATAATAACACTTTGCATCGGGTTTAATTTAAACTGCATCCCCACTAGAACACCAATCAATGCCGGCGTTAAAAATTGCATTGTTCCTACGACTGTTGCTAATGTCTGAAATATAGCTGCATATGGGATGAGTGCCTTGAAGATTCCTCCAAGAATAGCATTTGATATTAGTCCTATTACTATTCCGCTGGCCGTCCCAGCCAGTACTTTGTTGACGTAATCCTTAAGTGTATATTGCTCTGTATTTAACATGAAAATTCCCCTCACCTATAGTTTTTAACTTCCCTTTTTTTATTACTTGTTCAGTATATCACAATAAAAAGCAGACTTTCAGAAAGTTTCATGAAAATACAATAATATCTTTATAATAATTAAATGCTTGTTGTTATTTTAGCGTTTATTCCGTTGTACACAAAAACCTGCACAGAGGATGAGCTGGGACGCAAGAGTATCTAAAACAACTCTAAGGTCCCAGGTGAAACTCCATGCAGGAACATTTAATTCTTTCTTTTTATCCTAGTTAGTCGGTAAAATGAGACACATCATTATACTTCTCTAAATGGTATAACCCATCTTCATAACGCGCCACAGATACACTCGCATTCAGCAATGCTTTCGGGCGTCTTAATTCGGGAATCAGATTTTCAAGGATATAACGAATTGTTCCCCCGTGAGCAACAACTAAAATCGTTTCTCCTGTATCACGGTGCTTGTCTATCAGTTTGATCAATCCCTGCTCCACCCTTGACCAGAACATCATAAAGTCTTCCGCATGTCCTTCAGGGTCGACCGCCCGGAATGCATCCATTCGTTCAGGGACATCGGTATTCTGGAACATTTCCTTCTTGGTTTCATAGCCTAAATAGTCACGGACTTTTTCATAGGCTTCACTGCCATACATGCCTTCCATCGATCCAAAGAATACCTCTCTGAATTCAGGCATTTGATTCATATATAATGAGCCTATCTGCCCGTTCTCTTCTAAAATCAGAGAAGCTGTTTCTTGAGTGCGTGATAAATCACTCGTATAGACAGCATTGAACCTTACATCTTTCAATCCTCGCCCACAACGTCTCACGTCATCTTTTCCGTGATCGGTCAGTGGTGCATTGCTCCAGCCCTGCATACGTCCGTAATAGTTAAGGTAGGTCTCTCCGTGTCTTACAAAATAAATCGTTACCCCTTTGTTAGCCATGTGCTAGCTCCTCGCTTTCTAAACTCTCTTTCATTAGTTTACCAGACAATCGCTTCTTAATCGACCACTAAACCTGAAAAGGCGTACCTGCTCAGAACACGTCTGTTCAGGTACGCTTTAATCTAATAGTTTTCTTTGACTGCACGTCTCAGTTGTCTATCCTGGTCGCGTCGTTTGATCGTTTCACGCTTGTCGTATTGTTTCTTCCCTTTAGCCAAGCCAATCAAGACTTTTGCAAATCCGTTTTTGATATAGACTTTTAAAGGGATCAGCGTGATCCCGCCTTGTTTCGTTTCACCAATTAGAGAGTCGATCTGCTTTTTCTTCATAAGCAGCTTACGAGGTCTGACAGGATCGTGATTGAACTGATTGCCTTGTTCAAAGGGAGAAATATGAACATTGTACAGCCAGATTTCTCCATCTCTAATACTGGCATACCCATCTTTCAGATTGATTCGTCCGGCACGTATAGACTTGATTTCAGTCCCCTTTAATACGATTCCGGCTTCGATCGTGTCGAGTATCGCATATTCGTAACGTGCTTTTCTATTTTGGGCAATTAACTTGCCTTCACCTTTGGGCATATTACTCCCCCTTTATCATTTGCGTTTTTTTCCAGGTTTTTTCTTTTTACCGCGCGGTTTAGCATCGCCTTTGGGTTTATCGCGTCCTGTTTTCTTGCCTTTGGCCGGATGTTTTCCTTTAGGTCCTTTTCCGGCTTTGTTTGCGCTTCTTGAACGTACTTTTGCTTTTTTCTTATCGTTTTGTTTTGATCTTTCCGGTTTTTTTGAGTCATCGGCAACCAATTCAAAGTCGATCTGATAGTTATCCGTATCGGATCCAATGACCTTCACTTCAACCGTTTCTCCAATACGGAAGACCATACCTGTTCGCTGACCGATCATCAGCATGTCACGTTCATTAAACTCATAGTAGTCATCATTCATATTCGAGATGTGAACAAGACCCTCTACTGTGTTCTCCAGCTGAACGAACATTCCAAAATTAGTGACCGAGGTGATCACGCCTTTGAAATTCTCCCCAATTTTGCTTAACATGTATTCTGCTTTTTTCAGTTCATCTGTTTCACGTTCTGCGGAAACGGCCCGTCTCTCAGTAATTGAACTGCTCTCAGCAATATCCGGCAATTTAGCGGACCACAGATTTTTAGCTGTCTGCGAGTTGTCTACTTCATTATAGTAATGAACCAGACGGTGCAGAATCAGATCCGGGTAACGTCTGATTGGTGAGGTGAAGTGGGAGTAATAGTCTGCTGCCAATCCATAGTGACCGATTGGTACGACATCATACTTAGCCTGCTGCATCGATCTTAAGAGCAGCATACTGATTACTCCTTCTTCCGGCTTGCCATGCACTTTATCTAATACATCCTGTAATAATTTTGGGGTGATCGATTCTTTTGTCGCTTTGACATCTATCCCAAAACTGGATACGAATTCAATGAAGCGCTGCATTTTTCCTTCATCCGGTCGATCATGGATACGGTAGAGAATCGGTAATTGCTGATTGGCAAAATGTTCTGATACTGTTTCATTTGCCGCAAGCATAAAGGACTCAATCAGTCGTTCTCCTACTCCGCGTTCTCTCAGTAGAATGTCGACAGGAATCCCTTCCGGGTCAACTTGGATTTTCGCTTCACGTGTATCGAAGTCAATCGATCCTCTTCGTACGCGTTTCTTTTCAAGGATATTATGCAAGTCTTCCATCTGCTTAAGCATACCTAATATTTCAGCATATTCTTCTTTTAATTCCTGATCATCTTCCATTAAAATATCATTGACTGCTGTATAGGTCATTCGATGGTGATTATTGATAATCGTTGGTGATATAGAATAGTCAACAACGTCCCCATTCGAATCAATTTCCATTTCACATGACAGCGTTAAACGGTCAACATGTGGATGCAGTGAACAAATTCCGTTTGATAAACGCTGAGGCAGCATTGGGATGACACGGTCTGTTAAATACACACTAGTCCCGCGTTCATTGGCCTCCTGGTCCATCGCACTGTCTTCCGTCACATAATTACTGACATCTGCAATGTGAACGCCTAGATAATAGTTTCCATTATCGAGTTTCTTCACTTGAATCGCATCATCTAAGTCTTTAGCATCTGCACCATCGATTGTTATAATGGGTTCATTACGCAGATCTTTGCGTCCCTTTGTATCTTCTTCTGATATCTTATCTGGGACAGCTTCTGCCTCAGTCATGACGGCATCCGGAAATTCAGTGGGGATATCATATTTATGAACGATGGTCAGTATCTCAATACCTGGTTCATCCTTATGGCCAATAGTGTTGATGACGATCCCTTTTAAATCCGTTCCGGTAGCTGTATCAGAGTATTCAGTTAATTCAACTTGAACAATGCTGCCTTCAACTGGACGGATACCTTTAGCTTCGATCTGCACTAGAACGTTAGGCAGTTTCTGATTGTGCGGGGTTATAAAGCCGTACAGCCCCATTTCTTCCACTTCATCGTCTGTATAAGGCTGGAACTCTCCAAATACAACCGTTGTGCCTCGTTCAATAATCTCAACGACTTTACCGGCAGGTCCTTTATCTTTCCAGGGCATGGCTTCTTGAGTCACTTCTACCTTGACAATGTCTCCATTCAAAGCAGAATGGGTCTCAGAAGGTGGAATGAAGATATCTGATTCATATTCTTCGATCGTTACAAACCCGAAACCTCTATCTGTGCCACTGAATCGCCCCTGCATCGATGTGGATGCTTCTTTTAATTTGAATTTACCGCTTTGAAGCAATACGAGCTTGTCTTCACGTTCCAGTTCAGCAATTGCCTGTACCAGTTCCGTGAATGCTTTTGACCCTGAACGGTTAAGTCCCTGGCTGATTTCGCTTACTTCTACAGCCTCTTCACTGTTATCCTTCATGAAGGTCAGTATCTGCTTTTTCAGTGCTTTTTTTACTGATTCTAATTCTTTGTCTGAACTCATCTAATTAATCACTCCATTCTAAGGTAGACAGATAAGTAAGTACATCAATCTGTACCTCTTTCCCAATCTTACCCGTTGTCAATACATGAGGAGCGTCTTCATACCAGTGGAATGACACCTCTGCATGTGTTAATGCGTCTCTAAAGACTACAGCAGACTGATCGTTGATCATTTCATCCTGTCCGCCTTGAGCTATGAATACTTTTTTACTAATAGTATCGTACTCTTTTTCCATTTCACCTACATGGCTGTGTATGCCCTCAAGGATCGCTTTCACTTTGACTTCAGCAGATGTTTTCAAGCCAGCAATCTCTTCTCTAGAATGCCCTGCAGTTTCTTTCATCCCTTCATACCATACCATAAAGTTTTCAGGCACGTTAGTATCGAACTCAGATATCACTGGCGAGGCGAAAATGCCTCCTCCGATCACGTCTTCATTCAAAAGTAAATCCGTGGCCACGATTCCACCCAGGGATAATCCTAATACAGCTACTTCTTCATATCCTTTGTCTTTAAGGAACTTCAAGGCGTCTTTCCCGTCATTCACCCAGTCATTTATAGAGTAGTTGAATAAATCATCAGGATCACTCGTTCCGTGACCAGAGAAGACTGGCGCATAGACCGTGTAATCTGCTCGTTCTAATGCACGTCCTAAACTCAGCATATCTTTAGGGTTACTTGTAAATGCGTGGAACAACAGGACCGCTCGTTTTCCACTTTCATAAAATAATGATTTAGCTTTCATAATATCCTCCTTCAATCTCTTCTTTATTTTACCTTAATTCGTCTCATTTTTGTACCAAAACACAATGTTCAACGGTTTCCCTTACTAAAAAAGTACCCCTTTCTAACCTCACACAAAAGCTGCACGCTCTAAAGTGGAGTTAAACAGGAGTACTTATATTAAAGGTAAGTTATTTAATTAAAAGAATCGTGTCAACAGGAAAGACAAGACGAAGAATAAAATTAAACTGACAACTGTCGTTTTAATTAATACAGCTTCAAATCCTCTTGCTTTTTGTTTCCCAAATAATTGACTCGCTCCGCCCATAAAGGCATTTGATGCGCTTTGTGTTTTTGTAGGTTGCATAGCAATGACAATAATAATGAATACAGATAATATAAGCATAACCGTTAGCAAAACTTCATACATGAAAACAGACCCTCCTTCTGACAAATCTCCTACCTTCTAATATAGCATAAGTCACACCTTTATTCCAGACTAAATTGGCAGATAATCCATGACTGGAAGATTTGTATCTTTTTTTTCACGCGGTTAACTGAATAGTTTGCGGAGCGTTCTCTCCATTTTTCTGTAAAGTGTCCTTTCATTGTGTAACTGAGTGATTATCTGATTTCAAACAGTACACTCATTTCCTTGTTTACTGCCGGCTGGCTTGAAAACACCCTTCGAGCTGCTTCCGTTTTATCCGGATAGTGTACCGTCGTTGTAAGGCGGTAAATGCCTTTTTCAATTTCTTCTTCATCAAATGATAACCAGACCAGCTGTTCAGTCTGATCGTCTGGCAGTAATTTAATCTTAGTCTCTGATCGAAACTCATGATGCTCTATATCGATCCATGACTCTTCGTTATATTTCTCAATTGAATAGTGATTGCTGATTTCTATTGGTTGCCCTGAATTATTTTCGATGACGTAAAACAGTTCATCCAGCTCGCTGAAAGCATACTGCTCTCGCTCAAAATATATGGCTATATCATCATGGAACGCCGTATCCTCTTCCTCTATGTATTCCTGAAGCCGATTACTTTCAGTCACAATCCCTGAATCAGAACACCCACCCAGGATAAAGAGACAAGAAAATAACAGAATTGCTTTTACCATGTGCGATCCTCCTTTATCGAAACAGATCTTAGTCATGTACCCAGAACACCGCTCCGATCGAATGCGTTTCCTGCTCATCCGTTTCTTCATCCGTTAACAGGTACTCTATCCTTAATCTATACCTTCCAGAGTCCAGTGCATCCTCAAAATGTTCAGCATATACGGTTTGTCTTAAACGATGGTTTCTTTCTAAAGAATACGCATGTGTGCGGGTAAAGAAATCAATGGATCCCATTTCTATCCAGCCATCATCGTAATAGTCAACAACAAGCTCAAAATCAGTTTCGAGCAGGTGTGACGATTGATTGCTTAATTCTATGGAGATGCCATGAGCCAATTCGGCACGGCTAAACCGATCGGACTGGGTGAATGTGAATAAAACAGAATCGAGTGTCTCACTTTCTACGATCACCCTGTTGTGGGGAACAGGCTGTGTATCTGATCTCTCACACCCGGCTAAAAGGAATGCACATCCAGCAATAACTAATACTCTAATCACGTCATTAGCCTGCCTTTCTCTTATAAATTTAATCTCTCTTTTGTCAGTTTAACGGCCATCCTTCTCCATTTTAGGATGATACACTTATACTATCAAAAATGAAAGCGTATTAACATACTCATTTCATTTCTTTTGTGATTATTTGAGCGACACTCCAGCGACATTCATTATTTTTCATTCAATTTAGAATATAATCCAAGAAAAAAGACACCAATGATTTTTAATTCATCGATGTCTTCGTCTTATTAAATTGATGTTTAGCTGCTTCTATGATTTATTGAGTCGCTTCACGCAGTTTATATCGTATAGTTGAAGCACCAGAATAAATCCCTATCAGTACTATGAAAATTTCCAATCGTCCTAGAATCATTCCAACCATCTGTACAATCAACGTCCCGCCATCTGTTGTAGGTCCAGTCAACCCAATAGATAACCCAACTGTTCCTAAAGAAGAAGCAAATTCAAACATAGACTCTGAAAGAGTAGCCCCAGAAGTCCACGTGATCATTAATCCTCCAAATACAAAAATGATAAGGTAAAACGATATAAACCCGATGGTATCAGAAATCAATTCTGTGTCAATCGCACGTTTACCTTGAGCCGTATTATAGTGAGACATATTGACTTTTCTCTGACTGGATACTCGTTTATGAATATTGAACCCTAATATTCTTATCATCAGGTAAACACGAGTTAACTTGATTCCTCCAGCAGTCGAACCTAATCCTCCTCCAATAATCATTAACACAATCATAGCCCCTACACCAGCTGCCGGCCAGTTGTCGTATCCCATAGTTGAATAACCGGTTGTAGATAAGGCAGAGATAATGTTAAAGACTGAATGTCTGACACTCTCTCCAAGACTCAGGTATAAGCCTTGAAACAGAGTGACGGTCACTATCGGAATAAAGATTGCCAGAAGAATGGCCAGGAAACGGAGTTCACTAACTTTGATTATTCGCGTAAATTTCCGCTTCGTCAGTAGCAATAACACTGCAAAGTTAGTTGTACCAATAATCATTAAAACAATAGTGAAGGCTTCAATGCTGGCACTGTTATACGCACCAATACTATCTGGTTGAGTAGAAAATCCTCCTGTCGATAAGGCTGACATGGTGTGAAGCAAACTATCCAATGCCGGCATGCCAAGTGCTATATAGACAATAGTCCCGATGATCAAAAAGAGACTGTACATTTGGAAAATCACTTGAGCTGTCTTTCTTATATTAGGCATCAATCGATCCGGGTGTCCTTCTGCATTATATAAACTCATGGAATCTTTTCCCTGAATAATCATGATCATCATCAATATAAACCCTAGTCCTCCACAGAACTGCATAAAGCTTCTATAGAATAGAAAAGTCGGCGAGGTAACCGTCACATCCATTACAGACAAGCCCGTTGTTGTCCACCCACTGACTGATTCATACAGTCCCTGCAGGAATGTGAGCTGCCCTGAAAGGACAAAAGGGATAGCGCCCAGTAAAAATCCATAAAACCAGGCAAATAAGACGGTTAAACTCCCATCCTGAGCAGTATATTGGAAACGTATATCATCATTGGGGCGTTTAAAGGTGATCCCAATAGCTAATCCCAACCCAATAGATACTAGAGAGGGCACGAGAAAGGAACCAACATACCTTATATCTTCTGGATAAAATGGCAACATGAGTAGAGGAACAAGCATCAACCCTCCAATCAGGATCATCAGTTTTCCAATATTATTTAATTCTTTAAACGTTGTTTTCATATTAATCCTCACCCGTCAATAGTCTAATTGCTTTTTCCTGTTTATCTGAAGAAATAAGAATTAGCTCGTCGTTAGCTTTTATTCGAGTGTCTCCTCTAGGCACTAAACTTTCCTCATCACGGATAATACACCCGATAATCACTTCTTTAGGCAAATCGATTTCCAGCAGTTTCTTGCCGACTGTTCTTGCATTTTCTGGTATCGGCACTTCAGTGATACTGATTCTTCCTTCCCCTACAGGAATCACTGTTGTGATGTCATCAAGTAATGCCTGCTGTTCTATTATATTGGTGATTGCATTGATTGCAGAAACCACTGAATCGACTCCCATCTTGTAAAAGAATTCAATTTTCTTGGGATCTTCTATGAGTGTGACTGCTTTTTTCACATTAAATTTCTTCTTACACAATTCACATATAACAAGGTTTATCTCATCTTTTTGCGTCAAAGCAATCGCTATATCTACTGTATGAATTTTGGCTTCTTCCAGGATAAAAGGTTTGGTCCCATCTCCAAAAATCACATTCAAGCGACTGATTTCAGCCAGTTTCTGGCAGTCATGGTAGTCTTTATTAATGACTGTGACCTGATACCCTTTTTTTAATAAGGAGTTACTTAGTGCCTGAGTCTTGTTGAATCCTCCGATTAATAAGATATGTTTTTTCATTCTTAGACCTCCTCCTTATTCTCTTTTTTCAGCAAGCGGTTGATCTCATTGACTGAAAGGATTGCTGGATAAATAAGGTCAATATCGAATCCATCGTACACACTTTTTCTGTCCGGATCATATAAACGTGAGATCACTTTATTTTTTTTGAATAGTTCCTTAGCCATCTGCGATATCATAATATTCACATTGTCGTCGTTGGTAACAACGATAACGACTTCTGCTTTTTTTATTTGTGCCTCATTTAAAATAGTCAAGTTTGTCGCATCCCCTATGACAGTCAACCCGCCAAATGACGGAGACAGTTTCCTGAACGATGATTTATCGCGATCAACGACTATAACATTGCCTCCCTGTTCAGATAAATCATTAGCTAAGCTAGCGCCTAGTCTTCCTGATCCGATGATTAACGTATACATTTTTTCACTGCTGAATATTCTCATCCTTATTCCCTCCATGTTTGTGTTTATACTGTATAGTCAGAGCTTTGTCTGCTTAAATCTCCATTTCTATATAGATTTTCTCTAGCAGGTCTAAAACTTGGTTCTAGTGCTATAGCTGCTCTGTAATGTTTCATAGCCCCGTGCTTATCTCCATTTGCTTCTAAAAGTATGCCCATCAAATTGTGGGGATGCGGTGCATGGGGGTAAGCACAAAGTGCCGCTGTTATTTTCTCCATACACTCGTCATACTCTTTTTTCAGCACTAACGTGTATATATCAAAGCTGAATGATTCGAGCTGTTCTCTATCCTCTCTCGTAATCAGATCTTTCATTTTTACTTCCTCCTTCAAGAAGACCTTTCTTTAATTAAATAATACCGCTGAGCCTGTGAGGATAGTGTTAGGAATAGATATAGGATGTGAGTATCCTGTGAGCAAAAAAAAAGACTATCCACTTAAGATAGTCTTTCCTTACGTCTATTTGTCTTCTATCAAGCGATAGCCCACTCCAATCTCAGTTATGATATATTTCGGCTGAGCTGGTTTTTCTTCAATTTTTCGTCTGAGTCCTGCCATCATCGTCCTTAAGGCCTGCGTATCATTGCCATAAGCGGTTCCCCAAATTTCTTTCAGCAGATAGTTAGTGGTTAATACTTTGCCTGTGTTCTTAAAAAACAGCGACAGTAGTTTGTATTCCATTGGTGTCGTATGAATGATTTCACCAGACAGACTGACTACTCTTTTCTCAAAATCGATTTTCAACTCTCCTACTTGAGCCTCCGTCTGATACTGTGTGGTGGGATTTTTGAAATAATGCCTAAAAGCCACTCGTATTCGAGCCAGCAATTCTGTTGCTGAAAAGGGCTTGGTCAAATAGTCATCCGCTCCCATATCTAGGGCATTAGCCTTTTCTTTATCCTGATCTCTTGCGGATACGATAATAATAGGCATGTCAGACCACTCTCTCACTTTTTCAATGACTTTCAGTCCATCAAAATCAGGTAAGCCCAAATCCAAAATAATCAAATCAATTTGTTCTGAAACTAATGTGTTCAACGCGCCTTGAGCCGTGCCTGTCGAAAAGTACTTAAATGATTCATTTTCGAGTGTATAGCATAAGAAGTTCCGGATTTGGGGATCATCTTCTACAATCAGTATAACTTCATCGTATTGAGCCATTCCTATCTCCCTCCAGTGGCAAAGAGAAAATCAGTTCTGCGCCTGTTCCATCTTCTCGATTTTGGGCCCATATTTCTCCTCCATGGGCATTGACAATCGAATCACAGATCGACAATCCTAACCCTACTCTATTTTTAGCATCTGCATGTTTCGATCCAGCTGTATAAAATGGTTTAAAAATATTTTCCAGCTCTTCATCTGCTATTCCATTTCCTTGATCGATTACTTTAATCAGCACTTTATTTTCAATCTCTTCATTATCCACCACAATCGTAATTGGTTTATTAGACGACGTATGTTTTATTGTATTTTCCAATAAGTTAATAAATACCTGCATGATCAGTTTCCCGTCCATAGGAACGAGCAGCACGTCTTTAGGCATATCAACGTTAACTCTTTGTTCAGGGGCTCTTTTTTTAATTTGTCGAATCGCTTCATCTATGACCTCTTCGATTGCCTCTTCTTCTTTATCCAAGGTCAGTTTTCCCTCTTGAAGTCTTGTCAGGCTGAGAACATTTTCTACTAAAGAATGCAGCCATATGGCATCTGTATTGATTGCTTCCATCATGTCATAGCGGCTGTCTGTCTTAAGTGTCATATCTTTTAGCATTTCTGAAGTGGCCATTATTCCAGATAAAGGCGTCCTCAAGTCATGCGAGATCCCTCTCAGCAAATTCCCTCTATGTCTCTCTTGAGTCGTCTCTTCAAACGATTTCAGTCGTTCCTCTGCCAAATACACACGGTCCATCGCGAGTGCTGTGTTTTCAATCATGGAAAGCAGGAGCCGTTTGTGAGCGTCGTCTAAGTCTACAGCCGTTTCTTTCGGTATTCTTATAATCCCTAAGATATTTTCCTGACCATATATCGGCCAGTCAAAATAGTCCTCCGTTATATCATAGCCACTTCTCAAACTTAGAATTCTATATTTAAGTGCCTCAGGATCATCTAGTTCCACCTTTATTTGTTCATCAGGTGATACTTGCTGGATAAAGTAACGTTCGGGGTTCCTATTATGATTAAACGGAAGGCACCCTGCTTTACAGTCCAGCACATTGCTTATCATTTGAGCTGATACGCTTGCAATCTGATCAATATCCAGTGCATCTGTCAAGCGACTTGTTAAATTGTATAATGCTTTAGTTTCAGACTCTTTTTCTTCCGCTTTGATCTTATTCTGATTCGTTCGTGTTGTTAATGCACTCGTTATAATGGCTGTTGTTGTCATTATGACAAACGTGATTATATAACTTGGATTATCAACCGTTAACGTATAGTAAGGACTGGTAAACAAGTAATTGAACAATAGAGTGGCGGCAATACTCGCTGCAATTCCGTACATATAGCCTATCGTGAAACGAGAAATCAGAATAACTGATAACAATTATACAATCACAATGTTGGTTTCAGGGAACCCGACTAAATCAAAGACATAGCTTGTTCCTGAAGCAATCGACAATATTGATAATATGATAAGAACAGAGCCTGCTCTTCTTTTAAAAGTATTAGTTAATAACACGATTGATCTCCTTATCCTGTTCAGTTTCATATAAAGGTGAGAGGTAGTCATCTGTTAGATTGTAAGTAAAACCAGGTGAAAAATAAATACTCTTCCAGTGTTTATTATGTAAAAAATGCCGCGACACTATTAAAAGTGTCGCGGCATTCATTTATAGCGATTAAATTATTTGTTAGCTAAGTTGTAGAAAGCGTTGATTCCTTCATAAACAGCTAAGTCGCCTAATTGATCTTCGATTCTTAGTAACTGGTTGTATTTAGCAATACGGTCTGTACGGCTTAATGAACCTGTTTTGATTTGACCAGTATTCAAGGCTACTGCGATGTCTGAAATTGTAGAATCTTCAGTTTCACCAGAACGGTGAGAAACAACAGCAGTGAATCCAGCTTTTTTAGCCATTTCGATAGCATTGAATGTTTCAGTCAATGTACCAATTTGGTTAACTTTAATCAGGATTGAGTTTGAGCTTTTCTCTTCAATTCCACGTTTCAAGATTTCAGTGTTTGTTACAAACAAGTCATCTCCAACTAATTGAACTTTGTCGCCTAAACGCTTAGTCAACAGGTTGAATCCGTCCCAGTCATTTTCGTCCATTCCATCTTCAACAGAGATGATTGGGTATTTGTTTACTAATTCTTCGATGTAGTCTACTTGTTCTGCAGAACTACGTTTAACTCCGTTTTCGCCTTCGAATTTAGCATAGTTGTATACGCCGTCTTCGTAGAACTCAGAAGCTGCACAGTCAAATCCTAGATAAACATCTTTACCAGGCTCAAGTCCCACTTTTTTGATGGCTTCAAGAATAGTTTCAACAGCGTCTTCAGTTCCAGCGAACTTAGGAGCAAATCCACCTTCATCACCAACTGAAGTTTCCAGTCCGCGACCTTTAAGAATAGCTTTTAATGCGTGGAAGATTTCTGCTCCCCAACGTAAAGCTTCTTTGAATGATGAAGCACCAGTAGGAATAACCATGAATTCCTGGAATGCGATAGGTGCGTCAGAGTGAGATCCACCGTTAACGATGTTCATCATTGGAGTTGGCAATACTTTAGTGTTTGTTCCTCCAAGGTAACGGTAAAGTGGCAAGTCAAGGTAGTCAGCAGCAGCACGAGCAACGGCGATAGACACACCAAGAATTGCATTCGCACCTAATTTACCTTTGTTAGCCGTTCCGTCTAATTCGATCAACGCTTTGTCAACGCCCATTTGGTCGCGAACGTCCATACCGATGATAGCGTCAGCGATTGTTTCGTTTACGTTATCAACAGCTTTAGAAACACCTTTACCAAGGTAACGGTCTTTGTCACCATCACGTAATTCAACAGCTTCGTGTTCACCAGTAGATGCTCCAGAAGGAACCATACCGCGTCCGAAAGCTCCTGATTCAGTAATTACTTCTACTTCGATTGTTGGGTTTCCTCGTGAATCCAATACTTCGCGTGCTAATACATCTGTAATAAATGGCATAAATTTTTCTCTCCTTTAGTTTTCTTTTTCTATTTTTAGAAAAAGGGGTTTGTATAGTTTATTTTATCTGTCTCCGGTTCGAAAACAGGTTAAAATCAATTTATTTTATAATCAAGCTTTCGCCAGTCATGTCTTCAGGTTTTTCAATACCTAGAAGATCCAGCATAGTCGGTGCAACATCTGCCAGTTTTCCGTCGCTTCTTAAAGTGACGCCTTTTTTAGTGACAATCACAGGGACAGGAACGGTCGTGTGTGCAGTATGAGGGTTTCCTTCAGGTGTCAATTCAGTGTCTGCATTCCCGTGGTCAGCAAATATAATTGCTGTTCCCCCTTTTTCATGAATGAGATCAACCAGACGACCTAAATTGTCATCGACCGCTTCTATTGCTTCGATTGTTTTGTCGAGCATTCCTGAATGACCAACCATATCAGGGTTAGCGTAATTCAGGATAATTGCATCGTGTTCATCATTTTTGATGTCTTCGATCAATGCATCTGTCACTTCATACGCACTCATCTCCGGTTTCAAGTCGTATGTTTCAACCTGAGGAGATGGAATCAGGATACGTTTCTCTCCTGGGAATTCGTCGTTTGTTCCACCGTTCATGAAGAATGTCACGTGCGGGTATTTTTCTGTTTCAGCAATGCGGAGCTGCTTCAAGCCATTATCCGCAAGGACTTGCCCCAGTACGTTTTTCAGAAATGCAGGTGGGAACATAACGTCAGCATCCATATCAGCAGTATACTGTGTGAATGTCACGAATTTCACGTTTGAAGGTGTCTGTCCTCTGTCGAACGCATCAAAATCAGGTTCAGTCAAGGCACTAGACAATTCCATTGCACGGTCCGGACGGAAGTTAAAGAATAATACAGCATCGTTGTCTTTAACGGTTCCAACAGCTTTTCCATCTTTCTCAATAACAACGGGTTCTACAAACTCATCCATTTTATCGTTCGCGTAACTGTCTTTCATTGCCTGAACAGGATCAGTCGCTTTAACGCCTTCGCCATGGAAAATTGCATCATACGCACGTTTTACACGTGGCCAGCGCGTATCTCTGTCCATTGCATAAAAGCGTCCTGAAATAGTTGCTATTTCTCCAACGTTTAAATCAGTTACGATTGTCTGAAGTTCTTCAATAAAGCGTGCGCCTGAATCAGGAGCAACGTCACGTCCATCAGTGAATGCATGGATGTACACTTTATCAAGTCCTTTGTTTTTAGCTTCTTCGATCAAGGCTGTCAAATGACGCTGGTGACTATGCACTCCGCCATCTGATACTAGTCCAAACAGGTGAAGAGCTGAACCATGGTTTTTCACGTGATCGACTGCATCATTGAAGGCTTCATTCGTTGCGAATTCACCGTCAGCAATCGCTTTGTCGATACGTGTAATACTTTGGTACACCACTCGTCCGGCACCAATGTTAGTGTGCCCAACTTCTGAGTTCCCCATTTGACCTTCTGGTAAGCCAACTGCTAAGCCAGAAGCCAGCATCGTGTTGTGCGGGTAGTCATTCCAGTAACGATCGAAGTTCGGCTTATTAGCCTGTGCTACGGCATTGCCGTATTCTTCTTCACGCCATCCAAATCCGTCTAGAATAATAATGGCAACAGGTGCTTTGCTCATTATTCAGCACCCTCCAGTAATTGAAGGAACGATTCAGCTTCAAGACTTGCTCCACCAACTAAAGCACCATCGATATCAGGTTGTGCCATTAATTCTTTGATGTTTGCAGGTTTAACTGATCCACCGTACTGCATGCGAACAGCATCTGCAACGTCTTGAGAGTATAATTTAGCAACTGTCTGACGAACAACTGAAATCGTGTCGTTAGCATCTTGAGCAGTAGCTGTTTTACCTGTACCAATAGCCCAGATAGGTTCGTAAGCAATAACGACATCTTTAACCTGGTCTCCTGTCAATCCTTCTAATGCTGCAGTGACCTGACCGGCTACTAAATCGTTCGTTTCGCCTGCTTCTTTTTGTTCAAGTGTTTCACCTACACAGATGATTGGAACCATTCCGTGATTGATGACTGCGTGTGCTTTCTTGTTTACATCTTCATCAGTTTCATGGAAGATTTCACGACGTTCTGAGTGACCAATAATAACGTAAGACGCTCCGATATCTTTAAGTGCCAGAGGACTTACTTCACCAGTGAATGCTCCTTCGTCTTCGAAGTAGCAGTTTTGTGCTGCTATTTTAAGATCAGTGTCTGCAGTCAAGTCGATCAGGCTTTGTAAAAACAGGCTTGGTGCGCCTATAACTGAGTCAACTTTATCTGATGAAGGTAATTTACCTTTCACTCCATCGATGAATGTTGCTGCTTCTGTTGACGTTTTGTTCATTTTCCAGTTTCCTGCAATAATGGGTTTACGCATTCTCTCGTCCTTCTTTCTTTAGTCTAATTCAGGGAGTCTGTCCCTTACCTTTTTAAATCTTATTCGTTTAATCACCGTCTGGCGACCAGCTAACATCCGTGTCAGCTGGTCATAACGGCTGGTATTGCTTTTCTATTGTCCAGCAATTCCAGCCTGACCTTGCACAAAAAAGATGAATTAGCCCATTGCGCAGTATGCTCATTCAGGGCATAATTCCCTATTTTTGTGAAGGTCATAACGGCTGGTATTGCTTTTCTATAATTATTTGTCTGAGATTGCTGCGATTCCTGGTAACTCTTTTCCTTCAAGGTACTCAAGTGACGCTCCGCCACCAGTTGAGATATGACTGAAGTCTTCTTCGAATCCTAAGTCCTGAGCTGCTGTAGCAGAATCTCCTCCACCTATGATAGTGATGGCATCTTCCAAGTTAGCCAGTGCTTCACAGACTTTAATAGTTCCCTGAGCAAAGTTAGACATTTCGAATACGCCCATAGGTCCGTTCCATACAACTGTTTTAGCGCCTTTTAATTCATTTTCAAACAATTCAACTGTTTTTGGTCCAATATCCAGACCCATTTTACCTTCTGGAATACTGTCTCCAACAACATCTGTTTCTACATCATTTGAGAATTCTGAAGCAACGACAGAATCAACTGGTAATACTAATTTGTCTCCAGCTTTTTCAATCAACTCTTTAGCTAATTCTACTTTATCTTCTTCTAGTAATGAATTACCGATGTCTTTTCCTAATGCTTTGTAGAATGTATACGTCATTCCTCCACCAACAAGTACTTTGTCAGCTTTAGCGATAAGATTTTCGATTACGCCGATTTTATCAGACACTTTCGCTCCACCTAAGATAGCAACGAATGGGCGTTTAGGTTCATCTACTGCGCCACCGATGAAGTTGATTTCTTTTTCTACAAGGAATCCTGCAGCTGATTCAACGTTCGTAGCAATTCCAACGTTGGATGCATGTGCACGGTGAGCTGTACCAAACGCATCATTAACAAATACGTCCCCTAAGCTTGCCCAGTATTTACCTAGATCAGAATCATTTTTGCTTTCTTTTTTACCGTCTACATCTTCAAAACGCGTGTTTTCAAACATCAGCACTTCACCGTCAGCAAGTTCAGCTACTGCATTTTCAAGTTCTTCTCCACGTGTCTGCGCAACGAATTTTACTTCTTTTCCTAATAATTCACTTAAACGCTGAGCCACTGGCTTCATTGAAAGACCTGCTTTATCATCTTCAGTCTTTACGCGTCCTAAGTGAGAAAAGACAATAACTTTTCCGTTTTGCTCTAAAATGTATTCCAGTGTTGGTAGTGCCGCTTGAATACGGTTATCATTTGAGATTTTACCATCTTTCATTGGTACATTAAAATCTGCACGAACTAATACTTTTTTGCCGCTTAGTTCTAAATCTTTAACTGTTTTCTTTGTCATGAATAATGTCCTACCCTTCTATTTAGAAAAATAACCCTGCGTAACGTGTCCCCTTATATCCACAAAAAAAGGGGGAAGCGCGATCCCCTTTTATTCAATTCGAACATCACAGATTTATATGCTTGCGCATCAACCGATTTGTTCTCTCAAATAATAGAGTATATGCTCCCCCGCTTATTTATTACTGTTCCATTGATAAGGTTTGGTTCTTTAGTTACTTTCTACCGAATTATAAACCAGCGAAGTATTCTAAAGTAGCAACCATGTTTCCAGTAAATCCGTACTCGTTATCGTACCAAGCTACAGTTTTAACTAATTGACCGTTATCGCTGTCCATGATTTTAGTTTGAGTTGCATCAAAGATAGATCCAGCAGGTACTCCGATAACATCAGATGAAACAATTTCATCTTCAGTGTAAAGGTATGCACTTGATGAAGCTTTTTCCATTGCTGCATTTACTTCTTCAACAGTTACATCTTTGTTCAATACAGAATATAATTCAACCATTGAACCAGTAATTGTTGGAATACGTACTGCAGTTCCGTCAATTTTACCGTTAACAGCTGGGATTACTTTCCCTACTGCTTTAGCAGCTCCTGTTGAAGCTGGAATTGCGTTTGCTGCTCCAGCACGGTTTTTACGTCCGCCTGGTGCATCCTGCATAGCTTGAGTAGCTGTATATGCGTGGATAGTACTCATTAAAGCACGGTCAATTCCGTATTCGTTGTTTAATACGTTAACCATTGGAGCTAAACAGTTTGTAGTACATGAAGCTGCAGATACGATTTTGTCATCTGACTCAAGAGTTTCATGGTTTACACCATAAACGATTGTTTTAAGATCGCCTGAAGCTGGTGCAGAGATCAATACGCGTTTAGCGCCTGCATCTAAGTGAGCTTGAGATTTATCTTTAGAAACGTAGAAACCAGTACATTCTAATACGATATCAATTCCAAGGTCTCCCCATGGTAATTGGCTAGCGTCTTTTTCTGCGAATGATTTGATTTCTTTTCCGCCCACTACTAATGCATCACCTTTAACTGATACTTCGTGCGGGAAGCGACCTTGTGCTGTATCATATTTTAAAAGATAAGCTAAGTCATCGTTTCCTGTTAAATCGTTGATTGCGACTACTTCTAACTCTGTATCCATTTCTAATACACGACGTAGTGCTAAACGACCGATACGTCCAAAACCATTAATTGCAACTTTTACTGACATAATCTAATTTCCTCCTTAGGAAATAAATAAATTTTTATTTTAACGGGGTTACCCGTTTAAAATCTCATTTGCGGCTGCCTCATCCGTCACTAACCATGTGTGAGGAGGGACAGTTTTCATGTGCGCTCTGATTGCTTCGGCTTTTTGTTTTCCGCCGGCAACGGCAATTACATGAGGAATTGATGGTAATTTTGACGATTGTAACCCGATGCGAGACAGTTTGTACACTATATATCCCTTGGGATTAATGAATTCACCAAACGCTTCTGCAACTGCTTCTTTATCAACCAGCTGTGACAGCGTTTCTTCGTCCATCCCTCGTCTTTGAGCCATTTCCAATGCATTACCTATACTGTAAAGTACAAGTGTTGTATTTTCAAGAATCTCAAGTGTTTCTTTGATCTCAGGTTCTTTGAGTAGAAGAGAGTAAGTTTCCATCCGCACATGTTCCGGTGCGTAAAGTGCTCTACTCTTTCCACTTGTTTTTCTTGCCATGATATCGGCAATTACATTTGCCTGAATATCAACCGATTCTCCCAGGCCACCTCGAGCAGGTACAAAGACCAGTTCTCTGTGCAGACCAATTTGCTGAGTCATTACCTCAGCTACCTCTAACATCGTCGTTCCACCCATTACCGCAATCGTACTTTTTCCTTCCGGCAACAGGAAGTCGATGACTTCAGTTGAGGCTCTAGCCATATCAACCAGACTTGATTTGTCTTTGTCTGAATTGCCTATGACAATCGTACAATGCTGAATCCCAAGTGCATTGGCCAGCCGCGTTTCTTTTTCCTGCGACTTCACATGCTGTCCCATAATCTCTTCTAATTGATAGAAGACGGTTATACCAGTAGGTGTGCACTCCATACCCTGGTTAGACGTTTTGATCAATCCCTGATTTCTCAGAACCTCGACCTCTTTACGCAGGACCCGTTCAGTAAATCCTAAACGTTCCGCTAAAGTTCGTCTGCCAATAGGCGCTGATTTTTGAATATGACTCAAAATATAAAATCGCCTTTTTAATATATGAAGCGTACCGGGTGCAACTTTTTCAATAACTGACAGCATACCAAAACGGCACCTTTCCTGATACTAAAGTCAACATGTTCTCAGCACGATATAAATGTAATATCTTTCGCACGTTCAACAATAGTGTACCAAGAAGCGGGGCAGATTTCAACCCATAGAACTAAATTGACGGGACGATTAGTGTCCAATCAGAATGTGTTGGGTTCTCTGTCTTCGTCTCTTTTAAGTTTTGTCTCGATAATGTTTTTCAGTTCTTCTTCGGTAATATGCTCGTCGAATATATAGTCTTCAATAAAAACTGTAGGGACGAACTTGACGTTAGCCTTGTCCGTTTCTTTGATGATCGTTTCCGAAACCTTCTGGTTAGACTGTTTATCAGCGCCTCGCTTGTCTCTTGCAAAAGCCGCTATCTCTTCTTCAGGTAAGTTTCCCCAATTCTCTAAATGTTCTACATAGTAATCGATGTCTTCTTTTGCTTTCTTCGGATCGCTGTAATCCAAGTGAGCATGAAGCACATTTCCTTTTCTCAAGCTGGGCTTATCCTTATCAAACAGTTTCACGATACGCTCTACTTTTCCATCATCAACATACTTATCCAAAACGGGAGAGCTTTTTTCCCACCATTCCTTGCAATATGGACATTTCAAATTCAGAAACTCGATGACCTTGATTGGTGCACTTTTGCTCCCTATGTGAATGCCCTCTTCAGTCGTGATTGCGTCAGCGTTAATATTTCTTGTATCCATCGCCACACTCCTTTCAGATTTACCCTACTTCTTACAGTATACTCTTGTGAAAAAGAGTTGGCTAGTTATAAGCATTACAGGTAAGTTGGGCTAATCTTTCCCATCCATTTGCCTGTCTAACAACAAAAAAACACCCGCACGATTTTACTCGTACAGGTGCCCTCTACTTTTTATTTTTTACCTAAATCTGCTGCGCTGTCCATAATCGAATCAACTAAGCCATACTCTTTTGCTTCTTCAGCTGTCATGAAGAAATCACGGTCTGTATCTCTCTCGATGATTTCAATATCCTGACCCGTACGCTCTACTAGTATTTTATTCAAACGGTCACGCGTTTTCAGAATATGTCTTGCTGCGATTTCGATTTCAGTCGCTTGCCCCTGCGCTCCACCAAGTGGCTGGTGAATCATGATTTCTGCATTAGGTAAGGCAAAACGTTTGCCCTTTTCACCTGCAGCTAACAGGAAACTTCCCATTGAAGCGGCAATTCCGATTGCAATCGTCTGAACGTCTGCTTTAATGAAGTTCATTGTGTCGTAAATAGCTAAACCGGCTGTCACACTGCCCCCTGGAGAGTTGATATACAGGTAAATGTCTTTCTCAGGATCCTGTGCATCAAGGAATAGCAACTGAGCGATAACAGAGTTAGCGACCTGGTCGTCAATTCCTCCCCCTAACATAATGATGCGGTCTTTTAAAAGTCTTGAGTAAATATCGTACGCGCGTTCACCACGTGGGGACTGCTCTATAACTGTTGGTACTAAATTCATGTCGTTTCCTCCTAAATTTCAATTCCTAATAAGTGTAGCATAATTAAGGGTGTTAATGAATCTAAAAAGATTATACACCAAAGGTCAAACAAGGTCAAACATCTTCTTCCACCCTGTAAGCTCAAAAAAATAATGAGCCTTTCACCTTTTTTCAAGCTCTCTTATTCATCTGATTTTGCACTCTCATAGGCTTTTTTACTGTTTTCAAATGCCTGAATGGCCAATTCTCGGCTTCTTTTATGCGAGACGATAGGGGCAGGATAATCGTGTCCGACGATCACACTGAATGCCTCCTGCTCTTCTACAGTTAATTTAGATGGGTCATGAATTTTTTTATTTGTGATCGTCTTGAGTTCGGGCACATACTGCCTTATGAAGTCTCCGCTCTGGTCATATTTCTCTGACTGAGTCGTCGGGTTAAAGATCCTGAAGTAGGGTACACCGTCTGTACCTGTTGATGCCGCCCACTGCCAGCCGCCTATATTACTGGCCGGATCATAGTCGATCAGTTTTTGCTGAAAATACTTTTCTCCCCATCTCCAGTCAATAAGCAGATCCTTTGTCAAAAAGGAGGCCGTGATCATTCGCAAGCGATTATGCATCCAGCCTGTCTCATTTAATTGACGCATTGCCGCATCAACAATGGGATAACCAGTCTGCCCATCTGCCCATTTCTGATAATTCTCTTCGTTGTTGTCCCAATCGATTTGTCTGAATGCTTCCTTGATGGCCTGTTCCTTCTGCTCAGGGTACGTGGCATAGATCATGTTATAAAAATCTCTCCAGGCCAGTTCCTGAATAAATGTGTCTCTTCCTATAGAAGGTTCAGCATTTCTCACTTTAGCATAAACCGTACGTATCGATACTTCTCCTAGTCTTAAATGATGAGACAAATGACTCGTCGCATCTTTCATCGGGAAATCTCTCGCTTCTTTATATTCACTTAAGTAAGAATCTACAAATGATTTCAGGCGTTCGCTCGCTGCGTGAGTCCCCACCTCAAGTCCTTCAAGAGGCATCTGTTTATCAAGAAAGGATTCAAACTGTTCACTGTCATCTTTGAACAGCAGTTCAGTGTTGATTTTAGACGCATCAAATTTCACTTTGACTATACCAGGCTTCTGCAGTTCCTTCCATTTATTGAAGTAAGGCGTAAAGACTTTATAATAACTCCCTGAGTTGGTTTTAATTTCACCTGCATGATGGATATGGTGGTCATAATACCCGTGAGCTGTGATTCCGAGCTCTTTAAAGCAGCGTCCGGCTATCTTATCTCTTTTTAGACCATAGCCTTTTTCATCTCTATTGACGTATATATCAGTCCAGTCAACGAACGTGTCTTTCAGACGTTTAAAGCACTCTTTTAGGTCTCCATAAAGAAGATGCAAGCGCCCACCTTTTTCTTCAATTTCCTTACGAAAAGTATCCACACTTTTAAAAAAGGCGGCCTGATTGCTAGACCCTTCTCCTAAAAACTGGTCAGGATTGACATGGAATAGCAGTAACAGCTCGTCAGATTCCTCCAACGCCTGTTTTAAGGCTACATTATCTTCCAGTCTCAAATCTCTTCTAAACCACATGACCGATGCCACATAACCACTCCTTTACCAAACATATTAAATATAGTTTAACATACATCAGCCCCCTCTTTTACTCCTACCCATTCACTACGGACAATGATCGGATTTTCTTGAACGTCTATTTAAAAGGCACTCGTTTTGAAGTTGATTGTTAAATATGTTATTCTAGTAAAATCCGTGAAACAATGTTTCACAAAAATAATCGAATCCCATCTTATCTTGAAGGTTCGATATAAAACCCATTGGAGGAAATTGTAATTAAAGAATCAATCAAACGACTTACGCTTGTGCCGTTGACATTAGTCATTAGTGCTTGTGGAAATCAAGAAGGAACAAACCAGGAAGAAGCAGATCTTGGGGAACAACTAGACTACACGATCACAGGTATGGAACCTGGATCTGGTATCGCAGAGAATTCACGTCAAGTTCTTGATGCCTATGATAATTTAGAAGGCTGGGAGATTCATGAAAGTTCGACTGCCGGTATGCTTGCTTCTTTAGATCAGGCTATTATGCGCGAGGAACCTATAGTCATTACTGGCTGGACTCCACACTTTGTTTTCGAAACCTATGATTTGAAGTTTCTTGAAGACCCACAAAACATTTTTGGAGATGCAGAAGATATTCATACAATGGCTCGATTGGGCTTGGAAGAAGATATGCCCGAAGCTTACGCCATACTAGAAAACTTCAACTGGACTGTAGAAGATATGCAGGCTGTCATGGTCGACGCTTTACAGGTCGATTTTGAGCAAGCTTCAGAAAATTGGATTGCTGATAACCGCAGTAAAGTCGACAGCTGGATTGAAGGCATTGATGATGTCGAGGGCGACTCGTTTGACCTCGTGTCTTCCCCTTGGGACACCGAGCATGCATCAAGTCATGTGATCTCTATGGTTCTGGAAGAAAAAGGATACGATGTCACTATTACAAATGTTGATCCTGCTATCTTGTTTCAGGCTTTAGCTAATGGTGAAACAGATGCTACAGTTGCAGTCTGGTTACCGACAACACAAGGCTTTTTTGTAGATGAATACGAAGGTGAACTCGATGATTTAGGTGTCAACCTGTCAGGAACTCAAGTTGGATACATCGTACCTGAATATGTTGATATCGACTCGATCGAAGAGTTACCCGCTTATGATCAACAGTAATTTACCCTTCCTAATCCATGTTAATATCTAAAAAAATGGGAGCCTGCACTTAAGCGGGCTCCCATTTTTTGTTTTGTTTTTTATTCTGCAGTAATTAGTTCAAGGGGTGCTGCGATTTCACTATCAACAGCTCCACCAGCAAAGTATTCGTAGACTGTATCCACAGCTATACGTCCCATTTCATTAGGTTGTTGTGCAATCGTTGCATCCAGACGTCCTGCTTCGATCTCGTCAAGCGCATCATCATTTCCGTCGAATCCAACTACAATTACATCAGTCATTCCAGCCGCTTCTAATGCTTCCATTGCCCCTAAGGCCATTTCGTCATTTTGTGCAAAGACTGCATCGATATCTGAGTGAGACTGAATAATGTTTTCCATAACAGTTAAACCTTCAGAACGGTTAAAGTTTGCTGACTGACTTTCCAGAAGATTTAAGCGTTCGTCGGCTACGTTTCTGAAGCCTTCTCCTCGTTCGTTTGTAGCAGAAGCTCCCGGTACTCCTTCAAGCTGAACAACTCCGGCATCTTCTCCAACAAGGTCTATAATGAATTCTGCTGCCATTTCTCCGCCTTCAACGTTATCAGATGCGATAAATGTCAGTACGTCTCCACCTTCACTTGAACGGTCGATTGTGATGACTGGAATGCCCGCTGAGTTTGCTGATTCGATTGCCGGTGTGATGGCATCTGAATCTACCGGATTGATAAGCAAAATATCTACCCCTTGCTGAATCAGGTCATCGATCCCATTGATTTGAGTAGCTGTGTCATCTTGAGCATCTACTGATCTGACAGTTGACCCACTTCCCTCTGCAGCTTCCATAACCCCTCTTTGTAAATCTCCAAAGAACGGATTATTCAATGTAGAAATAGATAAGCCGATCGTGATTTCTTCAGGTGTTTTTTCTTCTACTTCTCCATTATCTCCTGCCTGATCCCCTTCTAATGTAGCTGCTCCACACGCACTCAGTACGAACATGAACATAACTGACAATAATCCTAATACTTTTTTCATTTTAATTCCTCCATTTTTTTCTATTTTTTTCTATCCAATAATACCGCGATAATAATAACGACCCCTCTTACTACTTGCTGATAAAAGCTTGATACTCCCAGCAAGTTAAGTCCGTTATTCAATGTTCCGATAATCAATGCTCCTATAAGTGTTCCCACTATACGTCCTTTACCGCCTGCCAGACTTGTTCCGCCAATAACAACTGCCGCGATGGCATCCAGTTCATAAGCTGTTCCTGCTGTCGGCTGAGCTGAGTTGAGTCGTGAGGTCAGAATCAAACCAGCTAAGGCTGACATCATGCCTGAAATTGCATATACCATCGTCTTCACGCGGTCTGATTTAATCCCCGCAATATAGGCTGCCTGTTCATTTCCCCCTATAGCAAATGTCTTACGTCCAAACGTCATTTTATGCAGGACAATAAATAAGATCCCGAATGCAATGGTGGTAATGATGACTGGGAATGGGATGCCAAATAGATACCCTCTTCCGAAGAACTGGAAAGCAAAACCTCCGCCGAAACCAGTAATTGGATTTCCTTGAGTGTAAACAAGTGTCAGTCCTCTATAAATCGTCATCGTAGCTAATGTGCCGATAAAAGGTGCTACATTTCCTTTAGTGATCAGCAAGCCGTTGATCATTCCAAGGAAAGCCCCCATCAGTAACCCTGCTGCAATTGCCAGGACTGGAGGGACACCCACTGCTATGATCCCAGCTGTCAATGCACTGGACAAAGCAAGCGTTGATCCAACTGACAAGTCGATCCCACCTGTGATTATGACAAAGGTCATCCCGAATGCGATAAGTGCATTAACAGATACTTGTCGTAATAAGTTTAGAAGGTTAGCTGGCTGAATAAAGTTGACATTCATTATGGTAACGATGGCCATTAATACTATAAGCGCAACTAACGGTCCTAATTTACGGTACAATTCACTTCTTCGTTCTTTCTTTTTTATGATTGCTGTATTTTTAGTTTCCATTATTTCCCTCCTGTTGCTAAAGTCATGATTCGTTCTTCTGTCAGGTCATTTTGGTTGAGCTCTCCTGAGATCGATCCTTCGTGAACAACTAAGACCCGATTACTGACGCCCATTACTTCCGGTAAATCACTGGATACCATAATGATCGCAACACCACGTTCAGCTAGTTCTTTCATTAAATTATAAATTTCTCTTTTTGCTCCAACGTCAACCCCTCTGGTTGGTTCATCCAGAATAAGGATACGCGAACCGGCTCCGATCCATTTTGCTAGAACCACTTTCTGCTGGTTCCCGCCGGATAGTGAACTTACTGGCAAGTCGATTCCTGCCGTTTTGACAGTCAGTCTCTTGACAAGCAGTTCGACAAATTCTTTTTCTTCTTTAGTGTCGATCCATCCATTGTTTGAGAACTCTTCAAAAGCTGTGATGCTGATATTGTCTTTCACAGGAAAATCGAGGATCAATCCTTCTTCTTTCCTGTTCTCTGTCAAGAACCCGATGCCTTTTTTTACTGCGTCATGAGGCGTTTTAATATCGATTCTTTCACCATCCAGAAGAATTTCTCCATCTTCAAAAGGATCGATCCCAAAAATTCCTCGCATGATTTCTGTCCGTCCGGCGCCCATCAGTCCTGAAAATCCAAGGATTTCTCCTGAATGCAATTTAAATGATATATTCTCATAATGAGGCAAGTGAGTCAGATGATTGACTTCAAGAACAACGTCCCCTTTTTCATTAGTCATTTCCGGGTAATAATCCTCAAGATCTCGACCAACCATTTGGCGGACGATTTCATCATAGTTTGTGTCTTTAGTCGCTTTAGTACTGATGGACACACCATCTCTCATGACCGTGACCCTGTTACTGATTTCAAAGATTTCTTCCATACGGTGCGAGATATAAACAAGTGACACATCTTTCTTCTGAAGCTGGCGGATGATTTTGAATAAGAGTCTAATTTCTCTGTCAGTTAAAGCGGCTGTCGGTTCATCCATAATGATGACTTCTGCATCGTTCAGCAATGTTTTAGCGATTTCAACCAGCTGCTGCTGACCGACACTTAGCGTCTTCATCGTCCGGTCGAATGCAATATCGATTCCCAACTCTTCAAATACTCTTTCGGCTTCTTTTTTCATCTCTTTTGTTTGGACCCAGCCAAATTTGTTTTTCTTCTCCTTACCCATGAACATGTTCTCAAGAACCGTCATATCTGGCCAAGTAATCATTTCCTGATGAATGAAGCTTACTCCGTTTTCTTCTGCTTCTTTAGGGTTCGCATATTGTGTCTGCTTTCCGTTTATGTGGACGGTCCCATCATCCTGCTTGTGAAGACCCGTCAGGATATTCATCAGCGTCGATTTCCCTGCACCATTCTCGCCCATGAGTGCATGGACTTCTCCTGGTTCCAGAGTCAGGTTCACACCTTTAAGCACCTGGTTGGCACCAAAGGCTTTTGTAATTTCTCTCAATTCTACCTGCACGTTTATTACCTCCTAAAAGAGTACGCCAGCCTGTAAGATGACATTTGCGTACGGTGTCACTTCTCCTGTACGAATAATCACTTTTGCTTTTAATGACGTCTGTTTGAATTGTTCATGACTAATAAATGAGTGTGTAATGTTGTCTTCTTCAAATGCTGCGGTCAAACTTCTTAAAACATCAGCGTTCTTCTCTTTAATCTCTTCTGCCAATATTGCCTGTTCAACTTTCATATCTTTCATCACTTCTTCTACTACTTCTAAAAAGGACGGTGTTCCAAATTTAACGGCAAGATCGATTTTTTTTACACCCGCGGGTACAGGTAATCCGCAATCTGCAATGATGATCTGGTCTGTGTGTCCTAAGTCTGTGAGTACTTTGCTTATTTCACTATTTAAAATTCCATGCTTTTTCAAAGTGTTCATGCTCCTTCATCTCTTCTAATGTAGGTGCTCCGGTTTGTGCACCGACTTTCTGTATAGATAACCCCGCCGCGATATTGGCAAACTGTATACTGTCTTTGATTGATAGTCCAGAAGCGAATGCAAAGGCGAATGCGCCATTGAAGGTGTCCCCGGCTCCTGTCGTATCTACTACATTCTCCACTTTCAGTGAGGGAACAGTTTGGACCGTTTCTCCGTCGAAATAGGTTGCCCCTTTGCTGCCTAATGTAATGATCAGTTTATTGGGGTAACGTCTGAGGACATCTTCCCTCTTCTGTCCAGGGAATAAGACGTCAAATTCTGTTTCGTTTGGTGTGATGAACGATACTTTTTCAATAAGGGCCTGGTCTAATTCACGAGCAGGTGCCGGATTAAGCAGTAAAGGCACATGCAGTTCATGACATTTTTCAATTAGTTTTCTGACCGTCTCATCGGGTGTTTCGTTCTGGACCATCACCAGATCACTTTCCTGAATGACTGACTGGTTCTCAATACATGCTTCCAGTTTGTCAGGTGAGTATTCCCCGTTCGCTCCAGGGACGTAGATAATGGAATTATCCCTTTCAAAAAGAGTGATGAAAGCAGACCCTGATGAATGTGTAACCCGTTCCACACCACTCACAAATACATGATTATGTTTCAGATTATTCAATAATTCGTATCCGAAAGGGTCTTGACCGACTGCACCCAGCATATGAGTGACTCCCCCTAGTCTTGCTGCAGCAACTGCCTGATTCGCTCCTTTTCCTCCGAAGCTTGTACTAAATGTCTTTCCTTCAACTGTTTCGCCCATTGAGGGGCGTTTCTCTGTTTCAACAACAAAGTCAGTCGATATACTGCCGACTACTGTAATTTTTGGCATATTAAGTCTCCTATCTTAGTGAATCCCTCATGATCAGCTTAGGTTTCAATTTTACTTTTTTATGTTCACTACTATTTTTTTCAATTAAATCAACAAGCATTTTGGCTCCTTGAAATCCTAATTCATAGGCCGGTTGAGCTATTGTTGTCAACCCTGGATACATCAAGCGACTGAAAAGCATGTCATCATATCCAATGATTTGAATGTCTTCCGGTATACGGTATCCTCTTTTGATTGCTTCTTTCATAACAGCCAGTGCATATACATCATTGCTGGCGATGACACTGTCAAAGTGACTGGTGCTTTCGAACAACTGTACAGCGGTCTCTTCTGCCTTGTCTACCTGATACGAATGAGTTTCAAATATTTGATACGACAGTCCTTTAGAATTCAGGACACCTAGTGCTCCGGATAACCTGTCATTTGCTCCAGCAATATTTTTAGGACCCGCCATAACCACGACTTGTTTCCCTTTGGATTCAATAATTGCTTTCGCTGCCAATTCTCCACCTAGATGATCATCAGTAGCAATAGAGTAGTCTTCTTCTTCAAGTGCTCTGTCTAATAGGACAAATGGGACTTGGTAATTCTGACTCTTCTTTCCAGTAGCGGCTGATAAGACACCGCTGATATTATACTGAGAAAAAAACTTCACATACATATCTTCTTTTTCTATATTGTCTTCTACATTCCCCAATATAATCATATAGCCATTTTGCTGCGCATAATCCTCCACACCTTTGGCCACTAATGGGAAATACGGGTTAGAGATATCAGGTAAAAGCAGCCCGATCATTTTCGAGCTTTTCTGATAAAGAGAGCGAGCCACTTCATTGGGATAATATCCTAAAGTTTTGATTGCTTCCTCCACTTTAATCCTAGATTGTTTTCCTACATATCCACTATTGTTTAGTGCACGTGAGACAGTTGCGACTGACACGCCTGCATACTCTGCCACATCTTTTATCGTTACCATTTCTTCACCCTCAATCTGTAACCGATTACACATTTAGTGTACCATCTCATTTTCTTTTGTCAATAGAAAACGCTTTTATTTTAAAAAATATTTATTATGCTTGTACCTGCATCCTTTATTAGGTGATGGACATTACTATCATGATCGCAATACACACCATAACGATTCCCCATCCTAAGAAGCTGCGGACAGCTTTTGGAATGTTCCTGATCATCCATTTTTCTAAAAAATATTCATAAAAATGAAGCACTATGTAATATGTTCCCACTACTCCCAATGAATAGGCAAAGGTTTCAAAAGTGATCAATCCCGTTCGGTTAAACTCACTGAGAAATTGAGCCATAAACACAAAAAGTGGTGTAGTAATATAGAGGGTTACCGGATAGTGGGTTCTGCTATTTTCTGGTTCTTCTTTTTCTTTCTCAACCCATTTGAGGAACAGATTGCCTATCCCCCAGCTAATTAGTGCAGCTCCACCGCCTATCATAGCCTTTACAAATAGTGGAGAGTCATTAAAAATGACTAACAAGATACCCATTACTAATAATCCAATCATCATTGAAAAAGTGATTAATTTATCATGTTTCATGTTTAGCCTTCTTTCTTGGTTATCTGTCATACTCAATGTCCCTCTTTTTTTCAGTAGTGACCCTGTGACTTGGCTATCCGTCATGCTGAAAATACTATTAAAACGATATAGATTAACAGAATAGTTACGACTAATGTAACTACTTTTTTCACCGCTTTATTCATACATCCATCTCCTGTCTGACATTATTTTTTATACTTAGCTTAAGTACCATGCAATCGCCAATAAAACCGCTTGATGCAGCGGGTAGAACCAGTAAAAAAAGTATCTGGGCAGATGAGGAAGTTTGATTCCTTTTTTCATCAGAAAGAATGGAATCGCTAAAATTGAGAGCGCCTGTATACTGAAGCCGAACATCAGTTGAATGACCAGTGATCCTGCAATGCCTTGAAGTCGTTCTTCCCTTGTCATCCAGTAAATAGCCCAGCCAAACAAAAAGCCATAAATACTATATTCAGCAAAGAAGCTTATGAACAGAAGGATAAAAAAGTACTTTTTATATTTTAAAGACAAGGAGAAAATCCCCAGCAGAAATAATACATTGATCGTATTGGGGGTCACAGGCATCGATAAGACGCCTAGTAAGAAGAGGCGGCTTATATACTTCTTATAATTAGAGGTCCGTTCAGTCCCCTCAATCGTACTATAAAGAAAACAGGGAAATGCAAGCCGTCCAATCATCCGCATCCATATTAATCCTGGAAACAGAAAATAACCTATGTGGTCGATAGCCATCGTTAGGATGCCGATCCATTTTATAGTATTAAGCTTATCGTCAAAAGGTTTGGACATATTTACCCCTCTTTAAAAACAATCATTTACTACATTATATCTTTATTGCAACAAAAAAACAGTGTAAACAGACCCTTTTTCAGGATCGTGTCTACACTGTCTGCTTTATTTCAGAGTTTGAACGCGCTCTTTTATGATGTCTCTCGTTACTCGAAATGCCGCTAATATTTCTTCTTCAGTACCTGTCGCTTTTGCCGGGTCTTCAAGATCCCAGTGCTCATGTGCAACTCCAGAAGGAATGGTCGGACATTTGTCTAAAGCATCCCCACATAAAGTGATGATCAAATCTGCTTCATTAAAATAATCCCGATCGATTAAATCTGATGTTTGCCCGGTAATATCGATCCCCTCTTCTTCCATTACTTTAACCGCTCTCGGATTCAATCCATGCGTTTCGATCCCAGCGCTTCTCACTTCGAACTGACCCGCATCCAGCAATTTATGGCCATACCCTTCTGCCATCTGACTACGACAGGAGTTGCCTGTACACAAAAAGTAAAGTTTATTCATTTAATCTACTCCTTTACAGTTGATTAGTTAATCAAGTGTTTCATTCACTTTACCATTAATACTCTCAACTTTCCGGGGAGAGGCTTGATTAAAAGAACTTCAAGTTCCTTATCCATGAGAATTAACGCTTACTCTACTATCTGACAGCTACCCATACTTCACTCTGATTTTCACTGGACACCATGAATTCCGGAGAATCAGCTGGTTCATATGTCGAAGAGGGAAACCATTCTGTATAAATGCGCGTCCAGGTATCATTGACTTCCTCCCACTCTCCTGAAATGGTGAACACAGCCCAAGTCTGCTTAGGAATCGTTAAACATTTAAGATCTTCCGGGACCTGATCTACAGTTACTCCCACATAAAAGTCCTGTACACTCGTATTGTTTTTCTCTTCGTAATCTGATGACACATACAGTATCTTTTTATCAAATTGACCATTGCTGATCTCATTTAACTTTGCGTAGTGTTCCTCTGTCAAACTGTTGAGAAAGGAATTAATATCTTGAGATTCACACTCACTATTCACAACAACTTCTGCTCCATATCCTGCAACGGTAAAGGGTTCTTTTTCAATTAATTTATAATTCATTGGATTTCCTCCTTGGATATCTAGTCTAAATGTCAGCATGGGATATGATTTTATATTGCTTTGAAGGTCCCTAGATGAAGACGGGGTTACACCGTGCAATTGATTAAAAGCTTTAGTAAAGGCATCTGGAGATGTATAGCCATACTTTAATGCCAGGTCGATCACTTTGATTTCCGACGTCTTTAACTCAAAAGCCGCCTGAGTGAGCCGCCGATTCCTTATATATTCCGATAATGGCATACCCGATAAGAATGAGAAAAGTCGTTTGAAATACATTTCTGATGTCATCGCAATTTGCGCCAGCTTTTTGTAATCTATTTCTTCACTTAAGTGGTCCTCAATATACTGCATAGCCAGATTCATGTGATACAGATCATTCAATTAGTTTACCTCCCTTCTACTTCTTACTTTATCTTAACAACTAGGTACAGATACGGCCCGATTTTGTTCGTTCAATAATTGACGGACCGAAAAGACAAGCTTCATCAATCAATACATATGAAAAACGCTAGACCATATGGACCAGCGTTTTAACTACTTTATTGGTCATTCGCATATTAGTTTTTCATTTCTATTTAAAGCTGGTTTAGTGTTCACTATCTAACCTACTCCTCTTTCCCCGTTCTCAAAAGTAATCATGCAGTTCTGGCACACCTTCAGGAAGACTATCCTGGAGTGCTCGAGTTGTCTCTTTAGATGCAGAGAGTGACCCTTCAAACTGCAGATCGCCAGCTGTCTTAAACTGCATAAACAGCTGAGTCCATGTCTGTATGCTCGCTTTGAGATAGCGGGATTTATCATCGGGCTGGTCGGCAATCGACACCGTTACTTTTTGTCCCTTGATTGAGAGTCTGAATAGTTTCTCATTCCATTTTGCCATGTCATCAGTAACTTCCAGCCAAAATTCCTGATCTTTCACCCGTTTGAAGGGGAATTGTTTTAGGAAGTTCTCCAAGTCTACAATGCGGGCCATCATGGAAGACGTCATTTTCTGATTGAGGTCGGCCTCCTGGAATAGATGTGTCAGCCGCTGATCAGATCGACCGGTGTAGGTGAACCTATCGAAACCGGCAGCATGCGTCCCCACAAATTCCCATAGTGCCTTTTCAGCCTCCCCTGTCAGAACAGTCAGTTCATCTATCTGGAATGTATTAAGATGCTCTCCTGAAAATTCATATAACAGATACCCTTGAGGAACGTCGTTTGTATCCCGGAAAAGAGCGATCCGTTTCTTAGTCGATGACATGACTCGTTTCTCCCATTCCCATTCCTTTCTTTTTAACGGTCCAATGGCCTGTCTCATTTTTTGATTGTAAATAGCCATAAGCTCTTCTTTCTGTTCCTCCCAACGTACTCGATCGACGGCATTTCGAGGAGCTTCGAACGCACCAAAATCGTCCGGCATGATTTCATAACGGCGTTTTTCAAAAGCTGCTTCATATCCGAATTTGCGGTAGAAGCGGTAGGAAAATGGAGCGAGATAAGACATTATCATCCCTCGGTCCTTCATTTCTGCCAGCGCCGTTTCCATCAATTGGCGGACGGATCCTTGCCCCCTTACCTCGGGGTAACTAGTCACGTTTCCTATTCCACCCATCTTCATTATCGTGCCATGATAGTACACCTCAAATGGGAAGATGATCAGCGAACTAGTCAACTTGGTTTCTGAAAAGGCACCTAAAGCGATGCCATGTTCGAATTCATGACGCATTCTTTCCTTTGCCTCATCAATATCCTTAAAATGGAACGCATACACATTTAATTGATAGACATCTTCAAAATTCTCTTGTGTCAGTTTTCTGATCGTCGTCATCTTATTCTCTCCTCCGGTTTGTTTTACGCTTTCATTATAACTCTTATAACGGCAATAGTTTAGAGTTAAAGAACAAAAAGGTTTCCATCCTCTAAAATCTGGACGGAAACCTTTAGTTTATTCTTACTTCTTTTTAAGCGTTACTCAAATCTTCTCCATTTGTTTCAATGACTTTCTTATACCAGTTAAATGATTTTTTAGGTGTGCGTTTGAGTGTGCCGTTTCCTTCGTTGTCACGGTCAACATAGATAAAGCCGTAACGTTTTTTCATTTCGCCTGTTCCCGCACTGACTAAATCGATACAACCCCAGGAAGTGTAACCCATTAAGTCAACCCCATCCAGTTCAACCGCATTTTTCATTTCTTCGATGTGTTTAGACAGGTAATCGATGCGGTAATCATCTTCCACATAGCCATTTTCATCCGGTTTATCAATCGCACCTAGCCCATTTTCAACAATGAATAAGGGTTTCTGGTAACGGTCGTAAATGTCGTTCATGGTAATGCGCAGACCTAATGGATCAATTTGCCATCCCCATTCACTTGCTTCAAGGTATGGATTTTTTACTGATGCAAAGATATTTCCAGCTGTTTTTTCATTCACTTTAGGATCACCTGATGCCACGCGTGAAGAGTAATACGAGAATGATATGAAATCAACTGTATGAGATTTCAATAATTCTTTATCTCCTTCAGCCATTTCCAGTTCGATGCCTTCACGTTCAAGCTCTTTAAGTGCATAAGCAGGGTATTCCCCACGCGACTGTACATCAATAAAGAAATAGTTCTCACGGTCTGCTTGTTGAGCTGCTAAAACATCTCTTGGATGAGGTGTGTTGGGATAATATTTTCCGGCAGCAAGCATACATCCGACCTGGTTTTCCGGATCGACTTCATGTGCGATTTTAGTTGCCAAAGCACTTGCTACTAGCTCGTGATGTGCTGCTTGAAATTTAACTTGTTTCTGATTTTCTCCCTCTTCAAACGCAAGCCCGGCTCCCATAAATGGAGCATGCAGAATCATGTTGATTTCGTTGAATGTCAACCAGTATTTAACAAGTCCTTTATAGCGCGTAAATAATACACGAGTCAGGTTTTCATAAAAATCGACCATCTTTCGGTTACGCCATCCCCCGTATTCTTCGATCAAGTGCATCGGACAGTCAAAGTGAGTAATCGTGACTAATGGTTCAATGCCATGTTTGTGACACTCTTTGAATAAGTCTTCATAGAATTTCAAGCCCTCTTCATTGGGCTCTTTTTCATCGCCTTTAGGAAAAATGCGCGTCCATGCAATTGACAGACGGTAGGTTTTAAATCCCATTTCGCCGAACAGTGCGATATCTTCTTTGTACCGATTGTAGTGATCGATTGCTACCTTGGCAGGGTAAAAATGCTCATCATCAAAGTCAAAGTGTTTCTGCTGCCCCGTAATAATCGCCGGACGGTCTTCACCGATAGGCACGACATCGACATTCGCCAGTCCGCGTCCGTCTGCGTCGTATCCTCCTTCAAGCTGATTCGCTGCAGTTGCGCCGCCCCATAAAAAGTCTTTTCTAAATCCCATATTTATTCCTCCTGTAAGTCTGTTTTTCATTCTTTACTTGTTCAGTGTATAGAGTGTAATCCATTACATACAAGCGAAATCTTTACAATTATGTGAGGAATTCTCATTAATATGGATAGAAGGCCGTTAATATGGTAAAGTGTCTAGGATATAGGATCAGAAAGAAAAGAGGAACACACATGACACATTACGATGTACTCGTCGTAGGTGGCGGAACCAGCGGCATGATGGCTGCTATTTCAGCCGCAGAACACGGAGCCCGAGTTGGCTTAGTTGAAAAAAATAAATTTGTCGGGCGAAAGTTGCTTGTTACAGGTAACGGACGCTGCAACGTCACTAATAATCGAGATAAAGAAGAAATCATCACTCACATCCCTGGAAATGGCCGATTCTTATACAGCGCATTTTACCAGTATGATAATTATGATATTATGAATTTTTTCAAATCAAAAGGCATTCAGTTAAAAGAAGAAGACCACGGGCGGATGTTTCCAATCACAGATAAATCCCGTACGATTGTTAATGCATTGACTCAGATAATGGAAGATACAAAAGTGGATGTTCACGTAAACGCCCCTGTCGAAACTGTTTTATATACAGACGGACGTGTTGAAGGGGTCGAGCTTCAAGATGGACGTATTTTACATGCAACCTCTGTTATTTTGTCCACGGGTGGACGGGCCATGCCAAAAACGGGGTCGACCGGAGACGGATATATGTGGGCTAAGAAGGCTGGCCATACAATCAAAGAACTGTATCCTACCGAAGTCCCGATCACTTCTGAGGAACCATTTATTCAAGACCGGACACTTCAGGGCATTTCATTAAGAGATGTCGATCTCAAAGTCCTGAATAAAAAAGGCAAAACCGTCATCAATCACCGGATGGATATGATTTTTACCCATTTAGGTATTTCCGGACCAGCTGTCCTGCGCTGTTCGATGTTCGTGCTTCAAACAATGAAACGAGACAAAACAGACTTCGCTCAAATGAGTCTGGACAGTGCTCCTGATGAAACTGTCGGGTCTCTGAAACAGTCACTTGAGCGTCTGATGAAAAAAGAAGGCGAAAAAAGCATTAAAAATACGCTCAAGCACTATGGACCTGAGCGCTATATTCTATTTGGTTTAGAACAATCAGATATCGACAGTGAACGGGCATTTAAAACGTTGACGCCTAAGGAACTCGAATCCATCATCACTTTCCTGAAAGATTTCCGTTTTAAAGTTCACGGATCTTTACCGATTGAAAAAGCATTTGTAACAGGCGGCGGGGTTCATACAAAAGAAGTGAACCCTAAAACCCTTGAAAGCAAGTTGATGCAGAACTTGTACTTCACCGGAGAAATTCTGGATTACAATGGCTATACTGGCGGCTATAACATTACCGGCGCGTTTATTACCGGACGTGTCGCTGGTATGCATGCAGCACAAAATTCTTTACAGTAATGACACAGAATCGACTTGTCGATTCTTCTCTTTATTAAAATGGATCATTTAGGTAGTGCTCATCAGTTTATCAATGATGAGCACTACCTATTTGTTGTTTTGTGTATCACTCACGATAATTTTGCTGCTCGAGTCATACACAATTAGCCTCTTGTGTAGTACTCACACTGCTGTTTAAGTTGAGTACTACCTATCCATCAGTTATTAGTAGTACTCATAATTATTCTCAAAACGAGTCAGTCCAATATCGGATCTTGTGTATGAGTCACAGATCTACTGCCTGTCGAGTCATACAGTATAAGAAGGATTAAGTAGTACTCATACACTTGCAGGACTACGAGTACTACACATTCAAGCTCTTGTGTATGACTCATTCGGACAAACTGAATCGAGTACTACACAATCACATCATAAATGAAGAAAAAACCTGACATCAGAAAGTCTGATGTCAGGTTTTTATTATAATCTATATCATAAGTCTTCCAGTGTGTCGTTAATGAATTCAGACACTTCCTGATTTTCTTCCCTCATAGCATTGTACCAGTCAAACCTTGAAGTAAACTGAACGTTATTATATAAGCGACCGAGACCATGAGAAAGGGTTTCGAGTTCATCGTATTCTTCTTGAGTCAATTCCCCCTGATCATCCAATCTGGCTAACATATCGCTGACACGACGAATTTCTCTATCGACATTTACCCATCCATTTTGAAACTCATGGTAACCGTAGCGATGCCGACTCAACTGTCTACGGTAACTGAATAGTAACTGTTGCCCTTCGTCTTGATCCAGATCAACATTCTCCCAGTCTACACGTGATGTCTGAGTCAGGAGATCCTCATAGTATTCCGCCTCCATCAAATATCTAATCCCTAAGTCTCTCCTAAGGTCTCTGTTCTCTCTAAACTGAAACAGTAACAGACCAGCCAAGGCAACCACAGCAATTATTAAGGCGATTAAAGATTTCTTCACATCTTCCCCCCCTTTTCTAAATGTTGGTATTTGGTAAAGAGCTTCATTATTCAAAAAAAGATACTATTTGATATAGTGAGACTGATTAGTTAGACAGTTGCCCAGTTAGTTCGATAATGCGGTCGACTGATTCGTTCAGATAGTTGATGGTATCTTTAAGCGGTTTGTCTGTTGTGATATCGACACCCGCTACTTTTGGAGCTTCGGCAGGCACTTTTTGTCCGCCTAAAGCCAGGAATTCCAACCAGCCATCTACTTTTTCTTCGCCGCTCTTGATTTTCAGGAAGGCTTGAGTCGCAATCGTCAAACCAGCTGAGTAGGTATATGGATACAGTCCCATGTAGTAGTGGATCTGACGCATCCAAGTAAGTTCCGCACCTGGTTCCAGCTCAACTGAATCCCCCCAGAATTGTTCCAGAATGTCGCGTTTTAATTCACTCAGTTTATTTGCATCGAAGCTCTTACCTGCATCGATCAGACGATAGACTTCACGCTGATACGCTGCTTCCAGTAAATGCGTCACAAAATTGTGGAAATACGTACGTGAAATCATTTTAGACAAGATCGAACGTTCCATACGCGGGTCGTCTGTTTTATTTTTCAAATAGTCTGTTAATAACAGTTCGTTAAATGTAGACGGTCCTTCAATCAGATAAAGAGACGGACGTGCACTGCTTAACGGATTATTCTCGTTCGATAAAACGCCTTGTCCTGCATGGCCTAATTCGTGGAATAAGGTGTAGGCATCTGTTAACTGGTTAGTCCAAGTCACCATAACATACGGGTGTTTGCCGTAAGTTGTTGAACAGAATGCACCAGAACGTTTTCCGATATTCTGTGCAAAATCTACCCAGCGTTCCGGATAAGACTGTAAAATCATGTCTACATATTTTTGTCCTAGAGGCGCTAACGCTTCTTTGACCAGGTCTTTGGACTCATCGATTGAAACGGGCATAGTGTATTCAGGATCCAGATCCACTTTCAAGTCGGCATACGTCATTTTTTCTAACCCGTGGACTTCTTTCAAGTGCGTAATGAATTTGCGCATAACGGGTGCAAAATCTGTCATAATCGTATCGATCTGACGGTGGTATAAGTCCTGGTCGACTTCCTGACTTTCTAATAAGTAATCAAATATTGAATCATATCCGCGCATAGTCGATATGGTTTTTTCGCGCTGTAGATGGGTGTAGTAAGCCGTAGCCACTACATTCTTATAGCGTCCCAGAACGTCGTTGAATTTGTCATACGCTGCACGACGGACTTTGGGATCTTCGTGATACATATACACTTCTTCATATAAGACAAAGCTTAATGGATACTCTTTGCCGTCCACTTCAAATGTGCCATAATCCGCATCGTTCGAGCGCGCTTGTTCGAATATTTCAGAAGGCGCACTGAATACGGGTGATAACTGAGCCAATGCTTCTTCAACTTTAGGGTCCAGTTTGGCACGTTTAGACTTTTTGATTTTACGAATAAACGTTTCAAATGCTGGTTCTTTTTCAACCACTTCATCAAGTGTAGATTCATTCAAATCTTCTAATTGAGACTGGAAGAAACTCAATTTAGCGCTCACATTTGCCAGTACATTAGACACATGGCGTGTGACTTGCTGCGCTTCACCGTCTGAGATATCCACTGACACAGGTAAATGACCATACTGACCTAAATGAGAAGCTGTTGCCAGCAGTCCTTCATATGCTTTGACTGCTTCAACGACCGTTCCAGCACCGTCAAGGTTCCCGTCATATTTAGATGCAAAAGCTGCAACCTCTTTCGGCAGTTGTTCGGCTGTTGCTTCAAACTCAGCCTGTGACTCAAATATTGCCGACAAATCCCACTTCAGGTCTTCTGATACGTCTGATCGTTTCTTCAATTGTTCTGACATTATGTTCTCCCCTTTGGTAGTGTATCAAGTGAATAGGACCAACATGACACTTTGTCATGTTTTGTTCAAAAAAATGAATACTTGATTAAAGTATTCTGTATCTTTCTATTCACTTTCTTATGCTTATTATAGCATTTTTTAATCATTTTAAAAGATAAAAAGGGCTGCAATCTGACTTTTTTGCAAAAAAAAAGAAGCCGGCTCACATCCTGTTCAGAATGATGGTCTGCTTCTCTTCATTATATACTCTTGAGTTAAATCGATTCTTATAAAATCTGACTTAAAAACAGTTTTGTCCGCTCATGTTTAGGGTTATCAAAAAATTCTTCCGGACCGGCCATTTCGATGACTTCACCTTTATCGAACAGGACAAGTCGGTCCGCCACCTGCCTTGCAAATCCCATTTCATGAGTAACGACGATCATGGTCATACCTGACTCTGCCAGATTGCGCATAACATCTAGCACTTCATTGACCATTTCCGGATCCAGTGCTGACGTGGGTTCATCGAACAACATAATTTTAGGCTGCATTGCCAGCGCTCTTGCAATAGCCACACGCTGCTGCTGACCACCTGACAATTGTCCAGGGAATTTGTTCGCCTGCTCAGGAATACCGACTCGTTCCAGTAAGCTCAGTGCGATTTTTTCAGCTTTCGCTTTTTTCCATTTTCTGACCCAAATAGGGGCTAAAGAAACATTTTTGACAATGGTCATATGTGGAAACAAGTTAAATTGCTGAAACACCATGCCTGTTTCTTTACGAATTTCCTCGACATTTTTTAAATCATCGGTCAATTCAATTCCATCTATTTCGATCGTCCCGCTCTGGAACTCTTCGAGTGCATTAAGTGTACGAATAAACGTTGACTTCCCTGACCCTGAAGGACCAAGGACAACGATCACTTCTCCCTGCTTAACTGTCAGATCAACATCTTTTATAACATGTAGATCGCCAAACCATTTATTGAGTTTTTCAACTTTAATAATATCTTCTCGTTCTTCTAAAGGTATCGTGGATTTTTCAAATTGTACTGCTTCTTCCATATAAATCCCTCTCTTCCTGATTTAAAAGTGACTATCATCTAGTCTCTTTATCGATTATCGGTGGATAAACTGCGTTCGAGGTATCGACTTACATAAGCCATCAAGTAACAGAAAACAAAGTAAAAGGCTGCAACAAATATATACAGTTCTAAATACCTCCCCAGGAACTCTGGGTTATTGGATATTCGTCTGGCTGTTCCGAGAAAATCAGCCAGTCCAATGATCGCTACAAGTGAGGTGTCTTTTAATATTGTAATAAACAAGCCCACCATTGCTGGGATAACGGCTTTCAAAGCCTGCGGTAATATAATAAAGAAGGTGGTTTTTATTTTATTTAAACCAAGTGCCTGAGCTGCTTCGAATTGGCCTGTCGGGATAGACTGCAATCCTCCACGCACATCTTCTGCCAGATAAGCAGCAGCAAAAAATGTATAGGCAATCATTGCTCGTGTTACATTGTCCATTCCTGTAGATCCGCCTAAAAATAGAGGAATCAGCAGTTGTCCAATAAACAGCACCATGATCAGTGGCATGCCTCGAATGAGTTCGATATACCCAATACAGAAGTATTTGACCACTGGCAGACTGCTTCTACGTCCGAGAGCCAGTAAAATACCTAAAGGGAAACACCCGACGATTGATACTGAAGCCAGAATCACTGTCAGCAGCCATCCACCCCAGTATCGGCTTAAAACAGGATCGATCAATCCACCAAACCCCATGATCAAACCAAGTGTTAATGGAATGTACAGCGCCCATAGAATGAGAACGGCCACTTTTATCTTTTCTATCTTATGGCCGATAACAAAACCTGCGGCAATCAATGTGATACATGCTGCTAAATTTAGAGAGGTATTAAGTGTGGTCCAGGGGATCACTGCAAAAATCAGATAAACCGTTCCAAAGGTCAGTCCAACTGCCTTAGCAGCCCCTTTCCACAATCCCCATGTCGCACCGATCATAAACGATGCATAATAGAGCGCAAACCAGATTCTCCATAGTTCCTCAAGCGGGTACTGACCGATCATCAATAACCTCAGATGAATATAGACAACATCCCAGCTGTTGGATAAAACAAAATTGACGACCTGGGATATGACTAGAATAGAAAATACTGCGGTCACAATCGTCAGAAATATATTCTTCCATCCGTCGAACAAGTTCTTTCTTAACGTTCGACCAAATGATTGATTTTTGTCTAATCTTAGACGAGGAGAGTCGGTCACTTCCAATCGATCGTTTGATAAGACGGCTTGTTGTAATTTATCGTTTGACATGACCCTCACCTACCTTTCGACCAACTGGAATTTTCTGTTAAAGTAATTCATAAATACCGAAGTAGTCAAGCTGAACATTAAATACACACTGATCATGATCACTATGACTTCGAGTGTGCGGCCTGACTGGTTCATGACTGTATTTCCGACCCCGACTATTTCCTGAAACCCAACGGCCATTGCCAGTGAAGAGTTCTTGATCAGATTCAAATACTGACTCGTCATTTGAGGGATGATGATTCTGATCGCCTGAGGGAATATAACCAGTCTCATGGCTGTTGCTGATTTAAATCCTAATGCTTTTGTTGCCTCCGTCTGACCGGTTGGTACAGCCTGCACTCCCCCACGCACAATTTCTGCGATGTAGGTGGATGTAAATATAGTCAGTGCCAGTAGAACAGAGAGGAAAGGCGTCGTCAGTGAAAGGCCACCGCTGACAGCAGCACCTGTATGCTGAGGAATCGACACGTTTACCGGCCCTTGTCTGAAAATTAAAAAGCTGATGCCATTTAATAATACAAATACACCTATAGAAGAGATGAACGGATGCGTATTGACTCCCTCTTCCATTTCTTTATTCAACAGCCATTTAAAAACTAAGACACTAGCTATCATGTAACCGGCAGTGACTATCAGCCAAATCCAGGACGTTTCATGAAGAGTTGCCCAAGGGATCACTGCTCCACGGTTCGATAGATAGAACGGCCCAATCCCAACTGCTTCCTGAATCCTAGGGAGAGGTAAAAATACTGCAAAGTTTAATATAAAGATTTGTAAAAGTAACGGTGTATTCCTGAAAATATCAATATATATCGAAGCTACCTTACTGAGCAGCCAGTTATCTGACATTTTGGCGATTCCAACCAGGACCCCAATGATTGTGGCCAGAATAATGCCAAAAAAGGACACTCGCAAGGTACTGACTATACCAACTAAAATGGCACGGCCGTAAGGATCACTCGTCGTATAGTCGATCAACGCTTCATTTATATTAAATCCTGCTCGTGAACTGAGGAAGTCGAATCCAAAACCAATACCAATTCTCTCAAGTCCAATAATAGTATTTTGAACCAGAATCCATAATAACGTCCCCATTACCGCAACAAATGCGAGCTGTAAAATGATCGGAACGACTTTCTTGTTTCTCCATAGCGGAGTCGCCTTCTTTTTCTGAGATTTCATAGTCTGTTTCACCTCTTTTAAGTTTGATCGCTGCCTTATCCTCCGGCAACCCACACTGGAAAAGAGACCTGCTATCTTGCAGGTTAGCAGGCCTCTTCGTTGTCCAGTTCGTCATCTGCATCAGTATCTATACACTATCCGAATGCTGAGATCTTTTGACTGTGACAGTTTCATTTCTATTAACTTATCTGAATGGCATAGAATACTGCAAGCCACCGTCTTCGTATAATGAATTCATGCCTCGAGGTAGGTCAAATTGTGTATCCGGGCCTAAATGACGATCATAAATCTCGCCGTAATTTCCTACTTGAGAGATTGCCTGATAAGCAAAGTCGCTTTCAAGTCCTAAATACCCACCCAGGTCCTCATCTACTCCTAGTAAACGTCTGATATCAGGATCTTCACTGTCCATAAAGTCGTCGATATTATCCTGAGTAATTCCAAATTCTTCAGCTTGAATCAGAGCAAATACGATCCAGGTTACGACATCATTCCATTGATCATCTCCGTGTAAAACGGCAGGGGCCAGTGGTTCTTTAGAAAGCGTTTCTTCCAATATGACATGATCGTCAGGATTATCTAATACTGCGAAACTGGATACCAGACCCGAACGGTCAGTTGTCCAGGCATCCACAGATCCTGCTTCATAGGCTGCAATTAGAGCATCTCGGTCATCATATGTCTGCGTGTTATACTCAACTCCCAGAGCTTCCATCTGATCGGCAAGATTTAACTCGGTAGTTGTTCCCGTTTCTACCCCAATAGTCAATCCTTCCATATCTTCCAGTGAAGTAATGCCTAAATCTTCAGGAACCATCATTCCTTGTCCATCATAAAAAGTAACGGGAGCAAAATCTAATCCGACTTCTGTATCCCTACTTGCTGTCCAGGTTGTGTTTCTAAGCAGCACATCTACTTCCCCAGTTTGAACTGCTGTGAATCGTTCCTGAGCTGACAGTGGTCTGAAATTCACTGCATCTGCATCTCCGAGAACACCAGCTGCAATCGCTCGTGCAAAGTCGATATCAAATCCTGCATAACTCCCGTCACTATCTACGTATCCAAATCCAGGCAGCTGATCATTAACGCCTGCGTTCAATTCACCACGGTCTATCACTGCAGATAATGTTTCGCCAGATCCTGCTGTAGAATTATCGCCATCTACACCTTGAACCTCATCATCTCTGCTCGCGCATGCTGACAACGTCAAAAGAGCTGCCGCACTTAGTAAGTATTTTCCATATTTAGACATATTGTTTTCCTCCCTAATCTATACCGATATTAGATGACCAGTGCCCTCTTATTATGAAAAGCGTTTTATTGTTCTTTCTTTTTTTTATTTCTGAACACTGTTCTCAAAAGCAGTCGTGCGTGTTTATCTCTCCTTATCGAATAACTGATATTATTATATCTTTATTTAAAATAAAAAAAAAGATTAACATTAGAAAATACTCACTTAATGTTAATCTTATGCACATCTTATATTAATAAATAACTTGTTATACTAGCATTGTTTGCGTTTTCATTGGTCTGTCATATTTTCGACACATTTTGCCAGGAATCGATTTTTGATTAATTTAATTAGGTTTAAAACGAATAAATCGAGGTGGAGGACCCTTTTCACTTTTGAATAATAAGTTTCAATCACTTTCTCTCGATTTCCTCTTTTAATCTTGTTAGTTGTACCTTCACAGAATCTGGAGCGGGTCCTCCTTCAATGTTTCGTTTATTCATACAGTTTTTAAGATCGATCGCTTCATATACGTCTTCCTCAAAGAGAGGGTTCAGCAACTGATACTTCTCTAATGGAACATCTTCCATAGTCAGATTGTTATCGATACAATCCTTCACTAATCCTCCAATGACTCCATAAGCATCTCTAAAAGGAACGCCTTTTTTCGTTAAATAATCTGCACAGTCTGTCGCATTAATGAAGCCTTTTGAAGCGGCCTCACGCATTCTCTCGCTGTTTACTTTCATAGTCTCAATCATTGGAATCATGGCAGATAAGGCAATGTCCACCGTACGGATACTGTCAAACAAGGCTTCTTTGTCTTCCTGCATATCTTTATTGTAAGCCAGTGGCAATCCTTTCATCATTGCTAAAAGTGTTTGAAGATTCCCATACACTCGCCCGGTTTTCCCGCGAACCAGTTCGGCTACATCCGGATTTTTCTTTTGCGGCATAATTGACGAGCCTGTTGCAAATGCGTCATCCAGTTCCACAAAGTGAAATTCCTGTGAGCTCCACAAAATGATTTCTTCTGATAAACGGGACAAATGCATCATAACCATACTTAAAGCATAGGTGGCATCGATCACAAAATCGCGGTCTGATACCCCGTCCAGGCTATTGGCACTCACTTCTTTAAAACCAAGCTGCTCAGCAACATACTGACGGTCGAGAGGATAAGTGGTCCCTGCTAATGCCCCATTACCTAGTGGCATGACATCTGTGTGTGAGATGACCTCGTCCAGACGCGTGATGTCTCTCAAAATCATTTGGCCATAAGCTAACAAATGGTGTGCAAAACTGACGGGCTGGGCAATCTGCAGATGTGTATATCCAGGCATGATTGTCTGTACATGCTGCTCTGCCTGAGCGATGATCACTTCTTCAAATTGAAGCAACTGTGTTTTTGCTTCGGTTATTTTTTTCTTTACATAAAGCCTGAGGTCTAGTGCGACCTGGTCATTTCGACTACGCCCAGTGTGCAGTTTTTTCCCTGCTTCTCCTATGCGCTCAGTTAATTCAGATTCAATAAACATATGAATATCTTCTGCATTTGGATCGAAAGCCAGACTGTTATTGTTTAAGTCCTTTAATATCCCCTGTAGTCCTTCCACGATGCTGGCTGCGTCTTCTTCAGGAATGATGGACTGTTTTCCCAACATCTTGGCATGCGCAATACTGCCAATGATATCTTCTTCAAATAAGACATAATCAAAGCTGATGGATGAATTGAACACATCTACCTCTTTTGCACTTGTTCCGGCAAAACGCCTTTGCCATAGTTTATGTGTATCAGCTGACATAGGCAGGCACCCCCATTAAGTGAACGAGAACCGCTTTTTGAATATGCAGACGATTTTCTGCTTCTTCAAAGATATAAGGGGCATGTTTTTCAAATATATCCGCACTGACTTCTTCATCTTTGTGTGCGGGCAGACAGTGCTGAACCATCGCCCTAGGATGAGCAACTGATAGTAATTCAGCGTTTACTTGATAGAGATCCTGAAAAACAGCCTTTCTTTCCTCTGCTTCTGCTTCGTCACCCATACTGGCCCAGACATCTGTAAAGATCACATCAGCGTCTTTGACTGCTTCATATGGATTTTCGGTCAACGTGAATCCAGGATGACCTGAATAGGTATCAAGAATAACAGGATCGGGCTGATACCCTGTCGGAGATGCCACCGAAATAGAGGCTCCTGATAACAGTGCCCCCACAATTAAAGAGTTCGCCATATTGTTTCCGTCCCCTACAAAAGCTAATTTCAATCCTTCAAGCTCCCCTTTGACTTCCTGAATCGTCATTAAATCGGCTAATACCTGACACGGATGATACAAATCAGTTAACCCATTGATAATAGGAATAGTCCCATGTTCAGCCAGCAGTTCAACGTCTGATTGGTCGTAGGTACGAATCATGATCGCATCTAAATAACGCGATAAAACACGAGCCGTATCCTCGATTGGTTCTCCTCTGCCCATCTGCAGATCATTCACGCTTAGGTATAGAGGATTCCCACCTAACTGGCTCATTCCGACTTCAAACGAGACACGCGTACGAGTCGATGATTTCTGAAAAATCATTCCCAGGGTTTTCCCTTTTAAATAGGGTGTTTCAATCCCTTCCTTGAGCTTTTTCTTTAGATCATGCCCCGTCTCCAGCAGGGTCAATAGTTCCTCTTTCGTTAAATCAGATAATTTCAGTAAATGATTCATTTTAACCCCTCCATTTGTTCGGTCTTCAGTATAGTCTTCAAACAGGATAATGCTTCATCGATCGCTGCTTTATCTATTATCAACGGGGGTAAAAGCCTTAGCTTATCTTTTGCTGTTAAAAATAAGACGCCTTCTTCTTTAGCGCTGTTGACGACATCTTTTGATTTCGCCTCTTTGAACGTCACGCCAATCATCAACCCAAGTCCGGAGACACTTTCGACTGCATCTAATGAGCACAGTTCCTTTTTCAGATACGCACTCTTTTCTTCTACAGACTGTAAAAATACCTCTGTCATCGTATCCAGGACAACATTGGCCCCTGCTGAAGCAACTGGGTTTCCACCAAACGTCGATCCATGATCTCCAGGTTCCAGTACATCTCTTATTTTCTGACCCAGTAGTGCCACTCCTATAGGCAATCCATTTCCCAACCCTTTTGCGACAGTGATTATATCTGGCTGTACGTTAAAATGTTCATATGCGAATAGCTTCCCTGTGCGTCCAATGCCGGTCTGTACTTCATCTATAATCAATAATATATCTTTCTCTTTGCACACCAGCGCTATCTCCTGGATAAAGTCATCGTTTAAAGGAACAACGCCTCCTTCACCTTGAACGATCTCAATCATTATTGCACAGACTTGGTCGTCTATTTTTTCATGTAACGACCCTATATTATTCGCCTCTACATAATCAAAGCCTTCAGTGAACGGACCAAAAAATTTATGGAATGAGTCTTGTCCCGTTGCCGATAATGTCGTGACCGTTCGTCCGTGAAAGGAGTTAGTTAGCGTCAGTATCTTCTGCTTTTTCTCGTTTTGCTGATGTCCGTATTTTCTTGCGACTTTGATTGCTGCCTCATTGGATTCAGCTCCTGAATTGACAAACAAGGCGTGCGCCATTTGCGTGTGCATACAGAGTTTCTGAGCCACTTGAGCGCTGGGCTCTGTATAGTAGAGATTTGATATATGCTGCAGTTTGCTTAGTTGATTCTGTGTCGCTTCCACCCATTCCGGATGATTGTACCCTAGAGAATTGACGCCTATGCCAGATGTGAAATCTAAGTAAGGTTGTCCATTTTCATCGTAAATGTAGTAACCTTCTGCCTTGTCGACCAAAATTGGAATACGGTTATAGGTGGGGGTCACATAGTCATGAGTCAAATCGATGCTGTTCATTTCAAACTCCCTTCCAATTGCGCCTCTTTTTTGTAGAATAAGGTCCCGATTCCTGTGTCTGTCAAAAATTCCACAATTAGTGAATGCGGGATTCGGCCATCTAAAATAACGGCCTGCCTCACTGAGTCTTTTACTGCTTCAATGCAGCACTCGACTTTAGGAATCATTCCTCCACTGATAATATCTTTAGAGAATAATTCAGCGACTTCATCCACTTCGATCTGAGAAATAAGCGTCGAGGAGTCCCCTGCATCTTCAAGCACTCCGGGGACATCTGACATCAAGACAAAATTATGGGCATTCAACGCTTTAGCAATGCCGCTGGCCATTTCATCTCCGTTGATATTACAGGAATCGCCGTTCTCATCAATGCCGATACAGGCAATAACAGGAATATATCCCTTTTCAACTAAATCAGTGATGACCTCTGTATTGATGTCACTGATTTCACCGACTGCTCCTAAATTCACTGGGTCTTTTTGTATGACTTTGACTAGTCCACCGTCTATCCCACTGATTCCCATGGCTTTTCCGCCAAGGGTCTGAATTGTGCGTGTCAGATCCTTATTGATTTTGCCGGCGAGCACCATCTGGACGATTTCCATTGTCTCCAGATCTGTCTTTCGTAATCCATTTACAAAAGAACTTTCGACCTGAGCTTTATCAAGCCAGTAATTGATATCCGGTCCTCCGCCGTGAACGATCACCACATTCATTCCTACTTTTGCCAGGAGCATCGCATCGCTCAGGACAGACTTCTTGAGGGACTCATCCATCATCGCTGACCCGCCATACTTTATCACAACCATTTTCTGGTCATAGCGCTGAATATGAGGCAATGCACCGGTCAATAATTCAGCTGTTTCATATGAATTCATCTACATACCCTCTCACTTTACTTTTTTTCAACCTGTTTAATTAGTAACGGACGACCTGTTTTGATTCGTTACGTACGGTAGGCGCTGTTTATGTTTACGTACTCATGGGTAAGATCACATCCCCAGGCAGTTGCCTGTTCCTGCCCTTCATACAGGTAAATATCTATGAACAGTTTGTCTGTTCCAAGGATCTCATAAGCTTTTTCTTCATCAAAGAGCACGATCGATCCTGCTTCACAGACACACACACTTCGGTAGTCTTCTGAACGGAGATAGATATCGATCGTTTCGTAATCAACCTCTACCCCGCTGTAGCCTACTGCACACAAGAGTCGACCCACATTCGCATCTCTGCCATACACAGCTGCTTTGACCAGGTTGCTGCTGATCACCTGCTTCGCTATAGCTTTAGCTTTATATTCATTGGTCGCATTTAAAACGTTACACGTAATGAGCGTACTTGCACCTTCCCCATCTTCTGCAATCGCAATTGCCAGCTCTTTACAGACCGCATGCAGCACGTCCTTAAACGATTGGTAATCCGGGTCCTGATCAGACTGAATTTCCTTGTTTCCACTCTCACCATTGGCCAGAACCGTCACCATATCATTGGTCGATGTGTCTCCATCTACGCTGATCATATTGAATGTATCCATCACAACATCTTTTAACGCCAGCTGCAGCACATCTGGAGCAATCGCCACATCAGTCGTGATGAACCCAAGCATCGTAGCCATATTGGGATGAATCATTCCACTGCCTTTTGAAATGCCGCCTATACGTGCAGTGGCGTCACTTAAGTCAAATTGAATGGCCGTTTCCTTTGTGTCGGTATCGGTCGTCAATATTGCCTGGGCAGCTGCATGACCTGATGTTTCATTCAGATTTTCAACCAGCTCATCTATTCCAGCTTTAAATGGATCCATACTGAGGGGGTGACCAATCACGCCTGTCGAAGCGACTAGCACATCCTTTTCAGAAATACCTAACGATTCCCCAACAAGTGTGCACACGTTTTTTGCGATCTCGAGTCCATTTGCATTGCAGGTATTGGCATTCCCGCTGTTACAGATGATAGCTTGCGCCTGTCCATTTGCACTATGCTCTTTAGTAACCACCAATGGAGCTCCTTTAACACTGTTCTGTGTATAGACACTTGCCGTTGAGCTTAACGTTCTGCTTAATATCAGTGCCAGATCTTTTCCCTTTTTCTTGAACCCTGCCTCCACCCCAGATGCCGTAAATCCGTTAGGTGCGCAGATATTCCCTTCTACCTTTTTCCATTCCGTTCCTTTTTTTGTTTTTAGTGTGGTTGCCATATTTATCACCTCAAAACGATGGGGCTGCCATCGAAAGTCCTTCTGTCTCTTTTAAGTTAGTCATAATATTGAAATTCTGAACAGCCTGTCCAGCCGCTCCTTTTTGCATATTGTCGATTACACTGACTATGATCAGTCGATTCGTGCGTTCATCTACTGTTAATCCGATATGACACTGATTGGAGTGGGTGACATGACTGATGTTCGGCCAGTTACCCTTTTTCAATACAGTCACAAAGGGTTCATCTGCGTAGAATGCTTCATATAGTGCGTGTACTTTTTCTGCATCTACATTCTCAGCGAGCGCTACATAAAGGGTGGAGAGTATGCCACGGTTCACTGGTAACAGATGAGGGACAAACAAGACGTTGACATCACCCGCTCCCATGTCTCCCAGTTTTTCTTCAATTTCAGGTGTATGCCGGTGAGTCCCCACTTTATAAGCATTAAATCCCTCATTCTTATTGGCAAAATGTACCGCGTCTGACAGTCCTTTTCCGGCTCCCGTCACTCCAGATTTTGCGTCGATCACCAAGGTGTTCATATCGACTAATTTACTGGAAACCGCTGGATACAAGCCCAGAAGAATACTCGTCGGGTAACACCCTGGATTGGCAACTAGCGATGTCTCTCTAATTTTCTCACGGTTCATTTCCGGTAATCCATAAACAGATGAGGTGTGCAGGTCTGGAAACTGACTTTCTACACCGTACCATTCTTCGTATAGGCCTAAATCATCGAGTCGGAAATCCGCGCCTACATCAATGACTTTTTTCCCTTTGTCTATACATTGTTTAACTAGTGCTTCGCTTTTCCCGTGAGGCAGACAGATAAATAGTAATTCAGATGCTTCGATGACCGTTTCATTGTCCACGAATGGCTGATCGAACTGCCCAGTATAGGACGGGTATAAGTCTGAGAAAAGGCGACCTTTGTTTTGTCCTGAAGAGACCTTTGTCACATCTACATTTGGGTGGTTCAGTAAAATGCCGATCAGCTCAGCTCCAACATATCCACTTGCCCCTATCACTCCTACTTGAACGTTAGTCATGCCTTGATTCCTTCCTTGGATACTTCTAAGCTGTGATTTACCTGTTTTCCGAATTGTGCTTTTTGTTTCATCTCAGCCTGTATGACGCTGGATAATCCGTATAAATTGATAAATCCGGCTGCATCATTATGGTCATAGACATCATCTTCATCAAATGTGGCAAACGCCTCTGAATACAAGCTAAAGGGTGAATCAACACTCGCAGCAATCATATTTCCTTTATACAGTTTCAGTTTCACGGTACCCGTCACTGTTTTTTGAGTTTCATCGACAAATGCATCCAATGCCTGCTTGAGAGGGGTAAAGTATTGTCCGTTATAAATGAGGTTGGCATACTGTTGTGCCAGTTCCTGTTTGTATTGAGTAGTTTCTTTATCTAATGTAATCATTTCAAGTTGTTCATGAGCGAAATAAAGAAGGGTGCCGCCCGGAGTTTCATATACTCCACGGCTCTTCATTCCGACCAAACGATTCTCGATCATGTCCAGAATGCCGATCGCATGTGTGCCTCCAATTTTATTCAGGTGTTTAATCAAGCTGACACCATCCATATCTTCCCCATCTACCGCTACCGGAATTCCCTCTTCAAAGGTTATGCTAACGTAAGTTGGATCATTGGGCGCTTGCTCTGGTGTGACACTCATTTCTAAAATCTGATCATATTTAGGTTCATTTAAGGGATTTTCTAAATCAAGTCCTTCATGAGACAAGTGCCACAGGTTTTTATCTTTTGAATAATTGGTTTCACGAGATATCTTCAAAGGAATATCATTTGCATACGCGTAATCGATCGCTTCATCACGAGACGTAATGTCCCATGTTCTCCATGGAGCGATGATATCAAGTTCCGGAGCCAGAGCCTTTATTCCCATTTCAAAACGGACCTGATCATTTCCTTTACCCGTACAGCCATGACAAATGGCATCTGCGCCTTCCTGTTTGGCAATATCGACCAGTGCTTTTGCAATAATCGGTCTTGCTGTTGCTGTTCCAAGTAAATATTTATTTTCATATATAGCCCCTGCTTTGAGAGTGGGGAAAATCGAATCATAGACAAATGCCTCTTCTATCTCTGCTAGGTAGAACTTAGAAGCGCCTGTTTTTAGTGCTTTTTCTTCTAAACCGATCAGTTCATCTTCCTGACCGACATTAGCGGTCACTGCTATAATTTCACTGCCGTAATTTTCTTTCAGCCAGTGAATGATGACTGACGTATCTAGTCCTCCAGAGTATGCCAGTACAATTTTCTTATAGGTTTTATTAGTCATTTTTCATTCTCCTTTTTTTATCCTATTTAATTTTGGGTATAAAAAAAACGCCATCTGTTTTTACACAGAGACGATTACATCGCGGTACCACTCTACTTGCAGACCCATGCTTTTAAACTCTCCCATCAGAAATATACGAGTCCTATTTGGCGGTCTGCCACCTTAATGCATTAACGCTGCATACGGCTTTACTTACTCTAAATTCCCGTTTGGCTTTACTCGACTTGATTGAGTTGTCAACCATTCGCCCCGCTGAATTTCAGTAAAGCATCTTACAAGCTCGTTTCAATAATCCTTCATGCCAGCCTTCCACTCTGTGCTGACTCGCTGTGATGAATAAGACCATCTACTCTCTTGTTCTTTGATGTTATGAGTAGTCTACATCGTGACAAATGAATAGTCAAGGCTTTTTATTAGTTTTTTTGCATCTTTTACCCTTTTTATTATGAAAACGGTATTAAAAGACAGTTATTATACAATTTTAATTCTTTTTGTGTATATACCTTTTCTTTATTTACTGGTTTTATTCCATAAAAAGAGGCAAATACACAAAAAAGTTCAAGTAAAGAGATTATCTTTACTTGAACTTTTTAAAGTGTATTTACTTAAACTGTTTTACCTTCGTGCTGATCAGTACCCCGAGGAATAATCCACTACATTTTGTGGTAACTCTTCACCTTTGACAAAAGCAGCCAGATTATCTTCAAATACTGGAAATAAGCTTTCATCATAATCATCCAGTGATCCGGAAATATGTGGTGTAAGCAGGACGTCTTCTCTGCTATATATAGGATGGTCTTCAGGCAACGGTTCCTGATGAACCACATCTAGAGCGGCATACTCCAGATACCCTTCATCCAGTGCCTTAAGCAAGTCATCCGTGACCACAGTCGGTCCTCTTCCCACATTGATGAAAATGGCGGTCGGCTTCATTTCTTTAAAGAGTGACAGATCAAATAAATCTTTTGTTTCTTCTGTCAAAGGCAAAATATTGACGACAACATCCGCCTGGTTCAGTGACTCTTTTAAATCACTTTGTGTAATCTGTTGATCCATGAACTCCACACTTTTTCCGCTTCTGTTCACACCAATCGTTTTCATACCGAATGCTTTAGCCAATTTTCCTGTCTGCTTGCCGATGGCTCCCGCTCCGACAATCATCATTGTTTTCTGATTCAGCTCTCTGGCATTATCCACCTGGTCCCATTTTGACTGTGTCTGCATCTTGATTGAATGCCCGATGCCTCTCGTGTAACTCAAAAGCATACCGAAAATGGATTCTGCTATTGCAAATCTATGGATTCCACTTGCACTCGTTAAGGTTATATCATTCGTGTGCAGACGATCGAGATCCATGTAATCCACGCCGGCAGAAGCCAACTGGATCCACTTTACATTTAAATCAGAATGGTCTAGAAGCTTCTGACCCGCTTCTTTTTCCCACCCGTAAACAATTTCAATTTCAGATACGTCTGTCACTTCATCTATAGAAGAAACAACCCTATAATCTGGTGCTAGTTCTTTTATTTTTTTTAAATGTGCGTCTTTCAACTGGTTAAAGCTAAGTATACCTTTTGGCACTAGTGTTCACTCCTTTTATGCTAGTTTACATGATGTGAGCTAATAAACTCAACCAGAGCGTGTTACTGGACAGACTGATATTCTCCGGTCACGATATCCAGCTTTTCTAATTCATCTGTAGACACATTAAAGCGGTAAAGACCGATTAAGTTAGACCAGGTCACTCCGTCTTGTTCAACTGGTTCTCTGACCTCAAGCTGGACCCAGTCTTCTTCCATTGAATTAACGAAAAAGAAATACTTCTCATAGTTCAAATTTTCAAGCATGATCAGCTGATCAAATGCGTAATTTTCAGCTTCTTCTTTTGTCCAGCTTTGCGTGTTTTCTTCCACTTCAGCACTGTTCTCTTTTTGAGTAAACCAGTCTGCTAATTCCTCATCTGTTGCTTCCTGGATAGATTGACCAGTAGCGGTTTCATACTCTTCAGCCATAATAGCGGATTGTCTTTCGTCTTTATATGTAGAGTCTTCCGTATAGGCACCTGCTACTTCTATTGCATTTTCAGCTTGAAGAACATGTATTTCTTCTTTCAGACTTTCTCCTTCAGCCATGATTTCAGGATACCCCGTCAAATCATGTTGGAGCAGTACACTCAAGGTCCCGGCAGCCGCATCCAGCTCTTCTGCTTCATACTCACGCTTCGCCTGGTCCAGCAGGTTCTGGTATTTTTCTGTTTGATCAAAGACTAATTCTTCTTCATCATCACCGGTTTCTTCAATTTCTTCTTCGTTCTGCTCTTCTACAGTCTGTTCATTAGTCTCAGAATCATCACCCTCAGTTTCTGAAGCAACCTCTTCCGTTTCGATGACTGCTGCTTCTTCCTCATCAGTCTGACAGGCTGCCAATCCTAGTCCTAGTAATGCAATAGGTAAAACCATTAGTTTCTTAGTCATTAGGTATTCCTCCTCTTAGTCATTTAGTTCGTGATAAGCTGCGTAGACTTCTCTTTTCTGCAATCCTCTTAACTGGGCCACTTCTTTGATTGCTTTTTTACTGGGAAGATCCTGTTCTTCCATCAGTTCTTCCACGTGTTCTTTAAGGCTTAACGATGCCCACTGCTGTGGTTCATCTTCTTCTACTTCACTGTTTCCTTCAGCTATCAGAACAAATTCTCCACGAATCTGTTCGTTCTCCAGCCAGTACAGCACCTCCTGAGTGGTTCCGCGTACAAACTCTTCAAAGCGTTTGGTTACTTCCCGGGCTAAAACGATGCGTCTGTCCGTACCAAAAACAGTGACCATCTGCTCGACGACTTGCTTGATACGGTGAGGAGACTCATAAAAGACCAATGTTTCTTCCCTTTTGTTCAGGTCTACTAAACTGGCTACCAGGTCTTTTTTCTTCCGCGGTAAAAATCCGTAGAAGTAGAAAGGCTGTGGGGTCAATCCAGATGCAATCAGCGCGGTCAAGGCAGCGTTAGGGCCGGGCAGTGGGACCACTGAAATCCCCGCTTCGATTGCGGCTTTCACTAAATCTACGCCAGGGTCACTAATTGATGGCATTCCTGCATCACTGACTTGGGCAACAGATTCCCCATTCAACATTTTCTCAACCAGCTGCGGTGTCCGCTCATTAGTATTGTGCTCATGATAACTAAGCTGTGATGTATCGATTTCAAAATGATTCAGTAATTTTTGTGTATTCCGCGTGTCTTCTGATGCAATATAATCTACTTCTTTAAGGATCTGAACGGCGCGAAACGTCATATCGTCCAGATTCCCGATCGGTGTCGGAACTAAGTATAGACTTCCTTGTTCGTGTGGTTCAAAGCTCTTCTGTGTGCTGATCATGACTTGTTCTCACCTCTTTCACTATACATGTGTGCTGCTTATCGTAAGGGCGTTTAACCCCTTGCTCTGTTAAAAACTGATCCTTCTGTCTGCGCATCAGCTTCTTAAACGCTGCTTCTGCTTTTGTTGCCTCACTTCTTGATGAATGAGCCTCTGCATATAGCATTCTCAAAGGCCGTCTCCGCTGAGGACGCGTATATTTTGCCCCGATTCCATCATTGTGTTCTTTTAATCGCCTGCTTAAATCCGTTGTGTAGCCACCGTACAAAGTTCCATCTTTACAATGCAGAACATAAAAGTAGCTTGCTTTACTCTGACTCATTTCCGTAAATCATCCTTCTCACTTCTGGAAAATACTCTCCATTTTCGTCATAGACCACTAAAGGAGGCAAAATCTGCAATCCATTTGCTTTCCCGCGTTTAATGCCTTCAATCAGTAGAATGTTTGCTTCTTTATTTTCTTTTGGGTAAATAAACTGAATACGTTTCGGTGCCAGATCCACTTCACGCATCGCATCCATGATTTCAAGAAACCGTTCCGGTCGATGAACGAAGAATGCTTTGCCTTTCGTCTTCAGCAAGCCAGATGTTACTGACATGAGTTCTTTAAGCGTTAAATGCAGCTCATGTCTGGCAATAGCTAAGTGCTCATTGGGATTTTTCTTACTCGCTTCTGACACTGTAAAGTATGGCGGGTTGCAGGTGATCACATCAACTGAATCTTTTTCAATAGACCCTTTTAACCTGTTCACGTCTTCATGGACTACTTCTATCTGGTCTGATAAGTTATTCAACTGAATGCTTCGCTCAGCCATATCGACCAGACGTTCCTGAATCTCTACTGCGGTCACTTTGCTTTTCGTCTGCCGACTTATCATGAGAGCCACTGCCCCATTGCCTGAACACAAATCCACGATCTTTGCACGCTCGTGTCTCGGCACTTTGGCAAATTCTCCTAATAATATGGCATCCAATGAAAATGAGAAAACCGACGGACTTTGAATGATATCCAGTCCATACTGCATGATCTGATCGACGCGTTCGTCACCTTTTAATGTTATATCCACTACATTCTTCCTTTGTTTGATTAAGTATATTCAGTATACCAAATAATTGAGGCAGTTTTGCTTATTTTTTATTTGAATAGGATGGGATAGGAAACTAGCAGGCTAGTTTCTGACATTATAGTAAAGAGAAAGAGGGAGATTTGATTGAAAGAGGCTTTCTATATACTCACGTGGATTTGAGAAATGAGTTTTAATAATCCGCGGATTATTGTCAGCACTCACTATAGTTTTAAGTTGAGTAGTAAAAATAGAAGTCTGATTCTTCAAACTCATCTACCTATTCATCTGAGCTATGAGAATAGCGTATTTATTTTTGTAACTCGGTTATGTATTTCCGTGAGTTTAAAGAATACACCTCTTATTCTAAAGACTCATTCCTTAAACGATTTGAGCTGAAAGAATAGAGTCCCCATTTTAACTACTCACAGACCAATTAATATGAGTTTAAACAATGCGTCAGTTATTTTCAAAACTCACTGAAAAATTCGCCTGAGTTTATATAATTAGCAGAAAAATCTGGAGAATTGACAAAAGCCACTCAACGAGGAGTGGCTTTCTGATTAAACAATAAATATTTGTAAAGTAAATTGCTGGGTATTTCTATTCATATCTATATTACTAGGTTTCTCATTTAAACGACATAATCCCTACCTCTATCATGTCCTTACAGCCCCATAGCTGATCCAGTGTGAATAAACTTCTTTAAAACGTGTTTATATAATACTTCATATTTATCTTTAACGTCTACATAGTATACCATCAATCTGGCCAAAAGCCTAATCGTATGCTTGCGTGCAGGAAATCCGGTTACTGAACGGGGCGTTTTACCCACTTAATCAAGCTTCCTCTGAGTGCCTGATTAATAGTAATCCCCCTCATTCCACAGTACAACCTCTCCACTCTTCAAAGACGCCTGCACATCAATGATTCGCTGATTAGAGCTGCCTCTGAATGCCAGATTCAGATTCATTTTGTCCTGCTCGAATCGGCCGTCCACCACCACGTCGATGAGTTCAAGCAGACGGCGCTTATCCTCGGTTCCTTCCATCAGTTCATCCCATGTATAGCCTGTCCATGACCAGATATCCTTCGACCAGCCAAACGACTCCCGGACTTCTTCACACAGAGGAACCGTTACCCCTGTATTCAAGAACGGTTCCCCGCCTAACAAGGTCAGCCCCTGACAATAATCAGCGCTTAGATCCTTGATGATCTGACTCTCCAGTTCTCTTGAGTAAGGCGACCCGTAATTGAAGTCCTGAGCTGCTTTATTGTAGCAGCCCCTGCAGGCAAAAGGACATCCGCTTACGTAAATGCTGCATCTGACCCCTTCGCCGTCCACAAAATTATACGGTTTGTAGTCTGCGACATAATTTTTACTGAATCGTTCTGATGTCCACTCTACTGGATTTACCGGCATGCTAATCAGTCCCTTTTATGTGTTTGACTCGAGATGAAATCTCCTTGTGTCGCCCTGACACCATTGGACGTTTCTGTGGATTGCCTAGATACCCGCATGTGCGCTTAACAACGTCGCATGTTTCAGGATTCGTGTTTCCACAGCTTGGACATCTGAAGCCATTTTCCGTCGGCTTGAAGTCCCCTTCAAAATCACATTCATAACAGCGGTCGATTGGTGTATTGGTCCCCAGATAGCCGACTCGGTCATACGCATAATCCCATACCGCTTCAAGTGCTTTCGGATTAGTCTGCAGTTTAGGGTATTCGCAGTAATGAATAAATCCACCCCCGGTAAATTTCGGGTAGTCTTTTTCAAAATCTATTTTTTCAAAAGGTGTTGGATTTTTACGGACATCATAGTGGAAACTGTTTGTATAGTAGCCTTTATCCGTAATATTTTCGAGCATTCCGAACTTCTCGGTATCCAGTTTGCAGAAACGGTCGGTTAAACTTTCACTTGGTGTGGAGTAGACACTGACATGAATGCCGCTCTCATTTCCCCATTCGTCTGCATGTGTTTTCAAGGTCTTCATAATATCGAGTGTAAACGATTTGGCTTCTTCATTCGTTTCCCATTCTGAACCGAAAAATGAAGTGGCTGCCTCGTAAAGTCCGATATAGCCGAGAGAAATCGTTGCGCGTTTATTTAAGAAGAGCGTCGACACGTTATCCTCTTTCTTCAGGCGTTTGCCGAATGCGCCGTGCATATATAAAATAGGTGCATTTGCAGGCTCTGCATCCATTACTCGGTTAGCTTTGAACAGCAATGCATCTTTGACTAGACGCAAACGTTCAGAAAGCAAAACGTTGAACCGCTCTATATCGCCTTTTGCTTCGATTGCGATACGGGGCACATTCAATGTTACAACACCCAGGTTCATGCGGCCAGCAGCTACATCATTGCCCTGATCGTCTTTCCAGCCTTGAAGGAAAGAGCGGCATCCCATCGGAGTCTTAAAGCTTCCTGTAATATCGATCAGCTTATCGTAACTCAACACATCCGGATACATGCGTTTAGTCGAACATTCCAATGCCAGTTCCTTGATGTCATAGTTTGGATCATCCTCATTCAAATTCAACCCCCGTTTCAGTGTGAAAATGAGTTTAGGGAATATTGCTGTGCGTTTTTCTTTTCCTAAGCCTGTGATTCGAACATTTAAGATGGCTTTTTGAATCTCACGTTCGATCCAGTTTTCACCCAAGCCAAAGCCTAAACTTGTAAAAGGCGTCTGTCCCTGAGAAGTGTAAAGGGTATTGATTTCATATTCCAGACTTTGCATCGCATCATAGATATCTTTTTTTGTTTTCTGCTCAGCAAATGCTTCCTGTTTATCCTGACCTTCAATCCATTCATTTGCCGTGGCTAAATGTTTCTGGAAATTCAACTCAGCATAAGGTGCCAGCACTTCATCAATCCGGTCAAAACTGCACCCTCCGTATTGGCTGGACGCGACATTTGCGATGATTTGAGCCGTTTGGGCAGCAGCCGTCTGAATCGATTTAGGTGAGCCAACTTCTGCGTTACCGATTTGAAATCCTTCTTCAAACATGTGTTTAAAATCGATCAGACAGCAGTTACTCATCGGTGCGTATGGGGTGTAGTCCAAATCATGATAATGGATTTCCCCTTTTTCATGTGCATTGGCGACATGTGGTGGCAGCATTTTAAGGCCAAGCGCTTTCCCTACGATCCCTGCAGTCAGGTCACGTTGGGTATTGAAAACTTTACTGTCCTTGTTTGCATTTTCGTTTACAATCGATTTTTCTTTCATCAGCAGACTCTTGATCATGGCATTCACATCACGTCTGGTTTCCCGCTCTCTTTCTTTTTCTTCTCGGCGCTGAATATACCCTTCTGCCAGATCTTCATAACTGTAGGCTTTTAATACATCCAGTACTAGAAAGTCGATTTCTTTGGTGTCCAGCTGCTTGAATTTTTTAGTTAAAATCAAATCTTCCACATCGTATGCAATCGCTTTTAAATCATCAAAGGTGTAATTTAAATCAAGCTGTTCAACTGCCTGAAAAAGAGCTTCTGTTATTTTTTTACGGGTATACTTCTGCATGCGTCCATCTCGTTTTTGAACGTCCTTAAGACCTTCGTTAATGATTTTTTCATTAAGTTCTGCTATTTTTTTATCGTTCCACTTCACTTCTTGCATGATTTAACACCGTCCTTATCCTTTTTTGTTTTATAACCCACTTATTCAAACATTCACAAGGTTACCTAAAAAAATATGTATGTGAAAAATGGGATGGGGCGCCTCGTCACTGAGACGCCTTCTCCTCTATTTAATTAGCTAAACCATTGTTCATAATCACTGTCATCCATCGATTCGACCATTCCAACTAAATACCCGTTCCCTACTTGAGAGAAAAAGTCATGGTTGCTCGTACCTGTTGAAATCCCGTTCATGATGATCGGATCAACATCCTGAGCAGTATCCGGGAATAACGGATCGAAACCAAGGTTCTGCAGGGCTTTGTTGGCATTGTATCTTAAGAATATCCCTACGCTCTCGGTCCATCCAATGGAATCGTATAAATAACTCGTGTATTCTGTTTCATTCTCATATAGCTTAAACAATAATTCATATGTCCAGTTTTTCATTTCTTCTTGTTCAGTTTCAGTCAGCTGATTGAAGGCTATCTGAAATTTATAGCCGATATACGTACCATGTACCGATTCATCACGTAAAATCAGTTTGATGATTTCAGCCACATTCGTCAGTTTCCCGTTTCCTAAATAGCGAAGTGGGGCATAGAATCCGGAGTAAAACAGAAAAGATTCTAGAAATACACTAGCTACTTTCTTTTGCAGTTCCGTGCCTTCATGGTAGATGGCATTGATGATCTGTGCTTTCTTTTGAAGCATCGGGTTACTGTGTGTCCAGTCAAAAATATCATCGATTTCTGATTTTGAATTTAATGTACTGAAAATCGCACTGTAACTTTTCGCATGCATCGATTCCATGAATTCAATGTTGTTGTACACCGCTTCTTCATGCTGTGTGCGGCTGTGTTTTTTCAGTGCCTCGATACCGTCCTGAGACTGCAAAGTATCTAAAAGAGTCAATCCTCCAAATACTTTTGCAATCATGTCTCTTTCTTCAAGAGACAAGGTGTTCCAGTCACTTAGATCATTAGACAATGGGATACGCGTATCCGTCCAGAACTGTTCAACCAGTTTTTCCCAGGTCAGTTTGTCGATCATGTCTTCAATACGGTTCCAGTTTATGGCTTTATATGTTTCAGTCACTTTAAACTCTCCTTCATTCGCCTGGCGACTATACCGTCACCTTATCTGCCGGCGATTTAAATCGTACAGCTCTCACAAGCATTTGCGCCGATTTCTTCCTGATCATCCGTGAATGTACGAATATAATAAATCGATTTGATTCCTTTTTTGTGAGCGTACTGTCTCAAAATACTTAAATCACGTGTCGTCTGCTTGTTTGTACGGCCTTCTTTCCATTCATACAGGCCTTCTGGGATGACTGAACGCATAAACAGTGTCAGACTCATTCCCTGATCGACGTGTTTTTGCGCTGCAGCATAAATATCGATTACTTTACGCATATCCATATCATACGCACTTACGTAATAAGGCATTGTTTCATTAGAAAGATAAGGCGCAGGGTAATACGTTTTACCTGTCAGTTTTTCCTGACGTTCTTCGACCAGACGTGTAATCGGGTGAATACTGGCAGAAGTCTCATTGACATAACTGATCGATCCAGTCGGCGCTACAGCCAGACGATTCTGATGATACAGTCCATCTTTTTGAATGTCTTCTTTAAGCTGCATCCAGTCTTCTTTACTTGGTACAGGGATGTGTTTATCTTTGAAAATAGCGGCTACTTTGTCGTGAGCAAACGAAAACGACTCAGAAGTGTAACGGTCGAAATAGCTGCCGTCTGCATAAGCTGATTTTTCAAAATTGTGGAACACTTCATTTCGTTCAATCGCCATTTTGTTGCTGGCTTTAAGCGTGTGGTAGTTTAAGAGCATAAAGTAGGCATCTGTAAATTCAATGGATTCAGGAGACCCGTAATGCATCTGATTCAACGCAAAGAACGTGTGCAGACCCATAGCTCCCAGTCCAATAGTATGATATCTGTCGTTCCCGTTTTTAATAGTAGGAACAGCCTCAATGCTTGATTTATCCGTTACATAGGTCAAGGCTCTGACCATCGTATCGATCGAGCGTTCAAAATCAGGTGTATTCATCAAGTTGACAATATTTGTCGATCCCAGATTACAGCTGATATCTGTTCCAAGCACGTCATATTCCTGATTGTCTTTAATAACAGACGGTTCCTGGATTTGAAGAATCTCACTGCACAGGTTACTCATCGTAATCGTTCCATGAACAGGGTTTTCTCTGTTAGCCGTATCGATATTGATGATGTAAGGGTAACCCGATTCCTGTTGAAGTTTAGATAATTCATTCTCCAGTTCTCTGGCATTGATCTTCGTTTTTTTGATCTCCGGATTCGCTACAAGGTTATCGTATTCTTCCGTAATATCAACATAGGCGAACGGTTCGCCATAAATACGCTCAACATCATATGGACTGAAGAGATACATGTCTTCGTTGCGTGCAGCCAGATCATAGAATTTATCCGGTACAACGACCCCAAGAGATAATGTCTTCACTCGCACTTTTTCGTCCGCATTTTCTTTTTTTGTGGATAGGAAGCGTAAAATATCCGGGTGGAAAATGTTCAGGTACACTGCTCCGGCACCATTTCTCTGGCCCAGCTGGTTTGAGTAACTGAAACTGTCTTCCAGAAGTTTCATTACCGGAAGCACCCCACTTGAGGCATTCTCAATCTTTTTGATCGGATCTCCAGCTGCTCTCAGGTTTGACAAGTTGACACCGACCCCGCCACCGATTCGTGACAATTGCAAGGCTGAGTTGATGACTCGGCCAATGCTGTTCATATCATCTGTCGCCTGAACGAGGAAGCATGAGACTAATTCTCCTCTGCGTTTTCTGCCGGCGTTTAAGAACGTCGGTGTGGCAGGCTGATAACGCTGGTTAAGAATTTCATCCGCAATGTGTCTTGCCAGCTCTTCGTCCCCGTCAGCCAGGAATAATGCATTGAATGCAATGCGGTCTTCAAAACGTTCCAGGTACCGTTTGCCGTCATTCGTTCTAAGCGCGTATTGAGTGTAAAACTTATACGCTCCCATGAATGACCGGAAACGAAACCCTTTATCGTATAACTCTTCAAATAATTCAGTAATGAATGTCCGAGAGTAGTTTTTCAGGAAAGGTTCTTCTATAAAGTCATTTTCAGTCAGGTAATCGATTTTATCGAGCACTGACTCGAACGGGACAGTGTTAGGATTCACATGCTCTTTAAAGTAAGCACGTACCGCTTCCTGATCTTTGTGAAGGGGAATCTGATTATTCACCGGTCGATTGATTTCATTGTTTAGTTGAAAATAAGTCGTTTCTTTAGGTGTTACTTTTACTGTGCTAGTTAAAGCCAAGATCATTCACCGCTTTCTTCAGTTTTCGTACATTTTCATCTGTCCCTTGGAATTCGAACTGATGAAGCAAAGGGACATTGTATGCCTTGGAAATATCCTTAGCTGTAAAGACGAATAGCTGACCAAAATTGATATTCCCGCCACCGGCGATGCCTTTAAAATAAGTCGCATTGTTTCCGGTCTCTAAAAAATCATTTAATAAGTCACTAACTTCTTCGTCATAAGTAGGGGTTACTATTATAAAAGGCTCGTTTATGTCAATAAATGGATTTGCCGGATTTAATTCCAGCAAATCCATATTCAATTTGTTCACAAATTTTCTGGTCTGGCCAGTCAGTGAAAAATAAACAACTTTCATTTTTAAGCCAATCTATTTAACAAATCTGGTCTGAATCCGTGGAAAGCTTCGATGCCTTCTGCTATGACGACAGGTAGTGAGCTGAAACCGAGACTTTTTACTTCGTTGACTGCCTGCTCATTTTGTTCGATGTCTTTGATCTGATATGGAATCCCTTTGTCTTCCAGAAATTTCTTAGTGAAATTACATTGCATACAATTAGGTTTAGAATAGACGACTACTGGTGTATTTTGCATGATGATCTCCTCCATTTTAGCTGTAAATCGGTTATTTAACACACACAACATATTGTATGTGAGTTTCTCGATGCGTTTAAATAAATAATTTTAACGATAGTTTTATTTTACAGCAGAAAAATAATAAATCAAGTGGAAGATACTATATATATTGTTATTTTTTAAACCGAACACAACATGTAGTGTCTAAACAAAAAACACACTCCCGCTAATAACGCGTGAATGCACGTCTGTCGGGAGTGTTTTATTGTAAAAAACTTTAATGTTTTTTCTTAAATACTATATATAGTGTTGCCTATTTTCTTTCGCCATAGATGACTTCCAGGCAAAAAGCACACGGTTCATCTCCATCTCTTCGTGACCCGTAAAAGAGATTACACACATGAAAGCCGTCTTCGTATATTTTCTCGAGGTTTAATCGAGATTTAGTCATACCCGTATCTGTCGTCAGTTGCTTTTCCAGTGATTGCTGTTTAATAATTTCTGCTAAACGATCTCTTAAGTGCTGATTTTCCATCCGTAAAACATGGTTATCTTCTGTCAAATGAGATAACTCTTCTTTCATGTCTTTGATTATATTCAAGGTGGCTGCTGCTTGAGATTCTAAGTCAGAAAATGTATCGTGCAGTTCTTTTTTATTCATACGTCACCACTTCTTTATACTTTCATCGTCAGCTGATTTTCTACAGACTGAGGCAGTTTACTTCCTCACATCTCTTTATAGCATACCATGATTAGACTGAAATTGCCAAACGAACTGAGCAGTCTTTCCTTCTAACTTTCTTCCTTAACAATCGAAAGGAGTTGAAGGGAACAGTCTTCAAATATCCCTTGCGCTGCGACATTACTGTCCAGTTGTTTCTTGCCCGTCAGAATCACTTCCATCATTTTGGCAATGGCAAGAGGTCTGAAGCGACCAGCATCTTTTTTCAATTCAGTTTGCTGAGCAGTGAAAGCAAACGTGTACGTATCATTAACCTGACTGTTCAGGACATCTTGTAAAAGGATCAGCATCAGGTCCAGTACGATATACTGGTCTGCTTTGTCTTTCACCAAAGACATTAAATCTGTATGGACATAGACAAAAGCCTGGTCATCTTTTTTTGATATAAAGGTGTACCATTTCCAGACGGTCTGAATAAGCTGGATCAGCTCATCTTTCGCTGCGAGCTCTTCTGCCTGATTCACATCACTTGTCAGGTGAACAAGAATGGCTGCTTTCTCGTGTGACAGGCCTTTATCCGTTAACATCTGGATACGGTCTGCTTTTGGCAGTTGGGGGAAATGAATAAGCTGGCTGCGTGATAATATGGTTGACAGCATACGATGCTTGGCTGTTGTCAGAAGAAAGACGGTGATTTCCCCATCCGGTTCTTCAAGGAACTTAAGCAGGCTGTTCGCTGCCTGATTCGTCATCTTCTCTGCATCTTCTACAATGACTATCTTCCGGCGGCTTTCCATTCCGCTTTTTGTAAATTCTTCCCTAAGTGCTCTCACCTGTGCTATTTTGATCGACTGACCGTCCGGTTCGATTTCAAGGACATCCGGGTGATGATGTTCAGCTATACGTCGGCACGTTTCGCAATGCTGACATGCCCCTTCCTCATTTTGATCACAATACAGAGACTGAGTGATCCACATAGCCATCTCTTTCTTCCCTGTCCCTCCTTTTCCTTCGAAAATATAGGCGTGCTGCAATCTATTTTTATTTAATAACTGAAGAAACAGCCGCTGAATGCTCGGCTGTCTGGTTTTTTGAGTAGACATCATAGGTCTCCTGTTAATTAGAATTGTAAAAACTGGTCAATTGGAAGGACGAATAAAGTTGCGCCTCCAACTTCAACATCTACTGGATAAGTTAAATCAGATTCAAGTGTAAAATCATACGATGGCGGACTCATCATGGTCTGACTGCGTGTTGAACAGTTTTCTTTGATCAGTTCAAGAACACCGTCCACTTTTCTGTCTTCTACCCCTAATAGAAAGGTCGTGTTTCCGGATCTTAAAAATCCACCCGTTGAAGATAGTTTAGTCGCTCTAATCCCATTTTCTACAAACTCATCTGCCAAACGTTTACTGTCTTGATTCTGAACAATTGCAACGATTAATTTCATCGTGATCATCCTTCCATTATTTCGATTTTATTCATTGATTTTAGCTTGCACTATAGCCCATGTTTCATTAAACACATAGTCTTCATCTTTTGACGCATCAATAATTGAAAACCGTTCAGGTTCCTGTTCGATCAATTTAGAGTACCCTTTTCTTACTTCTTCATGAAACGTGATTTCTTCAAGTTCCAGTCGGTCCTGTGTCCGATTCGACTTTTTATCTTTAATGCGTTCAAGGCCAACATGAGCATCGACATCTAAATAAATAGTCAAGTCGGGTCTCAACCCTTCGATCGCAAATTCATTGATCGCTTTGACTTCCTCAATTCCGATTCCTCTTGCCTGCCCTTGATAAGCAATGGAGCTGTCAACAAAGCGGTCACACAAGACAATATCCCCTCTGGATAAAGCGGGTCTTATTTTCTCGACCACGTGCTGACGTCTGCCTGCTGCAAGCAGTAGTGCCTCTGTTCTGGCATCCATTTTTGTATGTAACGGGTTTAAAATGATTTCTCTAATTTCTTCAGCAATCTCACTGCCACCTGGTTCTCTCGTCATCACTAAAGGACGAGTAGTCTCCTTTTGGATAGCGGCATTCAATCGTTTGACAAGGCTCGACTTCCCTGCGCCATCTGGTCCTTCGATCGTGATAAATAATCCGTTCACGACATTTCCCCCATCTATTTCTCTATTCTTGTTTCCATTATACGGGAGATTAATCCGTCTTGTCCATTCGTTTCTGGAATTTGGATTCTGAAAAAGCAAAAGAGCACCGTCAAAAGACAGTGCTCTTATCGCATTACTTCAGATGATCACCTTTCAACTGTCTGATGCGTGCTTCTTTGAAGAGGTAAAAGTACTTGGCTTTCTGGAGTTTTGATTGAGATTCCCACTCGGGGTTCTCTTTGACCATCATTTTTTCCAGATGACTATCTGCTTCGTACAATTGTCTCTGCTTTTTTATCAGCGTGATCAGCTTATGATCGTATTCGTTTTTCAACTGGTGTTTTTTTCTAAACAATCCCATAATTCCTGTACCCTACATTTCTCTTCTGCCTTCAACTGCTTTGAGCAGCGTGACTTCATCTGCGTATTCGATATCACTGCCCACTGATAACCCATGAGCTAAGCGAGTGACTTTTATGCCCGCCGGTTTGATCAGACGAGACAAGTACATAGCGGTTGCTTCCCCTTCCGCAGTCGCATTGGTCGCAATGATCACTTCCACGACCTCATCTTTCTGCAGACGTTTGATCAGTACCGGAATATTGATATCTTCCGGACCCGTTCCTTCAATAGGAGACAATACCCCATGCAGGACATGGTACAGTCCCTTGAATTCATGCATTTTCTCCATTGAAATGACATCTTTAGGGTGCTCCACCACTAAAATGACTGACTGATCACGATTTTTATTTTCACAAATATCACACGGATCATTTTGAGTCATATTGCCGCATACAGAACAGTACGTTAAATCACGTTTCACACTAATAAGTGCTTTGGCAAAACGCGTGACGTCGTCTTCATTCATACTCACCGTATAAAAAGCCAGGCGGGCAGCTGTTTTCTCCCCGATTCCTGGCAATTTCATATAGCTTTCCATTAATTGTGCTATCGGTTCTGGATAATGCATAACCGTGTCCTTTCTTCTGTAAATTCAGTCAAAAGCGCTCCTGACTTTACAGTCTTCACATTTAAACTGTATTACATTCCAGGAATCCCTAATCCCTTAGAGTATTTGCCCATTGTTTTTTCAGTTTCTTCATCAATTTTATTTAACGCATCGTTGACAGCCAGTAAAACCAGGTCCTCGATGATTTCAACATCTTCAGGATCCACAATATCTTCTTTGATCGTTACTTTTTTACATTTTTTGTCGCCTGTAAATAATACAGTAACCAGATCGTCATTGGCCGTTCCCGTAAATTCAGTCTCATTCAATGTAGCCTGAGCTGTTTCCATTTCTTTCTGCATTTTCTGCATTTTTTTCATCATACCTTGCATATTTCCCATTCCGCCGCGCATTGGGCATTCATCCTCTCTTATTCTTTAATTTGAACAATTTCTTTTCCAAACAAACCGATTGCTTCGCTCACGAGTTTGTCTTCTTCAGGAGCAGACTCTTCTTCAGTCGAGACATCTTCCGATTCCTCGGTACTGTTTTTCATTCGCTGGATAAAGGATTGTCTGACTGTCAGCCATTGTTCAGACGGTACAGTGCAGAGTTCAGCCCGGTGCCCGATCACTTTTTCAAGATAATCACCAATCGAGTCCAGCAAGAATGAATCATTTTGAGCTCTCTCACATAGAATATCATAATCAAAGGTGACAACCAACCCATTTGGACTTGCAGCAACTGGTTTAGACGTCTTCATGATCGCTTTCTGACCAGCCGGCAAGTAATCAATAAGATCCGGCCAGACATCTTTCAACTTGACCAAGTCCTCTTTGGTTGCTTTCTCCAGTATTCTGAAGACTTGCGTTTTATTGACTTTGAACGTCTGCTGTTTCTTTGGCTTGCGTGATTGTGCAGCTGGTTTAGGTGCCGATTGGTTCTGACCGCCCTGCTGCATCTGTTCAATCATTTTCTGCATCTGCTGCATTTTATCTTTCATGATGCTGAGTTCCTGACCGTCACCTTTTCCTTCAGACACAACGGGTGCCGCTTTGGACATGACCGGTTGTGTCAGGCGGACAGTTGCCACTTCCAGATACACTTCAGCATGACTGGATAGTCTCATCTCCTGATGCGTCTGATTCATGACACGAATGATTTCATATATCTTCTCGGGATCCGCTTCAGCTGAAAGCTGTTTGAACTGTTCATCTACTTTACTCATTTTCAGCACTGTTTCTTCCTGCGTTTTACTGTAAATAAGAATATCCCGACAGAACATAATGGTGTCATCTACCAGACGGTTAGCATCTTTCCCTTCCTGCAAAATCGCGTGCAGCAATGCCAGACCTTTCTCAGTATCGTTGACTAGAGCAGCTGACACGTAATCACTTAGAAGCTCCTGTGTAATGCTGCCTGTGATGCGAAGGGTCTCTTCCAAAGTAATCAGTCCATTTGAGAAGGACAGTGCCTGGTCCAGGATACTCAAAGCATCGCGCATGCCCCCTTCAGCTGCCTTCGCAATGGCCAGCAGAGCATCTTCTTCATAGTCGACTTCTTTTTCGTTTAAAATATAAGTCATTCGACGAATGATATCCTGAGGTGAAATACGTCTAAAATCAAAACGCTGCGTTCTGGAAATGATGGTTAAGGGTATTTTGTGAGGTTCTGTTGTCGCAAGGATAAATACCACATTAGCCGGCGGTTCTTCCAGCGTTTTTAAAAGCGCGTTGAACGCACCGATCGACAGCATGTGGACCTCATCAATAATGTATACTTTATATTCTGCCTGAGTTGGAGCGTAGTTGGCTTTCTCACGGATATCTCTGATCTCTTCTACTCCATTGTTACTGGCCGCATCGATTTCAATAACGTCATTCAGATTGCCTAAAGTAATGGATTCACATATGTCACATTCATTACACGGTTCTCCATTTTCAGAATGAGGGCAGTTCATTGCCTTAGCAAATATTTTAGCTGCACTGGTCTTTCCTGTTCCCCTTGGTCCGGAGAATAAATAAGCATGACTCGTGTTACCCTGGCTTAACGCATTCCTTAACGTTTTAGTAACGGCTTCCTGCCCCGCTACATCTTCAAACCGCTGAGGACGCCAGACACGATATAAAGCTTGATAACTCATTTTCTCCCTCTTTTCTTCAATCAGTCTCTTCTTTATTATAGGCTAAATCGCCTCCGATTAAAAAAGAAATTTCGGATATGAGCAAAAAAAAGATGCCCTTATAAATAAGGAACATCTTTCTATGAACAAAGTGATTTATTCATGACTATGTACACATGACACATGATGGAACAGTACTTAGTGCTGCTTCCTTCCGGACCTGACACGGTTCATACGCCCACCATTGCCATGTGGCCTTGCGGCAATTACTATAATAGCACATCTGATAAATTATTTCCAGAGGTTTTGAAAATCTATGGATTCGATTCTCTCTTTACCTTATTCAAATGCCTACTCTAATTCACCCTTACATGGAGCAACTGACGCCTTTGATTTTTCTCATAACCCGGGCGCTTGACTTAGACGCACTAACAGGAATGATTATAAATACTGAGACAATAACGATCAGAGGGGTTAGCCTCGTTTCTGGAAGACTGTTTACTCCTACTTGAAGCAGCATAAAATAAAGCAGGTAAAACCCGATGCTCATAGCCGGGCACATGTATCTTTTCATAGCGATTTCTCCTTTGAACGCTTAGTATACTACAGACACACGACATTATTAAGATTTATCTTCTATATTGTAATAATCAACGGATGTTCAGACTAAAAAAGACTTCCCAACAGCATTGGGAAGCCCTCATTTATCTTATTCGTCTTCAGATTGTTTTAAAGAGCCGCCTAATCCACCGATCAGGCCAATCACAATAAGAATGACTATTTTCCATGTTTTTTTCATTTGGGCCTCCATTAAAGACATGTGTTAAAACCTTTCTAGCCAATAAACTCTATATTTTCAAGGATCATCCCGCTTTTAGGAATCGTTGGGACTTTGACCATGCTGTAAGCGAGGTCCTGATCAGGCACGCTGTAGCTTACTTTATTGATCAGATAATCTGTTACGATTTCCATCGCTCGGACTGTATTCCACTCTCCCGGGCAGCGGTGACCCGTGTTATAGTCGCCCCCACCTTGTGCAACGAGTTTCATCTGTACTTGATCAGTCGGGCTTGTGTGCCAGTCGCTGAAGCGTTCAGGATCAAACTTCTCTGGTTCATCCCAAATCCTCATGTCATGATTGGTCCCGTAGAAATCGAGGATCACTAATGTGTCTTTCTCAAATGAATAGCCATTCCACTCAAAATCCTTACGTGTGATGGCCCCATTAAATGGGAAAAATGGGTAATAGCGTCTGATTTCCTGAATAAACATATGAAGGTAGTAGGGATTATCCCCATTCAGCTTTTCTCTGATTTCAGGAAACTGGTGCAGACTCAATGCTGTAAAGGCAAAGTATATCGCAATGGCCACAGATGGACGCAGAACGTTCAACAGCTCGACAGCTGCTGTTTTCAAGTCCATCAGTTCACCGTTCAGTTCTCTGTGCCAGGCTACCCTATACAGAGCCGTGTCTTCTTTGGGAGTGAGTTCACCGTCTCTTACTTGCTGAATCAGCTCTTTATTCCATGATTCCGCCTGCTTGCGTCCGATTCGTCCTTCGATGTGACGGGTACTGACTGCCATTGGAGATTCGAACATACTGACCAGCTGTTTTGTCCGTTTCTTTACATCTTTTTCCGGAAGCGGGACACCAGCCCATTCGCAGACAGCTTGAGTCAATATTTTCTGACTTTCTTCATAAAAGACGATCGAATCCTGAGTGATCCACTCCTTCGTCGCTTTCAACAAATATTTTTCAACCAGTTTTGCCCATACTTCGATACGTTCTTTTGACATCAAATCCATAAATAGCTTCTTGCGGTGACGGTGAGCCTCATCATCAAGTCCCTGCACGCCGCCTTTGCCGAGTAATGTCGCTTGTGCGGGTTCCGGAGCAGCCCCTTCACGCTTGAATTTATCTTCATCGTAAAATAACGTTACTGCCTCTTCCCCACCCATAACGATGGCTTTCTCCCCTAGTAACCGGGTCTCAAATGCGTCTGACTTATATGCCTGAAGTCGATTAGGTGCATACATGTAGCCTTCTCTCAGCACCTTCAGCCCATTCTCTAATCCATCTTCTCTAGGAAAACTTCTTGTCGATTGCATACGTCTCCTCCTTATAGTGTTCTGTTACTACTAAGTATAAAAAAGGAGCCAACGGAATCGCAAATAATAGCCCTTACTTCCCTTGTTTCTTCATCTCATCATATTCAGATTTCAATATTGAATAATACACATCATTAAACCACTCGCCTTGTTTCCATTGCGCAACGTGACGTAGAACCCCTTCTTTTTTCATACCCAGGCGTTCCATTACTTTTCCGGAGACTCCATTGCGTTCATCGTGAAGAGCTGCGATGCATCCAAGTCCCAATGTATCAAATCCCAGTTCCAGCACACGATTGGCAGCCTCAGTCATGTAGCCGCTGCCTTGGTAATCTCTATTTAAAGTGTAGCCGATGAGCGCGCGTTTTTCACTGTCTTTTACTCTCAAGTCGATCGTACCAATCAGTTTACCGGTCGCTTTCAGTTCAATCCCGAATTTACCTAAAGGGTCTTCGATGAAATAAGACACGATGGCTTCTTCAGTATCTTTCAGAGAAGTATGTCGATCAAAAACATAATAGGTTGTCTCCTCATCGCTCGCATAGTCATACATGTCTTCTGCATCTTTTAGTGTGACGGGTCTTAAAATTAATCGCTGTGATTCAATGCGTGCATTTTTTGCCATTTTCACTTCTAAACTATCCATTACTTCTCCTCTTTCCACTTCTCTTTTACGTTATTTTAATATGTAAATAATCAGAGCACAATGCTAATTGTGTCTTATTTGTTTCTAATCATTAGTTTATGAATTTTTTCAGAAACTTTCATGAAAATAGATTGACTAAAAATCAGGTGAGGACTATAATAAATTCGCTAGAGATTAAGTTACCTATTTGAAAGAAGGAATCATCGTGCCAATGACCAATTTATTAGTAGCCTTAGGATTTTCATTTATCCACTTGAGTTCGAAACATTTTAAATTACGTTTCTTTACAGTTAATCAATTCACATCCTTTGTTGGGGGAATTTCATTAGCTTATGTCTTCTTCCATCTTATCCCAACAGTACAGTCATATGAACATGAAATCATGGAAACGTTCCACATCAATCAGCAAAACGCCTCTCATCTGATATTCGGCTCCATGCTGGGTGGAATCGTCATCTTTTATTTTTTAGAAATAGGATTAAAATCCTCCCGCCTGAAAGTGGCTAAAAGAGATTTTTCGACTTCCGGTGTTTTCTGGGCACATATTGGCTCATATTTCTTATATAACTTTATTATCGGAATCTTACTTTCCAGCCAGCTATTTGAAACAACGTATACGGCATTATTCTACTTATTTGCTATCGGCGTTCATTTCCTTACCAATGACTGGGTCCTGCGTCACCACTTCGAAAGACTCTATGACCGTTATGGCTTGAAACTGCTTATGTCAGCAGTATTAATCGGCTGGGTCATCGGCTTGAATATTCATATTTCTCATACCTATATTGGTTTAATGGAAGCTTTTGTTGCTGGTGGGTTAGTGCTTAACGCTTTAAAAGATGAACTCCCTGCCTGCAGAGGAAACGGAATGACCTCTTTCTTTGCCGGTCTTGTAATTTATTCAAGTTTACTCCTCTTTATTTAATCGTGTATCTAAAAAAAGTACTGGGACCTGATCAGTCGTTTCTCAGTTGAATGGATAACTCCATCCAGCTGGTAAACTCATTGATGCAGATTTCCCGGTACTTTTTATTTTACAGCAAAACGCTTTTTATCAGAAGCAATGATTCCCGTCACATCCCACTTCCATTTCAAGTCAGGTTTTTTCTTTAATCTGATCATCATGATAATGTAAACATACCAGGAGGCGTAAAGTAATGTAAATGATACAGTGAGTCGAATAACGTTGGTAAAGGTGTATGTAGCTGATGTCGCCTGGTTGAGTGTGTATAGAAAACCAGGTGTAGCCAACAGGGTGACAAGGAAATTCAAGGTGAACAGGAACATCATGTCTTTGACAAAATCGCTTAAAGAATAATTATATTTCACATCCATCAGGCCGAAAATAATTAATTCGATAACTAGAATACCAGTGACCATGGTCATGATCAGAATATAGTTAAACTCAAATAAACTAAGTGAAAACCCAATAATAAATGCCGGCAACTCCATAATCATCTTAAAGCGTCTGCGTCTGTCACGTTCTTCCAACTCATTGTATTTTAACAATTCTCTCACCTCATTCTCATTGTACAATATTCCTCTCCGTTTATCTATACTCTTACTCTTATTTTTTTACTGACGTTCTCTTTTTTCTCCTCTGTCTGGACAGCTTACTTCTAGGAGATAATAGACAAGCCCAGAAGTCTATTTAGTATAAACATCCGGGCTCACCTCTATATAAAGTTTTTTTTTAAACTAATACATTTTCTTCAACAATCAATTTCTTTTCAATTGCTTTCTGACGTAAACGGTCACGGAAATCTGGATGAGCAATGGCAATCAGTGCTTCTGCACGTTCACTAAATGTTTTTCCGATAAGTTCTGCTTTCCCATACTCCGTAACGACTGTATCAACATCATTTTTAGAAGTTGAGACGATCGATCCATGAGCCAGTTCGGATACAATAGTAGAAATCGTATCTTTCTTAGCCGTCGAGTACAGACAAATGACGCCTCTTCCATTTTTAGTCATACGCACACCTTTCGTGAAATCAGCTTGTCCACCTGTAGATGAATACAGCATGCCGCCAACTGATTCCGAGTTGCATTGTCCATAGAAATCCACCTCAACTGACGAATTGATTGAGACGAGATTATCTACTTTCGCAATGTTCACTGGACTATTCGTAACGTCGCATGGAAGCATGACGATATCCTTATTGTTATCCATAAATTCATATAGGCGTTTCGACCCAATAGCAAACGTTGATAGTGTCTGCCCTGGACTCACTGGGTTGTGCTTGTTTGTAACGACTCCCTGCTCGTATAGATCGACAATTTTGTCCGGCAGCATTTCACTATACACACCCAGATCTCTTTTATCCATTATACAATCCATAACGGCATTAGGCATCGATCCAAATCCAATTTGAAGTGTATCGCCGTCTTTGACAATATCCCCAATGATTTTCCCGATTTCCAGATCTTTGTCTGATAATGTAGGCGTAGGTAATTCAGGTAACTCCACTGTGTTTTCTACTAAAGCATCTACCTGGCTTATATGAATCGTATTCTTTTCTCCAAATGTCCGCGGCATATTTTCATTTACTTCCAATATGATCGTTTTAGCGTGTTCGATCAGAGAGGCTACATATGAAGGACTGGTTCCAAGGGAGAAATATCCTTCTTCATCCATTGGAGATACAGTCGCCATGATCACGGGATGGGGAGACCGTTTTAATAGTAAAGAAGGGATGTCTGAAAAGTGGTTAGGAAGAAAATCAATAAACCCTTCCCTGTAATATTTACGGTCCGCTCCTGATAAGAAAATAGAGACTTGTTTCAGTTTGTGTGGAGAAATATCTAATGGCCCTGAGCTAGGCAGCATACGGTGCAGAAAATTCCCTTCCAGCTTCTCATTTTTCGGTATCGCTTCCAGTAACATCGGCGGCTCACCAGGATTGATTGGGAAAATAATTTCTTCTCCCGGATTCACCAGCTGTACTGCTTCTTCTGGAGTCGTCAATTTCTCGGTATACATAGTCTTATAATCAGTCATATTCTTTCCTCCAATTTTGTTAGTAATCACTTATTCTATTTACTGTCGATTAAATGCGGCTTTTGTCTTTTCGGTGAAGGCTGTCATGCCTTCTTTCTGATCTTCTGTTGCAAAGAGACCACCAAACAGCTCAGCTTCCATTTCCAGTGCATGACTCAGGTCCATTTCATACCCGCGATTAATTGCTTTCTTACTAGCCTCAATAGCTAATGGGGCTTGTTTTATAATCGCCTGAGCCATGCGCTCAGCCTCCGCTATCAGCTGACTTGCTTCAGTCACTTTGTTCAACAAGTTGATATTCAGTGCTTCGTTTGCATCAACTGTCTGAGCAGTATAAATCAGTTCTTTCGCTTTGCTGAATCCTACAATCCTGCTTAAACGCTGTGTTCCTCCGAACCCCGGTATAATACCTAATCCAACTTCCGGTTGTCCAAACTTGGCGTTTACTGCACCGATGCGGACATCACATGCCATCGCAAGTTCACACCCACCTCCTAAAGCAAATCCATTGACGGCTGCAATAGAGGGTTGGCGCAAGTTCTCAAGTTTACTGAATACTTTGTTACCAAACGCTGAGAAATCGCGTCCTTCCAAAGCATTTTTATCTTTCATTTCTTTAATATCTGCTCCTGCGACAAAGGCTTTTTCTCCAGAGCCTGTGACGATCAGGACCTGAACCTCTTCATCTTTTTCAATCTCATCAAGAATGGCATTTAGTTCTGTTAACACTTGAGTATTCAGTGCATTCAAGTTTTTAGGACGATTGATCGTCAATGTTCCGATGCCGCTGCTTGTGCTATAGTTCAATGTCTCATACTCTGTCATTGTTATGCTCCTCAACTGTAATTGTAAAACCCGCTACCTGTCTTTCTACCTAAGCGTCCTGCTTCTACATATTTTTTCAATAATGGACAAGGACGATACTTAGAGTCATTAAACCCTTCATAAAGGACCGTCATAATCGCTAAACAGACGTCCAGACCGATGTAATCAGCTAAAGCAATAGGCCCCATTGGGTGATTGGCTCCCAATTTCATAGATTCATCCACTTCTTCCATAGAAGCGATTCCTTCATATACTGTAAAAATAGCCTCATTGATCATCGGAATAAGGACACGGTTCACTACAAATCCGGGAGAATCCGTTACATCAATTGCTGTCTTTCCTATTTCTTCACTTAATTTTAAAATGGTTTCTGCAGTATGATCGTCTGTAGTCAATGCGCGCGTGACTTCAACCAAGTTCATCACAGGGACTGGATTAAAGAAATGCATGCCAATTACTTTCTCTGGACGATTTGTTGCATTGGCAATCTCTGTAATCGATAGAGAAGAGGTATTACTAGCCAGAATCGTTTCATCCGGAGCCAGTTCAGCTACTTTTTTGAAAATATCAAGCTTAATTGCCTTATTTTCAGTTGCAGCTTCGATGACTAACTGAACATCTTCAGCATCAGAGTAGTCAGTGGATAATTGAAAGCGGCTAATAATCTCGTCTTTTTCTTTTTCAGTTTTTCTTCCCTTAGTTACATCTTTCTCTAGACGTTTAATGATAGACAGTTGTCCTCTTGCCACAAATTCTTCTTTTATATCATTTAAAATAACGTCGTATCCATTTTCTGCCAGCACTTGGGCAATTCCACTTCCCATTGTGCCAGATCCAATGACCATAACTTTGCTGATTTTCATAAATCTACTCTCTCCCTTTTTCCATATAATCTTTCACTGCTAATCATAAGTTATCTTTCTCTACATGACGCTTAAAGCCAGGTCCGTGCCAGTAAGACTCTCTGTGTGTCACTGCTGCCTCCGTATATTTGTGTGAGTTCAGCATCCCTTACATAACGTTCGATACTGTTGTTCCTCATGAACCCATACCCTCCAGTTAAGTGCAGAGCGGTTTTAGCTGTTTCTACCGCAACTGTAGTGGCTTTTAGCTTCACCATACTATGAAGAGCAGACTCCATAAGATCGAAATGCTCTATCTTGTCCAGAAGGGCTTTTGCTGCACCCAATTCAGTATACGCATCGGCCATTTTGAATTGATTGTTCGGAAGATCGATCAATCTATTGCCGAACTGACGCTCTTTTTGCATGTAGGTCATAGCCTGATCAAATACCCCTTCAGCTATTCCGATTGCCTGTGCAGCAACAAATAATTTATTATAATTTTTTATGGCATAGCAGGCATCTTCTCCTAAAGCTATCCCACCAAGAAGGTTTTCAACAGGTACACGGACCTGTTCAAATTTTAAAGAAGCTACGGGTAAGCCTCGTATCCCCATTTTCTCTTCCTGAGGACCAATAGAGAACCCTTTCATTTCAGGGTGAAGGAGAAAAATACCATATCCTTCTTCTCCATTTTTAAATACCATTCGGCTGACAACTGAATAGACAGACGCTTCATTAGCATTGGAAATGTAATGCTTGCTCCCTGACAACTCCCAGAACCCCTCTTGTTCAATTGCCTTTGTGTCGATCTGAGAAAGGTCACTTCCCGATTCAAGTTCATTGAATGCATATGCACCCACTTGTTGTCCATTTAAAAGATCAGGCAGATACCTCTTCTTTTGTTCGTCTGTGCCATACATATAGATAGGGCTGATCCCAAAAGAAACCTGTGTCAGCAACACACTTGCTGTAGATGCACAAACTGTTGAGACAGCTTTGATGACCGTCAGACTATCTTTTAAAGAGCCGCCCAATCCACCATTTTCTCGAGGGAATGGAATCCGCAATACGCCCAAATCAGAGAGGTAATCAAATGATTCTCTAGGAAAACATTCTGTCTGATCGTATTCCTTTGCTTTTTCTCTTAGTTCAGAATCTGCATAACGGTAAACGGATTCTGTTATATCTGTTATCGAGCGTATTGCCATTCTATTTCCTCCACCCTATTCTCTCTTACGTCGTACTCTTTCTGTTTTATCTTTCAACAACAACTGACATGCCTTGTCCGCCACCAATACAAAGAGTTGCCAGACCATATTTTGAATCGCGTTTTTCCATTTCATGAAGTAGCGTGACTAAGATTCGAGCGCCACTGGCTCCGATTGGGTGACCTAATGCAATCGCTCCCCCGTTTACATTAACAATGTCTGTATTAAGCTCTAAATCTGTAATCACACTTAAGGCTTGTGCCGCGAATGCTTCATTTGCTTCAATCAGATCCAGATCTTTGACGGTCAAGTTAGCCTTTTTGAGCGCTTTTCGTGTCGCTGGTATAGGTCCACATCCCATTATTTCCGGTTCCACACCTGCACTCGCATAGGACTTGATTGTAGCTAAAGGGGTTAATCCAAGTTCTTCTGCTTTTTCTCTACTCATTATAATGAGCGCTGCTGCCCCATCATTTAAACCAGATGAATTCCCAGCAGTAACTGACCCGCCTTCTCTTTTAAAAGCCGGTCTCAGTTTACCCATTGATTCCATGGTTGTTCCAAATCTCGGATACTCATCAGTGTCTATCTCTATAGAATCGCCTTTTCTCTGAGGGACATGAACGGGCACAATTTCTTCTTTAAAACGATTGTCTTTTATTGCTTTCTCAGCATTATTTTGACTGCGAACAGCCAGTTCGTCCTGCTCTTCTCTCGTAAAGGCATATTTTTCAACAATATTTTCTGCGGTGATACCCATGTGAATATCATTAAAGGCATCCATCAAGCCATCTTTCAGCATGGTATCGACTATTTTCCCATCACCCATTCGCTTACCCCAGCGTGTATCTGGTAAAACATAAGGTGACTGACTCATATTTTCTGTGCCGCCGGCTATCACCACATCGTTGTCTCCAAGTAAGATTGACTGAGCAGCCAAGGCGACTGTTTTCAAACCAGATCCACATACTTTATTAATCGAAAAAGATGGTTTACTTTTAGGAATGCCGGCTTTTACCGCTACCTGACGAGCTACATTCTGTCCAAGCCCAGCACTTAAAACGTTCCCAAAAATAAGTTCATCTACTTCTTCCGGTTTAAGATTGATACGTTCCATTGCTTTTTTTACAACAAGCGCCCCAAGGTCTACTGCCGAGACATCTTTCAATGCACCACCAAATGTTCCAAGTGGTGTTCTTACTGCTTCTACAATTACTGCATCACGCATGACCAATTTCCTCCAGTATAAGTTTAAACGGTTAAATGTAAGTTAAAGTGTAAGATGTAAAACGTGAGTGAAACGTTTACAACCTCATACTAGCAACCTTAATGACTATCGTCTACCAAGCATAAATTAAGCATTCTATAAGTTGAGCTAATACGTCGACTGGTGGTTATCCTTGTCACATATTCTTTTTTTCACAAAGTTATAATTTATACTTATTCTTCAGCACAAAAAAAAATCAGCCAATGAACTGTAAAATACAGTTCGTTGGCTGAAACCCCTTCATTTTTATACCTATTCTTTTAACACATATTAGCTGTACTTTATTCACTATCTTCCACCCCAAGCTACTCATCTAATAGTCACTAAGGATTCAACACATACAAAGGTGAAGCCTCGTTAATCAATCGGTTGATAGAAATAGCTCAGCATCGATTCATGAAGATAGGTTTCCACTGGTGTATAAGAGGCTTTCACTGGTCTGCAGAGTAACACATTAAATGGAATGGGATCATCAAAGTGTTTCATGACCACCTTGTCGTTCTTCAGATACCGTTTGATTGGAGCGGGTAAAATAGAAACGATCTCAGAGTGATTAGTCGTTTCAACGAGAAAGTCCCATGAAGCTGATGTAAGAGTGACTTCAGCTTTTGATTTCTTTGAGTGTATTTTCTCTTTGACCAGTCGATTGGTTATGAATGACTCTTTGAATGTTCCAATCTGATAGTTATCCAAATCTTTCCATTTGATTGAATCCTGGACAGCCAATGGATGGCTTGGGTTCATAAAGGCGATATACTCATCGATTTGAATAACGTGTTCCTCGTATGATTTAGGGTCTAAATCAGTAGGAGCAACCAGCACAACATAGTCTAAATCTTTCTCAAAAAACATTCTCTTGAGTTCATAAGACCCTTCCTCGACTAGCTCTATTTTTATATCCGGGTTTTCTATAATAAATTTTGAGAAGAAATTAGAAAAGAGTACGGTCAGTACTAAGGATGGCAACCCAATTCGAATCGTTCCTTTTTGTTTGGCTGCTTCTTTTCTAATCATATCTTCCATATCTTTGTGCATGCTGACAATATCAAGAGCATACTTATACACTCTTTTGCCGCTGGATGTCAGTCCGTCCAGCCTCCCGTTTTTTCGAACGAACAATTCGACTTCTTCATCTTTTTCAAAATGAGTAATAAACTGACTTAACGCTGATTGAGATATGTGAATTCGTTTGGCTGCTACTGAAAGATTACAGCCGCATTCTACGATGGTCACAAAGTAATTCATTTGGGTAATATCCATCGGTACGCTCCTTACTACGGTTAATTGTTTCTTTACATTTACTATCAGTATAGCACTTATTAAACGTCAACGACTAGGTAGAGTGCAAGATTCCTCTAGTCGACAGCAGCATCCTATTCCCGTGTTAATCAGACGATTCATAAAAAAACTCTTTCCGGCTGCACTGAATGCTTTAACAGCTCTGCCGGAAAGAGTATAGATTTGATCGAAAGGAATGGATCTCTCTTATTTTTAACACAAAGGGTATCCTGGTGTCTGATTAAATAAAGGCGCTCTTACCTGTCAAATGTCTTCCAACGATAAGTGCATTGATTTCATGCGTTCCTTCGTATGAATATATGGCCTCTGCATCTGTAAAGAATCGGGCAACATCCGTATCTAGTGTAATCCCGTTTCCACCGACTACTTCTCGTGCCAAAGCTACTGTTTCACGCATACGCAAGGCATTATGCATCTTCGCAAGTGAGGAGTTGACTTCTATATAGTTACCTTCTTCCTGCATTTGAGCCAGACGCACAGAATAGGACAAGCACGCATTAACATTTGCCTGCATGATAGCCAATTTTTCTTGAACCAGCTGGAAGGATCCCAGATTTTTACCAAATTGGTCACGCTGTTTCACGTATCTCAATGCTGCTTCGAATGCTCCGGCAGCCAGTCCTGTTGCCAGGTGCGAGATGTCTGCACGCGTGGTGCGGAGGATAGCAGATACGTCTTTAAATGAATGGACATTCACTAAACGGCGGTCATCTCCAACCTTCACATCTTTCATGGTGATGTGTCCGTTTGCCAGCATACGCAAAGCAATTTTATTCTTGATGTTTTCAACAGACAAGCCTTCTGCATTACCAGGGACAATAAAAGCCTTCACTTGATTATCTTCTTCATCTCTAGCAAAAATAACAATTTCATCTGCTTTGTCTGCTCCACCGATCCATCGCTTTTCACCATTGATTATCCATGAATCTCCTTCTCGTCGTGCACTTGTTGACAATCCACCAGCAATATCTGATCCGTGTTCCGGTTCAGTTAAACCAAAGCAGGTACTGTATTCAAACGAGGTCACTTTTGAAGCCCAGCGTTCGATCTGCTCTTCTGATCCTCCGTACAGAAGAGACGCATAGAACAGTCCACCATGCACTGTATAATATGTCGCAATACTAGGATCCATTTTAGCCAGTTCAAAGTATCTGAATACATTGAATAATTCGCTTGTTTTCAGTTCGTTCTCTCGTCCTTCAAAGAGCTTGGGGTCATCCATGAATCGTGCTTTTGCAACTTCATTCCAGGCATCATATGGAAATTTAGCTTTTTCGTAATGATCATTGATCACTGGATACACATGTTCTTCCAAAGCCTTGCGCATAGTTTGTAAAACATCCAGTTCGCTATCTGTCAATTGACTTGAATAGTTAAAAAGGTCTGTTGGGTAAAATTCCTTTACATTCACTCGTTCGTTTTTCATTGTTGTTTCCATTTTAGTGTTCTCCTTTGAGGGTTATTTCTCACTCCGTTTCACACTTTTTTCACTCTTACTTTAACCGCTTACAGAACTAGATTAACCCATAATGTTCTCGTTCGTCTACTTACCTATAGTAATAGAAGCTATAAGTTTTGCTAATCAATACATGCTCTCCAGTAAAAAAGAGCCGTTATCTTTTAGTGATAGCGACCCCCTTTATTATATTTGACTGTTAGATATTATCAGATGCAACAACGTACTTCTCCGCACGTTTCATATACCAGCTGATCAATCCAATCCCTATAACGGCCATCCCCGTTGAGATGATTAATGCCATTGAATAGCTTCCTGTTGATTCTCTAATCATTGATGCCAGAGAAGGACCTAAAATAGATGCTATCCCATAGGCCGTGAACATCCACCCATAGTTCGCCGCTGCTTTAGACGCTCCCCAATTCTCGGCAGTAATGCCCGGGAAAGAGCCCAAAAATCCGCCGAACGACAAGGCTATACATATCAACCCTAGTATACCCGCTACAGCTCCAAGAGTTTCTGTAAAGTTTAACATCATTAAACCTGCTCCAGAGACAACAAACATTGTGGCGACTGTTTTGTAACGTCCAATTCTATCAGAAACAGATCCCCAGAAAATTCTCCCGATTGTATTTGCAAGGCCGACAATCATCACAATGACTGCTCCTGCTCCAAGAGAATAATACTCTGCCAAATTTGCTGCATGCCCAATGATCATCATTCCACTTGTAGCTGCAAAGGTGTACACTCCCCACAATATCCAAAAGTTAGAGTCACGGAGCATTTCTTTGAACGTACTGTCTTTTTCTGAGACAACACCAGCTACCTGAGGTTTTGCTGGAGGATTTTCCATCAGGAATGAAGCTGAACAGATAACAACGAATAAAATCCCGCCAAGTATTTTAAAGGTATCATTGACACCAATATTGTCTATCATATTGGTTGCTATTGGAGCTAATATAATCGCACCAGAACCAAACCCTGCAGCTGTCAAACCGCCTGCCAGCCCTTTTTTATCCGGGAACCATTTAACAGTCAAGGCTGTGGCTGTTCCATACCCCGCACCGATGCCGAGTCCTAAAATCAGTCCATACGTAAGGTATAACATAAGTATACTGTTGACAAATCCTGTCGCAAACATACCTAGACCGAACAAAATGCCTGAAGCAAATACAATTTTTTTACCGCCATGTTTATCCACAATTGGTCCACAGATAATCATTCCTACTGGGACCATTGCAAAAGAGATACTAAAGGCTAATGAGGTGTCACTTAAAGCCCAGTCCGGATTGACGTCAAGCAGTGCCGTCTGGAATACAGACCATGCATACCCTGCTCCCAGTGATAAATTAGTGATGATTGCTGCAATTAATATCAGCCATCTGTTCTTCTGTTTCTTCATTTTTAATTTCCTCCTGATACTTTTTATATTCCCACTCTATTCACTCTTACACTCACTCGGTGTTTAACCGCTTACAACTCAGAGTAACTTAATTCTCTTCTGCTCGTCTACTTACCAAAAGTTATAGAAATGATTAGCTCAGCTTATTGCTGCATCCTCCGTGACTGGTTCTCTTTCAGATGTGAAGCTTATATATACGACTCCTTTCATCTTTTCCACCTTGGTCACGCGCCTCTTGTTGTTGAGCAGATGAATGAGTAATATACGATTCTTTGGACCGTTTTAAAGATGATTTCACATTTTCCCCTTTACTGTCCCATTTGATCATTCGGTAATAAGCATCGTGATAGAATATGAAGGCATACTCATTGTCGTAAGCTTCTCTCATCCATTTTTCTTTGGCATAAAGAGCATCCATAGGATAATCATCATACGCCATTACCCATAATGGATTTTGATGCGCATGTGTAGACATGATATCTGCCATATGAATCAGTGTCTCTCCTTTCTGGGTTAATCGAATAATTGCATGGCCCTCGCTGTGTCCACCGGTATGGATCATCTGAATTCCTTTTACGGGCTCACATTTATCTTTATAGGTAATGACCTGCTCGGCAACTGCTTCCCAATTCTCTTTCCAGTAAGTACTTTTTGATCGACTATTGGGATTCCTCACTTCAGCCCATTCTATTTCATTGACATAAATGTCTGCATTTGGAAACGCAGAAATAAATGAGTTGTTTTCAAGCCGTGTCAGCCCACACGCATGGTCAAAATGCATATGTGTCATTAAGACCACATCAATATCTTCTTCAGTCAGTCCTAAGCTTTCCAGATTTTCTTTCACTTTAGATTCTTCACGGACACCAAAATTCCGCTTCTGTTTATCCGTTAATTTACCATTCCCGATCCCCGTATCTATGAGATAATTTTTGTTGCAGTACCTTATGAGAATAGGATCCGTCGCATTCTCAATCTGGTTATGCGCGTTTGCCGGATATCGTTTACTCCAAAGAGGTTTAGGCACCACACCAAATATAGCTCCTCCATCAAAAGACACCACACCGCCTTCCAGCCAATACAATGTCATATCATGAAACCTTAGTTTATCCACTCTCTTCACTCCTATAAAATATAGTATTAACAGAATTAATAGTATAGGGCTTCATGGACTGAATCCAATTAGCATTTTTAAATGCTTTTATTAAGTCAGCTTATCGTTTATCTTTAGACACGAAAAAAGCCCATGAGTTTAAGGGGCTAAACTCATGGGCCTCACGTTATTAAGATGACTGACCATTCCTCTATCTATCGTGATCAGGCTGTATTATGTTTTCTGGCTTTTCTATTGCTCTGCATGATACTCCACGAGCGCTTGATTGTTCCCAGCATATTCGTATCTGAATAGACCAATACATTCGAACGGTAGAAGGCCAGGGAGACAAACGCAATCAAGATTGTGAATCCTATTGTTCCAATTATAGACAGCCATATTCCACCTGTCGCTACAGTCCCCGCTGCTATCCTGAACGGCATAACGAATGGAGTGAATAGTGGAACATAGGAGAAGACTACTGATAGCGTGTTTTCTGGTGAATTGAAAGCAAACAGTCCCACATAAAACCCAGCTAACGCAATGAAGACAATCGGGGTGACCGCTTTATTGACATCCTCCATTTTAGTAGCTAAAGAGCCGAAGAATGCTGCCAGGATCACGTACATTAACACGCCGGCAATGAAAAAGATCAGAGTGTATCCCATCAGTTCCCGAAGCATACCGAAAATATCGAACTCTCCGACGATGCCCTGTACAAAATCAGTGTTTCTAAAGTAAAGATACGCACCTGTTCCTACTGCAGCATATATCCCGATTTGTGTCAGCATAACCAGGGACACCCCAACAAGCTTCCCAAAGAAATGATTGGTTGCGCTCGCACTGGATAAAATGATCTCCATAATGCGTGTCCCTTTTTCGTTAGCGACTTCTTCAGCTATGATTCCAGAATATGTCATGATGAAGGCCATAATAGCAATACTGACTGCGTAGGCGCTCCATACTTGGATCATGCGTTCTGACATATCCTCTTCTGCGAGAGAGCCGTCAACAATACTGACTACTGTTTCATCAACAATAACTTGCTCTGTTAGTGACATAACATCTTCCGGAGCCAAATCCAGCTCATTTGCCCTCAGCATGGTCTGATAATTTGTCAATGCTTCTGTTATGAGAGGGACCTGATTAGACAGTTCATTTGCATGAACCACCTCTACCTGCAGCGCCTCTCCCTGAGAATCGATGACCAGATACCCATCGATTGTTTCATCACTTAGAGCTGTTTCAGCCTCTTCTTCAGTAGTAATGTCGTCTGCTATATCAAAATTCCATTCTTCACTGGCAAACATCTGCTCCAATGTTGCGTCTTCAGTAATCAAAGCGACTGGAACAGCCTCAATGTTTTGAGCATCTCTTGAAAAATAATAGCCCATCCCAATAAAGAATCCAATGACGATTAGAGGGATCAGTACCATTATAATAAAGCCGAATGACTTTACATTCTTTTTATATACTTCTTTTGTGATCACCCAGAATTTACTCATGCTTTACACCTGCCGTTCGTTTAAATATCTCTTCTAACGTGGGTGGCTGCTGACTGAAGGTAGGAATATAGCCATTGCGAGTAGCCGCTTCGAAAATCACTTTCCCGTCTTCAGCATTTGATAAGTAGACGATATCTATGCCTTCTTTAGTTTGCTCGACCTTTTTGACCCCGGGGAAATCTATCAGTTCATCTGGGGTCAGACCAGATTCTAAAAACAGCTTCGTTCTTCCGAACTGCTCCCTTATATCATGAACGGGACCTTTCAGGACCTGCTTCCCGTCTTTAAGCATAATTAAACTGTTACAGAGCTCTTCAACATTATTCATGTTATGACTGGAAAAAATAATGCGTGCGCCCTTACTTTGCGCTTCTCTTATGCCTTCTTCAAGAAGTTCAGCATTTACTGGATCCAATCCACTGAAAGGCTCGTCTAATATAATCAGATCCGGCTCATGGATGAGTGTGCAGATCAGCTGCACCTTCTGCTGATTCCCTTTCGATAATGTTTTCACTTTGTCTGCTTTTTTGCCTTTTACATCAAACTTTTTCAACCAGTCGTCTATCAAGGGACGGATCTCACTTTTTTTCTTCCCTCTCAGTTGAGCGAAGTATAAAATCTGATTCTCGATAGAGACTTTAGGGTATAATCCTCTTTCTTCAGGAAGATATCCGATTTGATTGAAGATTTTCTTGGATAAGCGTTTATTCTCCCAAAGAACTTCTCCCGAATCAGCTGTCAGTAAATCCAGGATAATTCGAAATGTGGTTGTTTTTCCTGCACCATTCTGACCGATCAATCCCATTATCTCACCCGGCTTGATAGTGAAACTGACATCGTCGACAGCGGTGACCTCTCCAAAGGACTTAGACAGCCCCTTTACTTCTAACATATGAACGCCTTCTTTCTTCGATTATGTAATGCCCATTAATACTGAATATCTACAGTATACCTGTTTCGGACTATCCTAGCATCGGTCTGTGGGACTATTTTTCTTGAAATCTTCACTTAAAAGTCTTGAAAACATCAAAAAGGAGAGCACACATACACTCTCCTTTTTACAGTTATCCTTCTATTATTTTGACATAAAACTGTCTGGTCCTTGGGCCGTCAAATTCTGTAAAATACACACTTTGCCACGTCCCAAATACAAGTTTCCCCTGATGAATCAACAGGGTCTCACTGGCCCCGACAAGACTTGACTTCATATGTCCGTCTGAATTGCCTTCCAGGTGGACAAAATAGTCATGATTAGGAAAGGTGTCATTCAAAGCTTTCTTCAAGTCTGTTTTGACATCCGGATCTGCATTCTCATTGATCGTGATTCCTGCAGTCGTATGCGGACAATATACGACCATGATCCCTTCCTCTACTTCACTTTCTTTCAGAGCTTCTTCAAGATAGGCATCCAGCATGAGAAAGGCCTGCTTTTCGTGTGTTTTTATCTCAAACGTTTGTAAATAACTCATCTCAAGTCCTCCGTTCGTCAGTTAAGTGCTGGGTGGGCATTCATATTACCTGTTTCCTTATACTTTTTCTATCCAGCCCTCAGGCCCTTCGATTTCACCAAACTGTATCCCAGTCAGTTCGTTGTATAACCGCTTAGTAACGGGACCCACTTCTGTTTCAGAATAAAAGACATGAAACGCCTCATCTACCTGCAGGCCACCAATAGGCGCAATAACCGCTGCTGTTCCACATGCTCCGGCTTCCTTGAATTGATCGATGTCTTTAACGAAGACATCTCCTTCATACGTTTTCAAGTTCAGTCTGTTTTCTGCAAGCCACAACAGTGAATACTTTGTGATACTCGGCAGAATCGATGGGGACTTAGGTGTTACAAACACATCGTCTTTCGTGATTCCAAAGAAATTTGCTGCTCCCACTTCTTCTATTTTAGTATGCGTTTCCGGATCCAGATACACTGCATCACTGAAACTTCGCCCTTTAGCTTCTTTTCCGGGCAGTAAACTCGCTGCATAATTCCCGCCTACCTTCGCTGCGCCTGTCCCTCTTGGTGCGGCACGGTCATAGGTGCTCACAAGGAAGTTCGACGGTTTCATCCCACCTTTGAAATAGGAGCCGACTGGTGTGGCAAAGATTGAGAAAATATACTCATCTGCCGCTTTGATTCCTACATTATCCCCCACACCGATCATAAATGGTCGGAGGTATAAAGAGGCTCCGGTACCATAAGGCGGCACCCACTCTTCGTTCGCCCGAACGACTTTTTTGACTGCTTCTACAAATTTGTCTTCTGGATATGGTGCCATCAGTAAACGGTCACAGCTGTTTTTCATTCGTCTCGCATTTTCGTAAGGCCTGAATAAGTTGATCGATCCATCCTTTGTCCGGTAAGCCTTCATTCCTTCGAAACATTGCTGCCCGTAATGAAGGGCAGTCGATCCTTCAGAAATGTGCAGCTGGTTGTCAGTTGTCAGTTCACCTTCATCCCACTTGCCTTCTTTAAACTTCGAGATAAATCGGTAATCGGTTTTAATATAAGAAAAATCTAAATTTTCCCAGTCAATGTTCTTCGGTCTAATATCAGTAGTCATACTGTTTTGTTTCCCCTATCCTAAATTGAATTTTTAACCTGCAAGAGTTTTCTTAAATCATCAGCTCACAGTTACTGCCATATCTCCAGTCTTAATCACTTTTGCAGTATAAAGCAACTTATTGATTCCGTAAGTAATCAAGATCGGGAGAACGGCTCCACATAATAAGTATACCCCAAATACGCCAAAACCTGAATTGTTAATTACCCATAAAGGCGCCACTCCCGCTGCGAAACCGACCCCTCCCATTTCAGGGATTGTCTCAAACCCGAATACCATCGTGGCTATTGGTCCACATACAGCAGAGGCTATAGTCGGGCCCACGAGGATCATTGGATTATTGATAATGTTAGGCAACTGAACTTTAGGTGTACACAGACCCTGGGCAACGTATCCACCTAGATCATTTTCTTTGAAGGACAGAATCGAAAATGCAAAATACTGAGCAGTTGTTCCAATCAGCATCGCCCCATTGACCATTGGACTCATTGACAGGGCGATAGATAATGCCGCAGAGGACAGCGGGGACATTAAAAACAGTCCGAACATTGCTGCCATAACAGACGAGCCGATAACCGGGCTTCCCGCTACTGCTCCAGAAATTCCTTCACTGACAACCAGAAGAATCGGTGTGATGATTTGAGCCAGTCCCACACCGGCAAGTCCTCCGCCCAATAGAGACAAGGTGGGAATGGTCATCATATCAAGCGGTGAGGACCCTGTTACTTTCTTCCCGATCCATGTCGCTATTGTTCCGGCAATCAGCGCACCGATCGGATCCCCACCAACAAGGGTATATCCAGCCTCTGTCAACTGGACTGCTCCTCCTCCGATGGTTGAAGATGCCATTGCGGCAAACAACGTCAACGTATTTGCTTTCATATTATACGCAATACCAGCCCCTAGTGCAGGTGCTAAAAGAACACGTGTGACACCACCAATCGTGACAAGAATTGGGAGCCCCACCATATCTCCGATTGTTCCAAATAGAAATCCGATACCAATTGTTACGAAAATCGCATTCGCAACTCCCGATGACACTTTAAGTACATTTCTTTTGACGTATTCTCTCATTACAATGACTCCCCTTTTTGTTTTTTCTACATAGCAACGTGTTCCTCATTTTATGAAGACCCGCGCTTGATCACTTCCCTATTACATAAAAAAGCCAGTCTACTTAAGTAAGTAGGCTGGCTGCTATGTGCATTACCTGAGCCCACTTTCTAATGTTACAGAAATAGGACTCTATCTTGGAAGATAAGAATCCTGGCTAGATAATGAGAATAAATACGTTACGCAGTGAGGCAAAAACTGACCACATGTGTTTAGTTGATGTCTGATAATACGTTCGCTTTGCCGGTAATGTCGTCATCAGTTTGCCTCCTCGTCTATGTAGTATGAGGGTAATCTTAACGATACCTAGATTAAAAGTCAACTAGTTTTATTAAAAGATTCTAATCTTAAATCCATTTATCAATGTTACCGTTTTACTCTATTTTAAACCCGCTTTTTCTTCATCGTTTCGTCTGAGTCTCTTATGTTACAATAGGTAATAAGATAACAGGAAAGAGGAGTGACCCACATGACTATAGGATTTATTGGTTTTGGTAATATGGCTCAGGCCATCGCAAAAGGCTTGCTTGAAAAACAGCTGGTGACACACGATGAGCTGCTATTTTCCAATCAGTCAGAAGATAAACGTCAACAGTTAATGAACACATTCAATATTAAAGGAACATCTTCTAATCAGGATGTCTGGGACCAGTCAGATATTGTGATTGTTGCGGTCAAACCTTATCAAATGGATGAGGTGCTTACTGGCCTTGACAAAACTGCTCACCCGTTTGTCATATCTGTTGCTGCAGGTGTAACGAATGCCCAACTGGCATCTCATCTTAAGGCGTCTGCTTTTCTGCGTACAATGCCCAACCTGAATTCTCAAGTAGGAGAAGGCATGACAGCCATTGTAGATAATTTGGACGTTGAGCAGTCAGACCTGGATAAAACTAAAGAGATATTTAAGGCTGTAGGAGAAGTGGTAGAACTGCCCGAGTCTCAACTAGGTGCCTTTATCGCACTGGCAGGAAGCTCACCCGCATTAGTTTTTATGTTCATAGACACATTAGCCAGAGCCGGCGTAAAATATGGATTAACTAAAGAAAAAGCCACGAAGATTGCAGCTCAGGCAGTTCTGGGGAGTGGAAAAACGGTTTTAGAAACGGCACACGAGCCCTGGACTTTGATAGACCAAGTCTCCTCTCCAGGTGGAGTAACCGTAGAAGGCATTTTATCTTTACTGAAAGACGATTTTGCCTCTTCCATTATTCATTCAGTTGATGCTATGGTCGAAAAAAATGAGTCAATGTCCAAAGGATAAGTTGACTCATTCAAAAAAGGGACAGGCTAGTCATTTCAAAATGACAGCCCGTCCCTTTTTTTAGTCAGAGGGGGTATGATTCACCTGACATGTGCAGGTCTGCTTGAGTTTAGCCTCTTTCTTTTTGCGCCTCAGTTCTTTAAAGAATGAAACAAGCAACTCTCTACATTCTTCTTCCATCACCCCTGGTTCTACATACGCTTGGTGATTCAAACGATCATCTTCCAGTAGATTCATCAGAGTGCCTGCTGTCCCTCCTTTTAAATCTTTCGGACCATAATAGACCTCTTCAATACGGGACAGGACTATTGCCCCGCTGCACATGGCACAGGGTTCAAGAGTCACGAATAGCTGACACCCTTCAAGTCTCCAGTTTTTCAAATGATGATTAGCAGCCTGAATGGCAATCATCTCAGCATGGGTCGTTGCATCTCTTGAGGTTTCTCTGAGGTTGTGCCCTCTTCCGATAACCTTATTTTCATGTACAATCACAGCCCCAATAGGTACTTCTCCTAACAATTCTGCTTTCCTTGCTTCTTTTATGGCTTCTTTCATCCAGTGGGCTTTTTCAGCCTCCGTAAATCGCATCATGTATTCGCTCCAAAAGTTACTTTTTCTACATTATACCTTAGTTTCTCTTTCCATCAAACAATGGTAAAATAAACATACGCTGAGTTAGGAGGAACACGTTTGGATTATGTACATTTAAAAAAACTTTACCCTGAAACAGAACTATCGGACCTTCCATTTTTGCAGAAGGAAACCTTTCGTATTCCATACAAGAATAAATGGATCCATATTCCTAAAGATTCACTCACCGAAAACGAGTGGCAACTGCTGTCATTACTCAAGCAGGAAATCGAACCCTCTTCTTTTCCAGTGTCCGATTCCAAGTGGGCGCACTTTATAGAAGGAAAAAGAGAACTACCTCCTAAAACAACTGAGAATATACGCTTGACCCAATTGTTTCTTGAGAAAATGGATGCCCAGTTTGATTATTCCATCTGGATCGATTCTATCAGACAATTATTCGAACCAGTACTGGATGTATTTTTCATCACCAGTGACAGTTGTTTTATCATCCAGGATACAAATGCACCAACCTTCTCTACAGAAGAATTAACCGGTATCCTGCAGACGCTGGAGGATGACTTCTCTATAAGGTCACACGCTTATATAGGGCAATTCTGGGCTCCCGATAAACAGCTGAACAGCATCTTCAAAGAAGAACAGTCTATTTTCCATCAGGAAGTGACTCATCTTCACAATCAGATTTGTTCTCTACCTGATGTTGCTCTGAGGTACTTCACTAAAGATGCTTTATCAAACAGCCTGATTATGAATGAGCTGAAGAATCAGATCGAATCATCTGAAGACTGGCGCGAACTTATCCATTCCTTATGGGAAAGCCAGGGAAATGTCAGTGTGGCGGCCAAGCACCTGTTCATCCACCGGAACACTTTACAGTATCGGATGGACCGTTTTAACGAAACGACAGGTTTGTCTCTTAAGAATATGAACGAACTTCTTCTCTGTTATCTTTTGATCATATAAAAAAGAGGATCTCCTTATAAGAGATCCTCTTTTTACTTTGCATAACCCTTTTATTTTCTAGCTTTTTTCAGCGCTTTTTTAGTATCTTTAGATTTATCATGCATAAAATCTTTTAAATCTGAAGTCATATCAGAAAACTTGCCTTCAAGATCACTGACCTTGTCGACGGTTCCTAACAATTTGTTTACTTCGTCATCAGACAGTTTATCTACTAAGTTTTTAGCGCTCTTATTGTTGTTGAACTTGTCTCTAACATAATACTTAGCTTTCTGTCGGTTCACTGTTGCTTTGGTTTTTGTCTTTGCACTATCAGAAGACGATAAAAAGGCGATTATCCCTACTAAAAAGGCAACTCCAACTCCAATTAATATACTCTTTTGCGTGTCATCCACTTTGTTCATGTACGTCAATCCTCTCGTATTTGATTTATTATCTTAATAGTACCAAACATAGAGAGTACACTTCAAAGATTAGCGCTTAACATCAAATGCAGGGGCCCAAAATCTGTGCCTACCTTATTCCCTCAGTTAGGGCTTTTCTGGAGGCGTGCTGTGTAACTCAGCAGGTGGAGCTTTCAATACCGGCTTATCTGCCATCGCCTCAGGGTGTTTAATGTACTTAAATTTATTCCCGTCAGCTGCTTCATTTCCATCCACTACAGCTTTACTGTCTTCTCCTTCAGAAAAATTATACAAGGTATGAGTAACATCAGATACTTCATATTTTTCTGGTACAGAGCCAGGTACCACAATTCCCTCTTTTGCTTCCAGCTCTTTTATGGCTTGTATCCATTGAAGCTGATGCTGCTTATCTCTTGCGAGCAGGAAGCCAAGCATATCTCTGATCCCTTTATCTTCGGTCATTTCATATAACCTTGCAACTTGTAAACGCCCCTGTGATTCAGCCGTCACGTTCATACGCATATCGGCTAAAATATTTCCACTAGATACAATATAATTGGATGTCCACGGGTTCCCGTTAGAATCTCTAGGTGCCGCACCTAATCCGGAAACAATCGCGTGCTGAGGATTCATGCCTCCCATGACCGCTGCGATTGCAGGATCAGACTCGACTGCTTTTTCCTGTGCTGAAAGCGGTGCTTTATCAAGTAAACGAGAAATCATAGTGGCTATCATTTCGACGTGACCGATTTCTTCAGTTGCCGTATCCAGCAGCAGATCTTTATACTTCTCATTCCCTCTAGTATTCCATCCCTGAAACAAGTACATATTCATGACTGACATTTCGCCCCATTGTCCGCCCAAAATTTCCTGCAGCCTTCTTGCCATTAGTGCATCCGGTTTTTCCGGTGCCGCATGATACTGTAACTCTTTCTTATGACTAAACATATTACCATCCTTTCATCATTTTAATAACAAATAAACTATAGCAATTTACTTTTGATTTATCTACTGATATGATTTCGCAAAAAAAAGAGCATGGAGAACCGTTCATTCTCCATACTCTTTACTGCTATTTAGTTTGTGATCTTCTCTTTTTTATCATTTTCTTCTCGCACTTTAAGCGTGATTTCACCTTTAGAGGCGCCAATGGTGACTTTATCTCCAAGGCTGATTTCACCCGACAGCAGTGCTTCACTTAATCGGTCTTCCATTTTATTTTGAATGGCTCGCTTAAGCGGACGCGCACCGTACTCCGGATCAAATCCTTCGTCAGCTATTACATCCATTGCAGCAGAGGTGATTTTAAGATGAATACCGATTTGTTCCATACGGCTACTGATATTCTTGGTCAATAATTTAACGATTTCACGTAATTCGTCTTTTTTAAGTGACTGGAATACAATCGTATCATCCACACGGTTAAGAAACTCAGGTCTGAACGCATTTTTAAGTTCTTCTCTAATACGTTTTTCCATTGATTCATGATCAAAGCGTTTATCGATTGCTCCGAATCCGACTGATTTCTCATCACGCAGAGCGGTTGCTCCGAGGTTGGAAGTCATGATCAGGATTGTATTTTTGAAATCCACTTTTCTTCCTTTTCCATCTGTCAGTAGTCCATCATCCAGTACTTGGAGAAGAATGTTAAAGACGTCTGGATGTGCTTTTTCAACTTCATCCAGCAAAATAACAGAATAAGGTTTTTGTCTGATTTTTTCTGTCAGTTGTCCCCCTTCATCATATCCAACGTACCCTGGAGGTGATCCTACAAGACGACTTGTGCTGTATTTTTCCATAAACTCAGACATGTCGACGCGAACCAGTGCTTCTTCACTGCCGAACATCGCCTCAGCCAATGCTTTAGCCAACTCAGTCTTTCCTACCCCAGTTGGTCCTAAGAACATGAAAGATCCAATCGGACGATTAGGGTCTTTAAGCCCACTACGTGCACGTCTGATAGCCTTAGAAACCGCTACAACTGCTTCCTCTTGTCCAACTACTCGTTCATGCAGGACTTTTTCAAGATTTAACAAACGTTCGCTTTCCTTCTGCTCCATCTGATTAACAGGAATTCCAGTCCATTGTGAAACCACTTCAGCTATGTCAAATTCCGTCACTTCCAGCTGATGTTCGTCAGATTTATTTTCCTGTTTCACCAGTTTTTCCAGTCGTTTTCTCTGACGCATTTCTTTCTCTCTAATTAAAGCTGCCCGTTCAAAGTCTTGAGACTGTATCGCACGCTCTTTTTTACTGATCAGTTCTTCCAGCGTTTCGGTAGCCTTAGATAATGGCGTAGGTGAATCACTTTCATCCATTCTAACTTTAGACGCTGATTCATCCATTAAGTCGATCGCTTTGTCAGGCAACTGTCTGGATGTAATGTAGCGAGTGGATAAATGAACCGCTGCTCTAAGCGCCTCGTCCGTAATTTTCACTCCGTGGTGGGCTTCATACCTTTCTCTTAATCCAAAGAGAATTTCTTCAGCTTCCATCTCAGTTGGCGGATCCACATGGATAGAGGCAAATCGTCTTTCCAACGCTGCATCTTTTTCAATATGCTTTTGGTATTCATCCAAAGTTGTCGCACCGATTGTCTGTAGCTCTCCACGTGCTAAAGCCGGTTTAAGGATATTTGACGCATCTATTGCCCCTTCAGCTCCACCAGCACCGATCAGTGTGTGCAGTTCATCAATGAAGAGAATGACCTCGCCATCCTGATAAATCTCATCGATGATTTTTTTCATACGTTCTTCGAATTCTCCACGGTATTTCGTTCCTGCAACTAAAGAGCCCATATCCAAAGTCATCAATCGTTTGTTCGCCAGTACAGGCGGCACTTCATTTGATACGATTTTCTGAGCCAGCCCTTCTGCAATAGCAGTTTTCCCTACTCCAGGATCGCCCACTAAGACTGGGTTGTTTTTTGTACGTCTACTTAGTATTTGAATAATACGTCTAACTTCTTTGTTTCTTCCTACTATAGGATCTAATCGATTATCTCGTGCCAGTTGGGTTAAATCTCTAGCGAGAGAGTCCAGAGTCGGTGTGCCACCTGCTGCCGTTTGCGGTTTAACTGCACGTCTTCCACCCATCTTGGATTTCGCATTTTTATCTTGAGCACCCAATTTTTTGAGTACCAATTGTCTGGCTTTAGCCAAGTTGACATCGAGATTGTTTAAAATCTTAGCTGATAGAATTTCTTCATCTCTCAATAATCCGAGTAATAAATGCTCAGTACCCACAAGAGGACGTTTCATTCGACGCGCTTCATCAGTCGCATATTTGATGATTTGTCTAGCTCTAGGTGAGTATGGCAATATCGCACTTTTAGGAGTCGTTTCATCCGGTCCGTAACTTGCCAGATGTTCAATTTCCTCTTTTATATCTTCTTCAGAAATCTCCAATTCTCTGAGTGTTTTTCCTGCAATTCCTTCGTCTTCGATAATTAATCCTAATAACAAATGTTCTGTTCCAACGGATCTGTGGCGGAAAGATTTTGCTTCTTCTTGAGCAATTAATAAGGCTTTTTTGGCTTTGTCAGTAAATAATTCATTCATGAGTTGTCCGCCTTTCGTTTGTTTGGTTCTTCATATTTTAAGTTAGCCAGCATTGTGCGTAATAGATTAGACCTTAATCTATTATCAATGAGACGTTCTCCTGTATAGAGTGATTTGTCCATTGCAACAAGCATGAGTTTAGCTTCTCTTTTAGTAATAATATCATCTTCATATAATTTATGAACAACGGATCTGGCATCTTTCTCATTAATGCTCTCCCCAATAATTTCAATCATTGTATTGAGCATATCCATCTCATCCAGAACCTGTACTTTAATTATACGAATATACCCTCCGCCTCCTCGTTTACTTTCAACAAGGTAACCTTTTTGAATGGTGAAGCGGGTATTTATGACATAGTTGATTTGAGACGGCACACAATCAAATAACTGGGCAATTTCACTTCTTCTGATTTCTACCTGTTCCTGCTGATGCAATACTTTCTTCAAATATGCTTCAATTATGTCTGTCATGTTCTGATTGTCCATATCGAATCACTACTGAAAGTTTAGACTTGAAGTGTATCTAATATGGTTCTATTTTTCAAGTCCTTTCAGTAACCTCCTTTGCTAAAAATATAAGGCATCGATAGTTGTTTGACTATTTTTGACTAATAGTAATTATACCAATAAACATTTAAAATGAAAAGAGAGAAGCAATCAGATATACAGGAAAAACAAAAAAGACGCTTTAGATGAACCATCTAAAAGCGACCTTTTTAATTAGTTTAATAGTAACGCGCCCTAAAGGATTCGAACCCTCAACCGCCTGATCCGAAGTCAGGTGCTCTATCCAGTTGAGCTAAGGACGCATTGATTAAATCAATACATAATAATATGAGCCGTACAGGATTCGAACCTGTGACCCTCTGATTAAAAGTCAGATGCTCTACCAACTGAGCTAACGGCTCTGAACTTATGGAGGTTAACGGGCTCGAACCGCTGACCCTCTGCTTGTAAGGCAGATGCTCTCCCAACTGAGCTAAACCTCCGGGTGAAATAATTAATTAAACAAAAAAAGAGCTGCACGGCAACGTCCTGCTTTCACAAAGGGAAACCCTTCACTATCCTCGGCGCTGGGAAGCTTAACGGCTGTGTTCGAAATGGGAACAGGTGGATCCTTCCCGCCATCGTCACCGCACAGTGACTCTTCTTCTTGCGTATTTAATTGGAGAACGTTGTTCTCTCAAAACTAG
>JAFIFE010000011.1 GCA_020832185.1 Alkalibacterium sp.
CTCTTTGTCCCAAGTGGCCTAAGCACGATAGTGCTTAATAAATGACTATGAACACTTGTTTTAAACCAATTAACCCACTGACTTCTACACGAATAAAAGTTTTTAATAACAGGTGGCTAACTTAAACTTGAAATTTACGAAATAATTAATTTATCCTTTAGACTTATATTTTCATTAACGATTTCTTCAAAAGTATACTCTTTACATATATATCCTTCTTCATTAAATAGTTCCTTGATCATTTCCTTATCCATTGATGACTTATCAAGATGCTGTCGTAAATATCCTTTATAATCAGTAATCATTATTATTTCCATTTAGCTCTCCTTTTAGATAATTTCAATATTCTATAAATTTTTTGATAATTTTCGAATTTCTTTTTCAGATATAACAGCAGAAATTACTAGAGTTATTAGAATCGCTAAAGTTGTTGCTACAGCTGGACCAATTAAACCTATTATTCTAATAAAATAAACATTTAATAAAACATTTAAAACAGCTCTGAATATGTTTAAAGTCTGCTGAATCTTGTGTTTGCCATTAGTATTAAAATACAACATATAAAATGTAGAAAAATATTTAAAAATACTTCCTATCATTAGAATATTAAAGATTATTACTGCCCCCCTATAATCTTCACCATATAAAGATGGAATGATAAAGTTAGATGTTAGCATCACAAGGATGTGAACAAATGTACTGAGACTTAATATTAATATCCTCTCTTTATAAAAGAAATTCCTTATTTTCATTTTATTGTTTTCAGCAAAAATCATTGATACATTACCTGCGTAAAAACTGCTAATCACAAAGGAAAAGTTAGCTATAGTATTAAATAATTTATATCCAGCATTATAAACCCCTACGTCTTCTGTTGTCATATAATATCTGATTACTGCTGTATCACCAAAATTAATTAAATACAATCCGGAAAAACCAAAAAATTGCCACATAGAGAAGTTTAAAATCTCTTTAAACCATTCTTTGTCAAATTCAAATTTCCCAATATCTTTTTTGTTTATTTTTAAGCTATATAGTAGAACACTAGCATGACTGATGATGTTCAATATTATTAATGATTTAATTTCAAAAGGAATTATTAGTATAATTAATAAATAAAGAACTTTAGCTGTTACTGACAACATTCCTGATAATAATTGTTTTTTTACTGCTAGGAAATACTGATTAAGATAGTCTTCAGCAACACTAACATAGAGCCAAAGTAGTAAAATTATCGTTACATCGATTCCTATATAAGAGACAATATTTCTCCTAAATACAATAAATAAAACGGTCGTAATTATCAGACTTGTTCCCATAATTATGTTCCTAGACCAAAAAGTTTTATTAAGATTACCAAATTTAGCCTTTTCACGACTACCATAATAAAGGATAGAAGAGGAGCTCCAACTAAAACCAAATGTAGTTATTAATCCAACAAACATTAGTGTCAAGGAAAAAACACCATAATCATTAACAGAAAGATTTCTAATAATAATAATATTTGTAATAAAACCAAGAATCATAATAAGTAATTTTAAAGATGAAAAAATTATTAAAGGTTTTCGGTTACTTAATTTTTTTAAGATATAATTCACATGTATTAACTTCTTTCTTTTTTTTCTAGCTTATTTTAATATCAGATTAAACTTATATTTAAAAGAAACATAACATTTGTCGGCTATTGAATATATAAGTGAAATAAGAAAATAAATTTTTTGTCATATAAATTGTGTAACAAATAAACATTCTTAAGAATAAATATAGAGCCGGAATGTAGAACGAAGTTAATTATTCTGGCTAGCCATAAAAAGCCTTATCAATTTCATATTACATGTAAGCTACCTTAACACTCATTAGGGATGAGGAGTCCAACTAAAGTGCTAGCGATGACTTATTAAATCAGCATGTTAGGGAACACATGTGTCTTATTTAGAATGATCTCAAGTTGCTACTTTAAAGACTGAAAAGTATACTAATCCTCAAATTGAGAAAGTACCAGAAAGAGGTCTGCAAAGCTTCAACAAATAACAATCTTTACCTTTATTTAACTAAAACGACAAAAACTAATTACAAAGTCTATGATAACTAAACGACTATTCATAATCTTGATGTCGAACAAGCAGTTAAAAAAGACTTCAATTGAACTTTGTTGTCGACCAAATTGTGTGAACAGGGAAACTTTCATTAAGTCAACAGTTGATAAACTATTGACCCAAAAATAGTCTCCTGAAGTGGTCATTAGATTGGTGTTGACATAAGAACAGTTTAGTTCTTCATTATTGTTTATACAACCACGCTTTATGGATAGACTGAAAAAGGCATCATGATAATCACGAATATGAGTTAGCTTGAAAAACTATTTAGCATACCAAAGGACTATTCAATAAAGGCTGTTCAAACAAGCAATTTTCAAGTCATTTAATTAAACACCGACAAGCATTTATAGATGACATGCAAACTTTTGAACCCCTAGAAAACGATATAGTTATCTGTAACAAAGTGAAAATCTATTCTGGTTAATTAACATTGATTAAAAATAAATTATACTTTGAAATCTATCTTATACTCAAGGGCAAAGATAACGGGTCTGTCAATCTGGTAATCACTCAATTGCGATAGCGAGCGGTTATTACCTTTTCTACATTGTTTAAATCCTTAACTCTGATAAAGGATCTGGGTTTTCTGGGTTTTCTGGGTTTCATGACGTACTTTAAGAGACATTAGATGAATATTTTAGCCATTCTTATGTTTATGGGAGGGAGGGACTAGCGAGAACCAGCACAAAATTATTCGTAGCTTTATTCCAATAAGAAAAACCATTCGTCAATTTAGTAACACTCCTTTTGTAAAAAATAAGCAGTATATGAATGACTACCCACGATAAGTATTTGGCAATAAAATGCCTCATCCAATTCCTTCTTTAGTTATCACATCTGGCTTAAGCCAGATGTGACTATTTAATCCTAACCCACTCAAACATTAGTATTTAGTCGAAAATACACTGAGTACACTGAGTAGCTAACTTAGATTAAAAATTTACGAATTACATAAAAAGAAAAATTTTAATTAACAATTTGAATGATGTAAGATTCCCATTTATTATAAATATTTTTGTAACCCAAGGTTTGAGTAATGTTTTTTGCGTTCTTGCATAGACTCTCTGCAAATTCTTCATCAGATAAAACTTTATTCATTGCTTCTGCTAATTTATCTAAATTATTTACCGGAGTTAGAATGCCATTAATATTATTGTCAATTAAAAATTTCGGTCCTCCCACAGGGCAATCAGTAGATATACAGGGAACACCCAATGCCATTGCTTCCATTAGTGCATTAGGCATGCCTTCATAATCAGAAGAAAGGACAAAAAGAGATGAGTCAATTATTTGAGATCCAAGATCCTTTACATATCCAGGTAATCTAACTCTATTTTTTAGGTCTAGTTCAGATACTAATCTTTCTAAAGCCCCTCTTTGCGGGCCGTCTCCATAAATTACAAGCTCATATTCAGGATGATACTTACTAATTATAGAGAACGCTCTTATCAATATACTAAAATTTTTTTGATTTGTGAGTCTACCAGCTGATACAATTTTTTTTGTTCTCGTGCCATCGAAACTTCTTTTTATAAATTCTGGATTAATTGCGTTAGGTATTACTATACCTTTTCCATTTATTATTTTTTTATAATAATCCATGGCATCCTCAGTTTGGAAAACAAAACCATCAGCTTTCGGGTAAAGTTTTCTCATAAAGAATTTTTTCAATTTTGATGATTCATATCGTTTATATGGATCACATCTTTCTGAAACAATTATGGGAGATTTAATTAACACCTTATGTAACAGCATAATATTTATCGTAACTGGTAACATTACTAGATAAACATCAGATTTTGTATCCCTTATAAATTTATTAAATCTAAATAATCTTATTATGTTTTTAGAAAGGTAATTCTTATTTTCACTATTATTTGAAAGAGTGACTCTGTTCACAGTTTCATTTAATGGATATGCTGATGTATCGTCTGACATAGTTAAAATTGTAACTTTGTGGTTAGAGGATAAATAATTACTCAGATTGCATACAACTCTTTCAGCACCACCGCCTGAAAGTCCTCCTATAAAAATTGTAATATTCAAATTAAACATCCCCATTATTATTTATTTGGAAGTTGCAACCAACTTCCGAATAGTTCATCATACTTTGATGGATTAAATTTTTCCCATCCACTAAAATGAAAAAATGTCATTTCTCCAAAGTATATGACCCCATCTATGTTATAAAAATCTATGCGTACATGAGGAATATTTTTAGATAAAACTTCTGCTAATTCAACCATCTTTTCAAATCCTTTTGGTTTTTTTAAAGAATAGGTTGAATTTGGGTAGCGTTGTTCAAAAGGTAAGTGATTAAAGTCTAGATCATAAAAATCAAATCGAGTATCTACACCACGGTTAGAGGCTATAAACATTACTTTTGCTTCTCCATTGAAACAAAAGAATTTGTAATCTTTTAATTCTTTTTTTGACTCATCTACCATATATTTTTCAGCAATAATCTTCGGTTTAATATCTTTATAAATCCATTCGCGTTGTCCAAAATAGTAGTTGTGTTTTAAAGAATCTTTCAGTCTTTTTTTTGTTCGTTTGGTATCTATTTTATTCTTATCCTTACATATTACCAAACCACCCGAATCATGAGTACATTTTAAAACAAATTGACTAGGTAGCTTTTCAAAATTAATTTCATCGACTTGATCCCAAACACCTAATAATGGTATCAAATACTCTTCACCAATACTCTGACTTATGTACTCTCTAACATTATATTTATCAACTAGGTTCGTATACTTAGGATTTCTATCATATAATTTTAACCATTGAAGTTTTTCACTATACGATGAAGGGCTCTTTAGATTTAAAAATTTATTCATTTTACACCAATACGCAATTTTCAAGTAACGTTCATCATTCATCCATTTAAAAAAACCTCTATGTCCGAGTATTAAGAAGAAATATTGAGGTCTTCTTAGTAGTTTTAACATTTTACTCTTAGCCACCAATTTCACCTCTCATAAATAGATTTTTCCTGATTATTTTTAATAATACCGTTGTATATTAGTTGATATTCTTTGCTCATATTTTTATTACTAAAATATTTTACAACATAATTAGACATACTATAATTTACTCCGTCAGTAAATTCGCTTATTTCTTTCTGAATAATTCTAGCAAGTTCATTAGTATTACCAAATTTAAAAAGAGATACTAAAGAAAACTGATAATTGAAAATTTCTCTATGTTGAGGGATGTTTGATAATATTATGTTGTTTCCACAGCTACCTGCCTCTAATACTGAATTAGGAAGTCCTTCTGATGCAGATGCTGAGATATAATAATCTGATACTTTCAGATATTCTTCTACATTTGTAACGCTACCCTTTAATATAATATTTTCATTTTCATATTTTGAGCATTGTTCCATTAATATACCTTCTCCAAGTATTAAAAGAATTGCTTTGCTGTTGTTTTGAGATCTATTGAAAGCATTTATAATAGTCATTGGATCTTTACGTTTAATTAAACTTCCTACTACAATAAATACTATCTTGTCATCGGGAATACCTAGTTTTCTTTTTAGATTAGATTTACTTTTCCTATCTTCAATTGGCTTAAATTTAATCGTATCTACACCATTTTGTACGACAAATAATTTTTGCGGCAAAATATTATCATACATTAGCCTAAGGCTTTCAGAACAAAAGACTACATACTTGCACCTCTTCATTGCATTAATATTACTCTTAGCAGCCAAACTACCTATTATTTTACCGAATTTCGAAATATAATCTTCAAATGCATAGTTTCTAATTGTCATGCAGTGCTTAGAAGAATAGTTCATTTTGGATACCACTGTATCTGCCCTTACTCCTGAAGTATGAATAATATTAGGAGAAAATCTTTGTATATAATTAGCTAAACTTTTTTTACCGATAATCTGGAATTGCATCCGGCTAAGGTTTAGTGATTCAACTTCAATCATGTCCTCAAGATATTTTTTCATATCAGTGTCACTAGGTTCTGGTGCCAAAGTTAGTACTTTTATATCGAACAACTTCTTATCCAAATTATTTATTATTCCTCTTAGTTGATTTGTAGGTCCGCTTTGTCTAAGTGTAGAAACAATATACAATATTTTCGTTTTTTCTATCAATTTTCCACCTCTTATGAATTAATACTTAATATATATAGATGACGCTTGCCCTCAAAAGTAGAATCTATAGATATTTTGTTTCCTTGACGGTTCCACTTGGGATGCAAATCACATCTTAGGTCATTATCGTACTTGAAAGGTGCATAAACTCTTGCTATTGTTTTAATAGTATTTTTATTGATTAAATACACAGAAGACATTCTGGTTCTGTCTGGATATGTATCTGTTACAATACTACTGCCATCAGGAGAAGTGCTTGGATGACCATCTGCATCTATTTCTTTTATGATGTGAGAATACTGTTTGGATTTGTCTCTCATTTCAAAATATCCGTTACCTATCTTGTTCTTATTAGCAAAGCCTATTATCAAGTGATCATTTTTCCAATAACAATGTGACGTCATATTATCGTCACTTAAATTATATAAATCTGAACCATCAACATTCGCTGTCAAAAGCCTAGTATACCTTTTACCACCATTCAGCCATCTGTGAAGAACCATAAATCTATTTCCCGATGGATTTATCATTATATGATTTACCTTATGCTCTGCTCTGTTCATTTCGACTCTATTTTCAAAATTTGCTAAGTCAGTATAATTGAGTATCGGTTTTACTTTGTTTTTTTCTAAATCAATATGCCAAATACAAGGTTGATCTGGAATACTACTATCGTATTTAACTTCTGCTTTATTGGAGTACCCATATCCTTTTCTTAACCTATGAAGTCTTGAGAAATCTAATGTAAGTGCAAATTTTCCAGTATTTGAAACACTATATATCGGCTTATTTATTGTTACTGATTCTTTAGTGATTATATTATATATAACAGAACAATATTCATTTTCCCGAAAATCATTGTAAATAATCTTTTCTGAAAAATCAGGCCCTAACCATTGAAGCATAGAACCTTGCTGCACGTTCCAAGTGTTTGTTGTTCCAATTACTTCAATAGAGTTGTTTTTAAAAGTGTCTATAAGTAAAATTTCTGCACTTTCTTCTGGGGCAACAGACTTGGTAGTGTCTTTAACTCTCAAACACAACATATATCTATCGGAAGCATCCCAAGGTGACTTATCATAGTATCCAAAAAAATACTCATGCCCGTCCATGGGTGTTATACGCTTAATATTACCTTCCGATTTCACATTTGAAGATAAAGAATACATAGAAAGCTGATATACTCTTTTAACTATTTTTTTTGCTACAGGTACTTTATTCATAAAAGTATTAATCTTTTGCTCAATACTCAAATTAAACATCCTTTACAATAGATTTTTGATATTTAATATTTTTTTCGTAAAAAGTTACTAGATATCCATTCGAGAACAAACGGAGGTGATATGAAAAACACACACTGAGTTATTGTTACAAAAATTAAATCGTTAAAACTTGAGTAACCTTTTCTCCAAAAATTATAAATCATTTTTATATAACTACTGCATTTCTCCCAGCTTTTTCTTCTTATCAAATTATCTTTGTTTGCACGGAATAAAAGCAGAGATTCATCAATGTTTTTTGATTTACATCCATTATTTATCATTTGTACAAACAAATCCAAATCTTGATTTCTTCTATAATTTTTATACCCACCATTATTTAAAACTGACGACTTCTTGAACATAACTGTAGGATGATTAAATGGATTTCTTCTTCTAGAAAATCTTAAAATTTCTTTGTGCTCAATAGGGACAAGCCTAGAGGATACAATTTCATCAGGAGAGTTATAAAATTCATCTATCTTAGTTCCTAATATATCAAGATCTTTATCCTTTAAGAACTGGTTAACTTGAACTTCACATCTATTAATCTTAGAAATATCATCTGTATCCATTCTAGCAATCAATTCATTTCTGCTAATTTTTATACCTTCGTTTAAAGCTCGTCCTAATCCTACATTAGTTTCTAATGATACTATTGTAAATATATTAGTCCAAATAGTTTTATACCCTTCAACAATATTCTCGAGATCAACTGTTAACATTCCATCCTTTACTATAATAATCTCATCTGGTGGCAATGATTGATTAAGCATACTTTCAATGCTTTGTTTAAAATAATAGGGATTTTCTCCAGCATAAACAGACATCAGTACACTATATTTCAAAATTGTCATTTCAAATCCCTACCTTCTGTATTATATACAGATTCTTTTAACTTATATATTCTATAATCTTTATCATATTTAGACATGTCTAAATCATAAACCAAGTCACCAAATACTTTATTAAAAATTTCACTTTTAAATACTTTAAGAATAGGAGCGTATATTTTAAGTTTAAATAATGTCTTTTCATTGGCACTAGATATAAAACTTACCAATTCACTAGTATTCACATATTCCTTATTTTGTGGAAAGAACAACCCTCTATTTTCATCATCAATGATACACTTTACAAATTCAGATAAATTATCTATGTATATCATGCTCCGAATATTGTTAACATTAGGAAAAACTGGTGTCTTTTTAGCCAATTTGGATAATTTAGAATAGTTACCTTTACACCCTTTTCCATATATCATAGGAGGTCTCAAAATAGCAATTTTAAAAACTGTATCTTCCAAAGCTGATATCATTTCTTCTGCTTCTAATTTAGACTTTCCATATGAACCCAGAGGTTTTGGTTTAGTATTTCTTTTTATAACTCCATTTTCAACTCCATAAACACTCATCGAGCTCAAAAAAATAAATTGATTTACTCCGTCGTCTTTTGATTTTTTCGCAGTTTCATACACTAGATCTTTATTGACTTTATAATATAAGTCTTTATTGTCTTTTGTTTCCTTAATATGAGCTATACCCGCTACATGAAAAACTACATCAAATTTTGAAAAGTCTTTTGACTGCCATGAATCGCCTCTCATATCAATCGACTCTACTTGATATTCACCTGGTGTTTTCATTAGCCATTTCTCAAGTGAAGTACCTATGTAGCTGTTTTTACCAGTAATTAGTACTTTTTTCATTAATGACTTCTCCTTAGTTACACATTATACTAATTAGTTTGCTTTCGTGCTTTTGAGTTTGCTTCTTTAGAAAAAATCTTTTTATTGCTTTTACCTTCAACAATACCGTCGCTTTTTAAAACACTGAATATAGTACCTAAGAAACATCTTATATCCATCGCTAAACCAATTTTATTAGCATACTCACCATCTAATTTAGCTTTTAAATCAATTTCTAATTCATCTCTTCCATTTATCTGTGCCCAACCAGTTAATCCTACAGGTACATCATTAGCTCCATATTTTTCTCTTTCTTGAATCAAATCATACTGATTCCAAAGCGCTGGTCTTGGCCCTACTACACTCATATCTCCCTTAAAGATATTGATGATTTGGGGAAGTTCATCTAGACTCGTTTTTCTAAGAAACTTACCTACTGGAGTAATCCATTGATCTGGATTTTCTAATAAATGCGTTGGAGTATCCTTAGGAGTATCGATCTTCATTGTTCTGAATTTCAATATATAAAAATGTTCTTTATTTTTCTTCACTCTTTTTTGTTTGAAGAATACGGGCCCTTTAGAATCTGCTTTAATAAAAATAACCAGCATCAAAAAAACTGGAGATAATATTAGTAGCCCCACAGATGACAATATTATTCCGAAAATCCGTTTTACTTTTAGATATTTCACGTGTGAAGAGCTCCTTTTTATTGATTTATATAGGAAAAACTTTAACCGAAACAACAGGTTAAAGTTTTCTCCTGCTAAGCATATGCCAGTTCTGATTCTTTATTTACAGCAGGCTTTGCTTCATTAGTTTTAACTATCTGGTTAGCATAGTCAATAATTTTTATTTTCAGTTGTTTATCTTCTAATTTCTCAACTGATTCAATAAACGTTAGTACATCATTTAAAGAATTGTTTTCAACTTTACCGACAAATATTTTTTCGTATACTTGCTCTTCGGTTGTTTCTTCGTTAGTCAGCAACTCTTCAAATAATTTTTCACCAGGTCGTATGCCCGCTTCTACAATTTTTACTTCCTCTTTGTTTGCCCCACTTAATTTAATCATCTTTTTGGCTAAATCTACTATCTTAACGGGTTCTCCCATATCCAGGACAAATATTTCGCCCCCTTTTGCAAGGGATCCGGCTTGTAGTACTAATCGACTGGCTTCTGGTATCGTCATAAAGTAGCGGGTCATTCTATAATCAGTAATAGTTACAGGTCCACCGTTTTTTATTTGTTCTTTAAATACGGGAATAACACTTCCACGGCTTCCTAAAACATTTCCAAATCTGACGGCTACAAAGTTCGTCTTGCCTTCTTCATTAAGACCAGTCACGATCATTTCAGCCACGCGCTTGGTTGCTCCCATGATATTCGGTGGATTCACAGCTTTATCCGTCGAAATCATAACGAAACTAGCTACTCCAGCCGCTTTCGCTCCTTCAGCCATATTTTTCGTGCCATAAACGTTGTTTTTAACGGCTTCTGTTGGATTATATTCCATTAATGGTACGTGTTTATGTGCTGCTGCATGATAGACTCTGTCCGGTTTATATTGTTCCATTACAGTAAAAATTCTATCTCTGTCTTGTATATCAGCAATTACAGGAATTAAATCAATTCCATTTTTATCAGCAATAGGCTTTAATTCTTTGTGCACCAGATAGATTGAATTTTCACCGTGCCCTAAGAGTAATATGCGTTTCGGTGAAAAACGAATGATTTGACGGCATATTTCTGAACCAATCGATCCACCTGCTCCGGACACCAAGATAGTCTGTCCGGATAATTGTGTGGCAATCTGTTTCATGTCCAGTTTGACTTCTTCACGTCCCAGCAAGTCCGTCACATCAATTTCTTTAAACTGATTCACTTCAAACGTTCCCTGCACTATTTCTTCTACAGAAGGCATCTGATTGACTTTAACATTCGTTTTCGAACAGCATTCTACTATTCGACTTAGGTCTTTAGAAGATAGTGATGGAATAGCTATAGTGATTTGGTCAATGTCATAGACGTCAACTAATTTGTTTATATTATATGTAGAACCTAATACGGGGACACCGAACACTGTTGTCTTCACTTTATTAGAATCGTCATCCACTATCCCAATAAACTCTATTTGCGGATTATGTATTAAACTCTTAATGAAGAGACTGCCACCCGTTCCCGCTCCTACTATCAGTGTTCGTAAAGCGGGACTGTCTTTAACTTGTTCCATTCGTTCTTTTTTCTTATTGTGTTCAGCAATTATTCGCCATGCGACACGGCTACCAGGAATAATCAAGACAGAGAGCAAGTACCATAGAAATAAAAAACGCTGACTTAAGGGAATAAATAATAAATTGACAATATTACTGACAAGAAAAGCAGTAGTGACCACTAATCCGTGAACCACCGTCTCTCTAATACTCGTATAGCGGTTTATTTTATCAAACAATCTCAAATACACAGATACACTGTTGTAAATCACCAATACAATCATCAGCGAAAGAATAATGGCTCTTATTGAGAGCGTGAGATAAGGACTTATAAAGAAATAAGAAAATAATCCTGAGGCTAAAACGACGGCTAGATCGAAAACGCCTAAAGTAATTCGTTTGATTTGCCGGTTCATAAAACTGATTCCTCCTATTATTTAAACCATTTCGATAATATCGACTGTTTTATACTATGAGTATCTGGAGCAATGACTGGATCTCCATTTAACAGATCTTTAGTGGTCTGGTTGAATGCATTACGTTTACTTCTTCCGTATTCTTTTGCTAACAGGTCATACGCCTCTTTCATATGAAATGAACGGTTTCCCGTGTTATGCGCGTCTGAAGCAATAAAATGGACCAGATTGGCTTCAATTAATTGTTTACTTAATTTTTCGATTTTTTTCCCAAACCCACCCGTGTAACTTGCAGCAGTTAATTGCGCTAAAGCACCCTTATCAATAAAGTTCTTTAGACGATTAGGATGTTCTATAATGGCATGATTACGCTCTGGATGAACAATAACTGGTGTTTTACCGTGAGACTGCAAATCATAAAATAACCGTTCAGCATAAGTAGGGATAGAAGCTGTTGGAAACTCAATCAATATATAGGTATGAGCTTCATCGGTAAATAAAATTTCATTCTTTTCTATATCAGCTAAAAGCTCCCCGTAAATACTTACTTCTTGACCTGGAAAGACTGTCAAGTCGATTCTACGGTCAACCAGTTCAGCCTGGAGCTCTCTTACCTGATGGATAACTGATTTTTTATTGTTTACCCATTCTCTTTTCTGGTGATGAGGAGTGGCAAGTATATGTGTAATCCCCTCAGATACAGCTAATTCAGCCATTTTTATTGAGTCTTCCAGTGTTTGTGCACCGTCATCTATGCCATGTAGAATGTGGCAATGCAAATCGTACATATTGTATTCACTCCTCTTTATATGAAATATAGTTTAGTTGTTATTCGCCGTAGTAATAATAATAACTGTCATCAGACTTATCTACTCTGTTCAATATGGCTCCTAGTACATTAGCCTGAACTTTCTCCAGTAAATCTTTCGCTTTAAAAATTTCGTCTTTGTTGGCTTTCCCTTTCGGAATGACGAACAGCACCCCATCGGTTTTAGATGCCATTACCTGTGCATCTGTCACAGCTAGTAAGGGTGGCATATCAAATATGATCATGTCAAAGTAATCCAGCATCTCCTGCTTGATTTCTTCCATACGCTTAGACGCTAAGAGTTCAGCTGGGTTTGGAGGAATTGCTCCACTTGTTAATATATACAACCCGTCTTTATGCGTACGGTAAATAACATCTTCCAGATTGGTGTTGCGGTCAGTCAGTAATGTCGTTAGTCCATCATGGTTTCTGACCTTGAATGTTTTGTGTACGGTCGGTTTACGTAAGTCAGCATCTACTAATAATATCTTCTTTTCTTCTGATGCAAACGTCGCTGCCAAATTCGCAGATACTGTAGACTTCCCTGAAGATGGGCCAGCTGATGAAACAACAATTGTTCTAAGGGTTTCATCGATCATAGAAAACTGAATATTTGTTCTTATGGTACGAAATTGTTCTGACACAACAGAGGAGGGTTTGTTTAACACTACCAGTCCTGGTCGTTCTGAATTTTCAACATTCTTCTTTTTACTAAACATGTTAGATTCCTCCTATACTCTTGAACGAACTGTTCTAGATTCTTGTGAACGTTCCGGTAAGGCTTGGCGTCCATCTGATTTTAATTCATCTGCATTCATTTCTGATATACGTCCTAAACTCGTCCATCCTAGTTCTTCTACTATGAATTTCTCATCCTTGACCGTATTGTCAAGGAACTCAAGTAAGAATGCTAAACCTACACCAATCATCCCACCAAGAATGACGCCTATTGCCAAATTTAAAGTATGATTAGGTGAAATAGGATTGATATTTGGTTCAGCTGCAGATATTACAGTGACATTATCAACGTTCATTATTTCATCTAAGTTCTCTTGAAAAACACTTGCCGTCGTATTTGCAATCATCGCTGCACTGTACGGGTTGGTATCAACTACACGGATAGAAAACACTTGTGAATTGGCTTCATTCGAAATAGTAATCTGATCTGAAAGCGCGCCATGCGAAAGATCTAAATCCAAATCTTCTCTCACTTCATCCAGAATGACTGGGCCATTAATAATATCTTTATATGTATTGATCAGTTGTACATTCGTATCTATATCAGACCTTTGGATAGCATCTGCCTGCTGAGTACGGTTAACTAGTAATTGAGTAGTCGAGCTGTATTCTGGAGTGGCGATAAAAAAAGTATAAAAACCAAGTATCAGTAACCCGATCAATGTCAAATTTATAATAAGTCCAAGTCTTTTCTTTACTATTCCAAATAGCTCTTTTAAACTGATTTCTTCTTCCATTATATCCTCCTGTTTATGTGACGCGTATTATTAACGGTCATATAAATTATTCGTATTTATTAATCTCTATCAGAATACCATATAAAATAACACATTTGTATAAGATTCATTGAATAGACATAAATAACATGTTTAATTTATTCGAAAAATTGACACACTTTTTGTAAGCACACAATTTAACTTTTACAAAAATGTCGAACGAAACTGGAAAGCTCAGTCTCGTTCGACTAATGCACGTATTAATTATTATTATATAAATCTCTCGTGTATACTTTTTCTTTTACATCTTCTATATCTTCTGTAATACGGTTAGCTACTATGACATCACATTCTTTTTTAAATGAGTCTAAGTCATTATTGACTTTAGAGCGGTAAAAGGTCTCTTCAATTAAAACCGGCTCGTACACTTCGACTTCTATTCCTTTGGCTTTGATCCGCTTCATTATGCCCTGAATCGCACTCTGACGGAAGTTATCAGACCCTGATTTCATAACTAAGCGGTAGATTCCTACTTTTTTCGGATTTTTAGCAATGACCTGGTCAGAAATAAAATCTTTACGTGTGCGGTTCGCATCGACGATCGCTGCAATCAGATTATTTGGAACTTGATCATAATTAGCTAAGAGCTGTTTTGTGTCTTTTGGCAGACAGTAACCACCATAGCCGAATGATGGATTATTATAGTGATCCCCAATACGTGGATCCAGTGACACCCCATCAATGATTGATTGCGTATCTAAATTATGCACTTCTGCATAGGTGTCCAGCTCATTAAAGTAAGCCACTCTAAGGGCAAGATAGGTATTGGCAAATAATTTAACAGCCTCAGCTTCAGTTGAGTTCATTAACAGCACTGAAATATCTTGTTTGAGTGCCCCTTCGACCAGTAAATCTGCAAACCGTTGTGCACGTTCAGATTTTTCACCCAGCACAATTCTACTTGGATATAAATTATCGTACAGAGCGTTACCTTCTCTTAAAAATTCTGGCGAAAAGATAATGTTTTCTGTCTCGAATTTTTCTCTCAATTTCAAAGTATAGCCAACAGGAATCGTAGATTTGATAATCATCGTAGCCTGGGGAGCATACTTCAGAACATCTTCAATCACCATTTCAACTAATGAGGTATCAAAATAATTCGTCTTATCATCATAGTTGGTGGGAGCAGCAATCACCACAAACTCCGGATTGTTCTGATAGGCTTCTTCTTTGCTTGTCGTTGCCACTAAGTCCAGCTCTTTAGTGGATAAGTACTCTGATATTTCATTGTCAACAATCGGGGATATCTTGTTGTTAATCATCTCTACTTTTTCTTCAATTACCTCCAGCGCTTTAACCGTGTGGTTTTGAGCCAGTAAAATGGCATTAGACAGGCCCACATAACCCATTCCTACAACTGTAATATTCATATATGTGTCATCCTTTCGAAATGGTATCCTATAACATAATAACCTGTTGTGGCAGATTTCACAACAGGTTATTAATGTTAATAATTAAATTATGATTAATTTATTTCAAGTTCGTCTTTTAAATGATTCTGCACTCGTGTTATTTCTTCATCAGGAATCATTTCATAATACACCCCATTTTGCATTTGACCGGATCCTGATAATTGAAGCTGTTCAACATTGCTTGCAGAGTTTCTATAATTGTTAAACATATCTAACATATCATCAAATGCCATATTTGTTTTCATATTGGAACTCAAAGTGCCAAGGATAGAACGGTAATTCATCACAGAATCAAATGATGCTATGCGCTGCATCGTTCCTTCAAGCACTTGTCTTTGTCTGAATTGTCTGCCATAATCCCCTTCAGGATCGCTTGAACGCATTCTGGAGTACTCTAATGCTTTCGGTCCTTCCATGTGCGTTGATTGACCTTCAACAAAATCATACCCTCCCTGACTAAAATTCATTGGGGGGACAACTGAAATTCCGCCGACCGCATCTACAATCTGTTGCATGCTCTCCATGTTGACAGATACATAATAATCAATAGGAATATCAAACAAGTTCTGAACAGAATTGACTGCCATACTTGTTCCGCCAAAAGCGTATGCATGATTAATTTTATCCATCTCGCCTCTGCCTATGATTTCAGTATAAGTGTCTCTAGGAATGCTCACTATACTCGTCTGTTCAGTATTCGGATTGACAGTCAGCACCATCATCGTATCTGTACGTCCTCTTTCGATTCTGCCATACTCTCCTGTATCCACACCCATAACTAATACAGAAAATGGATCCTCACCTGCATCAACATCTAACGGCCGCTCTTGACGACTGGTGTGTTCTTCCTGAGCTTCAACTTCTTCATATATTTCATCGGTTGTACTTCTAATGTCACTATAGACTTGCCACAAAAGGTAGCCACCAATTAGCATAAAAATATTGAAAATGAGGAAGACTATTCCAAATACAATTTTACGCGATGAGGTTTTTTTTCTTTTATTTTTATTAATACGAGTCTGTTTTGTCATTTTCTATAACTTCCTAACTAGTAAATTAATTATATTTATCACAGCATCATCGTATTAATAATACGACATTAATCAAAGAGGTTTAATTATTTATTTAGGAAAATAATTAAACCAATGATTATAAATAATTTTTGTTTTTTATACTTAGTATATACGCATCATAAAATTTACCTTGTTTATAAACAAAATCAGGGAATAGACCAATTTCTGAAAAACCAGCTTTTTTTGCCATTTTAATAGAGGATAAATGATCCGCTCTCCAGTATCCATATATCATATTAAATCCTAGTTCATTAAAAACATGGTTCAGTAACATATGCGTGGTTTCAGTTCCATACCCTACACCAGAAAATTCCTTAGAAATTACAATACCACCAAATTGAGCTTTTCTGTTGATAAAATCTATATTGGTTATCCCAATGTAGCCAATTGGTCTATCATCTTCACTTCTACAAACCATTAAAAATAATTGATTATGATTATTATTTATCTTATCTTCAATCCATTTTTTATCCCATTCTGAAGAAATATAAAATTTGTTTCCACAAGTGTATTCAAATGTTTCAGGATCATTTCTCAAATGGTTTAAAAAATTTAAATCATCATATTCAAAAGCTCTAAAATAAAGATTGTTAGTCATCTTATGCCTCCTTATAATAATTCTTTCAATGCTTCAATTATTGTTTTCATGTGAATAGTTGTATATCTTTGATCACATGGTATAGGTAATATGTTAGCAGAGTAATCATATTCAATAGTCCGCTCTGGAACATTGTCAATTACATTAGGCCATAACGTTGGTATGAATATGTTTTTTTCCGTCAGTCTTTTTTTTATAGTCAATCCATCTTTAACGAGGAGTGGGTAACTGAATGGAACCAATGGTTTAATTAGTTTTAAAGGATTAATTTCATTAAGATGGGTATTTAAATACTCGTAATTTTCATTACGAATACTACTAACATTATCATAATCTATTGCTCCTAATAAGTTGCTTGTCAGAGCTGACATTTGTCTTAATTCGAGTGTTTTAAATTTTTCGTCATTCTTTTTAAACTCGTTGTAAAAATCTGTCGCTCTGCCTTCAAAGCGACCTAAAATATGAGACATACGATCAAAAGATTTATCAACTTCTAGTGTTTCCTCCAGACTCGATGACGTATACAGATAAGCCCCATCTGGCACTCCAAAAAACTTTCTGCATGAATACAAAGTATCTATATCATGTACAGGCTTATTATAAAAAGCATGAGTATTGTCTAGAATGATATTAGCATATTTATTTTTCATACATATAATTTCGTTATCGGAAATTTGCCCATAGTAATTAACTATATAGAGATAAGAGCCTTCCTCTAATTCTTTTTTAAACAATGGTTTAAAGTCTTTACCAATATTATAATATTCATACTTTACACCATTCCTATCTAACATATCTGATACAGAATTGCACAAAAAATATGGCAAAAAAAGTTTTTTTATTTTTTTCGCTTTGACTAAATATATCAATGCATTTCTAGCCGTGTTTAGTTTTAAAGCTTTAACATGATAAGGATTATTGGGCAATAAATCTAATTGAAAGTACCCACCTATTTCTGTCATATTGATCCTACTTTCTGAACTCTCACCATATAATATATATGATAGTTCTAATTTCACTAAACTTATATCAACTTCAAACTGTATAACCTTAATAGAATACATTATTGAGGGTTGATGCTCCTATAAACTTAACCCGCCCAGCTCAAGAACGTATACTCAACCTAATTTAAAAATATCACTTCAAAATTATACTGCAGATAGTGTTGATGTCTTCTTGTGTCAGAAAAGGATGCAGAGGCAGCGTTAATACTTTAGAAGCAATTGAACGCGCGATAGGTGTATGCCCTTTGTATTCATTTCTGTATACTTTAAAATCTGAAGTGAGTGGATAAAAATACTTTCTAGCATATATGTTTTCTTCTGCTAATTCTTCTAGTACTTCGTCCCTAGTCTTTTTGTATTGATCAAACACTACCGGATAATATGAGTAATTATTTTTCACATGGTCCTGGGATTGATTAATTTTAATACCAGGTGTACCTTCTAACAACTTATTGTATTGTTCTACAATTTTTTCTCTCTCTTCAATTCTAAGTTCTATATCTTTTAAATTACAAATTCCCATTGCAGCTTGAAATTCGTTCATTTTAGCATTAGAACCTACTAACTCTATTTCACCATCGGATCCCATACCAAAATTTTTAAGACTATTTAGTTTTTCATTTAACATGGAGTCTTGAAAAGTGACTGCACCACCTTCAATAGTATTATACACTTTGGTTGCATGAAAGCTAAACATCGATGCATCCCCATAATTCCCTATTCCTATACCCTTAAAGGTAATTCCAAAAGCATGAGCAGCATCGTAAATGACTTTAAGGTTATATCTATCAGCAATTCGTTCAATTTCTTCTACATTACAAATATTCCCATATACATGTACAGGAACAATAGCTGATGTTTTATCAGTAATCAGTGCTTCAATTTTTGTTTCATCTATTGTATAGTCACTTTCCTTTATATCACAAAACACAGGAGTCAATCCATTTCTAACTATTGCATGAGTTGTCGATGAAAATGTGAAAGGAGTTGTTATGACTTCTCCTTGCAAATCTAAGGAATCTAAAACCGATTCTAATGCTAAGTGTCCATTCGTAAAAAGGTTAACGTTCTTTACATTTAAGTATTCCTCTAGCTTCACTTCAAGTGAACTGTGTTTGCTTCCCATATTGGTAAGCCACTTGCTGTTCCATAAATCTTTAATTTCTTCAATATAATCTTCATACGTAGGTAAAGTTGATTCTGTTACTTGAATTTTTTTCATGGTATAAGCTCCAATCTTTCACAAAGTATTTAGCTGCTTTGCAATTCTGATTATTCATTTTGTTTCTTAAGAGATATATTTATCCAGTTAAATGGAGGAGTCATAGTTTCCATAAGTTGGGCATGATTCTTGTGTTTCATAAATAAGGTTCCTAGAGATTTATTAGCTCCATCAAAATATTCTATATAATCATTCTTCTTTTTAGTTACATTCTTAAAGAAGAGCCGCTGTTCAACTGTTTGTTCTATTGTGATTTCTTTCAAATACCCATTCTCTTCACTGTGAATATTAAATGACGAATAAAAACCCTTGTTATCACGAGGGATAATTTCATAATCAAATCCTAAAGCATGCTCCACCGTAGCAGCTATCATGTCTACCTTGTTGATTTCTTTAAGGAATTCAGGAATATAGTTACCTCCGTTTCGAGGGCCCAGTTCAATCAAAAAAACATTATTATTTTTATCTACGATACATTCCAAGTTAAACCCACCAAACTTTATATTGAGTTCTGAAATTAATCGCTGTACAGTGGTTTTTATTCTATCCGTTTTTTCATCTTCTATTAAAAGGGGGTAACTTTTCCCAATTGGTATTAATGCATTTACACTGTAGTTTCTGTGACAATTGAGCAAGCCCCAATACACAACTTTACCATTATCCACATAAATATCTCCCCCGACCATATATGGATGCTCTTGCTCAACAAACTCTTCAACAATCACTACTTTGTCTCTACTCGTTTTTATTGCATTATCGAAGGCAGTATCAAAATCAGTCATACTATAGATTTTAGTAATCCCTTTGCTCCCTGACGAATCAATAGGTTTAATTAAAATCGGGAATAAAAAATCTCCGATCTGATTTTTAGCAATGTATTTATCAGTAAAACTTTTTGCTTTAGGAGAGAAAAATCCATTATTCAGCAAATATTCTCTAAATCTGTCTTTATAGGCGAGTATTTCTACAGATTTTAATGGATTAGATGCAAGACCTAACTTTTCAGCTACGAAAGCAGCAGTTGGTGCTGCTGGATCAGATGCATATGAAATTATCCCATCAATACTTTCTTTCCTTCCCACTTCTAATATTGCGTTTTTGTCTGTGGTACTTGTAAGATAAAATTTGTCCGCTATATACTGTCCAGGGTTGTCAGTGAGATAATCACAGAGAATAGTATATATTCCTTTATTTTTAGCATATTCAATAGCTGGTAACTGATGGGGAGAGCCTCCCAGTAAAAGTAGTTTCTTCATTAAATAAATTCCTTTCCAATCAAACCTGTATGTTTATATTATGTTTCAGAATATTATACTTGATAAAAAATCATTTGCTTTAATGGCATTATCCTTTATATTTTCATCCATTTTTAAAACTAATACTGGAACCCCTAGTTCAATCAGTGTATTAACTTTATCATTTGATCGCTTTAATGATTTTTCGCACTCTTTGTATAATTCACCTTCGTCCATATAACGATCAATCGACGTAGACTTCTCATTTTTGATTCTATTAAGTCTTCTCTCGTAATAATCAGATAAAGATAATTCACAATGGATGACTGCTTTTGGCAACACACTGTTAACTGTCATTTTGTCTAATTTGCTCAACAAATTTTTAAAGTCAAGTGCTTTGGCAACGGTACCTAAATTATGAATGATACCTTCATCATATACTATATAATCATTTATATTTAGCAGTTTCATTATCAAAATATCTTCAACAAGTATTTTGTAATAAAATTTAATCAGTTTTGCATCAACGAATGCATTAGCAAATTGCTCACTTTTTAATTCATTAATCTTACAAGCCATAATTTCATGATACTCATTACCGTATCTATCCACTGCATCATTCTCATAAGTATTAAACAAATAATTAATGAATACATTTTTTTTATTATTAAAAATTCTAAATTTCAATGTGTAAAAAGATATTAGGGAAGCCAAACTACTACTATTTAGGTTTTTTTTATCAGAAACAACATCTTCTTTCTTTTCGTCAACCGTCTTCCATTCAGAAGTTACTCGTTCATTTATCATATTATTCAGTAATGTAGATTTGCCGATTGCTGGCGCTCCTATTAATTCTATCCTATTCATAGCATTCATCCCTTTTATACTTAACTATTAAACTTTACTATAAATTTAATCATTTTAGCGGATGATTAAATATTTTTGACCATATATCAATAATTTCATTGGGATCATATCTTTTTTGTGTGATTGAAAAGTTTTTCTCAATAGTTTCTTTATTGATATCAGAAAAATCAGTAAAACTGTTATTATTAATTTCTTCTATACTGAAAACTTCGATACCCATTTCATTTCGTATTTCATTCCACATAGTTGTACTAGGCCGGAGAAATACTTTTTTTCCAAGGTATAATAAAGAAAATATATTACCAAGTCCTTGCTGTCTGTCGTTATTGAAAACGCCAATATCGATTGTATCTAAAAAATGGATATACTCTCTCATCGGAACTAACTCAACTAAAGCAGAGAATTTACTGCCAAACATTTCCTTACCTTTATTTTCTATTAATTTTGCGTATTCATTATCACCATACGATAAAGGACAAATGATTTCAATATCGCGATTACTATATTTTTTTAGATATTCAAAAACTTCCAAATGGTTATTAGATGGTGTAGCATTATTCCCAATAAGGATTCTTAAAGTACCATTTTTAGTTGTTTTTCTATTCTCTAACACTTCTCTTATATATTGTGTCCGTTCATCACTAATGTATATTGCTTTAAGATGAACCGCATTGACGTTATACCATTTTTCAGCTAAATAATAATCATCTTTTACAAGAGTAGCAATAAATGGAATTCTTTTAATAACTATTTTTCTAAAAAACTCATTAATATTGTGTTTAAAATCATTTTTTTTAGACTGATAAAAGTATAAATCCGCTCCCCATACTATCCAAAAGACCTTTTTCATAGTAAATGGTTTTAAAAAAAGTAAAAAAGTAATTTGTGACATTAACAGTCCGTGTATGATAACTTTAGAAGAATTAGCCATTTTTTTAGATATCTTAAAAAAACCTTTTACATTTTTGGGAAAAAATTCAACATTTGAATTTAACTGTATAAATTCAGCTTGATTAGTATTAGATCCGACTATTATAAATTCATGATTTTCTTTATTAAAATAGGTGTTGATGAATGATATATAAGGACGATAAAATTTTTCTTCATCCCCTTTAAATATATGAACGTTTGTCAATGTAATTACCCTTCCATTTGAAACTAATTATTCACGTGCTTTTTTCTTTTGATTCTATTTATTACCATAGTAATTATTTCAGTTATAGTATTTAGCTCTTCTACTTTAAATATTATGCTTAATATTATATATGAACTTATTCCCACAATAACTTCCAATACAATAACTATATACGGATTAATCATTAACAGGCCTGTTAAATATACAGCAATAAACATCAATATTGAAATTAGATAGTATACTTTGATATCTGAAAATTGCTCTTTGAATGGGTAATTCAGTAATCGATTTGAATACAGTGCATTTATAAAAAACGCTCCGTAAGAAGAGACTACAATAGACCACAATAATCCGATTATTCCTAGATCAAACACAAATACTAGTACTATAAGACTAAGTCCTACGACCTTTTTATAAATGTTTACTTTTAAATATAAATCTGAGCGTCCCTTAACCTGCAGTATATTAAGATTAATGGAATGAAGCGGGTATAGCATCCCGCTTAATGTCAAAATTTGGAAATAGGGAATAACGTCAGCCCAGTCATTTCCTAATAATAAAATCAATAGTCTCGGGGCAACAGCAGCTAATCCTAACATAATTGGAAAAGTAATATAAACTGCATTTTTAATTATTTTTTTGAACCCTCTTTTTAACTGATCACTGTCATCCTGCAAATTGCTTAAAACTGGATAACTTACTTTTTGAACCGAAAGAGATATAGTTTTTGCTGCTGTATCTTTCAAGCTCTTTGCTTTAGTATATAGACCCAAATCAGAAGTTAGAAAGACTCTACCTATTATTAATGAATACAAGTTATCATATATGTTGGTGAATATACTGGATATAAGTAATTTCGAACCAAAACTAAATAAATTATGAAAAGAATTCCAGCTAAAAACTAAAGATGGCTTCCATCTGTTAGATAAGGAAAATAATATAGCCTGAGAAAGTTGCATAATAATTTGTCTTGCTACAAGACTCCATACACCAAACCCCATATAAGCGAGTACAACAGTTATAAATCCGGAAATTAAAGACGAAATCGTTTCAATTTTGGCTTGAACTTTAAATTCTATTTTTTTTATTAAAATTGTTCGTTGTATTAATCCAAACGCATTAATTATTAGGACAACACCTAATACCCTAACAATAGGTATAAGCATTGGTTCTCTGAAGAATTCACTTATTAAACCTGCACTGAAAAATAAAATAAAATACAATACTACAGATGCAATTAAGTTAAATATAAATACGGTAGAGTAATCTTCCTGGGTAGATTCTTTTTGTCTTATTAGACCTTTAGTAAATCCACTGTCTATAAAAGTTTCTGAAATAGAAATAAATATAGTTACCATACCTATTATACCAAATATTTCAGGTGTCAGTAATCTCGCTACGATTATTTGAACTATTAATGAAACAACCTGTATTCCAGTACTACCGAAAAAACTCCATAACATGCTATTAACCGTTTTTTCTTTTAAACTACTTGAGTCTTTCATAATGATCCTCTATTCTTTCTATACTAAACTAAATGGTTTCAATATTAAAATAATTATAGACAAAACAGATTAAAGTCAACTAGCGTTTCTCTCATCAAAAACAGCAGAAGATCACTAGATGACTTTAATAAGTAGATAGATTTGTTATTAACGATTGTTGTACATCGCTTTATAGTAATTCATATAATCACCAGTTACTATATGTTTTGTCCAATTCTGATTGTTTAAGTACCATTGTATGGTTTCTTCTAATCCAGTTTCAAATACGTAAGATGGTTCCCATTTAAGATCGGAAGTTATCTTAGAATTGTCTATCGCATATCTTCTGTCGTGACCCAACCGGTCCGTTACAAATTCAATCTGATCAGATGATTTTCCTAATTTTTTCAAAATCAATTTTACAATATCTATGTTAGCTTTTTCATTGTTCCCGCCTATATTGTAAACTTCACCACTTATACCTTCATTGTACACTTTATCAATAGCTGTACAGTGGTCCTTAACATGTAACCAATCTCTAATCTGCTGACCATCTCCATAAACAGGAAGTTTCTTTCCTTCAAGAGCATTATTGATCATGAGAGGAATCAACTTCTCAGGAAACTGATGCGGCCCGTAATTATTACTACAACGGGTAATGTTAATCGGCAGCTTATAAGTTTCATTATAAGCTCTTACTAACAGATCTGCACTAGCCTTTGATACTGAGTATGGGCTATTAGGATTTAACGGTGTTGCTTCAGTAAACATGCCGTCACTTCCTAAAGTGCCATATACTTCGTCTGTTGATACTTGAATAAATTTTACATTATTCTTATAGGCTGTATCATATTTATCTGAAGAATTTAATTCCCATTTATTTTTAGCAGCTTCCAGAAGTACCTGAGTTCCTAAAATATTTGTTTTTAAAAAGATATCAGGATTCTCTATGCTTCTATCTACATGAGATTCAGCAGCAAAATTGATTACTGTTGTAATATCATATTTATCAAATATTGATTTAACTAGCTTGTTGTCCTGTATGTCACCTTTAATGAATGTATAGTTCGTTTCATTTTCAATTAATGATAGATTTTCTAAATTCCCTGCGTAAGTTAATTTATCCAAATTATAAAAATTGTTTTCAGGGTACTTTTTTACCATGTAGTTCAAAAAATTACTTCCAATAAAACCAGCACCGCCGGTAACTAAAATATTACTCATTTCGTTTCATCTCCGATAAAATTTTTAATTGATTAATGACAAAAGATATTGTCCATAATTAGTCTTTTTGTACTTTTCTCCAATTGATTTAAGTTGAGCGGAGGAGATGAAATCTCTTCTCCACGCAATTTCTTCTAAACATGCAATATAAAATCCTTGACGAGATTGAACTGCTTCGACAAACTCAGACGCTTTTAGCATTCCTTCAGGAGTGCCAGTATCCAGCCATGCCATTCCTCTTCCAAGCAAAACTACATTTAACTGGCCTTCTCTGAGATATTCATTATTAATACTAGTAATTTCAAGTTCTCCTCTTTCAGAGGGTTTAACATTTTTGGCTATTTCAACTACTCGATTATCGTAAAAATATAATCCAGGGACAGCATAATTTGATTTAGGATCTTCAGGTTTCTCTTCAATAGATACTACTTTATTATTCTGATCAAACTCAACTACACCGAAGGATGAAGCATCTTTAACTGGGTACCCAAATATAACTGCGCCTTCTTTGACTTCTTTTGCTTTGTTAAGTACTTTAGTTAAACTCTGTCCATAAAAAACATTATCTCCTAAAATCAGACAGACATTTTCATCTCCTATAAAATCTTCACCCAAAATAAACGCCTCGGCTAAGCCCTTTGGTTCTTCTTGGATTTTATATTCAATTTCTAAACCTAATGAAGCCCCATTACCTAATAGCTTCTGAAATATTGGTGTGTCTTCAGGTGTTGAAATTATTAATATTTCTTTTATATTAGCCAGCATTAGCACGGAAAGAGGATAGTAGATTAATGGTTTATCATATATAGGTAAAAGCTGCTTTGATACTGCCTCAGTTATTGGATATAGTCTTGTCCCTTTTCCACCCGCTAGTATTATTCCTTTCACGTTAACCACCCTTTTTCTAGTTAGTTTAATTTACATGACGATATATATCACATCATGTCTTTTATTATATAAATCATCGTTTTAAGACTGTAAGGACTAATCATAACACATTTTGGTAAACCGTTTAACAGTTTTAAACATAATCTCATTCTTTCCTTTTTATCAATGGAATCCAGTTGGGATAATCCTAAAACCAAATAATTTAAGATGAAACTATACCTCCCGTTTTCTGAAAAAGAATCGGACCATTTAATGTAAAAGTTTTTTGTTGCACTCCATTTAGATTGATATCCTACTCTAGTTTTTTTGGGAACATCAGAGTGATATATTATTTGCACACTTTCAACTTGTATTATGGACAAATTATATTCTTTATCAATTTTTAGAAGCCAATCCCAGTCTTGATGTTTCGGCAATCCCTTTGTAAAAGGAGTCTTTTTAATCAGCCATCTAGGAACCAGAATAGTAGACGATTGTATGAAGCCAATGTTCTTCAAACCATCAGTTTCAAATAGATAGTCAATTAATCTAAACTTCCCAAAGTCACTGTAATTAGTATTAGGTAATTTCTTTAATTTTTTATCCTCAATACTATTATAAGTTAGTAAAGACGTAAAACATAAAAATGGTCTATCGCTATTTATATTGTTTTTAATAATAAGGTCATATTGCGATTTTAGTTTAGTTTTGAACCATTCATCATCATCATCCATTAAAGCAACTAAATCACCACTAGACATTTTAACTCCTATGTTCCTAGCTTCACTTCCACCAACTTTATTATTCGTTTCAAAGTATTTTACTATGACTTTACTGTTCTTCTTTATTTCTCTTAGATATGATACTGAATCTGAGGACTTTCCGTCAATCACTACTACTAATTCGAATGCTTGTAGTTCTTGATTTAATACACTTGAAACGGCTCTCGTAAGAAAATCTATCCTATCAGTAGTTGGAATCACTACTGAGATAGTTAAATTGTTATTCATAAAATCCTCCTAATAAAAATTGGATGGAGCTATAATACTCCATCCAATTCTATTTTATTTAATTATCTTTGTAAAGCCCTTCTATCTACCCATCCTAAAGAATTACCATTCATTTCAATTAAAGCATATCCTCCAGAATGCTTTATTGCTCTAACGGTTTGATTTGCGTATAAAGATGTTCTTGATATCCTTTGAAAACCGTTAACACCCCATGGAAGAGTATCAATGCTAAATCCGCCATTTATAACTGCTGAATAATTAACATTACTACCACTAACATTTGTTTGAACCCTTGGAACATTGTCTAAAGCTTTACGATCTATCCATCCTAATGGCGACCCATTAATAGTGGCTAACACATAAGACCCATGCTGATGAGTTATACTGACTGTAACACCTCTAAAATTAGTAGATGTATTGATTCTCTGGAAGCCGTTCATCCCCCAGGGTAAAGAGTCGATTGAAAAGCCGGAGTTTATTATTTTCGCAGAGTAATCGACTCTAACACTTGAAGATACAGGCTTTACGTTAGTGATTCTTTCAATGGCCCGTTTATCTGTCCAACCAGTTATTCTTCCATTTATATTAAGTAAAACATAATTCCCGTTGTTTGTTTCACGTATAACAGTAGCTTCTTGCCCTACAAAGTTGTTGGTTCTACTTATTCTCTGAAAACCAGTTCTCCCCCAAGGAAGAGTGTCTATAGAATACCCAGATCTCACAACTTTTGCTTTATATGAATGACTAGTTGAAGATGATATCTGTACTTCTGGAGATCTAACGCTAGTCGATTGAACCCATCCGATTAACTGGTTATTTCTCTCTAATAATACAAATCTTCTGTCTGAACTTTCTTGAACTACTTTGATTTCAATTCCAGCATAGCTATTAGCTTCACCTATTTTAACAGATCCGCTGGTTCCAGATGGACGGTTTAAAACAGGTAAGTTATTCCCGTTTATAGTAGTAAAATAGTTAGCACTAATTCCATTAGCTATTCTTTCTGCGTTGGCTCTAGTAAGTGCTCTACTGTCAACCCAACCTAATAATTCATTACCCAATTTCACTAGAATATAAGACCCGCCTTGAGCTTCTTTAACGACTTCTACAGTTCTACCATGGTAGCTGGCAGTACTTCCAAGTCTTTGGAATCCAGTAGTCCCCCATGGGTGTGTATCTATGGTATAACCACTTCCTAATACACCCTCATATGAAACAGAAAATGAATTAGTAATGTTTTGTTCTACTTTAGGTTCAGCAGAATATACATTATCATATTGAGTTAGATTATATGCATTTATGGTTTCTCTTATTTTAGTATAGTATGCTGGATCTGTTGCATATCCTCTCAACCCTTGATTATTTAATACATCCCATACAGAATTGGTTTTTGATCTCCAAGTACCTGAATAGTAATTTCGGTCCCATGAAAGTCCTCTTCTCATCAAGTTAGCATAGTCTTGCAGTGATGCGTCATAAGAAGGGTATTGTCTAAATCCTGCCAGTACATTAACTCTTACACCATTATATACTTCCCAAGTCCACATTAGTGTAGAGTTTCCGTTGTGTGTTCCTTTGATTCCACTTAAGTTATGATACGGAGGAGCAGACAACGAACTCATTCCATAAGCACTTTCATGAGCTGCCTGTGCTATCATAAGTGAAGGCCATAATCCTTCTTGACCTTCCTGGTTAGCTATTGCAATGGCTCTTGGTGCAATTTCATCAATGAATCCCTGTCTTGTTGTAAATACAGGTGTTGCTCCACCTTTGTAAAGTCTCTCCTGATCGGCAGGTGATAGCAGACGTTCAACTCCACGCCTTGTTACTGCAAGCTGAGTCCCTACTGCTAACGAATTAATGTTAGAGACATGTCCGTTCCATTCTCTCAACTGAGCCTGGCTTAAGCTGAATGACGTGGCAATAGCCCCAAAAGTATCACCAGATCTTACTGTATACAATCCATCACTGTGCGTACGCGTCGTTGATGAAAATGTCATAAAATTGAATGTCTGGAATACAGGTGCTACTTCTTCCTCTCCGTGAAGTAAAGATTCTACCTCAGATGAGCGCTCTAATGAAACTGAAGGTTCATCTACATCGGTTTCTTCTTCAAGATTAGTTGAATCAGACCCTATTACTTCTTTCTCTTTTTCAATTTCAATTATTTCAGGTTCTTCATCTTCGATAGTTTCTTCTACAGTTTCAACTGCTTCGGGCTCAGCTTCTACTGTTCCGATTTCTTCTACCGTTTCTTCAGTTTCTACAACTTCATCTATTGAATCAGCTTCAGTTTCCTCTATTTCTGAATCTTCAGCCATTTCTTCGCTGTCTGTTTCAGAAGGATCAGTCTCATATGTATCAGAAACGTCAGCTTTATTTGTCAGCTCATCAAGTGGGAGTAAAATCTCTACTACTGATTCATCAGCAGATATAATTTTGATTGAGAGCTCTTCATTTTGAGTATCTTCATTCAACGTAATCACTAAGTTGAAATCTTCTTGTTCATCGACTGTCACTGTTTCATCATTTAATGAAACAATCAGTTTATATGTACGACTGTTCCCTACTAAATTGACTGTCCCCTCTTCATTCTGACTTATATAAATGCCTGATAAGAGGTCTCTGATATCCTTATCGGTGACTTCAACAATATCTGTCAGTACTCGGCCATCCTCAGCAGTAAATTCCAGTTCATTGTCATTCTGAAGCAAATCAAGTACGAATGGTGCTCCTGCTAACACAGAAGGTGCTCCGGATGAAAATGCTAGAATACCTGTGGAAACCACACTAAACAATTTCTTTTTATTCATTTTTTCCTCCTTTAAAACTTTTACCTATTATTTTAACAACAAAAAAATTATATCATAAATATTCATTATAATTATCAGTTTTCTAATAAAGATTAATTTTAATTTTCTTATATTTCAAAGTTCTGTAACAATTTGATATAATTCTAATTAAACATGTACTAAAAAGAGACTGGTTTTACCCAGTCTCTTATAGTAATATATTCTGAAATTCCTCATTAATATGTTAATATAGTCACTACACTGCCCAGTCGTTCCAGTTGAATACGTTGGTTTCTATACCAGTTTTTAGTTGTTTTATTCTGTTCAATTAAAATGATTACCTCATCAATATTCAAATTTACCGGAGTCTCTTCCACATCATTTAAAAGAACAATACTCGATTCATCTCGTTCATTGATTTTCTCTTCAAGTAATAATATAAATTGCTGATTTAAATCATACTGTGCTAATACGAGCTTTTTCTTTTCGGGAAAACTCATGACAGCATGAATTAATTTAGAATATCTTTCTACAGGTTCAACGTCTCGAATCTGGTTATAATAAAGCACCTTATCAGATTCTTCCACTTTCAGCTCGTACATGAAAGGTATCTCTTTTCTGAGCATCGTCTTCACCAGTACCAGTACCACTCCAGCAATTAGACCTAACCCCGTCATGATAATAAATCCGACAGCTGCTCTTGCGGGCGTGATGAACTGAATCTGTGCCATTACTAGGTCGACCCATGTCTCTTCTTCGATCAGGAATGATTCATCGTCCATCATATAAATAGTTTTGTCATCCAACGGTGCGATCAGACCCTCTTCTTGAATCGCTTCATAATAAGCCTGGGAGATGATACGGTTGTCATCCTCATCGGCAGTTCCGATGACTACTTCAAGTATACGAGTGCTGGAATCTTCGGAAACTTCAACCGCCAATTCTGCCGAAGGTAAGATTTCAGTACCGACACGCTCTTCTACGAACGCAACCACTTCTTCACTGATCAAAAACTCAGTGATCAATGCCGGATAATTGTAAAACGTCTGATCATCTCTTTCGATCAGTACTCCAAATGAGTAGCGTTCCTGTTCAAGCGCTTCTTCAATGTTACGAATATCAGCAGCTGATACTTCTTCCGGCTCTCGGTCAAGTATCTCAACGATTTCTTCCTGAGATAAGAACAATTCTTCCTCTTCTCTCATATCAGTAAAGTTTGAATACAGGCTGTAAGCAAGCAGGAGAATAAACAGAATGATAAACACAGCAACTGTTTGTCCGATCGTTTTTTTATCTGATTTTATATAACCGATCAATTCTTCTTTAGTTGGAATATTTTTCACTTATTTTCTCCCTCACTTAAATAAATACTCTGCATCAGGTCTGCAGTATATTTCTTGTCGAATTTAGCCATTTCAGGTAATGGATGATTATCCAGCGGTCTGCGCGTGATGACATTTACCCATTCACTAGGGGATTCTTCTAAAGATACAAATGATACATTATCAGATAATACCGTTTCTTTTGATACCTCGGTAGATAATACCAGCTTCACGCCAGAGGCCTGAGCTTCGACTGCTGAAATAGGTAAACCTTCGTACAGGGAAGGCATGACCATAGCATCAATGGCATTCAAAATACGAGGAATGTCATCTCTGACCCCCATAAACAGGACCTTATCGGCAAGATTCAGTCGTTCGACTTTATCTTTCACCTCATCTTCCAAGGCCCCTTCCCCTATGAGCATCAATAGACTATCAGGCTGCACCTCAGAAAGCTCTTTGAAGATATCGATCAGTACCGAATGATTTTTCTGCTTCTCAAATCGTCCGATGTTCCCTATGACAAAAGCATTCTTAGACACGCCTAATTTCTGTCTGCTTTCTTCTTTCGATTCTTCACCAGACTGGTATTTTTCCAGATCGATCCCATTAGGAACAAATACGAATGGATGGTTTTCTCCAAAAAGCCCGATCCCTGCCTCGGTTGAACAAGCAAGAAAGTCAGTCGCATATTTAAACAGCCATTTATCTAACCCTTTACGTGCTGCCTTAAGTAAAAGAGAATCTTTTCCATCGGTGGTGGCATGACTATGTGCAATGCGCTGTTTGATTCCTGCTTTATACGCTAACCATAAATTAAGTCCACCGCCAAAAAACACTTCATTATGGACACTGTCAAACTGATGGTCTTTAAGAAGCTTCTTTACCGCTATGATGTAACTTAGTGGGTGTTTTTTAGGATTCGGAACAGAAAAGATCCGCCCTCCCAACTTCTGGATTTCGGCATTGTATGGCGTGACATCTTTGAAATCATTGTAAATGAGGAAATCAAACTGGATCTTAGAGCGGTCTATATTACGATAGGTGTTCATCATAAATGTTTCTGCCCCGCCTTTACCCATTCGTCCTTGAAAATGAAGTACTCTAATTGGTTGGCTCACTGCGATTCTCCTTTTTTAAAAATTGCCTTTCAATTTTTCGATCAGTTTTGGTGACAAGTGGCTCACGTGGAACATCATGTAAGATACAACAAAGTTCAGGCTGACCGATTTAGATTTGAATAAGCCTGCCATGACTTTACGCATCAGCGAATTTGTCGCACTCATCTGAGCTGCTTTCACTACTGAAGGGTGTCTGAGAATTCGTTTGATGTTCTTTCTTTTTTCATTAAAAGAATAAGGATACTCCTCGCTGTGAAAGGGAATGATACATGACATTGTTCCTTTTAAGAACAGCGCACTTGAGATGTCTTCGTGTTTATTCGTCAGATTCAGTAGTGTTCTATAAAATTCCTCGAACGTTTCAAATTTATTCGGTAAAAACCTGTTGGTCAAACTATTGCGTCCGTCGAATGTGTAATGATACAAAACATCTGATAAGACCTGGCATGACTCGACATGATGGAAGTACTGTAAATTAAACAGCCGGTCCTCACAGCTGCTGTAGTTGGGAAAGGTAATATTGTTTTCCTTAACAATGCTCAGCTTATATACTTTGTTCCAGATGACATACATGAGCTGCTTCTCCAGTAAGTCATGCAGTTTTTCTAGAAACTGGTCATTTGAACTCAACCACTGGTCTTTTACCTGAACCGTCCGCTTGTCAACAAGGTCATCCCCATCCATTACATGTAACTGATAGGATGATACGATCAAGTCAGGATCATGTTCAGTTAAATTAGCTGCATAGGTCTTCAATGTTTTTTCAGGCAGAGCATCATCTGAATCCATTAGGTACAAATAGACCCCTTTCGCCTTCTCTATACCTTTATTTCTGGCGCTTCCTGGGCCACCGTTTTCTTTTTTGACTGTTCTAATGCGAGAGTCTTTATGAGCGTATGAATCGATAACCTCCTGCGTATTATCAGAAGAGCCATCATTCACAATGATACACTCAAAATCAGTCCACTCTTGAGACTGCAGGCTTTCAATAGTCTTTCCTATAGTTCTTTCACAATTATAAGCAGGCATGACGATACTAAAAAAGGGGCGAGTCATAGCGTTGATCCTCTCTTTAATCTAAAATAGTAATTGTTTCAGGAATGGGTGTGATTTTAATATCCATTTCTTCATCCACACCTTTTGATGATACTTTATCAAACAAGATTTTAATCGTTTGAACCATGATTTTCACATCAAGAATCATTGAGTATTTTTTGATGTATAAGAGATCGAAATTCAGCTTGCTGTTAAAATCAGTTGCATACTTCCCATAAACTTGAGCATATCCCGTTATTCCTGCTCGAACATTATGTCTCAGGTAATAATAGGGGTTCAATTCTTTAAACTGATCAACGAAAAATGGTCTTTCCGGTCTTGGACCAACGAGTGCCATATCTCCAAGCAGTACATTGATTAGCTGAGGAAGCTCGTCGATTCTTAAAGATCTAAGGTGTTTCCCTATTGGTGTCACTCTTGCATCGTTTGATGATGCAAGGACTGGACCAGAATCTTTTTCGGCCGTTGCACCCATTGTTCGGAACTTGAGAATGTTGAATTCTTTCTGGTTTTTCGTTATGCGGATCTGTTTATAAAAGACAGGCCCTTTTGACGTTAGTTTAACTAAAATAGCTGTAATAATCATAATCGGTGAAGTTACTATGATCATCAGCAAGGCCACGATAAAATCAATCAAGCGTTTGATCAGGTCATTTTCTGGTGAAATTCGAAAATTAGAGACTTCAATTAGACTTTCGTCTTCAATATTCATTATATTCGGATTGACCATGACCATATTCTCAAAGCTGGTCTGTAAAAATATTTTTTTATCTTTACGAATCATCATGTCATAGATTTTCAGCTTGTCTTTTAAATCCTCGGACAGGTAAACAATATCAACCTTATTCATGTTGTTCTTTATGTTTTCATAAAAGTTATCCGTAACAGCAAGCGTAATGGTGTGACGGTTATTTTTTGCATTTCCGAAGTTAAATATAGCTTTTTTACATGCTTCAATGCTTCCTACTACCATTACTTTTTTTGTTCCATCCACTTTTTCATATATATTAAATACAATAAACCGCCAGATCAGCAGCATGATTGTACTTATGATGAAACTGATACCGATTACTGAGCGCGGGAATGTGAACCATCTGCCGTAAAACGTAAACACCATAATAGCCAGTGTCATAATAAACTGCACAAGTACCGTCAGATAAACAAAATCGATCCGCGATTTGTTATACAAAATGTACATACCAAATAAAACGTTAAACAGTGCAAATGCCAGCATGATGTACAAGCGTGCCTCTTCATACGCATAATAGTTAAAAAACGGGATCATCCCATCGTATCTTAACCAAAATGATAAATAAATTGCATAATGATAGATAACTATATCTATTAATCCACTAATGATTTTCTTCGTTCTATCAAACCCACCTGATTTGTTCAAGGTAAGTCCCCCATTCTTCTTTTAAATCTTAAAAAGTGTACCATAAGTCATTCTATATAAAAAGTGATTGAAAAATTGTTTGATAAGGTACATACCTGAGATACATACCCGATATGACAAAAATCAAAGCAAATACTACTAAGGTAAATGCAATATAACATATAATATTAAGAATTTTGTATCTTGATAAAGACATGAAAAAATAAGGAATTAATAGCACTTCAATAGTAGCAAACAAAGTGCTTATTCTACCTCCTACTGTTTCAAGCTGTCCTGAAGCCAACAATACTAAAGGTGAAATTAAGTATAACTTCATCATCACTTTAATCCACTTGTCATCATCTAAATTTACTTTCTTAAAAAACACTATCATTGCAAAGAGCAACAATAATTGCATCCACAATATCGGATACCGTAGCCAAGGTCCACTTGCATGGCTAGGACTGGTAAAATAAGCAAAATACTCAGAAGGTATTGCCCATCTATACAATACAGGATTTTGTACAATAAGTCCTGCAAGTGTAGATATTGATAAAAGTGTAATACTATTCTTAATGGTAACTTTTTCAATTAATATATTAAGTATGTATCCTACTACAAAAATATATGCTGTGATATGAAATAATGAAGCAAGATATACTATAATCAAAAATTTTATAGGTTCCCTTTTTATAATAAATTGAATAGAGAACAGTAATATAACTGCAGCAAACGCTCCCCTGACCTGACCCATATCTCTCGCTAAGAAAAAACGAGCATAATAATAAGCTAAGACCATAGACGGATAGGGAACATATTTATAGAGAAAAAAAGATAATGTTGCTAAACTCAATAGAGAAAAGAATAAAACGAAAGCATAGTAATTTAAACCAATAGAGGAAAAAAGAGTACTTAAAAACAGAAAACCCGACTCTAATCTTACCGAGCCATCAAACAATACTCGTATAGAATCAGCTCGTTCATAATATACTCCATAAGAGACGAAATCGTAACCAGCATAATATCTAAATCCTGCAAATAAGGCAAGTAAAGACCCGGTTACCCATCCAATCCATTTTTTGTTTAGAAGAAGTTCGGTCAAAGCTAAACCCATTACTAACAAGAGCAAAATAAAGTAAACTCCCATGATTTCCTCCTTTATATTAATGTAGTTTATTTTTATTGTCGTAGTCACAAAAAATGTGTTCATTACTTGCTAAGGAGTATAAGATGATCACCAGAATCATCAGCCAGTAACCTGATGAAAGATAACCGCCTTTTGCACTGTTAAACAGGATAAACACGAGTCCGAGTGTCCAGCTTTTACTCATAATCCAAATAGTTCCTGCAAGCACTAGTCCAACGCCGACCAGTCCTAGATCAGATACAGCATACGCATAAATATTTGTCACTACGGGTGTATGACCGATCCCGTTTCCTTGTAAAACATTGTCCCGTGACACATACTGCCAGCTGTCAAACAGTCTCATCCTGGCAGATGTATCCTGTCCGGTAAATACTGCCAGCGTCCTTTGAATCAACGTTGTCTGCACTATTTCCCAGTTATAAATCGTCAGCGCAACAAGTACAATTGGGATAACTAAGTACCAGTTTGACCATTTGAAATTATTGTTGATTATCAGTAATCCGATCCTTAACGTTACAATAAATAGAAGAATCGCAATCATACTATACGAAAATGTAATTAAAACTCCCAGTGACAGAATAAACGAACTGATTACAATAAATTTGGTTCTATAATCAGAAAACAGATTAACGGCTATTAGAGAGTTCAGATAGAACCCTAAATGTGCAGGTTCGGAAAAAATACTTCGTGTGCGAATAATAGCTGGATTCGATTCAAAATAATAACTGTAGATATCTCTTCGCGTAAATCGCCAGAAGATTTCCTGAGGTATTCTTGTCTCCCGGTACAGTTCAAATGTTATATATACACCTAGTAAGATAACGATAAATGCAGCGATATTATTAATAATTAAAAAAGAATAATTCAGGTTCTTTTTGAGAATATAATTGATGCTGACAGTGATCGACAGGCTGTAAAAAATCAGTTTCATGATGCCCAGCAAAGCCGTTCTTAATACAAAATCTTCCGTGACGAAATAATGAACAACGGTCATCCCCACTAGTATAGCTAGCGCTGTCCCAATCACTGTAAGCTGATTCCTGGATATACGGAAATTTAAGGTTAAAATCAAAATGGCCATAACTACAAACAAGATGTATTCTGAAAAGGTAATGAAATTGTATGTCCAGTCACTTAGTACAAAAGCCACACTAAGCAGAACGATGATACTTGATGCAATGATTCCCTGCCATTTAGAGCCGTGATCATTTACACGTGTTAAATAATGATTTAACATCCCTTTCCTCCTAGGATCAACTATCAAAGTAGTTAGAAATTTCTTTTACTATACGCCCACTCGCTAATCCATCACCATATGGATTTACAGCTTTAGACATGTGCTGATACACCTCTTTATTGGTAAGCAATTCGTTCATTGCAAGTTTTACATCTTCTTTGTTTGTTCCGATAACTTTAAGTGTGCCTGCTTTTAGACCTTCCGGACGTTCTGTTTTATTTCTGAGAACAAGAACAGGAACATCAAGTGCTGGCGCCTCTTCCTGAAGACCACCGGAATCTGTCAAGATTAAGTATGACTGATTGATTACCTGGTGGAAAACATCCACTTCTAATGGTTCTACTAAATGAATACGACTCTGCTTACCTAGTATATCCTTTGCCAGCAACTGAACTGCAGGACTTAAATGGACGGGCATCAAAACCGATACATCCTCATGCGTATTTGTGACCTCTCTAATTGCTTCGAAGACATTTTTCATGGGTTCTCCATGATTTTCTCTGCGGTGCATGGTGAGGAGTACCCACTTCTGGTTAGGGTTTTGAGCTATCAAATCCAGAGCAGCATGTTTTGTTTGCGATTCCTTAGTATAATGAATCGCATCGATAACCGTATTTCCTGTCACGATAATTTTATTCTCATCTTTTCCTTCATTTAGAAGGTTTGTTTTTGTCAGTTCCGTCGGGACAAAAAATAAGTCAGTTAATGTATCGATCAACTGTCTATTAGCTTCTTCTGGAAACGGGAAATACTTGTCGTATGTTCTCAGTCCAGCCTCAACATGGCCTATGGGAATCTGATGATAATAGGCAGCCAGTGCAGTTGAAAAACTTGTCGTTGTATCTCCGTGCACCAATACCAAATCAGGTTTTTCAGCTGTAAACACTTCTTCTATTCCTTTTAATACATCAGACGTAATATCTGACAACGTCTGATTCTTTTTCATTATATCTAAGTCATAATCAGGTGTAATATCAAATACATTCAGAACCTGGTCCAGCATCTCACGGTGCTGAGCAGTAACAATGACCAGTACCTGAAATCTATCCAGATGCTTATTCAATTCGAGTATGACAGGGGCCATTTTAATAGCTTCAGGTCGTGTACCAAACACTACCGCAATTTTTTTCTTATCCATCCTCTAACCGACTCCGTCCTAAAAATCTAATTATCATTTCACCTGAAACAATCAGGCATCATATTACCACAAAACAACGAGTTAATATTGGGTTAAACCTATTTGTCACAAATAATTAAAGTATGCGTGTCTATCAGACTATTTTTATCTTCAATAACCAAATCAGCAGTCACAGAATCTGATTACGCCTTCTTCTTTTTTTGAATGAAACGGTGTAACATACAAAAACATAAAGAAGAAACATCCAGAATGCAGGATTCAAATACCCGCCTTTCGCACTGTTCATCAATACGAACATGACAAACACACTGACATTCATAAACAACAGATAAAAAGTGAATATGACATACGGAATCAATCCAACTAATCCAAAATCAGTCAGCAAATAGGCATAGATATTGGTGATGGGAGGCGAATGTGCAATGCCGTTTCCAAAAATGATCCGCTCGTTTTCTAGATAAATCCAGCTTTCAAAGATTCTATTATAGGCTGATCCATCTGTTCCAGTTATTATGTCCAGTGTTCTTTGAATAATGGCTGTATCAATAAACTCCCAGAAATAAACAATACCGATAATGAACGGAATAAATGCAAAACCATACCACTGCTGCCACTTGAATTCCCCTTTTACTAGTTGTGATAAAAAGTATGTTATTCCCGTAGCAATTAGAATAATAATCATACTATAACTCAAGGTAAGTAAAATCCCTATGACTAGCGCCCCAAGGACCCAGTAGTTTCTTTTGATAGTTGAAAATATATTTGCAAAGAAAATCGTATTAAGATAATACCCTAGGTGTGCTGGCTCAGAAAACAAACTTCGGGTACGAACAATATTTGGATTCCCATTAAACAGGTAACTTGTCGTATCTGTACGTGTGAATGTCCATGCTATATTATAGACATCCTCTCTATTTAAATAGATAAGCAATGTGATGACTATTCCAATTATTATCGTAGTTATCGCAAAAACATTGCTTACCGCAAGGAATCGTTTCATCAATTTTTCTCTGTTAACTAAACTGAACACCAGAAGTATGACCAATACGTATAAACTGATTTTTAAATACGATCTCAAGGCTCTTGTTGTGTCAAACCAGTAATCGTTAAAGTTTACATTTAAAATGTAGTTTAATGCCAGAAAAATAATAGGAATGGATCCAAATATAATCTGTTTTCTAGTTAGGGTAAACTGTCCAAGAATGACAAACAGAAAAACTGTAAAGGCTAATATAAAATCACCAAACGACGAATATAAGATAATCCAGTCACTTAATATAAATGCCAGTGAAATCAGTGAAAATAATGTCACGTTCCAGAATTCGGGTGCCAGGTCGTACAATTTTGTGTTAATTAATTTCGGCAAAAAAGGCTCCTCACTTTCCATAGTAAGTGTCTAAGATGTCTAAAGCGTTTAAAAGTTCGATAGTACAGAGGGATTCATCTTTTTGTTATTTGCTCATCGCCTGTTTCAATCTTGCCAGTTGAAGAAACAGTTTGTCTTTAATCGTAATTGTATTGGATATATTGAGCTTTCTTTTACTCGGAATGTCCTGCTGGGCTGTTCTTAACCCGTTGTATATAGAAAGCAGTTGACGTTTTATAAATGCTTTCTGCGACTCTGTCAGTTTATCATCAGTATAGACTTCTTCCAGAGCTCGGAATACTTCTAAGTAGGAGTCAAATGATTTCAGTTTATGTGCTTTTGAATTCTCGGTCATCGTAGATGCTACGCGGTATCTGCGGTGATAGAAATCCTCATCCAGATAGACCATAGACTCAATGACTGTAAACAAGCGTGTGGTGAAGTATTCGTCTTCATGAAGGACTCCTTCCAGAAAGTGAAGGTTGTGTGTGTCAATCAACTCTTTTCTGACGACATACAAACAAGGAGAAGCGCTGTATGCTTTTCTGTTCGCCTGCAGTGCCTCTTCCTGATTATAAACCTTATTTTCGTCCAGATGATTTGCGAACGTATAACGGCCTTCGCTGATAAGTGCTGTGTCTCCTTCGTAAAAGGCTGTTCCATTGAAACGAACCAGGTCCGCATGTGTGTTTTCCAATACGCCAACTGTCTTCTCGATGGTATCCGGTTCGATCCAGTCGTCGGAGTCCACAAAGTACAGGTATTTTCCCTGTGCCTGTCTGATGCCTTCGTTCCGTCTGGCGCCCTGTCCTTTATTGTTGTCGTAAGCAATCAATTTTATTTTGTCCAGATACTTTCCGAGCAAGTACACTGTCGCATCTTTTGAGCCATCATCTATCACGATGATTTCGGTATTATCGTAGGTCTGATTCATCAATGAGTCTATACACTCTTCTACATACCGCTCTACGTTATATGTGGGTACAATAATGGATACTAATGGGTGTGACATAGTGGACCTGCTCCTTTCTTTTTTTTGTTAACTTTTTGCATGTCTGACTTCTTTAAGGATGCGTTTGAATTCTCCAGTCAGTAATAAGCCGCCAACCCAAACGATGACGAATACCATTCCTTTGATTACGAGGTTGATAAACAAATTAAACGGCAGCTCGGGAAGGATCAGGAAGACACCTGCCTGCATTAAAGCCAGCAAAAACGGCTTGAACAGAACTTTAAAGAACGTAATGAGTTTCTCGTTGAACATTTTCTTCATTAGAAGGATGTTCGCCTGTATAAAGTTCAGTGAGAATGCAATCACTAGAAACAATGCAACGAACTCGATTTGACCGAGTAAGATCCCGGTCACGATCCCCATTACATTAAAGATAGTGGATAATACACCTGATAACAAGAGTAAATCTGTTCGGTTCCCTGACTGGAAGATGCCACCGGTACTTGACAGGATCATCTGCAGCCACACGGATAAAGCCAGGATCTGGAACGTGAGAATGCTGCCTACCCACTGACCGCCGAATAAGAAAAGAATGATTTCTTCAGCGGTAAAAAACAGGAATATGGAAAGAGGCATTCCAAGTGTTGCCAGAAGGTTGGATATTCTTAGGTACACATTTTTGATGCGTTCTTTTTCATCCACATAATCTGACAGGATCGGATGGATCACTGATGTCACCACACTGGTCAGTACCTGATTGGGATACAAAGAGACTTGATACGCCCGGTCATAGTAAGCTAATGCCGTTGATGAAAAGTAGCGTCCAATCAGAAGGTTGTCCAGGTTTCTTGAAAAGTAATTGATAAAATTGAAGAGAAACTGGTTTCTTGAAAAAGCGTATATCTTTTTCAGGGGTGCCCATGAGAATTTCAGACTTATTTTTGTTTCTGTATTAAAGTAAAAGACCATGAACATCGTGAAGGCTTTGGCTGTGTTTCCAACGATCATCGCGTAATAGCTGAAGCCGAGAAGCGCCAGTATAATCGAAATGATACCCGAGACTACAGCACCTGAAATAGTCGTGATGTTGACCAGTTTGAAATTTTTCTCCTTTAAAAGCAGTGATTGAGGAACGACCAGTATGCCGTAGAAAAAGACAGCAATAGCGAGTATTCGACTGATTGGGATAAACACTTCATTCCCGTAAAATAAGCTCATAGGAAACCCTAAGAATAAGAAGAGAATACTTAGTCCGAACGCTATGTACAAACTGAATGAGAAGATCGAATCGACTTCTTTACGGGTGAGCTGTTTATTCTGAATAATGGCTGGTCCTATTCCAAAATCGGCAAGGAGCTGGAAGAACACTAAAAAGATATTGACCGCCGCCACGATTCCAAATTCGGCTGGCGTCAATATCCGTGTCAATACTGCCTGAACCAGGAGCTGTATGATGACAATCGAGTATTTCCCCATTGCTGTATAAATCAGCCCCGTCTTAAATTGTTCATACATGACGTTAACTCCTATCTGTGCTGATTAATTAACGATCAATTATTGAAAAACGTCTTGATCATCGTAAATGGCTTGAGGTACTGCTTGGCTGCCTGGTTTCTTGTCTTCATCAAAAACAAGGCATTTCTGGGGTGCCCGCTTTTTAGTTCATAAAGCAGCGCATAGCGGAACGGATTCTTTTCTTCTTTTTTATGAGGACTGATTTTAGTTTTGCCGATGTCTTCCCAGATAGCGGACAGATGCTCCACTTTTTCTTCTGTGGTAAACGGGCAGTCAGGATGAACCAGGTTGGCTGTTTCCAGATAGATGACATTAAAATACTCTTCAGCAATCAAATCGCTGAAGGTGTCATCTTCACACCAGTTTTCCATCAATTGTTCAAAAGACTGAGCGATAGCCAGTTCCAGTTTGAAGCGATTTGGTCTATAACGGTTTACGGCAGAGCCTTCGTGTGTCACATAATGATAATACGGTTTACGGTTCACAGTGACCGAATCGATATGTTTGAACACTTCAATGTTAAATAAGGCGTCCTGCCCTTGTTTCTGTGAGCCAAAGGAAATGTTGTGTTTTGTAAGAAAGTCTTTTCGGTACATTTTGTTCCATAAGGCATAAGGTGAAAAATGATAGAAATTTCTAAAGTGTTTTCTGAAGGCTCTTTGTGTATCCATTTGCGGCAAATTCGGCAGTCTCATTTCTCGACTGGCCGGGTTCCCTGCTTTTTCCTGGGTATAGCCAAAGACTACCAAGTCTGTCTGACGTTTTTTGGCCAGCGTGATGTTATCCGCGAGCAGACGGTCGTTGAAATAATCATCTGGATCTGCAAAGTATATAAATTTCCCAGTCGCTGCTTTAAGGCCTGCATTTCGCGCTGGTCCAGATCCCTGATTTTCCTGATTGATTACGGTAATGAGAAGCGGCTCTTTCTCTGCATAAGCTTCACATACTTCTTTTGACCCATCTGTCGATCCGTCGTTCACTAAGATAATTTCACCGATGACTTTTTTCTGAGCTAAAGCCGACTCGATCGCTCGTGGCAAATGCTCTTTTACATTGTATACCGGCATAATAATGGAAACATCAAACATAAAAAGCGCCCTTCCCTGACTAATTTTCATATTGCTTTTCATTGTGCAATCTTGAGATATTATACCATATAGTTTAAGCTTTCAAACACTTTTCATGGTTTCTTAATAAAGATTCTCACACTTGTACATAACTTGTCATATTGTGTCTCTCCTAAAACTAATGAGCTGGCACATCTTTTTAGGTTTGTCAGCTCTGACTTCTTCAGCTCATCATGCCCGCTGCCAACGGCAAATGCGTTACGTGTGTCGCCGATAGCTTCTCCTATTAACATAAAAACCCTGCAGAAAAGCTATGCGCTCTCTGCAAGATCTGTTTACTATAAAATTTTATCTAAGAAGTCACGGGTCCGTTCGTTTTGCGGATCACCGAAGAGCTGTTCAGGTGTGCCTTTTTCAACGATAAGTCCTTCGTCCATAAAGATCACACGGTCAGCCATTTCACGGGCAAAGCCCATCTCGTGGGTCACGACTACCATGGTCATCCCATCCTGTGCCAACTTTTTCATAACAGCCAGGACTTCCCCAACCATTTCCGGGTCCAGGGCACTTGTCGGTTCATCGAAGAGCATGATGTCGGGTTCCATAGCCAGCGCTCGGGCAATCGCCACACGCTGTTTCTGTCCGCCTGATAGTGAACTCGGGTAGGCATCGGCTTTATCCGACATGCCTACGCTATCCAGCAAACGTGTCCCTAAAGTTCGGGCATCGTCACCAGACAAATCTTTTAACTGTTTTGGAGCCATCGTAATATTCTCCATCACATTCAGATGAGGAAACAGGTTAAACTGCTGGAACACCATCCCGATATTCTGACGGATCTTGTTAATGTCCTGTTTAGGGTCGGTCAAGTCGACGTCATCTACTATCACGCGTCCCTCATTGACTTCTTCAAGCAAGTTCATGCATCTTAGAAATGTACTTTTACCTGAACCGGATGGGCCAATAATCACGACCACTTCCCCTTCAGTCACTTCCAGATCCAATCCTTTTAGCACTTCTAAATCTCCAAAACTTTTTCTTAATGCTTCTGTTCTCAGTTTAGTCATTTCTCATCAATCTCCTTTCGACCCTATTGGACAGTTTCGTTAACAGGGTAATAATCACCAGGTATATGAACCCAACGATGATCCACATGGCACCGGACTGGTATGAACGTGCGATAATAATACGTCCTGTCTGAGTCAGTTCAACGATTCCGATAACTGATAGAATCGAGGTGTCTTTCAGCGTAATGACAAACTGGTTGATTAGGGAAGGAATCATAATTTTAACGGCCTGTGGTAAAACGACTTTTCGCATTGCAACCGCGTAAGGCAAGCCCAGACTCCTAGCCGCTTCAAGTTGACCTTTATCAACGGCTGCTAATCCCCCTCGTACCTGTTCAGCTATATAGGCTGTGGTATTTAAACTTAATGTGATGATTCCTGCGGTAAATGCAGAAATTTGTATGCCAAACAATTGCGGCACAGTAAAGTACATGAAAAAGGCTAAGACGATCAGCGGTATCCCTCTAAGAATCGTGACGTAAATATTCGCAATCACGTTTAATACTTTGCTTGGGGTTGCGCTGAATAGCCCTATAATTGTTCCTGCTACCAGTGAAATAGCAAAGGCAACAAGCGTCAGGATCAATGTGCGTCTAAGTCCTGTCATTAAATCTCCAAAGTTTGCTTGAAACAGGCCGAAAAATCCGCTGCGAGGTGCAACTTCAGAACTGTCCCCCAAGTATCGTTCGACTATTTCATCATATGTGCCGTCTTCAAGCACATTAGCCAGGCCAGCATTGAACATCTCGAGAAGTTCCGGGTTCTGTCCCTGATTCACTGCGAATCCATATTCATCTCCTAATTCAGGTTCTTCCGGGAAACGTAAATCCAACCCTTGCTGAATCGCATAAGCCATAACAGGGTAGTCTTCAATCGCTCCGTCAGAATGACCGGCCAGCACATCTTCGTACATTGTAGCCGAATCCTCAAATTGGCTGATAGCTATATCATAATCTTCGGCTAGTTCAGCAGCGAATTCAGCTCCTGTCGTTCCTACTTTAACCGCGAGTGTTTTCCCGTCTAAATCGTCATAGGAAGTAATTTCAGCATTATCATCTCTGACCGCAAGCACTGGTCCACTTTCGAAGTAAGGGTCTGAGAAATTAAATGACTCTTCACGTTCGGGAGTGATCCCCATCGCTGCAATCATGCCATCGACTTGATTCGCTTCAAGCGCTTGTAGTCCAGCACTAAAGTTCATCGGAGCCAGTTCATAATCAAATCCTTGATCTTCTGCAATAGCTGCTAGTAATTCAACATCGATACCGACATATTCTCCCTCTTCATTTTGAAACTCAAAGGGGGCGAAGGTGACATCAGTCGCTATAAGGTAAGTATCTTCCTCCGCTTGACCTCTGACTGGGCTTAGCGTACCGGTAAACAGCATGATCGCTAAAAATAGTAGTCCATATATAGACTGTCTTTTTCTCTTTGTACTCATTGTGATCTCCTTCCAATTTTTGCATGAAGTCGCACTGTCTATGCAAACTGATCATACGGTTTACACGTGACGTGCAATGCATTCACATCACCTTAAACTAATCATTTTTCCATCGAGTGTTTGAGACGATTGCTTTAATATATTATTAAACGATGGAAATAGGATTAGAAACTAATGTGAGCTCTAATAAAGTAGTATACACTTTTTTTTAGGACAGGACCAGATTTTTTGATAAGTTGTCTTAAAATTACAGTTCACGCATGAGTCAGGATATGGTACAATGAACACGAGTAAAATTGATAGTAAAATTTAGTAAATATCACTGAATACACTTAAAAGGAGCGGATTTAATGGCTATTCTAGTTACAGGTGGCGCGGGTTATATCGGCAGTCACACGGTCATCGAATTGATCAAAGAAAATTATGACGTGGTGATAGTGGATGATTTTTCCAACTCCAAACCCACTGTCATCGATCGCATTGAAGAATTATCAGGAAAGCGTCCTGCGTTTCACGAGGTCAATATTACGGATAAAGACGCGTTAAGAGACGTTTTTGAGGCCCACGACCTGGAGGCAGTTATTCATTTTGCGGGATACAAAGCCGTTGGCGAATCTGTTTCAAACCCTCTTAAATATTATGATAATAATTTGAACGGGACCATCGTCTTGATGCAGCTGATGAACGACTATAATGTGAAGAAAATGGTCTTCAGTTCCAGCGCCACTGTGTACGGCATGACGAATAAAGCGCCGTTTACAGAAGATATGCCCCTGTCTACGACTAATCCATACGGGACAACTAAGATGTTTATCGAACAATTCATCCAGGATCAGTACGTCGCTGACGAAACATGGAGTGCAGCCTTGCTGCGTTACTTCAATCCCATCGGTGCTCACGAATCCGGACGCATCGGCGAAGACCCTAATGACATTCCAAATAACCTGATGCCCTATATCACTCAAGTGGCTGTTGGAAAACGTGATTTCTTGTCTGTCTTCGGGTCTGACTACGATACACCAGACGGAACTGGCGTGAGAGATTATATCCATGTCGTCGATCTGGCTAAGGGGCACATTAGAGCGTTGGAAAAAGTACTGGAAACAACCGGACTAGATGCGTTCAACCTGGGGACAGGTGTCGGCTACTCTGTCCTTGATGTCGTGAAGGCTTTTGAAAAAGCAAATAATGTTGAGATCCCCTACGAACTCGTTGACCGTCGACCGGGCGATATCGGGACAAGTTTCGCAGATGTGTCTAAAGCTAAAAACACATTAGGCTGGAAAGCTGAATTTGGAATCGAAGACATGTGCCGCGACTCATGGAACTGGCAGAAATCGAATCCGAATGGGTACGAAAACTAAAATGTTAATGATAAAGCCTCCATTCAGTTGGAGGCTTTTTTCTGTCCAAACGCTATTCTCTTGTTATAGTTAGCATTCAACACATAAATGAGTCCACCGGAAGTTATGGAAAAAGTCAGTATGTGGCTTTCCTCAATTTGCTTTAATTCTCGATTACACACTCCCCTGCTGAGTTTTCCATTAAAAATACCCCCAAAAGTTAGATTTTAGGTCTAACTTCTGGGGGTCGGCTCAATGCAGTATACTGCAGTGACTTCCTTTTTGACTTATTTATTGACTGATTTCAAAGTTGCTTACAATAAGCAGCTCGTCTTTTATCAGTTTGATTTGCCATTAGTGTTCATATTGCGGTTTGGATTATCGCTGTTTCCTCTGTTTTCATGATTGTTTCGGTTGTGATTGTCGTTATCTTTGTTGCCTCTCTCCTGGTGATTGTTGCGGTTATGATTGTCATTGTCTCTGTTATTTTTAGGTGTTTCCGTTTCTTCCTCAGAAATAAATTCAACTTCTCTCAAACTGATATTATCTAAAGTCATCAAGTAAGGAACAGCCGGTTGTGCTTCTGTATGTTCACGTCCAAATCCGAATAACAGTCTGCTGGCTCCATTTTCTCCGACGTGGAAGATCAGTTCATATGAATCGCCCTCTTCGTTGACTGGGAAGACGTTTATTTCTTCACCTGATCCGACTAGCTCAACACGCATGTCTCTAGCCTGTTCTGATGTCATATCGAATGACAGTTTGTAGGTTCCTTCAGCGACGGATAAATCCTGGAATAACTGAATCTGCCACCAGTTCCATCCGACTTGCTGGATTTCAGTAGTTAATACAGTGTTTTCAACTGAGAACACGCCTCTTCCGCCATTAGGATCGAAATCAGCTAAGTTGAAGGTGTTCCACGTTGAGAGATTGTCTGGATTTCCGAAAGTCGTTGTCTCATCAAACGACCCATCTTCGACCAGATTTTCTCCAACAACCTGCCAGTTAGCCGGGTTACGGTCTAAGTCGTCAACTGGTTCTGGTTCTTCCCCTGCATCAGGGTCTTTTGGTGTAGGAATCGCTTCATAGTCTGCATTTGCATCTTCATATACTCTGACATAATCCACTTCTACTTGTGCCGGGAATTCAGTGGTCGCATCCGGTTCTCCTCCGTACCATCCGCCAACTGCCAGATTCAATATGATAAAGAACTCCTGGTTGAACGGTGCCGGATAATACCCGCCATCGCTGCGCCAGTCACTTGTTCTATAGTATAGATCGTCATTGACGTACCATCTGATCTCTTCCGGTTCCCATTCAACGCTGTACGTATTGAAATCAGTTGTTCTATTTTCACCAGTGAAGGTATATTCGCCGGCACTATAGGTATTTAAAGGCCATTCTCCCCCATAATGAATTGCGCCACCGATTTTATTCGTTTCTGAGCCACGGTTTTCCATAATGTCGATTTCTCCTGATGCAGCCCATCCACCGTACGTGTCATCTTGAGGCATCATCCAGAATGCCGGCCAGTAGCCTTGTCCTTCAGGCAATTTCATGCTCGCTTCAAAACGACCATAAGCCTGGCTGAATAGACCATCTGACAGAATTTTACCTGACGTATAGTCATATGTGCCGTGTTCATCAGAGACCTGTTCTTCTCGAGCTTCCAGTATCAGACGTCCATCTTCTAATCTGACGTTATCTTCCTGGTAAGACTGTTTCTCATTGTTGCCCCAGCCATCGACCCATTCGTCCCCACTCCAGAAGCCGTTTCCAGTATCGATTCTCCATTTCGTCAGATCAAGGGACTCCCCATCAAATTCATCATTCCAAGTCAACTGCCAGTCACGTTCAACGTTTTCTTCTTCCACTTCGCCAAGAGAACGAATCGTAATCGACTCAAAAGTCAGTGTGTGCTCTTCTTCAGGTGTTGTGGCTCCGCTGTGCTGAACATTTCCTAACAGGAACTTGAAATCCATCGAGCCGCTTTGCATAGTCGTCACTTCATGCGTAAACGTTTGCAATTCATTGGTTAACACAAAGTTTGCCTGTGGATTTCCAGACAAGCCGTCATATTCAACCACTACTGGCCGTTCAACGGATGATTTGGCTTCAAATGTGAGTTCATAGCGGTGATTGGCTTCAACAGCCACACTTTCCTGAATCAATTGTGTAGACCAACTAATAGGAATGCCCCAGTCAGGATGCATACCGGCGATCCTATTAATCGTTACACGAGCCTGATTATTATCGACCGCGAAAGTAGACTCGCCACCTTCACCATTCCATGTCGTCCAGTGTTCCGTTCCTTCTGTAAATGACCCGTTTCTGATAATACTGCTCTGTTCCTGCTCCTCTTCCTCAACTGCCATAACAGACTCCTGATTTTGAATATGATTCAAAACTGCCGGGCCCATGAACAATAAGCTGCAAATAACGGCGACGCTTTTCTTATTCTTCATCCTTTTCCTCCGTTTTTCTTATTTTTTTTAAAATTGGAACACATAGTTGGGGAGTGCAATAATTCTGATCAAAATGGCGACTCGATACAAGGTGTGCCCGCGAAGAAGTGATCCGCGAGTTTCCCTATGATTGGTTATTTGAAAAAGTGTCTATTACATTTATCCACTTAGGTTTGAGGAGGTATTATTTCCTGATCTCAGCTCGATTTGACTATTATTCATCTTGGAGTTTGCTGAAGCCGTCATTAGTTTCAGCTTGATCAATCTAGCGTACCTTGGTCTCAACCTGACTTAAGATGTTAAGGACGCGAAGACTATTAAGCCTTCGCTTTCCTCTACATTTTCTTTAACCTAGTTCAACTTCAATCGAAGCTACTTGTTTATTTCTGATTAGTTCTGCCCACTCACCTGTCACACCATTTGAATCGAAGGTTTGCGTTTCTCCAGATGCTAATGTAACTGTGTATGAGTCTGGTTTCACTCCGTCTTCTCCAAAAGTATTCTTAGATGCTTTGTTCTTATAGGTAACGGGAATGTCACCGAACAATGTGAAGCTTACTTTTCCATCAGCGAAGAAATCAGCTGGAAGGACTGGATTCAACGTAAACGTCAATTCGTCCAGCATGTTAAATGGTTTTTTACCGATAAATAACTCGACCCACATGTTCAGGAACTCTACAGTCGATCCACTTAAACGAGCAACAAATCCTTTACCGTGTAAGCTCTCATCCGGGTTCGCGCTGCTTGCGATGAATGACGAGTTTTCTAGAATGCTTCGACCATATACTTCAGGGTCATTGAATACGACTAATCCTGTTTTGATTTCTTCGAAGAATTCATCATACAAGCCTACTTTTACAAGCTCAAGCAGGTATTTATATGCCATATGAAGGAATACCGATTCATTTTCAAGCCAACCTGGGGTAAAGAATTTAGCACGGCCCAGTTCGATTGGTTCATCTTTAATGCTGGCACTTGTTTTGTACATGCCCAGCTTCTTGTCGTACAAATCTGATGCTCTTACTTTTTTGTACAACTCACGCGCTTCATTTACATCACCTGAAGTTTTCATCTTTTTGACGATTCCTTCTAAGAACGGTGTAACTGGGTGCGGAGTCATTTTTACGATCTCGTCATTTTTAACTTCTGCTTCAAAGTAGACGTAGGTTGGTACAACTTCAGTATCCAGTTGTTCAACTGATTCAACAGCTTTAGTAATTAAATCGCTGAACAGGTCAATGACATTTGAAACTGTTTCTTTATCTATTTTGACCATATCAAATGACTCATTTTCAGCAATCGCTTCACGGTACGTTTCACGAACAGCAGTCAATGTTTTCCACGCTTTCAAGTCTAAATCACTAATACCTTTCAGTGCATTTCTCAATTCCATTAAGAATTCAGCTGCTTCTGAAGGCAGTGATACGCTCTGCTTGTCTTCAACATTTACAAGTAGGTCAACCATGCGTTTAACTTCGTATAATTCTGAAGTCCCTGCACCAAACATTCCCGGCAGTCCATTCATGGCATCGTTCCACCCGGGTTTGCCGCCTTCCATCTCAACACCTAGTCCATAAGGGGCCAGACTGGATAACTTGTTCCCCGCAAGTAATATTAGTTTACTGAATAAGCTGGTTTCTACTGGCTTACTGTCAGAGACGACCCATAGGTTTTCACCTTTAGACTGTGCTTTGATTTTTTCTTCGTCTTCTTTGACTGCATCGTACTGACGCCAACCTAGTTTGCCCTTCTTCAGTTTTTCTTTTAATGGTCTAACAGATACAGGACTATTGAAGAATCGGTAACTTTCATCAAAGAACGCTTCTTCTGCTTTGTCAGGGTATACAGCAAGATAGCTGTCGATCAAGTCAAGATTATATGTCCAGTGATCACTCCAGAATCCTTCACCGTGTTCCGCTTCAAGCGCTTCTTTACTTGCACTCAATACATCAGTCAGTACAGCTTCAAATGAATCAGTTAAGTTGATAGAGTTTTCTTCAACAAATTTCTTAAAGCTTCCAGGAGTATAGCCTTCTGATGACGTGTTCAACCAGCTGGTCTGATCTTCAGCTGTAAAGCCGTACTCTGTAAAGTCAAATGACTGATCTTCCAAAGTGTACTTCACTGTTTTAATCGACAACGGATTGTAACCATCCAGTTGAATCAGACTCATAAACTGACGCATGTTTCTGTCAGCGACTTTAGGTTCGAAAAAGATATCCAGTCGTCTGTTCTGGTTCATATCGCGATAATTCCCGTTCCCCTGTGAATAGTATTCAGGTGAAATGGAGAAGAAGTTGTAATCGCGTTCCAGATCGCCATGTTTTCGTGAATATAAGTAGAAGACTTGTTTAGCCTTTTCATTTTCAAACACGATTGGGAATCCACCACGAATCCCGTTATCCAGATAATTCTGTTTAACGTAAGCATCAAATGCTTTATTTGCTGTTTTCGTTTCGACACGTTTTGAAAATTCCTGAGCTAAAGTAACTGCTGACTTTCTATAGTCATTTAACATTTCAGAAGTGATATTTTTACTGATAAATTCGGCTGCACTTTGTCTGTCTGAGGTCTGTCCGAAAACACTTGTGAGAGTCAACGAATCGTCCCCAGGGAGTTCCACATCAAATGGTGTAAAGGCACAACTCACTTTGTTTGTTCCAATTTGAAGAGATGCATCAAGTTTATCTGAATTGAAGAAGCCCTTAGGTTTTTGAAGAGTCAAGTCGCCTTTAAAGATTACATCACGGTCAAAAATCGGTGACAGGAAAGTTTCTTCTGATGACGTATTCAGTAAAGAAGTGTAGAAATTCCCTTCATCATTCTGGTCGACTTTTGCATCATCGGCTGTGCTTCCTCTCAGGAAATAGTAGGCAAATGTGTCATCTTCAACTGACGCGTCAAACCAGCTTTTGAATGTATTTGAAATCGTCTTGTATCCTGCATCGTCAACATGAGCCGGGAACATACTGGAAAGTCCGTCCAGTCCACTTATCGAAAGTGGCTCGTCACGAAGATTAGTCAGTGTCACTTCTCTAATCAGACCAGGAATCGCCTGATGAGGTAAGGTATAGTACACTACCTGCATTTTCAGTCCCAGCTTCTCGTGTGTATGTGTCAATTCCAGATGGTTGTCCGCAATCGACATCTCATCTGTAATCGCCTCGCTTTCCTCAGAAAACGGCTCGTACTCAACAGTTTCTTCTTCACGTGTCACTTTTAAGAATGTACGGAATCCTTGCGTTGAAATGTACTGGTATGCTTTGTTTGCCGGTAGGAATTCCAGCATCGCATTGTCTTTATTCTCGACTCCGAAACTCGCGATCCCCTGTCCTCTATTGACGTAGAAAGCCCATAATGGGATCCCATCTGTTCCGGAAATTCCAGGTAAGAAACTGGCAAACGGACTTGCCTCCTGGAAATTCTTAATTTGAAATCGTCCGTCATCTAATAATTTATACACACTTAGTCAACCTTTCTATGCCTGCTCATTCATTACAGTTGTGATGCTGTGTTCAGGTAAATGAACAGTAACTGCTTCATTATTTACTGTTAACGTCATCGTTACTGCTTTTTCTGTTTCGTTTAAAAGAACCGTCGCTATGCTGCCATCCGTGTTTTTAAATGAGACGACTGACAGGTCTGTGGCATTCACATCTGACTCTACACGTACAGCACCCGGTCTGATGTATTTGCTCAGGTGTCCGATGAAATAGTATGAACTGTTGTAATGGACATCTTTTGATTGGGTGTCCACAATAATCGGTGCATCACAATAGTTTCCCACATGGTTAGGGCCCCCTTTTTCATCGAGCACGATGTTCCAGTCCAGAAACCCTTCAAGCCAGTTGTTCATATCGCCGATGATGTTTCGAGCGTAGCGTTCGCCTGTATTCCATGCCCCAAGCTGCACGCCCCCTTCGATGCACCCTTCTGTGAATATCAGATGCTTCTCAGGGTATTTGTCATGCACTTTCGACAGTTCCTCGAAGTCTTCTGACATGTACCAGTGGTTTCCGACGCCCCAGACTAAGGCATTAGCTTCGTCATCTTTCAAAACGGTATCCGCACGTTCAAAAATCAAGTCGCGGTTGTGGTCCCAGATAATGATCTTGACGTTCAAGTCTTCAGTTTTAAACACATTTGCCAGTTCTTTGACCATCTCTTTTTCTTCTTCAGCTGTATATTCACATGAATCCCATACTTGAGTTGCTGCCGGTTCATTTTGAACAGTGACAGCTTCGATTTCAAAGCCTTTTTCCTGCATCACCTTCACGTAACGGGCAATGTACTTGGCCCAAAGGGAGTAATATTCTTTCATCAGCTTACCGCCGTGATTTCGTTCCCCATTCGTTTTCATCCATGCAGAAGGACTCCAGGGAGATGCGACTAATGTTAAGGGCTGACCGGCTATTTCCTGTGCACGTCTTAACGCAGGTAAAACCCATTGTTCTTCATGTTCGATCGAGAAGCTGTCTAGTGATTCATCGTTTTCATCAATGTAGTCGTAGTGCTCCAGTGAAAAATCACAGCTCGCAATATGCAGTCGACTCATTGTGTAGCCCAGTCCCTCTTTGGGATCGTAGTAGGCCTTTAAGATACTTTCTTTCTTGTCTACTGATATCTGATCTAAAGTATAAGTCGCTGCTTCAGTTAAAGCCCCGCCAAAACCCATCCATGTCTGGTACGATTTTGTTGAGTCAACGGAAACCTCTACATCTGCTTTATAATCAGCTTCTTTTGTGATAGAAACAGGTTGCCAGAAGCTGTTCGTCTTCTTCACAGACTGAACTGCTGTTACAGTACGTTTAGTCATCTTTTTAATCATCCTTAGTTTGTATAGATTTTCATGATGGTCAGATGCGGATCGCCGCATCTGTTCTTCATTTTGACTTTTTTAGGTGCTGCTCGTTTAATTTCTAAAAATGAGTTGCCTGTTAAAGTCGGTTTTCCTTCAACTCATTTCAAACGTCATCTCGAGTCTTCACTGTCTCGCTTGACTAAGTGCAACTCAATTCCTATTGCTTTTTGAGTGACGGGTAGCGATACTGACTAGCTTTAACTGAATCATCTTCTTTATTTCAGTCCAAGGTAATCGCTTTGACTACCTTCAGCTCACGTGATTTCTAATCTTGAGTGACCGGATAAAACAGGTTTAGAAGGTACTCACTTAGTGTTCACTTCTGAGTTCAAGCAAATAGGTCCAGATTCATTCTCCAAGCTTAAAATAAAGCTTTTTCCCAATGTATCCAGTCTAATTTTGTTACAAAAAAAGCACTATGCTCTACAAAACACATAGATGATAGTACTTTTGTTGTAAGATTACCCTTTTACAGCCCCTGCTGTAATACTTGAGATAATGTATTTAGATAGGAAAATAAAGGCTACCATAATCGGTACAACTGAAATAGCGATTCCCAAGTAAATGGCTCCTAAGTTCTGAGCTACGGGAGACCCTTGAAGCTGTCTGATCATAATCGGTAACGTATATAATCTTGGCGAACGGATAATTACTAAAGGGAATAGGAAGTTGTTCCATGAACCAATAAAGGTGAAGATTCCCATTGTCGCGATTGCCGGACTCAATATCGGCAGGACCAGTCTGTGGAACATGTACGTTTCGCCGGCGCCATCGATTCGTCCAGATTCCAGGATCGACATCGGCATCGTGGTCACCAGAAACTGTCTAAAGAAGAAGACTGTAAACGGTGCTGCGATTGCCGGGATGATCAGCGGCCAGTAGGTGTCAAGCATGCCCAGCGTGCTGGATAAGTCATATAACCCAATAAGTCCAAGTTGCCCGGGAACCATCATCATGACGATAAACGTAATGAAGATCACATTTTTCCCTTTAAACTGATAGACTACTAAAGCAAAAGCTGTTAATGCTGAAAAGTACGAGTTCAGTACGGTTACAGCAACCGCAATGACCAGACTGTTTCTGAATCCAAGCCAGATATTGATGTAACTGTCCAGCGTGAAGTAGTTATCGACAAGTGAGCCTCCTGGAAGTAAAGAGAACCCTCTTAAAATTTCAGAGTTTGAGCGTGTCGCATTGATGATCATCATATAAAACGGGATGAAACAGATGATAACCAATATAATAAGGAAGAAATAAATGACGCCTCGAGCTGTTTTTAATTTATCCATTATTTTTTCACGCCTCCTCTTTTAAGTTTGACTTGTCCTCTGTACATTGTTTTAAAGGTCACTGCTGAGAACACAACGGTAATGATAAAGAGTCCGTATGCGATGGCTGCAGAGTAACCGAAGTTGGCATAACTGAATCCTTGATTATACAAGTATAGAACCATCGTATTCAGTGATCCCCTTGGTGCGCCGCGTCCATCTGTCAAAAGCATAGGTAAATCGAAGATCTGCAGTCCACCGATAATGGACGTGATAAAGACATAAAGCAGGATCGGCTTTAACTGTGGAATAGTGATTTTTGTAAAAGAATCCCACCAGTTTGCGCCATCGATATACGCTGCTTCGTAAAAATCTTTAGGTATTCCGGATATACCGGCCATCAGAATGATAAACGTATTTCCAAACCACATCCAGGCACCGATCAGTGCGACCCATCCTTGAGCATAAACAGGGTTATTCAACCAGTTGATTGGCCGTGAGATTAATCCCAGGCTTAGGAGCATCTGATTCAGTGACCCGAAGTTCCAGTCCAGTAAGATACTGAACAATAAGGCAACAGATGCGATAGTGATGATATTCGGTAAGAAGAACATCGCTCTGAAGGCATTAACGCCTTTCAGTTTAAGGCGAATATCTGAAAATAACAGGGCGAGCAGCATAGCGATAATGATCTGTATCGCAAAGTTCATTCCCCAGATCCTGATCGTATTGAAGAAAGCCTGGAAGAAAAAGTCATCTTGAATCAACCGCCTATAGTTGTCAAGTCCGATGAAATCAGCGTTATCGATCCCGCCCATACCTGTATAGTTTGTGACTGAGTAGTAAAATGTAAGTAAAATAGGGTAAATATTAAAGGTTAAAAACACAATAACAAATGGAGCAATAAACCAGTACGCTCTATTATCATTTTTCTGCATAATTGATCGGTTCCTTTCTATGGATGAAGCTTTAAAGATAAAAAGGGTGCCAGTGATTCGACACCCCGTTTAATTGTCTATTAGTCTTGAGGAACATTGATTTGAGGGAACGCATTTTGTACTTCAGCGTAGAACTCTTGTAATGCTTCGTCTTGATCTAAGTCACCTTCAACATATGCTCCAACTGCTGACCCAAACATCTGGTCTAAACGCTGGTCGTAACGAGTGATGTGACTTGGGTCGATATTTTCAGCTTCTGCAAGGAAGTATTCATAATGGTTTTGTCCACCCAGGAACTCATCTTCGTAACCTTCAGATACTTCTTCCATGATTCCAGTGTGGCTTAATACGTCACCTGTTTCAGTAACCCATTCAGTCAGGAATTCTTCGTCATGTACAAGCATTTGGATGAATTCGAATGCCAAGTCTTTGTTTTCAGATCCTTCGTAAATTCCGATCCATGTTCCTCCACCGAAGTAAGAAGATGGTCCGTTAGTTACTGCCCAGTCGCCAGCTGTTTCTGTTGCGTCTGTTTTAAGCACGTGCGGTAGTCCCCATGATGGAAGAGATACGCCGAATACTTCAGTTGTTCCGTCTGAATCATCAACATCGTCCGTGTCGTCCCATCCTGCATTGTATGTGATCGGCTCATTGAATGATGCAAACCATGATGGAGACCATGCTGGAGCTAACGCTGTGTACTGGTTGTCTCTTAATTCACGTGCGTAATCGAAGTAAGATAAACGTTCTTCAGTCATAACCAGATTGTCATCTTCATCTACCCAAGGTGCTGGATTGCTTCCCATTGTAAACGGAGAGATTGAACCTTCATCAGGGAATAAACGGTAACCTGCGTCAGCTAACATTTCGCCGGCTTCCATCAAGCCTTCCATAGTAGAAAACTGTTCGCCCATAGCGTCTGGATCGTCTGTCCCGAATACTTCTTCAGCAATGCTTCGACGGTAGAAAATTCCACCTGGGGTTGTCTGCCAAGATAGAGCTTTCATGTTGCCGTCCTGTGAACGACCTAATTCCCAAACGTATTCAACATATTCGTCTGACCATTCTTCTACTTCATACTCACCTAAATCTGTCCAGTAATCCTGTTCAATCCAGTCCAGCAGGTAAACGATCTCAGCTGTGAAGATGTCTGGTGCGCCGCTTCCTGATTCTAGAGCGGGACGTAATGTGTCTACATAATTTTCAGTTGGGATAATCTGCAGATCGATATTCACATCATGTCTTTCTTCAAAGACAGAAATCGGATAAGCCAGCTCATCTGTAAATGAGTTGATGACTAAATCTACACCACCACTACCTGAACCGCCTGTGCTTTCGCCATTACTGTCACCAGCCGCATCTCCGTTGCCGTTATTTCCACAAGCTGTAAGTAAAACTGCTCCACATAATAGACCTGCCATTTTCCATGAATTTTTCATTTGTATTCCTCCTGTGTAGTTTCTCGTATCCTTAAGCGCTTAACTTAAGGCGAAAATAAAAAATAGTTAGTTTGTTTATCAAATTAACGGATGATAACGATTTCAATTGCCTTATTCGACTGTTTTCCCCCTTTTATCACCTTCCTTAAGTCGTTTTTTAGGATTAAGCGCTTAACTTTTTAATAAAACAGTACCCTGCTTAAGCAAGATTGTGTACCGACTGGCGTTTAACAATAGATACAGGTACCATTTTAGTTTTATTAACATGTTTAGTGTCCTGGTTGGCAATTTTATCCAAAAGCATGATCGCTGCCTGCTGACCAATCAGTTCTTTGTCCTGACGAATCGTTGTCAATGGCGGATCGATATGCTGAGCAAGCTGGATGTCATCAAAACCAACAACTGAAATATCTTCAGGAACTCTAAGTCCCCACTCTTTAATGACCTTTATGGCTGCAATAGCCATTTCATCTCCCGCTGCATAGACCGCAGTCGGTTTATCTTCCAGACTAAGCAGACGGATCATTGCTTCACGTCCTCCGGCTTGCGAGTAGTAACCCCCGTCAACCAGATAGTCTTCTCTTACGTCAAGCCCGTGATCCCTCATTGCCTGCCTGAAGCCTTTTGCACGTTCGATTCCAGCATACGTTGTCTGATTACCCATGATATGAGCAATTTTTTTATGCCCGTTCTCAACTAAATGATTCACAGCCAGGCGACTTCCTGATCGGTTGTCACTGTAAACTGTTCCCGGTTCGTCAGAAGGTCTGTCAATATAGACTGTCGGCATCGACATTTCTATATTCTGCATTTCATCTTCCCCAAATGACTGGATGATGACTATGCCGTCAACCCCTCTGTGCTGAAGGTGTCGATACGTTTCCTGCTGAAGCCCCATGTGCCGAGATACAAATAGAAGATCATAGTTGTACAGTTCCATGTGCTTTTTGAATCCTTCTATTACCTGACTGAAAAACGGGTGAGCGATACCGATGCCCAGATTCTCACCGAATACAACTCCGATCATCCAGGATTTGTTCGTTGCCAAGGTTCTGGCAGAAGAATTGGGTGTGTAGTGCAACTCTTCAACAGATTTCAAAATTGCTCTACGAGCTTTTTCACTTACACTCTTATTATTCAATGCTTTTGAGACTGTAGCTATTGAATAGCCCGAATCTTTAGCAATATCATAAATCGTAACCATAATGTTCTTCTCCTGTCGAAAGCGCTTTACATGTGTAACTATAACCTGACTTATTTAAATTGTCAATCCATTTTTTAAAATTAAATCGATTTTTTTCGTCTTTTAATTCTATTGAATGACTTGTTCATGATCCATTCGGTTACAAATGCATATAAAGACATTGAGAAGAAAAGAATAAACGCTGGTATATAGGTGAGAATCAGAAATTGGAGCAAAAGCGCATGAATAATGACCAATGCAGAAACTGGTGAGATCAGCGTTACCCAGAATCCCTGATGGAAGCTTCTGAAAATCGATTCCTCATTTTCGACGTAATACCCTAAAGTAAATGTAGCTACTACTATTGCTAAAGCGGTTAAGATAAATAGAGCAGGGATGACTACCATCTGAACGATCATACTTTCCGGTAACACACTTATGATCCGCATGTCGATGTAAAGAAAAATACCTACAAACATGACGATTGGAAAATAGATATTACCCGGGTTCAACTGTTTCCTGAACTCTTTTCTAAATAGTGTAAAAATATGTGAAAGATCACCTTGTCTCAGTTTTTTCCGGATCAGGGCATAAACAGTAATCGTCGCGGGTCCTATCCCAAAAACGACCAGCCCGAGTAAGCTGAAAGCTATCCATAATATATTCAGATAAGCCAAAGTGGCTACCCATTCGAGGATTTTCATGAAAAGACTTGGTGAGTGATGTGTTTCGTTTTCCATAGACGTTCCTTTCTCTGTTCAATTTAGTTGAAAGTGTAGAGCTTACTGTTTTTTTATTTCCAGCAGTTTGTTCAGTCCCAATTTTTTTAAGAATTTTACAAATTTACTGTTCTCGCCTTTAGCTATGATCGTGCCCTCTCTCATCTGCATGAATGTGGCGTTGATTGCTCCACCTGCTAAAATGGCCAATGCCAGTTTTTGAAGCAATGCCAGCAGAACCATAAAGCTTCCTGTCATAGTGAAGAATGTAGAGTCTTCAGGCAGCTGATTGATAAACAGTCGGTACCCTATGATAGCGATAAGGAGTGATGCAGTCGAAAACAGCGCACCAGGTATGACATTTCTGAATCGCTGAACTACATTCGGTACCATATAATACAGGAAACTGAATGTTAAAAATGCCAGCGGTACAAATAATGACCATCTACCCAAACTTGTTGTGCTTAAATTTTGAATGATGAACACAACGACAGTGATCCATGCGGCGAATAGAAACGTGAGCAGGAAAGCCAAAATTCTTAAGACCACTATATTTTTACGGCTGCTTACGCCATATGCACGGTTCAGCCCCATGAGTGTAGAAGCCATGGTCCAGCTGACTGTCCAGATAGTGGAAACTGTCGCGATAAGCAATACGCCTACGTTAGAGCTTTCATAAATCTGCATCATGTCCTGTATGATCTGTTCCGCTAAAGGTTGAGGAGCTATTCGCATCACGAACCAGGCTAAAGGTGCCAGCCCCTGTGTAAGCTGCTGCAGCCAGTTAATGATTCCCACTATTAATGGAAACGTGGTTAATAGAACGTAATAGGTTACAAATGTAGAATACTGCCAGATCTCGCCTTTTCTAACGCGAGCTGAGATATCATTGATCCAGTCCATTTTTGGAATGTGTTTCGTTATCGGTTCGAGATTCATTTCAATATCCCTTCTCTACTTGCTGAATAAATTATTTTCCTGGTATCCGTTATTTCTCCACGGACAAGCTTACCAAAATACAACCGATTATGCTATAGCCAAAACCACAGAAACCTATGATACCAACTATCTATGGTTAATCTTTTAAACTTTCTTCACATAATGATACTATGAACTTAAAGACCTGCCGTCACCCCGTTTTATTTATAAACACTAGAAGGAGTTTGAATCCATTGAAAAAAGCACACTATCGTTTTCTATTTGTCAATCTACCCTATAGCGGTCATATAAATCCCACTCTCCCCCTAGTCAAGCGTCTAGTCAATGCCGGACACACTGTTGATTATGTACTGGATCCCTCTTTTAAAGACACTGTTGAGGCTGCCGGGGCCACTTTGATTCCCTACGACAATTACGCTTCTGACTGGTCGGATGTGCATAAATACATGAAAGCTTTCGAACAGGCATATGCGACTGCCTTACGGGTCAGTGGAGATTATGATTGCCTTGTGTATGAAGCTTATTTTGTGTTCGGCTATAAATTATCAAAAGAGCTGTCAATTCCGACGGTCAGACTTTTTTCTACATTTGCTTTCAATCAGTCGATTTTGGAAAAAATCAGAGAAAATGGTGGTCCTCATTTAACATTTATGACCTCAAAAAATCCTTTGTATGTACTTTTTGTAAAATATTATGAAAATAAGAAAGAGATGATGGTCACGGATGATTTTTTCGACGAGATTGTTGAAGGAAATCAGAAGTTGAACATTGTGTATACCTCCAGAAAGTTTCAGCCTCAAGCTGATGAGTTTTCACACGACCGCTTCAGTTTTGTCGGACCATCGATTGAAGACAACTATTCTGATGATATGCCATCTGTTCCATATGAAGAAATGTCCCGCCCAATCATATATTGTGCAATGGGGACATTGCTTCCCCGCTTTTTAAAGAAGGTTTATCAGAAATGTATTGATGCCTTTGCTGATAAAGAGTGTTCTCTCATACTATCGGTTGGAGAAGAATTAAATGAAGATGATTTTGAAGGCGTGGGTGATAATATCTATATCTATTCAAAAGTCCCTCAAGTCGATGTATTAAACCAGTCTGATGTGTTTATCACACATGGTGGTATGAATTCAGCTAATGAAGGATTAAGTTGCGGAGTTCCTATGGTCGTTCATCCTTTTGTTAATGACGAACCTCTGATTGCATCACAGCTCACCACCCTTAAAGTTGCGAAGCAGCTGGATTTGAAAAAAAGTGATGCCTATGAAATTTTCGAACAGACGATTGAGCTGATTACTAATGAACAAGTAAAAAAGGCATGTACTGAAATGAAGGAAATTATGCAGACTCTTGGTGCAAATGAGTGTGCAGTGACAAAAATACTGGACTATCTGGAAAGTCAGTGAAACTGTTTATAAAAAAAGGACTGACCATTGAGCCGACCCCGAAAAGTTAGACCTGAAAAGTCTGACTTTCGGGGGTCACTATATATGGCAAGTCCTGATTTTGAAGGTATTCTTTAATTTCCGAGTGCCTTTAGAAGAAAGTTATCCATTCTCTGTATCATGCTTTCTGCAGTTGGTTCACTCAACCCAAACACATTCCATCCTTCATAAATTTGAGGAGAATCTTCTGTAAACACATTACCCAGCGCTTCCAGATCCCAGTATGAATCATAGTTGAAGTTCGGCGAAGCCTTCTGGTAAGCATACAAGAACATCTCAGCTGCTTTCTGCCCATACATCATGGCAAGATTCCATCGGCAGTGAGCAATGTCGATCTGTTTCGGCCCAAGGCAGGCATCGCTCCAGTCCACAACAGCTGACGCCTCTTCATTTTTGAACAAGACATTTGTCGGGTGAAAATCACGGTGGATAAATGATCGTTCAACTATAGGCTGCTTTGTGTTATTTAAAATACGAAACGCCTCTTTCCATTTTTCAGGACAAGATGACCATCCTGCTTTCACTGATGCAGTGGGATCAAAATAACGGAAATACTCATGCATGATTTCAGGGTTTGTCAACTGATGAATTTCAACTAACACTTGAGCTAGCTGATCGATCCAGTTGCTGAAATCAGAAGGGGTCAACAGGACTTGTCCTTCTACCTTACTCATCAGCAAACTGGGGTAAGGTGTATTTTCCGCTTTGTAATCGAACGCAATCAGCTTAGGCCCTTTGACAGCCAATTTTTCTGCCTCACTCAAATTCTTAGCTTCCTGCAGAGCGATACCCGGTTCTCTTTCAAGCCACTCTTTATTGGTATATTCCCTTAAAACCATTTCTTCTTTTCCATTTCGCGTTTCAATTTCCAGTAGTGTCAAGTCTGAAGACGTCCCCCCTTGAAGCGTTTGAGACGCTATAATCATGCCGTCTACTTGAAATTCTACCCACATCCTGGTTCGCTGACTTAATTCATGCATTGACTGCCTCCTGTAGCTGATTTATGTACGAGAAAAGCACGATGACTCCAGAGCGCGTTACAGCCCATTTTAAAGAGTCAAATCGTGCCTGCTTACTTGTATAATTGTGTATGGTAACGACTTAAGATCAATACTTCGTCTGCCAGTCATACTCCATATGCTTTGCCGTGTTCTGAGCTGTTTCTTTGCTGTATAAAACGGCAACTAAGTGAAGCGCCATTTCGATTCCGGCAGATATACCAGCAGAAGTGATGAGATGACCCTGATCCACAAATTTAACATCCCGCAAGACCGTAACGTTTGGGAAAGCTGATTCCATTCGGTCAAGTGCCGTCCAGTGTGTTGTTGCGCTTTTTCCTGCAAGCAGTCCGGCTTCTCCTAAAATAAATGACCCCGTACAGACTGATGTCATTTTATGGACAGACTCATTTTGACGCTTGACCCATTCAACTACGACCGGATTTTTACTTTCCACTTCACGTGCACCGTATCCACCAGGTACAACTAATATATCGAGTGGCGGGTGATTCTCAAAGTGATAATCCGGCTCGACTTTTAATCCATTGCGTGCTCTGATCAGATTCCCCTTCTCAGAAATCGTCACAGCATTGAACAACTTCTCAGTGTTTTCATCTTCAGTCACAGATAACACTTCATAAGGTCCGGCAAAATCAAGTACTTCAACATCATCAAATAACAAAATACCCACAGTATAGTTCTTCATTTTACTCATCCTTTAGTATAAAGGCATTGACGAGCAGACAGACGCCGGACACAATGCTGATGATACCTGCAATTCCCAGAAACTCCTGTTTCGTCGGCATGCGGTATTCGACGCTGAAATCTACTTCGCGGTCTCCTTTTTTTACATGAAATTCTTTTTTAGCCATGATAATCACCTCCTCACATTTGGAAGTCTATTCACCTTTTTGTTTCGTTAAGATTTGTGGACCATTTTTTGTGATTGCGATAGTATGTTCATACTGACAGCTAAGTCCACCATCCTGCGTACGTGCGGTCCAGCCGTTGTTGTCCATTTTAGAACGCCATGTCCCCGTGTTGACCATCGGCTCGATCGTGATGACTAAGCCTTCTTTCAGACGTGAGCCTTTACCAGCTTCTCCGTAATGTGGAACACTTGGTGCTTCATGAAGCGTTGGTCCGATTCCGTGGCCTATAAATTCACGCACAACTGAGAACCCTTTTGATTCCACAAAAGTCTGAATCGCATGACCAATGTCGCCAATACGGTTTCCAAGTGTGGCTGCTTCGATTCCTTTATATAACGCTTCTTTAGTGACGTCCATCAACTTTTTGATTTCATCAGAAGGTTCACCGACACTATAACTCCAGCATGAATCAGCAAGCGCTCCATTCAGGTTGATAACCATATCGACTTTGATCAAATCGTCCTGTTTTAATGCTTCTTTACGCGGGAACCCATGACAAATCTCGTCATTCACACTGACGCAGGTAGAATATTCATAGCCCTGGTACCCTTTTTGTTCAGCCGTCGCACCATGGTCTTTCATTAATTTTTCAACATGCTTTTCAATATCCATTCCAGTTATTCCCGGTTTGATAAACTCGCGCAAAGATTCATGAATCGCCGCCAGCACATCTCCGGCTTTATCCATTGCTTCTATTTCTCTAGGTGATTTCAACGTAATCACAACTACATTCTCCTATTCTTTTCTATTATCTCTCCTAGTATAGCGAAAATTCAAGCTGGACAAAAGGCTTTTTCGACGGGAACTCATTAATGTATCGTAACTTCCATCATTCACTTTCAGTTACTCGCCAACTCTTCTGGTATGGAATAATAAGTGCCTTTAGAGCAGCCATTTTTTTGATAGTGTTTAGTTAAGATTCTTGCCACTCTAGTGACGCCCAATAGTTTCTCCCATCCAGTCGGAGAGGCGGTTTGAAGTCAGTCGCTGATTCGGAAAAAGAAATATAAACTGTTCGACATTGGATAAAACTGTGCTTTCGAGTTCCTCTTTATGCTTACACTCATGGCACGTAACAGATCGTTGTGTGAGTATGAGAGTTAATCCGCCACATTTAGTGCAGTTTAACCCCTTTTTAAAATGACTGTATACATAGTCTGGCAGCTGCTTCTGATAAGGTGCCTCCTCTCTTTGTAGCTGAATCAACGTGTCAGACAGGTAATAATCATCGGTTTTTAATGTCTTGTATTGATTATTAATTGATCTGAAGTGATGCTCGAATTGGGGCGGGAAAATAAACGGGTCCTCTTCAGTCGCGTTATATAAATAAAAATTCGGATGTGTAAACACGACGTATCCTTTCACATCAAAATCAAACTCCTTATCCTGCAATAGTTTCCTTAACAGTGTTTCTGTTCTTTTTAATTGAGTGGACGGATTATTGATTTCTTTCCCTGAACCTGTTAAAAACTGTCCGCTGGCATTCGTATAATTTCCCTGATAGTTTTTCACTTCATACAAGTATAAAGTAGAAGATGAAACAATCAATGTATCAATCTGAAATGTCGACCCACTATGGACCAATAGTAAGTCATGTAACACAAGGACATCACTAAGTAGATACTTTTTGATCAGAGAATCAAAAAGCTCCTCTCCCCTGATCCCTTTTTCCATATTCATCAGCTGCTTTCGGTACTCTTCGTTCAATCGGGTCCTTTTGTCGAGAAATTTCAGCCCTTTGCATAGTTTTGAATCTTGTCGCTGTTTTGTAATGATCAATTCGATCGCCTCCTGCTCTTTAATATTATGAAACGAATCGAAATATCACTATTTTTTTATATTGTTTTATATTTTTTTGTTTTATCCCGCAACTGATGGGACTGCTAAAACTGAGTTGAATGTGAAAAAGGCTAATACAGCATCTCAATTAAGCAGTCCAACTGAGTTGAAGTTATGCCTATCCTCTACACTAATCTCAAAATATTATAACGGAGGAGTTGAAGGTAGTCGGTCTGACTATACTTAACTCAATCTATAAGAAAAAACCAGATGAAGGTAGTCGAGTCGACTATCTTCATCTGATTTAGTAAATAATAATGAGCTGCATCTATTCGGTTTACTAACCTGCTACTCGTTATCGCGACTTCTTCGAGTTACGCCTTACCCAAACATACCGCCATCCAAAGCTTCTGAAAATGATCCTACTCGTCAATTGACGAGTAGGTCCCGCTTGATTTGGATAATGAAAACCCAGCTGACCATTCAGCTGGGTTCCTTATAGTCTAGGGTAAAAAGAAAGAGCCTTCTCATATCGAAAAGGCTCACCGTGCAACACTCTTTAGTTATCTATAAATTCCAGTTCGAATCCTTGTTCATTAAAGAACTCGATGACTCTGTCACGTCGGGTCGTGTTACCCGGAATGACGACGATCAGATCCTGAGTAGTCGTATAGTCTTCAAATAAAGGAAAATGTTCTGAATCGATTCCGACAGGATCGTCATACATATCGGACGAATAATACTCGTCTTCATCCATCCCGGTTATACGAAATTCCTGCATGGTTTCGTATTCTGAGTATTCACCAAACGAAAATTCATCCATTAAAATGACGTCATATTCTGCAGCTGTAAATTGTGCTGAGAATCGTTCCGCCAACTGCCCATGGGGTGTAAATGAGGCATAAACAGTTTCGTTGTCTTCCTGTGGGTCCAATATTTCAGTCAAATCTCTTGAAAGTGGTTCTTCTTCCTCAAATAATACTTCGGGAGCTAAAACTGTCAAATGAAAATAAGTGATCGGACGATTAAGCCAGTCCACAAATAAATAGCCACTAAATAACAGCGCCAGTATCCCAACGATTACGTGTGTTTTATAGTAACTCCAGAGATAGTCAAACTTTTCTTTATTAGATTCTTCAGATCGAAGTATTTCTCTTACTTTTGATTGCGCCATTAATTAATCTTCCTCTTCCAGTTCTACTTTATGTCTCTCACTATTTTAGCATAGCTCTAAAGCGTATTCAATCAGCGAAGAAAGATAGACTATTCTGGGACTTTTAAAAAATGGGACTCATACTTAGCCAATCAGCTGTTTTCTTCAGTATCCGGTACAAATACATCGATGTGGTGTCTCAATACTTTCAGATGGATCGGCAACATATCTCCTTCATCCCCATCGACATTACTGATAACCTTCTTAGTGTACCCTTCTCTTAATGAGATGGTTCCTTCTGTAAATTTTCTGTATAAGACATTCTTATCATCCGTCACTTTACCTGCGAATATTTTAGGAATCAGATTCATCTTATCGGCAATCGTATCTCCTTTAACCACTGCTAAATGTAAATACCCGTCATCAACACGGGCTTCGGGAATCATTGTGGTGATCCCGGCAACTGAGTTGGTCAGTGCAACCAGTATCAGTACGGATTCCTCTTCCAGCCGTTCACCGTCCATATCAAATTGGAAGGGATGAACGTCATTTTCAGTTAAGGCTTTGGCTCCTTCGATCAGGTAAGCCAGTGGACCAAGTTTTGTTTTCTTTTCAATAGGTACATCATGAACTGCTTCGGGAATCGGTCCGATCGCCACAATATCTATGAAATACTGATCATTTATTTTGCCAATATCGATCGTACGCTTTTTCCTGTTGGTCAAAGCATTAACTGCTTTTTCAGCATCCATCGAAATATCCAGCACACGTCCCAGGTCATTGACTGTTCCAAGCGGCACAAAGCCAAATGCTGGACGATTTTCTTCTGGAGCAATGCCGTTTACACACTCATTGACAGTCCCGTCCCCACCTAGTGCATATATAGCATCGACATGACTGCGGCAAGCTTCCCTGGCAAAACGAGTCGCGTCCCCCTCAGCTTCAGTCCACTTTAATTCTACTTCGTCATATAATTTCTCCAGTTCTTTTTGAGCAAGAGGACCATATTTTTCCCCTTGTTCCTTACCAGAGGTTGGGTTCACTATTACAACTGCTTTGGTCACATTTATCTTCTCCTTAGATTAATAAGCTAATGCTTATCAATCATGTTTTGTATCCTTATTTTACTTTAATGACTCATAATAGTCGAAAAAACGGACTTGAATTTAATCAAGTCCGTTCATTCTTACTATAAAGGTAATCACTTTAGAGTTCTTCCCCATTGGTTTCGATTACTTTTTTAAACCAGTGATAGCTGTCCTTTTTGTATCGTTTCAATTCTTTTTCGTCTAATTCTTCTCTGTCTACATAAACAAAGCCGTAACGTTTCTGGTAGCCGTTCATCCAGCTCAACAAATCCGTATAACTCCATGTACAGTATCCAAGCACTTCCACGCCATCTGTGATTGTCTCCTGGATCGCTTCAATGTGTCGTTTCAGGAAATCAATACGGTAATCATCATGAATAGACCCGTCTTCTTCCAAGTTGTCATATGCACCTAATCCGTTTTCAGTAATTAGAATAGGCAGATCGTAACGGCTGTGTATTCGTCTCATGCCGATACGCAGACCTACAGGATCGATATCCCAGTCCCAGTCAGTCTGATCTACGTAAGGATTGTCAGCTGACTTGAATACACCAGGCATCCCGCTTGCTTCGCTGCTTCCTTTTTCGCCGGTCGTATTGATTTTACCAGCTGCCACACCATCAGGTTCATTTGCTTCCACAGTGCTTGTCTGATAGTAGTTCAGTCCCATAAAGTCTGGTTTAGCTGATTTTAAAAGTGCTTCATCTTCTGGATGAACAGTCGGTGTCAGACCTTTTTTCTCAAGATAATTCCATACGACTTTTGGATATTCTCCAAACACATACATATCCATCCACCAGTGTGCGCTGAACGCTTCATGATTTTCGGCTGCCAGCTGGTTTAAAGGATGGCTGTCAAGCGCATAGGTTGGTCCATATGCAAAACTTGGTCCGATTTTTCCTTTGATGCCTAATTCTCTGAACCGTTTAATAACAGAAGCATTTGCAAGGTTTGCAATATGATTAGCTTCGAATAAACGTTTTTCATCTGTGACATTTGGTGGGTGGGCAGCCATGCGGTACCCTAAAGTAATGAAGATATTCTGTTCATTCAAACTTACCCAGTACTTCACTTTATTGTTGTATCGTTCAAATAACAATTCAGCATAGCGTGTGAAGTCTTCTACTACCTGACGATTTTCCCATCCGCCGTATTTATCCTGAAGGGCTTGAGGTATATCCCAATGATACAATGTCAGTACAGGTTCAATTCCATATTTAAGCAGTTCGTCTATTAGCTTGTCGTAAAATTCCAGCCCTTTTTCATTCACTTCTCCATCTCCGTCTGGAATCACACGACTCCAGGCAACTGAAAAACGGTAAGCTTTTAGTCCCTGTTCAGCCATTAAAGCGACATCTTCTTTATAACGGTGGTAATGATCTACTGCCACTTCCCCAGTAGTTCCTTTAAATGTTTTTCCAGGAATTTTGACAAAACGGTCCCATACCGATTCTCCTTTGCCATCTTCTCCTGCAGCGCCCTCTACTTGATAAGCTGCTGATGCGGATCCCCATAAAAAGTTTTCTGGAAAGGTGTCTAATTTATCGTGATACATTCACTCACTCCTTAAATTATTTACTAAGTACAGTATATCTTTTTCAATTAAAACTGCAATTAATTTCTACACTACTAAAATCGCAGGTTTTTAACTTGAAATAAATCAAGATTTGCAATTTAGTCGGATTATATTACCTCATTGGTCATCATCTTCCCTCATATTCTATTAATCAAACCTATTTGTGAAGCTTTGAACCATTGAATTTCAGTTGGGTTAGTGGTATGATTTTTTAGAATAGGTGATTAAATAACCTAATAGGAAGGATGACGGTCATGCCAAAAGTGATGATAGTCTATGCAAGCCTTACTGGAAATACTGAGGTATGCGCAGAGATTTTAGAAGCAGCCTTTGAAGAACTGGGTGCTGAAGTTGAAGTCGTCGAAAGTGTGTTTGCAGATCCAGAAGACTTTGCAGATGCCGATATAGCAGTAGTTGGTACATACACGTATGGAACGGACGCAGACCTGCCTGATGAGATCGTGGATTTTTATGAAGAACTTGAAGATGTTGATTTAACAGGAAAGATATTCGGTTCATTTGGTTCTGGGGATACATTTTACGAAAAGTACTGCAAGTCAGTCGATGACTTTGATGAGCAGTTCGAAAAAACTGGTGCAGTCAAAGGTGCTGAAAACGTAAAGGTAAACTTAAATCCTGAAGAAGACGATATCGAGAACTTAAAAGCATTTGCAGAAAAACTAATAAAAGTTTACAATACTCAACAGTAAATCTTATAGTCTCTTTTTAGCATTTAACTACTCTCTTTCAAGAGTGAATGAATGCTAAATAGAGATTTTTTTTGCCATTTTTTATCACCTTTCATTCATTTAGCCTGATTAGTTCGATAATATAAAGCTAAAAGCGTTTTCGTTGGCACTCAATCTTAACTTTCGTTATACTTTTTTATAGAAGTCAATTAACTAGAAAGTAGGAATGTGCATGTCTTTAACAGATACGTATAAACTGAATAATGGTCTGGAGGTTCCCAAAGTTGGTTTCGGGACCTGGCAGGCGAACGAAGATGAGGCGAAACAATCTGTCTTGTGGGCTCTTGAAGCGGGCTATCGACACATTGATACAGCTTCCGGCTACAAAAACGAAGAAGAAGTTGGTGAGGCCATCAAAGAAAGCGGTGTACCTAGAGAAGAGATTTTTCTTACAACAAAACTTCACAACAAAGAACACGGATATGATAAAACAAAAGCAGCTATAGAGAGTTCTTTACAAAAACTCGATACTGACTATATCGATCTGTTTCTGATCCATTGGCCTAATCCTATTTATTCTCGTGATAACTGGGAAGAAGCTAATGCGGGCACATGGAAAGCCATGGAAGAAGCCGTTGAAGCCGGCAAACTGAAATCCCTTGGTGTTTCTAATTTCCTGCCTCATCACCTGGACTCTCTACTGAGAACCGCTAAAATAAAACCGGTGATCAATCAGATTTTATTGAATCCGAGTGAGATGCAACCCGAAGTTGTTAAATACAACAAAGAACACGATATACTGTCAGAAGCCTACAGCCCTCTTGGAACTGGTAAGATTTTTGATGTCGATGAATTAAAAGAGCTGGCTGCTAAATATAATAAATCAATTGCACAGCTCGTTTTGAAATGGAGCCTTCAGCATGGTTTTCTTCCCTTACCCAAGACGGTTACGAAAGAGCGTGTATGGGAGAATGCAGATATCTTTGATTTTGACATCGAAGAAGATGATATGAAACTGATCGATGGCCTTGAAGGGCGAGCAGGTAAAGCAAAAGATCCTGACACCATCGAGTTTTAAGTCTTTTAGCAAAAAATAAAAGCCAAAGGGTGTGTGACTTAACGGTCACTTTCCCTTTGGCTTTTTAATTGCTGTCTTAAGCAGCTAATCCACTGTGCCAGACTTTGATGGAATTATCAATAATATGATTGATCTTATTGATTAATTCTTCTTCAGACATGTTGTATTTCCCTTGAGCAGTCAGGATGGCATAGCCGTGAACTGCTGGCCAAATGATATCAAGGAGCTCATTTCTCTCAGCCTTAGTATGCTGTCCGGCTAATTCATGATACGAAAGGACCTCATGTAGAGAGTCATATATCGATTCGTGTAAAGTTGTAGCACACAACTCTCTTCCCATAAATAATGCAGCGAAGAGTCTGCCTTCTTGCTTAGCGAAAAGTATGTAGTTAGTGCAAACTTCCCTAATCTGCAACTCACTTTCTTCAAATTTAAAAATTCTGGCATTCAAAAAATCTATAACATAGTCTGTTAAATGAATTTTCAAATCATCCATATTCTTAAATTCTTTATAAATAGGCTGAGTAGAGGCGTTCAAACATTCAGCGATTTTTCTCGCAGTAAATCGGTCAAAGCCTTCTTGTCTCATTAAATCTAATGACGCATCTAAAATATGGTGTTTTAATATTCTCCTTTTTCTAGGCACGGTACTTTCTCCTCTCACTCACAATGATTAAAATAATTGGTCATTAAGCATTATCTTTAATAGTATAACATATTGAACTTATACAAAAAAGATTAATTCTTCAGCTCCTTAACTATCATAACTTCTTAAATGTAAATAAGATTAATTTCGTTTTACTTTCCTCCCATATGACAGATGAATTAAAATTAGATGGCGCTTCTTTTAGATTGTGACGCGCTGTCATCTATGCTAAGATTATAAAGGTGAATAAACTATAGGAGGAATTTAAATGGTATTACCGAATTTCGAAGAAAATTTAAAAAAATACGCTGATTTACTAGTCTCAACTGGTGTCACTGTATCAGAAGGACATACTGTTGTCCTTAGTGTCGATGTCGATCAGGCACCGCTGGCTCGCTTGATTACTGAAGCTGCTTACGAAAGAGGCGCAAAAGAAGTCATTGTTAAGTGGACGGATGACGTGGTTACCCGCTCAACATTCAAACATGCTTCTAAAGAAGTTGTGTCGACTGTTCCTCAATATAAAATTGATGAATCACTAGACCATATCGAAAAAGGCGCTAGCCGAATCAGTGTCCGCTCATCTGATCCAGACGCTCTAAAAGGATTAGATAGTGACAAAATCGCATCTGCTCAAGCTGCAAATGGCCGTGCCTTTTCAGCTATGCGTAAAGCGACTCAATCAAACAAAGTCAGCTGGGTTGTGGCAGCTGCATCAGGCGAAAAATGGGCTGAAAAAGTCTTCCCTGAACTTGACACTGCTGAAGAGCGCGTTGACGCATTATGGGACGCTATATTTAAAGCTATTCACTTATACGATGAAGATCCAGTAGTAACATGGACCGAAAAAGACAAAACACTCGAATCTAAAGCTGAAGAATTAAATAAAGAGCAATTCGTTGCATTACACTACACGGCTCCTGGAACTGACCTGACAGTCGGTCTGCCAAAAGGTCACCGCTGGGAAGGTGCAGGAAGTCTGAATGTACGCGGCGAGCGCTTCATGGCTAACATGCCGACTGAAGAAGTATTTGCTGCTCCAGATGCTAACCGCGTAGATGGCGTGGTTGTTTCAACTAAACCTTTAAGCTATGCAGGAACGATCATTGAAGGCATGACCTTCCATTTCAAAGATGGAAAAGTCGAAAGCGTAACTGCAGATCAAGGCGAAGAGGTCATCAAGAAACTGATTGAAACAGACGAAGGCGCTGCTCGTTTAGGTGAAGTAGCATTGGTACCCGATGCATCCCCTATTTCTCAATCAGGTCTTACATTCTTTAACACCCTGTTTGATGAAAATGCATCTAATCACCTGGCTTTAGGATCAGCTTACGCATTCAACCTCGAAGGCGGAACTGAAATGTCTGAGGAAGAACTGAAGGCAGCTGGACTGAACCGTTCTGACGTTCACGTTGATTTCATGATCGGATCAAATGAAATGGACATCGACGGTATCCGTGAAGACGGAAGCCGCGTTCCTGTTTTCCGTAAAGGTGCCTGGGCATAAACACCCATCGATAAAGTGACATCAACTAAAAGTGTATCATCTTAGGATGATACACTTTTTTTTGTATAGATTTATATGTTCAGTCTCATCAGCTGTTCGCCATTAGCCGGATCGACTTTATCAAGCCACTCAAACCCATAAGCCGTATAGAACCCAATCGCGTCTTCGTTATCCGGTGTGACGCTTAAGATGATTTCTTTTGCATCCCACTGATTTGTAATCAGTCGCACCACTTCATCCAACAATTCAGTGCCTAACCCTTTTCCCTGAAACTTTTTCGCCAGCATGACCCGATCCAGCCATATCCATTTTTCTTCAGGGTCATAAGCTCCAATCATTACGAACCCGATACACTCTTCCTGGCTATATGCAGCAAATGGGTGCCATCTGAGAGAGCCATCGTATGCTGCTTCAAGCAGTGACTGACTGTTGGATTCTATAAACGATTTCTGCGTGTTATCTACCTCAAGCTGGATAACCTCCCGCCAGTTTGTTTCATCTACTCTTTTTAATGTGATCATTTATCTCATTCCTTTGATAGTTAGGATAGTCTTTTCCATTCCCTTCATTTATCTTATCATAACTGATTGATTTTCTTATCTTCCTTTTTTCCTGTGCCAATAGCGTCTCAACGAATTTTACAATAGTCCTAAAGAAAAAAACCATTCCTATCTAATCAGCCAGGAATGGTTTAGTCTATTATGCGTTTAATGCCCACGCTAATGCTTGAGTAAGCGACTGGGTCCAGAAGCTCCAGTTGTGTTCGCCTGGCTCCTCCATGTACTCATGCTTAATGCCTTGTGTTACAAGCTGCTCATGAAGTGCGCGGTTCTCTTCGAAAAGAAAATCCTCCGTCCCGCAAGCCAGGAACAGGTCGGGCTTATTTCTGCACTGATCGATCAGTGAATAGATATCGATGTTATCTGGCACGTCTTTATAGCTTTTGCTTCCTATCATATGCCAGATCCGTTTATTGATTGGATTTTCTTCTGTTAAGTCATGATAAGGATCATTTTTCTGAAACACACGGCTGGACAATGCGATTATTTTACTGAATGTGTCATTGAAATGGTACCCGTTTCTTAGTGCGCCGTATCCGCCCATCGACAGCCCGCCGATAAAGGTGTCTTCTCGCTTGTCAGACAGCGGAAACAGTTTGCGTGTCTCTTCAACTAGCTCTCTTCCAATAAATTTGCCATAATTATCGCCGCTAGGGTGGTCAACATAAAAACTGTTCTCACCAGAGGGCATGATGACAGCTATATTATATTCTGTTGCCCATTTAACTATACGCGTGTTTTGTATCCAGTCTTCATGGTTACCATCCCACCCATGAAGCAGGTATAGCGTTTTGAGTGGTCCCTTTGTTTCAGCTAGTGGTTCTGGATCATATAAAGATTTTGTTGAAGTTGGAATAATAGCAGTGAATGACACTTTTCTCATCAGTTCTTTTGATTGAAATGTTGCGGTCAATGTCGCCATGCCTGTCTCTCCCTTAAATACATTCTTTAATTTCTGTCATATGCTTGTTTATTTCTCGTCCTGAGACACTTGTTCTCCGTTGAGAATAACTCTATAGGTTAAGTCCGCATTTAATGAGTTGGCAACAGAACAGTATTTTTCATCGCTTAATTTCACTGCTCGCCAGACACGACTTGCCGGAACATCACCGTCAACATGGACGGTTACTTCGATGGCAGTAAAGAATTTCGGTGCGGTGTCGTTTCTGTCTCCATCTGTTTCAATTTCCATGCGCGTGATTTTATCCTGGAAAGGTTTCAGGATCATGTACATATCGATGCCCATGCAACCCGCCAGTCCGCCTAACACAGCTTCCATTGGAGAAACGCCTGTTCCATCTCCGCCTGCCTCATTTCGTGCATCCATTTTCAGCTGATTCCCGTCAGGATTCGTCATTGTAAAGGCTAAATTGCCTTCCCATTTAGTTGATACTTTCATTCTGTTCACTCCATTTCGTTTTGTCTACTAACTAAATGATAGCATATTACTGATCTGTTGTGCACTTTCTTTGAGTTGTCTACTACCTAAAGAAAGCTGGATGAGTGAAATAGACTCGTTCGATTATTTTCAAATCTTTCAATATAATAGTATAGTATATTATTTTTATAAATCTATTGGTATAATGAAATAAGGTGCATACCTATTTTTTGACCCTATAGCTCAGTAGGATAGAGCAAGTGCCTCCTAAGCACTAGGTCGGGAGTTCGAATCTCTCTAGGGTCGTCTTTTACTATCTCATCGCTCATAAAGCTGTAGCCTATATTGGAGTATTCTCCTAATGAATCCAGATAGATTAAAAACTATGTATAATTCATACGCATATTAATGAGAGTTCTCTTCGTTCAATTGACTTTAACAAGTGTAAGACTTATGATGTAGAATGCACATTAAATTGAAAAAGAGGGTTTTTATGAAAAAATTAAAGTTAGTCTATTCACTTATTGGCACATTTTTTATCAGTTTTGCGGTCTCGTTTTTCCGTTTGGCAAATCTTGGAACGGATCCTTATACGACATTTAACTTAGGGGCCAGCGGGTTTCTAAATATGGGATTCGGATTGTTCATCATGATCACCAGCCTGCTGGCACTGATTTTTATTTATTTTGATAATCGCGCACTTGTTGGTATTGGCACAATATTCAACATCTTTATTGTAGGGAACTTCTCAGATATCACTTTAAACTTATATAATTCTTACTTCCCCAGTCCCGATGGTCTGCTGATTCGAATCATCTTTTCAATGCTTGGCCTCTTCTTCATTTCCAGTGGTGTGGCTTTATACACCGAAGCCAAAGAAGGCGTGGCTCCTTATGATGCGTTTCCGATCATATTAACGGAAAAAGCGAACGGAAGATGGACTTACCGTACATCACGAGTAATCATTGATGTCTCTTTCTCTATTATCGGATTCCTTTTCGGAGCAACTTTGGGATTTAACACAGTGATTACAGCCTTCTTCCTTGGGCCATTCATACAGTTCTTCCGTGAGATATTTGAAAAAGACCTTAATACTCGTATGCTGCGATATTCCTCAAAAAAATAATTTAAACACAGAAGATAGAAAATGCCAGCCTCTGATAGAGGGTGGCGTTTTTTTGACTAAAAGCGTTCAGATAACTGATGATCAGCTAAACTCTCCTTTACTTATCTCTCAAAAAAATCTACTATTACATTATGACCTGAGATTCTAGGCTTTTTAAATCTCAATCACATCTTCTGGAGGTCCCTATGCGTTCATTTAAAGTATACAACTTAACTATGATGGGGTTGTCGATTGCCTCTATCTTCCTGATTATTTTAGATTTAATCGATGTAATCTCTATTCTTGAACAGCCTTACTTTGCCATCGATCTCATTTTTGTCCTGATCTTCACTTTCGACTATGTGTATCGACTTGTGCTGGCTCCTGACAAGAAAGAATTTGCCACTCATCATGTATTTGATTTACTGTCCATCATACCGGTCTATTCGATTTTCCGTTTATTCCGCTTATCCCGTATAGTCAGAATACTGCGTTTTACTCACCTCATTCGTTTTTCACGTTTTACCCGTTTGATTGGTTTAAAAGGGCGGTCACAGAGAGAAATCAAATCAGTTCTGCACACAAATGGATTGATATATGTCCTCTACACGGCTATTTTACTTATCCTTTTCTGTTCAACTTTGTTCTCTGTTGCAGAGGGTGTATCGTTTACTGAGTCGGTATGGTGGGCCATTGTCACAGCTGCGACTGTTGGACACGGGCAAATCTACCCTGTCACACTGATCGGTCGACTGGCCGCAACTCTCTTGATGTTTTTAGGATTAGGATTGATTGGCGCATTGACCAGTTCATTGACCACTCATTTTTCAGTGTCTAAATCTAAAGAAGTAAAAAAAATAAATGACCTGGAAATGAAAATTGACACTTTGATCTCCAAAATTGACAATCTTGAACAACAACTGCCAAAGGAACACAAATAGGATTAGTAGAGGATATCAGCAGTCGTTTTCTGTTTCCCTTTACTATAACAAGTATTATATCTTGTGCTTCATTTCTATCCGGTGTATTCTCATATTAACTGTCTAAAGGAGGTGATTTTTAGTGAAGCACGTAAAAGCACTGGCGTTAAAATTGATCGCACTTATTGTGTTAAGTTTTATCGTTTTGTATATTATTTTTGAACTGCCCTTCAATGCCGTTTTTATAACAGCCGTCATTACATCCGTTGTGATTTATGTTTTGGGTGATCTGGTTGTTTTAAAATCAGGAGGAAACTTTGTTGCCGTGTTAGTAGACGCTGGGACAACCTTTGCTCTTTCCTGGATTTATCTAGCTTCCGTCACTGATGAAGAAGTGATTGTTGCAAGTTTTGTCTTTGCTGTGGCTGTCGGGTTATTTGAGTCTCTGTTCCATTATTGGCTGCTCAGTTCCGGTTTTACAGAGGAAAGGTAGTAAACATACCTAAGATTCTCACATACTTATCTATTTGCAAAAAAAGAAGTCATCCCCAGATATCTGGGAGGTGACTTCTTTTTTCCTTTTATGAAGCAATTGCCTGACCTTTTTTCTGCATTTCATACATTTCTGCGTACGCTCCATCTAAATTGAGTAACCCGTCGTGCGTGCCGCGTTCAGTAATCACGCCCTGATCTAGTACAAGGATCTGATCGGCGTGCTGAATCGTTGACAGGCGGTGGGCAATAATGAAGGTGGTACGTCCTTTTTTCAACACGTTCATGGCGTGCTGAATGATTTCTTCCGTTTCTGTATCGATCGATGAAGTCGCTTCATCTAATATTAGGATTTTTGGATTAAATGCCAGTGCACGGGCAAAGGAAATAAGTTGGCGCTGCCCTGAACTGAGCGTGCTTCCTTTTTCAACCACAGGTTCATCTATGCCTTTCTCAAATTTATTGAGTAAGTCTTCCCCTCCGACATCAAGCAGAGCTTTGATCGCCACTTCTTTAGATATAGAAGGATTATCCATTGTAATATTAGAATAAATGGTTCCTGTAAACAGAAATGGATCCTGAAGGACAATGCCCATCTCTTCTCTGACTGATTGTCTGGAGAATTCTTTCGTGTTTTGACCATCTACAGTGACTTCTCCTGACTGAGGGTCATAAAAGCGGAACAATAAATTCATGATCGAACTTTTTCCTGACCCTGTATGTCCCACTAAAGCGACTGTTTCTCCTGGTTCAGCTGTAAAGTGAATATCTTTCAGTACGTCTGTCTCTTCAGTGTAGCCAAAGGTGACGTGGTTAAACGAGACGCGTCCATTTGATACTTCCATTTTCGCTTCCGGATTATCTTCAGCTTTCATATCCATCAGTTCAAATACACGCTCTCCGGCCGCAACTGCTTGTTGAACAAACGCCATTTGCTGAATGATCCCTTTAATTGGCTCATACAACCGACTGACGTAGTCTCCGAACAAGTAAAGCATTCCCACTGAGATCCCCAGTACCCCGTTGATGTATTGTGTACTAAAGTAAGCCATCAGCAGCAGTAAAGATAAACGTCTTAAAAAGTCTGCAAACGTCCATTGGAATGCTGAATCCAGTATCACATACTTGCGCATCACTTCGTACCATTTCTCATTGATTTCTTCAAATTCACCCTGGATACGTTCTTCCTGCTCAAATGCCTGAATAATCTGCATGCCTTGAATCGATTCGTTTAACTTTCCATTGATATCTGAGTTCAAGTCACGTTCTTTTCGGTGAAAGACTCTCGCATATTTGGTATAGAACTTATTCCAGAAGTACATGACTGGGATAAGCACCAGTAGCGTTAAGGCCAGTCCCTGGTGGAATGTCGCAATGGCAATAAATGCCCCAATGACGTAAAACACATTGATCAGGATCTGTCCAACAGTTGCTACATAAAACTGTTGTCTCAAACTTTCGGTATCGTTTGTGATACGTGCAACGATTTTACCTGCTGGCTGATTATCAAAGTAATTGATCGGCAGCTCCTGAACATGCGTATAAAGCTGATCTCTCAACACTTTAATAATGCCGTTAGCTGCTCTCATGCGGTAAATCGCAGAGATATAACGTGTGATGACTGTGGATACCATCAGTCCGAAGTAGATTGCAATCAGTCTGATCAGCACATCCGTCACGGTTTCACCCTGAGCTGCTGAGGGGGTAATCACGTTATCAATGATGCGCTGGGCAACTATAGGTGCCCCTAAATCAGTGACCATGGATAACATAACCAGCCCGATCCCAATCGTAAAATAAAGTTTGTAGTATTTCATATAGGATAATAAACGTTTAACTGTCTTCATCTAGTCATCCCTCCTTTGATATGGATCTGGTGATGACACGTTTCCCGTTTCTGTCTGTTCTTTAACTTCCTGTTTCATAAACTGTTCGTAATACCAGCCTTTTCTATTGATCAGCCCATCATGTGTACCCCGTTCGATAATATGACCACTGTCCAGAACGATGATTTCATCTGCTTCCTTTACAGCTGACAAACGGTGAGTGGAGATGATCGTGGTCTTGCCTTGTCTGACATTTTGAATGTTGTGAATAATGTTCTGTTCCGTTTTTGCATCGACCGCTGATAAAGAATCGTCTAAAATAAGGATTTCAGGGTCTTTGATCAGTGCACGCGCGATAGAAATCCGCTGCTTCTGTCCTCCAGAAATGGAGACCCCTTTTTCACCGATCATTGTATCCAGTCCTTTATCCATGTTGTTCAGATCATCCTCAAATGAAGCCATTTTAATGCTGTGTAGGATATCCTCATCGGTTGCATCCAACTTGCCAAAAGCAATATTGTCTCTCACACTGCGGCTGAACAGCACATGATCTTGAGGAACATACCCAATCAGTCGTCTTAATGACGGGTCATTATAGTCAGCGTATGCTGCACCCCCCATTTTAAACGTACCGGTACCAACAGGAAACTGATTTAAAAGTTGTCTGATGAGAGTCGTTTTACCAGAACCTGTCTTCCCTACGATTCCAAGGGTTTTTCCTTTTTTCAAGTCTAAATCAATGTTATCTAAGTTGATGGTTTCACTTGTATCATATTTGAACGTAAACTGATCAAAGAGGAAATCATCGACTTGTCTAGCCTCAATATTCCCTTTAAAATTCAGTCCGTCTGTCGCATGAGTGATTTGTTCCACCCTTCTCATGGACGCACTACCCTGACGGAGAATGAGGACCAGCTCAGATACAGAAATGATTGGCCAGATCATCATCCCGAGATACATTTGAAACGCAACAATGTCTCCAACAGTCAGTACACCCTGCGCAACAAGGATAGCTCCGTAACTTAATGCAATCATAATACTCAATCCTTCAAATGCTTTGACCGTTGGAGAGAATATAGCTGCAATTTCTGATACGCGGTTGTTCTTGGTCAGCAGGCCGCTCGTCTGATCTTTAAATTTATCAATAAAGTCTGCTTCTTTGACGTATGCTCTGATGACTCGCATCCCATCGATCATTTCCAGAACATCATCGTTCACTGAGGAGAATGATTTCTGAGCGATCTCATAGGCTTCGTCTACTTGAGCCCCTTTGACCTTCACCACATAAGCCATCGGTAAGAGCGGCACAACCGCAGCAAGAGTCAGTCCCCAGTTCACTGATATCCCCATCATAATGACTAGAGTTGCAGTAAACCCCGTCGCACTCATCAAGACCAGCATTCCATAGCCGGCTGTGTCTGCCAGTGCCCGGATATCCTGGGTGCCTCGAGCCATTAAATCGCCGGTACGGAATTTTTCAAAATACGGGGCCCGCATTCTCAGGAAATGACGCATCAGTTTACTGCGCATTTCTTTCTGCAGTTTATAGGCTCCTGAAAACAGACCGTATCCCCAAAGAAAGTCCAGGCCATACGTAATAAAGATCAGTGCAGCAAACTGGAGACTGTACCTTCTCAAAATTTCTGTATTCATTTCTCCTGTAATAATAGCATCTATGAATCGTCCCACTATATATGGAATAAAGACGGAAAAGACATTGGCAATAGCCAACGCAATAAATGATCCAAGGTATTGCCATTTGTTCTCTTTAAAAAAGAACTTCAATTTTATTAATACTTCAAACATGTAATCGTTCCTTTCTTCTCAAAAAAAAGACAGTCTATCCCCATTACAGAATAGACTGCCTAGTTTATTTCGATCGTTCATACGCAAAAAAACAAGGGATTCATTCTATTGTAGATAAGGAGGACATAAGCCGCCCCTTAAATAGAGACGACTTCGTGCATTCAGTTTGGGTTACATCACTATATATTTCCAGTACGTTTTTCATCGTGCACATCCTCCTCACTTGTTTTTTTGACAGATTAGAAAACTCTCATCGCTACAACTATACACTGAAACGTTTTCAAATACAATATAAAACGGACGATTTTAACACTTTTTTTTTCATACTAAAAAGCGTGATCTATTAAACCAGTTTGTGTAAAATACGGGTTCAATAGGTCACGCTTCTTTTAGAGAGTCAGTTAAGTGGAATGGTTATATTCAGTAGGTATGCTAAATCTATTAGTACGTTATAGATCCAGCGTAAATTATCTTGCACCTACACGCAGATACAATTCTACCATTTCTTCCACTAAATCACGGTAGGTCATCGCGCTCATTAAATGATCCTGCGCATGAACCATGAGTAGATTTAGTTCTACAGACTCTCCTGATGCTTCTTGAGTTAACAAGTTTGTCTGAACTTTATGGGCCTCAGAAATAGCCTGGTCTGAATTTCGTAATTTTTCATTTGCTAAATCAAAATCATTGTTTTTTGCCGCATGAATAGCTTCCATCGCGCTGCTTCTGGCATCTCCGCCATGCATGATCAAAGCCATGATCACTTCCATTATTTCTTCTTTTTTCTCACCCATTCGTATCCCTCCTGTTTGTAGCAGGATGATTAATTGATAAGAGCCATTGCGCTGTCCAGCACATTTTCTCCGTTCATCATGCCATAATCCTGCATGTTGATGACATCGATAGCAATATCGTATTCAGCAGCTTTCGCTTCAAACTTCCCTTTCATATAACGGACTTGTGGTCCGAGAAGTAACACATCTACTGGTCTTGTTTCAAGTTTTGCTACCGCCTCATCAGCAGAAACGGCGAAAATATCTGCGTCGATCCCTCTTTCTTCTGCAGATTTCTGCATTTTTGATACTAACATGCTAGTACTCATTCCAGCTGCGCAAACAAGCATAATCCCTTTTGATGCCATTATAAAATTCCCCCTATATATTTGTCGAGATCCTTATCTATCTAAGCTCTTTTAACTATACTTTTATCATACACCTCAAAAAAATTGTTGTCCACTTTGGCTCTTCCATTCAGCCAATATTCTTTCGGTGATCTATACTAACGCCTCATCAATGCGCACATACACTTCGCTCCTGCACCTTTCTTGAGTGGTTCTTTTTTCAGCTAGTGTCTTAAATCAAAAAAAAGCCTCATCTGATGTGTTCAAATGAGGCGTTCTCTGTTTATCGTTGCTATAATCTAATGTGTCAAGTAGGCTTGCGTTTATCCTATAAGAGGGAATCTGACTGGCTTCTGATTTCATCAAGTACTTCGTGGACTTGTTTTGATAATGTCCACCATGTATTCAATTTGTTTCTACTTTCAGGCGTATCAAATTGAGTCATCACTTCTGAGAACGCGATGGCCTCCCACATTAATGGATTATCCGAAGGAGCCTCAAGTGAAACCGATTCAGTCTCTTTTGTTCGAACATCCATAAGGGTCGCTTCTGACAGCCCTGTGATTGCATCTAAAATAAGGGTATGATCAGGTCCATACACTTCTGACTGATGGATTGAGGTATTGATTTTTCCGAAGTTCAGTGTGACATCGAACTCATCATATCTCAGGATCGCTGTCCCTTTTCCATCAACCCCTGTTTTGATTTTCTGTGTAAAGGCGTGAACAGCTTTGGGTTTCCCGAACCATTGCAGTGCAGCATACACCACGTAAATTCCCAAATCATTCGCTGCTCCTCCTGAAAAGCGAGGAGAGAATATAGCCGGCTCTTCTCCTTTCAGCACATTGTCATAACGTGATGAGTACTTGCTGTAGGTTAAAGAAGCCCCATATAACGCGGGGAAACTCTGTATCATTTCCGTTACTTTAATAAAATTAGGTTCGAAAATATGTCTTGCTGCTTCGACCACCATCTTGCCTTGAGTTTTAGACAAATCGATCAGTTCGTCCCACTCTGATAAAGAAGTGACCATTGGTTTTTCTACGATGGCATGTTTTTTATTTTTCAGCACGTCTTTGGCCTGACTAAAGTGCAAACTGTTCGGAGACGCAATGTAGATGACATCAATTTCTGGATCAGTTAAAAAGGCTTCCCAGTCAGCATAGGCTTTGGCAGCGCCGAATGTGTTCTTGAATTCCGCCGCTTTTTCCTGAGTACGAGAGTAGACTGCTTCGAGACTATACTTCTCGCTTTTTACAGCTGCTTGAATAAACTGTTCTGTTATGCCACTTGTTCCAATCGTTCCTAATCGTAATTTTTCCATAAATATGCCCCTTTTATTGAATAATTAACTACTCATTTTTTTCCTGTTATTCCAATGTGACAACGACTATCTGCGGACGATTGTTGATGCGCAGCGGAAACGATGAATTCCCTAATCCTCTAGATATGATCATTCGTTTTGACCGGTCTTCTTCTGAACTGAAGACCCCATAGTCAAATTCTGGTAAAAAGCCTTGGCCCGGAGCAAATACTCCGCCTAAAAATGGCACACGGGCCTGCCCTGCATGAGTATGTCCGCTAAAAATCAGTGCCGGTGATTTTGTTTTATCAAAAGTATAATGCTCAAAATACTCTGGTCGGTGTGCCAGTAATAGTTTGGGCAGTTTCTCCATTTTTGACGTCAGTTCAATGGGTTTTAAAATCGGTTGTGGGAGGTTTGTCTGATTCTGACGTTCAGCCAGTCCCATAATGACTAACAGCTCTTCTTCGTCAACTGAAATCGATACGGCTTCATCTAACAGTAATTTTACGTTAGAGGCAGCGAGGATCGACTGAAACTCATTCAATGATCCACTGGCGATGTCATGATTTCCGGTTACAGCATAGGTCGGTGCAATCTGTTTACATAGTTCTGCAAAGCGTCTAAGCGGTGTGTCTGCCAGTGTCTTAAGGCCTGCCTGAACCAGGTCCCCTGTCAGCACAATATAATCTGGTTCGATTTCTTTCGTTTTGTCAATGATGGTTTCAACATAACTTTTATTCGTTCGTGGCCTAAAGTGAAGATCCGTCAACTGAACGATTTTTTTCCCTTTTAACCTAGGATCTAACTTTGGAATAGTGACTTTATAATGAGTCACTTCTATTAGATAATTTTGAATATATAAGTACGCAATTAGTGCGACTACAAGTGCTAATAAGATCCACACCATATTAATCCCCCTGAACCCATTCAATTTTCTTAAAAAAGATAGTCCTATTGTATCACACAATACAAGTTGAAAGCGTTATTTATTTTTCTGTGATAAACTATTAATAGAGTAGGATGACTAAAGCTCAAACAGGAGGGGAGTCAATGGAGAACGATCCGACTCTTCATCAGGATCAGCAGAATCAGTCCGATTATTTTTTAAAAGCTCAGGGAGCTAAAGAATCTGACAGATTATTAAAAAATGAACCTGGAGAAGACGGTGCCGACTTATCAGAAGATGAAAAAGAAAAGCAGACAAAAGCTGAGGATTTTGAACAGTTTGATCTGGATAAACTAAACAATACAGACGACGATCATACTAACAGACAAGGGAGAGAGTGACCGTGCCGAATAAAGATAAAGTATTTCCATTCAATTTTGACCCTGAAGATAAAAATGAATTTATCAATGCAGAGGAAACATCCGACTTGGAGCCCGACCACCCATCTGATGCTGATAAAGCAGATGATCTGTCCGAGGATGATTTCGACTCATTTGATGTAGATAAAGTAGACGATCTTGAAAAATCCAAAGACGACAATGCCCGAAAAGACGATTAGAATGCGAATTGCACACTATTAAGCTTTTGAATACTCATACATGCCCTAGCTGAAAGCAGACTATGTCGCTTTCAACTAGGGCATGTGGGTTTGTTATCTTTCTTTCAGTATGACTCGTAGACTTCCTCTTCTGAGTGATACTGATCATCGATCACTGTTTCATGTATATTGTCCTCAGTCACCGCTACCGGTCTCAGCAGCACCGCCGGCACATCTTTTTTCCCATTATTAATGGTTGTCGAAGTATAGATGTCTTCTCCCGCCGCCATTTTTAATGCAATTTCAGCGGTCTGTCTCGTGAGTGATCTGATTGATTTATACACGGTCATCGATTGAGTGCCCGCGACTATCCGGCGAACTCCGTCCAGTTCAGCATCCTGCCCGACAACCGGAATCACTCCCGCCAACCCTTCTTCTTCAAGCGCTTCGATCACTGCACCTGCCGTCGCATCATTCGCGGCAATTACCGCATCGATTTGATTATTGTTAGCTGCTAATGCGGCTTTCATATTCGTTTTGGCATTTTCAGGTACCCATGCTTCTGTCCATTGATCATAAACCACTTCTGTTTTCCCATTCGTAATAAAAGGTCGGAGAATCTGATAGACTCCTTTTTTCATTAAATGGGCGTTATTATCTGTTTCGGCACCGGCAATGTAGACGTACTTCCCTTCTGGCACCAGCTGTGTGATGGCCACGGCCTGTAATGCACCTACTTTTTCACTATCAAATGAAATATACAGATCGACATTCGCATTCATAACTAAACGGTCGTAGGAAATAACCGGAATGCCCGCCATCTGTGCTTTCCCTACTATAGAAGCAGCTGCTTCAGCATTGTGTGGAACCAGAACGAGCAGATCGATATCCTGTGATATGAGCGTCTCTGCTTGAGCTATTTGAAGCGTATCATTCCCATTAGCTGCCTTTATGACCACTTCTGCACCCAGCTCTTCGATGGCTTCTTTAAACATATCTTTGTCTTTTACCCATCGTTCTTCAATAAGCGTATCCATAGAAAATCCAATGGTCAGCTTGTCCTTCTCTGTACCTGTCTCCTCTACATCATAGGAGGGAACACCTTCAACTCTTGATTCTTCATTGCTGTCTGATGAACTCGTCTTTTGAACACATCCCATTAAAAAGGCGGAGACTAATAACAGAAGACAACATCCTGAAAATCGTATCACTTGTTTATACATGGACTGGCCTCCCACTTTCATAAGGGTGATGAACTTAGTGTTAACAGAACATGTTCCCGGTACTTTTTGGGAGAATACCCAATCTGCTTTTTAAAGACTTTGCTGAAGTAATTCGGATCATGATACCCCACCTCCAGAGAAATTTCCTTAATACTCTTTTCCGGGTCAAGCATTTTCTCCTTCGCTTTCTCGATCCTGCATAGGGTCAGATAATCAATATAGTTCACATTCAGTTTTTCTTTAAACAATTTACTGATGTATATCGGGCTAAGTCCGACCTTCTCCCCCAGCATATCTAAAGAAATATTTTCACTGGAATATTTTTTTATGTAATGCTTGATCTGCTGAATGCTGTCTTGTTCATTATCACTGTACATTTCCTTGTATTTCTGATCGATCGTGTCAATATATAATCCAATTTCTTTTAAAAATTGCTGATAGGATTGGTCCTTCATAAAATAGTGATCTGTTTTTATATCTATCCCCATTTCTTCCAGAATATGATATATCATCCATATCATTTCCATCATGCGCTGTCTGGTATGATCGAGCGGGCTCTGATCGTTTTCATAACATTTAGTCAGAATGATCAATTTGTTTTTAATGCTGGACCAGTCCCCCAGTCTGACGTGATCGAAAAATTCTTCTTTCTTGTATTTTTCCAGCAGGATGTCTCCATGATTCGATCCTGTATCGATATCCTCATAAAACCTGAATGTTCCTGGTCTTGAGCTATCCATCATGGCAATGAGTGCTTCATGATAGGAGTTTTTCATCTGATCTAAAGAAGCGTAGACTGTTCCTACACCGACAAATGATTTCCGCTCCCTTCTCTGACCGTTTTCTCTTAACCCGTTTGTTATAACCTCAGAGACTTGAGACCGAATACTTTTCCCCTCCTGTCGAAAAAGAATCAGGGGCAATTGTCTGCCGGAAAGAGCACCGATCCATACATTCCCTATGGCTTTAATTTGCTTAACCCAGGTGGAATACACGCTTTCCATTCCTTCAGGGATGAGGACTACCATTGCAAACATGTCATTCATATCCTTCAACTCCAGCATATCCATCAAGCTGTCCACATGAACATCATGGACGTGGTCAGACAGCAGCTGCGTTACCATATCTCTTTCGAGTACACGTTTGGACTGTTCAAACTGAACGAGCTGCTTTTTTTCCTGAGATTTCACTCCCCATTCGTGTTCAACTTCTCTCATCACACTTCCAACAGTGGCCACGATTTCACTAATCCTGCTGGGTTTCAGAAGATAATCTTTCACACCCATTTTGAGGGCTTCTCTCGCAAACTCAAATGTTTCATGAGCGGTCACCATAATGCATTTAACATCTGGGGAAAAACTCATGATTTCTCTGACTGCATCCAGTCCATTAAGACCGGGCATTTTAATGTCCATCAGGATAATATCAGGACAGAACGTCCGGGCCATTTCAACCGCCATCTGTCCATTTCTAGCTTCTTTCAACACCAGTTCTTTAAAAGAGTCGTTCAGTATTTTATGCATGCTGATACGCTCGATTTCCTCATCGTCTACAATTAACACTTTAAACATGCTCACTTACTCCCCTCTGCTTTGGAATAAATAGTCTGATCACTGTCCCCAGCCCCAGTTTGCTTTCTATCTGTATCAAATCGTCGCTATCATAAAACAACTGCATCCGTTTGACTACATTGATAAAACCGATACCTGTTGAATGGCCTTCTTTTGAGACGTATGATCCATCAAGTAAACGGTCTGACGTTTCTTGTGCTATCCCTGGCCCGTCGTCTTCTATTTCTATTCGTATAAAGTCACGGTCATTCTTGATCCGGAAGGTCACTTTCCCGCCTTCTTCTCTGGTCTCCACTGAATGAATGATCGCATTTTCGATGATAGGCTGAAGGGTGAGCGCCGGTATTCGACTATCTAAAAGCGTGTCATCTATATCTTTTAAGAAAATCAGTCGTTCAGTGTATCTTGCTTTTTGAATAGCCATATAGCGGTCCAAAATTGCGACTTCTTCCATCAAGGTCACCGATCGGTCCAGGCTTTTTAGATTGTAGCGCAGCAGATCAGCTACATTGACCAGCATGTCACTGGTTTCCTGAGAGCCTTCAAGGTATGCCTTTTTAGATATTGTATTTAATGTATTAAAGAGAAAGTGAGGATTGATTTGACTCTGTAAGCTTCTAAATTGACTTTCGTGTAATAAAATTTTATTATCCTGCAGTTCTTTTTCAAGTTCTGCCTGCTTTTGAATTTCCAGTATCAGATTATTGATATTCAATCTCATCCGGTTGAAGGTCTTAGCTAAAAATGAGAATTCATCATTGGAATGGACCGTTACCACTTTTTCAAAATCGCCTAGTGATAAGGTGTTTGCCGCTTCCGTCAACTGGTTAATCGGCCGGGTGATGCTTCTTGAGAGCATGTAGGAGAACATCATCAAAGTGAAGGTCAGGAGCAAAATGAGCCAAATCCCAAATCTGTTGACTTCAGTAGATCTGGCAATGATGCCTCTATATACGACATCATACGTTTCTATTTCAGTTTCCACCAAAGACGTTTTAGTATCAGAAATGTAATTCGCGATCCGAGTGGCTTCACTGAATTCTCTAAACGCTGCTTCCGAGTCCTCCTGATCTGCAAGGCTGATCGACCGTTGAACGGTTGCCATTAAGCTATCCATTAAGTGAATATAGTTGACCAGCTCAAATTCATTCTCAACGTGACCCAGTTCCCAGATTTGGCTTTCCATGCTCAAAATAGCTGATTCACTATCTTCAATTTTTCTCATATTAGCAGGCGTTGGATCGTACAGGTAATTATTTAATTCAGTAATAAGAGTCTGGCTGTCCTCATTCGCTTCATTTAAAACCAAGTACCGCTGCAATATTTCATTATACTGGTCATGCGTCTGACGGATATATAAGCTCAGTGCAATCCATATCCCCATCATAATCACCACAATGACAGAGGTCAGCGTAAATATTTTTTTCTGTATCGTATTCATAGGCCGTCCTGCGATTCTCTGATTCTGACTGGAGTAAAGTACCCATCAAAATCCAGAGGGACGGTCTCCCCTTCCAGCCATTCAATCAGCAAGCCTACACCCCAATTACCCATCTTTTCCGGATCTTGAGCAACGATCGCATCGAGCTTGCCCTGCTGCATCAGTGAATCGATATCAGCATGATCGTCAAAAGAATAATTGTATAACGGCGCTATCTGCTTGCGTCTGCTAATTTCCTGGATCATTCCTGAAGCAGCATCCGCGTTTACTGCAATAAAGCCTTCAATATCGGGATACTGATTTAGCAAATTTTGTGTGGTGGCCATTACTTTATCTTTAGACGGATCAGTGGGTACTTTGATGAGTGTGATGTCTGGATACAGTTTTAATATGGATTCGATTCCTTCCATCCTTAGGGTCTGATAATAGTGAGTGTTTTCATCCAATAGAATCGCTACTTCACCCGTTTCTCCCATATCTGCTATAAGCTGCTGGGCAATCAGTTTTCCGGCAAGAAAGTGATCGGAGCCGACATAGGTCCGTCGCAGACTCTCTTCCATAGGCACATCTTCCCCAATCGTTATAATTGGAATACTGTAGAATGCAGCTTTCACTTTTGTTAATTCTTTGAATGCTTCCTCATCCAGTCCCTGCACAATGATGCCATCCACTCTAGAGTGGATGCCTAGTTCAAGGTTGCTTAAAAAGACTTCATCGTTTTTCCCGTAATTATTCAGCACTTCCAGCATCACGCCTTCCTGCTCAGCTCTCTCGACAGCCCCTTTTGCTACACTGTTCCAGAAGGGCGTGTCACTGTCCTGGCTGATCAGTACCAATCGGTAATGCTGATTCTCCCGTGATAGGGGTAAAGGCTCATGCCACTCTGTATTAATAATGCTTTCCGCTGATACATACGTTAAATACCCAAGCACACTTAAAGTGAGCAGAGCAAATAGGCTAAGTAATTTGTTCATTCAAGCACCTCTTTTATGTAAACGTTTTACACTCCCTATCTTACAGCCTTGCTCACCTTCTAGCAATATAATAATAAAATACTCCACACTCATTTTATGGTCGGTGATACCCTGTTGACCAAATAGTGTGGAGTTCATTTTGACGTATCAGTTCATAGCAGGTGGTGACATTTCACTGGATCCTTTTATTTTCCTCGTTTCCGTGTGATGACGTCGAATATAACAGCCCCTGCAAGAACGCCTCCTCGAATCATATACTGATAAGAAATGCCTACACCCATCAAGTTCATCCCATTGGTTAAAGACGCCATTACTATAGCACCAATGATGGCACCCGTAACTTTTCCCACGCCCCCTGCAGAAGACACACCGCCGACATAAGCAGCTGCAATAGCATCCAGTTCAAACAGCATACCGGCAGTGGTTGTGGCAGACTGTAGACGAGCCGTATACATGATGCCTGATAAGGCTGCCAGCATGGACATAGATCCCATGACCATATAGGTCACTTTCTTGACGTTAATGCCGCTCAAGTGTGCAGCCTCAGGATTACTGCCGACTGCGTATATCTGACGGCCTAAAACTGTTTTGCTTGTAATAAAGTGATAAATCATCGTCACGACCAGCACAATGATCACAGTCCATGAGAACCCATTGTACCCGGCTAAAATATACGTAATGTATCCGATGATAAACGAAATAAATACCAGCTTCAGAACAAAAATCGGCACAGAAACCACTTCAAAGGTGTACTTTATCCGGTCGATTCTTGTTTTGATTTCTCCGTAAACAAAAAACAGGATCGTAATCAATCCAATCAGCAGGGTTGTCAGATGTAAACTGTTAATTTCCATGACTGATGGAATAAACCCATTTCCGATAGCATTAAAAAAAGTGTTCTGCACAATAATCGTACCCGTTCCGGCTGTTACCTGGAGTAAGGCCCCCCTGAAGATAAGCATGCCAGCCAAGGTAGCCACGAATGCAGGTATGCCCAGTTGAGCAATGAGTAAGCCGTTGAAGAGTCCAATGACCATCCCCAATAATAAGATCACAGGTATGACCAGAAAGACGGACCACCCTTGCTGCATCAAAAGGATTGCAGCAACTGCACCTAAAAATCCGGCAATATATCCTACTGATAAATCAATGTGTCGAATAACGATAACCAGGGTCATCCCAACAGCCAATACTGCGATATACCCTGCGGAATCAAGTAAGTTACTAATGTTACGGGACGACATGAACATGCCGTTTGTCAGCACATTAAACGTGATCATGATGACAAATAGTGCGATGAACATGCCATAATCTCTAATGTTTTCTTTAATTAAAGCTTTCGCTTCATTCACAATTCTCATTTGTTTCTCCTCCTATTGTGTAGCCAGTTCCATTATTTTCTCCTGATCTGCTTCATCAGATGTGATTTCGCCTTTGATTTCCCCTTCAGCCATAACATAGATCCTGTCGCTCATGCCCAACACCTCTCCTAATTCAGAAGAAATCATGATGATGCTCATTCCGCGACTGATCAGTTCATTCATGACGGTGTAGATTTCAAATTTAGCTCCAACATCTATTCCTCGTGTCGGTTCATCCAAAATAAGGATATCCGGTGAGACAAACAGCCACTTACTTATAGAGACTTTCTGCTGATTCCCTCCACTTAATTTCCCTACCAGCTGATTGATCGAGGAGGACTTGATATTGATTGAATCCTTATACCTTTCTGCAACAGTTACTTCTTCATTCATATTTAAGATTCCATTGGAGGAAATCCCATTTAAATTGGCAGCGGTAATATTCGTCGTGATGTTTTGTGTGAGAAACAATCCTTTTCCTTTGCGGTCTTCAGTGACATAAGCAAGCCCTTCTTTGATGGCATCGCTCGTATGTTTAAAATGAGTCGCTTTATTGTTAAGTAAAAGGGTCCCTTTTATTTTGTAGTTTTTAGGATTACCGAACATGCTCAATGCCAGTTCAGTTCTTCCTGACCCCATCAGTCCAGCCAATCCAATGATTTCACCTTTTCTGAGTGAAATATCTGCTTTTTTAACGACGTGACGCCCGAGCTGCTGATCGTAAGCGGACCAGTCCTGAAGCTCGAGTACCGTCTCACCGATTTTCTTTTCAGGTCGCTTAGGGTAAATATCGTTTAGTTCGCGGCCCACCATATTTTTAATGATCGTCCGCTCATTGACTTCACCTTTTTTGGCATCCAGTGTACAAATGGTCTGTCCATCACGAATAACGGTTGCTTTGTCTGCAATCGTGACCACTTCTTTCAGTTTATGAGTGATCATGATGCACGTTATTCCCTGTGTTTTTAATGCTTTGATCAGATTCAGCAGATTTTCGCTGTCGTCCTCATTCAGAGCAGCCGTTGGTTCATCCAGAATAAGTAGTTGAACATTTTTACTTAAGGCTTTGGCAATTTCCACTAATTGCTGTTTGCCGACCCCTAAATCTTTGATCAGTGTTTCTGGTTTTACTTTTAAATTCACTTTTTTCAGCATGTCTATGGATTTGATAATCGTCTGATTCCAGTTGATGATGCCCTTGTTTTTTACTTCGTTGCCTATATAAATATTCTCATACACGGGGAGATCCGGAAAAAGAGCCAGTTCCTGATAAATAATTGCAATCCCTGCATTTTCACTGTCGTTGATTGTATTAAACTGCTGCACCTTCCCATTCAATACAATGTCTCCGTCATATTCTCCGTAAGGATAAACCCCACTGAGCACTTTCATTAGAGTCGACTTGCCTGCCCCATTTTCACCTACCAGACAGTGGATTTCTCCTTTTTCAACTTGAAATGTCACGTTATCCAGAGCCTTTACTCCAGGAAATTCCTTCGTGATCGTGTGCATCTCTAGAATGTTTTCCGCCATAATACTTCCCACCTTCATCTCATACATTTAGAATAAGAAATAGTGATAGCAAGCTATCACTATTTCCCGGTCCTATCCTTCTTATACAGATTAGTCTAATCCAGTAAACTCGCTGGCTTCATAGTAGCCTGAATCGATCAGTTCAGATTGAACATTGCCTTCATCCACAACGATTACTTCAGATTGCATCGCTTCTACATCTTTAGCTCCATTGTTATAAGAGCCTGTAGTTTCAGGTGTGTCCCCATCTAATATAGTGATCGCCATTCCCATCGCATCTTCAACCAGGCGACGGACATCTTTGAATACGGTCATTGACTGTTTGCCATCAATAATATATTGAATCGATGCCATTTCAGCATCTTGGCCTGTGATTGTGTAGCTTGTAATATCACTGTCTGCTGAAAACGTATCTGCTATTGAACGAGCTGTTCCATCATTTGGTGCAAGGATGGCTACGTCTCCTTTGAAGTCGTCTCCAGCTGCTGTCAAGTGTGTTTGTGCTCTGTTGATTGCTTCATTCGGATCCCAGTTTGTAGTAATTTGACCCATAATGCTGCCCATCTGGTCACGTGTCAGTTCAGCTGTGTCAGATAAAGCGTCTGCTTCACTTGAATTAGCTATAACAAATGTGCCGTCAGCAATTTTCGGCTGAAGGACTGACCATGCCCCTTCGAAGAATAAGAAAGCATTATTATCTGATGATGCACCCGCATATAGATATAGAGGAATATCTGATCCTTCCGCATTGTCAATTAGGTATTGTCCCTGAGCTTCTCCCACAGCCACACTATCGAATGTGACATAATAGTCAACCGCTTCAGTGCTCGTGATCAGGCGGTCATATGAAATGACTGTGATGCCTTCATCCGCTGCTGCTTGTGCTGCGGCACCTGCTGCGTCTCCGTCATGAGGACTCATGATCAATACATCGATTCCTTTGCTTACTAATGTTTCCACGTTCTGCAGTTCATTAGCTGATGATCCCTGACTGAATAAAATTTCCGTCGTATAGTCTGAGTCAGCTAAAGCATCCATGAATCGCTGCTCATCCTGTACCCAACGCGGTTCGTCACGAGTCGGTAAAATGATTCCTACATCTAATCCCCCATCTGAGTCTTCATTTGTATCTGAATCTTCCTCGACTTCTTCAGTATTATCTTCTTCAGCATCTTCGACGACATTCGCTTCAGTATCTCCATTACATCCTGCCAGTACCACACTTAATAACCCAGTCATCATTAACAATCTTGAACGCTTCACTACTTCTAACATTTTATTACCCCTTTCAAATTTTATTTCTAACGTAAGTTTACCCTCTAAACTCACTCGCTGTAAGCGCATACTATAGTAAATAATTAATATCGTCTGGAATTTTTTAATACGGTCAATTTTTTTAGCAGCACTGGGTTGATCTCTTCTCTTTTGCACAAAAAAAGCTGAACCTCTCCATTAAAGGAGACATCCAGCTTTGAATAAGTATGGGGTTAGTTTTTGTAATATCGTAAATTTTCGAATGAGATAGATCGGATCATTTTTCTGTCCGGTGCATCTTCCTCCATGAGAGAAACCTTTGCTGCCTTCATATCAAACAAGTCGTCCCATTGCATGTGATACCTGCTCAAAATCGTATCCAGTGGGCAATCCAGTTCGCCATCTGCATTTTCAATCATTTCATTTTCTCGAATAAATAATTCTTTGGATTCCGTCGGTGTTTCAATGACATAAACGAATCGCTTATTTAGTGTGTTCATCTCATCCCTACTCTCTTTAAAAACTTCAATAAACGTTAGGGCAAATCAGGTGCATTCCTACTTTGCATATGTTGATTATACAAGACTTCTGAATAAATGTCTGTGTCTAAATTAAGGCATTACAATGCAGTATCTTAGCCATATTTATGCCTTAATTGTGACATTTAGACCGAAAGGTGATGGAATAACCCTGTTAATAAAAATCCAGTTAATCCTCTTCTAATGTATAAAATTTTTGCATTCAATCAATTGTGACAAATCCGTGGATTGTCTCGAGAAAGTCTCATTGTCCTCTGTCGCACTAACTGCCTAATTGTCTTTCAAATCGTGTAGTCTTTCTATGTCGACTGTCCCTGAGTGATCTGAGTCTTTAATTTCAGTTTTCTTTTAAGCTTAGGATTCGTTTAACAGGATCGTGTAGTGAGCCATCCTAAATGGCCCGAAAAGGCGGGATAGTATTTGTATAGATTCGCTCAAAGATATGCATACTAGCCGTATGTGAATAAACTATTCACGGCCCTGGTCACCTGTTCATCCGCTGTACCCATCCTATTCCCACTTTTATCTCCCTAATCATATAGAGTACGTGTTCCGGCCTTTTTGAAGGGAAAGAATAAATACCCATCGGATCAGCCTTAACACAGCTTACTCTACCAGGCTGTAATGCTTCCAGTTTGTCATTATTTGTTCTTAAATTTAACTCCTTTGTTCACAAAAACCAGAGCTATTCCATTATTTCGGAATCATTCATTTGATAAATCCGTGTTGATCAGCTTCGATTTTATAATCAGTTATTTTTTAAAGCCTTTAGTTAAAAGGGTTTGTTAGAATTTAAAACGTTTACTTCAAAAATAATAAAAATAACTGTTGTGTTTTCCTCTATACTAGACTAAAATGAGAAACAACACTTTTTCTCTCATTAAATTTTAATTTAAATAGGAGAAAAAAACTAAAGGAGAGAAACTAATATGGTTCAAAAAAGAGAACAGTGGGGATCCCGATGGGGGTTCATTATGGCAGCAATGGGTTCAGCAGTAGGATTAGGTAATATCTGGAGATTTTCATATGCTATGGGTGAAGGTGGCGGTTCAGCCTTTCTTATTATTTATCTGCTAAGTGTTCTAGTTATCGGCTTCCCTGTCATGCTAATTGAATTTTCAATTGGGCGTCGTGCACAAACCGATGCAGTCGATGCCTTTAAAAAAATCGCACCCAAAACCGGATGGGTCGCTGCCGGCGGCTTAGGCGTATTAGCAGCTTTCCTTATTTTGTCATTTTACGGTGTTATTGGCGGCTGGTCACTGCGCTACTCTTTTGAATACTTGACTGGCGGAATTACCGGCGATTCAGCAGACTTCTTTGTTGGGTTCATCGGAGACGCTGTTTCTCCTATTGTCTGGCAGTTTATCTTTATGGCTCTAACAGTAGGGATCGTATATCTTGGTGTTCAAAAAGGAATTGAACTGTCCAGCAAATGGATGATGCCTATTTTAAGCCTGCTGCTGATTGTTTTGGCTGCTTTCAGCTTAACTCTTGGCGGGGCAAGTGAAGCTTTTGCATTTATGTTCCAGCCGGATTGGGAAGCTTTTACAGACCCAAGCGTATACATCTCCGCAATGGGACAAGCCTTCTTCACATTAAGTTTAGGTATGGGAGCTATGCTGACTTACAGCAGTTACCTGGATCCTAAAGAACGATTAACATCATCAGCCGCTATCATTATTGTACTCGACACATTATTTGCATTGATTTCAGGGTTAGTTATCTTCCCTGCATTATTCGCCTTTGGATTAGACCCTGCAGAGGGGGCTGGCCTAGTATTCATGGTTCTTCCAAACATTTTTGAAGCACTTGGAGGCATCGGAACGATAGCAGGATTCTCATTCTTCATCTTACTGTCGATGGCCGCACTGTCATCAGCTATCTCACTGCTTGAAGTAGCAGTTGCCTACTTCATCCGTAAACTGAATATGTCACGCAAGAAAGTAACCATCATTGTCGGAACAGTTATCTTCCTACTCGGTGTTCCTTCATCCCTGAGTCAGGGCGCTGTAAGCATTACTATTTTCGGCAGCTCATTCCTTGACTTCATGGATGCCTTCACTGGAAACTTATTACTGCCATTGGGCGGATTGATCATGGTCTTGTTCGTGGGCTGGACCTGGACGAAAAAAGAGGTTCTGCATCATGGAGATATTGCTCATAATGCATTCGGCCCGCTTTACTTCTTAACAGCAAAATTTGTTGCACCCGCTGCGATTCTACTGGTACTGATCATGGGAATGCTCAACTGGTAATAGAGAGCGAACGGTTTTGCATTACTACTAAAGCAGTACTTAAAAGGACTATCCCCCTTTTAAGTACTGCTTTTCTATTGACTGATTTTAGATATGACGAATGGGCGCAACTGTGTTATCTGTCTTCTGTCTCTTTACGAGAGGATTTTTGGCTCAGATCTAGTCAATCCAGCGCTTATGTAGGACTCGTCAACTTTTGCTCGCTCCAGTCCTACACAATTGGGCTTTACTGTAGGACTCGTCACTTTTTTGGAGCGAGCACTACTTATCTGGGCATCTTATGTTGGACTCGACAAACCTTGCTCGCTTCAGTCCTACACATTAAGGCTTTACTGTAGGACTCGTCACTTTTTATTGAGCGAGCCCTACCTATCTGATCGTCTTATGTTGGACTCGACAAATTTTACTCGCTCCAGTCCTACACTTTAAGGCTTTACTGTAGGACTCGTCACTTTTTTGGGAGCGAGCACTACCTATCTGGTCGTCTTATGTAGGACTCGACAAATTTTACTCGCTCCAGTCCTACACTTTAAGGCTTTACTGTAGGACTCGTCACTTTTTTGGGAGCAAGCACTACTTATCTGGGCATCTTATGTAGGACTCGTCAACTTTTGCTTACTCCAGTCATACACAATTGGGCTTTACTGTAGGACTCCTGAATATTTGCAAAGCCAGTCATACATATTCTTTCTCTTTTGACTATAGATATACTCGTCGATAGACGAGTATGTACCCTATTATAAAAGTCAGAAAGGCAGACACTCAGGTGCTAAATGATTACTGATTGTACACGAGAAAAGAGGAGAAGCTGCTATCAGCTTCTCCTCTTCCTAATTTATACGCTTGCTTTATAGTTCTGGTGAATCATTTGTTGACCCGCTTGGTTTTGCACTTTCTTTTTCAATTTTCTGATCCGCACGTTCCAGTTGTTTTCTAGCAAAATCGCGTCCGCCTAGTCCAAATGATAGAGCGAAAGCTACTGCTAGTCCACCAATGATGAACAAGAATGCGAAGTTTACAATTGTGGTAGCAAAGTTTAATTGATCCAGTGCCATAAATACTGCAAAAGTGATCAGGATATATTTAACGGTCATTCCAGCAAATGAACTGCCCGTTGCACTCTTGATTCCTGATGCAAGTACTTGGCCACCAATAAAGGCTAGGCCGATGATGATTGCAGCAAACAATACGTTTGGCAGGTATAAAATAATAGATGCCACGATAGTGTTCAGCATAGCTAAGTTCAATACGTTCAACGCTTCAACCAGGAAGAATATCCCGATAAGGAATGAAACGATTTGACCAGTAATTTTAGCCAAGTCAATGTTTACATTTCCTGATTGTTTCAAGTAAGATGAATACTTGTTAAATCCAGTTCCTCTTAGTAAGTCAGTGATGATATCTCCGGCAAATTTAGCTAGCACCATACCAATAGCCAGTAAGACTACAGCTACCAGGATATTTGGAATCGCCTGAAGAATCGTGTTAAGCACGTCACTTACAGGTTGTGCAATCGTATCGATATTCAGTACATCCAATGCAACCAGAATAATTGGCACTAAAATCAGGAAGTAAACAATATTTGCCAGAACAGAGGCAAGTGTTCCTTTACTTTGTTCAACTTCTTGGGCATTAGTTTCTGTTCCTGCTCCTGAAAACTTATCCAGGAAGCGATCCAGATTTGCTGCAACAGCTAAGTTGTACACTAAATTCTTGACAAATTTAGCTGCGAAGAATCCTAACACAAGAACAACGATAGCTGAAATGATATTAGGCAGGAATGATAAAGCTGTATCCAGCATGTTTTGAATCGGCTGACCAATAGCTTCCAGACCAAACGTATAGAAAATGCCAGGTAAAAATAATACCCATACAAGGAAATACCCCACTTTTCCTAACGCGTCGATCATCGTGTGACCCTGTGATTCTGTGTTTGCTGCACCCCATGACTGTAAACGACTTGCTAACCCAGCTGCTTTTAATCCTTTAGTGATAGCTTTCATCACCAGCGTAGCAACAATCCACGCCACTATTATGAGTACAATACCCATCAACAAACGAGGCAAGAAATCGATAAATGTATTCAGACCTCGCTGAAATGAATCTCCAACATTGTTCATATTATCTGTCTCCTTTTCTAATATATTTTTGTATCATGAACACTTTCAGTATAGGCAATTTGTTCATAAAGGACAAATAATACGCTTTTAAAAATTTTTGAATAAAGTCAGCTGAACGATCCATAAAATAAAAATGCCCTTTCTTTTTAGAGAAAGGACAATCTTAACTAAACCGTGAAACAGTTCTTTTATTCTTCTATATACATATACTGTTGAGGTTTTTTATCGAAGTAAAAGACACCTGCCCCACCGATGCCCAGGTGAGCAGCCAGTACTGCCCCGATATCAAAAATCTGAGTCGTGACTTCCGGTAACGCTTCTTTAACCATTTTTTCCAGTCGTTCAGCACTTTCGATATCTCCTACGTGACTGATCGTCACTAGCTGATCGTGAAAGCCATCGACTCCTTTCTGAACATCTTTTATCATCCGTTTGTAGATCCTGTCCTGTCCACGTACCAGTTTTTTCAGGTAGATTCCTGTTTCATTAACAGATAAATACGGCTTGATATTCAGAGCATCACCAGCGACACCCGCTGCTTTAGGAAGTCTTCCCCCTTTGACCAGCCACTTCAGATTGTTCAAAGTGAAATGATACTTTATATGTTCAGTGTTTTCTTTGATCTGAGACACAATGGTACCGAAATCTTCGTTGCGTTTCGCCATTTCCATAGCTTGAAGGGCAAGCAGCGCACCTCCGCCAGACCCGCCTTTTGAATCGATGACTGCTATGTTCATATCTGGATGTTCCTGCTGATAGACCTCGACTGTTGACTGGGCCACTTGATACGTACCCGAAAACTGGCTGTATATAGTAATGTAGATCACGTCTTCTCCACGCTCGCGGCAAGCATCCAGTGTGTCAATGATCGTCTTGGGAGACACTTGAGATGTCTTAGGCATGATGTCGTCTTTCATGTAATTGTGGACTTCTTCCAGTGAAATCTCCACCTGGTCGAGGTAATCTTTTTCATTGATAATGACACTCAATGGCAGAAAGTCGTAGTCATATGTTTTTTTCATGTAGTCGTTCTGATCGATCCCGGAATCGATGAGTATTCTGATCATGTTAAAATCCTCTTTTCCATTCAATTATTCTGATAATAATTTTTCTATTTCTTCTATAGTTAGCTCTTCTTTATAGTACCTGTTCCAGATCGAGTGCAAATGCTCACTCGTGTATGATCCATAAATACTGATCAGCTGGTTCTTCCATTTATTCAGGGAATTCAAGGCCTGATGGGTGTTCACATTTTCAAGTGGCTCCCTATCTGATTCAGATGTCTTTAGCAATTCAGGTACTAACGGGGCTTCTACTCCCCTGGCAGAATCTACTGCCCTTACCACTTCGGATGGTATAATAAATAAGTATCCTTCATCTGTCTCAGCAGCAAAGAAAAACCCTTTTCTGATTAGAGGGGCCAGACCTTTTATGCTGTCCAAACGGTCTAACTGATAGACGGTCTGTTCTTTATCCGGAAGTGTATCGATTACTTGTTCGAGCACTTCGTTGTAGATTGTCTGTGCCTGTTCCACTATCTTGTCGGCCAGTGCTTCAGTCAGTTTTCCCTTTTTCCAGCTCTTTGGAAGTCTGACTGCCAGACTCTCTCCTATGTCAAGAAGGTGAGATTTCTTATAGCTGTTAAGCAGTTCTTCTAAGCTCAGTCCTTCCGGGTTCTTTATCATTTCAAACGCGTGGTCTGTCATGGTTCCCATCCTTTATTCGTTGATTTAGTGTATCTGTTTAAGCCTCTGCCCAGTCGACATCCAGGATGTCCACTTCGTAATTTTCTTCGACATCTTTCAGCGCCGCTTCCAGCTGTTTTCTGCACAACTGGCGATTGCTTCCAACGACTCCGAACCCCAGGACTGCTTTATTATGGAGATCCCATTCGTCAACTTCTGCAGTCGTCAAGTGATGTCTGTTACTTATACGGTGCACGATACTTTTCACTGTGCTTCGTTTGTCTTTCAAGGAATACGAGTCGAATATCAAAATGGTCAGTTCTACCCCCATTAAAATCATGGTCAGCTCCTCCTCTATTATCCTCTGTAAATCGTAGCATTCTTTGGACACTCGCGCAATAAAAGGGTATACTTTTTTATATTTGGATAAAGGCTGTGGATACTATTAAAATCAGCTAAACCCTTTATCCCTTATAAGCCAATCTCCTTCTTTGTATTGCTTTTCACCTTCATATTCGTTATCTTAGTACTTATGTAATTAACACTATTCTGTGTCAATAGGAGTCCTAAATGAAAAAATTAAATGTATTCGAATGGTCAAAAATATCCTATGTCGCCAAAGGGTTACTCGTTGGTGTCATAGTTGGAATAGTTGTCAGCTTGTTCAGGGTCTCAATTGAACTGATGCTGACTTATGTAAGAGAGGTCTATTCATTTTTAAGAGAGGAACCGATCTGGATCATCGGTTGGGTCTTTGTCATTTTTATTATAGCATTTATTATTGCGATTATGGTCAGAGATGAACCGGATATCAAAGGGTCAGGTATTCAGGATATCGAAGGTCAACTGCACGGTGTCTTAAAACTGAACTGGTTCTCGATCCTCTGGAGAAAATTTATTGCAGGGGTTCTTGGTATTGGTTCAGGTCTGGCTCTAGGACGTGAGGGGCCCTCTATTCAGCTTGGGGGTGCTGTCGGTCAAGGTGTGAACCATTTCTTGAAAGGCAATCAGTCACAGCAGAATATCCTCATTTCTGCTGGTGCAAGTGCGGGTCTCTCAGCTGCATTTAATGCGCCTGTTTCAGGTATTATGTTTATTCTGGAAGAAGTCCATCATAAGTTTTCCGGTGTGCTTCTGTTAACCGCCTTTTCAGCATCGATTACAGCGAATTTTATAGCCTATCAAATATTTGGCGTTCAACCTGCTCTTGATATCGGTTCTTTACTGCAGTTTCCGTTGGAGCATTATGTTCACCTTGTATTAATGGGTATCTTTCTAGCTGTTGCAGGCTGGGGCTATCAGGAAGTATTGATGTACATGCCTGTTCTTTACAGGAAATTGCCGATTCCGCCGTATCTGCACGGCTTTGTGCCTTTCCTGATCCTCATTCCCATTGGTCTATATCTGCCGGAAATGATGGGCGGCGGAACTGGGGTCATTAGTTTAATAAGTTCCAGCAGACTCTCAACCACCTTACTTATTGGTATTTTCCTTTTCCGCTTTGCGTATTCGCACATATCATATGGATCCGGTCTACCTGGAGGGATTTTCATCCCTGTCTTAAGCTTAGGTGCGATCTTAGGAGCCATTTATGGAAATGGTGCGCTATGGGTCACCGGTATTGAGGATATATTCATTAGAAGTTTTATTATATACGCTATGGGTGGCCTTCTGACCGCAGTGACAAAAGCACCGTTGACAGCGGTCATGCTGATCACTGAAATGACGGGAACGGTCACTCAGTTGATGCCCCTGGCTGTAGTTTGTCTGACATCCTATGTTGTTGCTGACTTTCTCGGATCTGATCCAGTATACGAAGAATTGCTGCAGCGTAAGATTCACCAGATACCAAAAGTGTTTGAAGGAGAAGTCACACAGTTCGAAGTCTCCGTTGAACCCGACAGTGATTTGGATGGGATGATGGCTCGTTACCTGAGACTGCCTTATGGGTCTAAACTGATCAAAGTCAAACGCCATCAGAACGAGTTCATACCGCATCAGGATACTGTGTTCTGGGCCGGCGATGAATTATTCTTTACGTCAGATAGCGGCTTTGTATCGGAAGTGAAAAAGTATTTAGATAAAATCAATTAACCGCCCGTGATTGGGCATGCTAAGAGGAGCACTGTATGAGACGTTTGAAGTTTATTGACTGGTCCAAGATCAGTTATGTTTTAAAAGGAATATTAGTTGGAGCTGTTGCTGGCGCAGTCGTCAGTGCTTTCCGTATGGCCATCTATACTACACTAAACGTTATGCCTGATGTCTATGGGTTTTTAAGAGTCAACCCGTACTGGACGTTCGCCTGGGCGTTTGTCATATTGGTCATTGCATTTCTGGTGATCCTTATGGGGAGAGACGATCCGGATATTCAAGGGAACGGGGTAGCCGAACTGAAAGGCCAGCTTCAGGGAACATTAAAGCTAAACTGGTGGTCGATTCTCTGGAGAAAATTTTCAGCGAGTACCCTTGTTTTAGGAATGGGTCTCCCTGTTGGAAGAGAGGGTCCTTCCATCCAAATCGGCGGAGTCGTCGGGCAAGGGATCAATCGCCTTTTAAAAGGCAATAAATCTCAGGAAAACATCCTGATTTCAAGCGGAGCGGCAGCAGGCTTATCTGCTGCCTTTAATGCGCCCATGTCTGGACTCGTCATTATCTTAGAAGAAGTGCATCACCGATTTTCGGGTGTGCTGATTTTGACAGTATTTACTGCTTCCGTCACTGCAAATTTTCTGGCCTTCCATCTTTTCGGATCACAACCAGCATTAGCATTAGGCCGAATGGCTGAATTCCCTCTCGAGTATTACCTGTACCTTGTCGTACTAGGTATTTTTCTGGCTCTAGCTGGGTGGGTGTTTCAAAAGGTGCTGTTTGCTGTCCCTAAATGGTATGCAAAGCTCCCTATCCCTCCCTATCTCTTCGGGTTCATTCCCTTCCTTCTCGTTATTCCAACGGGGTTATTCTGGGAAGAAATGCTGGGAGGCGGAACGGGGATCATCACCGATATTGCTTCAGTTCGGACCGCTACTGTGATGCTGTTAGGCATGCTGGCCTTCAGATTTATTGCCTTTCATATTGCTTACGGATCTGGTATTCCGGCAGGTATGCTTATTCCTATGCTGACTATTGGCGCCATTTTAGGGGGGATTTTCGGCAATCTGGTTCTTAGAGGAACAGGTCTTGAAGATGAATTCATTCGTAACTTTGTTATTTTTGCAATGGGCGGATTCTTTACTGCTATTTCGAAAGCACCCCTTACTGCTATTGTCTTGCTCACCGAAATCACAGGATCGATCACTCAGATGATGCCGATCGCAGTCGTCTGTCTGACAGCCTATATTGTTGCCGATATACTGGCATTAGAACCGATCGATGAAATCACCTTATATAATAAAACCAATCGATTCCCTACCGTGTTTGAAGGAAAACTGATTCACATGGACGTGTTTGTGGAGCCGAATACGTATCTTGATGGCATGCAGATGAGTCAGCTGACTCTGCCTTACAATGCTAAGTGTGTGCGCATCAAACGTCACAGCAATGAATTTATGCCACACCGGGATACTGTTTTATTGTCCGGGGATGAACTTCAGATAGCTTGTGACCAGGGATTTGTCGTGCAAGTTAAAAACTATATCAGCAAGTTGAACTGATTTTGTCTCTTTCCCCCGCCGCTCATTTAATTAATGACTGGCGGGGATTTTTTGCACTATTATTATTATTTAAATATGGTAAAATATACCTCGTACGGATTACTCACACAAATTGACCTATTGAGAAGGAGATTTTTATGCAATACATATGGATGGCAATAAAAGGGATATTTATCGGTATCTCAAATATCATACCTGGAGTGTCAGGTGGAACGATGGCTGTGTCTTTCGGAATATACGACGACGTGATTCACGCCTTTACTCATTTAAGAAAAGAAGTAAAACCTAGTCTAAAAATATTGATTCCTTTAGTTATCGGTGCTCTAATCGGGGTCGCCGGATTTTCGATCATTATTGAATGGCTGCTTGCCTCACATACATTACTTACGGCTTTTGCATTTGTCGGTCTAATTCTCGGTGGACTGCCTATTTTGATGAAGTCCTTTAAAAAGAGTCTCGAAACTGAGGATAAAACTGTGGGACCTCTTCATATCATACTGTTCATTATCTTCTTTATGATTGTCGCATGGATGGGTGTGGCAGAAGTTGCCGGTGGAGGTGTGCAAAGTGTGAGCCTTGGAATCGGTCCACTTCTTGCGTTATTTTTTGTCGGACTCATATCAGCAGCCGCTATGGTCATACCTGGAGTGAGTGGTTCTTTACTGATGCTGATCATTGGATACTATTATGCCGTTATCTATACGATCAATGGATTCACTGAATCATTAAGTAATTTGGATATAGATGCGCTGATTCCATTCACTATTTTACTGATTTCATATGCTCTGGGTATGGTCGTCGGTATTATTTTAATCAGCAAAGTCATTGATTATTTATTTAAAACGCAGCCTGGCTACACTTACGCCTCCATTTTAGGATTGGTCATGGCTTCTCCTATTGCTGTCGTTTCAAATACCGAAGCGTTGAATGATCTGCAGGGAAGTGGTGCAGTGTTAAGATTAGTCGGCGCATTGGCATTAGCGGGTGCCTGCTACGCATTAACTTATGGCCTGGGCCGCACGAAAGATTCAACTGAAGCCATTCCTGAAGAATCAAAACCTGTTTCAGACCAGTAAACTAAACTAACGTCTATTCTAAAGTCTAGGGCAATTCCCTTTTCTTTTAGAATAGACGTTTTTTAATAGTATAGATTTAGTCTTCAGCCTCTTCATTTTCAAGTTCTTCAATCAATGCTTTCATTTCAGTGATTTCCTCTTCCTGTGCCGCAATAATTTCTTCTGCCAGCTGCTGAACCCGTTCGTCTTCAAGATCCGCTCTTTCACTCGTTAATATCGCTATCGAATGGTGTGGGATCATTGCCCTCATCCATGACACATCTTCTACGGTCGATTGACTTCTTACTAAGAAAAGCATAAGTCCAAACACTATTGCGGATGACACGAGAATAACGACATTTAATTTTTTGTTCTTGTACATATTCCACATAAACAGCAGCATGATAACCGCCATCACAGCCCCCATCATGATAGCCATAAAGATTCTTGTCTGACTAAATTCAAAATGGCCCACTTCGTATATGTTCAGATACATTAAAAAGTACATAATGACTGTTGATGTCAGAATCATTAATCCAAATCTGATATATTTTTTCATCGTCCATTCCCCTTTACAATTAATAAGCCAGCTGGTTTTCCAGCACTCCTTTTGTCCGGTCATCAAATGCGACGAACATCACTTTTTCGACAGAGGTCGCCGTGTTCCTTGCTTCCATTACCGTGTCCACAGCGATTTTACTCGCTTCTTCCAGTGGATAGCCGTAAATCCCTGTACTGATAGCTGGAAAGGCAACTGTTTTGAGGTCATGCTCATTTGCCACTTTAAAACTATTAGCATAACACGCTTTTAACTTATCGGCTTCCCCATGGTTTCCATCTCTGTAGACTGGTCCAACAGTATGAATCACGTATGATGCAGGCAGGTTGAACCCCTTTGTCAGTTTCGCTTCTCCTGTTTCAGCGCCATTGAGCTTTCTGCAGGCTTCTTTTAATTCAGGTCCCGCTGCCCTATGAATCGCTCCGTCTACCCCTCCCCCGCCTAAAAGTGACTTGTTTGCCGCATTGACGATCGCATCCACTTTTAATTCCGTAATATCACCTTGAATGATTTCTATCTCCATCGTTCCCATCCTCTCTCGATAATAGAGTAATGCCTTCACTATTATGGTATGATTCTTTCCGCTTTTTATCAATGAATAGGAGCTGGAACCAGTCATCACCACGTCCTCCTTAAGCAAAAGAGTGATATAATTGACCTTAAACATACTATTATAACTTGGGAGTGACTGGAAAAATGAAAACATCAGAACTGAAGTTGGACCATATGAATGAACTTAAACGCCTCTTCCTGGAGGTGTTCTCAGCTGAGCCCTGGCTGGATGAATGGGAAGATAAACAGTTGACCCTTTATTTGAAAGACTTGACGGAAAATAGCAATTCACTTTCCCTGATTTTGACTGATGATCAGGACCGCATGATTGGAGGTGCTTTAGGGTACGTCTTCCACTGGTGGGAAGGCAAAGAGTATTATATTAAGGAGTTCTTTATTTCCAGAGAAGAGCAAAGCAAAGGAGTCGGTAGTGTTTTTCTTGATCAGATAGAGGCCGTCTTAAGCAAACAGGGCATTAAACATCTCACATTAAATACAGAAAAAACAGTCCCTGCCTACTCTTTTTATCAAAAAAACGGCTTTAGCGAATTAAGTGAGTCCGTCTTCATGGCGAAAAAAATACTGGAATAGGAATTGCCTAGTCTCACACGTGTTTTTTGGAAATCTTGTACTGATAGTCCGGGATATGATTCATTGTGACCAGTTTATTTTATAATCCGTTCGCAACTGGTCACTAAACCGCGATTCTGACTAGTTGCTGCTCCTTTCGTTCAGGAACTGGTCTCTAAAACGCGATTGTGACTAGTTGATGCCCCTTTCGTTCAGGAACTGGTTACTAAAACCGGATTGTGACTAGTTGCTGTCGCTGTCGTTCAGGAACTGGTTACTAAACCGCGATTGCGACTAGTTGCTGTCCCTTTCGCTCGGGAACTGGTTACTAAACCTCGATTGTAACTAGTTGCTGCTCCTTTCGCTCAGGAACTGGTTACTAAACTACGATTGCGACTAGTTGCTGCTTCTTTCGCTCGGGAACTGGTCACTAAACTGCGATTGTGACTAGTTGCTGCTTCATTCGCTCGGGAACTGGTTACTAAACTGCGATTGTGACTTATTTCTTTAAGCATACTTATTTAACGTGCTGCAGAATCTATATCCTATTTCACGGTCCAATAGTTAAGGACCCCGTTTCGAAGAAGGCGATTGGCTGCGGTTGTTCCCACTATCAATCAAGCAGTGAAACAAGAACATAGCGGTAATGATTTTTCCAAAAATCACCTTTTGCTAGACGACGTAAAAAAGCTTCCTCCCGCTTTGACCGATTAGTTATCAGTCTCAGTGGAAGGAAGCTTTTTTTGAGGCATTGATACTAGCCTCTTTTTGAAAGATTAGTCATTGATTTCTTCTGCTATTTCATCATGCAGTGAGGTATCGACTTTTTTACCGAACAAGAAAACGATCATAATGACAACCAGAGTTGCCAGACCTAATACGATATAGACATTCAGTCCGAATGCTGTCGGCAGATACCCGAAGAACACGGATACGAGCGCAATTGTTATAGCGTACGGCAGTTGCGTTTTCACGTGATCAAGCAAGTTGGACCCTGCTCCCATAGAAGACAGAATAGTTGTATCTGAAATAGGTGAAGAATGATCTCCAAAAATAGCCCCTGTTAATACCGCACCCGCAGACATAACAATAAAATCAGCATTTTCAGGCTGCATCGCTGTGGCTAATGGAATAGCTAAAGGCATTAAAATACCCATTGTTCCATAAGACGTTCCTGTCGCAAATGAGATAACTGCTCCAAGGAGGAAGATAACCGTCGGCAATAAGAATGGCGGTAGGGTATTTCCTAATAGAGACACTAGATAATCTGCTGTTCCGAGTTCACCCATCACACCTGATAGGGACCAGGCTAATACGAGAATAACCCCTGTGATCATTAGTGTTTTCATTCCAGATACCCAGATATCGATTCCTTTACCAAAGGTGAAATGACCTTTAATGACGCCCATTAACAATGCAATAATGCTGGCAATCAAAGCGGCCTGGAACAACACTACAGAAGCGTCTGAAGCTCCAAACGCTTCTCTTAAAGTGACAAATGAAAAGGGTGCATTTTGAATCGTCTGAATTAGTGCAGTATTATCCGATGCCAGAATAGCCTGACGACCATCCGTGTAAAAACCAATGAAACTGAACACAATCAAGGCGCCAATTGGAATCAGTGCACTCCAGATTGATGGCTCACCTTTGGCTATGACTTCCAAATCTTCTTCCTGGTTTTCAGCTGAAGATCCGTGTGCAATCAGCTGATGCGTGTCACGGGCACGTTCCTGAGCTTTTCTCATTGGACCAAATTCTCGTAACGTAGCCGATGTCAGTACGACGAATAATAGCATTAAAATATTATAGAATCGGTAAGGGATCGTCTGCAAAAAGACCCCATAGGCATTTACTTCATGTCCGATTGAAAGATAGGCATCGTTGATCAGGCCGACTTCATACCCGATCCATGTGGATATCAAGGCAATCCCGGCAATTGGTGCTGCCGTCGCATCAATAACAAACGCCAGACGTTCACGTGAAATTTTCATTTTATCTGAAACTGGACGCATGATCGGTCCAACAATCAGTGCATTCGCGTAGTCATCAAAAAAGATTAGTAATCCAAGTGCCCAGGTAATCAGTTGTGTACTGATCGGTCCTTTCGCTTTTTTAGCCAGTGCTTCTGCAATTGCTCGCGCCCCACCTGAACTGGTGATCAAGGCAATCAGGCCTCCAATAACCAGAACCTGCAAGATGATCCCCGCGTTCCATGGATCTGCAAGAGACGTTAAAATGTACTGAACAATATCAGTAAATCCTAAAATAATACCGCTAAGGATATTCGCTCCTCCCGTGTACTGAGCAATGATTGTTCCTGAAAAGATCCCAAGGAATAATGACAGCACGACGTTCTTAGTAATAAATGCTAACACAATGGCGACTAGAGGGGGGATCAGCGTAACTGCTCCAAGCGTTGAAGCGAGACTCCCTTCTGCTTCAGCCGCGAAAACGGGGCTGGGGATAAAATAAAGAAGAGCGATAAGGATGGACCATTGTAATTTTCTTTTCATAGTTCTGATTCTCCGTTTCTAATTATTTGTATAGAAAAAAGCACCCAGGAACACGCTCCTAGATGCTTAAAAAATAAACATTGAGTAGGATAGTGCTCCACGAAATCGTGACAGTCATACGTTTGTTTAACGTATGCCCAGAACAGTGAGCTGCCGCCCGCCTATCCTTCGGCAAAGAACCCTTTCATGATCAGTCTCAGGATGCCTCCTCATGACCACTACTCTTTTTCTTCGCGCCTCTATCTTTTTAATTTTCACAACGTTTATTAGTCTACACTGTTTTCGATTTTAATTCAAGGAAAGATTTCTAGAACAGAGAATACTTCCCTCTTTCCTCACGAAAATATTAATAGACCTGTCTATAATTTATAGCAGTGCTTTAATCTCTTCTATCAGTTCATCACTGTTTCTGACCACGTTTCCGCGTTTTTTGACAAGGCCGACCGTGTAGAGATTGATATACGAAAACGGCGATTCTGCTATAACATCAAGTGCTTCTATTTTAGCCTTATTGGCTCCAGCCCCTTGCCGAATATCTGAATAAACGCCTATTATCGGTTTGTTCATCGAATAAAAATAGCCTATTTCGGAAGCTACTCCTGCATCAATGGTCACTCCATCTAATATGGCGATCAGTATATCTGCTTTTTCCAGATACGCATTGTCTCCATCGGCAATTTGAATACTGTCAGCATAGTTGCTTTTGTCATTTATCGCTGCATTTTCCTGCGGCAGATAAATCTCGATACGTTCTGCGAAAGCTTGTCTTATTTTACTGACAACATGGGTGTTATAGCTCTGTTCCATTTCAGTAAACAGGGGCGAAGCAAAGTAAATCCTTTTAGTCATTTGTCCATTCCTTCCAGCTCATAGTTAATGAATCCATTGCTATACTCATAAACAGGCCGCTTTACGGTATGAGAAAGCGGACAGTTTTAGCTTAATACGCTTTGTTCAGAGCCCCATCGACCAGGATCGTTTGACCAGTGACGTAAGTATTGACTCCAGACACTAGGAAAGTAGCCATTTTGGCAAATTCCTTGGGCTCTCCGTAGCGGCCGACTGGGATCTGACTTTTGATTGTTTCCTGGATTTCTTCTACCGATTTTCCTTCTTTATGCGCACGGGTACTATCCAGTTCTTTAAGACGGTCTGTTTCGATTCGTCCAGCCCCTATTGTGTTGACCATGATGCCATAAGGTGCTAATTCTTGTGACAAGCTTTTTGACAAGCCCTGCACTCCTAATCTAAAGACATTAGACAGTAAGAGCCCGTCGATCGGCTGCTTAACTGACGATGATGTATTATTGAGAATGTGCCCTCTGGTTTCTTTTAAATCTGGGAGCACTTCTCTAATGGCGCGGATATAGCTAAGTAATGTAAGATCAAAAGCTTTCTGCCATTCCTGGTCCGTTAAGTCGTCAAAAGTTCCTGATGGTGGTCCTCCTGTATTGTTGACCAGAATAGAGATTTTACCGAAAGTCTTTCGCGTCACGTCTACTAAGGCTTTGATACTCTGAGCATCAGTCACGTCAGAAACCATGTAATCCACTTTGCCTTTCGCGACCAGCTCAATTTCCCTTTTGGCCTGAATCAGCTTATCTTTGTTGCGACTGGTGATCATCACGTTGGCCCCCTCAAGAGCCAGTTCCTTGGCTACCGCTTTGCCAAGTCCTGTACTCGATGCGAGTACTAATGCTGTTTTCCCATTTAAATGAAGATCCATAGTTATCCTCCCTACAAAAAAGAGGGTCTTTAATCGTATGAGCTAAAGACCCTGTTTTTCTTATTAAAGTTGATTGATTAGTTAATCCTAATCGATTTTCATTCGTTAGTCAACGATACAGCTTAGTCTTTCTGATACACGACGATCGGTTTACGAGCCGCTGTTACTTCATCCAGACGCTTGACTGCTTTCGTATACGGTGCACCTGTCACCATATCCGGATTGTCTTCAGCATCCTTTGCAATGGCAATCAGCGCATCAGCAAAGGCATCCAGCTGCTCTTTTGCTTCTGTTTCGGTAGGTTCGATCATCAGACACTCTTCAACGATCAGCGGGAAATACACTGTTGGGGCATAGAACCCGTAATCCAGCAGACGTTTGGCTATATCTAGTGTGCGGACGCCCAGTTTTTTCTGACGCATACCACTTAATACAAATTCATGCTTGCAGTGGTCTTTATAAGGCGTGTCATAATAAGGTTCCAGTCTTGCTTTCAAGTAATTCGCGTGAAGAACAGCATCTTCTGATACTTGCTGCAGTCCTTCAGCCCCCATAGAGCGAATGTAGGAATAGGCTCTGACGTTTACGCCAAAATTCCCATAATAGCCTTTAACACGGCCGATCGATTGTGGATGAGTATAGGATAGACTGTAGTCATCGTCCTCTTTTTCAATACGTGGAGCCGGCATAAAGTCCTTCAAATACTCTTTTACTCCGATTGGTCCAGAACCAGGTCCGCCTCCGCCGTGTGGAGTACTGAATGTTTTATGCAGATTCAAGTGAACCACATCGAAGCCCATTTCTCCAGGAGTCGACTTGCCTAAAATTGCATTGGCATTCGCTCCATCATAGTAAAGGAGTCCGCCCGCTTCATGGACGATTTGAGCTATTTCCACGATATCTACTTCGAACAAACCCAGTGTGTTCGGGTTCGTCAGCATCAGTCCGGCAGTATCCGGTCCAACCGCTTCTTTCAGTGCTTCAACCCCGACACGTCCTTCGCGGTTTGATTTGATTTCAACGACATCATAGCCCGCAACGATTGCACTTGCCGGGTTAGTTCCGTGAGCTGAGTCAGGCACGAGGATTTTACGTCGGGTGTCCCCTTCGCCGTTCGCATGATGATAGGCTTTGAAAATCAGGAGACCTGCCCATTCGCCTTGCGCTCCAGCAGCAGGCTGAAGTGAGATAGCATCCATACCTGTCACTTCTTTTAGATTTTCTTCAAGACGGTACATCATTTCTAGAGCCCCTTGAGCCGTTTTCTCAGGCTGCAGAGGGTGAATCTGTGCAAAACCAGGGTACCGTGCAATATCTTCATTGATCTTAGGATTGTACTTCATCGTACACGAGCCAAGCGGATAAAACCCAGTTTCGATCCCGAAGTTCTTATTGGACAGACCGGTATAGTGACGCATGACTTGAAGTTCGGATAATTCCGGCAAGGCAGCAGGTTCTTCTCTGATCAAGTGATCGGGTACCAGTTCAGTCAAGTCAGTCTGATCAATAGAGGATTCAGGTAAGCTATAACCGATGCGGCCTGGTTTAGATATTTCAAATAATAAATCATCATAGGTCGTTGTCATTTACTTGCCCTCCACTGTTAAGATCGATACGAGTTTGTCCATTTCTTCTCTGGTTCGTTTTTCAGTGACACATAGAAGCATTGCATTTTCTTCATTCAGTTCGTTAGACACATCGTATCCGCCAATAATTTGGTTATCCAGCAGTATATTGGTGACTTCATTAAGTGGTCTTTTTAATTTAACAACAAATTCATTGAAGAAATTACTCTCTGAGATAACAGTCATCCCCTTGTTCTCCAGTTCTTTTTTCACATAATGGGCATGATTGATATTCTGCTGAGCCATTTTCTGCAGGCCGACTTTTCCAACAGCTGCCAGGAAGACAGAACTGCCGAGTGCTGTCAGAGCCTGATTCGAGCTCATATTTGATGTCGCCTTTTCACGTCTGATGTGCTGTTCTCTTGTTTGAAGTGTCATAACGAATCCACGCTTGCCGTCTTTATCGACTGTCTGACCGACAATGCGACTAGGCACTTTACGCATGTATTTTTTCTTGACTGCAAAATACCCGCAGTGAGGGCCGCCATAACTCATTGGCAGTCCAAATGGCTGTGTATCTCCCACAACGATGTCTGCACCCAGTTTTCCAGGAGATTCGAGTAGCGCCAATGCTAATGGATTCGCCATGACGATCAATACGCCTTTAGAGTCTTCAAGCAGTCCTTTGATTTCTTTCAAGTCTTCAATTGTTCCGAAAAAGTTAGGGTATTGAATAATGACAGCAGCTGTTTCATCAGTAATACTGCTTTTCAACGCATCAAGATCTGTCGCTGTGCCGTTCAATCCGACTTCTTTGACCGAGTATTCCATTCCATATGCGTAGGTCTGAATCACTTCTTTCGCTTGTGGATGCAATGCTTTGGAGTAAAGGACGTCTTGTTTTTTTGTAGCTGAAGTTGCCAAATTACAGGCTTCTCCCAAAGAAGTAAAACCGTCATACAAACTTGAGTTGGCTACATCCATGCCAGTCAGTTCGCACATCATTGTCTGAAACTCAAACAGGGCCTGCAGTTCACCCTGGCTCGCTTCCGGCTGGTAAGGCGTATAAGCAGTCATGAACTCTGAACGCAAGAGCACATGATTGACAATACTTGGACTGTAATGATCATAAGTACCTGCGCCTAAGAAATAAGCATGAGTCTCTGTCGTCGTATTTTTTGATGCGAGTTCTTTCATATGTTTTGTCAATGACTGTTCGCTCAGCGCTTCTTCAAGTTCTATGGCTTTCTCTTTAGTCGCACGAGTGGACTCAGGGATGTCAGAAAACAGTTCTTTTATTGATGATACCCCAATCGTGTCGAGCATGTCTTTACGGTCTTGCTCAGTGGTTGGCAGATAACGGTGTTGTTTTGTCAAAAGGGTCACTCCTTCAAGTCGATTCATTTCAAAAAAAGAGCAGAAAGAAGAAACGAGTCTAATCGCTCTTCTTTCTACAGGTTATTATAAGCTTGCTACGTACTCTTCATACGCAGATGAATTCATTAAATCAGACACGTCTACTGCTTCAGATGCTTGAATTTCGACTAACCATCCTTCTCCGAAGGGTTCTTCATTCAATTTCTCCGGCTCGTCTTCTAATGCACTATTGATTTTAGCGACCGTTCCGGCAACTGGCGCATAAATTTCAGACGTTGACTTCACTGATTCAACAGTGGCGAATTCATCTTCTGCTCTCAATTCTGCTTTCAATTCCGGCAGCTCAACGAAAACGATATCTCCTAATTGTTCTACTGCATAGTCAGAAATACCGATGCGTACGTAGTCATCATTCATCAATTCTACCCATTCATGTTCCTTGGTAAAAAATAACTTTGCTTTATCTGTCATGTCTATTCCTTCTTTCCTCATAAAGTGAGTGTTAGTTTAAATGAGTTCTCTATTTAAAAGTCTTACTGTTTCAAAAACGTCTTTTTAATCAATTGAGCTGGGACTTTATTTTTTCTGACTTGTATATAGACAGTGTCGCCTAATTTTCCAGCTGCTTTTTTCATTCTCAAGAATCCGATACTCTTGCCTAAAGTGGGTGACTGTGTTCCAGAGGTTACAACGCCGATTTCTTCATCTGATTCATTAAAGACTGGGTACCCTTCTCTGGCAATCCCTCTTTCCAGGAGTTCAAACCCTCTTGATAAGTAGTCGACACCTGTTTCTTTCTGTTTTTCAAGCGCATCTTGACCAATAAATTTATCCGCTTTGTCCCATTTGACAGCAAATCTAAGGCCAGCTTCAAGTGGCGTGATGTCTTCTGATAAATCATGACCATACAGGGGCATGCCTGCTTCCAGACGTAATGTATCGCGCGAGCCCAATCCGCATTCAGCAATTGAGTACTCATTTCCCGCTTGTTTAAATGCATTCCATAAGTCCTCTGTCTGATCCCACTTGACGTAACACTCAAACCCGTCTTCTCCAGTGTACCCTGTGCGTGAGACCAGTACATCAGTGAAGTCTACTGAGTCTGTTTCAACAGCGAAATGATAATTTTTTAAGTCTCTTACTTTTTCGCCAAATACAGACGCCACTACATCAACTGCATCAGGACCCTGAATAGCGATCAGTCCAGTTTCCAGCGACTGATCTTCTATTGTCACTGACCCATCCTGATGGGATAGGAGCCAGTTTCTGATTTTTTCAGTATTTGAGGCATTCGGTGTCAGCAGATAATCTGTGTCACTCTTTTTAAAGATGATAATGTCATCTAATATTCCGCCAGTTTCCTTTGTTACTAGGGTGTAAAGTGCCTGACCGGAGTCAATCGCAGATAAATCATTGGTAATCAGTTTATTTAACCACGTGGTCGCCTGGTCCCCTTTTACTTCGATTTCTCCCATATGAGAGACATCGAAAAGTCCGACACGTTCTCTGACTGCGTGATGTTCGTCTATTAATTTAGTAAACTGAATCGGTAACGCCCATGATCCAAAATCGACCAGTTTAATGTCATTCTTAGTATAATAATCATATAAGGGTGTTCGTTTTAACTGAGTTTCTTCAATCGACAATGCCATCCCTCCACAACTGTTAAACAGCTTTTTTAAAGCCATGTTTCTTCTACATTCTAACATGATTTCATTCGTTCTCAAACAGTAAAAATCACAACTTTCCTAAAAGAATACGTTTACATTTTTATATAACGAATATTATCGCTTTCATAGTTAAATATTGTTCGTTATTATTTTTGAAGTAAAACCCACCTTTAGCTCTGCATCTTTTTTTTGTCAGAGCTAAGCTTATGCTATACTTGATATAAATCAAAGGAGGACGAATGAAATGAATTTAGAAATATCAGACTTTACTTTTTATAACCCGGTGAAAGTCGTATTCGGTAAGAATAAAATCGAACAATTAAACAAACACATCCCTTCAGATAAGAAAGTTCTCATATTGTACGGTGGCGGCAGTGTACAGCGTTTTGGCACACTGGAACGCGTTAAACATGCATTATCTGATTTTACTATAGGTGAATTTGGAGGAATCGAAGCTAACCCGACATACGACACATGCATGAAAGCTGTAGAGAAAATAAAAGAGGAACACTATGATTATCTGCTGGCAGTTGGTGGAGGTTCAGTGATTGATGGAGTGAAATTTATAGCCGCAGCGGCTGAAATGGATGGCGACCCCATCGATATTTTCGGCAAAGGTGTTGGAGCGGGTAAGCGAGTAGACGCAGCCTTACCTTTCGGAACCATCCTGACCTTGCCTGCAACCGGATCTGAAATGAATGAAACGTCAGTCATCTCATTCCCGGAAAAAAAAGCGAAAGTGAGTTTCAGCAGTAAACACGTCTTTCCACAGTTTTCTATTCTAGAACCAGAATTAACTTATACTCTGCCTAAGAGACAACTGGCTAACGGCATTACTGATTCCTTCATTCACATTCTAGAACAATACTTGACCTATCCAGTCGGAGGAATGGTCCAGGATGAGTTTGCAGAAGGCCTCCTTCGTATTTTGATCAAAATCGGCCCTGATGTTGTAGATGAGACGAATCATGACTACAATCTCCGCGCAAACTTTATGTGGACAGCCACTCTAGCGTTGAATCGTCTCATTTCCAGAGGAGTTCCTGGAGACTGGTCTACTCATGCTCTTGGTCATGAAATCACCGTCTTGAACCACACGGACCACGCGAAAAGCCTATCAGCTATCATGCCGGCCGTCATGATGGTACGTAAACTGAAGAAATGGGATAAACTTGTTCAGTATGCAGAAAATGTCTGGGGCATCACTGAGGGATCAGAAGAAGATAAAATCGATGCAGCTATTTTAAAAACCATCATTTTCTTCAAATCAATTGATATGCCTGTAAACCTGACTCAAGTCGATGTCAAAGAAGAAGATATTGAAACTTTGGTCACTCAACTTGAAAAACACGGAAATGATGCCATTTCAGAACGAGGCGATCAGACACTGGACGTTTCACGAGAGATTTATACACAAGCATTAGTGAAGAATTTTTAAATAGATTAAATATCAAAGGAGTGAGATTCATGTTTGCCACTAAACGACTGCGCTATGCTACACTGCTTTTATCTACAGGTCTGCTTTTTGCCGGCTGTGCAGGTGAGTCAGATGAGACTCTCGATCCTGAGACACCTGATGATGAAGTGATTGCTCCGGAACTTGACGATGACACGGATGAAGAATCTGATACTGATTCAGAGAACGGAGATGCCCAAGAAGAGGACGAAGACGCATTCGCGGTCTCTCAGGACTTGGAGCTATGGCTTCCTAAAACAGAAAATACATTGTTCGACTATGAAGGAGACGGGATCGAGTATGCCTCATTCACCCGCTACCCTCAATTTGCGCATGAAGACACCTATCAGTTTGTAGAAGCTACTTCCGGAACGGATGTCGTCTTTGTTTATGAGTATTCTGATGATGAAGTCAGAGAACGTTTTGTCCGACCAGAAACCTATTTTCGTGATGATGTAATGGATACTGGTCTCAGTAGTTCTCAGGAAGACCATGAAATCATTTTACAGCTGCCGATTGAAATGGGCCATTCCTGGGAAAGTCCAACCGGCTCCACTTCAGAAATAACAGATGTCGAATTTGAAATCGACACTGAATTTGGAACGTTTGAAGCAATCGAAGTGACCCGCACCATCGATGACAATGACATAATTTACTATTATGCTGAAGGCATAGGTTTAGTTGAACGAGTATCTAATCCAGGTGATGACGAGATGGAAATTACCTCTACTTTAGTATCTCGTTCAGAAGATGTGCCTGAAGAATTGTCACTCACACTCTTCACATTGGATGATCAGGGTGAAAGCTTAAATGCTTCGAATGTGACTATTGAGCTGTTTACTAACGAGCCTATTCGACTCGCCTTAGCCGATGCTCTTCGGGGGGAAGCACCAGATACTGAGACAGCCGCTATGATTACAGAGGGTGTTGATATTAATTATATGTTTCTTGGTGAGAATGATATTGCCTACGCTGACTTTTCCGTTGAATTAATTGAAGAAATGAATGCTGGAGCGGGAATTGAATCGCTGATTATTCAGGGACTCTTAAATACCATTGGTGGCTATTATAATGTTGAAGACGTGCTGCTGACTGTCGATGGAGAACCATACTCTTCTGGACACTTAGAATTGAGTGAAGGCGAAACATGGACAGTTGATCATTCGAACGTCACTTGGGAATAACATCAAAAAATATGAAAGCCCTCATTTTCTACTTTGAAAATGAGGGCTTTTTTGGTGTCCGTGATAGAGGGACTCTGTTAGGCAATCAGTTTCGTATGTTCCCATTCATGCCCCATTATGTAGGACTCATGGGTCCTCTGCGCACCGAGAGCTACACATAACTGCTTTTATGTAGCACTCGATGGGGCGCGATGGGGCGAGTCCTACAATTTATACCCCATTGTGTAGGACTCATGGGTCCTCTGCGCAGCGAGTGCTACACATAACTGACTTTATGTAGTACTCGGTGGAATATGATGGTGCGAGTCCTACAATTCATACCCCATTGTGTAGCACTCATCAGTCCTCTGCACAGCGAGTGCTACACATAACTGCCTTTATGTAGCACTCGGTGGGGCGCGATGATTCGAGTAATACAATTCATGCCCCATTGTGTAGGACTCATGGGTCCTCTGCACAGCGAGTGATACTCATAACTGTCTTTATGTAGCACTCGTTGGAATATGATGATGCGAGTCAGCCCATTCTCGCTCCTTTCTGCAGGAGACCCCATGATAAGTCCATGAAGCACGTCCTGTATAGGTCTATATGTCCTCGAATCTGTATTCCAGCCCCCCTGAGGACACCATAAGTAAGATTATTCTGGTCTAAAGACCAGAATGCTCTGCTCTGCAAAAAGAAAAAAGGAAGAACCCTGGGGGTTCTTCCTTCCTCTTTAATTATTTGACGAGTTCATAGATTGCTTCAGCATAAATGGCCATAGCGTTCATCAAGTCGTCCACTGCCATGAATTCATTAGCCTGATGCATAGTATCGATGCTGTCAGGGAACATTGCGCCGTACGCAACGCCACGTTTCATCAAGCGTCCATATGTGCCTCCACCAATAACCATTTCGTGTGCTTCCAGTCCTGTCTGACGGTGGTAAACATCAAGTAGAGTCGTTACTAATGGGTCATTAGCTGGTACATAGTGAGGCTCTTTTCCATCAGTCTTCGATAACTCAACGTCATATTGAGATAATTTAGCTTTGAAGCTGTCAAAAATGCCCTCTTCTGTCAACCCTTGAGGATAACGCATATTAACAGTGATTTTTCCACTTTCATTAGCTTTATAAGAAAAGACGCCAGAGTTGGATGTCAGTTCGCCCATCACTTCATCTGTGTGATCGATTCCCAATTTCTTACCTTCAGGATCGTCATGCAAGTATAACGTAATCACTTCAAGGAATGTCTTCGCATCTTTCGCAAAGTCAAATTCTGACAAGAAACGAGCCAGGTACGTTGCTGCATTTACGCCGCTTGCAGGTTTACTGCCGTGAGCCGCTTTTCCTGTTATTTCTACGGTGACTTTGTCGCCATCGACAGCAGCCACACCTTTAACAGGCAATCCGCTTAAGAAATCATTTAGGCTAGATTCGATTTCATTAGGGTTACTGCTTTTCACGACCGCTACTGCATCTTGAGGAACCATATTTGGACGCAGGCCTGATTCAAACTCGATCAGTTCATGAGTCGATCCTGTTCCATCTGCTTTTGTTTCGATAAATACTGTTGCATTTCCTTTTTCACCGTTGATGATCGGGAAAGCTGCATCGGGTGAGAAGCCAAAATCAGGTTCAGGTTCTGTTTCCAGATAATGCTTGATCCCTTTCCATTCACTTTCTTCATCCGTTCCGATAATAAAGCGTACCTTTTTAGAAACTGGCAAGTCCAGATCTTTGATCATTTTCATTGCATAATAAGCTGCAACTCCAGGCCCTTTGTCATCACTTGATCCACGTGCATAGATACGGCCATCTTTAATGACAGGGTCGAAAGGATCTGTTTCCCATCCTGTTCCAGTTGGTACGACGTCAACATGCGCAAGAACACCCATCAGTTCATCGCCTTCACCGAATTCAATATGCCCAGCCCAGTTGTCAACGTTTTTAGTAACAAATCCATCACGTTCACCTAAAGCTAAAAAGGCCTCTAATGCTTCTTTGGGTCCTGGTCCAACAGGCGCATCTTCCGTTGCCTTGCTGTCATCACGGACGCTGTCTATACGTAAAAGGTCAAATAAGTCTTCCAGGAATGCATCTTTGCGTTTCGCTGCTTCTGCTTTCCAGTCAATTGTCTGTTCTGTCATTCTTAATTTCCTCCTATACTTTTGATGTCTCTTTTACTATTTTATCATTAATTTCATGAAACTCCAATCATTGCGGCAGAGAAACCGGTTAATTTGGCACACACCTCTCTGGCTGTCTTCAGAAGGTTCAGTAAACTGTTTTTGCGTGACTGTTTATTTAAGAAGGAGTAAACTAAGGAAAAGGAGGGTATTTCGATGGAAAAAATAACGAAAGAAAAAGTCGAAACCTTTATACCGAGACGAAAAAAGGACAGTTACAAAGGTACTTATGGCCGCGTCTTGTTTGTCGGCGGGAATCAGAACATGGGAGGAGCGATCATTCTCTCGGCGTCGGCTGGTTTACACAGCGGGGCTGGACTTGTGACTGTCGCTACTCATTCAACCAACCAAGCGGCTTTACATGCCAGACTTCCTGAGGCAATGTTTTTCCCGATGGATGATTTGGAACAGCTCAAAGAAAAAATCGATACTATGGATGTCATTGTCGTAGGTCCTGGGTTAGGCCGTGACACACTCGCATTAAATGTCCTTCAGACGATTTACGGATCAGTAAAAAGTGAGCAGACACTGCTGATAGACGGCGACGCTATTTACCTGCATATTAATGAAGAATTGCCGGTGCCTGAGGCCACACTCGTTTTTACCCCACATTTGGGTGAATGGCGTACGATGACCGGCCTTCCAATAGATGAGCAGGATAGAGAAAACAATCAGGATAAAGTAAAGGAATTAAATGCTGTAGTCGTTTTGAAAGGAAACCGCACTCAGGTTTATTATGGTGATGAGGTATGGGAAAATACCGCGGGTAACCCGGCAATGGCCACTGGCGGCATGGGCGATACATTAGCAGGGATGATCGGGGGCTTTATTCCTCAGTACCCTGATAAGAAAAAGGCAGTATTAAGTGCAGTCTTCCTGCACAGCTATATCGGGGATGAACTGGCCAAAACACAATATGTCACTCTGCCGACCCATATAATTGAAAAAATTCCTTATACGATGAAGGAATTCACGAAAAGTCTCGGCAGACTGAGTTTCATTTGAGGTTTCAACAGTCTATAATCCAGTCAGTCCTTTAATCTTTTATCCCACACCCCTTCTTAAGCCGTATTGTCATCTCTGTCAAAAAAAGGTACAATCATACAGACAGATTTTAAGGATGATTAAAGGATGACTAACATGAAAAGCAATATATGGTTTATGAGTTTATGGGTATTTTTACTAGGTTTTATCTTAATGATGATGCGTCTGGATCTGCTTTATTTTATTGGGATAGCTATATTTTTCATCTTCACTCTATGGTCTACCCCCCAGGCAACTACCCATATCACGAAAGAAGAACACGAGCAGGAGAAAAAGAAAACGAAGTGGACGATGGCATTGGCTTTCGCTTATATTTCAGCAGGCTTCCTGGCTCTTATACTTCAGACATTCGTTTTATAACATATGCATGCAAAAAAGACATAACAGCTGATGACTCCCCTCTAATTTTAAGGAGTTACAGCTCTTATGTCTTTTTTTTGTTTCAGGCGTTTCTTAACATCTCAAGTTCTTCTGAAGTCAGCTCGCGGTACGCCCCTAATTCCAGCTGCTCATCCAGTTTTAAAGGACCCATTTGCAGACGTTTCAAATAAGTGACTTCTTTTCCGACAGCCTGCATCATGCGTTTGACCTGATGGAATTTGCCTTCTTGAATGACCAGCTTGATTACAGATGTTTGGTCTGCTTCATTTACTGACACAATTTCCAGTTTGGCAGGCAATGTATGGTACTCATCATCATCCAGCGTCACCCCTTGTTCAAAGGCTCGCTGATCTTCTTCAGTCACGATCCCGTCAATTTCTGCGAAATACAGTTTATCAACGTGATGCTTAGGCGACAGCAGGCGATGAGTCAGCTTGCCGTCATTGGTGAGGATCAGCAGCCCTTCCGTATCTATATCTAAGCGTCCGACTGGATGAGGCTCCTGGAGGCTGTCCTGCATCTCAAGCAAATCGATCACTGTTTCATGCATGTTATCCTCGGTAGCACTGATTACCCCTTGTGGCTTGTTCATCATAAGATAAATGAATTCCTGATAATCAAGTGTCTCTCCACTGACCGTTACTTGGTCCACCTCAGGATCCACGTGGACTTTTGGATCAGTAACCACTAGTTCATTGACTTCAACAATTTTTTTCTTCAATAATTTCTTAACTTCTTTGCGTGTGCCTAACCCGCTATGGGCCAGCAATTTATCTAGTCTCATAAAAACTCCTTTAAGATAGTGAATGCTTGCATGCGGTTTTAGTCGTTTACATCAAAAATTCAACTCATTCTCAGTTTGTTTCTGACTCGTGCAGCTTGTCCGCCGATCAGTCGGTCAGCTAGTCTCGTTTTTAACACAAGGTAGCCGTAGATGATCATGCCGATAAGAGCTAATATCATTAAGGCGATAAGAGAGTGCACTTTAATTTCATAATTCAGTACGAAACCTAATCCCCATTTTGCTATGAATGTCCCGATTCCCATGATGATAGAGAATACAAGGATAAGCAGTGAACGTCTGAATAAACGTTTAGCTGAATAATGCGTACTCTGATGCATGATGCGCATCATCAGACCACAACTGACTGCAAACCCTGCAATGGCAGACAAGAGCATCCCGTATGGCCCGAATGTAGCCACGAAAATTACCTGAGTCACGATCTTCACAACCAGCCCCAGAAAGAGAGCTTTGATTGCAGGTCGTGTAAGGTTAGCAGCCTGCAGCATATTTCCTAAAACGGCATACAGTGCTACAAAAATACTCATGATGGCTGACACTTGCGTGATTCCCGTTCCTAGTGTGTTATTACCGTAAAATATAGTGTATAGCGGTTCTGCTACGACCATCATTCCAATAGCTGCCGGGAACATGGCGAACAATAGTAATTGAATCCCTTTTGAGAATTGTCTGCGGACTTCGTTCATATTCTTTTTAGCAATCAGGTCACTGATAAGTGGAACAGATGCAATCGACATGGCCGTCCCAAATGAAGTCAAGACCATGATTAGTTTGTGCGCATTAGCCTGTGTTATACCGTAAGTCTGTTGAATATTGCTCTCACTCATATTTGAGAATGCAGACATAATCGGACCATATGTGATCTGGTCGACAATTTGAAACACAATGATTCCTGTCGCGATGACGATAAATGGAATCGATGTTTTGATGATATTGATGATCAGCTGATTGGGAGAAACAGAAACTTCTCCTTTGCTCTCTCCCGGTTCATAGTTGAAAGCTGTCTTCATACGTTTCAACACATATCCTAGGTACAGAAGCGAAAACAGTGCCCCGACGAATGCTGCGAAAGTAGAAAACGCTACTGCTGTCACCACTTCACCTGAGTTGACTTGTCTGATGACAAATACGGTTGCCAGGACGAATAATATCCGTGACAGTTGTTCAAGTATCTGAGAAATTGCTGATGGAGCCATTGTATTATGCCCCTGGATAAATCCTCTGGTGACACTTTGAGCCGGTATGATCAGTAGAGCGGGTGTGAGAGATCTCATGACTAGTATGGCTTCATCCGTATTGGCAGAAGGACTTGCCCCTGCTAATAGAGGTGCAATCAGATACATGATCACTGCTGATAATACACCCGTAAAGGCCATGATTTTCAGACCCTGCTTGTAAATCGATTTTGAGACCTCATATTCACCTAGTGCATTATAGTAACTAACCTGTTTCGATATGGCACTCGGCACGCCCGCTGTTGCCAGAGCCAGGAAGAATCCGTATGGCGTGTAGCCCATTTGATAAAGCGCATTGGCTGCATCTCCTGGTCCTTGTCCGCCCATCCATGCATACCAGGGAATGATGTATAGAGCTCCCAATATACGTGAGATCATGCTCCCTGCTGTCATCCATGCCGTTCCACTCACCATTTTCTGGTCGTGCGACATCTCTTTAGCTATTACTTTAGTTGTATCAGAATCCATTTACTGAAACCTCTTTTCAATCGTTTCCACTTCATGTCTTTCAATGAAACGTGGGTCAATTAGTCTTTCATTCTATTTTTGGTCGAAGAAAAAAGGAGCAAGGAGCTCCTTTGTAACAGATTCTATTTTACTTCTTTCTTTCAGCAGGTGCAATCTTTTAGACAAAAGATTCACCGTTTTCTCTAGTTTTTCGTTAAAATGTCACATCATTCATCTCGTAACTGCTGATGGGCAAAGGACTGGTAAAGGGGGTGTGTCTTTAATAGTTCTTCATGTTTCCCGACGCCTGTGAGTCGCCCGTTTTCAATAAACAGAATTTTATCTGCGTCTACGATAGTGCTTAAGCGGTGGGCAATCACAAACGTCGTCCGTCCTTCCATCAGTTTAGACAGGGCCTGAGATACTTTTTCTTCAGACTGACTATCCAGACTGGCAGTCGCTTCATCCATCATCAGTACTTTCGGGTCTCTTAAAAAGGCTCTGGCAATGTTGATTCGCTGCCTTTGTCCCCCTGACAATTTCAGTCCGCGTTCACCTACAGGCTCGTCCAGTTTTAATGGGAACTGGCTGACAAAGTCTTTTGCGAATGCCATTTCCAGCACTTCCCAGAGCCGTTCATCTGATAGGTCTTCTGCGTCAGGCAAGCCGTAACACACATTCGAACGGATCGTTCCTGACATCATAGCGTTCTCTTGAGAGACGTAACCGATCTGACTTCGCCAGGAATTTAAGGAAATCTCCTCGATTGATTCCGCCCCTACCCGGATTTCACCACTGTTCGGTGTATAAAAACGTTCCAGCAAAGCAAAAATCGTCGATTTCCCGCCTCCACTTGGTCCGGCAAACGCAATTTTTTCTCCGGGACGCGTGTCAAAAGAGACAGCATGAAGCACATCATTTTTCTCTTCATACGCAAAACTCACATGATCAAAAATAATCGGCAAGTCGGCGATGTTCTTCTCTTTCCCTTGGTGCTTCGCCTCTTCTTGTTCATCCAGGATAGTCGCAATGCGTTCTGTCGCTCCTGCTGCCTTCTGCATCTGCATGAAAAAGTTCATGAAAGTGATGACCGGGAAAATGATTTGAAAAAGGTAAAGTAAAAAAGCAACGAGTTGTCCTGTCGTCATGATGCCCTGAGCGACTCTGACACCACCGTATCCAATAACAAACACCATAACCCCCATCATTAAAGTGTAGATCAGCGGGCTGATAATTGCCATGTATTTGCCTTCTTTTAATCCGATCTGATAGAGTTTAGTAATATCTTCCTGGCCTTTATCTTCCTCATACTGTTCAGCAGTTGACGATTTCATTAATCTGATTTCGGCAATTGTCTGCTGTATTTTTCCAGAAAAAGAAGCTGTTTCATCCTGCATCTCTCTGGAGACTTTCGCGATTTTTCTTCCCAGCGGACGAGTCATAATCAATGCTAACGGAACAGCTGTCAGCATAACGACAGTCATCTGCCAGTCCATCAAGACTAATATAATAAAAATACCAAAGAGCGAAAGAATCCCATTGATAAACTGCGGGAAAAATGATGAAATCAGATTCTGAACGATGGTTGTATCATTCGTGATCCGACTGACCACTTCTCCTGAGGCATGCTGGTCAAAAAAAGAAACGGGTAACTTAATGACTTTCTGCCATAAAAAGGTTCTAAGGCCGGATACGACTCGCTGGCCTATTTTATGGAGGACATAATTTGAGAATCCATTGAATATCACCTGGAAGACAAATATGCCGATAATCAGTGCAATCATCCACGGAGCAAATTGATCGAACTCAATGCCATCTATAAATTGCTGTGTTGCTAAGGGAATCATCAGTTGAGTGATTGTTGTCAGTAGACTTCCAGCCAGCCCAATGGCTATCAATCCTTTTGAAATTCTAGTTGACCAAATCAGCTGCATGAATTTTTTCAGATCCTGCTTTGTTGGTGTCTTTGTTTCTGGTGTCTTCTGCATAAGGAATCCTCACTTTAAATGAAAACAGAAAAGGGAAGGTCTACCCTTCCCCGATCTGCCTATTAATTCGCTACTATATTTACTAGTTTGCCTGGTACGACGATTACTTTACGAATGGTTTTTCCTTCTAAATGTTCCTGCATTTTTTCATGTGACAGAGCCAGTTCTTCTAATGCCTCTTTTGATATCGTTTTAGATGCGGTTGCTTTAGCACGCAGTTTTCCGTTCACCTGGAAGACTACTTCTACTTCATCCGTTACTAATTTCGTTTCATCAAACGTCGGCCATTGCTCGTAAGCAATACTGTCTGATGCCTGCGTCACTTTTGCCCACAATTCTTCAGACAAGTGAGGAGCGACGGGTGCGAGCATCTGAATGAACCCTTTTACGTATTCCAAAGGCAATCCCTCTGCTTTATAAGCCGCATTGATAAAGACCATCAATTGAGAAATTCCTGTGTTGAACTGCAGGTTTTCAAAATCTTCCGTTACTTTCTTAACCGTTTGATGATAGACCACTTCAAGTGACTGATCATTGTACGTGGTGATGCGGTCTCTTACTTTGTCTTCTTCATCTATAAACAAGCGCCATACACGGTCAAGGAACTTACGTGAGCCTTCCAGTCCATCTTCACTCCAGGCAATCGCTGCGTCAAGAGGACCCATAAACATTTCATACACACGCAGTGTATCTGCACCGAATTTTTCGACAACCACATCTGGATTGACGACATTTCCTTTTGATTTGGACATTTTTTCGTTATTCTCACCTAAAATCATTCCTTGGTTGAATAGTTTCTGGAATGGTTCTTTTGTTGGGACAAGTTTAAGATCATAAAGGAATTTATGCCAGAAACGTGCATATAAAAGGTGAAGAACAGCATGTTCAGCTCCTCCGATATACAAATCGACCGGCAGCCATTGTTCCAATTTCTTTGGATCAGCTAGCTGTGTTGCATTATGCGGATCGATGAATCTCAGGAAGTACCATGAGCTTCCTGCCCATTGCGGCATTGTATTCGTATCGCGTTTGCCCTTCATGCCTGTTTTTTCATCGACTACATTCACCCACTCCTCAATAACCGCTAGTGGGGATTCACCTGTCCCGGAAGGTTTGATCTCTGTCGTTTTAGGGAGAACTACAGGTAACTCTTCTTCTGGAATCGTACTCGTCGTGCCATCTTCCCAGTGAATCACAGGGATCGGTTCACCCCAATAACGCTGACGGGCAAAGAGCCAGTCTCTCAAACGGTAGGTCGTTTTCGTCTGACCAATTTCTTTTTCTTCAAGGTAACTGACAATTTTATCAGTTGCGTCTTTCTGATCCAGTCCATTGATGAAATCGGAATTGATGTGAACACCGTCTCCTGTATAGGCTTCTTTATCTACATCGCCGCCTTCAATAACCGGACGGATGAGCAACTCATATTTTTGAGCAAATTCAAAGTCACGCTCGTCGTGAGCTGGAACTGCCATGATCGATCCCGTCCCGTATGATGCCAGCACATAATCAGCAATCCAGATTGGCATGTCTTCATTCGTCACAGGATTAATGGCGTAAGCCCCAGTGAATACACCTGTTTTGTTTTTGTTTAAATCTGTACGCTCGAGATCTGATTTTTTGTTAGCTTCCGTTCTGTATGCTTCAACAGCCTCTTTTTGTTCAGGTGTAACGATACTGTCGACCAGTTCAGATTCAGGCGCAAGAACAGCATACGTTGCACCAAACAATGTATCTGCACGGGTTGTAAAGACATCAAATGAAAGGTTCGTGTCTTTGACATCGAACTTGATTTGCGCACCTTCTGATTTGCCAATCCAGTTTCTCTGCATGTCTTTAATGTGTTCAGGCCATTCTACCTCTTCCAGATCATCCAGCAGGCGATCTGCATAAGCAGTGATTTTCAGCATCCACTGTTTCATTGGTTTACGGTAAACAGGATGCCCCCCGCGTTCAGACTTGCCGTCAATGACTTCTTCATTCGCCAGCACGGTTCCTAAAGCCGGGCACCAGTTAACAGGTACTTCTGCTTCATAGGCAAGATCATGTTCAACCAGTTTGGTAAAAATCCATTGTGTCCATTTATAATAGTCAGGATCTGTCGTGTTGATTTCACGGTCCCAGTCGTAGCTGAAGCCCAGTGATTTGATCTGACGCTTAAATGTCTGAATATTTTTTTCAGTAAATTCTGCAGGATCATTCCCTGTGTCCAGTGCATACTGTTCAGCAGGCAACCCAAACGCATCCCATCCCATTGGGTGGAGAACGTTGTACCCTTGCGCACGTTTCATACGTGAGATGATATCAGTTGCAGTATACCCTTCCGGATGACCGACGTGCAGTCCCTGACCTGATGGATAAGGAAACATATCGAGTGCGTAGAAATACCCTTTGTTCTCGTCTTCTGTTGTTTTGAAGGTCTGGTCGTTATCCCAGAAATTCTGCCATTTCTTTTCTATTGAACGATGATTAAAAGACATCTTATTCTCTCCTTTGTATTTAAAAAGCCCTATAAATAACAGCAAAGCTGCTACTTATAGGGCGTTTATGATCGCGGTACCACCTATATTTACCGTATAGTTTAAGATACGGCCTCAAATCCTTAACGCGGATAACGGCTTTAAGTACTTGATTCCCTAAAGCGACTTCCAGGTGAGTTCAGTCATTTTCCTGTGTATTTTCACCAGCCATACACTCTCTAAAAGGAAAGTCTCACTTACTAGTCCTGTTCAGTCTTTGTTTATCTTTAACCTATTCTACCAAAGCCTAGTGAAACCCGCAATCTTATTTTAATTTTTCTATTTCGTTTGCCACAAATTCAACTTCAGTCCCGACTACAACCTGCATACTATTTTTGCCGGTCTTTCTCATACCAGGGACATTCGCTTCTTTGATCCGTTTCTCATTTACTTTGTCCATATCATTAATCTCAAGTCGGAGTCTTGTCGCACAATAATCAAGGGAGGCGATATTCTCCTGACCTCCAAGCCCATCTACTATGATCTTAGCTTTCCTGCGGTATTCATTGTCATCTTTTGCTTCGCTTGTCTGTGTAGAATGACCATCAGCAGTTGGAGCTGCAGGCGCTACACTTCCTTCAGAAAATTCACCGTCATCCAGACTGACTTCTTCACCCCGTCCAGGTGTTTTCAGATTGAACTGTTTAATTGCCCATAAGAATGCAAAGTAGTAAATAGCGGCAAACACTAACCCTTGAACAATCAGCATATACGGCTGGTTAGCCATTGGCAGTCTGAAACTTAAAATACCATCGACTAGACCGGCACTAAATCCAAATCCTGCTGTCCATCCAAATGATGCTGCGATAAACATGGATAACCCTGTTAAAATCGCATGGATAACGAACAGGAGCGGTGCAACAAACATAAAGGCAAATTCAATGGGTTCAGTTACACCAGTAAAGAAGGTGGCAAAACCAGCGGCAAGCATCAGCGAGCCCACACGTTTTTTCTGGTCAGCATCAGCCATCTGATACATAGCCAGCCCACCAGCGGGCAGTCCAAACATCATGACTGGGAAATATCCAGCCTGGTACATGCCTGTCACGCCTAAGACCCCGGTTCCTTCCCAGAAGTTCTGGATATCATTGATTCCGATAAGATCGAACCAGAAAACGGCATTCAAAGCGTGGTGAAGACCCGTCGGGATAAGCAGACGATTGAAGAAGCCGTATAGCCCTGCTCCTAGAGCCCCTAACCCACTGATATACGTCCCGAATGTGACTAGCGCACCAAAAACTGGTGGCCAGACGAACAAGAGCACACCTGATAATACCAGTGCAGCAACCGCCGTTATAATAGGAGGCAAGCGTCTTCCACTAAAGAAGGCTAGGGCCTGCGGCAGTTTTACTCCACTGAACTTATTATAAATCGTTGCAGCAATGAGACCGACAAGAATCCCTATAAACTGGGTTTCGATACTATTAAACGCTATATCGACACTTTCAACTTCTATCTGCTGCAGCTGAGCAACAGTGTCCGGGCTCAACATGGTTGTCGTTACAAGCCAGCCCACTAACCCACTTAGTGCGGCGGCTCCATTCTTGTCTTTCGACATACCCAAAGCAACCCCGATCGCAAACAATATCCCCATATTGTTTATCAAAGAGGCCCCTGCGCTGATCATGAAGGCAGCCAGCTGACTTTCTCCACCCCATCCACTAGGATCGATCCAGTACCCAATACCCATCAGTATGGCAGCAGCAGGTAACACAGCAACCGGTAACATCAACGATCGTCCGATACGTTGTAAATATCTCATTTCTTTCTCTCCTTTTTTCATGAGATCATATTCTTCAATGGTAATAATAATATCTAACTCCTATTCTTGAAAGAATATGTCCCTTCCATTATATAGAATACGCTTACATTTTACTACCTTTAACCTCCTTGTTTATGACATAATTAATCACAAAAAAACCCTTCTGCAATTGTTCTCTCAAACGACTAAAGGCTTCACTCTCCTTAGTCTGACAGGCATTGCAGAAAGGTTCTGATTTAATTATTACTTGGTCACAATTAATCGCTGATTTACAAATATAAGATCACTGTTTAAGGAATTCAACTCTTTTAATTCACTCACAGTAAGATTATATTGTTTAGCGATATGAGATAATGTATCCCCAGCTGCAACTGTGTGCTCTGCATCATTTATAACAGACACAGGCTCTGAAACAGGTGCCTGCTTAAACACAAGCGTCTGGTTTACAAAGATAATATCGCTTGTCAAATTGTTCCATTCTTTAATCTGGTTTAATGTGACACTGTATTCTCTTGCCAGATGAGAAAGAGTCTCCCCAGATTTGACTACGTGTCTAATCTCATCAGTTTTCACTGGTTCAGGTGCGGGAGTAACAGGTTTAGGTACTTCAGCAGGTGCTGCCGAGACAACCAGTTGCTGACCGATAAATAGACGATCAGCATTCTCCAGTTTGTTCAGGTTCATCAATTCAGTAAGCGACATGTTGTGAGCACGGGCGATTTGACTTAAAGTATCCCCCGCCTTCACTACAACGCTCCCATTGACTGTCTTCACAGGTGCTGGCGTTGGTGCCGGAGCTGGTTCTACCGGTTTAGGGGCGTTGACTTGCTCCGTTGTCACTGTCAAACGTTGTCCAATAAAGATTCGGTCAGCATTCTCCAATTTGTTCAGATTCATCAGTTCAGCAAGCGTCATGTTATGGGCGCGGGCGATTTGACTTAAAGTATCTCCTGCCTTCACTACAACATTCCCACTCACTGTTTTTACGGGTTCTGGAGTTGGTGCTGGAGTCGGAGCTGTCGGCTTAGGTGCTTCCTGTTTATTCAGCGACAGAACAAGCTGTTGTCCGACAAAAATCCGGTCTGTATTTACCAGATTATTTAGGTCTCTTAATTGTGTCAGCGACAAATTATGTGTACGTGCAATCTGACTGAGTGTATCGCCTGATTTAACTGTGTACGAAGCAGCTGTTGGTTGAACAGGAGCTGTTGGCGCTGGTTTTGGTGTCGCAGGTTTACTCTCTTCTCCCTGACCTTTAACCACGATTAATCTTTGTCCGACTGAGAGACGATTTGAGTCCTTCAGATTATTTATTGAAACAAGGGTGCTTACTGTCGTATTTTGACTTCGTGCGATTTGACTCAAAGTATCGCCAGCTTTGACTACGTATTCCACTTGCTGAGAAGGCGCTGGACTAGGTGCTGGTGTTTCCTGCTTAACTGCCGTAGCGTTGATCGTCAGCTTTTGACCGATAAAAATCCGGTCAGTGGATAAGTTGTTATCTGAACTTATTTTAGCAACTGTCGTGTTATACTCACGTGCAATTCGACTTAATGTATCGCCATTTTTAACTGTGTACACTGATTCTGATACTGGCTGTTCTTTTACAGGCTGCTGGCTTTCTTCTGTGACAGGTTGATTGCTTGGCACAGTCAGGACTGTTCCTGTGCGAATCATATCTGTCTGAAGAGTGTTGAGTGTTCTAAGCGTAGATACTGTCGTTTTGTTCACTCTAGCAATACTGTATAGTGTATCTCCAGATTTGACTGTGTAGGACGTTGTGCCCTTGACTGTCTCAGATGGTTTATCGCTGGAAGGGGGATTGACTACTTCCTGAACACTCCCTTGAACGACTAATGTCTGTCCGACAAAAATAGTATCCGACTGCAGCTTATTAGCTGATTTAAGTGCCGCAACCGTTGTGTTATACGTTCTAGCCAGCTGTGAAAGTGTATCTCCTCTTTTCACAGTGATTGACTGTGTTTTTGAATCCGTACTTTCTGCTGGTGGTGTCACTGGTGTTTCACTATTCGCTAATCCTGGAATAGTCAATAACTGATTCACAAAAATACGGTCTGATGACAGCTTATTTAATTGTCTGATTGCATTAACAGTTGTATTAAATCTTCTGGCAATCGACGTCAACGTGTCTCCACTGACAACACTATAGGATTGCCCGTTTGTCTCAACTGGCTTAGAAGGAGCTGTGACACCCGTTTCCGGTTTCGCTTCTTCTTTAGGCTTTTCTGGTGCAGGTTGAGTGGTTTGTAATTTAGGCACCGTTAATGTCTGATTTACAAATATCAGATCTGTCGTTAAATGGTTAGCTGTTTTTAGAGCTTGAACAGTGGTTTTAAACTCACGAGCTATCTTGCTGAGTGTGTCCCCACTTGCGACTCTATAGGTTGTTGTTTCAGCAAATGGATTTGACGGGTTTGACGGAGCCGGACTTGGTGTTGGCTTGGGTGCTGGACTAGGTGTCGGCTTGCTTACACTTCCAGACGGCACATCAAAACGAGTCAAATCGTATAGCTGAATTAGATTATTAAGTTTACTTGCATACGTCGGATCTGTTGCATAACGCCCCTGTAACCAGGCTGTTGCATCTCGGTAGCTCGTCGTTCTTTCAATCCATGCTCCAGCATAGAATTCAGGATTCCAACTGAGTCCTCTTCTTAAGAGGCGGGCGTTATCATTAAGAGACGCCTCGTAGTTCGGATACTTTTTGAAGTGATCAGTAATAGTGATCCAGCCTGTATGCGAATAATATTCTTTTGTCTGCTTGGCAACAGATTGTCCATTGTAACTTCCTTTGATCCCGAAAAGATTATAGTTCGGGTGCGCTGATAAACTGCTTCGTCCGTAACCCGATTCCAGGCTTGCCTGAGCAATCATAACGGACGCATATAATCCATTTTGAGACGCCACTTCTTGAGCATACCCGGCAATCTGGTTAATGAATGCTGTTGGTGTCGCAGCCTGGTTCAAGTTACCTGGAGTAGTCGGCTGTGGAGTCTTAGCTTCTGATACCCCTGCTTCGTTGATTGCCAGTACTTGTCCAACAGAAATACGATTAATATTGGCAAGTTTATTCAAGCTTGCCAGCTTTGCTGTCGTCGTATTATATAATTGTGCTATTTTACCCAAAGTATCCCCTGACTTCACAACATAGACCACTGCCTTGTCATCAGTCTTGACGGGTGTTTCCTTAATAGGCTGTTCTTTTGGTGTTTCTTTTGGTGTTTCTTTCGGTGTTTCTTTCGGAGTTTCTTTTGGAGTCTCTTTCACCGGAGTCTCCTGCTTGGGTTCTTCCTTCGGTGGTTCTTTTACTTCTTCTTTTACTTCTTCAACTATAGATTCTTCAGCTTCTTCAGGTTCTTCCTCAATTTCTTCAACCTCAAGATCACGATCAGACTCTGGTTCTTCATCTAGTAGAGTGACCTCTTCAGTCTCACGTTCGATTTGGGTATCTGAAGAGTCCTCTTCTCCTACGAATTGTTCTGATTCTTCACTTGCCAGTCCTTCAACAGCATTAGCTGCATCTTCGGTATTTAACTGCTGTTCAATCAGGGCATTGAAAATAGTATCCAGCTGTTCGACAGTCATGTGTACACTGTCTAATTGCTCCAATACACTTTCTCCACCAGCTAGTTCAATCATTTTAAGTAACTGTGATTTTATGTACTCTAATTCTTCTGCTGTTTCTAGTGTAAGGTCATTAGTTGGGTTATCTGCATCTTCTAAATTCTCAACAGAAGGCTGGGATGTTACTTCTGTCGGCACGTTTAAAGCTGTATACTGCTCATACAGGCTTTGTAAAAAATCATGATCAAGATCTAATTCTTGAGCTTCAACTGCACTGGTAAAGGTTCCAAGTGTAATTACACCAGCGAGAATACTTGATGAAAATAATAATGATTTTCTAATCTCTTTTCCTGGTGCAGGAGACCATAAAGTTGGTTTTGTCATAATTTTTCTCCTCTCGTTTGAGCTAATGATTGCTGTCACTATATTATACATTGCCGTGATAAGAAGAGATATATTAAATATGACTATTTGCACTTTGTTACCATACTGTAATATTTGCGTGTGCCTTGGTGTTTCTATACAAGACTTTAAAAGAAAGATGTATACTATTATTAGGTCAAAATTCTCAATTTGAACGCATATTATTTATTTGGAGGCTTACTACATGCTAGAATCAGCTTTAAACTATTCGCACTCTTTGCTGGACAAAGCGGTCAGTTCAGGAGACATCGCAATCGATGCCACAGTTGGAAATGGACATGATACGATAAAATTAGCTCACTTAGTCGGTTCCTCAGGTCGTGTGATAGGCTTTGATATTCAACCGCAAGCAATAGACACGACCTTAAAAAAAGTGACTGACGCAGGTCTAGAAGAACAGGTTTACCTGCATCACTTAGGGCATGAACAAGTCGACTCCCTTTCATTGGAACCTAACTCTGTATCCGCAGTCGTTTTTAATCTGGGATACCTTCCGAGAGGAGATAAATCGATTATAACGACCCCTTCCACCACTCTAGATGCAATAGCTAAATGCCTGCCTTTATTAAAAAAGGGGGGAGTGCTGCTTGTTATGGTGTATTATGGCCATGAAGGCGGGGAACGTGAAAAAAATTCCGTTCTGACGTTTGTCGAGTCGCTACCCCAAAAGTCTTTCAATGTCCTGCAGTACGGATTCATTAACCAGATAAACTCTCCTCCGTTTTTGCTAGCCGTTGAAAAAAAATAGGTTTTCTTTTATATAGTAGAATTAAAAAAAGCGACGCTTCCATTACTGGAAGTGTCGCTTTTTGATTTAAACTTATTTAGATTTGATGTATGTTTTACCGATTGCAGCAGGTGCTTCTGAACGTCCGATTACCCCAACTAATACCAAAATAGTCAGTAGATAAGGTAAGACCTGAAGCCAAATACCTGGTACATCTTGCACGATTGGAATGTAGTTCCCAATACGAGCCAGACTCTGAGCAAATCCGAAGAATATGGCTGCTCCCATGGCACCTAACGGGTTCCATTTACCGAAGATCATAGCTGCCATAGCGATAAATCCTTGTCCGGCAACTGTTAAGATACCGAATTCGTTGTGGATAGCCTGAGCCTGTATCGCTCCACCCATTCCGCCTAAGAATCCGGAAATCAGTACACCGGCATATTTCATAGTGTACACTTTGATGCCTAATGTTTCAGCAGCATGAGGGTGTTCACCAACTGAACGTAGACGTAATCCGAAACGTGTCTTGAATAGAACAAACCATGCGATGATTGCAATAACGATACCTAGATATGCTGGCCCAGAAGTGTTACGGAAGAAAATCGGACCAATAACTGGTATGCGGTGCAATAAAAAGATGTTTGAACGACCAAAGGCACGTGGAAGTGGCCCCGTTTGAGCTGCACCGAAAATCGCACGTGTAAGGAACACTGCTAAGGCAGGTGCTGCCAGGTTGATAACTGTACCCGAAACGATATGGTCAGCACGCAGATGAATAGTTGCAACAGCATGTAATAGAGAGAAAAGAAGACCAATTATTCCGCCTGCAATCAATCCGATCCATGGTGTCATATTTCCAAATGTTCCGAAAAATTGAATATTAAAGATAGCTGACATGAAGGCACCCATAACCATGATTCCTTCAAGTCCAATATTTACTACTCCGCCACGCTCAGAGAAGGTACCTCCAAGAGCTGTTAAGATCAATGGAGCGGCATACATTAAAGAACTGGATACGATCAGCTGCAGTAATTGCATAATGTTCATGCCTATTCTCCTCCTTCTGTCGCTTGTTTATTTGTCTGTACTTTATCTAAAAAGAAACGAATCAGGTAATTTGCGCCAACAAAGAATATGATAGCAGCAATTACAATACTTGCCATTTCATCAGGAACACCAGCTCTGTTAGGCAGGAATCCGGCCCCTACATCCAACACACCGAAAAGTATAGATGAGAAGAAAATCCCGATTGGATTTCCAAGTCCCAGCAAGGCTACGGCAATCCCATTAAATCCAACATGAGGCAAACCACTTTGAGTAAAGATGTTCCCAAATGTACCTAACCCATGAATGGCTCCACCTAAACCAGCTAGTGCCCCACTAATGACCATTGATAAAATAATGTTTTTAGCTGCGCTCATTCCAGCATAGCTTGAAGCATAAGGATTCAATCCAACTGCTCTTACTTCAAATCCTGCAGTCGTTTGAGTCATAAATATCCAGTAAAGAACAACAACAATAATAGCGATGAAAAATCCGAGGTTCAAACGAGACCCGGCTGTTAAACTTGTCAGCCAATCCAGCCTCAGACTTGCATTTTCTCCAACTCGTTCAGTAGTGTTACCTGTACCAAGTACGTTTCTGATAAGGTAATTTGTTACATGCAAAGCTGTATAGTTCAACATGATGGTTACAATAACTTCATTAGTTCCAAAATATGCACGCAGCGCTCCGGCAATCCCAGCCCAAATTGAACCGGCAACCACACCAGCAAGCAAGCTAAGGGAAACTAATACTATTCTCGGAAGATCCGGAAATGCTAAGGCAACCCATATAGCAGATACCCATCCTACGAGAACTTGACCGGCAATCCCGATATTGAAGAAGCCTGCCTTAAATGCAATCGCAAATCCTAATCCGGTAAATGTCAGTACAGTTGCCTGCCTCAACGCTTCACCGAAGAAGTAAGGACTTGTAAAGACGCCTGTCAGCATAGCCTGATAAGCAAGAATTGGATTATACCCAAAAACCAGCATCAATAAAGCTCCGAAAATAAATCCTAAAATGATCGAAAGGATCGGAACCAGTAAATTATTCAGTCGATTACTACTTTGTGTTAGCAATGGTATCCTTCTCCTTTCCTTTTGTTTCAGCCACTTCTTCGTGAGCCTTTTCTAAAGAAACACCCGCCATCAAGAGGCCTAATTCTTTTTCATTAGTTTCATCAGCATTTACTACTGCAATAATATTGCCGTCATACATGACAGCGATACGGTCAGACACATTCATGATTTCGTCCAGTTCATAACTCATTAGAATAACGCCTTTACCATTATCGCGCTGTTCAATCAGACGTTTATGAATGTATTCGATCGCCCCAACATCTAATCCACGAGTAGGTTGAGCAGCTATCAGAAGAATAGGGTCACGGTAAATTTCACGCGCAATGATTGCTTTCTGCTGGTTACCACCTGATAATGAAGACGCTGTGTGCTCTTCACTTGGTGTTCGCACATCAAATTCTTCAATCAGCCTTTTTGCGTGTTCTTTGATTTCTTTATGATTTAAAAATCCGTGATTACTGAAAGGTTTTTGATAATAGGTTTGAAGAGACATATTCTCTTCGAGTTTCATTTGAAGAACTAACCCGTAACGCTGTCTATCTTCTGGAATATGACCTAGTCCTGTTTCAGTAATTTTTCGGGGTTTTTTGTTTGTGATATCTTTTCCATCCAGCGTGATGGTACCAGAATCAACTTTAGTTAACCCAGTGATTGCCTGAATCAGTTCAGATTGACCATTTCCATCAACACCTGCAATACCAAGAACTTCACCGGCTTTGACTTCCAGATCAATCGCTTTAACTGCATCGTAGCCCCTGGCTTCTTTAACAGTCAGCTTTTTGATTTCAAGTACCGGTCCCTGAGGATTAGCCGGCTTTTTGTCAACTTTAAAGGACACTGAACGACCAACCATCATGTCTGCCAGTTCCTGTTGAGACGTACTTGCAACGTCTACTGTATCGATACTCTTACCGCGTCGGATAACCGTACAACGGTCTGCCACTTTTTTGATTTCATCCAGCTTGTGCGTAATAAGGATGATTGATTTCCCTTCTTTTACAAGGGCGTTCATAATATCCATCAACTCGTCAATTTCCTGAGGAGTCAATACACCAGTGGGTTCATCGAAAATCAATATATCCGCACCACGATAGAGTGTTTTAAGGATTTCAGCACGCTGCTGCATCCCTACAGAGATATCTGAAATTCGTGCTTTAGGATCAACGCGTAACCCGTACTGATCAGACAACTTTTTGACGTCTTCTTCTGCGGAAGCCTGATCCATAAATCCAAATCGATGTTTTTCTTTCCCCAGTATAATATTCTCAGTAACAGTGAATTTATCTACCAGCATAAAGTGCTGATGGACCATTCCAATACCAAGCTGGTTCGCAACATCTGGTGAGGAGATGTTCACTTTGTCTCCGTTCACCCATATTTCACCTTCTGTAGGTTCAAGTAAGCCAGACAGAATATTCATTAATGTTGATTTGCCGGCGCCATTTTCTCCGAGAAGAGCATGAATTTCACCTTTGTTGAGGTCTAAGTGAATATTGTCATTCGCTTTGAAATTACCGAACTGTTTTGTAATGCCTTTCATTTCAATGACTTTATTAGCCTCTGTCATAAAAGGTCCCTCCTTTACTTCGTTCTTATAATAGAAACAGTTATTTTATCATTATAGCGTACATCTTTCACTTCGTAAATCGAAGAAATATAAGCCTTCACTAACAATTTAATTAAAATTCGTGAAACTTCTTCAGTATCTTGTGAAGAAAAAAAGCGCCAGCCCAGAGACTAGCGCTTAAATTATTCACTTGTGCCTATTCAAGTTTAGTATGAATCAGGTAATTATTCTTGTGAATAAGTGAATTCTGGTACTTCAAGATCTCCGTCTAAAATAAGTTGACGTGCTTCCTCAACAGCATCCCATGCTTCATCTGACATGTTTCCGCGAGTTACATCAACACCTTCTTCTTCTAAACCATAAGCAATTGTTTCTCCACCAGGGAATCCTTCTTCAATTGTCTGATTAGCTGAAGCTTCGATAGAAGAACCTACACCTTTAAGTGTTGAAGTTAAAGTGAAGTTTCCACCATCCCAGTTTCCTTCTTCTTCCTGGTCACGGTCGACACCGATTACCCAGATTTGTGTATCAGAGTCTGATTCTAAACGGTTACGGGCTTCTGTAAATACTCCGTTACCTACAGCTCCGGCAGCATGGTAAACAACGTCTGCGCCATTAGCAAACATACCAGCAGCGATTTGTTGTCCAATACCAGCATCACTGAAAGATTCAGCATACTGAACATCTACTTCAATAGATTCATCCACATGCGCTACTCCAGCTTCGAAACCAGTTTGGAAACGGTCGATAACTTCGCCTGCGATTCCTCCGATAAATCCAACACGTCCTGTTTCAGTAGTCTCTGCAGCAGCGACACCTGCAAGGAATGCAGCTTCGTGGTCACGGAAAGTTAGAGAAACAACGTTGTCATTTTCAGAAATCGCATCTACAATACCGAAGTTTTGTTCAGGGTTCTGTTCAGCAACATCGTTGACTGCGTCAAGCAACATGAATCCGATACCGTAAATAATATCATAGCCTTCAGCATTTGCCTGATTTAAGTTAGGAATAAAGTCAGCAGAGTCATTTGACTGGTAGTATGCATAATTGTCTTCGCTAGCACCTATATTGTCAGCCCATTCGTTCATACCTTCCCAAGCTGACTGGTTGAATGAACGGTCATCCACTCCACCTTCATCAGTGATCATAGCAATACGGAAATCGATTTCTTCAGTTTCGTCTCCGTTATCTTCGCCATTATCGGCAGCTGTATCTTCACCATTATCTGTTGCAGTATCTTCTGTATCATCTTCAATTGTATCAGTTGTATCCCCAGCATCTTGTCCCTGGCATGCAGCTAAAACAAAAGCAGATGTTCCTAGAGCTAATAAAGATCTTAATTTAATCATTGTCACGATTATTTCCCCCTAATATCTTTTTTATGTAGCTTTAGAAAAGACCAGCAGGTTCTCATTTAAATTTAATAGGCGTATTTATTTGAGTGCGCTGTCAGTCTTTCCTTTCAAGGTAATAGTAACACTTTCGTAATAAAAAGAAAAGTTAGAATTTGATTATCAAAACTATTAAAACATTATCATAATCCCGGTTATCACGTAAGGCCTTCCGGCATATTGCCTTCTTCGTCTGAAGATTCGCTTGTCACCAGTACTTCTCTCGGCTTGGATCCTTCAGACTGTCCAACGATCCCATTCATTTCCATTTCATCCACGATTCTGGCCGCACGGTTATAGCCGATGCGGAAACGTCTTTGCAGAAGTGAGATACTCGCAGTTTGCATTTCTATTACGAGTGATACAGCATCGTCATATAAATCATCATCCGAATCTGCTCCATTTTGCTGAGGTTCATCTTTAGGAATCATTTCCTCTACATAATTGGCTTCCTGCTGATCCTTGACGAAACTGACAACCGCTTCTACTTCTTCATCTGAAATAAAGGCGCCCTGTACTCTTGTGGCTTTATTCGCTCCCATAGGCTGGAACAGCATATCGCCTCGTCCGAGCAGCTTTTCTGCACCATTACTGTCTAGTATTGTACGGGAATCTGTTCCACTTGACACCGCAAACGCAATACGAGACGGCACATTAGCCTTTATGATCCCAGTAATTACGTCCACACTTGGTCTTTGAGTGGCCAGTATCATGTGAATACCAGCTGCACGGGCCATTTGCGCTAACCGTATTATCGCATCTTCTACTTCATTTGATGCAACCATCATCAAGTCAGCCAACTCGTCGACTATAACTACTATGAAAGGCAGTGGCAGCAATCCTTCATCAGATTCCTGATTTTTACGTTTAACAAACGCATTATACCCTTCCATATTTCGAGACCCACTCGCTGCAAACAGTTCATAACGTCTTTCCATCTCCTGAACAACTTTCTGAAGCGCTACAGCTGCTTTCTTTGGATTTGTGACCACTGGTGTCAGCAAGTGCGGAATTCCGTTATACACGTTTAATTCGACCATTTTCGGGTCGATCATCATCAGCTTCAACTCGTTTGGTTTTGCTTTGAGCAGCAAGCTGGTAATCACACCATTGATGGCTACTGATTTCCCCGACCCTGTAGCTCCAGCCACAAGCAGGTGAGGCATTTTCGCTAAATCAGCCATCGCCACATTCCCTGCGATATCACGTCCTAATGGAACCTCAAGCAGTTTCTCTTTATTTTTAACTTGTCCTTCGATGATATCTCTGAAGGATACCGTACTGACTTCTGAATTAGGGACCTCGATCCCAATCAGCGCTTTGCCTGGTATGGGTGCTTCCATTCGAATATCTTTCGCTGCCAGAGCTAGGGCGATGTCATCGGATAGTCCAACGATTTTACTGACTTTGACCCCTGTGGCCGGCTGAATTTCATATTTAGTCACTGCCGGACCCAGATTAGCCTTGGTCACTTTGGCGTTCACTCCAAAACTTTCAAAGGTTTCTTCCAGTTTCTTGACATTTTTCTGAATAATATCATATTCGTTCGACTGGTCAATTGCTTCAATTTGATTAAGAAGAGACACTGGCGGTAATTTGTACGCCTCATTTTCTTCTTCTCCAATTTCGAAATCAACAGGTGCTTCGTCGTTCTCTCCTGCACCTTTATCTGTTTCAGCCGGTTTATTTGCAGGCTGTTTTTTACTTAATTTATCTTGAATTTCCTGATAGCCTTCTATTTCCAGAGCCGTCTGTTCTCCTTCAGAATAGTGCGAATCTTCAGTATCCTGCGGCACCTGTTCTTCAGTCGTGCGCTGATCAGTCACCTGGTTTGGTGAAGGGGTCGGATTATTCTTTTTACGTTTCGTTTTCTTTTGTGTCTTTTTGCGGTTTGATCGTTTAGTTTTCATGCTGGCAACGACTGATAGTACCCCATTCTTCAGAGCATTCACAGCTTTTCTCAATGCCTTTCTGATTTTCTCGAACAGTTTTCTGTATGAAAACTGGAAGAAGGTCATGATCCCTATAAATACAAGTGTCACGATCATAATATACGTTCCTGCCATTGCAAAAAGGAAATAACTTGCTCCAAAGAAGACCGCGCCAATCATTCCCCCACCTATGTTCCCACCAATACTGTTATTGAGGAACTGTGGCCATAAAGCCTGCCAAGTTGCTGTCACACTATTAGTGGACTCTGTGATGATCGGGATCACCCATCTTGAATGAACAAACACCAGCCATGCCGTATATAGCAAGGCTGCTCCACGTGTTTTCGGGCCTTTAAAACTCGGCCATTCTCCCTTAAGTAATAAGTAAACACCCGTTGCCAGTAAAATAATAGCTAAAAATGCGTAGGTTTCTCCTACAAAAAATCTGAATACATTAGTAAAAAAGCGTCCGACAAATCCAAAAGATCCCAGTGCCATCAAACTAATAAAAAAGACAACAAAGCCTATTAGCTCCGGGGCAACTTTGTGGGTCTTTTTCTTTGGTCTGCCTCGTTTTTTTGCTCGTGCCATGTTCAATCTCCTTCCTTTCATATCTGTGTCATTATAGCATGAATTGACCCCCTAAGGTAGATGACTCTATTAGACTTGTCGGAAAATCCTTATGTTCGATAAGTGGGTTAATTTAAAAAGAGTCAGACAGCTTATTCTTTGACCTTTTTCCATCTGAACAAGTAAACTATGAGTAGAATAAGATAAAGTAAATCAAAGGAGGACAAACGGATGGGATCTTTATTTAAGGAATTTTTCGACAAAGGAAAATCCAACGATTCAAACGCTGAAGTTATCTATACCAACGATCCGCTGGAAGGAACTAGCACACAAAAGTTTCGTGCTACTATATCTGGACGCGTTCAAGGCGTCGGATTCCGCTTTACTACTAAGCAGGCCGCAGATGAACTAGGTGTTGGGGGAATCGTTCGAAATGAATCGGACGGGACCGTTTATGTAGAAGCTGTCGGTGACGCACAAAATCTTTCACGATTTATTGAGGCTTTAAAAAAAGGACCGAGCCCGTCTTCAGATGTGGACAAAGTTGTCATTACTTATGACGAAAACATTGAAGAAAAAACTAATTTTTCTCAAGCTAATTGAATTATCTCTTCCTTTATTGTATAGTGTTCAATAGCGTGTCCGAGTGATTACGCAACTAACTTACAATTAAGGGATTGAACTAATTTGAAAAATAGAACTAAAAGATGGCTGCTCTCCGGCGGAATGCTTACGATGGTACTCTTCTTGTCAGGATGTATGAGAGTCGATCAGAGCGGAACACCTACAAGTGGATTTTCACAATTTTTATATGACTACCTTGTTTTACCTACTCAAGCTGTGATCGAAATTCTAGCAGACTTATTTGGAGGAAACTACGGATTATCCATTATTGCCATTACAATAATCGTGCGAATTCTAATCTTGCCTCTTTCAATTAAACAGCAGCGGACTACACTTGAACAACAGACTAAAATGGCAGTTGTCAAACCTGTTACTGATGAAATTCAGGCTGAAATGAAAGAAACAGACAATGCTCAAGAGAAACAGGCCCTTCAAGCGGAATTGATGGAAGTATACAGAGAAAACAATGTAAACATGTTAGGTGGTTTAGCAGGGTGTTTACCTCTGTTGATTCAGATGCCAGTCTTTACAGCAATGTTCCAGGCTATTCGTATGTCGGAATCCATTCAGAGCGCAACTTGGTTAGGGATTCAATTAGGAGAACGTAGTATTATACTGGCTCTGCTAACGGGTGCCGTCTACTATGTCCAAACTAAGGTCATGTCAGCTGGTATGCCAGAAGAACAGCGTAAGCAATCAAGTACGATGATGATGATGAACCCTGTTATGATCTTAATGTTCTCAATTACTGGACCCGCTGGATTAACGCTATACTGGTTCGCCGGTGGATTCGTCGCAATTGGTCAATCACTTTTAACTAATCATTACTATAAACCAAAAATCGAAAAAGAAATGAAAGAAAAACACGGCGATAAGCAAGTCGTCGAACGTAAAAAACCATCACGCAGAAAAATCGATGCAGAAGAAGTCGATTCAAGTAAATCCAAGCGTGTGACTGCTGCTCCATCTGCTAAAGACAAACGTCGTAACCAGAGTCCTTTTGAATCAAAAGACCGACGCAATTCAGGTAAACAGCAGCGAAACAATAACTAATTGACTAAATAGGAAAGCAGAGACCCTCGGGCCTCTGCTTTTTTCTTTGTCCGACATGTCTGTTAATGATGGTCGGCGGTCATGACTTGACCGCCTTCCTTTGTATCACCCACTGGCTCTAACCTTCTCGAGTGCTACCTATCTGGTATCATTATGTAGCACTCGTGATCCTTCACCCTCGCCAGTCCGACACTTACGGCTTCTTGTGTAGCACTCGCTGGCCCTGAACATCTCGAGTGCTACCTAATTGATCCCATTGTGTAGGACTCGTGATCCTTCACTCTCGCCAGTCCGACACTTACCGCTTCTTATGTAGCACTCGCCTTTCCTGAATGCCTCGAGTGCTACCTATCTGGTCTCATTGTGTAGCACTCGTGATCCTTCACCCTCGCCAGTCCGACACTTACCGCTTCTTCTGTAGCACTCGTTGTACCTGAACATCTCGAGTGCTACCTATCTGATCCCATTGTGTAGCACTCGTGATCCTTCACCCTCACCAGTCCGACACTTACCGCTTCTTCTGTAGCACTCGCTGGCCCTGAACACTTCGAGTGCTACCTATAGTACCGACCTCTTCCTGCTCCTTCTTTAATGAACGACTCTTCTAGTACAATGCTGATACTTCGTTTGTATATCCTCTCTCCTATCCATTCATATACTAGAGAAGTGGTCACTTTTTTATCGGGGTATAAAAGGATCAAATTATTAATGTTTTCTATCAAACAATTCTTTCTGCTTGTAGCACGCTCACAGTTAAGACATACGCACGATCGCTGATTCAGTTTTAAATCAAAACTCTTGCAGGATCCACATGTTAACCCCTTTTTCAGTTTGTCCCAATGAAAGTCGGGAAGCTGTTTCTGATATGGTACTTCGTCTCTATGGTGTTCAATTAATCGGTTAGCCAGCGACCTCACCTGTTGAGGCACCTTGTTATGCTGACTATTTAACAGCTTTAAGTGAGAGATAAGCTGGGAAGGTAACACGACTTGTTCATCAGGCTGGGCTTCATATAATGTAAAAGTCTGATGTACAAAAACCACTGCTCCCTTAAGCGGAGTCGCGACCTTCCATTGTTTCAACAGCTGACTCAATAAAGTTAATGTTTTATTGAGTTGGTTTTTGGGATTTAAAATATCGTACCCATTGGTTTTTCTATAATGATCATTATCATACCTGTAATTTCCTCTATAATTTTTAATTTCAAACAGGTAAATGATATCTGGCGCCAATATTAATGAATCAATCTGAATAGTTGATCCGTTTACCGACAGCAAAAGATCGTTTAAAACGATCCCTCCACTCGTAACACCTTCACTGAACATTTGATCAAATGCCAATTCTCCTTCAAAACCAGCTTTTAGTGCTCGGTAATAATTGTCCACATCTGTGCTCAATTTCATACGACTGTTTAAAATATCCAGTCCTTCCAGTAACTGTGACCTATTTCTTGTTTTTAATACATCCATTTCGAAACCTCCTTTATAAGTATATTGATCAAAAAAAGGAAATGTCGCGAAATAAAATGTGAATAGACAAAAAGACCCGATACAGTGTATCGGGTCTTCGACTTATTTTTCAACTGTTTCTTCTTTTTTCAGTTTAGGCAATTCGATTCTAAAAATCGATCCGTGATTCAATACACTTTCAGCCCAAATCTTTCCATGATATCCTTCAATCAGCTGTTTCGCAATTGACAAACCAAGACCGTTTCCACCCTTATGTCGGCTACGCGCTTTATCTACGCGGTAAAATCGGTTAAAGATTTTAACGGTATCTTCCTGAGTCATTCCTTCACCATAATCCTGAATAGCGATCTGAACATTTTGACCATTATCAGATACACTCAAGTGGACTTCCTGACGATCGGTTGAATACTTGACCGCGTTATCAAGGAGAATAATTAGAATCTGTTCCAGATGATTACGGTAAATATTGACGAATACGTCATCTTCTAAATCATCATCTAAGATGAAAGAGAACTCTGGATGAACCAGTTTGAAATTATTAAACGTCTGATTAATGATTGCTCTGATCTCTGTTCGTTCATTTTTATAATGAATCTCCACCTGTTCAGCTCGAGACAAGTCGAGCATTTCCTGAACCAGGCTCTTCATACGACCCATCTCCTGCAGTGAAGCTTCCAGCGACTCTTCCAGTATAACGGGGTCGTCTTTCCCCCAGCGGTTCAAGAGTTTCATATGCCCTTCCACTACTGCAACGGGTGTCCGCAATTCATGGGATACATCTTCTACGAACTGTTTCTGCTGCTCAATATTCCGCTGCATCCGGTCGAGCATTGCGTTATACGCATTCGCTAGTTCGGTCAGTTCATCATTCCCGTCTCCAACATCAATGCGTTCTTGAGATTCCGGATCCTTCTCAATGATATGCATCGCTTCAGTCAGTCGACGAATCGGCTGAAGGAAAGAGATCGCAATAATGTACCCTATCACTCCACTAAAAAGCAAAGCAATGACGCCTGTGAGTAAAATCGCTCCTAACACTCTTCTAAAAAGCTGGTGATAAGAAGCTAGTGTATTGATCACCTGAATGTAGCCGATTTTTTCATTATTTAAGAATGAATAAACAGGCGTTACTGCTGATAATGCTTCCCCATTCGGTCCCTCGGGAATTGTCTGGATCTGTAAATTCTCTCGTGATTCGAATCCGATATCGACCGTGTTCGTCTCGTAAAGGAGTTCTTCATTTGGACTATATACTCTGATAACGATCGTGCCTTGACTCGGTCGCAGAGGTGTACTTCTTTGATTTTGAGTTTCTTCCAATATGGGCATCTCAGGTGTTAGATACAGCTCCTGCTGATCCAGCGTTTCCTCTACATCTTCTTCAGTCAACTCATAAAAATGCTGTCCGAAACGTTCGGTCAAGTTATAAACCACATTTCTGACAGCCTGTTGCTCGTTATCGATCATTATTTGTTGAAATGTTATAAAAAGAATAGTTGAAAAGATAGTATAGGTTAGAAATAACGCAATCGCAGCCCCAATTGTCCACTTCCATCTTAAAGAAATACGTTTCTGCTGGTTCACTGCAGTCGTATCAATGGCTGCTTGTGATTTCACGTACGCATCACGTATCCTGTTCCTCGAACAGTCTGGATGTAGCTTTCTTTACCTGACACGTCTATTTTGTTGCGCAGGTATCTGATGTAGACATCCACTACATTTGTTTCCACTTCTGTTTCATATCCCCATACTTTATTCAAGAGGACTTCACGGGATAACACCACATTGACGTTTTCCATTAATTCGACCAGAAGTTCATACTCTCTCTTTGTTAATTCAATGACTTCGTCTGCACGTTTAACGACACGGTTTTCCTTTTCAACAGTAATGTCTTTATAGTTGATCGTCGTTTGACGGCTGACGTTTTCTTCGGTTTCGATTTCAATACGACGAAGTAACGCACGCATACGCGCCAGTAACTCTTCAATAGCAAACGGTTTGACCACATAATCATCTGCTCCGTGATCAAATCCTGATACACGGTCGATGACCGAGTCACGTGCTGTCATCATGATGATCGGCACATTGCTTACCTGACGGATACGGCGGGCAACATCGATTCCGTTCAGTTCCGGCAGCATCAAGTCCAGCAATATGATGTCCCAGTCTGCATCTTCATTGATTGCCGCTTCAAGACCGGCACGGCCATCAAAGCGGACTTCTGTTTTAAAGCCTTCATGATTCAGCTCCAGCTCGACGAAACGGGCTAAGTTTTTTTCATCTTCAATTATTAAAATATTCGCCATTATATTCACTCCTAGCATGATTTACCTGTTTCAATTTATTTATAGGATACTTCCTTTAATTCCTGTCACAAGGCTCTTTCAGTGTACCACAGTTTGAGCCTTTAGGGAACGAATGATAGCATCTTTAGGACTATTGTAACAGTAAAATAGTAGGTTTTCTAATCGAAAACCTACTATTTATTCGTCTTTATTTAATTATATGAGAGAAAGTGGATTAATCCGAGCTTTCTTCTCCTTTATTTCCATACCAGTCAAAGTGGAATGATCCTTCTTTATCCACACGTTCATACGTATGAGCACCGAAGTAGTCACGTTGAGCCTGGATGATGTTAGCTGGTAATCGTTCAGAACGATAGGAATCATAGTAAGCAATAGCAGATGAATATGCCGGTACAGGAACACCTGCTTGAACAGATAATCCAACCAGATCTCTGACAGATTGCTGGTAGCGTTCTGCAATATCCATGAAGTAATCATCTAATACAAGGTTTTTAAGTTCAGGCTCACGTTCATACGCTTCTGTGATTTTTTGAAGGAAACGTGCTCTGATAATACACCCTGCACGGAAAATCTTAGCGATTTCGCCGTACTTAAGGTTCCAGTCATACTCTTTAGATGCTGTACCCATTTGTGCAAACCCTTGAGCGTAACTCATGATTTTACTGAAGTATAACGCTTGTCTTATTTTCTCGATCACTTCTTCTTTGTCGCCTTCAAATTCTTTTACTGCTGGTTTAGGCAGGACTTTACTTGCCGCTACTCGCTCATCTTTTAATGCTGAGATATAACGGGCAAAGACAGATTCAGTAATCAATGGAAGCGGCAGTCCTAAGTCAAGTGCACTTTGAGACGTCCATTTTCCTGTTCCTTTATTTCCTGCGCGGTCTAAGATGATATCGATCATGTGTTTCCCTGTTTCCGGATCCTTCTTAGTCAACGCATCTGCTGTAATTTCAATAAGGAAGCTGTCTAGTTCGCCAGTATTCCATTCTTTAAATACGTCTGCAATCTCTTCATTCGATAAACCGACCATATCTTTCAGAATGTGATAAGATTCAGCAATCAGCTGCATATCTCCGTATTCGATTCCATTATGCACCATTTTAACGTAATGTCCTGCGCCATCTGGTCCGATATAAGTTACGCATGGTTCTCCATCAGCTGGTGCTTTTGCAGCAATTTGTTCCAGTATGGGAGCCACTAGATCATACGCTTCTTTTTGTCCACCAGGCATGATTGCAGGTCCAAGTAATGCACCCTCTTCTCCCCCGGATACGCCTGTACCGATGAAGTAAATGCCGGAGTCTTCCAGTTCTTTACTGCGACGAATCGTATCCTGATAGAACGTATTTCCTCCATCTATCAGTACATCTCCTTTATCTAAAAACGGCAGCAGCTGTTTAATAACAGCATCAGTTCCTCTTCCAGCTTGAACCATCAGTACTATTTTTCGAGGTGTTTCCAGAGAGTTGACAAATTCCTCGAGTTCGAATGTCGCTGTCAGATTTTTGTCTGGATTTTCATTGATGACTCCTTCAGTCTTAGAGCCGGTACGGTTATAAATAGAAACAGAATACCCTCTGCTTTCAATGTTTAAAGCTAAGTTTTTACCCATGACCGCCATTCCGATAACGCCTATTTCCTGCTTACTCATTATATTTCTCCTCTCAATTTTGAACACAGTAAAGTCACTTCTAGCGTCCTTTACTGCATCAGTCACTCATTATTATATTAACAAAATTTGAACGCATTTGAAACTCTCTTATCATTACACCTAATATTTACTTGCAATAATCACTTACTTTCAGTACACTAATACGTGAAAAGCAATCACGAAAGTTGGTGTACACTTATGCCTAATAAAGAAAGAAAAAAAGGATCAACAAGCGTAGCTTCAAAAATCATTATATGGGTACTTGTCTTGTCAATGGCTATCCCTGCATTTGCTTCTATTTTAAGCATTATCTTTTAAACTGACTAATAAAATCCTCTTGTCCCCTTCTATTAAGGAGTGGATATAGAGGATTTTTTAATGTCATTTTTTCTTGTCCGAAGCTAGATTCAACAGTTCCTTAGCTGTCTCGATCGTTAGTTGAGTCATTACTTCACCCGAGAGCATGCGGGCAATTTCCTCTGTCCGCTCTTCGTCGGTAATGTGCTCCACAAACGTACTGGTCCGTTCATCCCTGACTTCTTTACGGATATACAAATGCTGATCCGCCATCGCTGCCACTTGAGGAAGATGTGTGATGCACAAGACTTGAGAGTGATGGGCTACTGAATGAATCTTGTCTGCAATCGCCTGCGCGACACGCCCGCTGACTCCTGTATCCACCTCATCAAATATGATACTAGTTATCCCCTGTGAACGTGAGAAAATGGTTTTCATTGCGAGCATCATTCTGGATAGCTCTCCACCAGATGCCACTCGTGACAAGGGTTTCAGAGGTTCTCCAGGATTTGTTGCAACAAAAAACTCCACTCTGTCCTTCCCATTATCCAATAGAGACGAGGCTGAGTTGTTTTTACCCGCCCCTTCTTTAAAAGTAACAGAAAATTTAACTTTTTCCATGTACAGCTCTTTCAACTGTTCCAGGATAGCCTGTTCCAGTTTTTTAGCTGTCTGGATTCGCATGTCAGACAACTGATCTGCTAAATGGAGTGCTTCTGTCTTAAGTTGTGCCGTTTTCTTGCTGAGCTGGTCTACTTGTTCTTCTCGATTTTCAAGCTTTTCTAATTCTGATTCTGCCTGAGCATAGTGTGCCAGTACATCTTCTACTGAATGACCATACTTTCGTTTCAGCTGCTGAATCAGGTTCAAGCGTTCTTCGATTTCATTTAGACGTTCTTCATCATATTCTAACTGATCCATTTCACTGTACAAGTCACTGGAGGCTTCCTGCAGCTGAAAAAAAGCCGCAGATAAAGTATCGGCAATTTGCTTGAACTTCTCATCCATATCAGAGATACTATCCATTTTCTCCATTGCCTGCCCGACTAAATCGAGTCCACTCAGCTCTTCCCCTTGTAAGGTAGTGTAACTGGATGACAAAGCTTCAACAATCGTCTGATGGTTGGCCAGCTTCTGTTCCTCTTCTTTAAGTTCTTCTTCTTCATTCGGCTGTAAATTTGCAGATTTTATTTCTTCTACCTGATACTTTAAGATGTCCATTCGCTGAACGAGTTCCTGCTCATTGACGACCCATTCTTTTCGCTCTTTTCCAAGTTGCCTGAATTCTCGGTAGACCGTCTGATACGCTCTTTTCGTCGACTCAAGTTCTTTTGGACCAAAGTGATCAAGTAAATGAATATGATTTTCTGACACCATGAGTTCCTGATGTTCATTCTGACCATGTATATCGATCAGATGGCTCCCGATTTCTTTGAGAACTGCAATTGTCACCATGCTGCCGTTAATGCGACAGACATTTCGCCCAGTAGTAAAGATTTCTCTCTGGATCAGTAAGGTGTGCTCTTCTTCCTCGATAGCATTCTGCTGTAAGAGGCTGCTTAAGGATTCCGAAGGCTGATAGCTGAACTGTCCTTCTAATATACATTTTTTCGATCCAAAGCGAACGAATTCGCTCGAGCCTCTTCCACCAGCAAGCAAACCTACTGCATCTATAATAATCGACTTGCCTGCTCCTGTTTCACCCGTCAGGACAGTCATTCCTTTTTTAAACTCTAGAGCTAAATCTTGTATTATCGCAAAGTCTTTAATCATTAACGATTCAAGCAAAGACAAACCTCCTGTTCATAATTGAATTAAATAAAGGAAATGATTCTTCTTTGAAAACGCTCGGAACTTTCTTCATCTCGACAGATGACAAGTACCGTATCATCTCCGCAAATACATCCAAATACTTCCTGATAATTTGCTGATTCGATCAGTGTTCCTAAAGCAAACGCATTTCCTGGCAGTGTCTTGATCAGTACAAATTCCTTTTGAGTATCAATTGAGACAAACGCGTCTCTCATTAAACGCTCAAGTTTCTTAGACACATTATAGTTCATTTCCGGCGGCAGGTTGTACTGATAGCCCCCTTCTTTAGCTGGAACTTTGATCAGCTGCAGCTCTTTGATATCCCTGGATATCGTTGCCTGTGTAATATCTATTCCTCGTTTTTGTAGAATGTCGACAAAATCTTCCTGTTTTTGAATAACGTCCTGTTGAACCAGTTGACGCAACAGTTGATGTCTTTCTTTCTTTTTCACTCTGCTTCACTCCTATGCAATCTTACCACTAAATAACACAGTATATTTATACAGTATATTCATTCCAATTATACTTCATTTAACTGAGAGTTCCAATATAATAACTCTCAAATATTATTATTCCTGCATAGAAAAAGGTTTATTATAAAAATAAGGAATCATTTATAATATATTCCATCCATTCTGCTTTAGTTCTTCCCATTGGGACAGACTTCTTAATATATGCTAAATATTCTTTATTCCCTTTCCCACCTTTAATGGGGGAAGGAATGATACCTGATACGGTGAAATCTAAATCATACAAAAAGGATATAATATTTTGAATAACGTACTCATGGACGTCAGGGTCTGATATGATTCCTCCAGTCCCGACATCTTCTCTTCTGGCCTCAAATTGAGGTTTAATAAGAGCTACAACTTCACCTTCATCACTCAAAATGTCTTTCAATACAGGAAAAATACGTTCTAACGAAATAAACGACACATCGATTGTAGCAAAGGTAGGTCTTCCCTGATTAAAGTCTTCACGTTTTGCAGCTCTGAAATTAGTCTGTTCCATCACCACGACTCGTTCATCTATTCTCAACTTCCAGGCTAGCTGATTCGTACCTACATCGAGGGCGTAGACTAAGCGAGCCCCGTTCTGCAAGCTGACATCAGTAAACCCGCCTGTGGACGCGCCGATATCCAAAACAATCTGATCCGTTAGATCAATGTCAAAATTGACTAAAGCGTGTTCCAGCTTCTGTCCGCCTCTACTCACATACAATTGTTCAGCCTCTTTGACATATACAAGAGTGTCTCCGGGAAGTTTTTCACCTGAAGTAAAAATCTGTTCTTCTTTACTCGTATAGACTTTTCCACTCATGATAAAACGTTTAGCTTTATCACGGTCTTCTGCCCAGCCTTGTTTGATCAGTAAATCATCTGCTCTTTCTTTTTTCATCCTGAGCACCTCATCACTTGCTTTCAATCTCTAGTGAGTGAATAAAAGAATCCAGCAGTTCGACATCATAATCCGTTTCTCGTTCCATGATACGCTGATTGAGTTCAAGCGCTCTATCCAGCTTCTCAGAAAACAGCCTTTTGGCCTGATCCATACCAAGTAATGCCGGGTATGTGCTTTTACCAAGCTTTGCATCTGCACCCGTCCGTTTGCCTAATGCTACCTCATCCCCTTGAACATCCAGGATATCGTCTCTAATCTGATAAGCTAGTCCAAGTGCGTAGGCCATTTCTTCTAATTCACTGACGGTTTTATCTTTTGCCCCAGCCAGTAACCCACCGGCAAAAAATGCAAAGTGGATGAGTTTCCCCGTTTTTCTGGCATGAATGGATTCAAGCTCTTTAAGACTTAAGGAAGTATTTTCCCCGTTCATATCAGCCTGCTGACCGCCTACCATTCCTTGATTCCCGGAATTTAACGCCAGTTCTCTAATCAGTTGAAGCTTGACTTCATCTGAAGCGTCTCCCTCCGTCATCAGTTCAAAGGCTTTCGTTAAAAGTGCATCGCCCGCAAGAATTGCTGTTGCTTCGGAGAACTGAATATGGTTAGTCGCTTTTCCTCTTCTCAAATCATCATCGTCCATCGCCGGTAAATCATCATGAATGAGAGAATACGTATGAATCATTTCAAGTGCTGCACCATATGGAAAGGCCGGTTCTGCAGCTTGACCGAATGCTTTAAGAACTGCAAATAAAATCAGCGGTCTTAATCGCTTTCCCCCTGCTGAAAGCGAATAACGCATTGACTCTTCCAGTTGAGTCCGACTTTGATCAGGAATAGACTCAATCATAAACTGTTCAAACATCTCTTTATATTCTGTACTTAATTCTTGAAATTCCATTAGTTACTCCTTTGATTGTATATAACTCTACACATACTTTAATGATTTGAACCTGACTCGCTACTTACTAATATGACATACTTATATGTCATCCATACTGACTAAACATCTTACAGTGCTGGCTATTCTTCTGCTGAAGCTTTAAGTTCAGCACTATTTTCTTCATTCACCATTTTAGTCACTGTTTTTTCTGCATCTTCTACAATCCCTTTACAGTATCGGCTAAGTTTGATGCCTTCCTGAAACTGATCCAGTGCTTCCTCTAGGGGGACATCCCCTTGTTCTAATTGCTGAACGATTATTTCCAGTTCCTTCATGGCTTCATCAAATGTTTTATCTTTTTCCACAGTTAATTCTCCTCACTGAGTGTGTTTGTTGTTTCGTTCATCTTAGTTTCGGTGACTTTGGCACTGATTCTACCATCTGAAATCATTACTTCAATTATATCGTCTTTTTCAACTTGATTTGTCGATCTAATGACTTTTCCATCTTTTCTAGTTATTCCGTACCCTCTGCCAAGAACTTTCAGTGGAGAAAGATAATCCAGTGACTGTATAAGATAATTCAGCTGATTTGATTCTTGCTTTACAATATGCTGAGAAGCAGAGAGTAAACGCTGAAGCATCTGGTCTGAATCTTTTTTAGACTGCTTAACTCTAGTCTGGGGATGATAGGCTTGAAGCTGTCTGCTGAGAGACTGAGCTTTTTGCTGACTAGACTGAATGGTCTGCTCCGTTGTTCTGATCAGCTGTTCAGTCAACTGATCCAGATTCTGACTGTATCCGTCATAGAGCCTGGCAGGCTGCCTGAAAATGTATGACTGATTCAGACGCTTCACTCTCTCTTTTTCCTGTTTCAATAAGGTCTGCATTGCCTGAGTCAGTCTTTGTTTAGTTAAATCAATTTTCCCCAACTCTTCCGTTAACACGGGAACCGCCAGTTCTGCTGCAGCAGTAGGCGTAGCGGCCCTTACGTCAGCTGACAGATCGGCTAGTGTCGTATCCGTTTCGTGACCGACTGAAGATATAACTGGAGTATGGGCTTGAGCAATCGCTAAAGCCACTCTCTCTTCATTAAATGGGAAGAGGTCTTCAAAGGATCCTCCCCCCCTTGCGACGATGATCGTATCAAATTCGCCGTCTTTATCAGCTTTTCTTATGCTTTTCACTATAGAGTCTGCAGCTTTGTCCCCTTGAACAAGTGTTGGAAACAGCGTCAATTCAACTATAGGAAATCGTCTCTCGATTGTTGTCTGGATGTCTTTAATCACAGCACCACTCGGGCTTGTGATGACTGCTATTTTTTTAGGAAAGCGAATCAAGGGTTTCTTACGGTCTAAATCAAACCATCCCTCATCAGCCAGCTTTTTTTTGGTCTGCTCATAAGCCGCATATAATTGACCTAAGCCTTCCGGTTCAATGTGTTCAATATATAACTGGTAGGTCCCATTTTTCTCATAAACCGATAACCGTCCAATTGCCAGTACGCTCATTCCTTCTTCAAGGTCGACAGCTAGCTTTTTGCCTTCCCTTTGAAACAAAACCACTGATAACTTGGCACCCTTATCCTTGATACTAAAATACTGGTGCGCATTTCGTCTATGAGGGTTGTAGTTGGATATCTCCCCTTTGACAAAAACACGTTCCAGATAAGGATCATAATCAAATTTTCTTTTTACGTACGTCGTCAATTGAGATACCGTTAAGTAATCTTCACTCATCGATTAGTCCTTCCTTTGTCCTTTATGTATAGTGAAAATAAAAAGAGCAAAAAAAATAGAATGTGAACGACACTCTATTTTTCCGCCCTCTCTTGCTGTCTGCGTCACGATTTGATTTCTATGACTCCACTTAAAAGAAGTCATGACAGAAAAAAGTGCTCAAACTTTATTTTCATCAACAATACTTTGCAGTACACCGTTAATAAATTTACTTGCTTTTTCATCGTTGAATGTTTTGGCCAATTCAATGGCTTCATTCATGACGATTCGTTTATCCATTTCCTCTTCAAACAAAAGCTCATACGTAGCTAATCGAAGCAGCAATAAATTTGTACGTTCCAGTCTACTCAGCGACCAGTTCTTTAAGTGTCTGTTAATCGTTTCGTCGATCACTTCACTGTTTTCTCTTGCACCTACGACTAATTTTCTTAAGTAGTGAAGGGCATCTTGTACAATCTGTTGTGTGTTTTTTTCTTCCGGCAAGGCTTCTTTCATTGCTTCTTCGATCGTTCTCATATCATCGAAGGATAGTGAACTTTCAAGTGCAAGCCTGATAGCCTGATCGATTGTTAATTCTTCATGTGTGGATAACTGGAAAAGAGACTGAAAGGCTTTTTCCCTGATCACACGCCTTACTGTAGTCACTATTCGTCATCTTCTTCCGTGTCCAATTCGAACAATTCTTGGATAGTAGTTTTTTCAGGTACGATATCTGCAATATGAATATTCACTTCAGCCAGTGTTATCTCAGTCATATGCAATACTTGTTCGCGTACACGCTGCTGGATGGTTTTTGCTACTTCAGGAACATTTACACCAAACTTAAAATAGCAGTAAATATCCAGTTTCAATCCATCTTCATCTGTATTCAAATGAACGCCTTTTTTATGATTGGTTTTACCAAAGACATTTTTCATACGTTTAGAGAACTTACCCTGCATGGCATAAACGCCATCAGCTTCATTAGCAGCGATTCCTGCAATAACCTCCACTACTTCAGGGGCAACTTCGATTTCACCTAATAGATTGCTTTTGTTTCTGTTTCCTATTACTTCAGCCATTCCCGTTCCTCCTTTTTGTTAAATAAATGAGTGATTAAGCACGTGATACATAGCTGGCTTCATCTGTATTAATGATCAGTACATCATCCACATTTATAAACAACGGGACAGTAACAACCGCACCCGTTTCCAGTGTAGCGGATTTAGATCCTCCACCGGATGTATCCCCTCTAATTCCAGGTTCAGTTTCTACCACTTTTAACTGTACTTTTTTGGGTAGATCCACACCAAGTACTTCACTGCCGTACATCATGATTTCGACTTGCATGTTTTCCTTCATCAGTTTCAATTCTTCCTCAATACGCTCTCCAGGAATTTCAAGCTGTTCATATGTTTCTGAATCCATGAATACGTGGTTTCCACCATCTTCATACAAATACTGCATAGATTTGGTTTCAATGTGTGCAGATTCCATTTTCTCACCTGCACGGAATGTTTTATCCTGAATAGCTCCTGTACGCAGGTTTTTTAATTTCGAACGAACAAAAGCGGGTCCTTTTCCTGGTTTCACATGCTGAAAGTCCATGACTCTCCAGATACTTCCATCATATTCGATCGTTAGTCCTGTTTTAAATTCACTTGTTGAAATCATTTAATTTCCTCCTAATATAAAATACTTTGAGTTGAAAAAGTATTTTAATTCTCTTTCTATTGTAACATGATTTGACTTGAAAACCTATTTGCAATTCAACCAGAACCGCATTTTAACTGGTTATAATTGAATCAGTTCCTTAGTTACTGTCATCAGGTTTTTATTGCCCTCTTCAGTAATTAGAAGATCATCTTCAATTCTCACGCCACCCAGTCCAGGTATATAGATTCCCGGTTCATTAGTAATGACATTGCCTTTTACTAATGGGTTCTCATTACGGAAGTTGATTCCAGGCCCCTCATGCACTTCAAGTCCTATTCCGTGCCCAGTAGAATGTCCAAACGCGTCGCCGTAGCCTTTCTCTTTGATGTAGTCACGAGCCACATCATCGAGTTCTTTACCGGTTACTCCTGCTTTGGCTAATTCTGTTACTTTCAGGTTGGCATCAAGTACGATCTGATGTATTTTTTTCAGTTCTTCACCAGGATCTCCCAATGCAAAAGTACGGGTCATATCTGAAACATAGCCATTATAGTAACAACCAAAATCAAGAGTGATCATATCTCCCTGTTCGATTTTTTTGTCACTTGCTACACCATGTGGCATGGCTGAACGTTTTCCACTGGCCACGATCGTATCAAAAGACACACCAGACGCTCCTTTTTCCCTCATCAGAAAGTCTAGTTTATTGGCGACTTCAATTTCTGAAACGCCTGGTTTGATGAAAGTAAGAATTTCTTCAAACGCGTATTCTGTTATTTTGATTGCCTGCTGAATTGTCGCTATTTCGGATGCTTCTTTTATTTCTCTTAATGATTCAATCAGACCACTAACTGGTTTTAATTCACACGGCAGCAATGATTTAATCTGATCATACGTTCCAAACGTCACAAAATCCTTTTCAAAACCTAATGATTGAATATTTTCTTTTTCTACAATCGTTTTTACTTCTTCATAAATCGGTCCTGTATTCTTGATGATTTCGAATCCCACAGCCTGATCTGCAGCCTGCTCTGTATATCTGAAGTCAGTCACAAAAAACGCCTTGTCTTCTGTGATCACGCTTAGTCCCGTTGATCCAGTAAAATTTGAGGCATAACGCAGATTATACGGACTTGTTATTAAAAGGGCTTCTAACCCCTGATTTTTGATTTTTTTCTGAATATCTTTTACTCGTGACATGTAAACACCCTATCCTAATAGTTTATCGTACAGTTGAACTTCGGTCTTTTTCATTATAGCAAAGCTGATATGAAAAATAAACGAATGGGTGTTTTCATCAGTCTATGTATGTTTATAGTGCCTAAAACTGCAAACTAAATAAGGCTGCCTGAACAGCCCTTTGTGACCTGCTCTATAGGTAGAGGGTAGTCCTTTTTATTTAGTCGTTTAAAGAGTCCTCGTCTATCACTCTTGGATCCTCTTTATTTACTCCATGATTTTGATCACTTTCTGCAGGTATAACACTCTTGACAGGTATTTCAATATGTTTTTGACTGGTGTAGCGGCTGTTTAGAGTGGCTTTGATCAAGAGTTGGGTCTCTGATGTTTTAAGAACAACCGTTTTCCCGTTGTTAAATAGAACAGACGAGGGGTAGTGCCCGCCGTCTTCAACTGAAATCAGTGCTTCAGTCATTTCAATCAGCGCTTTCGCTTCGTAACTATGGGCTGTTTGCTTATATTGGATAATCTGATGTTTAATGACCGCTGCCGAGGCTGTCATTAATAAGGTAAGAAAGAGAAGAAGGAGCAGTGTAGAAATGAGACTGCTTCCCTGCTCTTCTTTTCCTTTTCCCTGAATATATTTACTCATTCAATACCTCTACTTTGATCCATGCATTATAGGATTCATCATTTTCGAATGTAACATCTAGTTGGATCTGGTTATTGTTCTGCTGAACTTTGAAGGCCTTAACCTTTGTCAGCACTGGCTGGTGTCCTTCCCCGTTTACTACTCGACGGTATATTTTTTTATGCACGTCATACGACACCGATTTGTTCAATAGGATCCCCTTTTCTACCTTAGTTACACTAAATCCAGTAGACCACACATCTTTTAGCACCGTATCTCTCAAATCGTGCTCCAGCATATTCAGAAACAAATGCCATTCTATTTGTCTGTCATCACTGATGCTCGCCCTTACCGACTGGATTTGTGATAATGCCAGTGAAAAAAAGAAAACACATCCCATTATTACATTGAGAGCGACCAGCATTTCAATCAGGGTCAATCCTTCTTCACTCTGACCAGATGACAGAGCGTATTTCAACTTTCGCCTCGTTTCCATCCTCTCCTCTGATACTAATTTTGTATGCATCACTGAAACTGGAGGTAACTGATACTCCTGAGACTTTTGTGTTGCCTGTTTCTTTTCTTTCCCAGAACAATGAACGCTCATATAAGTGCCGCGTCATCTCTACCTCACTCTTTGCTTGCTGCCTCACTTCAAATATATCCGTTAAATAAGGCATGGTTCCTGCTAATAAGAACACTAGAATGCTCATGCTGATTAAGGCTTCCAGCAAGACATACCCTTCACTTCCTTTGACTCGTTCTAATTTCAAAACGCCCACTTCCTAACTGAAAAACATAGTCGACGTACCCTTCTGGTGTTTCAAAATAAATAGTTTCATAATAACCAATTGAGCCTGATTTTTTTGAGAATCGAAACTCAACAGTTGTATTCAATATTTTCACATGTTCTGGAAGTGTCAGGATATGCTCTATGGGATGACCTGTTTCTTCACTTACCCTAAAAGATATTTCTCCGCGGGATGGTCGAAACCTGACGACTGTCCACACATCATTTAACACAGAGTAGTTTTGGACGAGTGTCATACTGGACTGAAAGGAATCAAAAAAAATAGCGGTTTCAGTTTTTTTTGTCAAGGAGTTAAAATGAATAGTCGGTAAAGCAAGCAGTAATGACACCACACTCAGCACTAGAAGTGTTTCAATTAAAGTCATCCCATCATCTTTATTTATGTGACTCAATGCTAGACTCCACTATTTAGGTTTGGCACTGACTATTCCATTGACCACATTATACTCAGCTATTGCTCTGGTTATTTGTTTATCAGTTAAGTAGTTGCCAGTTTTTAATTTATTAAAATCATTTGGTTTATCATTGTCATTTAAAATGTATAAATTGACCTGAGTCTGGAGAACCGTTTCAAAAGCTTCGTTACTCTTCGATTCTGCACTGTCCTGACTCCCGGATAAATTGGGAATAAAAAGAAGAAGCAGTGCGGAAATAACGAATAAAACAAGCGACATTTCAATTAATGTAAACCCATTTTCACATCTGATTCTTTTTGTCATAGTATTAAGCATTGTGTTTTTCCTCCTTTTATAGTGTATCCATGATGCTAAATGTAGGAAGCATTAACGCAGCGTATATGGCCACGATCAGCAGTGCTACCCCAGTAAATACGATGGGCTGAATCCAAGTCATTAACTGTTCAATCTTTCTGTCGAAATCTTCTTCACAACTGAATGAGTACAATTCTAGTTCATATCCCAGTTTCCCCGATGTTTCTCCTTGTCTGACCACTTCCTTGATTTCATCATTCAAAAAAGCGAAAGATTCCAGAGCATCAGAAAAGGACTTCCCTTTCAGCATTTCCTGCTCGATACAGTGTCCGATTTCTCTGACTAAGTCTGAACTTTGTTTGCTTTTCATGATTGTGACCACTTCCAGCAGGCTGCAGCTTCCTTTGATCAACTGTCCCCATTCATACGAGAAATACTGGCTCCAGTATAATTTCAATAAGGGACTCTTGATCCATTTCGAAACCCCATTCCATTTTTCAACCGGAGTCCTGTTACTGTTGACTATATTAATGACTATCCACCCTATTACAGCAAGGCATCCCACAATCAGCATACCAATCGGAGAATGGTAGACCATCTTCACTATCACCCTCGTACTTAACGGCATCTCCTGGGACTGAATTGACGTGATCTGTTCAATGTGGGGGATAAGGACATAACGCATAGTAAACAGCATGATAATTATAAAGCCAATCAGCATCAGTGGGTACTGAATGATCCCTGCTGCTTTTTTCCGTTTTTCCGATTGCTTGACTAGCTGTTTTCCCGATCGAGTAATGGCCTGAGCAAAGTTGCCATGGTACAGTGCAAAATACAATTGTGTACACGTTTGGTCAGGAAACCCGCATTTGTGTAATGCGGCTGAAAGTGATGACCCTTCTGTCACTTCATTTCTTATAATAGTCACCCAGCTGGCAGAATCGGATTTAGACAGTGTCTGAAGAAAATGTAGAGACTCGTTCATAGAAAACCCTTCTGAGAGCAGGCGTCCCATCCGATTAAGAAAGACCCCTTGCTTGTACAAGTGATTACTGGTTCGCAATGAGGTACCGCTGATAGGTTTTTTCTGAAATATACCCATACATACTCACCTTCTCAAGTAAATGATTAAAATCTCTCTGAACATCAGATCTGACTGGGATCTCAACACGCTCATCCATGAGCCACCTTTTAAGGCTGTCACCAGTTTTCACTTCAAAGAGCGCAGCCCTCTTCTGATCTCTGGGATAATGGGAACAGTATGTCTGGCAATTAGTTCCACACAGTGAACAGTACAATGGAATCAGGTTCTGAAAGGCAATACCGATCAGCGTTTGCTGAAGCAGCGTCAGACTGACCCCTAGTTCCAGTAACCGTGAAATAACACCTCTGCAGTTCTTTGCGTGAATAGATGCTACGATCAGATGTCCGGTCAATGCGCCTCTCATCACCATTTTAGCCGTTTCTTCATCTCGGATCTCGCCTACTATGATGACATCGGGGTGATGACGAAGAGAACTCTTTAAAAGATGCTCATAGGAGATTCCGGCGGTTTCGTTCACTTGAGTCTGTAAAAATGTGACTTCTTCTATTTCTACTGGATCTTCAACTGTTATTACCTGCTGCTTCTCTCCGTCCAGTCGATTTTTAACCAGATGATACATGGTCGTTGTTTTTCCTGAGTCTACCGGACCGGAAAATAACAGTAAGCCGGATTTTGAGTCGACCAGTTTTTTCAGCATATCCCACTCATGCCTGAAAAAAGCACCTACTTCCTGCTTATTGGAATCTTTCTGTTTCAGTAACCGGATGACCAGTGATTCCTGACTCTGGTAGTTACTGATCGTGGAGAACCTCAGATCAACTGCCTTCTCTTTCAGCTGAAATGTCATCGATCCACTCTGCGGACGTCTCTTTTCGCCAACATCCATGTTCGACAGAAACTTGAAATACGATATTAACCTGCCTCCCTCTTCTCTATCTAAATAAAATTGCTTATCCATCTGTCCATTCAGCCTGAAATAGATATCATAATGTTTCTGCTCGGGCAATATGTGTATATCACTTGTCCGAAACGAATCAGCAATGGTCAGCAGATGCTGTGCAAACAATTCAGTATCCAGTTATCCTCACTCCTTTAACTCTTATTTTCCCAGCTACTATATATATTGTGCTTTAAATTCAAAACTTACGAAAAAAACCTGTAAAAAACAGAATAATATCTGTCTCTTACAGGTTAATGATCTTTCCCTATTTAGTTCATGATTACTTTACATTTCAGCATTATGATAGACATCACTTACGTCATCATCATCTTCCAGTGCATCAATCATTTTTTCGAATTGTTCTACTTTATCGTCCGGTACAGGAATCATTGTTTGAGGGACCATTGTCAGTTCAGACTGGTCAAGTGTAAATCCAGCCTCTTTCAACGCATCTCTGACTGCAGCATAATCATGTCCGTCAGTATAAATTTCAAATACTTCCTCAGACGTTTCAAGGTCTTCTCCTCCCGCTTCAAGGACCTGCATCAGCATATCATCTTCACTTAAGTCGAGATTTTCACGACTGACAGCGATATACCCCTTGCGGTCGAACATATAATTGACTGATCCTTTTTCTCCAAGCGATCCGCCATTACGGTCGAAAGCCAGTCGGATATTCGTGCTTGAACGGTTCAGGTTATCTGTTAGCGCATAGACCAGCACTGCTATGCCATTTGGGCCATATCCTTCATATAAAACTTCCTTGTAGTCTGCTCCTTGACCAGAATCCGTTGCTCGCTTGATTGCACGGTCAATATTATCATTGGGCATATTATTTGTTTTAGCTTTATCGACAGCCAGACGCAGTGCAGCATTAGTTTCGGGATCAGGGCCACCGTCTTTTGCAGCTTGATAAATTTCTTTTGATAATTTCTGGAAAATTTTCCCTCTTTTAGCATCTTGTGCACCTTTACGATGCTGAATATTTTTCCACTTCGAATGTCCTGCCATCTCATTTCCTCTTTCCTGATCTTTTATGTCGTTAGTCCTCTGTTATTATACCAAATTTCCAGGTTGTTTCAAGGTTTTCCGGTTACGCTTTCAGACTTGACTAAACCTTTATGTGTAACGGTTTCGTCACCTAAACTCGTTTGCGTCTCCTTCTCGTATTCGGTTTTGAAGACAAAAGTCCACTGACAATCCCAACGAACGCACCAGCTGTATCCAGCATGACATCTTCCATCAGCGCAGTCCGGTTTGGATGAAAGGATTGTCTCAACTCATCAAACGAAGCATAGCCAATTGACAGCAATACAGCAAGGATCACTGTCAAGTAGGGATTGTTCACTCTGTTTCTTAACCCTAGGTACCAGAATAACCCTAAGAAGAAAAAGGATATAAAGTGAGCTCCTTTTCGTATGAAAAACTCGATAAATCCTATGTACCCACTTGAGTTCACACTAATTTCGCTTCCTGCGTACATAAACTCCACTCGTTCCAGCAATCCTCTAAGGGGCTCATTCTCGAGCCACTGATGTAGAAGCGGCTGCACGGTCTGATCCTGGTAACTCATGGATGAACTATAGTAAAGAATACCCATCACGACAAACGCTAACAGTAAATAAATATTATCTGCAGTACTTGCTTTATTTCTCATATTTTCACACCTTTTCAATCAATAGTCTTATTCTAACTGATGTGACTTTATATGGAAAGAAAAAAGCGATACAATTAGTTTATTATATTAAGGGGGAGAATACATGCAGAAACAGTTAACATGGGACATGGATACTATTTTCAAAGGGGGAAGCGATTCTAAAGAATTGCAGGCATTTATCGATAACATAAAAGAAACGATTTCAGAAGCAAAAACTCTTATCGAACAGTGGTCGCCAGAATCAGATGGGGCATCTACACGTCACTTGATTGCATTTTTAGCTAAACGAGAGACAGCCTTTGACCACTTGGGGGAAGCTTCTACATTTTCAAGAGGACTTTTATCTGCAAATGTCAACGACTCTAAAGCGGCAAAAACAGTTAACCAGCTTAGCCAGCTCGGGAGTTCAATGAGCGACGTAGAAACGCAGTTTATGAAAAAAGTGAAGGCGATACCGGATGATGACTGGGCTGATTTACTGGCTCATGATGACTTGAAAGCTAGTGCATTTAACTTAAACGAAAAAAGAGAAAAAGGAAAAAAACTTTTGTCTGAAAATGAAGAACGCATTATTCAGCAGTTATCACTCGATGGACTCGAAGGCTTCAACAATGTCTATCAGTCTCTGGTGAACAGCATACGTATACCATTTGAAACAAATGGTGACGTCACCACGCTTTCAGCTGGTCAGGCTGCGAATAAATTAAGTGGTCACCCTGATCCGGCAGTCAGAGCATCCTTATTGACGACGTGGGAAATGTCGTGGGAAGCTAAAGCACCTTTGTTCGCTGATACTCTTAACCACCTGGCTGGGTTCCGTTTACAGACTTACAAGCTGAGAGACGAACCTGACTTTTTGACTCCTGCACTGGAATATAATCGCCTTGAGAAACAGACCTTGGACACGATGTGGGATACGATCACCCGAAACAAACCGAAACTGGTCGACTTTTTAAACCGGAAAGCCGCTTTGATGAACAAAGACAAACTGGGATGGGCAGACGTGACCGCTCCCTTATCTTTGGGTGATTACGAACCGAAAGAATACTCATTTGAAGAGGCTCAGTCCTTTGTTATTGAGCACTTTGGATCATTCAGCGAGGATATGAAGAACTTGGCTCAAACGGCTTTTGATCAGACATGGGTCGAAGCAGAAGACCGTGAAGGCAAACGTCCTGGAGCTTACTGTTCAAACCTGCCGAAAAGTAAACAGTCACGCGTCTTTATGACCTTTTCTGGCACAGCTAACAATGTCTCTACCCTTGCCCATGAGCTCGGACATGCCTACCACAGTCATGTCATGCGCGATCTTCCGCATCTCAATCGTCGCTATGCCATGAACGTTGCAGAAACAGCTTCAACGTTTTGTGAAATGGTGATATCAAGTGCAACCGTAGACGCTGCCAACTCCGCAGAAGAAAAAATTGCTTTGCTTGATAGTAAAATATCGAGAGCTGCTGTCATGTTTATGAATATTCATAGCCGCTACCTATTCGAAACACGGTTTTATGAACAGAGACAAGACGGACTTCTTGATGAAAATGAATTGTCGACGCTTATGGAAGAAGCACAAAAAGAAGCATTCCAGAACGCTCTGGAATCCTATCACCCTATGTTCTGGGCAAGTAAGCTCCACTTCCATATTACAGGCGTGCCATTTTATAACTTCCCTTATACCTTTGGCTTCCTGTTCAGTCTTGGAATCTACTCATATGCTAAAGGACAGAACAAAAACTTCGAGTCAGATTACCGCGAGTTATTAAGAGATACAGCGAGTATGACAACTGAAGAACTGGCTAAAAAACATCTGGATGTCGACTTGACTCAACCAGATTTCTGGCAGTCAGCTATTGATGAAGTGATGAGTGATGTCGATGAATACATGGAACTGACTAAGCGTTTCGTATAATCATTTTTTAATCAGCTAAACTGTTTTTGAATACTCAAAACAGAGGATCGTCATTGAAGTCACTTGACTTGGATACGGTCCTCTGTTTCTTTTCGTTGCCACTCGCTGGTGATTTTTCTCATAGTCGGGAAGTATAACTTTCAGGTGCTCTTCAATCAGGATGTCGATTGGAGTCGATAAGCTAGGGCATCTATGTTCTTGCTCGCGTTACGTTCCTTTGAGATAGACAGGTTAATTCATTCCCCTCAAAGCTCTGGTCTTTTACCCACTCAAATGGGCAGTTTTTTTATACATTTGAGAACTCTGTTTTGGTCAAAGATTGAGGCCAATCGTAATTCCTATTCAAACAAAAAACCGAATGATCATCGAATTCTTTTAACAAGAATTTAAGATGGTCATTCGGCTTTTACTTTTAACTGTTTACATTATATTTTAATATCTTCCATACCCTACGAGGCGTTGTCCCCAGTAGCCGTTGTTAACACTTGTATAAGCAACACCGGTACTTGTCTGAGATCCAATGAATTGGCCGCCACCAGTGTAAATCCCTACGTGAGTGATGCGTCCGCCTCCTTCTGAGAAGAAGACTAGATCACCTGGTTGAGGATTTGACACTTTTTGAGCTGAAGCGTATTGTCCTGCAGCACTACGTGGTAAAGACTTGCCTACTTGCCTGAATACTAAAGAGGTAAAGCCAGAGCAGTCCAGTCCACTAGCTTTAGTACTTCCGCCATATTGGTAACGGGTACCTAATAAAGCTGTTGCATGCGGTGCTAAACTTGACCATGATGACCCGCTACTTGGTGCCGGAGCTGGTGCTGGTGCTGGCTTAGGAGCCGCCGGAGCAGGTGCTGGCGTTGGTGCAGGTGCTGGCGTACTGCTTGTTTCATTAGAACTGTTTGAATTCGTATTGGACTGAGTTGTTTCATTAGAGCTGTTTGAGTTAGTTGAACTGTCTGTGTCTGCACGAGTATCAGAGTCGGCTGAACTAGTTGAAGGTGCTGCAGCACTCGTGTTATTTGACGGACTGTCTGCACTAGTCGTGTTGTCAGATGGTGTTGTGGCAGCAGGAGATGAAGACTGATTAGTATTAGATTCAGACTCTTCACTCATTTCATCAGATTGAGAGGAGGATAATGACACTTCTATTTCTACTTCTGCAGCCGCTCTCTCTTCCTCTTCTCGCTGAGCCTGTTCCGCTCTTCTCTGTTCTTCAGCCGCACGTGCTGCTTCTGCTGCTTCTTCTCTCGCAACTAATAATTGACCGACAGCCTGTTCCGCTTCTGCTTTCTGACTTAAGAAACGCTCTCGGTCAGATTCAGCTGTAGCTCTTTCTGCGGCAATCTGTGCAACCAGTACTTCTTTTTCAAGACGCTGCTGTTCAAGATTCTCAGAGATTACTTCAAGTTCACCAGCCAGCGCATTTTGCTGAACGATCGTCTGTTCAGTACGCTCTTGTTTTTCAACAACAGCTGCTTTATCTCTAACTTGTGCTTTTACAAGTTTGCGGTTAGAAGAAACTAAGCTCGATACAATGTCGATACGACCAAGGACATCTGTCAGTGATTCTGCTTCAATAATGAACTCGATGTAGTTGACTGTCTGTCCGTCCACTTGAATCTTTCTAGCCTGCTCTTCCAGCTGTTCTGTACGTTTTTCTATGATTACTTCAAGCGCTTCGATTTCTTTCTGTAACTGGTTCATTTCTGCATGAGCAGCCTCTAATCGACCGACTACTTCTTGGATTTTATCTTCATTAGAAGAGATATCTTGATCTAAAATAGTCAATTCTTCTTCAGCATTCTGTACTTTTACTCGCAGGGAATCAATTGTTTCTTCTAAATTATGTACCCTGTTTTCTGTTTCTTCTATTATAGTCAGCTTTTCATCAATAGCTTCATCAAAATCATCTGCGAAAACTTCAGGTGCAACTGCTAAAGTACTCAAAAGGAGTGTACTTGTTAAGGATGCCAGTAAAAATTTCTTGATCAAAAAGATTCCCTCCATTGTCATAAGCCGATTGGTCGTTTGTTCGTTCATTAACTTAACTGAATAGAGTATACCACTAAACTGAGATGTATAAATTTCAAGTATATTACACTTGCGTTTCACTTATACATCTCTAAGGTAACGAAAGATACCGATTACTTGCAATTTGTAAGCAAAACAACTATAATTTTTAGTGATTCCATAAAATCGAAGTAAACTGTATGACCAGCAATTAGGAGGAAAAAACATGAGCAATTACCGCGTTTTATTGTATTATAAATATGTAACTATAGATAACCCGGAACAATTTAGAATCGATCATTTAAATTTATGTAACACACTTGGTTTAAAAGGCCGCATCCTTGTATCTGAAGAAGGAATCAATGGGACGGTTTCAGGAACAATCGATCAGACAGACCAGTATATGGAAGCTGTAAAATCCGATGATCGCTTTGATGATCTATTCTTCAAAATGGACCCTGCTGATGGACACGCGTTTAAAAAAATGCACGTCCGTTATAGACCAGAAATCGTTTCTCTCCAGCTTGGTGAAGAAGATTTAGATCCTAATCAGCTGACCGGACAATATCTGGAACCTGAAGAATTTAAAGCTGCACTGGAAGATGAAAATACGATTGTCCTGGATGCACGTAATGATTATGAATACGATTTAGGTCATTTCAGAGGCGCTGTTCGACCAGATATTCGCTCGTTTAGAGAGCTGCCTGAATGGATCAAAGAGAATAAAGAGACATTTATGAATAAACGCGTCGTGACGTATTGTACAGGCGGCGTCCGTTGTGAAAAATTTAGTGGATGGCTACTTAAAGAAGGCTTCGAAGACGTTGCTCAACTACATGGCGGAATCCATAATTATGGAACACATCCAAAAACCCAAGGGGAATTATGGGACGGTAAGATGTATGTCTTTGACGAACGTATCAGCGTTGACATCAACCGTGTCAACAAAACGGTTATATCAAAGGACTGGTTTGATGGCACGCCAAGCGAACGCTATATAAACTGTGGAAACCCACGATGCAATCGTCAAATAATAACCTCTGAAGAAAATGAACATAAATACCTTAGAGGGTGTACACATGAGTGTCGCATCTCTCCAGAAAATCGCTACGTTAAAGAACACAGTTTAAGTAAAGACGAAGTTGCTGAACGGCTGGCACAAATTGGTGAAACGTTACCCGAGACCGTATAATGTTTATCCTTTGTGAGATTGGATCACCCCTATTTCGCAAAGGATTTTATTATGTACAGACCCGTTTAACATTTTTGTCACAGACCCAGTCTATTCATGTGGGATATCCCCTGAATCATTTTATTTTACGGGATGTTTTGCTATAATATAGCCAGCTACAGTAAATTAAATCTAACCATAAGGAGTTCATAATGAAACGATCTGAAGAAAAAGAATCCAGACAAACAGAAGAAACGAATGAACCCTCGTATTTTGAAACATTCGTCTATTATTTTGATATATTTTATAGAGTAATCAAAGCTTTAGTTATTATGTTTGTTGTTATTCTATTAGTAGGAGGTTCACTTGGAGCCGGTACTGCCCTTGGCTATTTTGTATCACTCGTTAATGGAAATGACATACCGGAACACGATGTGATGGTTGAACAAATATACGATTTTAATCAGACCTCTACGATGTTCTACGAAGGCGGCGAAGTCATCAGTGATTTGAGAGCCGACTTGATGAGAACTCCTGTGGAACTTGAAGACATGTCCCCAAATATTATCAATGCTATTGTGGCAACAGAGGATGAGTATTTCTTTGACCACGAAGGGATTGTCCCGAAAGCTGTAGCTCGTGCACTTGTTCAGGATATAACTGAATCTGGAGCCTCTACGGGTGGGTCCACATTGACTCAGCAATTAATCAAACAGCAGATTATTGGTGGAGAAGTTTCTCACGAGCGTAAAGCAAACGAAATCCTTCTTGCTATGCGTATTGAAAATCATCTTGAAAAAGATGAAATACTCGAGGCCTACTTGAATGTGTCCCCTTTTGGACGTAACAATAAAGGACAGAATATTGCGGGTGTAGAAGAAGCTGCTCAGGGTATCTTTGGAGTCTCTGCTGCAGAAATCACTTTACCACAAGCTGCGTTTATTGCCGGACTGCCTCAACGACCAAATATTTTCAGCCCTTACACAAACACTGGTGAAATCAAGGAGAATCAGGATCTTGGCTTGAGACGCCAGCGCGAAGTGTTATTCAGAATGTATAGAGAAGATATGATTTCTTATGAAGACTATCAGGAAGCCAGTGAGTACGATTTGACACAGGACTTTCTGAATCGTGAAGAAATCGACTATGAAGATATCTCTTATGTTTACGATCGTGGCGAGTACGAGGCTAGACGTATACTCGTAAAACAAGCAATGGAAAATGATGGAATAACAAATGAAGATATTGAAGAAAATCCTGATTTAGTCAGTGAATATGAAGAAGAAATTAGATTCAATATTCGTAACAGAGGCTATCAGATTCATACCACTATCGACCGTGACGTCCATCGCGTGTTAGAAGAAACAGTTAGAGAGTATCAGGACCAGTTAGGTCAGGAACGCTCTTACACATGGGAAGATGCAGATGGCAATACACAGTCTACTACTCTGCCCGTTCAAATAGGTGGATCTTTAACCGATAACGAAACGGGGCGTATTATTGGATTCATTGGTGGACGAGATTATGACGTCAGTCAATTTAACAATGCTTTCCAGATGAATCGTAGCCCAGGCTCTGCTATTAAACCATTGGCAGTATACGGTCCGGCCATTGATGCGGGGATTTTAACTCCAGCATCTATTATTCCAGATACTGAAGTAGAAATTAGAGACGTTTACGATCCCGCTGCCGGTGACTGGACTTATTACACGCCAACCAACGTCGGTGCGACTACTAACGAATGGATCACAGCTAGACAGTCATTAGTAGAATCAAAAAATATCGCTGCTTTCAAGATTCATGAAGAAATGATGGAACAGGAAGTTGATTTAGAAGGATACATCAGACGTATGGGCATTGACGAAGATGCAGTTGCTTCCTCTACGATCAATCTTCCGTCGTTTTCTATTGGTGGTCCGGATGGTCCATCACCTGTAGAATTGGTCAGCGCGTTTTCAACCATTGGAAATAATGGTCAGCACGCTTCAACTTATATGATCGAACGAATAGAAGACAGCAACGGTGAAGTTGTCTACCAACATGAAGTTGAACAAACAGAAGTATGGAGTCCTCAATCAAATTATCTCTTGCTGGATATACTAAGAGGCGTTCATACAGATGGTACTGCTCAAGGAACAATCGACTTACTCAATTTTGAGTCTGACTGGGTTTCAAAAACCGGTACAACTCAAGACCGTAATGATGTATGGTACATTGCCAGTACCCCTAGAGTTTCATTCGGCACATGGATGGGCTATGGGACTAACGAAATATCTCTTGGAGATGACTTCGGTCTTCACCCTAGTCGACGAAATAGAGATATGTGGGCACGTTTGATGAATGCTGTTCATGCAGTAAATCCTGATATTCTTGGAGTCGGAGAAACCCATTCTCGCCCAGATGGAATATCAGAAGATTCAGTCATTGTGGATACAGGCATGAAATCCGGCGAAGTTGAAACACCAGATGGTGACTCATTCAACTACTCTGGAAGTACACATACTGAAGTATTTGACTCTGAAAACGTACCAGGTACTACCGTCTATGACTTTGCGATTGGTGCAACAGAAGAAGAACTTGAAGAGTTCTGGAGCAGTTATTCATCTCCAGGTTCCAGTGATAAAGAAGATGAAGATGACGATGAAGACGAATCGGAGGATGAAGATGCCTCCGACTCTGAACCAGAGCCTGAACCTGAACCCGAACCAGATCCTGAACCAGAGCCCGAACCAGAGCCGGAACCAGAGCCAGAACCCGAACCTGAACCAGAGCCCGAACCTGAACCAGAGCCCGAACCTGAACCAGAGCCAGATCCCGAAGATGATGACACTTCTGATGAAGAGGAACCTTCCAACGGAAATGGCTCTTCTTCGCCTAATGGGAACGGAAATGGGAATGGCAACGGAAATGGAAATTCTGAAGGCACTCCTCCGGATGAATCCGAAGATGATGATGACTCTGAGGACGAGGATTAACACCCAATTTAAATAACAAACGCTCTCTGCTTTTTTCACAGGCAGAGAGCGTTTTTGCATATAAAAAGAAGACCATTCATTTAGAATGATCTTCTCTTATATATTATTTAGTGGTTCCTTTATTTTCAATGTGATAAGGCAATTTTACTGTTTTCTCGTCTGTTTCTTCTTTGTTCATCAACTTAGTAAGAAGACGCATAGCAACCGCACCAATATCATATAGTGGCTGGACCACTGTACTCAACTGCGGACGTGTCATTGCCGTCAACTTAGAATTGTTAGACGTAATCAATTCAAACTCTTCAGGAATAGACACACCGCGGTCTAACGCTGCATTCAACACGCCCACTGCTAATTCGTCATCAGCCAGGACAACCGCAGTCGCCCCTGCTTTAACTAACTGCTCGTAGACAGCTTCTCCAACTTTGTAGGTATACTCAGATTGAAGGACCAAATTATCATCATATTCAATAGAGGCCTCTTTTAATGCTGCCTTATATCCATTCAAACGGTAGACGCCATTAATTGGCTCTTCATGACTTTCCGATACGAAAGCAATTTTTTTATGACCGTTAGTGATTAAAACTTCAACACTATCCTTCGTAGCTTTTTCATAATCAATATTAACGCTTCCCACCTGTTCATCCGGATCTACAGTCCCTGCTAATACCACAGGTGTACGTGAACGGGAAAATTCAGCTCTCAGTTCTTCAGTAATTTTATTCCCCATGAATATGACCCCATCCACTTGTTTAGCAAGCAGGGTATTCAATACCTGTACTTCTTTCTGTTCGTTTTCATCAGAGTTAGCTAAAATAATATTGTACTTATACATAGTTGCAATATCATCGATTCCTCTTGCCAGGGATGAAAAATATAAATTAGTTACATCAGGAATAATAACGCCTACTGTAGTTGTTTTTTTACTTGCCAGTCCTCTAGCGACTGCATTCGGGCGATAATCTAAACGATCGATAACATCTAATACTTTTTTTCGTGTAGTCGGCTTTACATTCGGGTTTCCGTTAACTACGCGGGAAACTGTGGCCATAGATACGCCTGCTTCTCGAGCAACATCATATATTGTAATTGTTTGTTTATCCATTTATTAAACTCCTTTAGTCATTATAGCCCTCGATATGAGAGCGCATACTTCTCATAATAGAATAACAAGAAATGTAACCAATTTCAATCAATATCATGTATTTTCATGAAATTTTCCAAAACTCTTTTCAGAAAAGGCTTTCTTCTTAACCATTCTATCATTTTCTGTCTTTAAAGAGAAGTTTTTGGTACACTAAATGAATAATTTATCATTATAAAGGCGGCGGAAAAATGGACCCATTAACACACTTAATCAATACTCTTAGCGAACAGGCGTTATCACTTCTATACATTGATAATCCTCTGACCATCAATTACTTAACTGGATTCTTGAGCAATCCTCACGAGCGCGTACTCGCTCTCCTTATTACTGAACAGCATACAGCCTTGATTGTTCCAAAAATGGAAGAGAATGAAGCAAAGGAAAACAAAGTGATCGATACTGTCCTTGGCTACAAAGATGAAGAAAGTCCCTGGGAGAAAATTCAAAATCACCTGTCAGGACTACAGCTCAACCATGCATCAATCGGTATCGAGAGTGATTACCTGATCATGGATCGTTATAACCAGCTAAAACAACTCTTCCCTGATGCGACATTTGAGTCTATCACTTCTCGTATTCAAAACCTGAAAGTCACAAAAACAGAGGGTGAACTTGAACAAATGAGAGAGGCTGGTAGATTTGCGGATATTGCTTTAAAAGTCGGATTTAATGCATTAAAAACTGGAATAGCTGAAGAAGAAGTCGTTGCTCTGATTGAATATGAAATGAAAAAGCTGGGCATAAAAGAAATGAGTTTTGATACTATGGTTCTCTTTGGAGATCACGCAGCGAGCCCCCATGGAACTCCAGGTAAAAGAACACTTCAGCCCAATGAACTGGTTTTGTTTGATTTGGGTGTCGTTTATAATGGGTACACTAGTGACGTGTCACGGACAGTTGCCTATGGCGAAGTCAGTTCAAAAATCAAAGACCTATATGAGGTTGTCTTACAGGCGCAGAAAACAGCTCAAGCAGCTGTGAAACCTGAAATGACGACTGGATCGATCGATTCTATCGCTCGAGATATCATTTCCCAGGCCGGCTACGGCGACTACTTCATCCATCGATTAGGTCATGGACTAGGTCAATCCGTTCATGAGTATCCGGATATCGCACCCGGCACCCGTCTTTCAATTAAAAAGGGAATGTGTTTCTCGATCGAACCAGGCATTTACATTGAAGGTCTCGCTGGCATTCGTATTGAGGACTGCGTTGTAGTGACCGACTCTGGTTCTGAGCCTTTTACAGAAACGACCAAAGAATTGATCGTGGTTCCAGTTAAGTAGAGCGTGCAAAAAAACCTTACCGGTATTCATCAAAGCAGTCACTAATCTATCTGCTGTGATGAATACCGGTAAGGTTTTTTAGTAAAAAAAATCCTCTCTTTCAAGGTGTTTTTCTTTTGATTTTTCCATGACAGTCAATGTGCCATCTGTTTCCAGAATCACTGCTGCAATTTCATCAAGTGAAACATACCCGTCTTTTCTTATGGCCTGCATAATTTCAATCTTAGTTATCCGTTCTTTACGCATCGTTTTCTCGTCGTATTCATCGCTGTAATAAACGAGTGCCGGTCTGGATTTAAGTATAGAGCGAACTGTACTTGAACGCACGGAAAGCCAGGTCGATATATACTGAAGAAAGACAAGCAGACAGAATGCAACAAGCCCTTCCCAAAATAACGTTTCATGATTCACTATGATATTGGCAAGCACAGACCCTAATGCAACGGTCACTATAAAGTCAAATGCGTTCATTTTGGATAATGTTCGCTTCCCTGACAGCCTCAGTACCAAAACGATAACTATATAGCTTCCAAATCCAACGCCTATCATTCGTATAAATGTTTCTAATGTCATCTTATCCTCTTCTTTCCTGTTCCATTAAACTGATTCTGCATAGTGCAGTTTTAATGGAGTTTACTGATTCTCTTCTAAATCTGTCAAGGTGTTCAGGTTTTTCATTTCGTTCGTCTTTTTAGGCAACACAGAGAGCTTCCCGTCTGTCTCAAGTATCACAGCTGCTACTTCTTCTGTTCTGCCTATGCCCTGTTCTCTAATAGCTTGCAGGACTTCAGATTTAGGTATCCGCTCTTTCACCATTTTATGTTCATAATACGTCCCGTCATAAAATAAAAGAGTGGGATGCGCTTTTAACAGTCGACTAAAAAGAGTATATCTGGAAGAAAGAAAACTGGACAAGTACTGGAAGATCAGCAGTAAACAAAAGATGTATAGCCCTTCCCATAAAATCTCATCCTGATTAATCAAAATGTTCCCGAAGACTGTTCCTAAGGAAACAGTCACGATAAAATCAAATGCACTCATTTTAACTAACGTTCTTTTCCCGGATAATCTTAATACAAATAAAATAGCAACATAACATAAGAATGATACTACCGTTATGCGCACAAATGTCGATACGTCCATTCATAGACCTCCTAAAAAAAAGCACTATTCAATGCTTTTTTTTAATCTATTCGCTTAATTATCTACTTCTATCGTCTCAGTAGATCCATTTTCAGCAGCATTTAAAAGCATTGCTGCATATTCCTGGAATTTATCAGAGGAGGTCGTCGCACCAGAAACTGTATCAACCTGACCAGCGTCTTGTGTTTCGACTAATTGGGTATTCAGCTGTTCGACATATTCCTGTGGTCCTACTCCAGTCTGTTCAGCCATCGCCTGCTGATAACTGTCATCTTCCGTTTTAGGCGTCCCCTGCTCATTGTATTCATTGTAATCCGAATGAACAATTTCCCCATCTTCAACGTCAATAGAGAATTCTGCTTTCCATCCATTCTCATCGTAATTAGCTTCAACTAATTCATACGATCCATCTTCAAACGTCCCATGAGTCACATCAACTTGAGTTGTTCCATTTTCCAGAGCACCATCTTCTCCACAGGCTGTTAAAAATAGTGCAGATGCTGAAATTAAAAACAACATTTTGTTCAGCTTCATCCGCTTTCCCCTTTCGGCTATTTTATGTCCTCATCTAATAAATCATGTATAAAAAGGATGCGAGACTATCGCATCCTTAAATACTACTATCACTTAAACACACTCGTTTAGTACTGCTTGTTGGTATCCTTGTTCATTGTGCGAGGAAATCCTTTGGGTAAAGAATGATCCGTTTCAGAAAGCGTCTTTCCTTCGTCAACGCCTTTGTCGACAGATTCTTTAGCATCCTCGGCTGCATCTTTCGTTATTTCTTTGTCTCTTTCGAAGCCATCTTTTAACGCTTCTTTCATGCCTTCAGCAGTATCTTTGGCTTCCTGCTTGATCTTATCGAGATTTTCTTCAGTATCTCCGTCTGATCCCACTTGATTAGTTAATTGTTCATAAGTAGCGGAGGCATTTTCAAGGTACTCGGATCCGGCTTTTTCAACCGTTCCTTTTAACTCAGACCCTTTGTCTTTAGCAATGGACATGTATTCTTTTGCCTGCTGCTTAGTTTTATCAGCTTGTCCAGCTATATCTCCACGCATATCTTTTCCAGATTTAGGTGCTAAAAGCAGAGCTGTTAAACCTGCTACTGTTGCCCCGACAAATGTACCCAATACAAAACTTTCTAGATTATCATGTTTATTATGTTTATACATACTATGAATTCTCTCCTTTTGTAATGTGATAAGCTGGTTACCCTCTAACTTTTGTCCCAACTTTTTTGGCTATGCCAATCGTTGCCCCTTTTTTAGAGGCGCTTGCTAAATGAGATGTCAAATTACGTGTTGAATCATTTAAGCTTGATACAGATTCTCCTAAGTCCCCTACTGCTTTAAACAGTGGATCAGTTAATCCAAGCTTGCCATTGACATCATCTAAGGTCGTATTAGATTTATTCAATAATCCTTCAACCTCGATCAGTAAATGATCTGCATCTTTCGTGATAGTGCCCAGACTCTTGTTTGCTTCTTCGACTGTCGTGTTAAGCTCTGAAACAACACTTGCTACTTTGAATAAAACAAAACAAAGGCCTAAAACGAGTACTGCAAATGCTCCTGCTGCTATTAATGCTGCTATTTCTCCACCTGTCATAATTATCCCTCTTTCTTCTATTCTGTATAAACTAAGATTACCACTACCTGACAAATAATTGCAAACCAGACGTCCTTTAATACAGTATAAACTCTGAATTGAATCTTATTTTAAAACTGGTAGAATAATGGTACACTATATCTTTGATGATAAAGAGAGGAACTTAATATGAATTATTCAACTGGTGAAACACCTACAACTCCTGAAGAGCAATTAGGCTTTTTTATTGAATTCTGGAACTCTATTAACTGGCGAGCTATAGGAAGCTCAATTATTGTACTGCTTATGCAGATCATTCTCGCATTGATCATTTTCTTTATTTTCAAGAAAGTTGGACATTACATTATTGAGATGGTCTTCAAGCGATACATGAGAGAGAAAAAAACGGTCCCTAATCGTCTCAATACGCTGTATAAATTGAGTAAAAACAGTTACCACGCTATTTTATATTTTTTCCTTGTTTATACTATACTGGAATTAATGGGTGTCCCTGTTGGAACATTAGTCGCTAGTGCCGGGGTTGTTGGTTTGGCCCTTTCCTTAGGCGCACAAGGCTTCGTTTCCGACATTGTCAACGGGTTTATGATTTTACTTGAGAAACAGATTGATGTGGGGGACGTCGTTGAACTGAGCGGAATCCTTGGAACTGTAGAGGATGTCAACCTTAAAACGACGAAGGTGAAAGATTTTGATGGGACGATCCACTTCATACCCAATCGTTCAATCATCGTCATCAGTAACCGTTCGCGAGGAGATATGAGAGTGATGCTTCATATCCGTTTATTCCCACAGACTGATCTGCATTTAGTCAGGTCAATACTTGAAGGGGTCAATAAGGAATGGATTCCTAAAAGGGATGAAATAACCATCGAAGCCAAAGAAATTGCTTTTGTGCCTATTGGTTCAGGACAAATTGCTGCACAAGTCATTATGTATACCAAAGCAGGAACAGAATTCGCTATGCGTAATCTGTTTTATGAGAAGTATGTCGATGCGTTAAGAGAAGCAGGTGTCGATCTACCTAAAGTCACTCTTGATATTTAAAAATCCATAAAAAATAAATACCCCACTCAGGCAGTTGGTAAGCTTGAGTGGGGTATTTGCGTGTTACTGTTTAATGGTTTCTTTACTGATTGCTTCCTCATTGATCGTTTTTTCTTTCACGTCGTAAATTTTTTCAAATTCATGAGCAATCCGATTGGTTCCTTTAAGTATTTCGCTGCGTGTAATAATCCCTTTGAACACATTCTCTTTATCTACCACTGTAATAAACGCATGGTTGACGAGCATTCCAAGGACATCTTCCAGTTCAAAATCATCGTACACATAGGGATAATCGGTATCCATTACCTCTTTGACTTCAATATCACCCAACTTTTCAAAATGCACATCTTCTATGTCCATGATGGCGTGCATAATGGTAGGCATAGATATTAGCCCACGCATCTTAGAGTCGCTGTCTAATACTGGTACTAAAGCATACTTATCCGTCGTCAAAATAAGCAATGCATGATTCAATCGATTTTTCACTCCAACGACAGCTACTTCCTCAGCAGGTTTCACTAATGGCGTTTCGCTATCGATAAGTAACGCTTTTACTTTTTTACCTATCATTTTTTCACTCCTAGTAACCGTTCTATTCCCTTCTATTTTACCTCTTCCCATCTATTTTCCCAAACAAAATCTAGTTTAAAGTGAAATTTCTTAGACTTTATTGGAACAAAGTTACCTTAATCCACCTTAATTGAGGATTACATGCTTATAACCATGAGAAGTTGATGAGAATAAATCAGTCGTTGAATGAAAAGGATTCTGACAGCTCGTTTACTGGATTGTGGTCTCTGTCATAATAACTAAATGAAACAGTTCTGGCACTGGTATCCAGGTCCATGACCACATAGGTTCCTAACTCTCTGTCTCTAGGCTGAGTAATACTCCCAGGATTGATGAAAAAGATTCCGTCAATTTTATCCACTCTAGGAATATGAGTGTGTCCGTAAAAGACAAATCTACACCCTTCTTCTTCTGCTCTTTGCTTAAGCTCCTCATAAGAACGTTTTACTGCATGACGATGCCCGTGAGCAATCAGGCATTTTTCACCTTCAAATTCGGCTACTTCTTCGATTTTAAATCCGTCCGCTATATCCATATTTCCTTCTACCGTTTTAAAGTGCTGCCATAACGGATGGTCTTCAAGCAGTTCCGAGTCTCCACAGTGGATCCATCCTGTGACCTCTTTCTCATAAATAGAGCGAATTTCTTCCATGTAGTACGTGTTTCCATGATTATCACTTACCGCAACCAGCTTCATTCGTCCGCTTCCTTTCCTGTTACTTCTTTAACCACTCATCCACTGCGCTGTCAAGTTTTTGCAGCGCTACTGCACGATGACTTATGCTGTTCTTCTCTTCCTGAGATAACTCAGCCATCGTGCATTCTTTTTCTGGAATATAAAACAGTGAGTCATATCCAAATCCATTCGTTCCTCTAGGCACGCCTGCAATTTCTCCATGTACTTCACCATCTATGACCAGTGAATCAGCATTTGGTTTTGCCAAGGCTAATGAACAATGAAATGTAGCTTGTCTTTCAGTGCCTGTCAGATCTGCCATTTCAATCAGTAATTTAGCATTATTCTTGGCATCACTTTTTTCTTCGCCTGCATAACGCGCTGAATAAACACCCGGTTGTCCATGAAGAGCTTTGACAACTAATCCTGAATCGTCCGCAAGTACCATGGTCTTAAATGTTTCTGCAATGGTTTCTGCTTTCAGTAAGGCGTTCTCTTGAAAGGTATCTCCGGTTTCTTCCACATCCGGCACCTCTGGAAAATCAAGTAAGGTCTTGATCTGGTATCCTTTTTTACTGAACAAGGCTTCAAATTCTTTTGCTTTTCCCTTATTTCTAGTAGCGATCACAATTGTCTGTTCATTTCCGTTCACTATCTATCAGTCCTTTTAAGGTAATGTGTTCAATTTCCAGGGATTTGGATTCCATCCAGTCTTCCGCAATCGCTTTAAACAGTTCAGGATCTCCAGTGGTATAAATTTTTGTTGAAGGATCAGGAGATGACTTATCTGCGCCTATAGACAGATCTTCTAATGTGTCTTTTATATACTCAACAGTCAAGGCCCCTGAATCAACTAATTGCACGCCACTGCCAACTTCCTTTTGTATGAAATCAGCTAGTAATGGAAAATGTGTGCAGCCTAAAATAAGTGTATCGATCGACTGATTTTTTAAAGGCGCCAGTTTTTCTGATACTACTTTTTGCGCGACTGGTGTTGCATGCTGATTCGATTCAACCAATTCTACAAACTCAGGGCAAGCTATGCTTCTGACTTCAATATCAGAGGCTTCAGCCTGAATGGTCTGCGAATAAAATTTTGAATCAACTGTACTTTGTGTGGCCAGGACACCGACGTGTTTTGTCGTAGACAACCTGATAGCTTCTTTGCTTCCGGCACTAATGACCCCTATCACAGGGACAGTCAGTTTTTCTCTTAAGTAGTCCAGAGTTAATGCCGTTGCTGTATTGCAGGCGACCACAATCATTTTGACATCTTGTTCCAGTAAAAATTGAACAAGCTCATTAGTATAGCTCAATATTTCTTCTTTTGTTCGATTTCCATATGGATTTCTTGCACTATCTCCAATGTAAACGAACGATTCATGAGGCAGCATTTTTTTCGCTGCTTTCAAGACAGTCAAACCGCCTATACCTGAATCTAATAATCCTATGGGTTTCTTTGACATATTTAACAACCTTTTCTATTATACACAGACTAACTATTTCCATTAGTCACATGTCTTGTTTGCATAGTGAATCAATCGACTTTTTTTATTACTAGAAACCAAAGTGAAAACACGGTAAAATAGACCTATGTGTTTTCAGGCTCTCTTTAATTATAAAGAATTCTCTTATAAATATAAAGGCTTAAAGAATACCGGAAAGATCAACTACTAAATGAGGTGATAGAATGTCAGCAGATTCAACTAAACATTCCCCACTTGAGGGTATCACGCTTCTGAGAGATCAGTTGCTCCCAAATCTATTGAAAGAAGACCAGTCAGACATTTTATACTGGGCGGGTAAAGAACTGGCTCGCTCTTATACAGTCGCTTCAATAGAAGACATAAGCCCTTTAATGAGATCCTTATCTTTTGGTGCACTTTCTTTAATCGAGCATAAGAAAGCTTCTTACTTGTTTCATATGCAGGGTGAAATCGTCCACTCAAGACTTAAAAAGAATCCGAAAGCTGATTTCGCATTAGAAACAGGATTTCTCGCTCAGATCATGCAGCAGATTTCTGAACAGTATACAGAAGGCTCTTATACCTTACAGAAAAAAACCAATGTGATTGAAATTGTCCTTCAATCTGATAAAAAGGAACCTATACATTAATTAACCACTGACACACTTTGTGTTTAAATAAACGTCATCAGATACGACTTATGATCTGGTGACTTTCATTTAAACAACTAGTCAGTGGTTTTTATTAAGTCAGTGATCATTGAACGTACCCCGTATTTTGCACTCAATGAAATCAATTCAACATTATTGTTCCCATACTGTACACCAGACACAAGTTGTCCATAGGCCTTAAAGGCATGACGAATCTGTTTTTGACCGTCCACTATACTCATGCTCGGGTAATCAATGGTTATTCCTCCGTAAGGGTGAGGAGTGACTATCTCTCTGGTCACTAACTGCGATAATAGTGTGTCTTGAAGAGGCAGAGACCTAGTCAGATCCATTTCTTGTCCTGTGCAGTTAATGACATAATCTGCAGTATACCTTTTTCCAGCATCTGTTTCCAATATAAACTGTGATCCGGTCTTATTGATGTCTTTTAATCCTTTGACCGTAGATACATCTCCTTGATGGATTTTTTTTATTAAATAATGTGCTGTTTTCTGAGGAATAGGCGCTTTAAATCGCTGCCACTGCTTGCCGTACTTTTCTATAAAGAGATCTTTTTCATTATCAGGCAATGCATTCCAGATAAGGGGGTAACACTTTCTCATGTGACGGATCAACGACTGGAACTCCCCTAGGACATCCGAGTAAGATAAGTCCATGGCCATCCCTTCTAAGGATCCTTTCCCTAAATTAGCCCAGACCCACTCGACATTGATCCCGTGTTCATTCATTTCTTTGTAAAACCAGTCTTTTACAAGGGATAAAGTAATCCCCTCTCCTTCTTTCATTAAATGAGTCACTTTGTCCTGACAGAAGTAATGCATCTTCACTGGTGTTTCATTTCCTCGCACGGAGGAAAAGAGACCATCCTTTGAGTAAAAGGTGACGTCTGCAAAAGGGTACTCTTTTTTGATATATAACAGCATATCGAGGGCTGTCAACCCAGTCCCGACTAAGGCAACTGACACTTTCCCTTCTTGCAGGTGTATTTTTTCTTTTGCGGGGTATGGATTATAAATATAGCCCGTTTCTCCTAATAACTGATACGGGTCCTTGTACGCCAGATGCCCCGTTGTCAAATGAATACTATTCACGATGACCTCAGACCTATTCGTATGAATCGAATACGTCCCATTCGGCAAACACTTAATGTCCTCTACTCTTTCGTACTTGATCAGGACATTCAGCTCTCTTAACCAGCTGTTCATAGACTGACTAAGGTATTCTCCAAACCAGGTGCGCGGTAAATGAGTATGATACATAGAACGATCTGTCTTGTTTCTGCTGATCCAGTCGACAAAATCATCGGGCTCATCTGGATCGATCGTCATCGTTTCAGTATACTGATTGATCAGCAAGCTCTCATCGTCAGGCTGATACGGGAATCCCGTCCCAAACTGTTCAGAATCTGTAAAAATAACGATTTCTACTCTGCGTTTAGTTTCTTCATTTAATTGTTTAGTCAACTCTCTCAGGATGCTTATACCTGCTACACCCATCCCTATCAATCCTATTTTCATCAGTCATCCTCCGGTCATTCAGTTAAGCTTATTTTATCAGAAATAGACTCAATGAACAGACAAACTAAAAAAAGTGCCTATCCAATTCTTCCTAAAAAGAAAAGATAAACACTCTCATATTATAAATTTACATTAAGCGAAACCCTGTTAATGACAATTATTTCTTCATCAACCAGCTTTACAAATTGAATTTCTCTTGCATCCCAATTCATCAAATCATTGAAGGAATAGTCATTTTTTCTAAGCACGACATCTAATGGACAATCGATTTCATCATCTGCATTACGAAAAACATCGCGATCCTCTACTTCAAGTTCCACTGATTTATTCTTACATTCAATTATATACCTGTACTGAATCGCTTTTGTCAGCACAGACTGACGATGTTCATCCTGTGTCATGTGACCACTCTCCAAGCTGATTGATATGTATGTATAAAGTCAAAAGGAATAATGAAATTCAGTGGGTTGGGAAGTGTTGTTTTGAGCAAAACAATGATGTTTATCCTATTACAGACCCTATTTTATAGAAGTCCTCATTAAAAAGATACCCTTTTTGAACGGATTTCCTTTAGCGTCCCCTTAAATGTCATAAAAAATTCACATTTGGTTCCACGTAAAATGTCCTATCTGACTAAAGACCATTTTCCTTCATTTCCCTGTGACTTTCAAGGCATGTTTTAACTATATAAACATGTTTTAATTAAAAATCCAGGTCAATTGTAATGGAAATGTAACTGATTTGACACCCATTCCCGCAATTTATCAGATTCATCTTCAGACACTCCTTCTATAAACATTTAAACACTAACGGTCTGAAGAGTTTATTAGAACGACCGATAGACAAAAATCCATCCCCAAATCAGGAGATGGATCCAAATGTCCACTTATTATTTTAACCGATTATTTGTGTTTAACTAGTGCAGCTTCAATCTGTTCTTTGCTGTGGTAGCCAATCAATTTGTCTACTACTTCGCCATCCTTGGTTACTAGTAATGTAGGAATACTCATGATTCCAAATTTACTTGGCGTTGCCTGATTGGCATCTACATCCATCTTGAAGTAGTCAACACTCCCATCAGTTTCTTCATTTAATTCGTCTATAACGGGTGACTGCATGCGACACGGGCCACACCATGTTGCCCAAAAATCAACTAATGCTAACCCTGAAGCTGTTTCCTGATCAAAATTTGAATCTGTCAGTTCTCTAACCATTATTCATCCTCCTATAATTTAACTTACTTATTAAAAGTAAGTTATTTAATCCATTGTCAGTATAGCAAAGATTGTTAATCTTGTCTAGCACTTGGTTTACATTATTTAAATTTGACTATAGTAGCCCCGCTGCCTCCCTGATTAGCTGGGGCATCCTCAAACGTATTGACCTGGGAATGTTTTCTTAAGAACTGATGTACACCTTTTCTAACTGCCCCGGTCCCCATCCCATGTATGATCGTTACTTGAGGGTAGTTGGCAAGGAGGGCCTGATCAATGTATTTATCCACTCGGTTGAGGGCTTCTTCCACCCGCTCGCCTCTGACATCGATTTCCGTTGACACGCCACCTGAAGATGTTCGTCTGACAGACACTCTCTGTTTAGGCTCCGCTTCTTGTTTGACCTGAAGAAGATCGGCTTCGGGCAGTTTCATTTTCAGCATTCCCATCTGGACCACCCACTGTTTATGATCCGCTTGTTCTACAATGGTTCCTTTTTGTCCGAATGACTGGACCTCTACTGCATCTCCAACCTTCAATTCTCGTTTTCGCTTCTGTTTCTGAAGGACTTTATTCTTCTGAAGGGTCTCTTCCTCCGATTTCAGGTGAGACAGTTTTGACTGTGCTTCAATAAATTCATGCTCTTTGAGCGTTCCCTGCTGTGCCCCATCCAGTTGACGCTGCCTCAAATCTTTTACAATCGCATCGGCATCCTGTTTGGCCTGCTCTACATAGGCGTTAGCCTCTTTTTCAGCCTGTTTCTTTAAGGTCTCTTTTTCATTCTGATAATCAGCATACGCCTGTTTCAACTCGCGATGCAGTTTTTTGGCATCTCTTAATTCTATGTTTGCTTTTTCAGCGCCCGTTTCTGCTTCTTTTCGTTTGGCCTCCAGATCCTGGATCATCTGATCAACACTCTGACTTTCTCCACTCATCAGCTGCTTGGCTGAATCAATGACCATATCATTCAGTCCGAGTCTTCTGGCAATTTCGAACGCGTTACTCCGTCCCGGAATACCTATCAGTAACCGATAGGTCGGACTTAATGTGTCGACATTGAATTCCATACTAGCATTGATGGTTTCAGGGCGATTATACCCATACGCTTTCAGCTCCGGATAGTGGGAGGTGATCATAACGTAACTGCCCTTTTGAGCAATCGCATCAAGGAGCGCAATCGCTAAGGCAGCTCCCTCCTGAGGATCTGTTCCTGCTCCTAATTCGTCCAGAAGAACTAGACTTTTTTCATCGATCTGATTCAATATTGAAACGATATTCGTCAGATGAGAAGAGAATGTCGATAAACTTTGTTCTATAGACTGTTCATCTCCTATATCTGCGAAGACACTCGAGAATATTCCCATAGTGCTGTCTTCTTCAGCAGGGAGAAACAGTCCAGACTGCCCCATCATCTGCAGGAGTCCCAGTGTTTTTAAAACCACCGTTTTCCCCCCGGTATTTGGACCGGTCACAATCATTGTTTTGTAGTCTTCTCCAATAATAATATCATTAGCTACAACTTCGTCATCAATCAGTAACGGATGTCTTGCTTGCAGCAAAGAGACTTTATTATCTGATGATACTCTCGGTTTCACTGCTTTAAGTGCTTGTGCATATCTGCCTTTAGCCTGAATGACATCCAGTTCAACTAATCGTGACAACTGGTTTCCGATGGCTTCTCTATAGGGTTCAATAGATAATGTCAGTTCTCTTAATATACGGTCCATTTCATTTTTCTCTTCAACCTGATACTGTCTTAACTGATTATTTAAATCAATCACACTCTGCGGTTCGATAAACAGAGTTTGTCCTGTTGAACTTTGATCATGCACGACTCCGCCAAAGGTCGTTCGGTTTTCCTGTTTGACAGGAATAACATACCGGTCATTACGCATCGTAATAATCGCATCAGTCAGAAAGCGGGACTGAGGGCCTTTCACAATACTTTCAAGTTTCTGACGTGTTCTGCTCTCTGTCTGCTTGATTCCCTGTCTCAGACCCTTTAATTTCGAACTTGCGTCATCCAGAACATACCCGCCTTCATCCACTACTGTAAAGATTGCACGTTCAAGTTTAGCGAATGTATCCAAGTCTCTTATCTTATCATATAATCGATTCAGCGGCACTTTCTCTTCTTCTACTTTAGTAAAAAAAGTTTTAATTTCTCTAATGGTTCTGAGAATTCTCCCTATCTGTGCTAATTCCACTCCATTCAATGTCCCCTGCATACGGACTCGATTCAAATGGGGTCGAATGTCTTCATAAGATGCTAACGGCATGCCTCCTTTTAAACGCAGCAGCATCACCGCATCTTCCGTTTCTTCCAGATCACTCGTGATTTTGCCGACATCAGTTGAAGGATGGATACTTCTTGCTTTTATTTTCCCCAACGAAGACACAGTGTGTTCAGACAACTGCTGTATGACTTTTTCGTATTCTAATTTTTTATATGATGCTTGAAATGTATCAGTCATTCTATTCTCTCCTTCATATCCTGCACGTGGTCATCACTTTATTAGTGTTCAGTCTCCAATTTTCGGCTAAGAAAAAAGGAGGATTTCAGGAGAATTTGATTTTCTCCTTCAACCCATCCTCCATGTTATTTAGTATTAGTCGAGACCTTCCATTATCCACCAGTCATAAAACTGAGTAGATAGTTCAGGTGTCGTGGTGACTATATTTCTGGCAGCATTACTGTTTTCGAACTGGTTTTGAATGATCGGTAACGGAATTGTCGATAATAAAAACAGAACCAGAAAGAGTCCTATATAGTGAACGACAAAACTCAAAATCGCTCCTCCAATTGCATTGAGCGTTCTGACAACTGGAATATCAGCCAGGAAGTTGAACAACCCGCCAATCAGTCTTGTAATTAGCCAGCCTGCAAATAGTATCAGAATGAATGAAATCCCTTTGTAAAATGCGCCGTCCAGATTGAAGAGGAAGTCCATCCCATATAAAACAAACGGGTTGCTGGTGGAAGAGGTTGGTGTCGGATAAGGAATCAGCATTTCTACAAATTCACTAATCTGCTGATAGTAGGTTAAGGCAAACCAGAATGAAACGGCATACCCGATCGTCAGTACCAACTGCAGCACGAGCCCTCTTCTTGCCCCACTGTATAAAGAAAGTAATAAAACAAATAGTATAATGGCTGTTAAAATCATAAATTTTCTCCTTAATTGAAACAATAGAGGCTAAAGTGACTCGTTTTGTAATTGTTCCATTTTTTCCTTTAAGTCTTCCAGTTCTTTCTGCAATGACAGCTGATCAGAGACCGTATTGATTGCCAGCAGTATCGCTTGTTTCTCACTGCTCAATCCTTTAGTCATTTCTTTAACTTGAAGTAATTGTTCGTCAACTGTTTCTGCTACTGTTTTCATATGTTCTTGAGATTTAGGCCCCACAATTGTGTAGCTTTCTCCGTTAATGGTTGCTTTATAACGTCGCTTCCCCTCAGGCATGAGTAAGCCTCCTCGCTTCACAAATTCTTTATTATAATAACATGAATTCAGGTTTTATGCATTATTTCCCGGCTCTTTTATAAAATTAAGCGGTCTGTTCTGCTTAAACCCAGAAAAAAAGCCCCCTTATTTCTAACATACCAGACAAGAAAGAAGTGGCTTTCAGTCCGCATGTCAGTAATAAGGAGGTCTTTATGGATGATCAGATTACACTAATCTGTTTTACTTATCTAATATCTGCCCCGAATTGTTCAGTCAAGGCCAGTTTGACTTGTTCAAAATCTTTAGTGACTTCTTCTTCTTTAAGGGTAGCGTCCGGATTTAAATAAGACAAACTATACGCTAAGGATTTCTTCCCATCCTCAATGTTCTCTCCCTGGTAAAGGTCGAATAAGCGTACTGATTTGAGCCAATTCCCTCCTGATGCATGCATCACTTTGATGATCTCTTCATGCAGAACAGTTTCTTCGACAACAAACGCTAAGTCTCTTGATGTTCCAGGGTATTTAGGAATTGATTTGAATTTGATTGTGTCATGTTCATTATTAATGAAGGGTTCCATATCGATTTCAAAAAGAACCGTCTCATTCAAATCTCGTTCTTTAGCCATCGATGGGTGCAGTTGACCCACCATTCCTATCAGCTGTTCATTCCAGAATACTTTAGCGGTACGCCCAGGATGCATTTCGGAGTAGTCTTTTACCGGCACAAACGTAATCGCTTCTCTTACGCCTAAGGTATCGAACCACTCGTCTATGATGCCTTTTACAGCAAAATAATCCACCTCAACATGAGATTCCTGCCAGCTGTTTTCAACTAATGCTCCAGTCATTACTCCAGCAACATGAGTGGTTTCGCTCGGTAAAGTTGAGTCCGTCTGATTGAAGACACGCCCTATTTCAAATAAGGACACATTTTTGGATTGTCGCGCTACATTGTATTGAACATTATCCAGTAAGCCACTGACCAGGCTTTGTCTCAGTGCTTTATGTTCTTCACTCATCGGCCAGTCCAGTTCAACGGGCTCTTTGCCTGAATAGGCAAACGCCTTAGCTTTTTCAGTCGTCGTCAGTGCATAACTGATTGCTTGTCCAAGTCCGCAGCTTTCCATAAAGTGTCGTGTATAACGCGTGATTTTTTGAGCGTACGTCAACTCTCCTGGTACTGATTCACTATGAGGAAGGGTTGAAGGCAATTTATGATACCCATGTATTCGCGCCACTTCTTCGATAATGTCTGCTTCGATCGTAATATCCCATCGTCTAGGAGGGACGGTTACTTCTACAAGCTCCGTTGTCACACTGCTTTCGAATCCTAAGCGGTCAAAGATGCTTTCCAAGTCATGTACTGTCATGTCTGTACCTAAGCTTCTATTGATTTTATCAGCAGATGTGGTCACTTTCTGATAGACAGGCTGTTCCGATTCGATTTGAGCCGTTCCGGAAACGACTTGTCCATTTCCTAATGAAGCAATCAAAGCCGCCGCATGATCAAGTGCCTGCTGAACCGTTTCTCTATTTAATCCTTTTTCAAATCTCGAACTGGATTCACTTCTCAAATTCAGTGACTGCGCAGTTTTTCGAATCAGGCTTGACTCAAACACTGCGGATTCCAGGGCTACAGTCTTAGTGTGTGCAGTGACATGGGTATTTTCTCCCCCCATAACTCCCGCAAGCGCTACAGGTACTCTTCCGTTAGTGATCACTAAGTTGTCCTGATTCAATTCACGTTTTTGACCGTCTAATGTCACAAGGGTTTCTGATCCTTTTGCACGTCTGACTAGTATGTCTTTAGAGTCCAACGTATCGTAGTCAAAGGCATGCAGCGGTTGACCATATTCAAGCATGATATAGTTGGTTACATCCACAACAGCATCGATTGGACGAATACCGGCATGCATCAGTTTACGCTGCAGCCACAGAGGACTTTCCGTGACCACTAAATCTTTGATGACACGCATTTTGTAAACAGAATTGTCATCAGTATTTTCAACTGAGACGTTAATATAGTTTTCAATTGAATCTGAGGTCTCTTCGTTCAAATTAACACCGGTAAATTTGGGTGTCTGGCTGAGGATCGCACCCGCTTCAAAAGCGACTCCGCGCATACTTAAAGCATCTGCACGGTTTGGGGTGATGTCCAGTTCGATGAACGCGTCATCAAGCCCGAGATAAGGTAATGCATCGGCTCCTGTTTCAGCATCCTGAGGCAGCACATAAATACCGTCTTCAGAATGTTTAGGAATAACAGAATCAGAGAACCCCAGTTCATCCAGAGAACAGATCATTCCATTTGAGATGACGCCTCTCAGTTTACTTTTCTTGATTTTCATTCCATTTGCCAATCGAGCGCCAGGTAAAGCAACCACTACTTTCTGTCCCGCTTTAACATTTGGTGCCCCACAGACGATTTGAACAGGGTCTTCTTCCCCGACGTCTACTGTTGTGATGTTCAAATGGTCTGAATCTTCCATTCTGTCCGCTGTCAAAACGTTTCCGACAACAATTTGTTTCAGTTCTTTAGCAGGCTCGCTTACGCTATCTACCTCGATCCCTGTAAGGGTGATTTGTTCAGCCAGGTCTTCAGGAGACACTGCTGATAAATCTAATGATTCACTTAACCAGTTGTATGATACTTTCATATTTATCTACCCTTTCCTTTTGAATTGTTGTAAGAAGCGCTGATCGTTCAGATAGAAATTCCTGATATCATCAACCCCATATTTCAGCATGGCAATACGGTCTGGTCCTAGACCAAAAGCAAAGCCGCTGTATTTAGAAGAATCCACGCCTGACATTTCCAGAACGTTCGGATGTGTCATTCCTGCTCCCAGAATTTCGATCCATCCTGTTCCTTTACAGACGTTACACCCTTTGCCTCCACACTTGAAGCAGCTGACATCGACTTCGACAGAAGGTTCAGTAAATGGGAAATAACTTGGACGCAATCTGATTTCACGGTCCTCACCAAACATTTTCTTGGCAAGCAGTTCCAAAGTTCCTTTTAAGTCAGCCATCGTGATATTTTCAGCGATGACCATGCCTTCGATCTGATGGAACTGGTGTGAGTGAGTCGCATCATCGGTGTCTCTTCGGTAAACTTTACCTGGACTGATCATTTTTAATGGCCCTTTAGAAAAATCATGACTTTCTAAAGTGCGTGCCTGAATAGGGGACGTATGCGTACGCAGCAGCACGTCTGGTGTGATATAAAATGTATCCTGCATATCTCTTGCCGGGTGATTTTGAGGTAAATTAACACGCTCAAAGTTATAATAATCTGACTCGACTTCGTTTCCTTCTATAATCTGGTATCCCATCCCGAGAAACAGATCCTCAATGTCTTCCATGATTTGAGTCAGTACATGTGTCTGACCTTTAGATACTTGTTTACCTGGAAGTGTGACATCAATGGTTTCGTTCTCAAGCTGACGCTCCAGCGCCTCTTTTTCCAGTCGTTCTTTTTTATGCGACAGTAACGCTGTTAGCTCATCTCTCACTTCATTCGCTTTTTTACCGATAATGGGTCTCTCTTTGGGGTCAATATCTTTTACCCCTTTAAGTACACTGGTGATTTCCCCTTTTTTCCCTAAATAGCTTACTCTTATTGCTTCAAGTTCTTTGACGGATTCGGCTGCATTGGTTTCAATGACTGCCTTAGCTAAAACCGTAGTTAATTGTTCTTCGATTCCCATACTTATTCTCTCCTCTATTTTCTGTTTTAAAACGCAAAAAGACCCCATCCCAATAGAGGGACGAGGTCATCACGCGGTACCACCCTTGTTCAAAAGTCAGACTTTTGCACTTCTGCATAACGGCGCATACCGAGACCAGTTTCCTGGCCTAACTTCTTCTTTGACCACAAGTACATGTCAAAGGAAACGATGAAAGTGAACTTCCAGAATCCTTTCAGTCAATGCTTCCAGCCATGGCATTGTTCTCTAAAACTGATTAAATACTGTACTCTTTTTCATCAATTGTTTTACATTATTTATTTTCAGAATCGCAAATCCAGTGATCTGCCCAATCCTGCACTTCATTCATTACACTTTTTAAGGCTTTGCCTTTTTCAGTTAATCGATAACCTGAACGGATATCACACGTTTCATCTAAGTCTCTCGTTACAATTGCTTCTTTTTCCAATTCTTTTAAACGCTCGACTAAGACACGGTCACTGACACCTGGTATCGATTGAGAGAGATCTTTAAAACGTCGAGGTCCATCCAACAATACATCAATGATTAATCCAGTCCATTTTTTACCTAATATCGCGAATGTCTGTTCAAATCTGGGACAAATGATTTTCTCAGATTCTAAATCTTTTGTATGAGTCATTTCGATCATATATTGTCACCTCTTCTTTCACGTCTTTCAGTATACCATTATACCAAACAAAAGTGTAGAAGCCATACTTATTTTTTGGAAGTTTAAGATTTTGTTCACAATTCTGTGACACCTCTTAAAGTCGTTCAAGCAGTAGAGTAGCGATTGAAAAGTAAATAAGCAAGCCCATTGAGTCATTGATGGTTGTGATGAATGGACCGGATGCGACAGCCGGGTCGATTTTGAATTTATTGATAATGACCGGAATGACTGTTCCAATAACCGTTGACACACTAACGGTGATAAACATTGATACACTAATAATAAAGGCGAGTACAGGGTTACCATAGACGACTAATACTATTCCAATCAGTACAACAGCAGCAACAAGACCCATCATCATGCCCGCACCTAATTCACTTCTAACCGTCTGAAAGAAGCTGTCTTTGTCTCTGTCATCATCGATATTCAGATTACGAACCGCTACCGCTAGGGCCTGTGTCCCTACATTCCCTGCAGTATCCATGATCATGGGAATAAAGGCCGCCAGTAAAACCACTGACTCTAATGTTTCTTCAAATGCACCAATCAAGCCCCCAGTAATCATACCTAAAAAGAGAAGGATGACGATCCATGGCGTTCTGGACTTGGCTGTTTTAAAAGCAGATACTTTAGTTTTACGGTCATCATCGCTACGCTTGATCGCAGCAAATTCGTTAAAGTCTTCTGTGACCTCTTCTTCCAGAACGTCCATGACATCATCGACCGTTACGATCCCCTGCATCGTGCCGTTATGATCTAATACTGGAATAGCCAGCAAATCATAATCCTGGATGATACGGGCAACTTGTTCCTGGTCTTTATCAATGACAACAGATACCACTTGTGTGAACATGATATTTTCCACTGTTTCTGTTTCTGGTGAAAGAAGCAGATCTCTTAATGATAGAACCCCTACCAGTTTTTCTTTTTCATCTACTACATATAAGTAGTAGATTGTTTCAGCTTCGCGTCCAATTTGTCTTAGCTGCTCAATGACTTCTGACAATGTCTGTTTGTAATGGATCGCGATAAACTCTTTAGTCATGATGGAACCGGCTGTTTCAGGAGCATAAGACAAGAGTTCCTGAACTCGTTTACTTTCTTCATCATCCATCATAGCAAGTAACGTCTGATTATCCGTTTCATCACTCTCAGTCAGGAAATGGGCGACATCATCCGCGGCCATAAAATTGAAGACCTGGGCCATGTATTCATCAGGCAAGTAATGGACTGCATCTTCCTGATCTTCCGTTTCCATCCACTCAAAAATTTCAGCAAATTCTTCTGGTGAAAGGAATTCTGAAATCTTGCGTTTCTTTTCCGGATAAAGTAAATGAAAGACTTCGTGCTGATCTCGATCGTGAAGTCTCAGGAATAATTCTCTGAATTTTTCCCGATCATTATTTTTAGCAGCCAGAAAAATCTGGTCGTACGTTTTTTGTTTCGTGCTTTTCATTAATTTCATTTGTGATCATCCTTTTCAGTCTTATGGTTTGGCGAACAACTATCATTTGCTATCTGAGATATTCCATTATTTATACACAAGGGAACTGAATCCAATCCGCCTCACCTCCGAAACAGTTTTTGATGATAACCTAATCTATGCGTTTAATTTATAAATAAAAAAAACACGCTAAAATGAGCGTGTAAAGAACATGAAAACAGAATTCATCTTCATATACACCTCTGTCGTTGAGCTTCAGCTTCATATGGCATAGAGACGATCTCAGCTACATTAAAAATCCCCTTCATCCGAAGATTCTTGCTGACCCATTGGCGTCTTTGGACATTTCTGGGCAGTAGCGTTTCTCCATATGGGAGCCTCACCTAACAAGGTTATTTAATTTCCTTATTAATCATAACGAATGTTCACCTTCACTTCAAGCAATACTTCTTCCATTGAGATTATATTTTCAATTCTCTTTTTCCAGTCATTATTTTTGTACAGTCTTAAATCTTTGGCTATACTTATAAGTGAACCTGATTATAAATGCATTCTAGGAGGAGACACTATGGATATAAAAAAACTATTAGCTTTACTTGTTGCTTCATCTACATTAGCTGCTTGCCAGACTAACGATACTGATACAGATTCAGGCGAAGATGACCTGGAGGATACTGAAGAAATCGGTGAAGTCGACGATACTGATGAAGACATCGACACTCAAGAAGAGGAAGCCGAACTTGATGATGACCCATCAGAGGCCGTGGTCTCTGAAGAAGATCTTCAACCTGTCAGCGATGAGGAGCTGGATAGTGCAGAACCAATCGATGATTTATCTCAATACGAGGAATTCAATGAACAGAATGTTTTCAATCCTGAACAATACGATGCCTATTTGGTGACTGATAATGGTGGAAATCGTGTCATTATTTTTGTTGAAGATTCCGAACAAGTCTTCAAGTCTATTTTTGTTAAGGAAGACAACCGCCTGAAAGTCATTGATTTAACCGAAAATGAACTGCTTATCAATGATCCCATTTAACTAAATTTGTATGAGTCAATGTCATGGCCGTTAAATTAGACATCAACAACTGGAAGGAAGTATCCTATGACTGACAAAGAAACGATAGACTCTCAATCACCGAAAGATGATTATGTCCTTTCTGATAAGAGTAAAGATGCAGAGCGTAAACCTAAAATCGAAAGTGATCAATATAAAACTGCAGGTAAAATGAACGGGTTCAATACCATCGTTACTGGTTCAGACAGCGGTATAGGCCTGGCCATTGCAGTGGCTTTTGCTAAAGAAGGCGCCAATGTCGCTCTTGTTGACCTTGAAGATAATGATGACCTTCAGTCCGCAAAAACAAGAATAGAAGAGCTCGGTGTCAACTGTCTCGCTTTTGCTGGAGATGTTGCTGACGAGACATTCACTTCTCTTACATTAAAAACAGTTTACGATGCTTGGGGACCCATTCATACTCTAGTCAACAATGCTGCTGAACAGCATCCACAAGACAGTATTTTAGAAATAGATGCAGCTCAACTTGATCGGACATTCCGTACTAATATATTTTCGATAATCAATTGGTCCAGAGAAATTTTTCCTTATATGGCTGATGAAGGAACAATCATCAACTCATCCTCCATTACTGCCTACAAGGGTTCTCCCAGTTTACTGGATTACTCTGCTACAAAAGGAGCCATTGTCTCATTTACACGTTCGTTATCGCAAAATAGTGAATTTGTTCAGAAAAAAATTAGAGTTAATGCGGTCGCCCCTGGACCTATCTGGACACCTCTTATCCCTGCCACTTTAGGCATTTCCTATGATGATTTTGGAGGAGGGGCATTAGGCAGGCCAGGAGAAGCCTTTGAACTAGCCCCTGCTTATGTGTATTTAGCATCTAGTGACTCAAGCTATGTTACGGGTCAGACGATTCACGTCAATGGTGGCACCATAGTAAACGGGTAAGAGTACACATGTATGTGACAGCTTAAAAGTTTCAGTAAGGATACCTATCCAGTTGATGGTCAGGTATCCTTTTTTTTGTTTATACTTCCCTTTTAAATTATATCCTGACACATCGATTTAACTTTTCTGTCACCTAATCGCTCTCTGTCCTGTGTTTAATTCATGTTATACTAGGTCACATTGAGGCATCTACTGACATGTGGGTATAGCACACATTTTTTTCAGAAGAGGCTCTTTTTATTTGTTTTTAACCTGTTAAAAACAACCTACACTATACATGAGGAGAGTATATAATGAACAAACGATTACTGGCATTCATGTTTTTGCTGAGCATGATGATGCTTTCTTTTACGATTACAGCACATGCAGACGACTCCCCTGATTCAGTTGAATCCGGAGATGAATCACTGTCCTCAGACTATTCTCAAGACTTTGATGATTTTGAAGAGTTTGAAGAGTTCGACGACTTTGATGAGGAACCTTATGATGAAACCACCGATCAAATCGAGAGAGCACGAGTCCTGGAAGTTGAAGAGCCTTCTGGACCCGTCAACTCAGATGATTTTTATTCGGAAACCTTGGCTGTCAGAATCGTCTTTTTATCTGGAGATCAAAGAGGCGAAGAAATTGAAGCCATCAACACAGTCACAGGAAATCCGAGTTACGACTTCGATTTATCTCCCGGTGACAGAGTGCTGGTGAATACCATTGAGCTTCAAGGACAGACAGAAGTTCATGTAGTCGAATTCTTACGCGATTTTCATATTTACATCGTCTTAGGTATTTTTCTAGCTTTACTTGTTCTGCTCGGAGGGAAAAAAGGAATAAAAACCATTTTCACTTTAGGCTTGACCCTTTTCCTATTATTGAGAGTACTGATCCCAGGTTTATTAGCCGGATATAGTCCCATTCTGCTCACAATAGGTATTTCATTCATCATTACTGTCACTACGATCTTGTTAGTAGGCGGTAGAAATATTAAATCTTATGCAGCAATCATTGGCGTCCTGGGTGGTGTATTCATAGCCGGTTTAATAGCGTATGTCGTCGGTGGTCAAATCAATTTGACGGGTCTTTCAAGTCAGGAATCCATGATGCTTATGTATATTCCACAAGATGTTGACTTTAACTTCGGCGGATTATTATTTGCTGGTATCATTATGGGAGCACTAGGTGCGGTAATGGATGTAGGCATGTCTATCGCTTCCGCAATGGAAGAGATTCGACTCGTCGATCCCAGCATCTCCACAAAGAAACTGATTTTAGCAGGGATGAATGTGGGTAAAGATATTATGGGTACCATGGCTAATACACTGATTTTAGCTTATATAGGGAGTCTCATTCCCATATTGTTACTATTTACTGCTTACCAGGAACCTTTCATTAGTATAATCAATATGGACATCATTGCTACTGAGGTCATCAGAGCTTTAGCAGGAAGCATCGGCTTGATTTTATCGATTCCACTGACTGCCGTTAGCGCAGGCGTGCTGAGAGATAAGTTAAAACCTCAGAAAGTCTCACTTACTTCAGATGAAATCAGCGAGTAAAAAATTTTATCAGCTCATATGATCAATAATGTAACGAAGCCTGGGTGTAATGCTCAGCTTCGTTTTTTCTTTACGTGATCCGCAGACACAAAAAAACTGTTTCCATTTAAGTGATATTCCCACTTAAAAAGAAACAGTTTATTTTAATGACTTATATTTGGTGATCAAGCGTGGACGACTCTTAATTTCATGCCCCACTCTGATACTTTTCCTTTAACTCTCATTCTTAATGGTGTGGACACTTCACTGATTGCGCAGTATTTATCCACACAGGTAACGATCATGCTCTCTTTATACTTAGGAACACCCACGCCAACTGTAGTCAGGAACATATGCTTTAAGATAATATCCTTTTCAAGTTCGCTTAATTCTGTAAGGGTTTCTGCGTTTTTAATAGCTATTTTAGGGTGAACAAAGTTATGTGATCCCTGTTTCAGTGCAGCAATTTCTTCTCTGCCTTCGTGGAAGAAATCATGAAGAATTCCAGCACGGGCAACTGCACGTTCATTTAAGTTGAACCGTTTTGCTATTCTATAGCTCACATAAGATACATAGATTGAGTGAATCAAGCGTGTAGTGTAATGGTGATGAACAATATCATCTAATTTAAGTAGGTTTTCGTCTTCTAATAAGTCTTCAACCAACGCCATATAGTCTTTGTCATTTTCCCAAATTGAACGAACAAATTCCATCGAACGTCTCCTTTATTGTATGTTAGTTTAAAAAGTAAGAGGATAAAATAAAAGACTGCCTTATCGACTGTCCAGTACATATCTTACTCCTAATCAAAACAGAATAAAAGGATGAAACATTACTTTAAAACGTTTTCATAGCGAATGTGTCAAATTTGTCATAATTGCTTTACTTATATAAGGTGAACATCAGGATACTTGCAGCAATAGCAACGTTGAGAGATTCAGCCTGTCCTTTTATAGGAATGTAAAGATTTTCCGTCGTCGTCTCAAGAATTTTTGGATCTACTCCATTCCCTTCATTCCCCACTATTAATGCAAAGGTATCCGCAGGCTTGATTTGATGATACGAGACTGCCCGTTCATCCAGTGCTGTTCCATAAACAGCTATTTCTTTTGCTTTGAACCGTTCGATCCACACGGATAGATCATCATGCAGGACCGTCAAGTGAAAATGGCTTCCCTGAGCTGAACGCAATGCTTTTGAATTGTATAAATCAACAGACCCTTTTCCTATGATGACTCCCTCAAAACCTGCTGCATCTGCTGAGCGTATCAATGTTCCTAAATTACCTGGATCCTGAACCTCATCTAAAAGTAACACAGGTTTATTCCCCGTGATTTTTTCCTGTTCCTCATCCATCTTCAGTACAGCAAAAACACCCTGATCAGTTACTGTATCGGTTAATAAAAGACTGATTTCTTCAGAAATAAGGATAGTCAGTTCCTCATCGTATTCACTATAAGCACTCCACTTGTCTTCTCTAACAAGGATCGTTTCGATCGGAGCACCCGCTTTGATTGCTTCCTCTACTAAATGTTCGCCTTCGATGATGTATTTGTTCTGTTTTTTTCTTCCTTTACGAGTCAGTAATTTTTTCCACTCTTTAACTTGATTATTTTGCGTTGATTCTATCCTGTTCATTTTCATTCCTCCGACTTTTTCATACTTCTACTATACCACAGGCAAAAAAAAGAGAGAGAAAGATTTTACTCTTTCTCTCAATCGTATGGTCTTAATTGATGTAGTTTTGAGGGTTAACCGGTGAGCCATTGCGGTGTACTTCAAAGTGCAAGTGAACACCTGTAGATGTTCCAGTCGTTCCCATGATTCCGATTTGCTGACCTTGTGATACTTGTTGTCCAGGTGCCACGCTTAAGTTAGGTGTCATGTGAGCGTACATTGATGAATACCCATCACCATGATTAATCACAACATAGTATCCTAAACTTCCGTTGTATGCTGCTGTAGTAACCGTTCCTGCTCTTGAAGCTCTGATAGGTCCGCTACCCGCAATATCCAGACCGCTGTGGAAGGCTCTTCCGCCATGTACAGGGTGTGTACGGTAACCAAATGGTGACGTATTACGTCCACTTGCCGGACGAATCCAACCAGTGCTTGCTTGTGCTGCGTTTCCTGAGTTGTTTGAGTTACTAGAATTGTTTGAATTATTTGAGTTGCTAGAATTATTCGATTTGCTTGAACTGTTATTAGTTGAAGACGTTTGAGCCTGCTGTTCTTTTTTCTCAGCTGCTGCTCTGGCATTTGCCTGTGCTCTTCTTGATTCAGCTGCTGCTTCTGCCTCAGCTTGTGCTCTTGCTTTTGCTTCTGCTTTTGCCTCAGCTACTGCACGGGCTTCTGCTTCTGCTCTTCTTTTTTCTTCAGCAATTCTTATTTCTTCTTGTCTTTTACGCTCTGCTTCAATAATACGCTGTTGTTCTGCTCTCATTTCTTTGCTCAAGTTGCTTGCACGTTCCGCTACAATCGTCTGTTCATTAATGAATGAATTTTTTTCTTTTTCATTCATGTTAAACCGTTCAGCTACTTCAATAATTTTATCATCCAGCGCTACTCGCTGAGTGACTAAATTGTTACGGCTGACTTCCATTTGAGCTTTAACGTTTTCCATTTCTTCTTGTTCCGCTACAACCTGTGCTTCATTTTCTTCTAATTGTAACTGATCATCGAGTTGAGCCTGCATAATGTTCTGGTTAGCAGAAACGAGCTGACTGACTACTCCGATACGTCCAATCAAATCAGACAAACTTTCAGCCGACATCATCATATCTACTATGTCAGCAGGATTTGCATGTGTTTGTACTGATCGTGCCTGAGATTCCAGCTGATCATTACGTCGTGCAATCTGTTCAATCAGTTGTTCGATTTCTTCATTTAAACGTTCGATTTCTTTTTCGATGCGTTCAATTTCTTTAGTCTGCTCATCGATTTGTGTGACTAATACATCGATGTTTTGCTGCAGTTCAGCAACTTCAGCTTCCAGTTGTTTTTTCTCTTCGTCTAAAGACTGCATGTTCTGTTCTCTATTTGAAATTTCGCCATCCAACTGGTTAGACTTTTCATTTAATTCCTGTTGCTGTTGTTCAAGCTCTCTCAGTTTTTGAGAAGAGGCTTCTACATTTATTGCACTAAAGGTCGGTGCTGCCATAACAGCCGCTGCTAAAAGTGTTAAGATTCGTTTTTTATTCAATATGATAACCATCCGTTTCTGTTTAAATTCTAGAAAATTTAATAGTTCATTTTATAATTTAGTAAGGGCTTCGTCTATTGTTCAATCGCAGGAACGTTTATATTTCACCGTCCGTTCGAAGCACTAATGAAATCATAACACGGGGAAGAAGGCTGTAATTTTTAAATCGTATGACAAAAACTATCCCACTTTGTTACATAACTGTATTGTATGGCGGAATTTTGACTAATCGGAACGGCCTTGAACGTTGATATGATAGCCTTTTTACGAATTATTCAATTTATAACGATTGTTATCAGCCGTTCAACTAGTGAACAATAAGTGACAAATACTCCTCACCTATTAACTCGGCCTAAACGTGTAAGCGCTATCCATATTGGTAAATTCTGAATAATCTTGGAAAGTTAATCATTTCCTATAAAATAAATGCGTCAAAGGTGGGATGATTGTAGCTTTTTTTGGAAGTTTATTCTTTTGCTTGTAATTAATTTACATTTCCCCTGGTGGTCTCTCTTGCTTTTCAATTCTAGGGTAATTTGATATTCTAGTAGAGATAAGAAAGGACGGTTCCTTAATTGAATTTCAATACGCTTTACACCTACAGTGCGCCACTCGATCAGAATGATTTTTTTATTCAGTACTATAATCCGAATGCCCTTTTCCGTTACGATTCGAATTTTTTCGAGCTCTTGTATTCTCCTTCCGTTGAGGAATTTAAATTGATTGAAGACATGCACTGGCAGTTTTCTCTTGATTATTCACTCACTCATGTCAAATTTATCTGGCCACAGGATCAAGGTATCCTTCTACGTACGCTTGATTACTTGAGTCAAGAAGCATATGGCCTTGAGAAGTTAGAACTTTACTCAATCACTCCCCAGGCTTTCAAGGGAACACCCAATAAAGACGTGGTTATAGAAACAGTCGATTCGTCAACTCTTCAGACATTCAAAGCGATTAATTATGTGGAAGATCTTGAAAGCTCAAAGTCTTTTGCAGAAAAGAAACAGTCCTTCTATGATCTCATTTTTGACGATTCAGCAGTCACCCTTAGATTAGCTTATTTGAATTCTATTCCAGTAGGCTGCTGTATTACTATTGAGCAGTCACAAACGATCGAAATCGATGATTTATTTACACTCCCTGACTATAGAGGCGCAAGAATCGCCGGAACTCTCCAGTCTGCTGTCATGTCAGCGGCTTTTAATTCTGACAAAAAAGTGATCCTGGCTGCAGATGCAGAAGATAGTCCTAAAGAGATGTATATAAAACAAGGGTACTGCTATGAAGGGTTCCGCATTGGAGCGATTAAGAGACTTAAGGAGGAAACTGAGTGAGTTTGTCATTTAGACCATTAACAGCTAACGATTTTGAGTTGTATAAAACCATGGAAACAGGACTGAAGGACGATTATATGCTTAAAGTCTTCGACCGTTTATCAGTCAATGGAAATGCCTTATTTGGATTGTTTGAAGACGACACTTTAGTAGCTGTCGCCGGGTATACCCTTTTCGCAGGAGAATTTGCCATGCTCGGTCGCTTGAGAAGTGATAAGCGTTACAGAAAGAACGGATATGGAACAAAAATTACCGAGTATATTTTAAATAAAGCGAAAGACACCTCTTCTGTGAAATGGGTCGGTGCAAATACTGAACGACATAACAAAGCTGCCCAGAAGGTATTACAGAAAATCAGTGTCCCTCATGTCATCACCCTTTATGCAGCTCAGGCAGATGATTTGGACGTTTTAGTAACCAATGATGACCCTTGGGAACGAGTCGAAAGTAATCAGGAAAAGAGACACTGGATCGACAAGACCTACTTAAACCCATCATTTGAGAAGTCGGTTTTTCCTTTTGAAGCGTACTATCCGTTCCCCGCTCGTCCATCTTTGTTTACTGAAGATAAACTCGACCAGATGATCTGCTTTAAAAACCAGACCAATACTCGTGTTGTTTTCATGTGGGAAGAAGAAAAAGGAGATAAGTATCTGCATGTGGTTTATCCTTGGTCAGATTTTTCTGATCAGCCTGGCTTATTCGAGACTATGTCTCAAGAATTCAATAAACGAAAAGCCAATGGGACCTCTTCACGTATTTGGATGGATCTGACTGAAGAAGAAGCGGCATCCTTACCTGCAGGTCATCCCTTTGATTTGCCCTCACCCTGGATGCTTCACGGCTTCTTTACAGAAGACACTGCTGAGCTTGATACTTCATTAAATACTGCACGTCAGTTGATCGATCAAATAGAAAATGAATTGAGCGATTTGACTACAATCGTAGAACACAACAAGGAGACACTCGATTCTTTAGACAAACGAAACGATGAGTTGGATTCTTCTTTTTAATTGATTGACACAACACAAAATCCCTCTGGAGAACAAGTGGACAGCCAGGTTACTGACCGTCTTTACTTGTTCCTCAGAGGGATTAGTTTATGTGCAGATTATAATGCTTTATCGTCTACTGCTTCGAGTGCCTCATCTATCGTTTTAACGACTCCTTCTAGAGAGCCTTCTTCAAATGGTGAACGTAACTTAGCCGTTGCTACAGTTTCCAGGAAGCTTTGCGTTCCTCCCGCCTTACAGATAGCCAGATAATCACTCCACGCCTGTTCATCTTTGTCCACGATTGCTCGTTTCCAGAATTGAAGCGCACATACTTGAGCCAGTGTGTAATCGATATAATAAAACGGCATCCCAAATATATGTCCCTGTCTGAACCAGAATGTCCCTTTATCAAGGAAGGAATTCTCAGAAAAATCTCTTTCAGGAAGATACTGTTTCTCTAATTCGCGCCAGACTGCTTTGCGTTTATCTGCTGACCATTCAGGATTCTCATACACTTCATGCTGGAAGTGGTCGACCAGTACGCCGTATGGAAGGAATCTGATGGCTCCACTTAAATGATCAAATTTGTATTTTTCCGTCTGTTCTTTAAAGAAAAGCTCCATCCATGGGTAAGTGAAAAATTCCATACTCATTGAGTGGATCTCACACGTTTCGAATGTCGGGAAGACGATCTCAGGCTGTTTGATCCATCTTGACTGATACACCTGGAAAGCGTGTCCTGCTTCATGCGTCAGAACATCGATATCTCCTGATGTTCCATTAAAGTTGGCAAAAATGAATGGCGATTTATAATCAGGGATATACGTACAATACCCTCCACCCGCTTTTCCTTCTTTAGAAAGGAGATCAACTAAGTTTTTATCAAACAAAAAGTCGATAAATTCAGCTGTTTCATCACTTAATTCATGATACATTTTAAGTCCGTTCTCGATTATATAATCCGGATCGCCTTGAGGTGTCGGGTTGCCATTCAAGAATTGGAGTGAAGTATCATAGTGCTTCATATCTGTGATTCCGATACGATCAGCCTGTCGTTTCGCCAGTTTTTGAGTCACTGGCACGACATAGTCAAGCACTTGTTTTCTGTAGACTTCGACCATGTCTCTATCGTAGTCAAAGCGCTTCATGCGCACATAACCAAGCTCCACAAAATCTTTATAGCCCAGTTTTTTCGCTATTGTATCTCTCACTTGAACCAGTTCGTCATAGAGGTCATCCAGTTTCGCTTCATTTTCTTCGAAAAAGCTCCACTGTGCATCTGATGCTGATTTTCGTGTCTCCCGTTCTGTGGACTCTAAATAAGGTCCAAATTGAGAAAGTGTCAGTTTTTTGCCATCATAATCCACTTCTGCTGAGGCTATAAGTTTCTGATAGTCACTGCTCAGCTGATTCTCTTTTTGAAGCAGGTCTATGACTTTTGAGTCGAATGAATCCAATTCGAACTGCATATTCTGGAAAAATGTGCGCGGATAGAAATCCTTCAACTCATCCAGGTATGGCGAGTTCATGATTGCTTTATAATAAGTTGTGCTCAGTTCCTGGAACAATGGAGAGTATTCATTCCAGTATTTATCTTCCTCGTCGTAAAACTCATCTTTCGTATTGATCGAGTTACGGATCGATGCCAGTGTGGACATCGTGTCAAGTGAGGCTGTCAATTCTGACACATCATCAATTGCCTGCTTAACGGCTTCCACTGAATCTGCCTCATTTAAGATATCTACCAGGTGCAGAAAATCTTTTTTGTACAAATCGTACTCCGGGCGTTCATACGTATATTCCTCAAAAATCATTGGTTTCCTCCTGTGACTATATTAATTTTCCTTAAGTATATCATAAGAATTTACAAATTAAATATAAAATGCCGTTTGTGGTAAAATATCTATAGAAAGGATGTGATGGAGATGGCCTTTAAACCCGGACAGCATTTATCTCAAAAACAAAAACAGACCTACATTCCACATCTCGTTCAGAATGTTCAGTTACTGCAATTGAACAGATTAGAATTATCCACTTTTTTAAACAATTTAATTGTCGGAAATCCATTAGTGGACTTACCAGAATCTGAAAATCAGCTCATTCAAAGAGCCTTGAAGAACAGTTCAGCTGTTATTGAAGAGACAGCTACCAGCCAGCAGTCTTTATACGAGTATTTAAAAGAACAAGTAGAGTTGCTTTACCGTCCCACCTATTTGAGAGAACTTATTTTCTGGTGGATCAACCAGCTGGATCACAAAGGGTATGTGACAAAAGATATAGACGAGGCTGCAGCAGAAACTGGAGCCTCCTCTGTCCAAGTCCTGGATGCCCTCACTTTACTCCAGCAGCTTGATCCTCCTGGTATCGGTGCCCGTTCATTACAGGAATGTCTGATGCTGCAGACCGAACGCATCGATTTTTCACCCCCAACTGCCTATATCATTCTCGAGGAAAATTTTGACAGATTATCTCACCGAAAATGGAAACAGCTAGCTGAAATTTATTCAATTTCTGAAGCCGAAGTGAAAGAGGTCCTTGAGTTTGTCCAGACACTTTCACCTCATCCTGCTGATGCGTTTCAGCCGAGTTATACCCCTTTTATCCTTCCAGAATTGAGTATCATTTTTGAAGATGGGGAAATGACATTGAAAGAGACTAAATATAAAACGCCCCTCCTCTCTTTTAATTCTTCTTACTATACTGAATTGAAAGAGAAGAATGACCAGACAATCGATCAGTATATAGAAGAAAAGAAAAAAGAGTATGAGAATCTTCAAGCTGGTCTGGAGAAGAGGAAAGAAACGATCCTGCGCGTTGGAGCAGCCATCGCCAAGCATCAGTATAAGTTCTTCGCTGACAGTAAAAATGGATTAGTTTCTCTACAGCTGAATGATTTAGCCCAGGAACTGCAATTGAATGAATCCACGGTGAGTCGGGCAGTCAGAGACTCTTATATCCAAACGAAGACAGGTACTTACGAATTGAAAACTTTCTTGTCCCGTCGATCATCAAGTGGGGACTCACAGCATCAGGTAGAAAGACACCTCATTTCTCTTATCGAGAACGAAAACAAAGCAAAACCTTTATCCGATCAGCTGCTTTCTGATAAGTTGACAGAATCCGGTGTGACCTTATCAAGAAGAGGGGTCACAAAATACAGAAAGAAGCTGAATATTCCTTCATCCACTGAACGGAAGCACACCGATTGAATGACAGCAAGGAAACCTTGCTGTCATTTTCCTTTTGTTCATTATTCGGCACTTATTATCTCGAACAAACAGAAACGGGGCCTGACTATTTTTAATAGTTCAAGTCCCGCTTTTGATTTATCTAGTGCCCTTAAGAGATTATTTGCCGTTTTTTTCTTAGCTGTCGGACTATTCATGGGCTTACGGTTGATCGCGCTATAACGGCGATAGTTACTTAGGACTCGGCAGATGTATCTCAACCGAGTGCTACACTTCTCTTCATTTGTGTAGCACTCACTCCTTTACTTCTGGTCGAGCACGCTTTAATAGCGGCAGTTAGGTAGGACTCGCCGGATGTTTCTCAACCGAGTGCTACACTTCTCTTCATTTGTGTAGCACTCACTCCTTTACTTCTGGTAGAGCACGCTTTAATAGCAGTAGTTGAGTCGGTCTCGGCAGACAATTTCAGCCGAGTGCTACACTTCTATTCATTACTGTAGCACTCACTCCTTTACTTCTGGTCGAGCACGCTTTAATAGCAGTAGTTGAGGCGGTCTCGGCAGACAATTTCAACCGAGTGCTACACTTCTCTTCATTACTGTAGGACTCAACACTTTATTTCTAGTACAGTCATACTTAATTTTAGACTTACACATGGAGTCGCATTATTCTTCCAGTAAATAGTTTAGTACTCGACAGTTTGTGGAAATAATTACACATAACCTGGCAGATCATTCTCTAAGAAAATGTAAGTAAGGGAGAAATCTGAACCTTTATATGAACAGACCGTCCCGTTCCATCAGCTCTCCGATTTTAAGCAACCAATGTTCTTTTCCTTTTGGAGCTGTTATCTGCACCCCAATAGGCAGCCCTTCTTCGCTCAAGTGAACGGGTAGACTAATTGAAGGCTGTCCAGTTAAATTAGACTGCTGTGTAAACGGTGTGAGTGATAAACTCTCTTCCCACATATCCCAGATCAGATCCTGCTGGGCTTTAGAACTCATGGACTCTACTTGTTTCATTTTAGCTATAAAGTCGTCTTTCCAGTATACCCGATCGACGGATGGTGCAGTTTCCGCCGTGGCTGGCTGAATCAGGAGATCGACTTCCTTATGAAACTGATCGGCCTTCTCTGCTGCAGCATCCCACTGACTGATAGCATTTGAATAGTCGGCTGCACTTGTTTTTTTGCCTGCCAGATATAAAACCCATGTCAGCAGTTCAACATCGGTTTCCTCTACAGGACGTCCCATACTCTTTTCAATAGTTGAAAACATCGCTGCAGTTTCTCCCGCATTCATTGTATAGTATGCACGCATCAGTTCGACTCCGTCTGTATCAGGGGCTGCTTCAGAAACCTTATAACCTGATTCTTCAAGCCATTTCACTACTTTCTCCACAGCACATTTCGCATCAGCACTGACCTTTGTGTGAACAGGCGAATCGAGAGAAAATGAAAAGGTGAACGGTCGCTCAAGGGGTTGCTTGATATAGTTCAGGTACCCTTCGTTAAATAATGGTGTCTGAAAAGCGGCTGCCGGTTGAATGATCTGCATGGCATCCATCATTGCCGCAGTGTCGCGAATCGATTTAGTTAATGCAAAACTGATGGCCGCACCTTGCCAGTTTCTCCCACTCCCAGGCCCCACCGGTGTTCTTCCTCTAGTGGGTTTCAGTCCAATCAACCCTGTGAATGAGGCTGGAATACGAATCGATCCACCTCCGTCACTAGCTCCAGCAATTGGTACCATTCCTGATGCGACCGCAGCCGACGCCCCTCCGCTGGACCCACCAGCACTGAACTCAGCATTAAAAGGATTACGTGCCGGCCCATACAATTCAGAGTGAGTAATGTTGGTAAAACCAAATTCTGGAACATTGGTCGATCCAATAGGAATAAACCCTGCCTTCAGGAGCTGACTGACAAAATGACTGGTCTGTTGTGCAGTTACATTTCTAAATAGACGTGAGCCAGCAGTAGCGGGCTCTCCTTTCAGATTTTGCCCTAGTTCTTTAAGCAAAATCGGGACTCCTCCAAACGGTTTTCCATTCCAACCCTTTTTGCCGGCTTCTTTCAGTGCCTTTTCCTTACGTGTATGAATCACAGCATTGAGCAACGGATTCTGCTCTTCGATCACACTAAAAGAGCGTTCGATCAGTTCCTGCGAGGACACGTCTCCTTTTTTGATCAGTTCTGCAAAGTAAAGCCCATCTTCTTTTCGGTTAATATGATGGATCATCTGTCTCTCCTTTCGCTAATACACTATTAATTAATATCCATATAAAGTATAGCAGTTCATAAAGTTTTCACTACAAATATGATGGAGAATCATTGAAAAAATTGCACTGATACGTTTCTTTATTTACTTTTCTTGTTTTTATCCTTGTATCACCAGACTCTCTAACCATTACGACATCTCTCTGAACTAGTGTAGGAGCAGTCTATAAGAACAATAATGTTTTTTATCTTTTACCGAAACAAGCGAAACAGCAGGGTTTGTTACTTGCTCGACAGACCTTTCATATGTGCTGATGTCCGATTATTTTGACGACTGTATGTGAGCCCTGTTACACTTTTTCAGAAAAGGAGAGGATACATTATGATCAGTCAACGAATAAAATGGACAACATTACTTGCTGGGGCGGCCGTGCTTATGTCCGCGTGCAGTACGGATACAACGGGAGCAACTGACACACCGGAGGATAGATGGGCAGAGATTCAGGAGAACGGGGTGCTGAGAGCAGCCACTTCAGGAACCTATTTCCCCAACTCCTATCATGATGCTGAAACGAATGAGTTAACAGGCTTTGAGGTAGAGATTTTAAAAGAAATAGGCCAACGCCTGGAACTGGAAATCGATTTTACAGAGATGAATGTGGATGGCATGCTGACGTCCCTAAACAGCGAGCAGATCGACATTGCAGCATTGAGTATAAGCCACGCCGGTGAGAATGCTGACAAGTATAACTATTCGATTCCCTATAAGTACAGCTTCATGTCTATGATTGTCCGAGAAGATGATCAGTCGGGGATTGAAACAATGGAAGATTTGGATGGAAAGCGGGCGGCTGGTGCAGCTACGACTACATACATGAAAATTGCGGAGACCTTTGGAGCAGAATTGGTCATCTATGATAATGTAACGAATGACCAGTATTTATGGGATGTGGCCAATGAGCGGACAGATTTAATTGTCAATGACTATTACGGTCAGACTATGGCTCTATCTGCTCTTCCCGATATACCTGTTCAGATAAATGATGGATTGTTTTTCAATCCAAGTTACACCAATTTTTCTATGAAATTGGGCAATGATGTGTTAACAGAAATGATTGATGATACGCTGGAAGATATGCACGATGATGGGACCTTAAGTGAACTGTCTGAAACTTTTTACTATGGTGAAGATGTCACGGTCGAACAGGACCTGGATATCCCCACTTATGAAATCGAGGATTGATCCATGAGATCCATTCAATGGCAGTATATATTTAATCCGGAACTAGCCTGGGAGTCTCTTCCCTTTCTGCTCAGGGGGTTGCCGTACACTTTAGGTATTGCTCTGATCAGTACCTTGTTAGGTATTATTCTGGGCTTCGGTCTTGCCTTGATGCGTATGTCGTCGAACCCCGTTCTTCAGTGGACAGCACGTACCTATATTTCCTTCATGCGCGGGACACCGGCACTAGTCTTTTTGTTCCTAATCTATTTTGGACTCCCCTTTGCAGGGATACAATTAGGCGCACTAACTTCTGCTGTGATATGCTTCAGCCTTAATTCTGCAGCTTATATATCTGAAATTTTCCGTTCATCACTCTATTCTGTGGATAAAGGACAGTGGGAGGCAGCAAAAGCACTGGGATTAAACTATAAAGTAACGATGGGATCGATTATTTTACCTCAAGCCATACGTATTGCTATCCCTCCACTAAGTAATGTGATGCTGGATATTATAAAAGGAACCTCACTTGCCGCTATGATCACCGTAAATGAAGTGTTTCAGAATGCCAGAATAGTGGGAGGAAGAGAACATGATTTTATGACGATGTATATCCTGGTTGCCGGCATATACTGGGCAGTGTGTGGCCTGTTTGGCTTTCTTCAAAATCATCTGGAGGTCATTTCTTCCAGATATGTCTCGTGATCTAAGAACATACGCAAAGAAACCCCCGCAATCATCAAAGGTAAGTGATGATTGCGGGGGTAGTTATTTATTATCCTAAAATACCTGCTACATATGCAAGTGTTCCGATTACGAACAAGCCAGCAATAATAGTGATTGGGCTAACTTTACGACGTAATAACCAGATACAAGCTAGAGTCAGTAGTAATGGTGCAAGTCCAGGAATCAAATCATCCAGAGTATTCTGTAAAGTTGTGACTTGTACAGGATCAATACTCATGCCTGATTGGATTTCATGTACAACATTACGAAGCATATCGCCTGAAAGAACGCCTTCGTTAGCTGCTTCTGAAATCGCACCGAAGTTGACCATTTCATTCTCAGCTACATCTACTCGACTGAGTACCAGCGGGAAGTTCATATTAGTCCACCTTGGAACCAATACTCCCAAGATAAACATCCCTAAAACAGATGCGCCTTGAGTTAATTTCTGCATCAATCCACCAGCTAAGTTCTGAGTGATGTTACCCCCTTGTACATATCCCAATTCCTGAGAATACCACAAGAATGCCATACGGATAATATTCCAAGCCAGGAAGAAGATGATTGGACCTAACCAGCTTCCGCTTAATGCTAAAGATGCTGCGAAGGCACCAAGTACCGGTCTGATTGTTCCCCAGAAAATCGGGTCACCAACACCAGCAAGAGGACCCATCATACCAATTTTAACCCCTTGAATAGCGGCATTATCGATATCTTCTCCGCCTGCTTTCTCTTCTTCAAGAGTTAACGTTACACCCAGTACGGGTGCTGCAAGATATGGGTGTGTATTAAAGAATTCCAAGTGACGTTTTAAAGCCAATGCACGGTCTTCTTTAGTTGTATATAATTTTTTCAATGCGGGAATCATTGCATAAGCCCAGCCAATGTTCTGCATACGTTCAAAGTTCCATGAAGCTTGCAGGAACTGACTTCTCCAAAATACATGTAATCGATCTTTTTTTGTTAATCTGTATTTATTTTTATTTTCTTCAGCCATGTTTAATCAACGCTCCTTTTTAGTAGTCATTCAGAATATCATCAAGTGGGTCGCCGTTTGAGGAGCTTCCGCCGCCTCCGCCTCCACCTTGATTAAATTCTGGTGCAAATTGTAGGTATAATAGTGCTAATACAACACCGATGATACCCATAGCGATCAAGTTTAATTCGCCGATTGCTGATAACGCAAATCCTAAAGCGAAGAATAACCATAACTTAGGTGTAGCCATCATGTTGATAACCATTGCATAACCAACGGCAACGATCATTCCACCGGCAACTGCCAGTCCACCTGTTAACCATGCTGGAATAGCATTCAAAGCGTCTGTTACAAATTCTGGTGGTACAGATAAAATAATTGCTGCTGGGATAGCGATACGTAATCCCTGAAGCATTAAGGCACCGATATGATAAAATTCGACAGCTTTAAATGATCCTTCAGTCGCTTTTTTATCTGCTGCGTGAGCAATCCCTACTGTAATTGTACGAACAAAGATTGTTAATACTTGTCCTGCAATAGCTAGAGGAATAGCTAATGCGATACCTTCTGAAATACCTGCTCCGTAATAAACGACTAAAATAGCTGATGCAATAGAAGCAAGTGCCGCATCTGGTGCAACTGCAGCTCCGATGTTCATCCAACCTAATGCTATTAACTGAAGTGTTCCTCCTAGTAATAATCCCTGCATTGGGTTCCCTGCTGCCAAACCAATTAACGTACATGCCACAATCGGCTGATGGAATTGGAATTGGTCTAAAATCCCTTCCATACCGGCTAAAAATGCTACAAAAATGACCAATACAATTGTAATGATGTCCATATTTATTTTCCCTCCTTGATAAGTTTCTTAATTAACGTACTTTGTTTTTTTCAATAAGTTCCACATATCTTTACGCTGATCTGCGGGTACTTTTCTTACATCAAATGTTACGCCGTGATCTTTCATTTTCTTGAATGCTTCAACGTCTTTTTCATCAACAGATAACACGTTATTGATCATGACTTTACCTTCTGAGTGAGCCATAGACCCAACGTTGACTTCTTCAAGTTCAACTCCGCCTTCAATTACACGTAATGCGTCTGTTGGATTTTCAAATAACAGCAATGCGCTTGTTTTACCGAAACGAGGATCGTTCCAGACTTCAATCATTTTATCGATTGGAACAACGTTAGCTTTGATTCCTGGTGGTGATGCTTGAGTGATCAATGATTTACGTAAATCATCTTTCGCTACTTCATCAGAAACAACAATAATACGTGTAGGGTTAACGTCTTTAGACCATGCAGTAGCCACTTGACCATGCAAAAGTCTTGAATCGATACGTGCTAGACGAATGTCTATTTTCCCTGTTCCTACGACTGTTCCTTCTGGTAATGGGCTGTTCGGCTCATCTGAAACTGCTGCTGCTTTAGTTTCAGCAGGCTGCAAGCTTTCTGGTCTCACCTTAACACTGTCTTTAGCGACATCAATCAATGATGCTGCAATATCATGTGCTGTGTCCATTGAGAAACGTGCTGTGAATGATTCAATCAACATGGGTAAGTTAAGTCCTGCAACAATTGCCCATTTGTCTTTCTTGTCTTCGAACAATGTATTTGCCTGATTGAATGGAGTACCTCCCCATAAATCAACTAAGAACAATACTTCATCTGTATCAAATGATGCAATAGCTTTTTCCATTTTTCTGCGAATATCATCCGGACCTTCACTTGGAAGTAACGTGACTGCTTTTACATTTTCCTGTTCTCCTACGATCATAGAACCTGACTGTAAAATTCCTTCAGCAAACTCGCCATGGCTTGCTAATATAATTCCTACCATTTATTTCCCTCCTACTACTAGCGGACTGCCGCTATTTATTATGATCTTTCTTACAAAAAATTCCCTTTTTTCAAAACATCCATGACTAACTGTTTTCGATCACTCGGGACTTTCCTTATTTCCAACTCTATTCCTTGTGCATCTAAATATTGAAAGGCCTCAATATCCTCCTGGTCAACTGAAACAAAATGGGTGACCATCTGCTTCCCTTCAGTGAACTTCATTCCACCAATATTCACTTCATCAAATCTGATTCCATTTCTATAACTTTCCATGACATCAGCGGGATTTGTGAACAGCAGCATGACTTTCACATCATTCATTAAAGGATGCCCTGCAATTTCGGCCAGCTTAGATACGGAAATGACATGAGCTTTTATTTCAGGGGGAGCAGCCTGTTTTAGAAGTAATTTTTGCAGCGGACTTGCAGCAACTTGATCACTTACGACTATAATACGGCTGATTCCTGTTGATTTTGCCCATGTTGTGGCTACCTGACCATGTATTAACCGGTCGTCGATACGCAGTAACCTGATATCCATCTCTATTTACCCCTCCTCTATATACAGTCACTCTCCTTTCAATTATATAGTGAGAAAAAATGGTGCAGCGTGTTGTTTTTCTCTTCTAATCTATATAAGCAAGAAGCGTGCCAAGTTTTCTGTCTGATGAATGTTGTCATATCAACGTTTCTGACGACACACTATAAAAACACACTAAAAGAGTGTGTCGATTAGTGTGTTTTTAATCCTTAAATATCAAATAGTGTATCGATTTCTTCTATATCTCCTTCATCTTTATTGATGAAGTATAAAATGTAACTATATTCTTCAGCTGGAATAGTAATGCTTAATTTTTTCTCGAACTGTCTGATCACCTTCTCCACCTCTTTGCCTAAACTACTGTATTTCTCATCGACATCAAGCTGAGGGTCACTTAAGCTGTCTTGGTGTATCAGACGTTCTATCACACCTGCCATATGCAGAATCAGATTGATATGAAACGCGTACTCTTCAGAACTGTTTTTCTGAAGTAACGCACAGGTATCAGCAAAATCCCACAACGGTTGAAATACTTTTTTAGGATTAAGAAAAGTGTAGTTCTCTTCAAGGAAAGAGAATACCATTTCTTTCGCTTTTTCTTCATTTGCAATAATATCGGCTGTATACACAGTCGTTTCATTAATGATTGCATCAAGTAACTTTTTAGGTTCTCCCTCGATAAAGCGTTCAAGCGGGATAAAGGGGGCTGTCAGTTTAGGATCGATTATACCTGTCGTGGCAATGATTGAATAATGCTTCTGCCACTCTTCGATCTTGGAGTCCATATCTGCGACAGAACATGTCTTCACTTCCACCATTACTTTGTCCCCTTGCCTTAAGGGTTTTTCAATAATTTCTTTGATTTTTCTGGCCGTTCCTTCTCCGCTGGCACATACTGCAAGTACGATTGGAGGCTTAGTTGCCATTTTCTTTTCGACAACAGGTTCTTTAGGTAGTTCTCTTGAGTACCCGCTGAATTTCATCAGTGATTCATGAAGGAGATCTAGATCAGCATCGACTAAGGAGGCCTTTCTGACCGCTTCCAGTACCATAGGAGTGGAGACCATATCGATCGACCGCACGAGTACTCCTGTATCTTTTTCTAGAGCGGACTCGAAGGTAGCCAAAGATCCCATGTCTACCAGAAGCAGTACGCCGCTTCCCTGATTCACTTCAACAACAGCCTGTTTGATTCGCTCATAAACAACAGTAGGAGACATATCCAAAGGCATATCAACTGAGCTGACGCCACTTGTATCTAGCAGTTCTTCAGCCACCCTGGCCATACTGCTGGCAGTGGAGTTCCCGTGTGTCGCAATAACCACTCCCACCTGTCCGGCAGACTGTTCTTCTTTCAATGACACTAGTAATACCGTCAGATAATACACTTCATTCTCAGGAATGCTTACTTGGAAAAACTCTCCAATTTTTTCTTTTATTTCAGAAGCAACTTCGAATTCTTTTCCGTAATTCATAGCCATTTCCCGAATACGGCTGTTCATCTTTCTTTCTTTTCCGCTGTTTATTTTATTTAACAATGAGCTTATATGCAGGCTGATCGCATATATAAAATTCTGTTTGAACCCTGATCCCAAAGCTTCTTCAACCACAGATACCATCTGATGAGCAAACTCTATCACTTCTTTGTTCACGACATCCGCCAGTTTTGACTCCGTCTGTAAAGAAAAGCCGTGATTGCGGTAAAAGGATTTCAAGTGAACATTGATATCTGTGGAAATGTACTGATTGATCGAATCCTGATCGAGCCCTTCAGCTTCGAGTAATGTGGCTTTATCGCCAATAATGTCATAAATATTGTACGGCAGCTCGTACGAATCCATCTCCATTTTATAAAATGGTTCGTTAGGATTCACTGTTATTTTCGCTTCCAGATAGTTCGACATTTCCATCTGTTCCCGACGGTTGGATGATAAGCCGACCAGATGCGATTGAATGCTGTCCGGTATATCCTTAATGGTCAGACTGATTTCTTCTTTGTTCAACTGATTCATGAATCCTCGTGCACAAACCAGCTGTATCGTGGATTTTAACTGCCCCACGTTTCCGTACCCGACGCTTGCGAGTAACCCCTTGACAACATCTTCAGTCAGTGTGATTTTTCGCTGAATACGGTTGGCTTCAAGGCCCGTCAGTAGTTTTAGTAAATCCAGCTGTTCACTTACAGGTCGCTCTTTGAATGACGGCATATGAATGTTGATTGGAATACGTCTCATAAAGGTATCCAGGAATGTTGATTTAGGATCTTCAGTCGTCGCACACACGATTCTTACATTGGCTTCTCGACTCTTGCCTGTTTCCCCTAGACGACTGTATTTCCCGGTATCCATGAAATAGAAAATCATTTCCTGACCTTCTGGAGGCAGGCGATGCACTTCATCTAAAAACAGCATGCCTTTATCCGCCTGCTGAATCATGCCTTCTTTTTCACTAGCAGCACCCGTAAATGCACCTTTGGCATACCCAAATAAATAACTCATCAGCAGCTCAGGGTTGTTGGCATAATCGGCACAATTAAACACCATTAATTCTTGTTCGGAATCGATCAGTTCATGAGATTGCGCAAAACGAAACATTGCATGAGCGAAGAACGACTTCCCAGAACCGGTCGGACCCGTAATGAGTGTATTTAATCCTTTAGGCGGATATAATACCGCAGCTTTAGCCTGATCTACTGCGTTTTTCATACTTCCATTTGACCCAATGATCGACTGGAAAATATCCTTGGTTTCCTTGTAAGAATAATCAAAGACTTCTTGAGTCACCCCTTTTTGAACAGGCTGCTTCTCTTTATAGCTAGGCACATGAGAGGTCAAGGGCTGATGCCTGACTGCTTCAATAGATACAAAACGAACAGGGCGTCCGTCGATTTTTTTCAGTTCGCCTTCTCTTACTAGGTGATTTAAATCCTTAGAGACGTTGCTTCTTAAAATATTTAGTTCATCTGCTACATCTTTAGTGGTGATTCCCATGCCCATATCGATTTCTCTTTTAGAAAACTGGTCACTTGCTTCTTTGACAAATCGAAGAATCCTATCTTTTCTATTCAATGGGCACACCTCCTTTAATACGTTGAGTTTAACTTAGTGAGTCATTCATAGTATACAATAAAACTGTAAATTTCGACACACAGTAACACACTAATCTAAGTGTGTTTTTGTTAGTCATTCATTTGGCGTTGAAAAAAAGACACAAATAAAAAAGCAGCTCTGTGTACAATTAAGTACAAGAGCTGCCCCCTTTTTAGGTAATATGAGTAAATAACCTGTTGTCTCCCGTGTCCGCAGGTGGTTATTCAATTGTAGGACGTGATTATTCGTCTACGCTTACTTCGCCTTCAACAGTTCCTTCGTCCATTAATGCAGCATCCATTAAGTCTTCAGAAGCAAATGTAACGTTACCTGTTACAGTAGCGTTGTATAATTCGAATCCTTCAGCGTCAACATAAACGTCTCCGTCTAATGTTCCTTCTTGAATACGGAAGTTTGGAGATTCAACTGTCATCGTTCCAACTGATAGAGTGTACTCATCAGTAACATTACGATCGTCATCTTGAGCGTATAATGCTAATTTACGGTACTCATCCTGATCTTCGTCATCCTGGTTGTGGAAAGTTCCTGCAACTGTTACATCTTCGTCGATTGCAACGTCAGCTGTAATAGCTGTGATCCAGTTTCCTTCAGTGCTTAATGAAGCAACGACTTCATCAGCGTTATCAGTAATAGATGCAGCAGTTACTACATCTTCACCTTCTGCTTCTTCTGTTTCTTCGCCTTCGTCAACGATTTCCATATCTTCAGCTGCGTCATCATCTGACTCACATGCTGCTAAAAATCCTCCAAGAGCGATTACTGCAGCACCTGCTGCTAATTTCTTTTTCAAAAATTCCATAATTATCCCTTACCTTTCCTGATGGAAATTTTATTGTGTACATAGAATGAACGGAGAAGATGGAGAGAATAAACATTCCGGACAGTTCTTCTCCTATTCATTACTATAGTATACTATATATCACATTTGTGAAGTAGTCAACAAATGCACTCAATAGAATTATTTTACTTAACTCTAATAGTATTTTAATGTTCTTAAATCCCATCTTTTTAAAAAATTTTAACCATAAAATTGCAAATAAATATAATTTCATCTCTTTTTTATAAACTAGCGAGATTGTGATTTGGTGACAAAAATATGTTATTAACTTAGCTCGACTAGTGACTTAAGTTGATTTTAATTTATTCTTTCAGAAACGCTCACTCAGAAAACCGTTCATTTTCAGTTAGGGGGCTTCACACGTTGCTTGTCGACTCAATTCACTTATTAATTCCACTTAGGAAGGTAGATTCCACAAGCGTACCCCTTATCACTTAAAAACGGATTAACTTAAGGGTAACCCATTTAATTCGCCTTAATCAAGTAGAATGCATGCTTTCTGAAAAATAAAGGACCAGCACAGACTTTCTGTGCTGGTCCTTTATTTAGTTTTTTTAATTAATCTACGCGTGTTTCACCAGTGATTGTTGCGTCGTCATCAATTTCTGCTGACTCTTCAAATTCTTCACTTGCAAAAATCAAGTCGCCATCAATTGTTCCACCAAGTAGTTTGAATCCGTTCGCTTCTACGTATACATCACCTTCGAAAGTTCCATACTGCAGGCGAGTATTTTCATTTTGAATAGTAATGCTTGGTGCGCTTAATGTAAATGTTCCTGTTACGTTACGGTCAGCATCTTGCTCATATAATGCCAGTTTACGTTCGACTTCACCATTGTTGTTTTCAAACCCATCTACCATTACCAATTCTTCATCAGATGAAACGTCGTCCTGGAAGATAACGATCCATCCACCTTCATTAGATAATCCTTCGAGTAAGGAATCTTCATCGTTTACTACTGATTGAGTTGCTCCAGTAGTAGCATCTGCAGTTTCACCATTATCAGATGCTTCACCGTCTACGCGTGTTTCACCAGTGATAGTAGCATCTTCATCGATCTCAGCTGAGTCTTGTAATTCTTCACTTGCGAAAATCAAGTCTCCATCGATTGTGCCACCTAGTAAGCGGAATCCTTCTGCTTCTACATAAACGTCACCTTCGAATGTTCCGTACTGTAATCGCGTGTTTTCTTGTTCAATAGTTAAACTTGGTGCGCTTAATGTAAATGTACCCGTTACGTTACGGTCAGCATCTTGTTCGTACAATGCCAGTTTACGTTCAGATTCGCCATCATTATTTTCGAATCCGCCAGTTAAAACTAGTTCTTCATCTGAAGAAACGTTATCTTCAAAAATAACGATCCATGCTCCCTCATCTGAAATGCCTTCCAGAAGTGACTCTTCATCGCTGACTCTGCTTTGAGTTGCTCCGGTTGTTACATCAGACCCTTCTTCTGTTTCTTCATTGCTCTCTTCAACGACTTCTCCAGTTTCATCAACCGTTTCATCTTCTGTTGCAGAGTCGTCTCCGTTACCACAAGCAGCTAGTAACCCCATGCTTGCTGTGATTAATAATAGTCTGTTCCACTTTACCATAATTTGTTCCTCCTACTTTTTAGTTGTGATTTAATTCACATTAATCATATCATGTTTCATTAATATGTCAATTATAATTTGAGAAGAACTTTCTAATGTTGTGAAAACAAAAATAAAAAAACGCTATATAATGGCTTATACAGCGTTTTATCTATTGTGATTTTTATCACTTTTTTTGTTTTTTTATTACTTTTGTTACGTTAAATATTTTGTATTAATTATCACCAAGACAGTGTATCAGCTCTTTTTCAATTTTATCTGGTGTGGTCACTGGTGCAAAACGGATGACTGATTCATCTTCAGGATTAATCAGAAACTTTGTAAAATTCCATTTAACTGATTTTCCTCCTGTTTCTCTCTTGAGGTGCTGGAATAGAGGATGAGCCCCAGAGCCATTGACTTTGATTTTTTCAAATAATGGAAACGTCACATTGAAATTCATTGAACAAAATTGTTTTATTCCCTCACTGTTTAAAGGCTCCTGGCCCATAAACTGGTCACAGGGAAACCCTAAAACAATTAATCCTTTATCTTTGTATTTTTTATATAGGTATTCGAGGCCTTCCAGCTGATTGACTAACCCACATTTACTTGCGGTGTTGACAATAAGGAGCCAGTTATCTTTATACTCTGATAAATCTGTCGCATTCCCATCAATGGTGATGACTTCTGTTTCATACATTGACATTTTCTGTTCCTCTTTTCATATTAAATTATTTTTAAAGGTTTAAGTAACCTTAATCCATTCAAGATGACTAAGATCGTGCTTCCCTCATGTCCAATCACCCCTAAAGGCAGGTTGATCAACTGCAGCACGTTAACTGTAATCAGGAAAAGGATAACGCTGATTGAGAACACAACATTCTGAAGAATGATTTTGTTCAACCGTTTAGACAGCTGATGACTGTACGGCAATTGCCCCAGATCGTTTTTGACCAGCACGACATCTGCCGATTCCATTGCCAAGTCCGTTCCTGCCCCCATTGCAATACCAATAGACGCATTCGCCAGCGCTGGTGCATCATTGATGCCATCGCCTACCATAACAATCGTGCCATACTTTTCTTTCAATTCCAGAATCAGTTTTGCTTTTTTATCTGGAAGGCAGTTGGCTTTTACTTCATCGACTCCTATCATTGAACCGATCGACTGACCTGTAGCCTCATTATCACCTGTGATCATGATCGTATAAATCCCCTGAGCTTTGAAATAGTCAACCACTTCTTTTGCTCCCGGCGCAGGAATATCCTGAAGGGCTACAAATCCTCTTAGTGCTCCATTTAATGAAATATAGAGCACGGTTTTTCCTTCTTTTTGCTTTTCAAGCGCCTCTGCTGCAAGCCTATCGGACTCATCTCTCACGACAAATTCTTTTTTGCCGATTTTCCAATGATCCGCCCCACTGAAGCCTTCCAAACCATTTCCTTCGACCTCATTAATAGAAGACAGTAAATCAGCCTCTTCAAAAGCGACCGATTGATAATACTCTACAACAGCTCGAGCAAGGGGGTGAGAGGATGCCCTTTCCATCTGAACAACAGCTGCCTTAATCTTTCCTTCATCACCTTTTGAATCAAATCTTTCGTACGTGACTTTTGGTCGGCCTTCGGTCAATGTTCCTGTCTTGTCAAAAGCTATCGCATTCACTGTACTGAAATTCTCGAGAAAGGAGCCCCCTTTATATAAGACTCCTTTTTTGGCGCCATTGGAGATAGCTGATAACGTGGCCGGACTGGCTGATGCCATTAAAGCACACGGAGAAGCCACCGTTAGCAGGACCATTCCTCTATAAAAGCTTTCATTAAAGCCCCAGTTTAATCCATACTGAAAAAAGAGAATCATTACCGGAACAAAGATCAGAACGATTTTGACATATTTAGTCTCGATCGAATGGATCAAAGTTGCTGTTTTAGATGGTGTGCCTTGAGCTTCGTCTACAAGACGGATGATTTTAGCAAATAATGTGTCCCCATAATCAGTCGATACTTCCATTGTAATAGCATTGGTGACATTTAATGTCCCTCCGATGACTTCACTGCCTTTCGACTTGTTGACGGGAATCGATTCTCCGGATATCGCTGACTCATCAATCAAAGCATAGTCACTTAGCAGGATGCCATCGATTGGGATAGCGGATCCTTTTGGAACCATCACTGTATCATGAATGGATAATTGTTCCGTACTCACTTCTTCGGTCGATCCATCTTCCTTTACCCTTAAGGCTGTATCAGGAGTCAGCTGCATCAAACTTGAAATTGCATCGGTACTTTTATTAGTCGTATACACTTCAAGTGACCCACTGAGTGAAAAAATAAAGATTAAAAGTGCTCCCTCCAGCCAGTACCCGATAACAGAGGCCCCTATGGCTGCTAATATCATCAGAATATCCACATTTAATGTTTTGTCCTTCACCAGTTCCGTAATGCCTTCTTTTCCCTGGTAATACCCCCCAATTAAAAAGGAGACTAAAAAGACAAGCGCATCGACAGGCGCAAGATCCCAATACATAAATAACCCGCCGATCATTATTAGACCCCCACTAATAATAGTGAGCATCATAGGTTTATTGTTTTTTAATAAAGCTGACATCTCTATATCACCCTATCTGTTTAACTTCTACCCTAAAGATAGCACAGTCTCGACTTATAAAATAGAAAAGAGAGTCAAATGAGAATGATAGTATTTCTCACTATCCATAATTAAGACAATAAGCAAAAAAGACGGTCATTCTTTAAAGAGTAATGAGCCGTCTTCTTATAATCTGTTACTTGTCTAAATACCTGACTATAACTTGAATCCCATTTGGGTCAGTTAATGTGAGAGAGTCTGCTTCAGCATCAATGTCATATCCTCTACTGCTTAACTGGTCAGTCAGTTTTTTTAATGCTGTTTTGGAAGACAGGTTTATAGAAAACTCACTAAGTCCAAGATCTTCCCGTTCACGTATAGGGAGACCTTTTCCGGCCCATGTATTGATTCCTATATGGTGATGGTATGATCCCCCTGCAAGAAAACGCGCCTGTGTGCCATAGGTGTATTTCAAGCTCAATCCAAGTGTTTCTCTATAAAAGGCCTCTGTCTCATCCAGATCACTGACAGATAGATGCATGTGGCCAATTACAGTCCCTTCAGGAAGTCTGCCCGTGGGCTCTTCATCTCTGCTTTGTAACACACCCTCTGCATCCATTTCTTCTGTAACTCCCGGAATCGTTCCATCCTCATTTATTGTCCATTCATCCCTAGGTTTGTCGCGGTAAATTTCTATCCCGTTACCTTCAGGATCCTGCAAATAAATGGCTTCGCTGTAACCATGATCGGACGCCCCACCAATCGGTACGTCTTTGTTTAAAAGTGAAAACACACAGTTGCCTAAATCTCTTCTTGTCGGCAGAAGAAATGCTGTGTGAAACAGCCCCGCTTTTAAACTCCCTGTCTCTTGTGTGGCCACTTTTTTTAGGACTATCAAGACAGTCCCCGTTTCTTTTATCCCCAGGTCAACCTGCAGTTCATCTTCTTTTAAAATAGCCAGTCCTATTTTTTCAGCGTAATACTCTTTCATTTGGTCTAAATGACTGACATTCAGTTGTGCGTACCCACAAGCCATCTCGTTATCTATCTTAAACATCTATACACTCCTCACTCATTTACTTACTTTTTAATAGTAACATGGATTCTATATAAAGTCAGCCTGATTTTTTCCTCAGCAAATGAACGATTTTACCTAAACGTATCCGATTATACCGCTGAATGATGATGAACGGCACATTGACTGCGAGTGCATACACTATCATGAGGTGTCCTGCCCAGAGTGGGTTCCACAAATAAAATAAAGGGGCTGGAAAAAGCAGTAAGACATGGGTCAGCTCTGCTCGTTTGGTTTCTTTGATGAACACTTCAAGTGAATCTATCTGTGCTTCAGGAAGTTTCTTTTTTTTGTACCCTGTGTTAAATAGAGAAGCCCCGTCCGGCAGTATATCCTTCCATTTATGGACCTTAAAGGTCTGACGCCACAGCTTACCCTCTTTCTCGAAAGGTCTTTTTATAAATAAGCGGTTCAGCTGATGTGACTCATCAAACCAGCTATAGGGCAGCTTTAATAATCCAAGTGATATACTTAGATGGAAGAAAAGCCATATGAATATATTAAGCATTACAAGTCTCACTTCTTTCACCTCATCTAAGTCTTGATTTCTCTGTCTCTCCATTTCACTTTTTTCAGGAAATTTACCTGGATGACAGCCCAGGCATACAGCACCAAAAAGGCAGTAATAGATATGACGGGTATAATCATAGTCCAGACAGGGAAACTCCCCACCTTATTCATCAGCCACCTGAACTGTACACAGTACCCAGCATACACAGCCAAAGCAATGAAAAAGACTTCAGGTTCAAAGGGAACTGCGGATCGGATGAGAAGAATGGCTGTGAGAAAACTGCCTGTTATCCACAAACCGATGCTGATATGCACCAGCAAGTGGGTCCCTTTAGCCCCATGAATCAGACTTTTCGTCCAGCCGTTGACTAATTGTCTAACCCCTTCCGGGAACATTCTGAAATGGATCGAACCCTGGCCGCCATATACGTTTACTGGCCACTTTTTCTTTTTGTAAAGCTTAGCTAATTCAATATCATCCATATGGCTGTCCAGAATGGCGTAATGCCCTCCCGTTTGCATGTATTGTTTTCGGGTAGTTAGTAAAAAGGGACCAAATGCTCCTCTATGAGGGAGCTTATCTCTAAATAGACTGAATCGGTTAAGACCGGCCATGACCATGACATTCAAAACGACTGAAAGGGTTTCATAGAATTGTTTTATTTCATGGTAAGGCTGAATCGAAAGCAGCCCGTTTTCTTTATTAGTCACAAAAACAGAAGCAATCGCTCGTAACGCATCATTATGTACAAAGTAAGTATCTGAATCAAGAAACACCAGCCAGTCCCCTTTTGCTGCCTGAGCACCTAACCAGCAAGCAGCTGACTTTCCCTTAGGTGTAACGGAATGGGACTTAGTAGACAAAACGGTTGCCTTAAATTGTTCAGCAATTTGCACCGTCCGGTCTGACGAATCATCGTCTACAACGATAACCTCCAATGGACGGAGAGTCTGCTCGTGTATGGATGCCAGCAGCAGAGGCAAGGATTGTTCTTCATTACGTGCGGGGATGATAATGGAAACGGAAGCCGTCTTCTGATTCACATTGGTTCTTGGAATGATGGGGATTTTCCACAAAAAGAAAAAACCACTAATCAGACCGAGAAAAAGGAATAAGCCGATTATAAACCAGACCATCTGACACTCATCCTTTCCTTCACTCTTTTAATGGTTTTATTTGTCTTCATTAACAATGATATCTGTGACCTGCAGCCCACTTAATGTCACCATAGGCATGCCGCCACCTGGGTTGACAGATCCTCCAACAAAATAAAGATTGCTGAACTGATCACTTTTTTTGGGAAACTTAAATCCTTTGTTCTTTTTGCGATCTGAGACCACACCGTAAATCGCACCATGCGTCGAATAATAGGTTTCTTCAATATCAACAGGTGTCCACTGATCCTCGACCACAATGTGCTTTCTCAAATCGGTCAGTCCCATGTTTTCCAGTTTTATAAGGACACGTTCTCTAAGAGCGGCGTAATCTTCATCAGTGAATGGTTTATCTTGTATATAGGGAATATGGGGAAGGATCTTGATGTTCTCATGACCTTCCGGAGCCTGTGTCTTATCTGTTTTATTGCTGTTCACTAAATAAATCGTAGGATCCTCCGGCAGTTCTTTTTGATTGAATACCGTTTTATAATTGCTGTTTGAGTCTCCTGAAAAGAAAAAGTTATGGTGTGCCAACTGTGGGTACAGTTTATTCACTCCCAGATGCAGCACTAAGCCTGAAGCAGCCGGTTCGAAAGTCTGTTCAAGCTTTTTAGTATAAGCGGCATCCAGCTTAAGCAAACGGTCATACGTTGGAATGACTTCCATATTTGAGACAACGCGGTCAGCAGGGACTCTTTCTCCCGACTCCAGAACCACACCTGTGACCTCTTTGCCCACAGACGTTTCAATAGAGATCACTTCTGTTCCGGTGTGGAGACTGACCCCTTCTTCTTCTGCCAGCTTGACCAGTCCTTCTGCCAGCTTGTGCATGCCTCCATCGACATACCATAGACCCATGTGACTTTGAACGTAAGCCAGAACATTCAGTATAGCTGGAGCATTCTCAGCAGAGGACCCCACATATTTAATATAGTACTTCAGCATATCTCTTAAATACGGATTAGACACCCGTTTTTCAATGCCTTGAGACATCGTGTGAAAGTAATCAAAATCTTTAAGTGCTGAAAAGAGGCCGTGATGATCAATGATTGCCTTTAAATCATCCAGTCCTTTCTCAAAATACCCTTCGTTAGTTGCCTCGTACAGTTTTTTTGTATACGTTAAGTACTGTCTGTATTCCTGTAAATCCTTATCACTCAAACTTGGGTTTTTCTCTTTCATCTCATCAAGATCATTATAGAGATCTACATGTGTTCCATCAGTAAAAAATGAACGCCATTCAAACTGTAGCTGTTTAATTGAGACATAATCACTCATGTGCTTTCCGCTCGCACGAAATAATCTGTCGAATATATGGGGCATCGTAAGGATCGACGGGCCTAAATCAAATCCGAATCCCTCTGTCTCCAATCGATTGAGTTTTCCTCCGAGATGATTGTTTTTTTCATAAAGGGATACACTATACCCTTTTTGTGCTAATGATATAGCAGCAGATAATCCACCAAGGCCGCCGCCAACCACAACAACTGTAGATTGTTCAGTTTCTGATTCTCTATTCATTATAATATGCCTCATTCTGAAAATGATTTTGATTTAAAATTTACTTTTGACTTCCCTCAGTATACACATTTTTTTTAAAAAGGATGTTTTATTTTTTTTAGAAAAACAGTCATAATTATTTTGACGCACTGCATCTAAAATCCCAGCATACACTCGTGAGGATAAAGCTACCGGAAACTGACTGTCTTTATCGAACAGGTGTAGGGCATTAGTAAAATCAAGATACCTCTGCTCTGCCCTAATAGCGATACTTTCCCAAATAGCTATGAATTCATCATTTATTGTATCTTTTGCCAGATCATCTACTGAATAATTTAATTTCTTCATCAGTTCAACGGGCAGATAAATACGGTTGATTTTTTTATAATCTTCACCGATATCTCTTAAAATATTGGTGAGCTGCATCGCTACACCTAAGGATATTGCGGGTTCGGCCAGTTCTCTGTGATTTTCAGTCGCAATGATCGGCAACAGCATCAACCCGACAGATCCGGCAACATAATAACTATAATCCTCAACTTCAGCCATTGTACAGGGTTGTTCAAATTTATAGTCCATTGCCTGTCCTTCGAGCTGATCGTAAAAAGGCTGAATAGACATGTCGTAACGATTGAATACATCTCTTAATGCCCGCCAGATAGGATGATCCGCTTCTCTTCCCTCTTCAAAACGGTTTAATTCATTAATCAGAAACGTTAATGCCTGCGCTTGTTCTTCACTTGTTTCAGCTTCGTCGATGCTGTCATCAGCTAGACGACAAAACGCATAAATCGCATATACAGCTTGTGCTTTTTCTCTCGGCAATTTTGAGAATGCGAAATAAAAGCTTTTAGAATGTTCTTTTATAATATCTTCACAGTATAAATAGTCCTGTTGAATACTGGAAGTATCAGTTTTTTCCTTTTCGATATAAGTTCCTCCTCTAGTCATTGAGGTGGTTATGAGAGGGTGAGCTTATGACACATCTCTATAACGCTTGTCATTTTTAAATGTTTTATCTATAGTAACATATATTTATCTCGAACTACATCTAATATGCAACTGTTGAAATTAAAGAAGCTGCTCATACGTTATGAGCAACTTCTATAACATTTATTGTATATTTTTATAATAAAGTAACGTCTAGATAGCCAAGTTTCCGTGCTTCTTTGATACGGTTCTGATCTTCTTCAGTAATTTTTAACAGAGCTGGATTTTCGAGTATCATTTCGTAGCCATATTCCTGAACGCCCGATTGTATAATCGCATGGTCAATCCCTGTTACTATCGCTAAAATTTCAGCCGGTTTCTTGTCTTTCGCTCTTTCATCTGTTACTTCAGTAAATAACATGTCAGCTCCTCCTTCCCAAGCTCCTTTACCTTTATGTCACCTAAAGTATAACATATATGTAAGCGCTTGAACAGAGAAAAGCCGATCTGGTAATGAATAATTAAACCCTCCGATTGTATTTGAAGGCACGTGATCCTCTGCTTCCTTTATAAGCTTAATCTTGATTCTGATGCTGAGGGACTCTCACGAAAAATGTCACTGTCAAGCCTAACAAAGCAAGTAGGCTGGCCCATAAAAAGGCTTGTGTTTCTCTTGCAGCGAGGGATAAGAGTAATGGCCCTACTAATGCAGAAATCCCATACGCCTGGTATAACAATCCGTAATTTGACCCAAAATAGTATGAGCCGAAATAATCACTGCAGACTGCCGGAAAGGTGGCCAGAAATCCACCGAAACAGCTGACTATGATTCCAAGCAGGATATAATACGTTACAGCATTGAGCGGTGCCAGGCTTAAGGCCGCCATTGAAACAGCAGTCAAGCCGAACAGTAAGGTAAACACTTTAAGTCTTCCGAATATATCAGACAAGGCTCCCCAGCCTAAGCGTCCTAAAGCATTCGACACAGCAGCTACCGCTACAGCGTAGCCTGCGATCCTTGGAGATAACCCTACTAGATCTCTAGCAATATCCTGAGATAATCCAATAATCAGAAGCCCACTTAAACTCCCTGTAAAGTACATGATCCAGAGTAAGTAAAAGGCTTTTGTTTTCAGCATGCCTTTTGTCGAAAAATCGTGTTCGTTTACCAACACGTGGTGATCGCCTTCATGTTCTGGAACGCGCAGCAACTGTGCCCCGCTGATCCCAACTACTGCATAAACGAGCCCTTGCACTAGAAACGTTTGCGATACGCCTATTGAGGCAATCAACCCTGATAAGACAAAGTTAAAGATAAACCCTCCGAGGCCAAACGCGCCAATAATTATTCCTGTAACCATTCCTTTTTTTCTGGGATACCATTTAAGCCCTGTGGATAAAGGACAGACATATACCATTCCAACACCTATGCCTCCCAGCAGACTATACCCTAGATAAAGTGTCATCAGGGTTGTAGCCTGAGAGACGATGATGAGTCCTGTACTGAAACAAATCATTCCAATCGTTCCGACCAGTCTCGGCCCTACTTTATCCTGAAGTCGTCCTGAAAAGATTGTGACGAAGGCAAAAATAAAGACAATGAGCGAATACGCAGTATACACTTCGGTTCTTGCCCAGCCGAACTTGTCTACTAAAGGTTGATTAAACAAGCTCCACGTATAGATGCCTCCTATACATAACTGCATCAGAACGCCCCCTAAAAGGACTTTCCACCTTACCGACGATTTTTCCATAAACATTTCCCCTTTTCAGAAATAGTATAGCAGATTGTTACTTTGAGATTCAAACTAATTATGCTTTTTAGCGATGTCTTATCTCTGATTCTTTTCACAATTCAAAGCTGATAATGGTATACTATATCAGGAAAATGAACAGGAGGACATATTATGCTTCAAGTTTTACTACAGTCAGTTCAATTTTTACTTGTTATTATTATTGCTTATCTATTTAAGAAAGCGCATATTCTCAGGTCAACTGATGGTGTTGCTTTGCAGAAAATAATTCTTAACCTGACACTCCCTGCCACAATAATCATAGGGTTTAACGGTGTCACGGTTGAACCTATTTTATTCATCATGATTTCACTCGGTCTCTTATCAAATATTATGCTTGTCAGCTTAGGGGGCTTTATCTGGCGCAGAAAAGAAGCACCCCTTCAGTCACTGATGATGTTCAGTCAGGCTGGCTATAATATCGGGAACTTTACGATTCCATTCGTTCAGGGATTTTTCCCGGCAGCTATCCCTTATATAGGTAGTTTTGACATGGGTAACGCACTGATGCTGTTTGGTGGGTCTCCCATGCTTGTAGACAAGGTGATACATAAAGAAAGAGAACATAGTGGCTACTTAAGACGGATCATCAGGTTATTCAAGTCCCCATCATTTACAACCTACATTATTATGTTTATTCTGGCCTTACTTGGAATCGTCCTGTCAGATCGTGTTTTATCTATTTTTGAATTATTCGCAAGCGGGAATGCTTTTCTATCCATGTTCATGGTGGGTCTTTATCTTGAGATTTCAATTGATTCCGTTTCATTCAATCGTGTGAAGAAGCTGCTGGTCACTCGGTATGTGTTAGGTGTGGCTCTTGCTTTAGTCTTTTTCCTTCTATTACCCTTACCAGAACTTGTTCGTGTCTCTTTAGTCCTGGTCGCTTTAGCGCCTATCGGAACTGTTTCTACTATTAATATGATCGTTTACGGGACCAGTCGAGCTCTGTCCAGTTTTCTGGCCTCTATCAGTATTATCATCTCTCTCGTACTGATGACGGGTGCCCTGCTGCTGATACTGTAACAGTTACGCCCCACATTTGTTTTCGCTTTCATTGTGAGGTAAACTAAACTTACTAATTTGAGAGCAGGTGTTTGAATGACAAACGATATAGTACACTATACTTTAAATGATGGACTCAAGGTGCCGGCTATTGGCTTTGGTACGGATGTGTTAAAAGGGGCAAAAGGGGTGCTGACGATCAAGCAGGCCTTGTCTAACGGGTATCGTTTTTTGGATACAGCTTATGCATACGAGAATGAGGCAACGGTTGGAAAGGCTGTTAAAGAGAGTGGCATATCCAGACAAGAAGTGATCATATCATCAAAACTTCCTGAAAAATATCATTCCTACGACTTAGCTGTTCCTGCAATTCAGGAATCTTTATTCAGAGCCGGCCTTGATTACTATGATATATACTTAATACACTGGCCTGATCCAGAACAGGACAAGTTTGTCGAAGCGTGGCAGGCTTTGATCGATGCTCAGAAATGGGGCTTAGTTCGTTCGATCGGTGTCTCTAACTTCCAGCCGGATCAGTTAAAACGTCTGAAAGATGAAACAGGTGTGATGCCGGTCATCAATCAGATCCAGACTCATCCTTATTTCACCCAGGATGATGTGCTGAAAGCAAATAAGGAGCACTCTATTCTGACTCAATCCTGGAGTCCCTTGGGAAATCGAATGGCTGATGATCTGCTGGATAATGAGACCTTAAGAACAATCGGGAACCAATACAACAAGTCGATTGGTCAAGTCATACTAAGGTGGCATGTTCAAAATGGCTACATGCCTATTCCCCGTTCAAGTTCACCTGTCCGTCAAAAAGATAATTTAACCGTCTTTGACTTTGAATTGTCTGAAAAAGACCTGACTGCTATTTCATCATTAGCAAGACCTGACGGTAATATTTATGGATAACCCCCTCACATAAAATAAGACTATCCCCCTTCGACTCGATTCAAACATTTGAGTCAAAGGGGGTAGTCTTTTAGTTTATGGCGATCTTAAACGTGTGATAGAACTAGGTTAAGCATCATCTGGCATAATTAATGCAAGAATTATATATAAAAGCAGATTTGACGGCAACAGAATAAATGCAATACGGACAGCAAGTGAAGAGATGCCAAAGAATTCAGCAATCCCCCCGCAGACGCCTGATATCATTCGATCTGTTGAGGACTTTCTTAATTTGTTTCCATCCATAGGTCGTTCCTCCTTATTCTTATTTATCTCCTTCTACTTTACCGTTCCTGCTGTTAATTCTCAACACTTACCCTTTTCATTACAGGTACTCTCTTTTTTTCAGGTAAACAGCCATTATCGCTCCGAGTATGATCGACACGAGTATAACTACGAGCGTTCCCGTAGGAGAGTGTCTGCCGATCAATCCGCCAGTATTCATCCCGAACAAACTAAATACCAGCGTGGGTATAGAAATAACAAGGGTCAGTGATTCCAGAAACTCCATAATACTGTTCAATTTATTATCTATACTATCTGACAGCAGTCCACTGGTCGATTCAATCAGTTCTTTATAAAGATGACTATTGAACTGGCTTTTCTTGATTCTAAGATGAATCATGTCCCGTTCACTGTCAGAGGTATTTTTAATCGCTATGTCATCGTTCAACCACTCAGAGATCGTGTCATCATAATCGTCGATACGCTTTGAGAAGAAAACAAGTTCCTGCTCAAGGTCTGTAAGAGTGAGCAATACCTCTCGATTTGCTTTCTCTTTCGCTTCTGACATCAAGTGTTCAATGTTGACTTCTACATGTTTGAGTCTTTCTTCGATGTCGTTATAGAGCAGTTTGATTGTCTCCAGCATCACCTGGTGCGGAATCTTCCCACTTTCCAGATGAGATATGATCCACTCTTTATCCAATCCATTTAACACACATATAAGCCGATCATTTGAGTAAATAAACGATGCGGTAGATTCAGCCGACTGCATTTTCCCATAGGATTCCTTCCTTCTAACAGGAAGATGCAGTACACGAAGAGGCTGGTGGGGATCGGTTGTGACCGTGTTGAAATATGAAATATCTGCTTCTCTACTGATAGAGTAAACATCCATCGTTATAGCCTGATTCATGCAGAATTGAAGGATTTCTTCTTCAGACGCCTCACTAATGACGGTCCATTCGTATGCTTTTTCGCTGTAAGACAGTTGACCGTGTTCAATCATTTTAGATCCCTCATTTACCCGTAGATTCTTTTCTTTATCATACTCTACATCTGCTTTTTTCTCTAGGATTGTCCTTCGATGAGCTTGCCCCCACATCCTTCAATAGGAATTTTTTTCAATATAGTGTACACTCAAACTAAACACATCTGAAAGGGAGGAATAGCTAGTACTTTCTAGCTTATATGACTATGTGGATACCTTTTATATTAGCGATTGGTTTTGTACTCATTCATTTCTTTTCCATCTATATTTCTCTCCCTGAACCGTTACTTAGAAAATTTGTGTCCTTCTCTGCAGGTGTCGGTATTGCCTATGTCTTTATTCATCTGTGGCCTCAAGTAGCTCACACTCAAGCGCTGGCGGAGCAGGAGATTCACTGGCTGGAAGGCCACTTGCTCCATTATGCGCTCTACATTATTGCCTTACTGGGCTTAGCTGTTTTTTATACGATGGACCGGCTCATTGCAAGAGCATATGAAATCGAAGATAAGACTGATCCCAATTTAATTGAATCCCATCTTTTCTGGGCTCATATAGGGTTTTTTGCTTTATACAATGCGATGATCGGCTATTTATTGAATCACCTGGATGAGCCAGATACATCACTGCTTATTTTTTCCATCGCTTTTGCTCTTCACTTTGTGACGAATGACTGGGGCCTTCGTCACCATCATGAAATTGTTTATGATAAGTACGGGCGTTATATCCTTTCATTAGCGATTCTAGCGGGATTTGCCGCTGGTGCGATTTCTGATTTCCCAGAATACTTTATCGGCAGTGTCGAAGCATTCGTTGCAGGAGCTATGACATTGAACGTCATCAAGCATGAGTTGCCATCCGAACGAGAAGGCAACCTGGAAGGGTTTCTACTTGGGATTATTTCTGCCGGTCTGTTATTCGTATTCATTTAAAAAGCTTGATGAGACGCTTAGGATTCTAGCGTCTCATCAAGCTTTTTTAAAGTATCGTTCTCAATTCACTTATATCATCGATTAAGATGTCCGACCGTTTGAGCTCATCTTTTTTACCGAATCCGTAAGAGCAGCCAATCGAATGAATCCCATCCAGCTCAGCCACCTCGATATCCTGAAACCGGTCACCTATAACTACAAACTCAGCCGGGTAATCCTGTTTCACAATTTTGACGATTTCTTTTTTTGTTTTTTTGAATTTAAACAGTTCCGTGCAGAACAGTTTTGAGAAGTACTGTTCCAAGTTGAATCGCTCTGAGTGATGTTCCATATAATCGATCGAACAATTACTTAGAAACAATAGGGTGTAGCCTTTGTCTTTGAGGTACCCTAATGTTTCTAATGCACCTGGATAGAGTTTAGCTTCATTATTCAACAGTTTGGCCTGCATCGTATCCCCGATTATAGCTGATGCTCTCCTCTGATAGTCTTCTTCAAGATCTGGCATGAAGAGCTGCCACATTTCCTGCTTACTGTATCCCAGCCATTGTGTAATCTCTTCATCAGACCAGTCTTTAGGCGGTGCCTGCTGATGATCAACTAGAAAGTCATACGCACGCTTGAATGCTGGGATATATATCGCTCTGCTGTCGTGCAGTGTCCCGTCATAGTCAAAAATAAGTGTCTTCACAGCTTTCAAATCAGCCATCAGGATAACTGTTTGACCAGGTTAGCCATTTCAATTGCTCCAACGGCTACTTCTGCCCCTTTATTCCCTGCTTTAGTTCCTGCTCGTTCGATTGCCTGTTCAATAGTGTCTACTGTCAGGACGCCGAACATCACTGGCACTCCTGTGCTGTCTGCTGCCGAGGTCACACCTTTAGCTGCTTCAGAACAGACGATGTCATAGTGAGATGTCGCCCCTCTGATAACGGCTCCTAAAGTAATAACGGCATCATACTTGCCTGAAGCAGCCATTTTCTTAGCAACTAAGGGAATTTCAAATGCTCCCGGCACCCATGCAACCGTTATGGCTGATTCTTCCATTCCATGTCTCTTTAAGGTATCAACCGCTCCATCTAATAACCGTGACCCTATAAAATCGTTAAAGCGGGCGACTACTATTCCTATTTTTAAATCCGTTGCGATCAATTGTCCTTCGATTGTATTCATTGTGTTATTCCTCCAAATTTATATTTTTAAGTGGTCAGGCGTCTATCAATATTCCAGATAGTGACCCATTTTTTCTTTCTTCGTGCGCAGATACGCTTCGTCTTCATCATAAAGCTCCATCTGAATAGGAATGCGTTTTTCAACTGTTAATCCATATTTATCTAAACTTGAAACTTTTAACGGATTGTTAGTCATTAGATTTAAACGGCTGACGCCCAGATCGTCAAATATCTGTTTACATTCATAGTACTCTCTTAAATCAACCGGGAAACCAAGCAGGGTGTTGGCCTGTATGGTGTCATGCCCCTGATCCTGCAGGGCATACGCTTTGATTTTATTGACCAGTCCAATTCCACGGCCCTCCTGACGCATGTAGAGTAGGACTCCTCTGCCTTCCTTGGCAATCCGTTCCAGAGCTGTATCGAGCTGCTGTCCACAGTCACATTTCTTCGACCCAAACACATCGCCTGTCAGACACTCAGAATGAATACGAGCCAGTACGGGTTCACCATCTGATACGTCTCCTTTTACCAGAGCAATGTGATGTTCACCGGTAAACTTATGTTCATAAGCATAAATATCAAATTCTCCGAACTTCGTCGGCAGCTTTGCTTTTGACTCTCTAAAAATGACTTGCTCATTTGCTTTACGGTATTCGATCAGTTCAGTGATGGTCGCAATTTTCATATCGTGCTCTTTAGAAAATGCAATCAATTCGTCACGTCTAGCCATCGTTCCGTCATCATTCATGATCTCACAACATAGACCAGCCGGTTTCAGACCTGCTAAACGCATCAGGTCGACCGTTGCTTCTGTATGTCCGTTTCTGGCTAAAATTCCCCCATCAACTGCTTCAAGTGGAAACATATGTCCAGGTCTTTTGAAATCAGCCGGTTTGCTGTCATCCGCAACCGTCTGCATCGCTGTTAATGAGCGTTCAGCCGCTGAAATCCCTGTAGTTGTGCTCTCGTGATCTATTGATACGGTGAAAGCTGTTGTATGGTCATCTGTGTTATACAAACTCATTTGAGACAAGCCTAATTTTTTTGTGTACTCTTTCGTCATAGGGATACAGATCAGACCCCGTGCATACTTAGCCATAAAATTGACATTTTCTGGTGTGGCAAATTCAGCTGCACACACAATGTCTCCTTCATTCTCTCTGTCTTCATCGTCTACAATAATCACGTTTTTCCCTTGCTTTAAATCCTCTAATAAATCTTCAATTTTATCAAACATGCAAACACTCCTGTCTCTTTGTGTTAGAACCCATTCGTTTTCAGTAATGCCTGTGTCAGTTCATTCTTAGTGTCCGACTGATTTGAAAGACCTAATAGTTTTTCAACATATTTTCCGATCAGATCACATTCCAGATTGACTTTGTCTCCTACCTTGTGTTTCAGCAAGGTGGTTTCTTCTCCTGTGTGAGGAATGATCGACACCTGGAACTCTTTATCAGTCACTGTAACGACCGTTAAACTGATTCCATCGATTGCAATCGATCCTTTTTCTATCACATACCGCAGCAAGTCTTTATCTGCCTGAACCGTCACCCATACGGCATTATCATCTTTTCTAAACTGGGTGATAACTCCTGTCCCATCTATGTGTCCACTGACCATATGGCCTCCTAGTCGTGTCTGCAGATTCAGTGCACGCTCCAGATTCAATTGACTTCCGGTCGAAAGCGATCCAATCGTGGTGCGCTTCAAGGTTTCTGACATCACATCCGTTGTAAATGAGTCAGTGTTCAAGCTTGTCACTGTCAGACACACGCCACTTGTCATGATGCTGTCTCCAACAGCCGTATCCCCCAGGACTTTCGCTGCTTTGATCGTTAATTCACTCGACTTGGCGCCTTTTTTGATACTTTTGATTTCGCCGACTTCTTCTACTATTCCGGTAAACATTTACTAGTCACTCCTATCCATATATGCTTCAATGTGAATATCTTCTTTGATTCTATTAATTTCCATGTGTTTGATTTTATACACATCCGACATATGCTGCACACCATGACCCATGATTGGAGCGGTTGCGTGCTCTCCTCCAATCAGAATGGGGGCAATATAGACGATCAGTTTACTGACAATATCTGCTGATAAAGCAGATGCGTTTACTGTGCCTCCCCCTTCAAGCAATATACTGTCTATTCCTTTTTTGCCCATTACCTGCATCGCTTTTCTTAAATCGATCTGTCCATTCAGTTCTGATACAGTGATGACTTCTATGTTCTTTTTCTCCAATTCAGTTCGCTTTTCTTCTGAAGCCTGACTCGTAGTCAAAATAAGTGAGGGTGCCTCATGCTGATTTGATAGAACCGCTGCATCCAGGGGAATCCGTAACTTACTGTCTAATATGATGCGTGTCGGGTTAGGATAACCAGGAATACGGCAGGTCAGTCTCGGATCATCTTTTAAAATGGTTCCGATCCCCACCATTATTGCTGATAAGTGTCCTCTTAAGTGATGGGCATGTTTTCTGGAATCTTCAGATGAAATCCATTTCGACTCACCTGTTTCTGTCGCAATCTTTCCATCCAGAGACATGGCATATTTCATGACTACGAACGGCAATTTTGTCGTGATGTAGGTGTTGAACACCTCGTTCAACTGATGGCTTTCTTTTTCGCACACTCCGGTGATGACTTCTATACCGGCCTTTCTTATGCGTTCGATTCCACTGCCAGAAACAAGTGGATTGGGATCAGTGGCAGCTACGACCACTTTTCTAAATTTTTTATCTATTATCAAGTCGGAACAGGGAGGGGTTTTCCCAAAATGTGAGCAAGGTTCAAGCGTCACATAAATAGTTGCCCCTTCCACAGATTCTGTTGCTGAATGGATGGCATTCACTTCAGCGTGAGCTTCCCCAGCTTTTTTGTGGTACCCTTCTCCTATGATTTTTCCGTTTTTCACGATAACGGCACCCACCATTGGGTTAGGCGAAGTGAATCCACGGCCTTTACCAGCCAGTTCTAACGCTCTTTTCATGTAGGTTTGATCAGTTGTCACTCTTTCACCCCATTAAAAAATGCCCTGAACCAGTAACTGATTCAGGGCATAGACTTTGAGTACATTTTTTGCACAAAGCAAATAAAGATTTGCCTGCACTCAAGACAGCAAAAAATTTAAAAAAATACCCTGGAACATTACATTCCAGGGCATCATTAAATGCAACTTAAGTGTACTTTAAAAAGGCCTAGTCCTCCCTTTTAAAGGTTAATTGTGCATACGTGTGTCTTCTTTCATCCAGACTATACTGTCGGCTTCGGAATCTAACCGAATCTGCCTTACGGCTCGTGGGCTTTACCACCGGTAGGGACTTGCACCCTGCCCTGAAGACTATTTAATTGTGTAAGTTAAGAATAAATAGAAATTTATGCGTTGTCAATAGTTATTTATTCAACCTCTACATTTTTCAGTAAAACTGCCACACCCATTCCGCCACCGATACACAGTGACGCCAGGCCATATTTAAGTCCCCTCTGTTTCATTAAGTGGACTAAGGTGACTAAAATACGGTTCCCACTGGCTCCAACTGGATGTCCTAATGCAACGGCTCCTCCATTCAGATTTGTGCGTTCAAGCATGTAGTCTTTACTTACGCCAAACTCATCTGATATTTCTTTAATGACGCCTAAGCTTTGAGATGCGAATGCTTCGTTCAGTTCAAATACATCGATATCTTCGAATGAAATACCTGAGCGTTCGACTGCCTGCTTGATTGCAGGGGTCGGACCTAATCCCATAACAGAAGGATTTACTCCACCTTGACCAATACCGATGATTTCAACTAAAGGCGTCAGATTATTAGCTTTGAGATACTCTTCTTTGACGATCAGGGTTGCACTCGCTCCATCATTGATCCCTGACGCATTTCCAGCTGTCACAGATCCATCTTTTTTAAAGGCAGGTCTTAAGCTGTTCAGCTTTTCTTCAGTCGTTTTTCGGTTAGGATATTCATCGGTGTCCACAGTCACGGTTTCGCGACGGACCTTTGTTTCGACTGGAACAATTTCTTCTTTAAACGAGCCATTATCTATCGCTTCGATTGCACGCTTTTGTGAGGTGAATGCAAAATGGTCCTGGTCTTCACGCGTCAAGTTGTAACGCTCCACAATGTTTTCTGCGGTCACACCCATATGGTAGCCTTCGAACGCATCAGTCAATGCATCATCAAGCATATGATCCCCTACTTGATAGCCACCCATTTTCTGACCTGTTCTTGTTTTGCCAGGGATGAGATAGGGTGCCTGACTCATAGACTCTGTTCCACCAGCAATGATTGCCTGGTATTCCCCAGCCTTAATGCCCAGATAGGCATTCATCACTGATTTAAGGCCGCTTCCGCAAACCATATTGAGTGAATAAGCAGGGACCGAAACGGCGATCCCGGCTTTTATTGCTGCCTGTCTGGCTACTCCCTGACCTTGTCCGGCGGGGAGTACGTTTCCCAAGACAACTTCATCAATGTCTTCATGATTGATCTTGCTTTGTTCAAGAACTCCCTTGATAGCGTAGCTTCCCAGATCTGAAGCTGAAACATCTTTCAGTGCGCCCAAAAATGATCCGATTGGTGTGCGTTTAGCTCCTGCAATATAGACTTTACTCATGCGTTCATTTCATCCTTTCGATACTCATAATAAAACTCATAGATTCATTATTGACTACCGTAATGATCAAGTAAAGCCATACGCAAAAGTTTAGACTTTTCTTAAACTATTATTCGTCAACTGGAAGAACTGCGCCGTCCCATGTGTCAAGAATGAATTCTTGTGTTTCCTCAGAACGAAGCACTTCAACTAAACGGGCAATCAGTTCATTATCTTCATCTTCTGATCTGACTGCTACGATGTTAGCATAAGGCGATGAGGCATCTTCCAGCGCAATGGATTCTTCAATCGGGCTGATCCCCTGGTCCACCGCAAAGTTCGAATTGATGAAAATGACATCCCCTTCGTCTTCAGCGTAAAGTGTTGTAAGCAAAGCGGCATCGTACTCGTATTCAAACTGCAGATTACGCTCATTTTCAACTACATCATCAAACGTTGCATCAACTAAATCAATTGAATCATCAACTGTTATAAGTCCAGCTTCCTGGAGAATACCCAAAACGCGTCCATGGTCTGCCACACTGCTGCTAGTAAGGATGGTGGCATTATCAGGCAAATCATCTAAGCTTTCGTGGCGATTTGAATAAGCACCAAGCGGTTCAATATGAATGGCTCCCGCATTTGCGAAGTCATAATCATTTTCTGCTATCTGTCCTTCAAAGTAAGGGACGTGCTGGAAATAGTTTGCATCTATATCCCCATCTGATAAAGCCAGGTTTGGAATAATGTAATCATTGTACGTTTCGATCTGCAAGTCTATTCCTTCTTCTGCTAAAGTAGGCTGAACAAATTCCAGTACTTCTGCGTGAGGGACATTTGTTGCGCCCACAGTTAACACTTGCGTTTCTTCAGCTGATTCTCCTTCTCCGTTTCCACATGCTGCCAATAATACTGCACTACTTAATAGTCCTAATCTGATTGCTTTTTTCATTTTTCATTCTCCTCTTTTTTTGGTTTAGTTTTATTAACGCTTATCAATATAAGACACCCATCGGTCTCCTATGAATTGAATCACGAATACAATAATGAGTATAACGGCTGTTGCAACTAAGGTGACGCTTGCTCTATTTCTCTGGAACCCTTCAAGGTAAGCTAGATTACCCAGCCCACCAGCTCCTATTACCCCAGCCATTGCTGTGTACCCGACTAAGCTGATTGCCGTCACTGTTATTCCGGCAATGATAGAAGGAAGGCTTTCTGGAATATAGACTTTTAAAATCAATTCCAGTTTTGATGCGCCCATGGCCTCTGCTGCTTCGATTACCCCTTTATCAACTTCTCTCAAACCTGTTTCAACCAGTCTGGCATAAAAGGGAGCAGCTGATAAAATCAATGCCGGTAACGCGGCAGTTGGACCGGTCATACTCTGAACAATTGCTTTGGTAAATGGAATCAGCAGGACAATCAGAATGATGAATGGGATCGACCTGAAAATATTGACGAATACTGATACTGTTTTGTATAAAGCCACCGACCATATCGTTTGATGATGACGTGTCTCATACAAGATCAGTCCTAGTATCAATCCAAATATAAAGACCAGAAGGACCGATATTGCTGTCATGTAAAGTGTTTGTTGTGTGGCATTCCACATTCTATCCCACGGGACCTCTTGTAAATCAGTGTATTCTGCCAAAATGGATCCTGTTAATAATTGATTAAACATCTTTTTCAATCACCTCTACTTCTACTGGATACGTTCTAAATAACTCCAGCGCTTTATCCTGTTTTTCCTGATCCCCTATGATTTGAACGATCAAGGTTCCCATTGGTGTATTATGAGTGGACTGGATGCTTCCTTGAATAATGTTGATATCACAGTCACACTCCCTGCTGACTTTCGTTATGATCGGTGAGCCGACATGTGTTCCCTGGAAGAACAACTGAAGAATTCTACCCTCCGGATAAGCGTTCTTTAGTTCCGTCAGTGCTTGTCTGGTTTCTTTATTATCTGTTTCCCTATCCTGCTTGATGAACCGTTTGGTGATGTCCTCTTTGGGTTCTCTGAATACATGAAGAACAGATCCTTCCTCAACGATTGCTCCTTTGTTCATCACGGCAACCCGGTCACAAATTTTTCTGACGACTTCCATTTCGTGAGTGATGAGAACGATCGTGACATCCAGCTCCTCATTTATTTTAGCCAGAAGATCCAGCACTTCATCAGTAGTCTGCGGGTCAAGTGCACTAGTCGCCTCGTCGCATAGAAGGACTTTGGGTTTATTCGCCAGTGCCCTCGCAATACCCACTCTCTGTTTTTCACCGCCGGACAACTGCGCCGGGTAGGCTTCTGCTTTATCACTCAATCCAACTAACTCGATCAGCTCTCGAGCTCTTTCGATGCGTTCACTCTTGCTGACATTAGCTATTTCTAGTGGGAAACAGACATTTTCCAGTACAGTACGGCTCCATAGCAAGTTGAAATGCTGAAAAATCATGCCGATGGACTGACGTTCCTTTCGCAGCCCTTTTTTACTGAGTGGCGTTAATTCACTTTGGTCAATGACCACTTTCCCTGAAGAGGGGCGCTCCAACCCATTCAGCAGTCTGAGCAAGGTGCTTTTTCCTGCACCTGAATACCCGACAATGCCGTATATTTCCCCTTTTTCAATTGTCAGACTTGTCTCTTTTACAGCTTCAAATGGCTGCTTATTATTTAAAAATGTTTTCGTTACTTTTTCTAATGTGATCATGTTACCAGCACCTCTCTTTTTGCATAAAAAAACGCCCTTTTCGAGTATTCAGACTCAAAAAGGGCGAATAGGTCTATTCGCGGTTCCACCTTTGTTTGTCACTCCATCACTGAAGCGACCTCTCCCAGTACTTAAAAGACACTGCCTTTTGTATACTGTGGCACGTTACCGGGTGCAACCGGAAATGGCTCATGAAGACACTCACCATTTCTGCTCAAAGACCATTTTCCAGACCGATCATCGTGTCCCTTCTCACCACCCAGGAACTCTCTGCTTTGAATTACTAATCTGTACTTATCTTTTCAACGCTCATTTTTCTCATTTAAATTTAATTTTCGTATCGACTGATTAGTACTATATCAGACCAACCAATTACCTGTCAACACTTTAAATCGAAATAATTATGTTTTAGATGACGTGCAGTCACAGCCTTCTCATTTTAATGATCTTAAAACACTAGACTAAAGCTTTTTATAGTCCTATTACAGTTACTTCCACTCTCGAGAATTATCTCAACCTCTCAATGTCTCTTGCAATCATCAGTTCTTCGTCTGTTGGAATGAGTAATACATCCACTCCTGATTCTTTTGCTGAAATCCGTTTTTCTATTCCCCGACAATTATTTTCGTCAGCATCGATCACTACATTTAAAAACCCAAGACCTGATATGATATTGTGGCGTGTTTGTATAGCATTTTCTCCTATTCCCGCTGTAAAGATAATAGCATCCACGCCATTCATTGTGGCGGCATATGCCCCAATATACTTTTTCACACGGTCTTCAAAAATCCTTAAGGCCAAGGTCGCCCGTTCATTTTCTTCTTCCTGTTCAAACAAGTCTCTCATATCACTTGAGAAACCTGATAGCCCCTTCAGACCCGACTCTTTGTTTAAAATAGTCATCATATCGTTTAAATCCGATATGTTTTCTTTTTCCATAAGATACGGCAGCAGAGAAACATCAATGTCCCCCGAGCGTGTACCCATAGTCAAACCGGCCATTGGTGTAAATCCCATTGACGTGACAACAGATTTTCCCCCTTCAACAGCACAGACAGAAGCGCCATTTCCCAGGTGACATGAGATGAGTTTCAATTTCTCAACCGGTTTGTTCAGTATTTCTGCTGCCCTCTGTGATACGTATTTATGGCTTGTCCCGTGATAGCCGTATCGTCTGGCGTGGTGCTTTTCATAATATTCTATGGGAATACTGTATAAATACTGTTCTTTTGCCATTGTCTGATGAAAAGATGTATCAAAGACAGCTACACTCGCGATATCGGGTAATACCTGTTTAAATGCTCTGATCCCCATCGCATTTGCCGGATTATGAAGAGGAGCTAACTCAGCCAACCGCTCGATTTCTTTCAAATCCCCTTCAGTAATCAGAACAGAATCAGCGAATGATTCTCCTCCTGCCGCCACACGGTGTCCTACTCCTGTTATTTCCGAGTAATCTTCAATAATCGCTAAATCGATCAATTGCTCAAGCAGCATTTCTACAGCGACTTCGTGAGTGTCGATGTTAATTACCATATTGAACGCTTGTCCTTCGTTGTAATCAATCGAGAAAAGGGACTCTTTTAATCCGATCCGTTCAACGATACCTGAAGCTATGACTTTTTCCTCAGGCATTTCATAACATTTCCACTTCAAACTCGAACTTCCTGCATTGATTGCCATTGTTTTATACATGATTATTCCTCTTCTCTATTAGTTTCATTTATAATAAAACGCATACATTGCCAGTTTAACATACTAAAACAGGCTTGCAATTAACGTCTTGTTATAGGAACTATTAGCTTTTCTTTTAGAACAAAAAAAAACAATGACCACCTTATCTCTAAGACGGTCATTGCTCTTTTATCATTTTCAACCCTTAACGATTTTTGTTCCATGAAACTGATCAGTATGAATAATGGTTGAGGCCTTGTCGATATTTGCAGCTGTTATGCCCCCACCGACAAGGATTTCCAGACGTCCACTACTCGCCTCAATCAACTGGTTGATCCATTCGGCGTTATCTATTGCCGCACCCGAGGCTGCTCCTCTAGTGAGTAAACGGGTCACATGCGCGTCGGCCAGAGCTTTGACAGACTCCAGCTGATCGCTTTTGGACAGACTATCAAACGCCATATGGAACACCGTTTGTCTGTTTCCTGCTAATTGGACCATCTCATCTACAAAAGACCAGTCGACCTTGTTGTCGGGCGTTAGTGCGCCAAATACGATTCCATCAGCACCTATGCTTAATGCATAACGAGCCTCTGCTTTCATCGCTTCTTTTTCACTGTCTGAATAAACAAAATTTCCGCCTCGTGGACGTATCATCGTTACGACTTTTACATTGTGCTGGTGTGCGTAATGAGTGACCTGTTCCTGAACGTCTCTTTCAGGTGTCGTTCCGCCGATATCGAGTCGGTCACACAACTCGATACGCATAATACCCGCTTTGATTGCTTCAGGTACTCCTTGACTATTTTCTGCACAGAATTCTTTGATCATGTTATCCCTCTTTAAGTCTGCTAGTGTTGTGGCGGATACTGTAAATATACCCTAATACACAGATAACTGCAGAGAATCCAATAAATATCGGCATGTAAACAGGATTAGAGAACCAGCCGCCGAGCAAGATAACAAGAGAGCCCAGTGTGCCTAATACAGGCGCAACAATCCCCAGGAACCTGCTCTTGATGACTTTCTCTTTTTTGAGTTGAAGCACTTTGATATAGAGCACGATATACAGCACATAACTGAATACAATTGCTATCTCACTAATGTCTCCACCCGCAAGGATATCCCATCTCTGAGTGACATAATGCATCATCAACCAGAAGGCGGTCAAAACATATGCAGTTAATGCAGAATAAGGAGATAACCCCTTCTTCTCATCCAGTTCTCTGATTTTAGAGCTCATCGGCACCATATTTTTTATGGCTAACGTATGAGGCAGACGAATGTAGCCTAGGCTGATTCCGTTAACAACACCCAGAATCGAAATCAAAACGAAACTAAGCAGGATGCGCTCGCCGTAAAGTCCAAATATTGACTGGCCGACTTGACCGATGGCCTGGTCACCGGCAGACAGGATAAATTCAACTCCGACTATGGCGATCAGTCCAAGGAAAAAGGCTAAATAAACAGCTAACACGAGCAATGGTCCGAGAGTCAAGGCAAACGGCATCGTGCGTCTGTGATCCCTTACTTCCTGAGTGATCGTAGTGGAAACGATCCATCCATCAAATGAAAAGGCCACGGGTGCTAAAGCCCCTAACCAAGCCCATCCCACGTTACTTCTTTCAACCAGCATGATGCCCTCTGGTAGAGAAGGAGCAGATTGTGTCCAGAATAATCCTAGTAATCCGATCCCAATGAGTGGAATCATTTTTATAATTGTCGTCACGTTTTGAAAACGTCCCCCACTTTTATATGAAAAATAATTCATCGTAAAGAAGAATGTCATATAAAGGAACCCAATGAACGTCTGCAATTCAAGCGAGGATGGCAGATTGAATAATAAGATCGTATAAATTCCCGACACCCAGCTGACTACAGCTGTAATGGTCGGAAAATAAACAAATAACTGGAACCATCCAAAGGCGTTGGCCGCTTTAGGAGAGACAAATTCTTCGTAGTATGAAACAACTCCTCCTCTCATCGATGACCGACTCGCTAATTGAGACAAAGTAATGCTCCCGAAAATGACGCAGAGTGCTCCAATAACAAAGACAAGCACGCCCAGCCAGACACTCCCACCTGTTGCTATTAAAATCTCATCTGCTTTGAAAAATATTCCTGACCCGATACTGATTCCTACAATCATGGAGATTGCAGTTCCCAGGCCGTAATGTTCTCTTTCTTTCATGATGACTCCCTCCTTCTTTGCCTAATTGGCTAGTGTAAAAAATGCATTCTATCACTATAGCAAAAAGACCACTTAAAAGAAAGAGATAAAACAACTGTTTTTTAATACCTGTCGGGACTTTCTTTGACCATAAAGTGATAGTCTATTTTCTGAAGGTCTATTTTTTCCGAGAATCCATATTTCAAATACAGATGTCTTGCACGTGCATTGCTTTTCAGAACGTATAAACTGAGTTTTCCGGCCTTCGGATCACGGGTAACCATCTCATCTAAAGCTGAAAGAATGGCATGCCCCAGGTTCTGGTTTCGATGGCCTTCCTTTACCACTATGAAATCGATATACCACTCGTCAGACTCTGGGGTACGGTTAGTTTCCCATCCCACTTTTATGAAGGATATAAAGTCCCTCCACCCGATTTTCTTAATGACAGCTAGCGCTTTCGCACCTAATCTTATGCTGGGCCGGATTTTCTGTCTTGTGCTCACACCGAATGCCGCAGCAACCTCTTTTCCCACTTTGACAGTGTAAACTGACATACCGAAGGCATTTGCTTCCTCCAGCCAAATCAGTTTCACTATCTTCTGAATCATCTGCTTGTTTAATGAGGTTTTTCCAGAAAATTTCGCATAAAAAGCATTAGCTACCATTTGACTAACTAGTTCTGATTCATCCACGTCCATATGTGTGATTTTCATTGTTGTATACTCCCTTCTATATTGGTCATTCTTAGTGTAACAATAGATTAGAAAAATATCTTCAGTGACGGGTCATTCTGCATAGTCACGTTTTATGGATGTTCAAATATGGTATACTGTTGAAGATTATATATAGAAAGGGCGATTTTATGCCTCAGAATCCCATTAGTTACAGACCCCTAGAAAAAAAAGACTTTAAAGGTTTAGCAGCCGTCATCAGTGACACATGGCACTATGAGAAAATCTCATCGCCTTTCACTGCCACTCACCTGGCGTATGCGTTTTTGTATTCGAGTTTAGCACATCATACCTATACACAAATCGCCATCAAGGAAGATACTCCTGTAGGTCTAATTATTGGACGAACCAATACTGTTCCTTTTCAGCATAAACGCTACTATGTTCATCTGTTTTTCCATTTGTTTTTATTGGTGTTTACTTCTGAAGGAAAGCAGGCTATTCAGTCATTCAGACGCAACACTCAAGTCACTCACGCTCTGCTTAAGTTGACTTATGAATCCTATGACGGTGAAGTACTGCTTTTCGCAGTCGACAAGTCCACCAGGGGCAACGGTGTGGGATCGACTCTGTTTAATGGCTACCTTACCTACTTAAGAAGTGAGGGGGCACGCACCTTTTACCTGTTTACCGACACAAGCTGCTCCTATACGTTTTATGAGCACAAAGGCTTAAAGCGTATTGGTGCACTTACACGCAGGATGCCGTTTTTACAGAAGGAAATTAGTTTTTTCCTGTACAGAGGGGACCTTCAGGGCGGAGACATAACAATCGATCATAACTAAATTAAGAGCCATCACTTCGTAGACTACAGCTACTAGTGATGGCTCTCTTATATTCCTATGAACTTACTGATTATGCGGTTTTATTACGACCTTTACGGTTTGGATTGAATTTGACCAGACCAAAAATCAGGAACGCAACCGTAATAACAGTTGAAATGATCAAAAAGACTACAGGACCAAACTGATAGATGAACGGTAAAGAAGCTGCCGTCACCAGTCCTCCTCCAACAAATGGTTCAAATAGAATCTGTTTGTAACCGAATCCCATTAACGCCGGAGTCTGATATTCAGGATCTGCAATTTTCATGAGCAGCAAGCCCGTTGCCGTCATCCCGGTTGCTTGTCCAAAATCACCTAACCCTCTTTCAAACCAGTGTTCCGGTATCATACGTGGGCCTAAATACAAGAATGCAAATACATTCCATGCAGTCGCCACGATTGCCAGCAGCATAAACGGAATAAAGTTTGCCCCGATTACTTGAAGGGATAAGGTTGCAAGTGCAGAAACAAGCAAGACATCCAGTGCAAAACCGGAGATTTTGCTGATTAAATTCTGATCGATATACATATTGATATCTAATCTATCGAAGAAAATCTGAACAATGACTCCCCCGATCATTGCAAGTGGGAAAAGTGGCACGTAGGGGAATAAGAGCACATCTGTCCATGCTCCCCATGTTGCAGCCTCAAGTAAAATCAAGCCTTGCTGAAGTGCATATCCAATCGCGATCGCGACAGCAACTAAAGAAAGATGCAGAGCTAGCGGTTCAATGGCTTTAGCCTCTTTAACCTGTGGCTCCATTTCAAATCCATAAGATTCTCCTAATCGCTCTCGCTCTTCTTCTGTAAAGTATTCTTTTCCTCCGACATGTTTTGCGAAGCCTTTTCTGAATCCAATATTTATGATGAGGATTCCGGCAACGACTCCCACTAAGATCCCCACTGTAGCTAGACCTAAAGCTAAGTCGGCTCCTTCTGGAAAGCCTAGATTCACAAATGTATCGGCTAATCCAGCTGCTGTTCCGTGACCACCCACGAAACTGATCTCAATCAATGCCCCTGCCAATGGATTCATACCAAATAACGGCGTTAATACAAGCATTGTCAGTAACAGTCCGATGACATATTGTCCCCAGGATACAGCCTGACCCATAACAATCTGCGGTCCGGCAACGCGCCAGATTTTTTTGACCCCTGGTACTTTTTTCCCTAAAAATAACGCCGCAAAGACGATATTAATAAACATCCCAGGTAATGGACGCCAGACATCTAAAATGAACTCAGGAATCAATCCATTGTAAAAAAGCGACCCTTGATCCAAAAACTGAGAGGTCAATCTTCCCAGAACATCTGGCCCGACAATCAGTGCAATAAACCCTGCAATGATCGAACTGGGTAAAAATAAATCGCGCAGCCATTTTGTATGTAGACGCACAATTTTCCCGATTATTAAATAAACACCAATCATAATAAAACTAAATCCCACCATATTGGGTGACATATCTCATTCCTCCTGTAAAATTAAAAGCAGATTATAACAAATCGCATTTCTCCATTATAATCTAATTTTCTTTTACAGACAAGACGAACGAAAGCCATGAGGAGTGATCAGACGCTTTCTAAGTAAATAGTAAACGATTCCTGCTAAGTCTTTATCCCTGATCGACAATCAATGATTGATGCCAAAAGAGGCCCCTCACTCTATTTGAGAGCGGGTGCCTCTTTGAAATATCTAGTTCTTTTTAGATTCGGTTCCTTCCTGATTGTCCATTTCATCTTCCCTAAAAGAAGCCCGTTCTTCTCGTTTTTTCTCAGTGCGCTGCAGCTTGAGTTCTGCAAGGTAATCAACGACTTCTTTCGGTTTTCTCATATCAAATGATTCAACGGGCTCTGGCCCTCGCATTGTCTCACGTTTAATATAAAGCATGCCATCCTCATCTACTTTTTCTTTCCATCTGACTAAACGGATCATGCCTTCGGTCAATTCCAGTGCTGTAATGCTTGCTGGATAAATGCCGCACCCCGTATTGAAATAAGGAATTTGCTTATTCTTAGGAAATTTAAAGCGGTGAGTATGTCCACAAATCAGGATACGGTGGTTTTTCTCGATCCATTTGCTGTAGTTTCGCTCTATTTTATGTCGCTTGCTGACATTCTTTACCGGACTTGCCGGGTTCTTGATTCCCACCCGATGAAAAAAGCGCCAGAAGTATTTAATTGACAGCATGGTTAGAAACCAGAACTGATCATTTGGGGCATCACCTTGATGACCATGTATAACAAACAGTTCCTGACTAGTAAAGCGGTGTTTTAAGATCACAGCTTCCTGAGGTTCGATTCCCTTCAAAAAATCAAAGAATTCTTCAGTAAACTCATCATAGTTTATGAACAGATTTTTCTCTACATACTTAGGGTCTTTCAAAAATATATCATGGTTACCGTATATCCGAATGTAACGGTCTTTATCATAGAAACGCTTTATTGCCTTATACGTATCCACGTGGGCATTCTTGATATGTTCCATTTCTGGGTATTCCAGGAGTTCTTCTCCATCTCCTACCTCAAATAAAGTATAGTCATTCTCATAATATTCATTTAAAGCGTGTACGAACAAATTTCGACTTTTCAAAAATTCATCCGATACACTCCCGTCTCCTCGATGCGCATCACTCATAAATACAATACGCGAATGGTCGTCGAAGTATATCTTCTTTGCATTTTCAAATGCATCATTTAATCTCTTTTGAGTAAACACGTCCAGGCACCTCCAAAACTATCTATACTTAAGTATACGCTACACCCCCTCAATAATTGAAATACTATACTCATGAACTGTGAAAATTTTATTATGACAGACTACAGTCTATATGTTAAAGTTAAGATAGTATGAAAAATAAGGAGTGAGCAGGTGACATTCGGCGTAAGAAAACCTAGTTTAAAAAAATCTATCAAAGCACGAACAACTGGGAGAGTGAAACGGAAAGTCAATTCATCCATTAACCCCTTATACGGTAAAAAAGGAACAGGATACATAAAAAATCCCAGGCGAGCAGTGCATAATAAACTTTATCGAAAGACGACTGTTGGGGCAAACCCATTATCAGGCATAGGGAACACTTCAGATAAACACTCCTATAAATCCTTCCAGAAAAATAAGCAGGCCATTGGTTTTACAAAAAAAGAAAGAGTAGAATTAGAACTAGAGGTAACTAATGTATTTGAGCGATGGGTTAGACGGCTTTTAAGAAAACGCCCCATCGAAACGAAAATCATTCAAAAGGACATCATCACTGAACAATACACTTATGAGGAAATGCACACGATTGAATCTGAAGCTAAAGAGGCTTTGAACACCTATAAACAAGCTATGCGGGTCGTATCGACCACCTCTGATCCAAACGTGTTTTTTCCTCGTCTGAAAGAGGCTGAAACAGCTCTTTCTGACGTTATCAGTTATACTAAAACGTATTCGTTTCTGATTATTGAGGGTGAGGATATCGTTGAGACCTATCACCGATTCACCCAGGAAAAAGATAATGTCATTAAACAATTTGTTCATAACCACTTTTCAGACTCACTAAAAGGAGCTGATTCATTAAAAACAAATCGAGGGAAGAAAAACAGACTGACATCAGACTACACTGATTTAACTGCTTACTTTTCTGATTTATCCTCATCGGTAATCGCGATGATCAACTCAGTCTGGAGTACCGTTGTTTTAGAAAGTGATCTGACAAAAGAGTAATGGAGGGTGAGAACAATGAAGTCAATTGAACTGGATATGATCGTTTCAGACAGTCTGGCCGCTCTGAAAACGTATCAAACTGTATTTGATCTAAAAGTCGACCAGGCAACTGCATATGACCGTGGACTGAATGAAGTTATTTTTTCACTTTATGATTTAACGATTCACCTTCTGGATGAAAATCCGGAGTATGGACTGGCTGCACCCGAGAAAAACCAGATGCTGCCGTTCTGGATAAATGTGACCGTTCCAGATATTCAGCTCACATTCTCTGAGGCAATAACAGCCGGCTTTACTGAAATCCAACCGGTGACTAAGATTCCGGACTTCGGTGTGTCGAATGCCGTCTTACTGGATCCATTTGGGTATCAGTGGATGCTGCATGAAGTACACGAAGAAAAAAGCACTGAGGAACTGAAAAACCTGATGGATCAGGAGTTCAACACCTAAACACGAAAAACGCCCGGACAGGATAGATGTCCAGGCGTTTATTTTTTATCTCACCATTGACTTAAAGAAGGCTGTTTGTTCCCTGTTACAGATCTCCGCCTCTGTTAAGTTCATATTGCAGTGAAAGATATGTTCCATATGCTTATCCCCAGGCTCGCCGTATTTTTCATACCTGACGTTTACCCCACTTTTTTTCATGGCTTCAACAAGGGGCAAAGATTCTTCCCGCAGGAAATCATATTCAGCTGTCATCACGAATGCGGGGGGCAACTTTTCCGTCAAGTAATCCCTGACCGATAATTGATCCCGGTAATCTCTCCAGTTCTTCCCAAGATAATCTTTTATAAGAATCAGCAGCTGACTTTCAGTGTCATTCTTATTGCCGTTTTGTGGCGCTTCCATTTTCGAGTAAAGACTGTATAGTCCGCAGTTTAGTGCAAGAGCGCGAAGACTGAAGCCCTCAGGCACCTTCAGTTCGAACAAGTCTGCAAAGTCAGGGTTGGAATAGATTGTCGCATATTGGAGTGCCAGCTGTGCACCGACCGAATCCCCTACAAAAAAAACATTGGATAAGTCCATATAGTACTTGTCCTGATGCTGGGTCATCCACTCCAAAACTGAGTTGAGTTCTTCTAACTGGGTCGGGTATTTTTTCTTCGGTGCCAGGTGGTAGTTACTGTTTACAAATACAAAGCCCTGCTTAGCCATAAACATTCCATAATGCATGTAATTCTTTTTCATACCGTATACAAAGCCGCCTCCATGAAAATTAACAATTACCGGTAACTTCTCTTTAGTTCGCCTTGGGTAATAGATATCCAGACTGTTGTACTTTTTAGACTTTCCATATGTCAAATCATAGTGAGCACAAATCGTTGCATCCACTTTTAAATCCTTATCTCTCTTTCGGTCACTCAATGTTGATAACACTCTAAAGCCAACAGATGCTATAGACACTCTATGCCCACCTCCTATACTAAAAAAGAGTACTACATTTCACTTGCATTGTATAATCATAAGCTCAGCTATTTATTCGCCACTACTCTAGGAATATCCCACGGAGTGATGATGCCTGCCAGGTCTTTCTTACTTTTTATTTCATTTTCCCGGGCGATCAGTAACGTAAAGGCAAAGTGACCATCTTTCATTTGTCGTAAAAAGATTTCTTCAATGTCAAAGATAGACTTGTCTGACGGAATCACTGCGTAAAAATCCTGATCATCTTCCACTCCCAGAATATCTTCAATTGTCGTACTCATAATAGTCTTCATTTCCTGGTTTTTTGACTTGGCCAGAAATTTAGTGACCCCAATCGATGTCACTATCCCGACTAGTTCAGTCCCATCGAATACCGGAAATTGGGTGTAACGGACACGGTTTATTATGTCCAGAACCTGATCCAGACGATCAGTCACATCAAAGGTTCGGACTCTTTTCAGAAATAAATCTTTGACCTTCTTATTGTACTGAATTTTTTCAGTGATCAATTCGATTTCATGAATGAGAGCCTCACTGGGCTGAGCAACCGCTTCTCCCCCATCTAAAGTTTTATGGGTAAGGATATTTCTAAGTTCTCTATAAAAATTGATGCGACTGATATACGTTTCAATCACTTTATCCTTCTGTTTGGCTGCCAAACCCAGCAATTCTCCAAAATTTGTATCCGGATCTTTGTTGATTTTATGTGCAATCACATTATGCAACTCGTTAAAGGCATGCATAAACCGCTGATAGTTGTTTTCCATTCTACTTTTCCTTCACTTATACTAGTATTATGTAGAAAAGACTCCAGGACACAATAGCCTGGAGTCTCCTTATATTATTTGGAACTTAGTTTTCTAATAGGTCTGCCTTCTTCATCGAAGACATAGTTTCTCAATTTTTCACTGTCGGCCATTGCCTGAACTAGACGGTCTCTATAAGGTTCCGCTAGTTCTTCAAACAAGTAGGCTTCCTCGTGCAGATTGTGTCTGGAACGCAGTGCGTCAACTTCCCCTGGTTTACGTAATTTATATTTTCGACTGGGTAATGATCCATCAATTTGACGTTTCTCGATACGGTAAAAGTGGTCCTCATCATTGTAAATAATCTCTAGAGCGCCTGAATTGGTTCGTTTGTACTCAGCATGAGGGTAATCTTCTTTATGAAGTTCCCACCAGGCCTTGATCCCATTAATTGCTTCTTCTTCATTCTCGTAACTTCCGTGTTCTTTCTTCACATTACTGAGTCGATTCTGCCAATAGTTGGTGTACACTGTTTGTTCCATTCACTTCACTCCTTCAAATTAAGTTACTCTTAGTGTATAGCATTTGAGTTATTTTTCAAATGGAATCGAATTCATCCTGCATTTTGTTAGGAGACTGTAAACTTGTTCACGTTTGTTTGATTAGGCTTATAATCTTTCTACTGACTAGAGCTAACAGTGTAGATGAAAAGCCAACAAACCCTAAATTCAGCAGAAAATCTCCTAATGGATAGTTTATTGCTGACTCTCTCTGGACATTTCTTATTTCTACAGCAGTGAGTGCAGAAAAATCCTCTACTGGACTTAAGTTTGCCCATAACACATACCCGATACCCATCACCACTACGCTGACTATCAGACCAATCACCAGCCATCTGTTTAGTTTATTTTTCATCCCCTGCTCCTTTTTATGACACGTGGCTTAAATCTATTGTGGTCAGTTTATCAAATGCCCTAGCTCAAAGTCTACAATAAGAGAAAAAATTAGCAAAAAAAGATAGAGGCCTTTGTGATAAGGACCCTATCTTCATCGTTTTCTTATTGATATTTTTACTTATTATGCTCTTGTTGTTTGCAAGCCTTTGCTCCAGGCTACAGTTGTTTCAATCACAGCTTGAATGGTTGCGTTGTGCACTTCAGAGGGACGGAATGTTGACATCTCCTCGAAATCTGTAAATAAACTGAATGCGCCAAATGGTCCAACTGTTGCAACGTTTGCATTAGATAAAATGTTTCTCAAGTTTAATGTCGCTGCTACACCAAGTGTTGCTCCATAGCCAACTATGCCAGCTGCTTTGTTTCGCCACTCTGGTCCTAAATAATCAATTGCATTTTTTAAAGAAGGAGTAATAGCGTTATTATACTCAGGTGTAACAAAGATAAACCCGTCTAATGAGTCAATCTTTTGAGACCATTTAGTATTCGCTTCTTTATCGTACTCTTTATTGGCCATTGCAGGGGGTACCGTTTCATTAAAAATGGGAAGGTCGTAGTCTTTAATGTCAACGAGTTCAAAATTGGCCCCTTCACTGTTCTTTGACTTTTCTAAAATATATTCCGCGACCTGAGCGTTTACTCTTGCATCACGTGTGCTTCCTGTAATAATACCAATCTTTACCATAATCATTTCCTCCTTTTAGTTCATGTCCTGACTTTTCCAAGCCGGTCACAATACTTATTATAAGTTAGCTTGACTTCGAAATAAACCAACAGTATAGTAATAATGTTGGTTAGAGCATAAGAACTTGAAACTCCCTAAACAAACTGAACACCTTTCAGAAAGGCTGATCGATATGGAACAAGTCAAAACAGATCCCCGTTTCACTCGCACGAGACAATTAATCGTCGATTCATTTATAAAACTTTCAAACAAAAAAGAATTTACGCACGTAACGGTTAAAGATATCACTGAAGAAGCACACATTAACCGTGCAACATTTTATAACCATTTTCTGGATAAATATGACTTACTGGAAAAAGTGGTCAGCGAAAAACTTCTCCTGAATCTGGGATGTGATCAGTCAAGGGAATTACTTCCGCTCGATCTTACTATTAAGAAGGTTTTTATGGCTTTAAACCAGTTTGGTGATCATACCGCTTCCTATTGTTCAAGTCAGGAGGAAACAGAAACCATTGATGCAATGATTCATCTCCATCTGAATGCTATCTTTTCTGAAAGACTTTTGAACAGGCAGACGACGGTGGACTTGAATACGATCACTAAACTATCCGGATTGCTGACTCATTCAGTTGTCGGTCTGAGTAGAGATTACGCTGCATTTAAGCAGAAAGAATCCCCTGAACAGTTTATCGAATCGATGATTCCCTATTTGCTCCATGGAATAGACCAACCTGATTAACGGTACACATAAAAATGACCTGAGAAAGTGACAGAAAAGTCTTCCTCAGGTCATTTTTAGTTCGTCTATCCGTTGGACATCATTGCAAAAAGCCCATTCAGCTGGTAGTCTTTTCCTTCACCTCGTGCTGAATGAAGACGAGGGTCGGTAAATGTAGAGGCTCTTTCACTTTCCATATTTTCCGGCAGGACGCCTGCCTTTAACAGACTATCTATATTCGCATCAAGCATACTCAGCTTATATTTCTCACCTGAGTGAATGAAAAACTGATCTCTGTCTTTAAAATCACTGAATGCTTCATACACTTCAGGTCCTACTTCATAATGGTCCTGATCGATCGAAGGCCCTATATAAGCAATAAGTGTTTCCGGTTTTGTTCCATAGTCTTCTTTCATCTGCTCGATAGCTTTTGTTGTGATGCGCTGAGTGGTCCCTCTCCATCCCGAATGTATGTTAGCCAGGACTTTGTTGACAGGATCAAATAGAATGACAGGCGTGCAGTCAGCATACTTTATCAGCAATGCCACATCCGGTTTGTCAGTCAGCAGGCCATCTGTTTCTTTAACTGTCTTACCGAATACGAATGGGTCCCCATTCGTTCCATCGACGTATGCCACATTCGACGTATGCATTTGCTGTCCCGTATAAATGTCTTTTGGTCTTAAGTTGAGTTCGACAAGCAGTCGGTTCATATCTTCTACTACTTTGTTACCGGCCATCTGATAGCGAAAGTTATAATCAGAACCGGCTACTTTAGTGTGTACACCATATTGTTCCAGTAATTTAGAATGCATGTTAATGTTCCACCTTAATCAATTTTTAGTTTATTATAGCATAGTCCATTTTCCTAAAATACCCAGCTCATTTGGTCTGAACTAATAATTCGTCAGCTGACACATTTTTTTCTTCTTAAAATGCTTTCGTTAGCTAGAATGATGCTTTTTTATGACCAGCTATGCAAAAAATGAAGATACATATAGTACGGTCTACTCGATAAGACTAGTAGTGCTGGTTTTCTTATGACTTCTTCCTAAGAAGTTTTTTTAAACAAAAAAAAACACATCTGACTTAAGACATGTTATGAACTCGTTCACAACAGTCACAAATCAGATGTGTTTTATAATCAGTTAATGGCTGGTTTTCTTAGCGGTTAAGAATGGATTTAGTATTGCGTGTATAGATGCTGCGTGTGTTTCTGACAGCTGCTATACGTTCTTCAGCTAAAATGTCTGCTGCTTTATAGGCTGGAATGCCATCGCGTTCTGCAATCTTGAAGACTTTTTCAATTTGATCGTAGATTCTGTCTACAGACATACGTGCACGTTCTTTATTATAGCCCCCATTAAACTCATCAGCTACTTGTATGACGCCACCTGCATTAATAATGTAATCCGGCGCATATACCAAGCCCATGTCATCCAGTTTATCTCCATGACGCGTTTCAGCTAACTGGTTATTGGCTGCTCCTGCAATCACTTTGATTCCCGCTTTTTCTATTTTCTCGAGGCTCTCATCGTTGATTGATGCCCCTAAGGCACACGGTGCATAGATATCTGCTTTAAGGTCGAACATGTTGTCTGCCTCAACGATTTCACATCCCAATTCTCTAGCCCGTTCTTTTGGCCCATCGAAAATGTCCGTTGCAATGACTCGCGCACCTTCGTTCAATGCCTCTTCAGCCAGCAAGTAGCCCACTTTACCGACACCCTCAATAAGAATAACCTTGCCTTCCAGAGAATTTGACCCGAATGCTTTCATTGCTGCAGCTTTCATACCCACATACACCCCGTGCGCGGTTGAAGGAGATGGGTTTCCTGAGGTTCCTGGCTTCAAGCCGGTTCCTGCCACATAGTTGGTTTCCTGGTAGATATAATCCATTTCTATTTCAGTTGTTCCTACATCCGCCGCAGTTATGTAACGGCCGTTCAATCCTTCTACAAAGCGACCAAACGCTCGAAATAGCGCCTCTTTGTTTACCTCTCTATCTGGATCCTTTAGGATGACCGTTTTGGCCCCACCAATCGGCAGACCGCTAGCCGCATTTTTATAGGTCATGCCTTTGGCCAGACGCATGGCATCCTCGATTGCGTCCTCTTCTCTGTCATAAGTCCAGTATCGTGTGCCTCCAAGACCTGGTCCTAATGTCGTATCATGGATACAGGTGATCGCTCTCAATCCTGTTTCTTCATCATTCATAAACACAATTTGTTCGTAGTCGTATTCACTTAAGGCTTTGAATATGTCCATTTTATTATCGTCCTTTCCATTTATAGTTTTTTATCTTTATAAAAGGGGGTACTTTCTTGCTAACGGATGAGAAGAAAGTGAAAACTTGGAATTTCTTGACTAAAGCGCAATCATCTCATGTATAATAAAAGAATTAGCATACTATAGTTAGGATGAATCAGATGGATATCAAACAATTAAAGTATTTTATTGAAATTGCTCATACTAAAAATTTGTCTCAAGCTGCACGAAATCTGTTTGTGACACAGCCTACCTTGTCTTTTACGATCAAAAAACTAGAATCCGAGTTAAATACCAGTTTATTTAATCCACACGATAAATCGTTCAATCTCACGCGGTCAGGAAAACTTCTATACAAAAAAGGTTCACAGATTGTAGATGACTTTGATGACCTCGTACATAAAATCCAGCATATGAAAACGGATACAAAAGAAACCATTCGATTAGGCTTAACTATTCTATTTGCGGTACAGTACATGGAACAGATTTCCAATTTTATCGCCACACATCAGAATGTTGATCTGATTATTACTCAAAATGGGTCACGCAAAATTCAGCAGATGCTTGCTGACGACGAACTCGATATTGGTTTAGTGTCATTGCCTAATACGCAGTCTAATTCAATTTCAATTGAAGCATTAAATACGACTACCAAGGGATATAACGTCCATGTGGTCATGCCTGATACTAATCCTTTAGCTGATTGCAAAGAATTGCGATTTGAAGATTTAAAGCATCAGCGGTTCTCTACACTTAATGAGAACTTCATGCTTGGTCGAATGCTGCTTGAGCGAAGTCGTCATTTAGGGTTTGAACCCAATATAGTCATGTATCACGATGATCTTCAGGTCCTGCTTTACAGTCTTCAAAATCTTGATTCGATCTGTCTGCTTCCAATTGAATATCAATCGATTGGGGCCATTCAAGGCCTGAAATGGATCCCTTTAAAAGATAAGAATGATTACTTCTCCATCGGTATAGCCCTGAAAAAGAATAAAGCCCCAAGTAAATCGATCGATGATCTGATTGCTGAAATCAAGAAAAATTAAGGTGCCGGACAGTTTTACTCCATTGAGTGAAACTGTCTTTTTAGTTGAGCACCTGAATGTCAGTTAGTATAAATCTGACTCATCTGAAAACTTGCTTAAGTTCTCTTTAACATCCTGCAGGAATCGACCGGCTTGTAAGCCGTCAATAATGCGGTGATCGATAGATAAACATAGATTGACCATGTCTGCCGCCTTAAATCCTCCATCTTCAGTTGGAACAAAGCGTTTAGTGATGCTTTCAACTTGAAGGATAGCCGCTTGCGGGTGATTGATGATGCCCATTGACTGAACAGAACCAAAGCTTCCCGTATTGTTGATGGTCATCGTTCCCCCTTGAATGTCTGTGTTAGATAACTTCCCGTCACGTGCCAGCGTAGCCAGCCTGTTGATTTCCTTAGATAAGCCACTTAATGAATAGTGATCAGCGTTGTGAATCACCGGAACAAATAAATGTTCATCTGTTGCCACCGCGACTGACATGTTGATGTCTTTGTGATAGACAATTGAATTGTTATCCCAGGACGTATTAATGATCGGGTGCTTCTTCAATGCCTGCACAACCGCTTTTACAAAGAATGGGAAGAAGGATAAGGATACGCCTTCCTGCTGTTTGAACATTGCTTTAGTCTGTTCTCTCAACTTAACGATATTAGACACATCCGCTTCCACCATTAACCAGGCATGCGGTATTTCAGTTGTACTCTGGACCATCTTCTTGGCAATCGCTTTACGAATGCCATCTGCCGGTACAATTTCATCTCCGTTTGATGTACGCGAAACAGTAGCGGACTTGCTTGTATCTGCTGACTTAGTATCTCGTTGTGGGGACTGAGTCTCTTGTTTTGGCTCAGCTTTTTCTGCTGGTGCCTGCTGACTTTCCACATCGAAGGTCAGTACATCTTTGCGCGTGATCCGTCCGTGTTTCCCTGACCCCTCCACTTGAGATAAGTCGATGCCTCTTTCCTGAGAAATACGCATAACGGCTGGTGAATACCTTGCAGCACTCCCATCACTTGATGATGCAGATGATTTAGAGGATTCAGAAGTCGTGGATCCCTTTGCTTCACTCTCAGTGTCACGTTTCATTGGACGTCTTTTTGCTTCTTTATCTATTTCTTCGTTGATGTGATCAGTAAACTCTTCACTTTTTTCTTCCTGCGTGTCTGTTGAATCTGCTGAAACAGCAGTCTCGTCTTCTCCCCCTTCTTCATCTGTTTCGATTTTAACGATTGCTGTGCCTATTTCAACGTCAGTATCCACATCTATGAGAAATTCTTTGACCACTCCAGAATAATTTGAAGGAATTTCAGTCGTCACTTTATCTGAAACTGCTTCTGCAATCGGATCGTACTTTTCTATTCTATCGCCTTCAGAAACCAGCCATACGGCAATGGAGGCTTCTGTGACACTCTCACCTAAGTGAGGCATTTCAATTATTTTTATAGTCATTCAAACATCCTCCTTAAAACTCTGCCAGTTCACGCATCGCATTCGTCACTTTTTCTTCATCCACTAAAAATTCACGTTCAAGAGCAATGGAATAAGGCATGCTGGGTGAATCTGGTCCGGCTAATCTCTTGATCGGCGCATCCAGATCAAACAATGCTTCTTCAGCAATAATTGCTGAAATTTCGCTCATGATACTGCCTTCAAGATTATCTTCAGTAACAAGTAACACTTTCCCTGTTTTCCTCGCGGCTTTAACTAATGTTTCTTTATCTAGAGGATAGAGTGAACGCACATCCACGACCTCTGCTTCATAGCCTTCTTTACTTAAGGTTTCTGCTGCTTTCAAGGCGTGGTTTAATACCATTCCGTATCCGATAACGGTAATGTCTTCTCCTTCACGGACAACATTCGCCTTGTCTAAAGGCACAACATAATCCTCATCAGTTACATCCTCTTTAAGTAAGCGATATAAGCGTTTGTGTTCGTAGAATAAGACGGGATCATCTGAACGAATCGCTGCTTTGATCAGTCCTTTTGCATCATATGGTGACGAAGGGGTCACGATGCGCAATCCTGGTTGTCCGAATAAGACTTTTTCAGTTGATTGAGAATGATACAGGCCTCCTCTGACTCCTCCACCATAAGGTGCACGGTATACGATCGGTGCGATCCAGTCGCCCTTTGTACGGTACCGCATACGAGAGGCTTCTGAAATAAGCTGATTGACTGCCGGTAAAATATAATCGGCAAACTGGAATTCACCGATTGCACGAAAACCGACTAAGCCAAGACCCACAGCTAATCCTCCGATTTGACCTTCAGTCAAAGGGGTATTGAAGCACCGGTCATCGCCGAATTCTTCTGCCAGGCCCTTCGTGACCCCAAATACGCCTCCTTTTACGCCTCCAACATCTTCACCGAAGATTACTACATTTTCATCACGAGCCATTTCTTCCTGTATTCCTTTTCGAATGGCTTCCAAGTACGTCATCATTGCCATAGGCTTCTTCCTTCCTTTCTGAATCTATTTTTCAGCGTAAATCTGATCAAGAATTGTATCTGCTGTTGGCTCAGGCATTGCTTCTGCTTCATCAGTAGCCTGGTTGATCTGTTTCTTTAATTCTGAATCAATATCTGTCATCTGTTCGCGTGTTAAATAGCCTTCATCGATCAGCTGTTTTTCGAAAAAGAGAAGACCATCATTTTTCTTCAAGTTGTCGATGTCTTCTTTCGTACGGTAAACAGAATGATCATCATCGGCCGAGTGAGACGTCAAACGTGTCACCATTAATTCAATAAGTGCCGGTCCGCCTCCATTGCGGGCATTGTCAACCACTTCTTTAAATGCCAGATAGGTTTCCACAAAATCATTCCCGTTGACGCGCTTGCCAGGGAAGCCATAAGCCGGACCCCGTTCAGCCATAGTCTCATTCGCGTATTGTTCATCTGTCCCAACTGAAATCGCATAGCCATTGTTTTCAATAACGAAAATCAGAGGCAGGTTCTTCACACCGGCAAAGTTCATCGCTTCCTGAACTTCCCCCTGGTTAGCTGAGCCTTCACCTGTTGCGGTCAGTGTGACATAATCTGCTTTTTTAAGCTGTGCGCCATATGCCACTCCTGTAGCAAGCGGAAACTGTGTACTTACTGTTGAAGAGTGAGAAACGATATTGTGTTCTTTCGATCCGTAGTGGTTTGGCATTTGACGTCCATGTGAAGAGGGATCATCTTCTTTTCCGAGTGACCCTAGCATAATGTCTTTTGCTGTCATCCCCCACACCATACAGGCTGTCATATCACGGTAGTACGGTAAAAAGTAGTCTTTCTCAGGCTGGAAAGCCATTGCCATCGCCACCTGACCTACTTCATGTCCTTGCCCTGAAATATTGAATGATGTTTTACCGATTCGGGTCAACTGCCATAATCGTTCGTCCAGACGACGCCCAAGTAATACATGTCGGTAAGCTTCTATTATTTCTTCTTTTGTTAAACCCGATTCTTCCAGTTTTCTCATAGTCTACACACTCACTTTCCTATTTATGAATCGCTAATTTGTATACGTCTAAAGCTGCTTCCTGAATCGCTTCTGATAAAGTTGGATGCGGGTGAATCGCTTCACCTAATTCAATTGGACTGGCATCCATGTAAATGGCCGTACTGACTTCAGAAATCAGATCAGTGGCGTGTGGGCCAATAATTGATACGCCGATTAAATCGTCAGTCTCTTCATCTTTGAGAACTTCTACAAATCCGTCTGAGTGCCCGTGGATAAGGGCTTTTCCATTTGAATTGAAGTAGAATGTTCCTGTTTTGACTTTTTTGCCTTCCGGTAATGTTTCTTTCGTATACCCAACACTTGCAATCTCGGGAGACGTATAGGTACACCTTGGAACATTAACATAATTGATAGGGTCACTGGTATCATGAGCAATATGATCAACCGCCAGTTCGCCTTCCTTCATAGCCACGTGAGCCAGCTGAAGCGTATCGATGCAATCTCCTATAGCGTAAATGTGACTTTCGGATGTCTGGTAATGCGCATTCACTTTTATTCCTTTTGCATCATATTTCACTGCCGTGTTTTGAAGACCGATGCCTTCAATCACTGGTTTACGGCCAATAGCGACCATTACCTTATCAACTTCTAATGCCTCATCTCTGCCTTTAACAGAAAGAGACACTTTGCCCTCTTTTATTTCAGCATTCTCAACCAGCTGTCCAAGTTCAACATCGATTCCTCTTTTTTTGAACTGCTTAAGTAGGGCTTTTGATATGCCTTTGCTTTCATTGACTACTAATCGGTCAAGGGCTTCAAATAGCGTGACCTTGACACCAAGACTGGTCAGCAATGAGGCCCACTCGACACCGATCACTCCCCCGCCTATAATAGCCATTGATTCTGGAAGTTCTTCCAGTTCAAACATTCCGTTAGAAGATAAGATCATTTCTTCGTCAAGAGGCAGATGCGGCAGTGTACTTGGAGTAGATCCTGTTGCGATGATCAGTTTTTTCGGAACATAGATTTCTTCTTCTTTGTCCGGATCGTCAAATGTAACCGCAACTGCACCAGATACTGGAGAAAAAATCGACGGGCCTAGTACAGCCCCTTTCCCTTGTACCAGTTTGATTTTGTTCTTTTTAACTAACCCCTGAACGCCTTGATGAAGCTGGTCCACTATAGCTTGCTTGCGTTCTCTGATTCTAGTGTAATTGATCGTTGCCGTATCATTTAACTCGATTCCGAATTCGTCTGCCATTTTTAAGGTATCCATTACTTCTGCACTTCTAAGTAATGCTTTCGAAGGGATACATCCACGGTGCAGGCATGTGCCGCCAAGTTTGTCTTTCTCAACCAGGACCACATCCATTCCCTTCTGGGCTGCTCGTATTGCTGCAACGTAGCCCCCTGTTCCTCCACCTAAAATCAGCACTTCTGTTTCTATAGCCATCTACTGTCCCTCACTTCTATCTTAATAGTGTTTCGCTTCTTCTTCTCCATCCAATACACGTGTCACGCCTTCAAATAATGCGTCCATTTCCATTTCACCTGGTTTGACTTCAACAGGTGCAATCCATGACACCCGTTCTTTTATATGGTCTACAACAAATTGCCCATAAGTGGCTCCGCCCGTCAGGATGATCAAATCCACTTTTCCTTTTAAAACGGTAGCCATCTCTCCTATAGCCTTTGCAATCTGGTAAGTCATGGCTTCAAGTACAAGCTCAGCCTCACTGTCTCCCTGATTGATCCGTTCGATGACCCGTCTTAAGTCGATTTCATTCACGTAGGAATTAACCCCGCCTTTTCCGGCGAGTCGTCTTTTTATTTCAGTCATGTCCAGTTTCTCATTTATAATCATTTTCGCAAAATCGAAGAGGGGAAGTCCACCCGTACGTTCTGGAGTAAATGGGCCTTCTCCATCTAACCCGTTCACCACATCGATCATTTTTCCGTTTTCATGAGCAGCTATACTTGCTCCTCCGCCTAAATGGGCTACGATGACATTGCTTTCAGTGTATGCTTTTCCCTTTTCTTCCAGTACTTTTCTGGCAACTGCTTTCTGATTCAGCGCATGGACGACACTTCTGCGTTCGATTCCCTTTAAGCCGGAAACTCTTGCCAGGTCTATTAGTTCATCTACCACGACTGGATCGACAATGTACGCGTCGACATCGGCGAGTACTGCGATCTCATGAGCAAGTATAGCACCGAGGTTCGACGCATGCGTATTGTATTTCTCTTCTTTTAAATCTCTCAGCATCGACTCATTTACTAAATAAGTCCCTCCAGGAATGGGTTTGAGCAACCCACCACGTCCAACAACCGCTCGCAGCTGATCAGGTGTGTACCCTTCCTCTTTTAAAAACTTTAGGATCACTTGCTTACGAAATTCTTTCTGGTCCACAACGCCATTGTACTGGCCGATTTCATGAGTCGTATGTCTGATTGTCTGAGTTGCGACCTCTTCTTGATTATATAAAGACACTTTAGTTGAGGTTGAACCAGGATTAATGGCTAAAATAAGATCTTTCATTGAAATCCTCCTGTATAAACTGATTTACTTGCTTTCAATTTGCATGAGTGCGAATTTGAGTGCATACAATTTGCTTCTCACTTTATCACTGCGTGAGGTCAACACAATCGGTACTTTTGTTCCGACAATGGTCCCTCCAATAGTCGCATCTCCAAATAGTAAAAGAGACTTGTACAAGACATTCCCTACATCAATATTGGGCACCACCAGGATATCAGCGTCGCCTTCAATGGGACCTTTGAACCGCTTATGTTCAACTGCTCGTTTAGAAAGAGCTAAATCCAAAGACAAAGGGCCGTAAACAATAGCTTCTTTGTACTCTTTGAAGCGTTCAGTCATATTCTTAGCAATAACTGAAGAAGGCATTTTAGGATTAAAATTCTCCGCAGCACTAAGTAAGGCTATTTTAGGTTGGGTTAATCCAATCGATTGCCCTATATTTATGGCATTTTCTACAATCAATGCCAGCTGGTCTTCTGAAGGATTAATATTCATTCCAGCATCAGTCAGTAATAGCTGACGATCCAAGGCAGGAAGATTGACCAGGGCTACATGAGATAAGAGATCTTGTGTTTTTAAATCATGCTCTTTCTTCAGCACCTCTTTAAGGAGTGTATGCGTCTTGATTCCTCCTTTAAGAATGATATCTGATTCTTTATTGACCACACTCTTAACTGATGCATAAACCATTTCTTCTTCCGTTTCAAAATGGCGGTACTCCCAGAGACCCTCTGTGTCTATATTATCTTCAGTGTCAAACACAATAAATGACACATCATTTTTGTATTCTTCATAACTTAACCTAGCGAGCTCCAAAATTTCTTCTCTAGAACCGCCTGCCACAGCAACTGTTCGCATGAGTCTATTCCTCCATTTTATGTAAACGCTTAAGTTAAGTTTACCTGATATTTCAATTTGTGCAAATACTTAAATACTATAGCTCTATAAATTTACTTTATACCATTTGGCTTCAAGTCACTAGTAAGTTCAACTATCCAAAAGAGATGAAAATTATAATCAGTTATCACTCTTTTTTATAGACCGATAACCTCCTTCTATAGGCAAACGCTTTCGTGGTAGACGATTTTCACAATATGTCCATTTATTCACTAACTATCAACACTTTCATTTGTGAAATTCTTCTTGTTAAATGACATTTATTTCTATAAAATTCGATTATAAAGCGTTTACATATCGTTGCCTTTTTCACAGTTCCTTTGCATAAATGAGTAAAAGATTAGAAAAGTCTTTAGAATATTTAATGAATGTAGTATACTACTTTAATATTGACTATTTCATAAAGAAAAGGGGAATGTATTAATGGAACAGAAAAGAGAACAATGGGGATCGCGCTGGGGCTTTATACTGGCGACAATGGGATCTGCAGTTGGTTTAGGTAATATCTGGCGATTTTCATATGCCATGGGGTCAGGCGGAGGTTCAGCATTTTTAATTATTTATCTTATAAGCGTCTTACTCCTGGGATTCCCTGTCATGCTGATCGAGTTTTCAATTGGACGCCGATCGCAGGCAGATGCAGTTCAAGCGTTTAAAAAATTATCACCTAATAAGCCCTGGTATATAGCCGGTGGACTGGGCGTACTTGCAGCCTTTCTCATTCTTTCATTTTACGGAGTCATTGGAGGATGGTCTCTGCGTTACACTATGGAATACCTCACAGGTGGTTTAAATGGGGATTCCTCAGAATTCTTTGGTAACTTTATTGGAAGTACGTTCGAACCTGTCTTATGGCAGTTTATCTTTATGGCATTGACAATCGGCATCGTATTTGTCGGCGTTCAAAAAGGAATCGAATCGACCAGCAAATGGATGATGCCTATTTTAAGTTTGATGGTCATTGCATTAGCTATTTATAGTATGACTTTAGGTGGAACCGTTGAAGCGTTAAATTTCATGTTCAGACCTGAATGGTCAGCCTTTACTGACCCTAATATTTACCTGACAGCTATGGGGCAAGCCTTTTTTACACTAAGTTTAGGTATGGGAATCATGTTGACGTACAGTAGTTACCTGAAGCCTGATGCCCGATTGACTTCTTCAGCTGCAATCATTATCGTACTGGATACAGCCTTTGCTATTATTTCTGGGCTTATCATCTTCCCTGCTCTATTCGCTTTTGGATTAGATCCAGCAGAAGGAGCCGGCCTGGTCTTTATCGTTCTTCCAGTCATATTTGAGGCTTTAGGAGGAATTGGGACAATCGTTGGACTTTCATTCTTTATCTTATTCTCATTAGCCGCTTTATCTTCTGCTATCTCACTGCTGGAAGTATCTGTTGCCTACTTTATGCGTCGTTTGAATATGTCTCGTAAAGTCGTCACTTTACTTGTGGGTGTAGTTATTTCCTTACTTGGCGTCTTATCTTCACTCAGTCAGGGTGCTATGGATATCTCATTATTCGGGTACAGTTTCCTGGACTTCATAGACGGATTTACCGGGAATGTATTACTTCCATTAAGTGCTTTGATATCCGTCTTGTTTGTAACCTGGTCATGGAGTAAAGAGGATATTCTTATCCACACAGATACAAAAGGAACACCTTGGGGTGAAGCCTTTATCTTCGTATCCAAATTCATCGCTCCTCTAGCAATTTTAGTGGTTCTCGTTCTTGGAGTCATCAACTGGATATAATCCAGCTAAATTAACGCACACTTAACATGTACGGCACAAAAAGGTCAGGATCCTTATGGATCCTGACCTTTTTAGTCTTTATTCTTTTTCAAATGTTTTCGTGCTGCGGACAGTATCGATATGACGTACCTGACTTTCAATGGATTCTCTCTGATTCTCAAGGAAAGGAGGGAGCGATATTTTCTCACCTAGCGTTTCATAAGGCTCATCCTGCATAAATCCTGGTCCATCAGTTGCCAGTTCGACTAATATTCCTCTAGTGATTCGGGCATAAAGAGACTGGAAGTAAAAACGATCGACAAACCCTGAACTCGGGATCTGGAATCCTTGATACGTTTCCAGCCAGTCATTGATTGCTTTTTTATCATCCACCCTGAAGGCCACGTGATGAACCGTTCCGTATCCCTCGCTGTGTGGCGTTGCTTCTTTATTTACCTCTACAATGACTTGAGCCCCATTTCCTCCTTCGCCCATTTCAAACAAATGAAATGCGTCTTCCGCATCGATTTCTTTCATGTCGTATACTTGCTCAAGGACGGCTTTGATATAGTCATAATCGGAATACATCAGGAAGATAGGCCCCAGTCCAGTAATTGCATACTCTAATGGGACAGGTCCATCCTGCCATGGTGTACCCGATGCTACCCCTTTATTGTTTTCATCAGAAATCAGCTGATACTGCTGATTATCAAAGTCAACAAACTTCAGGACTTTCTTTCCAAACTGTTCCTCTATTCCCGCATGATCAATGGATATACGGTCAAAACGCTTGACCCAATAATCTAACGCCTCATCATTAGGCACCCTGAATGAGGTTCGGGAAATCTCATCGTTCCCGTGCACGCCTTTGGGGATATTCGGAAAATCAAAGAAAGTCATATCCGTTCCGGCACTGCCCTTATCATCTGCAAAAAACAGATGGTAGGTCTGTATGTCATCCTGATTGACTGTTTTCTTAACCAATCGCAGCCCTAAAACGTGCGTAAAGTAATCGTATATGCTCTCTGCACTACTTGTTATAGCCGTGACGTGATGAATCCCAGTTAATCGTTTCATAATAAACTCCTCCTGTATTTTCTTCCATCTAATTTGGTTTAATATTAGGCGCGTGATCACACTGTTTCTCCTTGCCTATACAACTGAATCCCTCAAGTAAAGTTCTTACTATTTACTTCGAATTCGAGATAATTATAACTCACCTTCTTTTTAATGTCAAATTGTTGCATTTTTATGAAGAATAAATCTTTTTAATAATAATTAATAATTTTGATTGCTAATCCAATTTTAATCAATTATACTTCCTATATAGAAAGCGTGGGATCGACATGAAATTAGGAGAAATTATCAAGCTCAGGAGAAAAGAACTGGGTTTAACGCAACAAGAACTAGCAAAAGACATCTGTGCTCAAGCACTCATCAGCCGTGTTGAGAAAGGCGACATTGTGCCTAAAAAAGCCATACTCGATAAACTTGAAGCAAGACTTGAATTGGAAAAGAATGAGCTAGTCAAAGCAGATCATGATAATACTAAGAAAAACGAATTAAACGAAGTCAAGCAAACTATAAGAAAATACCTTACTGCTAGAGATTATAAGACAATTGAGTTATTATTAGACCATCATAAGGTTTTAATTAATAGTGCCCGTGACCTGAATGATAAAGTTTTCTTTGTCTGGGTCTATGCTTTTTTACAACATTCATTATATGATAAAAGAGAAGAAATACTTGAGATTCTAAATGATATTTATTTAGACGATATTGAAAAAAATCTTGCTGTGGAGATTTTAAACGTTCGTGGAATCATTCATTATAAAAATGAACATTTCGATAAAGCTCTCGAAAATTATAGACAAGGAATAGATATTCTTGACGAAACTGTAGATTTCGAAATAAGAGCAAAAATCACATTAAACTATGCTTTAACTCTTGAACAAAAAGATTTTAATAAAGAAGCCCTTTCATATATTTCTGAAGGTATTGATTTGTTGGTAAAAAACAACTCCCTTTACTCACTTGGTGATTATCATCATACAAAAGGGCACATTTTCTATAAACTAGGAAATCTAATCGATGCAAAAGAGTGTTTTGAGCTCTCAGCAAGTATATTTAAATTACAAAATAATAAAAAACTTTTATCTTTCTCTCAGTTGGCACTGACTGAAATACGCAACAAATTATCTGCCCAATCAAAGGAGGAAACAGAATGAAAAAACATACTAAAATCGTCTCATTTTTAATAGTTAGTTTAACTGTTTTAACTTTTATTGTTTCACCACTTACAGTCCCAAGAATTCCACCATTACCAATTCGCACAACAGCAGAGGTAACTTCACATTACGTAGTTTAATTGATTGTTAGCCAACTGATAACGATAAAAGACCTCTAGAATCGACTACCCAATAACGGCTGATGGACGCATAGTTCATTGGCCATTTTTTTGTTTAATTTTACATTATAAGCATATTAATACAGAAACAAGTACTGGTATGATAAGCTTATACTGTTCAAAAATAAAAAAAAGGAGTTTTTTATTATGGCAGATAGAAACGAAGATCCACGCAGAAGAGAGGAAAATAGACGCACTGGTCTTTTCGCCCTATTCTTTATCGCGCTTATTATTATTGTCGGGGTAGTTGTGGTTATGTTCTTCATGGGAGATGGAGGCACTACCGATACAAATAATGAGGACCAGACAGAAGAGCAAGTCGATGATAACGGTGATGATGCTGATGTTGATGTCGATGTTGATTTGGACGATAGTGGAGATGACGCAGATACTGATACTGATACTGATACGGATGATGCTGACACTGACGACACTGATTCTGAAGACGGAGAGTAATCCACGTCCCTACTTACCAACTCTATTTTGATTATAAGAATACTTAGCTGGAACAGTTTATTCTATCTGTTTCAGCTCTTTTTTTATGCCTGTTGTTATATATGAGGAAGAATTGGGTTTATTATACAGCTGACACTTGATATATTACTAGTATAAACAATCAGTGCGTTTGAGCTGTTTCATCACTTTATAATCTAAAAAAACTCCCTATTAAGCGAGAAAGGGGCATTCACATGCCAAAAAGCAAGAAAACCAATGCCATCAGACTTCTGGAACAACACTCTATTCCTTACCAGGAACATCATTATTTTGGTGACGATGTTTCTAATGGGGTCGACGTTGCAAAAAAGATGGGCAATGATCCTGATCAGCAATTCAAAACATTGGTGACTGAAGGAAAATCAAAAGAGCATTATGTTTTTATGATTCCGGTTAATTCCGAACTGGATTTAAAAAAAGCGGCACAAGCTGTAGGGGAAAAAAGTATATCAATGATCAAGGAAAAGGAACTGCTGCCGCTGACCGGTTATGTCCATGGCGGCTGTTCTCCTATTGGAATGAAAAAACAGTACAGTACTATTCTTCATTCTTCCTCAAATGCGTTTGAAACGATTATATTTAGTGCCGGAAAAGTCGGGGTATCTGTCGAAGTTGATCCACAGAGTCTCTCTCTTCTGATAGACTTGAGTGTTTATGATGTCGTAAAAGAAAATTAGACGGCCACAATAAAAAAAGAACTGGGGGCGATACGATTTAACACGTATCGCTCCCAGTCCTTTTTTTTACTTAGTCACTAACTTTTTGATGCCCTGTTTCTCAAATAACCCTGCAATTCTAAAGACAGTCTGATAGCTCAATCGAATTTCCTTGTCCATATGTCCAATCGTATCTTTGGGTGCAGCCCCTACTAAGTGGGCATCATAGTTATCAGTCTTTAAGCCCATATATAAGGACATCCACGCACGCGGTAGATGATCGCGAGAAGTGACCACAGCTATCCTTGAAAAGTGACGTGGCTTAATGTAGTCCATAAATTCTATGATATTTCCGACTGTATCTCTCGCACGTTCCAGTGAAACGAGTCTCTCCTCTTCAATTCCTGACTCATGAAGCTCTCTTTTCATTTCTACAGCTTCACAGTACTGGTTCTGGACAGCTCCCCCGCTTAACAGGATTGTCGCGTCAGGGTATTGCTCAGCAAGGTGTTTCACTTTTTCAAGGCGCTGGATTAACTTTAGTGGCATTGTCCCGTCTTCATTAAGAAAGTAGCCAAATACACAAATAAGATCGATAGGTCCTCCATTGAGATCGTAATCAAATCTCAGCTTATGCTGATCAATAAACTCCAGCACGCCTGTAAAATAGTTAAATACACCCAAGTCTCTTTGCTTCAAGGTCATTAAGGCCTTATTAATCAGGGATGGATTTTCTTTGATAATGATCAGCTGAATGAGCCGCATAATGATTGCATAGATATTGTCAGGGTCTCTTTCCAAGACCTCCTCACATACTTCTATAGTCTCCTTATTGTAATCAAATAGCGCTAAGACTTCGGCTTTTAGGAGCAATGAATCGATCAGTTCTCTCTCAGCTGCAATGAGGTGATTTAGTTCCTTCAGCGCTGTTTTGTACTGCCATTTTTCCAGTAACCGGACAACGCCGCTTAAATCTTCGATAGCATTAAAACTGGATCCCACAACTGGGATCAGCTTTGCTGTCTCAACGTCACCTTTATAATCTTGAATCGTCACATATTTTCCATCCATTCAAACACCCGCTTATCGTCTTTTTTGTCTGTATGTGTGAAGAAAATTCGGCCAGTCGGTCTGTATGACGTGTATCCCCTTATCAACTAAACAATCCCAAGACTGGTTTTCTATAAGAGCGACGTCGTCATGGAACCCTCCTAGAAGATTAAATTCCACGCCTAGGTTTTCTGAATTAACTACTGTAAGCAATCCTTTTTCTTCAACCTTCTTCAGCCATGAGCCTTGAAGCATTTCCGATTCGAACTCAGAACAAATCAGTTCCAATCCAACTGTGTGAATATCTGAATAGGTTAAGACCAGATAAGCTTCATCAGTGCTGTGAACGATAGGAATAAATGATAATCCAGCACCAATTTTTGCAAATTCATCCAAGTATGTCTTAACGACAGGCGACTTAAAAACCAGCTGGTTCTGCTTTCCTGACTGATGGATTAGCTTAAAAAACTCTGGGTCATTCCAATATTCCCATGAGCGGTCTATATTGACTAGTTTCCCTTCTGGAAGCCATTCAAGAAACTGACCGAGTGTATTAACTTTATGTCCAGACGGGCTGCCTATTGAATTGTACACACTACTGTGATTTATTTCATGAGATGTGAGCTCTTTAAAATTCTCATCTCTGGATAGCAGTTTGGGTTCATTCCCATCATGAAACAAATAATAGTGTTCATCAGCAGTCCTGCACACGTCCACCTCTACAATGTCCGCTCCAGCTTTGTAGGCAAGCATTGCAGACTCTATGGTGTTCTCAATGATGTTCCCACCCCAGAACCCTCTGTGAGCCATGATCAGAAAAGGAGAGGTCTTCAAACGATGTTTCAATGCCTTTTCAATCATGCTTTACCTCCAGTAGCTGGATCATCCACACCTGTGTCCCCTAAGCCGGAGACAATAACAGGCGCTTTGATTCTTCTTCTGGATTTTCTGACGCCACTCTTCTTCTCTCCCATTTTAGAGCCTCTGCCATACACGACATAGAACATGACTGAACTCACTGCCATGATAATGACTGAGTAGACCAAGTTGACTGCCGCTGCATTGACGTTGTTGGCTGCATCTGCATTTCGACGGATCGTAATCCCAATCGTAGGATAGGCCGGATGGTACAAGAACGCAGATAAATCATAGTCCGCCAGAAAGTTGTTAAAGTTCAAAGCGACCAATGCCAGTGCGGTTGGCAGAAGCGCCGGTAAAATAATGCGCAGGAAGGTGCGTATGGGGGACGACCCAAGAATGCGGGACGCATCTTCCAGATTGTTGTCAAACGAGTAATAGGCCCCTTTAATGTACCTTAAAGTAGAGGGGAGCATCATGATCAGATAAACTAACGGAAGGATCCATACACTCCCTATAACGCTGTTTCCAAACAGGAGAAAAGATGGAGAATCATAGGAAATAATCAAGCCTAGTGCCAGCATCAAGCCAGGCAGCAGCCATGGAATATAAAATAAGTATTCTGTCCATTCCGCCAGCTTGTTATTTTTGTTTTTCATCACGATCCGGGCAATCATGATCATGAATAATACAGCCAGTACCGCTGCTCCTCCAGCATATACTGCACTTGTCAATAATGGACCATAGTTACTGTTATTCGTCAGAATCGCTCTGTAATTTTCCAGTGTGAAATAATCCAGTGATAACGTTGACTGCGAAATCCCCTGAAGGTTCATGAAGGAGAACATAATCACTAACACTAATGGCGTCACGTAAATGATAAATAGAGCATAAGATAAGATATGAACAACCGTGTTAGCCACTTTGTTCTCGATTTTTTGTTTAGTTACACGTGTTTTAGTCTTGGAAATCGACATGTAATTGCCTTTCTTCTCATTTCTGGTCATCACAATCAGTAAAATGATCTGCGCGATCCCTAAAATGATTGAAAGAAGTGCTGCCAGATCTCTAGAAGACGGCCGCTGTGTGAAACTGAGGATCAGTGGAGAAATCGTTTCAAAACTGCCCCCAACCATGATCGGAGCTGCCATCGCACCTAATCCCAGCTGGAATGACATAATGACAAGGGTCAATATGATAGGAAACAATGTAGGGAACACAACATCCTTCAACACCTGCCATTGACTGCTTCCCAGATTTTTTGCCGCTTCAATTGTATTATTGTCCAGCCCTTTAACGCCATTTCTAAAGAAGAGCATATGATTAGTCGTACAGGCAAATGTCATGACAAAGAGTACAGCTGGAAACCCTGTGAACCAGTTTGGTTCGAGGTTAGGAAAAATTTGAGTAAAGATATTGGTCAGTACCCCATTTTGGCCGTAGACATAAAGATAGCCATTATTAAGGACCATTCCACTGAATACCAATGTTGACATGAAGCCCACTCTTAAAATCCGTGCGCCTTTCACATCAAAGTACTCAGTGACTAAAACGATAAACGTTCCGACAATATTGACTGTAACGGTCAATACTGCAGCCAGAAGAAATGAATTGAGTATCGCCCGAATCGCTCTGTTGGATCTGGACAGACGGTCGAAAGCGGATAAGCTCAGTTCCCCATCGACCCAGAATATATCAATAAGGACGTTTACATTGGGCCATATCAATAAAGCAAAAATAAACCATGCTACAAATAATACAAAAAGATAAAAAGGGACTTTAGCAAGGAGGTTAGACTCTTTCATTTTTAAATATCTGCTATTCATCATTTTTAATCTCCTCCGTACTCCAAGATGTCTTTAGGATCAATATATAGGGTCAAATCATTTTTTGAATCGATGCGAGTGGTCCCATCTTCTTTTACTATGATCCGCACTGTTGTATCCAGTGCTTCACAGATATATGTGGAGAACGTACCGTAAAAGACTTCCTGTAGAATTTTTCCTTTTACAGGCACGGCTTTGCTTCCTTCAGGAACAGATAAATTGATTTTTTCTTCGCGTACATAGTGTTTCGCTTTTGTATCGAACTGATGTGTTTCCCCATGACTGTTGATATGATTTATAAGTACCGGGCCAAGATAATTTGCTTCTCCGATAAACTTACATACAAATTCGCTTGCTGAATGGTCGTATATTTCTCTTGGTGTGCCTATCTGCTCAATTCTTCCGTTGTTAAACACAGCAATATGATCTGAGATCTCCAGGGCTTCATCCTGGTCGTGGGTCACATAAATAGCCGTCATTCCCGTTTCACGCTGGATTCGTTTAAGCTCCAGTCTAAGTTGTTTTCGCAGTTTGGCATCTAAATTGGACAAGGGCTCATCGAACAGCACAATATTCGGCTTTTTGGCCAGTGCTCTAGCGATCGCCACCCTCTGCTGTTGCCCCCCAGAAAGGTCTGATACGTTTTTACCTAGCTGTTCTTCATTAAGTTCGACTAAATCTGCTAGTTCATAGACGCGATCTTCGATCTGAGCTTTTGATTTTTTTTCAATTTTAAGTCCGTACGCTATGTTGTCAAACACGCTCATTGTCGGAAAAAGAGCATACGACTGAAAAATCATGCCAAGTCCTCTTTTTTCGATCGGTGTATTAATAATATTCTTCCCGTTTACATTGATGCTGCCTTCAGACGGTTTCAAAAACCCTGCAATCGAACGTAAAGTAGTCGTTTTCCCGCAGCCTGACGGACCTAATAAAGTAAAAAACTCCCCTTCTTTAATGTCGATATTGACATCATCGATTGCAATAAACTCATCATATTTTACCTGCAGTCCCTTAATCTCAATCATAAGCGTTCTCCTTTTTATACTATATATGTATAAAAAGCGAAATAGTGACTATTTCGCTTTTTATGTTTTCTACTATGGCATCAATTCTAATTCGACTTTTTCAACCCACTGATTCAAGTTTTCTCTTACGAAGTTCCAATCCACATCCATTGGTTCTGTTTGTTCAGCAATTTCCTGTAATCTTTCTGGTGCACTCTCTACAGCAGATTCATTAACTGGAAGACCACCGAATTCTTCAACGAAAGCTCCCTGTATTTCAGCACTCCCGAACCAGTCTATAAACTCCTGAGCTGCAGTGTAATCGTGATCATCCCCTTTATTGATTACACCAATCTGTTCACGCATAGTGATGACTCCCTGTTCAGGATTCACAATTTCTGCAGTAAAGCCAAATTCTTCTTCTGCGTTAGGAATACCTCCTAAGAAGTGATAACTCAAAGGAATCGTTCCTTCAGCAAAGTTCTGTAATTGCTCTTCATTTTCAGGGGTCTGATAGCCATTAGCTAAATACTGCTCGACTTCATCCCATCCTTCTTGAGCGATACCCATTTCCCCGTCTTCATCAATGTACTGCAGGATGATACTTAAGATCGCTTTCTGGTCAGTTCCGCCTCCTAGTGCTGCTGGTACACGGTATCTGCCTTCAAAGTCTTCCATATCACTTAAATCCTGCCAGTTTGATGGGGCTTCTTCTTCGCTGACAAATTCCGGATTGTACATCATAAAGATACGCTGTTCGACTAATGGATGGAACATCTGATCACCGATCAATGCGTCGTCAGGTATTTCACCTACCCATTCCGGTTCATATTCTACGAGCAGTTCTTCGTCAACTAATTCAAAAAACATGGCTTCGTCCATTCCAAAGGCCACATCAGCCTGTGGTGAATTCGCCTCTGCCAGCAAACGGTTTAGAACTTCTCCCCCGCCACCTTCTACATATTGCATATCAAATCCTGCTTCAGTGGCCATATCATCGATCCACTCTTGTCTTCCACCTGCTAGTGAATTGGAGTAAACCAATACTTCTCTTGATTCACCCGAACTCTCTTCTGTTGTTCCTTCATCGTTTGTTGCAGGTGTTTCTGCTTCGTCTCCAGAAGCACACGCTCCTAGTAATAAAACTGCTGCTGATGATGTAAGTGTAGCTAACCATTTTTTAGACATGATTTATAGTCTCCTTTTTGTGTGTATCAGATTTAAGTTCCCCATGTATCGTTACTGAATGTCTATCGATTGAAGTCCCTTTATTTTATTTAGATCTTCTAATACGTCATTAATATCCAAATGAGTTATCATATCAAACGATATCGTATATAAAGTCGCCTGATCAGCTTCATACGGATTGCTCTGAATACTTAGTATTTTCCAGTTATTCTCATTACACTTGGCAATGAACTGATTAAATTCAGTAAATGTGTCGAATAAAATCAGGACGTCTACCTTCTTGCTTCTATTCACATACTTATTCTTAACTTTTTGAAACGAGGTCATGATTACCAGAAGTGCAAACCCTCCAGCTAACGCCCCTTCATAAAATCCAATACCTATTGCCAATCCAATACATGCCGCTGACCACAGTCCTGCTGCGGTAGTTAACCCCCGGACATGATTGTTATTCGTTACAATGATTGTTCCCGCTCCAAGAAAACCAATCCCACTGATGACTTGAGCCCCCATACGTGCTGGATCTCCCAGGGCATACTGTTCAAAAATAAACTGATTCGTCATCATGACCATCGTAGATCCTAAACAGACCAGTATATAGGTCCTGAATCCAGCGGCATGATTCTTCAAATCACGCTCTAACCCAATAATTCCTCCAACAACAACAGCAAGCAGTACTCGCAAAGTGATGGTAAAAAAATTCAGTTGAGAAAGATCGAAAAAACTGAGGTCACCAATACTTATTACCCCCTTTCAAACCGACTAATATATATAGTTAAGTAGTAGATTCTCTCCTCCTTAAATACAAATTTTAATGCGCTGATTCTATGAGTAATGTTAATAAGTACATCCGATGTCTTGAACCGGAACCGATTCCGACCTAAGTATAAAACGTTTACAATTTAATGTCAACTTATTAGAAACCGGTTTCCCCATAATTTTACACTGTAAATTTATAACCGGACTTTTACATCCCCTTTCCCTTTGTTAAGGCCCCCTTTTTCTGATTTCCTTAACACTATAAATAAAGGGATTTCTGATACATTTTACTGACTGATTCTATTTTCTGATTTTATACTCTCACGTATACCCTTGATTCTAAAAAATGAATCTTTACATTATACTCACGTTGATTCAATATTATCCCTCCTCAAAGAACTGAAAGTGAGCTGAGTTCTATAGTCTGATTGACTAAAGAATATAAAAAAAGACACCGGACTTAGAGAATGACTTCTCATGTCCGGTGCCTTTTCTGCTCCATAATTCTTTTTTTTCTTGCTCATGTTACATTAAAGCTTTTTCAATTTTCATCGCTGTTTTAGGATGTTTAAGCATGGCCTTTTCCATTTTATAGGCGTGTTTAGGATGCTTGAACATTGCTTTTGCTTTGTTCTTATGAAATGCTTTCTTTACTTTACGCATCTTTTTTTTCTTATAGCTGCTTGGCAGGAACAAGGTCAAGAGCGTTAAGAGTAATCCAATAAATGGGATCCAAAACAGGAACGGGTGCTTTTTAGCTTTTACCATATAACTCCCTTTGCGGGTCCATCCACTATTGGATCCTCTTTCTTTTAACTCTTCCCCTTTTCCATGCAAGACACTTTGATCCGGAGAATCGGCTGAACGGGACTCATCGTAATTTGTTTTGTAAACAGATTTTTCCATGAAATGATCGGTAAACCTTGGAGCCAATGCGCCCATCAGGCTTAGCATTTTCGATTGTCCACCGACGTACATGTCCCGAACCGGATGCTCTGCAGCATACAGGATGGCTTCTGCAACACTTTCAGGAGGGTACATCATTGCATCGTGAGAAGGCATATTGCTGATATAACTCGCTGCATGATCTGCATAAGGCGTATCTACTCTAGCAGGGTGGATCTGGGCGATCACCACTGGAATATGGTCCTTCTCAGCTTCCATTCTAAGCGCGTCAGTTATGCTGTGCACGGCAAACTTGGAGGAAGAATAGGTGCCTTGTATCGGAAATGTACGGTTACCTGCCACACTACCCATATTAATCAATGCGCCTGGTGTCTCTTTTCCTTTGAAATGGTCTAATGCAGCTAAAGAGCCGTATACAGTTCCCCAGTAATTAGTATCAAACAACCGACGGGCCTCTTCTACCGGTATATCTGTAACGTGCCCATAAAGAGCGACTGCTGCATTATTGACCCACGTGTCGAATCCACCGAACTCGGTGATCGCTTTTTGAGCCAGTTTATCCACATCTTCTTTTTTTGATACATCCATTTCCATGACCGTGACTTCTGCTCTGTCTTTAATCAATTCTTCTGCCAGTTTCATTAAGGCTTCATTCTCGCGACCAGCTAACACGAGTTTAGCGCCTTTTTTTGCTGCCATTCGAGCTGTGACTAATCCTATTCCGCTGGTTGCACCTGTAATGACGATAACTTGATCCTTTAGTGACTTCAACTGTAATTTTAAACTGTTTAGTGGTTTTGTGTCTCTTACTTCTTTCTGTTCCATGAAGATCCTCCTCTAAAAGTTTTGTTCCTTCTATATAAAATCTTATCGAACATCACAGTGACTCTTCAACCATTAACACTTAGCGAGCGCTGGTATTCGTTAGAACCCATACCGGTCACTCTGTTCTTCCCATTCAGATTTCAACAGACCGTATAAAATCATGTCAAAGTACTTTTCATCTATATATTCATTAGCTCGGCGCCTCCCTTCTTCCACAAAATCAAGTCGTTCAGGTATGCTCCTGCTCCTTTTATTCTCCGCTGCAGCCCATACTTCAAGCTTATTCAATTTAAGGTAATCGAACCCATAAACCAGCAAGGCTTTAACTGCTTTCGTCATAATGCCTTTCCCCTGAAACTCAGGCGCAATCCAGTACCCTATCTCAGCACTTTTCACAGTCCAGTTAAATTGTTTGAGGCTTACAGAACCCACTATATGGTCGTCAACTATTATCACATAGTGCATTCCTTTTTGGTGAGCAAAATCAAGCAGACTCTGCTGAGTACGCGAGGCGACATCATTCTCATCTTTAGTATACATAGCCCATGGCATCCACTCTTTCAAATGGTCTCTGGAAGAATCAATTAATGCATACAACTCCTCAGTATCATGGAAATCTTTTAATTTTAATGATATCTGATCATTTATCTTATATTGGAACATCCGCTTCTCCTTTGCTATTCAATTAGTCTAATTAAATCTTACTGATATCATTTTATTCTATTTTAGACAATTACAATACTAATACTACTTCACCTGCGCAAAAAGAGCATTGACTCATCAATGCTCTCTTTTTTAGCCCAATTCACTTCATGCTACTCATAAATAGTCAGTCAACACGTGAGGTTGTCTTATCTATTTGATGTTATCCATTCAGATTTTAGCATCCCATAAATCATCATAGTGTGGTATGTGCCTTTAATCAGCTCATTGTTTCGTCGCATTCCCTCGTGCACAAAGTTTAATCGTTCGGGAATACTTCTACTTTTAAGATTGTCCTCTGCAGCCCAAATTTCAATTTTATCCAGTGATACATATTCAAACCCATATGCCATCACTCCTTTTACCGCCTCAGTCATGATGCCTTTTCCTAAATAATCAGGAGCTAACCAGTAACCGATCTCAGCACTTTTCACATCCCACTGAAAATACTTAAGGCCGACTGTTCCTGCAATTTCTCCTTTATAGAGAATGACAAAATGCATGCCTTCCTGTTTTGAAAAATCAATAAGATTTCGTTTGATCGACTCTATTATGTCTTTCTCGGTTTGAATTTTATCGACCCAGCTCAACCATTCACTCAAATGACTTCTCGAAGCATCGATCAGGTCAAATAACTCTTTACTGTCAGTATGGTCTTCTAACTTTAATGATATGTCTTCATTCACTTTATATTCAAACATATGTGTCTCCTTAAGCTTTCACTCATTTTTTTATTCAAGAATCTCTTTATCTTTTCTGCTTATAAACAAATTTTATCTATAGCATCCAGCACACTTTCAGCTACCAAGTGAGGAGTGCACTCTTTCCAGTACTCTCTATCAGTAGTCACACTTTCCTTGCCTTCACCTGTCAGCACTAATACCCCTTTTATTCCAGTTTCATATGCAAGCAACATATCATTCTTTCCAGAGTCACCAACTATGTAACATTGCTCTAATTCCAGCTCAAAGTCATCTTTAGCTTTATATACTAATGCAGGAAGTGGTTTTTTGCATTTACATGAGTCACTTCTTCTATGGGGACATACATATACCTTCTCAATAAAAACATTAGTCTCTTTGAGTTCTTCTATCAGTCGTTCTACCTCTCTTTTGAATACCTCCATAGATAATCTTCCATGCGCTATCTGACTTTGGTTAGTGATCACTATGTTTAGAAATCCAAACTCTTGAGCTTTTTTCAAGGCTGGAATCGTTTCTTTGAAAAAAACAAATTCATTTATAAGTGTTGAAGAATTACCACCTAATGTTCCCAGTAAGTCCCAAATAATTGCCTTCTTCATCTGAAACCTTCTCCCATTCTCACAATTTGTATAAATCTTCTTATGCCATCAGATTACTAATTACTTTTAATATAAAACATTGTATACTAACTTTAACATAATGATACACGTTTCATATACAAAATCTTCATCCATCTAGGGAGGAATCCACCTATGCATTATCGTAGAATCGCTTTACTCATTAATCTGACAGTCATATTAACCGGTTGCGAGAATGACTCGACTGATGATCCTGAAGAATTGTCTCTTGAAGAACAGAAAGAAGAGATATACACTTCACCTCAATCTGGTGACGATCATTATCTGAGGCTCGTAGAACGATCAGAACCGGTCTGGGCAGGCATCTCACATTCAAGACAATTTGGACGGATTGCTACAGACTTTGTAGCTGAGACAACTGACACTGAAGACCTTCAGTTTTTTGTCGATGACCTGATTGAAGGTTCGCAAAGGCAGCCCGGAATAGTGGATATGTCCGAACCGTATTATGGCTTGCAAATCGATTATGAGGATGGCTCGTCTGAGACCTTTCATTTGTGGATCACTCCCGAAGACGAACGTGGGGTTTTGATGGATACCATGGATACTCATTATATCTATACCTTCTCAGAAGAAGCTGCTGATCGGGTTCTTTCTCTTATTCCCGAAGAACAGGTTTTAGATTCTCCGGCATATGCTGATTGGGTAGAAGGCAGCACATTTGGATTAACTGAAATCATAGAACCGTATTCTGATGAGACGTTAGATGAACTGATTAACTACTATGATTACATTGTCAGGGGCACCTATACTACTAGTGAACCATCAGATGTACCGGACTCATGGGGAGATGAAAGCATGGCCTTTTATTCTTTCGAGGTAGATCAAGTGCTGAAAGGTGACCTGTCAGACAATACTATTGAAGTAGGCCATCCACAGTACCTTACTTACTGGATAAGAGACCCTGAAACTGGCGAAGATCTCGGTGAGAGAGCAATAGATAATCCATATAATAGGTTACCAGAACCTGGAACAGATACACTGCTCTTTATAAGTGAAGGATCTGAAGAAGGTGAATTCTGGCGCTTTACGGACGCTTCAATTGCAGAAGTCCAGGAGGATGGCACACTTAAAGGAACCAGTGCTTTTTACGATTCTGACTATGATTTCAGTGATCGAGTTGAACGCTTTGAAACAGATGGGAGCTGGGAAGTTGAACTGACGCTGCAGACGGCTGATTCTCATATTCCACTTACTGATCCATTTGAAGGAACAACAGTTGAAGAATTAATTGACAGAATAGACTGATTTTAATTTTTATACGATTACAGATATGATCACGTGTGTTGTCATCATTAAGGGCTTATTCAGTAACGCTGACGAGTTTTTTAACAAACAAACAGGAAGGGACTATTAGTTAGATGACTAATGGCCCCTTCCTGATTTAAATAATTAAAAACACTTTGCTTAGGATTTGAACACTAAACCCATTTTTTTCGTGTTGCCTTAGTCTTTGCTATAAGGAGTGGTTTTTGGTTTTTTCAGATCAACAAGTGCCAAAGTAATTCCTACCAGACTAAGTGCCAGTCCTACACTCATATAGGGCGTTCGGTAAGTCAGTTCAATCCTATTTTCACCTTCATCTAAACTAATCCCTACGAACCCGACATTCGCTTTAAGCACATCCCGCTGCTGCCCATTTACAGTCGCTGACCATCCAGTAGAGAACGGTATTGACGTCACTAAGATTTCATTAGCAGCGGCATCAACATTTCCTTCTATACGGTCGTTTGAAAATAGATCGATGTCTAACGCTCGTTCATTTTTCTCGGAAGCAATGCGTTCATCTTCCTGCGCGCTGACAGGCAAAGCATAAACGGAAATATCATCAAGTGAATATATCCCAGGACGATCGACTGTAATCTGAACCTGATCTATATCATCAGTTTCAGTCATATGGCCCATATTAAAGAGCATGTGCTCCCTATGGAAATAAGAACTGAAACTGTATTTATCTGACTGATAGATACTTTTCACTTGCTGGCCATCAGAGACTGACAATCGGTAATTCATAGACTGGCGCAGCCATGGCGACTCGTCTAAAGGATGATAATCCAGTCCCTCAAACCGTATGAACCACTCGTGACCGATCAGTTCTTCAGGCTCATCCAGAATGAGCGTGAACTCCGTCTGTGCTTCCTGAATCTGAATGTCGCTGTCAGGTAAACTGACCGGATCATTCCCAGAATCCAGCACCTCATAATCCAGTTCTCTCACAGAAGCCCCATCAGGTGATGTCTCAATGGACAATTCCTGAAAAACAGTATCCTCCAGTACCACATTCTCCACTAAAGAGGATTCTCTTTCCACGGCGTTCAAATTCATAAACTCTTGTTCAGACAGTGCGTTCCCAATTGCGTAAGCAAAGGGATACGCATTCGGTGTTTCTGCTAGAATGTAGTCCTCGTTTTGATTGTTTTCCAACTCTTCAACTACTTCATACCCAAAAGGAAGGAATGATTCATTCTCAGCTGCCGTAATGATATAGTTAACGCCTAGCAGGTGGTTAGCTATACGTCTGTCATCTACACCATTTCTTAGAGGTTGAATCAGCTGGAAGCCAGTCGTTTCAATTGTACTTGCAAAATCCGTCAGATTACCGTTCGTAACCGATAAATAGGAATTCAATCCCATTACGTCAAGGTAGATAAACTGATTTCTGACATGGTTGTCTTGCGAAGTGACACCTACACGATATGGCTCGGTCCCCCTTTCAGGTAAATAATCCGGTCCATCCGCTAAAACTTGTCGGTATTCTTCTTCAGCTGTGCCGTAAGGAATAGAGCCTTCCATTGCATTCATTCCAAATGGATAATAATAGTACATAGCATTAGCTGCCATATTGATCATCACAAACCCGATCAGCAGACGGCTTTCTTTTAGAAAAGACAAACTGTTATGCATTGACCGTTTGAAATAGCCCAGCAGTCCCCATCCGAGGAGAACGGGAAAGAGCATAGTTGGAAGAGGGTCCCCGAAATAAGCCCACGCTATAATAGTCAAAACAGAAAACACACTCATTACCCACATCATCTTCTTCAGATAAGCCCCTTCAATCTGTTTTAGATTGTCTAGAAAATACCCTAAAGCCAACGAAAAAAAGAAAGGCAGTGCAAAAGAAAAACGATTATACGGACCGGAAAATCCATTCATCATCGACCCGAAAAAAGGAAATAACAGCAGTACAAACAACACTATAATGGTTGTTTTGATGTAACGATAATGTGGTTTTTTCCAAATATACACAAAACCAAATACTGATAAAATAGGTAGTCCACCAATTAGCCAGAAGTAACTCCCCGGACTGATCGAATGCTGCACCAAAGCTAAATAATACTCCAAGGGGTAAAACAGTAAGTTGATGCCTGTTTCTCCTGACTCCCTAGATGAGTCGAGGAAACCAACTACCATCGGCAGAAAAAGACCCGCTGATATTAGCAACCCTACACTATATCCGTACGCAGCCTTTAAAAATGCTTTTAAGAAAATTGACCAGTCCCATTTGGAGTGGAGATAAGCAAATCTTATCATGGCGTATAGAACAGTTAAAAGCGTTAATTTATAGAAAAAGTAAAAGTTACTCAGGGCACTTAAGGCTACTGCAAAGACAAATAAGCGACTTGATTTGCCTTGTAAAATTTTTTCGATTCCCAAACATAACAAAGGATACCAAATCAGAGGGAGCAGAAAGAAAGGATGTCGTGTGACATTAAATACGACAAAATGTGTAAATGAATACGCAATCGCTGCAGCCAGACTAGAGTGGTGAGATAGGTGCTGGCTCTTTAGAAAGAAGATAAAGCTTACTCCAACAGCCCAGATACGGAGCAGTGTAAGCACATGATAAGCCAGTTCCATTAATGAAGCTGGGAACAGGAGTCCTAAATAAACGAAGGGATCTCCTATGACATAATAGCCATAAGAATACAAAACGTCCGCACCCATTCCGATGTTCCAGTCCCAAAAAGATACCCCTTCTCCACTTATCGCGCCTCTCAATTTAGATATATAGTCATAGAACAACTGATAATGCTGGGTAAAGCCATCGTTTTCCCAGATAAAAGAAGTGCCTGTCCAGACGAAAAAACTGTAAATCAAACAGATCATGACCAGAAAAAGGCCAGAATACACTAAAAATGTACGACTGGAAATACTATTTCTATTAATTTTAGGGCTAGTCTTTTGATGCATTGGGATTCCTCTTTCTAAACACAATAAATTTGCTGAATGCATAATTGAGCAGTACGACCACTACTTCGGTCAAAATTTTGGACACATTGGTATTTAAGTGAAAAAAGGATACCAATACCCACATGCTTAACATATCATACAGACCAGAACTCAAGCGAAATCCGGCAAATAAAGCAAACTCCTGAAGTAAGCCTTTGAAATCTGCGGACTTAGACTTAAATACGAATTTTTTATTCATATAGAAAGCGAATAAAATCGCAACGACTATAGACAGTGCATTGGCAACTAGGTAAGATATTCCGATCACAGTATCAAAAAAGAAAAATACAGCAAAATTAACGATCGTCGTCAGTACACCTACAAAAATATAATCTATCCATTGATGGTACTTCTCATATAAGTTCTTCATGACAAATCTTCCTTATGGTCATCGATTGGTTCTTTAATCGAGTGAACACCCGATTTTTCTCTAACAAAATAGGGGGGTCTGTTTTTCGTTTCAATAAACACTCTACCCAGATATTCACCAATGACACCAAGTGAAATGAGTTGTATTCCTCCAAGGAATAGAATACCTGCCAGCAAACTCGGATAACCTGCTACATCTGTCCCCCAGAATAGGGTTCTCACAATTTCAATCAGTAAATATACAAACGAGAAAAACGAGATAGTAAATCCCACATATGACCAGACTTTCAAAGGAATCGTACTATACGATGTGATCCCGTCCACTGCAAGCTTGAAGAGTTTGGCGAAATTCCATTTTGTCTGACCTGCTGCTCGCTCATCAGCAACATAAGTCAGCTGTTTCTTTTTAAAGCCGATCCATCCATACATTCCTTTTGTGTACCGTTCACTTTCTCTTAATTCACGAAGCGCCAGTACACATTTTCTATCCAGCAGACGAAAATCCCCGGCAAGAGGATAAACCTTTTCAGTCGTCATTTTCTGAATCAACTGCTAATAAATCTTCGAGGTCCAGTTTTTAAAAAAACTTTCGCCTTCTCTATCGACCCGAACAGCATATATATCGTCGTACCCTTTCTCCCACCATTTGACCATTTCCAGAATCAATTCCGGTGGCTGCTGCAGATCTCCATCGATAACGACTACAGCATCTCCATCGGCATAGTCGAACCCTGCCAGCATAGCCAACTCTTTTCCGAAATTTCTGGATAAGTCCACATACTTCACTTTTGAGTCTTTTACAGCGATTTCTTTAATTCTTTCTAAAGTCTGATCTTCACTTCCATCATTTACAAATAAATAGTCACACGTAATGTTGACCAGCTGACTACTCATATGGTCCAATCGCTCAACTAATTGAGAAAGTACTTCTTCTTCATTGAATATAGGTATGACTATTGTTAGTGTTCTCATTTTTTCCTCCACATATAGGCGACCTGACCTCATTGCTCATGTTAGATCAGGTAAATTTTAACATCAGTACATTGTATCATGTTGTATAAGAAATTGCTTTTTTTATGCTATTTTTACTTATTTATAATTTTTTCAGACTACCGTAAAGAACAGTACACACGTAAAAAAATACAGTAACTAAGTTAAGAAGATAGCTTAGTCACTGTATTTTTTAGATAAATGTTAACTAGTATGCTTATGGTTTACCTTACTCTTTATTGTCAGGGCTGAATTTTGTACGAGTCATTTCGCCCCAGACTTGATTTTTTTTGCTGTAACTAATGAAAGCCGTGAACCGCCACCAGGTCGTCAACTGTCTGTATCCGAAATTTTCCATTATGCTGTATGCAATCAGCAGTAAATAATCTTTGATATCGGAATACTTTGAGAAATTATATTCATCCAGCAGAATCGCACTGCTTGATAAGAAAATACCATACAGTATGGATATTGCCAAGAATAGCATAAAGAATTCAAGATTAATGATACCCAACCAGAATGATAGTGCAAACGAAAAATACCCAAGTATCTCTACGACTGCTCCAAGCATTTCCACTAAGAAATAATAAGGCATGGCTATTAATCCGACTGTTCCATATCTAGGATTAAATAGCATTTTCTTGTGATTCAATAAACTGTCCATGAGTCCACTATGCCAGCGTTTCCGCTGACTTTTTAATACGCTTAGTTGTTCAGGCACCTGAGTCCAGCACACAGGATCCGGGACGAATACTATTTTATATTTCCTTTTGCTTTCTCTCATAAGACGATGGATTTTTACGATCAGTTCCATATCTTCCCCAATCGTATCTTCTGTGTAGCCACCCGCTTCAATGACCATGCTTTTTTTAAATACACCAAATGCGCCCGAGACGATCAGCAGGGCATTTAAATTGCCCAGCCCCAGTCTTCCAAACAGAAAAGCTCTAAGGTATTCTACCGTCTGATAGCGCGCCAGTGTATTTTTACTTAATCTGACTGATTCTATAAATCCTTTATCAACAGTACAGTCATTTACGGGTCTGATTACCCCTCCGGAAACAACAACCTCAGGATCTTCGACGAATGGACGAATGACTTTTGTCAGCGAATCTCTTTCAATAATAGAGTCGGCATCAATGGATGTAATGATGGGATACTTGGAAATATTGATACCTGCATTAAGCGCGTCAGCTTTCCCGCCGTTTTCTTTGTCCACTATGATAATATTTTCAAACAAAGCAGACAGGTATATCCCTTTTACGTCTTTAGTATTGATTTTTTTCCTGTAGGGCATTTCTATTTTCTTGAGGTTAAACTCACTGATCAGTTCCTCCAGAGTAGAATCTTTTGACCCATCGTTGACAATAATCAGCTGGAATTCGTTATATGCCAGACTCAACAAGGCTTTAACATTATCCACAACGGTCTCGGCCTCATTGTAGCAGGGGACAACTATCGATAAGGGAGGAGTATAAGTTGATGTAGCCATGTCATCATACGACCAATACTCCTTCTTCTTTCGGTCAACATAAAGTGCACGAATCGAGACGATAAACAACAGTGCATAAAAGGTGTTGATCGAAATGACATAGTACAGGACAAAGTAATTAAAACCAGTGATAAGCTCCAGTAAAAAATCTGTAAATAAACTCATTGTGACCTCCTGACTTTCAAAGTAAATGATATCTAGTTCGTTTCCTCATAGTTTAGAAAAAGTCAGTCTAGTCCCTCTCTTTGTAAAACAGCACTGGCTGCATCTCTCGCAAAAGGGTCCGCAGCATCCAGTAAATCTGTCAATGCTCCCTTTCCTTTTATACCAAGTACAATGAGTGATTCTGCGGCATTATGTCTGACCTGCCAGTTCGAATCGCTCATAAAGTCTTTCAAAATGGATACAGATAAGTCAGAGTTAACTTTTTTCAGAAATTTTGCCAGAAAAGCCCTCACTTCCCACTCAGTGTCCTCTTTTAATGAGAGAATACCTTTCAAGTAGAGATCATCACCTATATTTCCTATCCTGTTTGCCGCTTTAATTGCAGCGATTCTCAATTCTTTCTGAGGCTCACTGATCATTTTTCTGATCCATAAAATGCTGGCCTGATAGTGTCTTTTACCGAGTTCTTCCATTGCAATCACTTGTAAAAAAAGGTCGTTCGATCGCATGCAGTCATCCAGACTCTCTTCAATGTTTCCTTCAACGAGTTCAAGCAAAGATAATACTTGATTTTTACCCATTCTTTTTCCGTCTGATACTTCTTTTAGAATCTCTTTGAGATAGTAATGATCAGCTATTTTGATTAGGCTTTTAGATGTGACAAAGAGCAAATCATGATCTGTCGTTTCAAGCTGCTGAAGTAATACTCTGGACATAGAGTCCAGCCGGTATTCTCCTGCCAAGTATGTGCCTGTCTTTTTTTTCCATATATTTTTACTGTTCAGGTATAGTTCTACCTTTGCAACAGTTGCCTCTTGATCAGCCTGATTTATTATCAATGACTGTTTAGCTTCAGAGATATAAGCATTGTAATCTAAAATCAGTTCCTGAAACACTTTTTTTTCCAGGAAGGTGTTTGGTTTTAACGGTACTTGATTGTCTTCACTTGTCAAAAATAAAACAAACTTGTCCTCATAGTCTTTTCTTATTTCCTTTTTTTTCACGTTCATTCTGTTCATCACTATTTTTTTAATTAATACAAATACAAAAATGCTTAAGTTTATTAATAGTAGACTAATTAAAAATAGCCAGATCATATCTGTCATTATGTTCTTATCCTACTTTCAAGAGGTCAGTATTTTTTTAATTTTATGCTCCAGCACATCCAGTGAAAATGGTTTTTTAAAGAAATCATCTGCTCCCAGTCTTAAACTTTCCATAACTGTAGCTTCACTCTGCTTTCCGGAAATCATAATAATCTTCGGATCATTTCTGGGATGACTGTCTTTGAATGTTTTAAGCACTTCGATTCCAGTAACTTTAGGCAGCATGATATCAAGTAATATCAGATCATATTCATTACTACTTAATTTACTCAGTGCCTCCTGACCGTCTTTAGCATAGTCTACTTCGTACCCCAGATAACTAAGTCTAGTCTTTATGATGTTGGCCAGCAGCAGTTCGTCATCTACTACCAAAATTTTATTTTTAGATCCTGCGGTCGACTGATTTTGAATAACGGTCTGGTTTTTGCCGTTCTCTTTGGCAACATATAAGGCCTTATCGGCTTCTTCAAGAAGCTTCGTTTTATTCAAAGCGCCATTTGTGTATTCCGCAATTCCAGAACTGAATGAAAGAATCAGCTCAGTCTGGTTGTCAGATGATTTAAATGGGTAAGAAAACAGCCCTTCTCTTATTTTATCAGTCGTTATTTTAGCTTCCTCCCCGTTCATTTCGGGGAATAAAACGAGAAACTCATCTGCTCCGAAGCGAAACACTTTGCTTTCTGGTTCAAGGTGCTCGCCTATTATTTCTACAAAACAAAGTAACAGATAATCCCCAAACCGCTTGCCATAGCTTTCGTTTATAGATTTAAAATCATCTAAATCGATAAAAGCGACTGAGAAAGCTTTTCCGTTTTCCTGAAAATTCTGTTTTTCTTTTTCATAAAACTCAATAAACTCTTTTCGCGAGTAAGCTTTAATTGATTCATCTTTACTGCTGGTTTTTAACGATGTGTTTGTATCATTCAACGACGCATTGACAACTGAAAACAGCTGATCTCTATCCACAGGTTTCTTAATATACAGCTGTTCATTCTCATAACCAGCATCATCTGGTTCAGTCATAAATAAAATGGGCGTACTGTTGTTAATAGCGGTAATTTCTTTTGTTATATCTAACCCTGATTGCGTCAGTAATGTGTTATCAATGATTGCAAGATCCATTGTTTCCATTTCAAGATAACCTAAAATATCCTCAGGATTGCTCGATAAGTGCACATCAAACCCATCTGCTGCCAGCAATTTCTTCAGATGAATCAAACTATCTAGATCATTGTCCATCACAAGTATTTCACCTTTATCCGATTGATTTTCCGATTTCCGCTTTTCAGACTTATCTGAATCAGCCTCACTCAATTTTTCCTCAGATAAAGCTATTAGCTTTCCAGTTAGCTTGACCACATTAGAAATAAGGTCTGGATTTTCTGTCAGGTTCTCTTTCTGCTCTATCAATAAATTATCTATTTCCTGGGCTATGAGTGACATACTTATCAGCTCAAGCGTTCCTGAAGTGCCTTTAACCTGGTGAAAAAACTCACGTAAAAAAGAGTAAGCCTCTTCGTTTCCATTAGTTAAGAATGCAATCAAATGTCTGGATACATGACCTATATTTTCTTTAATATCAATTAGATATTGTCTCTGACTTACCTTAATTATTTGCTCCATTCTATCATTCCTCAAAATATCCCTCCTGATAATAGGTGGTTTGGTATTCACTTCAACCCATCAATCATTTGTTAAGTAATTCTGTATAATATAATACGACTCTTTCAGTCTCTCCTGATACTCCGGTTCTTCCCATTCATCCCAGCTGTAAGGCAGCATCTGGTTGTCTTCAGGAAGTTGATCAACAGGACGATTATCTACTGTTGCGATGACGGAAACGCCGATGGCTTCTAATAATTCTGAAGCGTCAATTCCCTCAGTCCAGATATCCCCGAGTATTTCTTTCTGACTGGGATCTTTAACATTGAGAAGCAGCCAAGGTATCCTCATTTCCAGAATCCCCTCTTCTTCATTGACTATATAATCAGATAACGAATGGTAGTCATCGCTCTGCGGATTTCCGACCCCTTCTCTTAACAAGCCGGTTTCGTAATAATCAAAAGGAATCGTCTCTCCTGTTGAAGGGATCACCATTGGCATGGATAATGCAAAGTGAGTCGAGTTGAACTCGCCATCATTATCATGGATCACATCATTGTTATCTAAAAATTCAAGCTCGTAACCATACTGATAGTAGAACGGATCATAATAGCTGTCCACCCAAACTCTACTCTCATCATCAGGTGATATATCGATGACAAAATCCACTCCTTGTTCAAAAGTCACGTCTTCAATAAATGGTACTGACAAGTTTCCCTGATCCTGTACAGTGTCCAGGAGTATAGAAATAGTTGCATCCTGGGTCAACTTTTCTGGATCAAAATCGATCATAAAGTACATATAGGCTTCATCATGTGCTACAGTAAGACCTTTCAGCAGACCGCCCTCTTTTTCAGTCAACCGTTCTGAATCGGTCCACTTTTCCTTCTCCCCATCAAGCGGGAAGGTATTTGTATTGAAACTCATTAACCCAAAGCGCTGCTCATTTGTCTGAACATTTGACCAGTAAGGTCTACGGTACGGATTATCCAGCTCCATTGTATTCCAGGTTCGCTTGAACCATTCATCCTGCCAGGTGAACATGATTCCTCCTGCTGCCCCTTGTTCGAAAATATCTTCGAAGAGCCGGACAACACTTTCACCCTGTTCTCCCTCTGAAATGAATCCCTGATTCAGTCCAAAAGGATTCCGGTGTGTCATTCCCCTTGAAGCCGGTAGTCCAAACTCTGCGACGATCAGAGGCATCCGGTGTGCACCGATCAGATCATCCAAATACCCTGCGTAGTTATTCTTTTCTCCTCTATGATCCACAAAATTGATATAATCCTCCTCATAGTTCAGAAAATCAGGATAATAGGGATACACATGGTAACTGGCAAAGTAACCTGTTACCATTTCTTCTCTTTCATATATCGTATTAGGATCCACACTCACCAGATCTTCATCAACTGAGGGTTCTGCTGGATGATCGAGAAGGTCTGTCGTCGGCCAGTTGGTAAAACTGATCGGCTGAATCATCTGATACTGACTGACTTCGTATTCAGTTATAAAGTCCATCTGTTTTGCCAGCCATTTTTCAAAGGCACTTGCTTCTTCCGTCCTGAAGTATACCCCTTCAAATTCCAGCAGGTCCTGATGTTGTTCATTCGTTTCTTCTACCATGCGTGGGTACCACTCAATACCTAAAATGTAGCCCAGTACATAGGGTGAAACATCATATGAATAATTTCCTGATGCATGCCCGATTTTGTCGGGTAGTTCAGTGTTTCCATGAATAACGTCTACCACGTCGGTCATCTCATGCTGAAATGCCTCAACGACTTCAGGTAAATAGGCATCACGTTTTGCTTCAAGTATTTCTTCTTCTATCCAAACCCCGTGCATGATATACAAAGGATCCTCTGTTTTCTGGTTATGCAGCCATAATGCCTGATAGAATTCTGGAGGATGAATCGTGTATATCCGTATCAAATTGGCGCCCATATCATCGATCTGCTCAAACCACCTGACATATTCATCAAATGTTATAGCTGCTTCTCCAGGCCATGAGCCTGGTTTGGCCATCCCCATATTGACTCCTTTAATGTCGAATACCTGCCATTCTCCGTCATTTAGGATTTCAAAACCTGTTTCATTTAATCGGCTGTGATAGGTGATGCCCTCAGCTTTAACTGTTTCCTCATTCGTGTCTTCAGCTTCATTATGTTTATGGGTATATGTATCCTCAAGTATTCTACTCATCATGGGAAGATAAGCGCGAGAATAAAATGAACGGGCTCCTCCATACTGAAGACGGCTGATGGATTTGCTTAACCAGTCCAGACCTTTATAACGAAAAAAAGAGGGGGTACTCTCCGTGTCAGCATAATCACCTGCAAAATAATAAACGGGTGCTCCGGATTCACTGTTGCGTGTAACAGCAGGAATCGTATTGCCAATGCCATATTCGCTCATACGGTCTATTCCTTTTTCAGTCAGTCCGAGGGTATATTCTGCGAGCACTTCCGCATCCTCGGGTTTGACGACATCGAACCAGTACTCATAAATTGAATCTAAAGAATCGTCGAAAAATGACTCTCCTTCCTCAGTAAACTGAAACAAGACGCCCTCATCTTCTATACCTTCCCCTTCTTCAAGAACGACAATCAGATCATCGTCTCTGACAAATACCATCCCTCCATTTCTGAAGGTCCATTCTTCACCGGTCTGATCCTGATAGTTTTCAATCATCCATAAAGGTAATTCAACGCTTTCTTCCAGATCGAGTACATCAAAATAGCGAGCAATCCATCCAGACCATTCCAGTCCTAAAAGTGATGTGAAGCGCTCTTGCACTTCCTTATCTGTTGGACTTGCAAAGCTATTGAACTCAGCAATCAGAGGGGTATCATTTAGAAATACTTCTGTTTCTAATGCAGTCACATCTTCAAGAGTCAAGCCACCATAAATCAGTTCAGAGCGTGCACCGGCCTGATTTTCACCATAAAATTCTTCTTCGTAAACGCCATATGTATCTGCTATATAAATTAAATCATAAGAAGAGTTGGGAGTCTCTTCGTCCAGAAAAGTTATATCGAAGCTGCTTTCACCTTGGGGATGAAATCCGATATAATCCTCCGCTAAATCATATTCCGTCTGGTCTTCTTTTAAATACTTATAATGGTTCAATGCCCACGTGATCCCTTGATGCTCACGGTAGGACTCATCCGGAACTGTTTTATCAACAATCAGTACTTCAAGCGTTTGACCCGTGCTAGCATGCCAGAACATATAGGGCATACCTAGTGCCCCTAAAGCAGCTGCTACAGTTGTATAAACCAATTTCTTTTTCATATTATGCCAGCCTCAACCTTCGACATCTTTAATTTTTTATTTACTGTCAACTAGTTTACACAGATACCAAATTTGTGTCCATCTAGTTTGGTTATCAGAAAACTCTTTGCGTCTTTATTTAACACATTTAGTTGACACAGGATGTGCCCTTAGGGGATATTGTATCATAAAGATAGCAATTAATTACAATTATTACTGAGACTTAGTATACTAACTTTAAGCAATAGTTAACTACATTTTGAGAGAAGTGAACGAATGAAAAAAAACACCGTTTTGATAAGCGTTGGACTTGTTACAATATTAGCCCTTATAAGCTATCGGATTATTACTTTTGTTGAAAATCGGGATTTAGGTATGAAGGAAGAAGAGAGGACCGTACATATGTTAGCTGATTTAACATTTGACTCATCTGTTTACACATTAAATGAGTCACTTAATTTCACTGTCGATTTAACAAGCCAATCTGCTGCAAATGAAACTTTGTGGATAGGGTTCAGTATTAAAGGACAGATGGGTACTTGGATAGATTTCCCATCACATGAAGTGACAAGTGATGCTAATCAGACTAAAACTCTGTCTTTTTCAGAGGATTTGAATGATTTAGATCGATTGTCTACTGCAACAGGACCTCACAAAGCGGTTATCGCTTTGTGGGATAGTAACCCTTTAGATGACACGTCCAGGCGACTGGACTTTATTGAAGTACCGGAAGCTTTCAGACTGTATCACACTGTTGAAGAATTCAGTTCTATTGATGATGACATCTGGTTCAGCAGAGATGGGGTCCTTGGACGCACACACTTGCGGAACGAGAATGTTTTTACCGGAGACGACTACCTGACAATCAGAATCCCTTCCGGTACTCTTGATGGCGGAGAAATTCAGACTCTTGAACTCGTCCATTATGGGTCTTATGAAATCAGTATGAAACTACCAGATGCCCCCTCATCTATCACAGGGTTTTTCTTGTATAGAGCTCCTGATTTCCATCACGAGATAGATATTGAGGTGTTCAATCAGCCAGATTCCGAAGTGCTATTTACCACCTATTCAGATGGGACCACACAAAATGAAGACAGGCAACCGCTGGATTATGACCCGACAGCTGATTTTCATCAATACAGAATCGATTATTTCCCGGGCAGAACCTCCTTTTACATCGATGATCAGCTTATGCAGGAATGGGAAAAGGGTTTAACAGATGAACCGATGCATTTAATGGTCAACACCTGGTTCCCCTCATGGCTTGAAGGGATAGCACCCGAAAGCGATCAGTTGTTAGAAATAAAGTGGATAAGGTATTAACGAGTATATACAAAGAAGCATGATGGGCTGAACCCGTCATGCTTCTTTGTATGGTGTGGGTATTTATTTCTTAAAACGAAATTGGTGTGCTTTTACCTGCTTTTTTTTCTTCTAACGTGACTTTGGTCGGTGTCAGTTTCAGTACAAGAATATTTGGATCATCTTTTCCAGTATACGAGTCTTCCATGTAAGAGTTCCATGCACGGTCAATCAGTTCTGGATCCTGCGTTGTTGAAACAGTTGCTTCAATTTCAACGTAGTCCTTATCGAACATTCCTTCTTCGTATCCTAAAAGAACAAACGCGTTAGCATTTTTTTCAATATCCTCTACTTTTTCTGTCCGTTTGTCCGTTACCGTATATAAAACGAAGTCTTCACTGAGAAAAGTCATGTAACGAGCGACGGGTTTATTGTCATGAACCGTTGCCAGAACACCCACGTCGTTTTTATCCATGATTTTTAGTGCTTTTTCTTTTGCATCTGCCATACATTACATCTCCTTATCTATTTGTATCTACTATGCCAGAGAAGTAGGAGACAAGCAAAAAATCTGCTTGAGTATTAAAAAAGGCTGGCAGTATAGACCAATTTTAAGCAGCCTAGCTGAATTTAGACCAGACTTCTTAAGATAAGGGTAATGATGACTGATTTTGTACAAATGACCACACGAAAAAACGATGGGCACATTTAACTATTGGTTTTCAGTTTTCGCTCACTCTTCTGTCTCGTTTAACTGACTTTATTCAAAAAGTAGTTCAATACCGCATAGTCTTCAGTTAATTCTGGATGATGAGCTGTTACCAGTACATTCCCTTGTTCAGCAGCTACGATTTTATCATCATAAGAAGCCAATATTTTAGCATTAGCTCCAACGGATTGGATATAGGGTGCACGAATGAATACTGCTTCAACTGGTTGAAGGATTCCTTTGAAATCAAGTGACGTTTCAAAGCTGGCGACCTGTCTGCCAAAGCCATTACGCTCGACTTCCATATCGATGAATCCGAGACGAAGATCGTCCGTTTCATGACTTTCATCCGTACTGCAAAGGATCAGACCGGCGCATGTTCCAAAAATTGCTTTTCCTGAGCTGTAGAACGACCTCAGTCGTTCTTCCAATTTTTGCTCACGGATCAGTCTTCCAATGGCAGTCGATTCACCACCCGGAATGATCAAGCCATCCAAGTTATCAAAATCTTCTGATTTTCTGACTGCTACTGCCTGAACTCCTAGCGTTTCAAGTGCACGTATATGTTCAGAAACAGCTCCTTGGAGATCAAGGACACCAATGGTTTTTGACATGCTTACCATCCTCGCTCCTGCATACGCTCAGCTTCCCCTAAGTGACTGATTTCGATGCCTTTCATGGGTTCACCCAAATCTTTGGAAATTTCAGCCAGTAATACATAGTCTTCATAGTTAGTCGTTGCTTGAACAATCGCACGGGCAAATTTTTCTGGGGATTCAGATTTAAAAATTCCGGAACCAACGAACACGCCATCTGCTCCCAGGCTCATCATTAATGCCGCATCAGCCGGTGTTGCAACGCCACCTGCAGCAAAGTTCACGACCGGAAGACTTCCCAGCTCTTTCACTTCTTTAACCAGTTCATATGGAGCCCCAATGTCTCTTGCAAAGGTCATCAGTTCATCATCTGATTTAGCGGAAAGCACAGCGATTTGACTATTCACTTTTCGTATGTGGCGAACCGCTTCAACGATATTTCCTGTTCCAGGTTCCCCTTTTGTACGAAGCATGGATGCCCCTTCTCCAATACGTCTCAAAGCTTCTCCCAAATCTCTGCATCCGCAGACAAAGGGTACGATATACTCGGATTTAAGCAGGTGGAATTCTTCATCTGCCGGCGTCAAGACTTCGCTTTCGTCGATATAGTCCACGCCCATTGCTTCTAAAATTCGGGCTTCAGAAATATGTCCGATACGGGCTTTTGCCATAACCGGTATGCTCACTGCATTCATGACTTCTTCAATAATAGTAGGATTAGCCATTCGAGCGACGCCTCCTGCTTTACGAATATCCGAAGGTACACGTTCCAGAGCCATGACCGCAACCGCTCCAGCAGCTTCTGCAATCCTAGCCTGCTCAGCATTTACGACATCCATGATGACTCCCCCTTTTTGCATTTGAGCCATTCCACGTTTTACGCGCGTACTTCCAATTATTTTATCACTCATCTAATATATTCCTCCTGTGTCATTCTTTTCGTCAGCGTTAATTGAAAGTATACGCAAGAGCAAAGCACAAGGAAACATCCAATTGGACTACTTTTAACCCATCCAATTTATGCTATACTTATTTTACACATGAAAAGAGGTCTGACAATGATGATTTGGAAGTTAACTCAGAATAACGCTCTTCCCTTATATCAGAAAATCATGCTGCTTATCGAAGAGAAAATTAAGGCCGGAGAGTTGATGCCGGGAACACGTTTGCCTGCAGAGCGAAAACTAGCTGAAGAACTGGATGTAAATCGCTCAACAGTAATACGTGCCATGGAAGAACTTACAGCTCAAGGTGTCCTCACCAGAAAAAAAGGAAGTGGTACTTATGTCAATGAGAACAAATGGGGACTACAGACCAAGCCCTTGATCAATTGGGGAACATCACTCACTAACGACAATTTGAAAGCCAAAAGCACGTATGAACAAGCGTCAATTAGATTGAGACAACAGTCCCCCGAAGACCTTCTGGATTTGGCTAACGGAAGACTGCCTTCTGAATTGTTACCGGAACTTCAGTCGCCTGATTTATCCTGGAAAGAACTGGTTCAACATGAAAAAGAACAGACCCATTCAGACAGCGGCATCCATTCACTTAAAGAAAGTGTTCAGGTGTATCTCAGTCAAACCTATGAGATGACTGTCCCAATAGAAGAAATCCTGATCACATCAGGCACTCAAAATGCCCTGTTTTTAATATCGCAAGGACTATTGAAACCGGGTGACGCAGTGGGAATCGAAGCCCCCTCATACTTTTACTCGCTTCGTTTATTTCAGGCTGCTGGTCTGCGTATTGTGCCCATCTCAATGGACTGTGAAGGCATGACCCTAAAAGGGTTGCAGGAAGCCTCTTTAAGCTATCCGCTCAAGATGATTATTCTGAATCCTATCTTTCAGAATCCGACTTGTCTTGTCATGAGTCCTAAACGAAAAAAAGAAATACTTGAGTACTGCCTGATGAAACGTATCCCAATCGTAGAAGATGATGCGTATGGGGCTCTGTCTTTTGATGATGCCGTTGATAATACGCCTCTGAAAAAGATGGATCATCAGCAGCAGGTTATTTACCTTGGCACTTTAACTAAATTTGCGGGAAGTCACCTGCGTATTGGGTGGATGATCGGTCCTCAGTCTATTCTGAAAGAGCTGGCAGATATTCGTAATCAGATTGAATCTGAAGTAAGCTTGCTGCCTCAATTTATGGCCGATCATTTTTTAAGACACGATATGGACGAGTATCAGAAAACGCTCAGAATCACATTGAAAGATAGAGCCCAAAAGATGGAAGACTGGTTGAAATCAGAGTTCGGGAATGCCATTGAATTCATGTCTGCAAAAGGAGGATTCCATCTATATTGCCGTTTCCCAAATAAAACAAAGGCAGAAGTCGATAAAGTGCTTCAAGAACTTTTGGAAAGACATATCATCGTCTCAGAAGGACAGAGATTTGGTGAGCAGAAGAATGGGTTTAGATTGAGTTTTGTCAATTTTAGAGAGGATTTCACCTCTATTACTTCATAACACCTAGTAACTCAGGTCAGAAAATGGTATCCTACTAGAAGCCAATTAAATAGACAGTTCGTAACCATCCTGTCGAAAAACAAAACTAGGGAAGCAGTAGGGAAAGCCTACTGTATTTTGACGTCCTAGCATTATGCCTATGGACGTTTTTTATTGTGCAAAAAAGGTTAAGTCCTTCATTTGCACCAACTATATTAACTGGAGGTGATAAATATGAAAGAAACGTCAATACGCTCATACAACACACGCAAATTAACGATTTCAGCATTAGTGATTGCTCTTTATGTTGTCATTATGGCAACGACCGCTTCATTTTCATTTGGGGCTTATCAGATCAGAATCGCGACAAGTCTTTATGCTCTTTCTTATTTATTCCCTTTTCTTGTTTTTCCACTTGGTCTGGCTAACGCGCTATCTAACTTTTTCTTTGGCGGTCTAGGCCCCATTGATGTCCTTGGCGGATTCATCATCGGTATACTGGTGTCTGGTTCAATCGCTTTGATCCGAAAATTCAATCTCCCTCGCTGGTTGATCTCACTGCCTATCATTTTCGTAATAGGCTTGGGTGTTCCAGGTTATTTGAACTTTTTACTCGGTGTTCCTTATTGGGTCTTAGTCGTTAACCTGATTATAGGCCAAATCATTCCAGGCGTTTTCGGAGTCATTCTGGCAAAAGTCCTGGACAAACCACTTAAATCTCGGAAGGTGATCTAATGACAGGAAGAAATGAAGAAGAATTAAACGGTGTCACACACTTAGGCAATCAGCAAGTCGAATACAAAATGGATTACGCGCCCGAAGTGCTAGAAAGTTTCGATAACAAACACCCGGACAACGACTATTTTGTTAAATTCAACTGCCCGGAGTTTACCAGTCTCTGTCCGATTACTGGACAACCTGACTTCGCAACGATTTATATCTCATATGTACCAGGAGAGAAAATGGTTGAGAGTAAATCATTAAAATTGTATCTCTTCAGTTTCAGAAATCACGGCGATTTTCACGAAGACTGCATGAACATCATCATGAAAGATTTAATTAAATTGATGGATCCAAAATATATCGAAGTCTGGGGTAAATTCACTCCTCGTGGCGGAATTTCAATAGATCCGTATTGTAATTACGGAAAACCGGGAACGCGTTTTGAAGAGGTGGCTTGGAACAGATTGGCAAATCACGATATGTATCCTGAGACAATCGATAATCGTTAATCATCTCTTTTAAATGACACTATCAGGTTTACAAACTAAACCGTCACCCTATAGTCGAGAAGCGAACTAATTTCAGTTCGACTTAATCGGTAAAGGTGACGGTCTTTTTTGTCTTATATATTAGCAGTCGGTGATGGCCTTTTTCACTTTCTTAACTTGGCTTTTTCCAGATTTCCGAGATGAGTCTCTCTCATTCCCTCGAAAAATGGAAAACGTCTTCGACACTCTTCCTCAAGTTCTTTATTATTAAGTCTCAACTGATGCAGGTAATATTTTGAAAAGGCAATTCTTTCTTTTATCTCGTCTCCTGAGTCAGTGGCATTCCCATGTCCCGGAACATGACAGTGGACCTCAAAGTCATTAAAGATCGATTCAGTCTTTTCTATTGTTTTAACATAATCCTTGTAATTGCTGTAAATGAACGGAAATTCCACATCGGACAAGTAGTCTCCAGACAACAGGATGCTGTATGGCTCGATAACCGTCAGAAGCCCGTCATCAGTATGGCCAGGTGCCATGAAAAATCTCAGCGTCACTTCTCCAAGTTTTAGTTTGTCTCCGTCCATTGTGATCAAACGGTCTACAGTCGGGTAACTATGGGTGTAACTGCGTTCTATGTAATGCTTTTCGTCGAAAGCATACATATCCTTGATGCTTTGTTTCTTGTGTCTATCTTGATGGAACGCTTTGGATGCTATCACAAAGGCTTCGGGAAAGGCTCCGGCCCCTATCACATGGTCAAAGTCGCTGTGCGTGAAGATAATATATAATTTCCTTTCGCCCAAACGCTCGTCAATATAGTGTCTGATTTCTTCGATTTCTTCTGGCAACCAGTTTGGATCTGTCATGATCATTGCCTGCTTCGTATCGATGATTGCAGTTGTGGTCTTGTACAAAGCGCTTTGGAAAACTGTCAGATTACCTTTTTGAAAATGCAGCATGTGTTAACCTCCAAATGATTTAATGGTCGTCAGTTTGATTTAGACAAAATCAGTCATGATGAATGGTATAGTGAGAAGATATACTGGAATTCTCTGTTTATAATGGTAATGTTGCGCCCCATACCAACAAGCTGAAACTCATTAATAAAATGGGGAAAGCATATGCCAGTATAAGCAGTACAGATTTCAATTCTAGTTTCTTTATAACTAGAATACTATATCTAATGTGTAAACAAACCGATAGGATGGCTAATATCAATAAGAAAATTTGGATGATTCCGATAGGATAATGGCCTAAATAATACTGTTCAGGTAGTAAGAGATACAATGCGTACACTATTATCAGCAAACTATTAATCAGACATAATATATAAAAGCTTTTTTTAGCTGTCATCTGAAGTCCCTCCTCTATTCATCTGCGACAAGTTCCACCTTTATCCGATTCGGATCTTCAAAAAATACAGCATAATACTTTTCTCCCCCGGCAAAGGGGTGTCTGTCTTCGTACAAAATGCTGTACCCTTTTTCTTTGAGGATCAAAGTCCAACTATCAACTGCTTTTCGATTTTCCACGTGGAAAGCTAAATGGTTTAAGCCTGACTCTTTTCGATGAAACTTCTTATTCAGGAAGTGGTCTTCTGTTTGAACAAATACCAGGTAAGCTTCGCCCAACTTCCAGCTCACTCCTTTTGGCCACTCCTGATACAGTTCATATCCCAATTCATTTAAAAACCAGTCCCAAAATCGTCTGGTTTCTGCCAGATTACTGACATTCAGTTCTATGTGATGCAGCATTCCTTTTGGCATAGTTTTCCTCCTATCCAATAAGATTTATTGTGGATTAGTTATAAAAAAAACAGCCCTGCATCATTCTTAAACCCTTTAGCAGCACCACTCACTTAACAGGAAACCTTTACATTCTATATTAGTAATGGTAACGTTTATACTACGTAGCTTACTATGACCATTTTATCATTTAAAGATGATCTATAATATTTAAATTATTTAATGGACAGTTGTGGTGAAGCATCTAAAAGGAGAAGATATAATGAGTATAAAAGTTCAGAGGAGTACAAAATCATTCAGTTCACTGGTGAATATCAGCATTCAGCTGGACGGTGATACGATAGATAGATTAGCACCGGGAGAATCGATGATTTTTGAGTTGCCGGATCATTCGGACCGGATCACAATCAAAGCTTATTTCAGTAAGAAAGAGATTGCAGTTTAAGATGAGGATGTTATTGAGATCGTGCGTAATACTCGAATAATGATCTGTAAAATAATTTTACGTATTCTATTAGCCGGATTGATAATTTTGACACCTTTAAGAATTATTGAATCACCTTATATAATTGTCGCTCTTATGATCTGCGGCGTAATACTTAGAGCTTATATTGATTACTTTGTTCCGGATTTTTTATTGACAAAGACTTAGGAGCATGACTAGAACTCTAATATGGCTTAAAAGACAGTTTATCTGTCTTCCTCGTGTTCGGGCTCTACTCTTAGATTTATATCCTTTTTATACGCCTTTTTATACGCCTTTTCAAAAATATTAGGCTCTTTTGGAATAAACCCAAAACTGTCACTTCCATCTTTTATACAGATGTATTCTTTATCGGGTTCTATCCCCATATGATCAGGGACATCAATAACGATTTCATCCCCAACTTTTCTCGTTGTATATGTTCTCATTCTATCCATCCTTTCACTTCATATGAGTAGTATACTATAAAACAAGCTATTTCAATACTCCTCATTTTTTATTAATGGTGCAGTATTATCTAATACGTTGGGTTCACATTCAAATAGAGACAGTAAAGCTAGTTCATTCGGTATGTTCATTTCATCACCCTTCATCTGTTATTTATTCTAGTTAATAAAATATAATGCTGGATTTTATAATGAAGTTAGCCACTCAGGCTAACACATAGAAAAACGCCATGTGAATTTCATGGTATATTGAAGTTACCGCTAACTCTCAATAGACAGGATGAATTCACATGACGCACTCTAACGATAACACATTAG
>JAFIFE010000005.1 GCA_020832185.1 Alkalibacterium sp.
ATCAAAAGTGAATGGACAGTCAAAGGCAATTATTTGAAATTTTCTCCCCCATGGGGGAGAAAGCCCCATTCATTTAGTTAGTAAATCAATCAATGAAATTAGTAGTAATTCTTAACTACAAACTTATTATACGAGGAGGGATATAGTGGAAAATTTATTGTATGAATTCAAAAGATTAGTTTCTAGAAAACAATCAGTACTCATATTGATACTCTTTATAGCCATCTTATTGTTTGACCAATACCTTTTAACGATGAACAGTGGCTTTCGATACGGCGAGGTTATTTATCACCACGCAACTATTTATTTTAGCCAACAGAATGATACTGGCTGGACAATATTCCCCATAATCATGCCGCTTTTAATTATGGGGTGGTTTGGATTCTCTTTTTTGGAAGAAAAAGAGACCACCATTTTAGAGTACTCTTTGACCAGAATGAGTGCTAAACAGTATATTGTTCATAAACTAGTGACCTTAAGTGTGTTGAGTTTTATTTTTACCTTTTTTTTAATGGCCCTTCTATTTCTGATTTTTTTATTACGTTATCCAGTGGATTCGTCACTTTTAATGTCTGAACAGACTCCCTTTTATGCTTCTCAGATATTTGAAGTAAATACGTATATCTATTCGCTGTTACTTATACTTAATACCAGTTTCATGTCTGTCTTTATGACACAAGCGATGATTTTGTTGACCCTTTTCTCCAAAGGTAAAGGGGCTCTGTTCGCAAAAGGATTTCTGTTCCTCTACATAATCCCGTATGCCTATCAGTTTGCGATGTTAAGGCGACTACCATTTGAAGAATTCTCTGTTTTTACAATGGCAACTGAATACCAGAGGAGAGTAAGTTTCTTTATGACCCCCATGCTTTACTGGGTCATTTTAAGTGTTGGGGTCAGTATCGCAACTATTCATATTTTTATCAAAAAGCTGAAAAATGAAAAACTAATATAAAGGAGAATGACCAGTGGAAAAAGTTAGTTTACAAAATGTTACTAAACAATTTAAAAATGAGTTGATATTAGACGACGTGAATCTGACTATTCAGTCAGGCGAAACGGTTGGAATAGTCGGAAGTAACGGCTCAGGCAAGACAACGCTTCTCCGATTAATTGCCGGATTAAGTTATGCGGACAAAGGAACCATCGTTACTAATGACAAGATCCTGACACCTGGGGAACTTCCCAGTGAGGTCGGAATTTTAATAGAGACACCTCAATTTTTTAAATCGCTAACGGGGTATGACAATTTAAAGTATCTGTCTCGCATAAAAAATGTGCTATCAGATGAAGACATTAAGCAGACTCTAACATTAGTAGGATTAGATCCGACATCAAAGAAAAAAGTTAGCACGTATTCTCTCGGAATGAGGCAAAGACTTGGTATTGCTCAGGCAATAATGGAAAAGCCCACGCTAATATTATTTGATGAGCCTACCAACGCTTTGGACGAAGAAGGGGCGGCTACTTTAAAATCCATCATTGTTAACCTAAAAAAATGTGGGACGAGTTTCCTGTTCGTCTCGCATAGTCGAGTAGAAATAGCTGAATTGTGTGATAGAGTCTTTAAAATTTCATCTAAACAGTTGGTAGAAATAAATGACTAAAGTAAGAATAGTTAAATATGTTGGACTGACCATGTTTTTCATAGTAGTTGCTCTAATATCACGGTCAGAAGTGATTACTTTTATGTATTTAACGGATACTGCTCCTGAAAATAAAAATCTGTCCATTCCAGATTTATGGATTGGTACATTTAGTAACATTCGCTTAGTGATGTATTTCCTGCTACCCGTATCATTTTCTTTGTATATTTCTAACTTTTTATCTATTGGTTTCGAGAGTACTATGCTTGAATACACTTTGTTACGTTACGACAGTCGGCGGCACTATTTGAGAGTAAAACTCAGTGGTTTATTTTTGCGGGTCGTCTTTTATTTAACCCATTTGTCTTTAACTTCAGTTGTTATATGGGTTTTGTTAGGCCATTCTTTTGCGCTAGAAAACTATCATTATATCTTCACCTATAACTCGCTCGCTAACATACCCATTTCTCAACTGTATAGTGTCTTTATTATAAAAATCATAGCTGGTCTTTTTTTTATAGGGGTCATTAATCTCGTTTTATTTCTAGTGACAAAAAATAAAGTTCTTCCAATGATACTTATTTTTATCTTTTCTTTTTTCCAAGGGACCCTTTATCTCTATGTGATGAATGATGTTCTCCTTGCATGGCTTCCTTTTTCTCAATTCATCCATGGTACAACAGTTGACTATACCCCTTTTGGATTTAATGTTTCTTATTATTCGACATTATTCCAACTATCCTATTTAATTGTGGGCACTGCTCTAGCTATAATAGCAGCCACTTTTCTTTTTAGTCATGCGGATATAAGTCAGGATAAAAATAAAGGAGACAATTGAGTATGGTCTTATTAAATTTAGTGAAACTGCAATTGCTGACGGTAGTTGATCACAAAAAGCGATTAGCGTATGTTGGATTTTTTTGTGTTGTGTTTATCGGCTTTCATTTCTATCGGTTCATATCTTTTTTGACCATTGAAAACTTATCTGGCACAGGTTTAGAGGCTTTATTTTATACATTGGGTGGTATTCAAGGGCCAGTTAAAGCTTTTCACATTCTGTCATCTCTAGTACTTATAACAAGTCCTATTTTATTTGTCCAAATCGCACGAGAACATTATGAAGATCTGGAAATGCTTGTCCTCAATCGTTCTGAAGACCGGAAAAAGTGGTGGACTAGTTTGGTTCTGTCTAATTTGATTTTGTCTTTCGTTTTCACTGTTTTTCTCGTCACAATTGTCGTCATATTCAGTTTATTATTCTTTGAACAGTTTCAGCTTTCTTATTATGGGACTGAGTTTTATAGTGGTTGGGCGGACCTAAATCTATCTCCTTTGAGCTCTTTGTTTATTTTATGGCTTAATCTATGTATAGGGGTCACCTTACTTCTCAATCTGTTAAGTCTCCTTCAACTGATATCTCATCGAAAAACCGATGTGTTTGTGGCTTATCTTATTTTTATAAGTAGTACTATTTTTATAGGTGGATTTGAATCTATTCCTGATTTCTTTTTAATTGGACTTTACCCTACAGTATTAAATATGACCCCATCGATTAACGAAATAATAGGAAGTATTCTCATAAAACTTGTGCTGGTTAGTATCATCTGGCTTTTAGGAAGAATTTTTAGTATAAAGATAATAGCTAGCTAAAATAAGTTTAAATCAAAACCGGAGTCATGACGTTTAAAATATTTTAACATCCTTTACTTTATAGTCTAGAAGTACCAGTCAAATACAGTATGTATATAACTTTTAGCTCAGGAAATCTTATTATAAGAATTACTTTGGAAATTATAATTCAGGATATGTTAGTAAGTTTGTACGTAAAGTATAGAAACAGTAAATATATATAACCCCATTGGACACCTAATGTTTACAGCTGGGGAGGGTATGTGGACCTAGAGCGGAAACACGTTATGGGCTTCTTTGAGGAGAACCTCATGCAAATCAATACTTATGTCATCGATATCGATTGTGCGAAAGACGTGGTGAGTAGCGACGACATTTTACTGGCCGGGATTGACCTGTGTGTCACACCGACGTTAATTGTCGAGTCACCCAATGGCTACCAGGCTTATTTTGTCCTCGATCGCCCCAGTTTTATATCTAAAGCACATGACTTTAAGTTATTAGGTACCAATAAAGCCATTGCGCGCTCATTAAAGCTAGCCTTTTCAAAAGAAATAGACGGCGTTGATTTTGGCTGCAATCCGTTCGGCATATTTAGGTTCCCTAATGAGGAGAATGTCGTGTTTTACGAGCCAGACAATCTCTTCAATTTTAAAAAACTCATGGCCTGGTCAATGAAAGTGAGTGACGATTACCAACAGGAAGAACAAGACCGCTACATGAAACAGTTTAAGGCCAGCGACTTTAAACAGACTCAAACGAGCCGGTTTAGGAGCTTATTGAATCAACCAGTTAAAGGCGGGAAAGGTGTACTAGGGCGAAATTCGGCCATTTTCCCGCTTCTTTGGCCTGCTATTCATCTCAACTGGATCAAGATACCTGCATTGAGCTCATGACAGACTTCAATGCGTCTTTGTCATACCCTTAATCCGAAAAGGAAATCAGAAAGACGGTCCGATCTGCCTATCCAGGGCGTTATAAGGGCGCTTCAACGCATTATATCCAGTTACTGAATGAACGTGGGGGAATGAGGATACGTGCGCTGAGAGATTAAACAAAGGCGTCTGGTACAAGTTAAAGAACAAAAGCGTGTATCTTTTGCTCTACCATATTAAATCACTTGTCACTGTTAAAATAATGTGGTCTACCTAGAAGTTACTTTTTTTCGAATAGTTTTCGAAGTAATGTATCATAATTAATAAAGTACAGATAGGAGATTTTTCCACATGATTCGTTTTGAAAAAATTGAGCATAAAGTTTTAAAGAACACTATTGATGAGATTTTTAAAGAACAGGATGAAAATCAGTTTGAATACCCTTTGGAGCGTAACCCTGAAGAGATTGCAATAGGAGCTTATGATGAAAAATTGCTCATAGGCGGTATTATTGCCAGAAAACAATACCAGAATATCCACATATCGATGCTGGCGGTTAATAATAAGTATAGAGGACAGAATGTTGGGAACAAGCTGTTAAGAGAAGTAGAAGAAATAGCAGTGAAGTCAGAAGTTATAAATTTGACGCTGACGACAAGAAGTTACCAGACAGTCGATTTTTACAAAAGAGCAGGATTTACTGTCTATGCTACACTCGAAGACATGCCGATGAAGGGTATGACGAAATACTACTTCAACAAACGGTTGACTGATCTTAGATGATTGTGGAAGGAATGCTTTAAAATATGTACAAAACTTTTAGTTAAGGTATAATGGGCATAGAAAAGAGGACATGGTGATACATGTCCTCTAGTGTAGAACCGTTTAAGACGGTAGCATAGTTTTTAGTTAAAAAATAACCGTTAACTCGCTAAAGTTAAGGACGGTTATTTTTTTTTGTCATTATCTAGCTTTATCAGCACAACTATATCAAGTTGATTAAATAATCTTTTAATGAAGAATCATGCCCATACAATGCATTTGGACATACAATTATTTAGTATAGTAAACTTCGTCTAAAAACAATCCTTGCGAAGGGACGGTTATTCCAGCATCGCTTCTAATGCCGCTCTCGAATATATCATCAATACTGTCTGGTGAGATGGTTCCTGCACCGATTTCTAATAGTGTACCCGTGATGACCCTGACCATTTTATGCAGAAAGCCTTCTCCCACGAATGTAAAATGTATAAGACTTCCTTCTTTTTCGATCGTGATGTTATTAATTGTTTTGACTGTCGACTTTTTCGTCTTTTTAAGTGCGGAGAAACCGATAAAGTCGTGAGTGCCTATCAGTTTTTCACATGCTTTCTGCATTTTTTCGAGATCCAGCTGTTCAGCATAGTGAAAACTGTAATTGCGTTCAAATGCGGAAGGAATCGTCTGGTTCCAGACATAATAGCTGTATTGCTTTCCGCTGGTATTGTAACGGGAATGGAACCGATCGGGTACTTCTTCCAGTTTTTTTACGATAATGTCTTGAGGAAGGTTGCGAATCAGGGTTTCCTGCATAGAGGTAAGATCAATGTCGGATATCGTCTTGAAATTGGCTACTTGTCCTCTTGCATGTGTTCCGGCATCCGTGCGGCCGGAGCCTACTATTTCAACTTCAGATCCTGTTAGTTGTGACAAGACCTTCTCAATTTTCCCCTGAATCGTCTTGTCCGAGTCGCCAAGCCTCTGCCACCCTAAGTAACGTCCGCCATCGTATTCAATTGTCATTTTAATATTTCTCATGTTATCCCTCTTAATCTCTATTATTTAGTCTTCTATTTAATTACAGCAAATAATGACCTCACTGGTTCAGTCTTATATTCGCACAAAACGGGTAAAATTCCTAATTGTTTAGGGAACTATTGTACAATTCTGGACGGTTAATGCATAATAATCGTATCAGGAAAACGATTTGAAAGAGGGGATACCCATTAAGACACACATAGGAAATGAAAAATGGAATCAGGCGGCAGCTTATTATGTACGCATGCAGGTCTTTGTAATGGAAAGACACATCGCGCTCGACGTTGAATTTGACGATGAAGACCATGATCAGACGTTGTATGTGGTTGTGTATGATGGCGAAAAACCGGTTGCGACAGGACGATTCATCATGACGGATGCTCACACTGTGCGGCCCGGACGAATTGCTGTTTTAAAAGAGTATCGAAACAGGAGACTGGGAGAACGAGTTATAACCGAACTGGAAAAGCACGCACAACTAAAGGGGTGCAACCTCTCCGTTATTCATGGGGAATTAAGTGCCGCTGGCTTTTATGAAAAACTGGGCTATTTAAGAGAACCAGGCATCTATGAAGAAGATGGGGTCCCTTGTGTGACCTTAAAGAAAATACTCTAGAAGGGAGACAAAGGATGACAGAATACTTAACCAACGAATCCAAACGCAGGTGGAATGAATTTGCGGATGACTATGCACAGATGACCAAAAAGTATGGAGATTTACATAAAGAAATCCTGCTGACTCCAAATCTGCTGACTTTGATTGGAGAAGTAAAGGATAAGACAGTACTGGATGCCGGCTGCGGAGAAGGGTATTTGAGCCGCCTGCTGGCTGGAAATGGAGCAACTGTAACAGCGGTCGATTTCTCAGAGCGAATGATCGAGTTAGCTGTAGAAAGAACAACTGAAGAAGACATTCATTATGGACAGGCAAACCTGGAAAATCTGAGTGAGTTTACGGAAGGTCAATTTGATGCTGTGGTATCCAATATGGTTATACAGGATGTGTCAAATTTGTCTGCGGCACTGAATGAATTGTATAGAGTACTGAAAATCGAGGGTTGTTTTGTCTTTTCAATTCTGCATCCTTGCTTTATTACTCCTGAGAGTCGGTGGGAAAAAGATGAACAAGGTGAGAAACTGTACTGGAAAGTAGATGACTACTTTAAAGAAGGGCAATTCGAACAGCGTTTTGGAACCAAGGACCGGGTTTTTGCTTTTCACAGAACAGTGTCTACCTATATAAATACGCTTATCAAAACGGGGTTCACATTAGAAGAAGTGGTCGAACCAAAACCATCTAGAGACCAAATAGAAAAGCACCCAGATTTCGAAGAAGATTTAAGAAAACCGGATTTCTTTGTATTTAAAGTCAAAAAGTGAATGGACGAGGGTTTGAGATTTTTAGGAAGAGAGGATAATAATGGTTGAATTTATTCCAGTTGAAGAAGAAAATTTTGAACAAGTGATTAGGCTTGAAGTAAAAGAGAGTCAAAGCAAATTTGTGGCGCCTAACGTCCGCTCGCTTGCAGAGTGTTATCTCTACCGTAAAAATGAGGATGTCTTTCCTTATGCAATACAAGACGGCGAGTTAATAGTCGGGTTTTTATTGCTGGACCTGGATGCGGACGAAAAGGAAATGATGATCTGGCGGATGATGATCGACAAAGACCACCAAGGCAAAGGCTACGGGAGACAAACCGTTCAAAAAGTCATTGAACTGGCTGAAAAGGACCCGAAATATACCGTTCTGATTGCTGATTACGTCAAAGGGAATGACGCTATGGGGCATTTGCTGAAAAATCTTGGATTTATAGAGCAATCCTTTAATGAAAAGTATAATGAACATGTTCTGCATTATAATTTAGAAGCTGCCAGAACGTAAAAAAAGAATCAGTCTTTATCTTTCAGTAGAGTTTTTGACCAAATGTAGCTGACAAGTGAGCCTAAAAACAGCAGAATTGAAAAGAAGGTCAATCGCCCATTCAGAGCGACGAGTTGCCAGACGAAAAAAATCACGACGACAACAGCACTTGTAAGTGTTAAATAACGTACATGTTTTGAGTTCAAGACAATCAGTCCTTTTCGCTTGTTTAGACAGAAGAGTACATAAAGAATACCAGTAACAGAAGGGCTCCTCAAATATTAGGTTTAGCGATTATTGGACATGCTGATCCGACAAATGTGAGCAATACAGGTCAGGCTTTTTTAGGGCAGACCTATTATATTTTAAGTGAGGTGAGTGAAATGGATTATTTTAAGACGATCCAGGAAGCGATTCAATATATGGAAGACCACTTACTGGAGGATATCAGCTATAAAGAGGTTGCCAGTCATGTGTACCTGTCGGCTTTTCATTTCCAGAGAATTTTCAGCCTGATAACTGATCTTACACCTGGAGAGTATATGAGAAACCGGAGATTATCAATGGCCGGTCAGGAGATTACCTTATCTGATTCAAAAATCATTGACCTGGCTTTCAAGTACGGCTATGAATCGCCCGAAAGTTTTTCTAGAGCATTCACGCGGTTCCACGGGGTATCTCCCAGTAAAGCAAAAAAAGCGGACATCCAGTTGAACAGCTTCAATCGCCTCGTCATTAAATTAACGACAGAAGGAGGAATGATTGTGAATTACAGAATTGTAGAGAGAAAACCCTTCAGACTAATTGCCAAAGTCGAACAGTTTAAGAATGAGTCGATTGATGAGTCAGGTGAGGAAATAAATGAAATCCCTGGTTTCTGGGAAAGAAGCATGAAATCGAACGTGTTCGACATACTGAAAGAGCATTCGTCAACGGATGGGTTATACGGAGTGTGTGCCCCTATATCAGGAGGCAGTGATTATTTCGACTACGGCATTGGCATGGTATACGATGGCAGCCCTGTTCCGGAAGGCTATCACGTTTGGAATGTCACGCCAACCATGTGGGCCGTGTTTGCATGTATAGGTGATACGCCTGCATGCATAGGGGAGACCTGGGAAAAGATTTTCAAAGAATTCCTTCCTGGATCGGAGTATCAAATGCTGGAGGATACAGATTTCGAATACTATCCTGCGCAAAGTGAAGATCACTTATTCTGCGAAATATGGATACCTGTAAAGAAAAAGTCAGAATAATCATTGAGTAAAGCGCCCTATTTCTTTTAATCAGGGCTTTTTACCTGCTTCAATTTGCTGGCGTATAGTATTAGTGGTCAGTGATGTGTTTAATACTATTTTCAGTTTGTTTGTACGTAAACAGACAGATTGAAACGGGCGAATATAGTGGCTTTACTCAGACTATACACAAAAAGGCCATTCCCTATGAATGATGGCCTTTTGAACAGTATTGATAAACTGGTGTTCTGCTTGTTTTAGCTTCTTTATTTACTAGTTTAAAGCGATTCTCATCATTTAGAACACTCATGGTGTTTTGAAAGTTTATTTATCATCTTCATTTAAATCCTTTTCCTCGGCATGTGTTTCTTCAGAAGCCTTTTTATATTTTTTGAATTGATTCATGCCTGCGACAACTAGAAGTGCGGTAAAAGGGATGCTGATCATGATCCATAACGGGTCCATATAGTGCGCTCCTTTCCATTAGATACGAGTGTTTACATCATACCAATAGGATCTTAGCATGTCACATCATAAGGGAGTGTTAATGGATAAAAGTATCAAAACAATAAAATATCCTCTTCCTGGAAAAATAGGAAGAGGATATTTTGAGTTTAGTTGTTTTATGCTGTCTGTCTGCGTGTTTTAAAGGCTTGAGATACTTCAAGTCCGTATTGACCGACTGTCCAGGCAAAGAACAGGGTGAATGGGACGAAGAATAACACGGACGCTCTCACGGGTGCTAAAGAAGCCACGTGATAATAGACCAGTGTGACACCTGCAGTCATAAAGCCGTTGATGTATAAGCTTATGTTCTCCAGTGATTTCACGCGATTGATCAGGTAAGCCACACCTGCCAAGAGGAAGGCTGCGATGGCTGCATATCCGAATGGGCTGGTTACAGCTGCTATCCCGATAGTTGAGAATAAAGCCGCTTCAATGAGAATGTGAGCAGCAATGAATCCGACACTCATCATTCCTGATGCGATAGCTATGTGTTTATTGTTTAGTGGCTTGGATAAGACTATACCACCCATTGCAATGTAAGCTAATGTTCCGACGATCATTGAACGACCATGCTCACTGTATACAGGCAAGATGTCTGTAAGTAAAGCGATTAACATAGTAGTAACAAGTAAGGACAAAACGAACAAAAGCGTTTTCGAACTGTATTTTTTCATGTGGACCAATCTCCTTATGTATGCTTTTTTAATAATTGTATTAATATAAAATTAACATACGACTTCATTTATTTCAACTAAAATTAGTCTAATAATGAAAAAATAGAGAACTTTTGCAATTTCTATTGTGTTTTTTAGATTATATCTATTATAATATGATAGTTGATAAAAAGTAAGGAGAGATACATAGATGATTGAAGATACTAGCAAAAAAATGACGACTTCTACAGGTGCGCCCGTAGGAGATAATCAGAATTCACAGACTGCCGGGCAAAATGGGCCCACTTTAATTCAAGATGTTCATTTACTTGAAAAACTGGCTCACTTTAACCGCGAACGTGTACCCGAGCGTGTGGTACATGCAAAAGGGGCAGGGGCACATGGACGCTTTACTGTGACTAATCCAGAGATTGCCAACTACACTAAAGCTGATTTATTCTCTGATGAAGGCAAAGAAACGCCGATGTTCATCCGCTTCTCAACGGTTGCTGGTGAATTGGGTTCAGCGGATACGGTTCGCGACCCACGTGGATTCTCAGTTAAGTTTTATACAGAAGAAGGAAATTATGACATCGTTGGAAACAATACGCCGATATTCTTTATTCGCGACGCGATTAAGTTTCCAGATTTCATTCACACTCAAAAACGTAACCCGCAGACAAACCTGAAAGAAGCGAATATGGTTTGGGATTTCTGGTCATTATCACCAGAATCACTGCATCAGATCACTATTTTACACAGTGACCGAGGCATTCCGGCTACTCTGCGCCATATGCATGGGTACGGCAGTCACACCTTTAAATGGGTCAATAAACAAGGCGACTCATTCTGGGTGAAATATCACTTCAGAACAGATCAGGGTGTTAAAAACATGGACCCTGAAGTAGCCGATCAAATTGCCGGAACGAATCCGGACTACCATACAGAAGATTTATTCAATGCTATTGCAGAAGGTGATTTTCCGTCCTGGACATTAAAAGTGCAAATCATGCCGGAAGAAGATGCCGCTCAATACGCATACGATCCGTTTGATGTGACTAAGGTCTGGTCTCATAAAGACTATCCATTGATCGAAGTAGGGAAAATGGTCCTGGACCGTAATCCTGAGAACTACTTTGCAGAAGTGGAACAGTCTACGTTCTCACCAGGAAACTTTGTTCCAGGTGTTGAAGCTTCTCCTGATAAAATGCTTCAAGGGCGTTTGTTCGCGTATGCAGACGCACACCGTTACCGTGTGGGAGTAAACCACAACCAGTTACCAATTAATTCACCAAAAGCTGAAGTAAGAAACAATCAGCGTGGCGGCGCTATGGCATACCATAACGGCGGAAGTGCAATCAACTATGAGCCGAACAGCTACAATGAAATTAAAGAATCAAGAGAAGACAACATCAAGCCGTTTAAAGTGTCCGGGGAAGCGAACAGTGTCCCTCACGACCAGAACGATCATTTCTCTCAACCGCGTCAGTTAATCATGGATGTAATGAGTGAAGACGAACGTGCTCGTCTGTACAAAAACTTTGCGGATCACTTAAGTGGTGTCCGTGATCAGCAGATCATTGAACGCCAATTGAAACTATTCAACCAAGTTACACCTGAGTTGGCTGAAGAGGTCGCCAAACATTTAGATATGAGTGTGCCTGTAGAATAAATATGAAGTTTGTAAACCCGGAAGTATCCTGATTATTAGGAGATGCTTTCGGGTTTGTTATTGTCTGCTCACTATTTGATTGATGCAACTATCTATGGTACGCTTTTACTTGTGCGTGTTTTGAGGTGTGCTTTTACATATGGAATAAAAGACTTATTGTTACCAATAAACTCAAGATACGCTAAAACATAGGAGGGAAATAATGATCAACGTAAGCCGTAAGATGTTAGCAGCAGTACCACTCTCGTTTCTACTATTGGGATGTGCAGATGGGGCAGCAGAGGAAGAGTCAGTCACTATCGGAGAAGAGCTGGATTATACTATCACAGCAACCGAGCCAGGAGCGGGTCTGACAGAATTAGCTCACAATATGCTGGATGATTACGATAATTTACAAGGGTGGACCATTCAGGAAAGTTCAACAGCAGGAATGATCACCTCACTTGATCAGGCGATTCAAAATGAAGAACCCATAGTGGTAACGGCCTGGAGACCTCACTGGATTTTTGAACGATATGATTTGAAATTTTTAGAAGATCCGGAGAATTCGCTTGGAGAAGAAGAGTATACTCATACAATCACTAGAGAAGGCCTAAAAGATGATATGCCAGAAGCATTTGAAATCCTTGATAACTTCAACTGGGAAGTAAATGATATGCAGTCGGTCATGCTTGAGGCGCAGGATATACCGTTTGAAGAGGCTTCAGCAAACTGGATAGAAGAGAACAGAGAGTATGTCGATGAACTCATCACTGATGTAGATACAGTTAATGGGGAAGAAATCCATCTCGTTTCGACTCCCTGGGATACTGAACGCTCATCCTCTCATGTCATGCAGGCGATACTGGAAGAGGTAGGCTATGATGTCACGATTACCAATGTGGATCCGGTCGTGATGTTTCAGGCGATTGCTTATGATGAAGGAGATGCCAGCTTAGCACCATGGCTGCCAAGTACTCATGGGACATTTAATGAGGAATTCAGTGATCAGATCGATGATTTAGGACCCAATATGTCCGGGACACTTAACGGACTGGTTGTTCCAGAATACATGGATATCGACTCTGTAGAAGACTTACCTGCAAACGACTAACACCTTATAATCAGATAACTCTAACTAAACTAAACTAAACCCTAACTTCTTATCATGTGGCTGCACAGGTCACTTATAAGCGTTAGGGTTTTTAACGTAGGCAAATAACTCTCAAAAATCCATTGGGTACTGAAAAGATGATATTCTAGCCACAAAATGAAAAACAGGATAAAATAGAAAGACAGCGATACTAAACGGTAAAAACCTATTTAATAACAGACAGACGAGAGGGTGAGCTGGTTGAGAAGTTTAAATATAGCCCATAGAGGCTTTAGCTCGCGTTATCCGGAGAACACGCTGATTGCCTTCAAAAAGGCTCTTGAGGCAGGTGCAGACGGCGTAGAACTGGATGTTCGCATGACTAAAGATAAAGAAGCGGTCATTTTCCATGACGAAACAATCGACAGACTCACTGATGGGACAGGAAGAGTGGATAGCTTTACTTTGAAAGAACTTAAATCATACCCGATCGTTCATCCTCTACAGGAGGGAATAGAGCAGCAATACATCCTGACTTTAAAGGAATATTTATCCTGGGCGAGAGATAAAGATATGGTTACTAATATTGAACTGAAAAGTAAAGATGAGATTGAAGATGGACTGGAGATGCAGGTAGTCACGATCCTCAGACAATTTGAGAGGGATTCAGGTATAATCATTTCGTCTTTCAATGAAAAATACATTCAGCGTATCAGGCAGTTTATGCCAGGTTTGAAAACGGCCTTACTTCTTCACGAATGCAATGAAACAATCATTCAAATGGCTAGTGAATTGGGAGTAGAGTTCATTCATTTAAAAAAAAGCACATTGACTCCAACCAATATATTACTGGCAAAAGGATTTGGGTTGCTCATCAACACATGGACTGTTAATGAAATCAGTGATCTGAATACAGCCAACTCTCTAGGGGTCAACGGCATCATTACAGATTACCCGGATCGGTTAAAAGCCATACAATACCGTCGATTGTCTAATGCCTGATAGGATTGTGAGTGAGGCGTATCATATTGGGTTCACCTAAGCCCTTTTTATGATAAAATAAAGACAGTTAAAAAAACAGTTTGATACCAAGGAGACTAACCTGTCATGAAAAAAGAAAGTTCTACTCGAGCTATGGCTTTTTCATTCATTCTATTCATCCTGCTTTATAATTATGCGTACGGCTTCGAAATCAATCAGACATTTGTAAACTTAAGACTTGCTTATATTGTTATGTTTTCATTATTTGCGCTCTATATTCTTATTTCACGGAGAAAAAAAGTAAAGGTCAAGCGTAAGTAGGTTAACGGGTCATCAATATTGTTCGAAGGAGCGTATGACGATGAAGAATAGTGAGAACAGATTTTCCAGTGAGACATTGAAACTGGCTGTGATGGTCATCCTTTCCTATTTAGTTCCGGTTTTTGGGATGGCATTTTCTGCTTATGTGCTGATTTATTCCAAAACTCATCGAGTAGAGAGATGGTTACGCAAGCTGGCTGTCGTGTCCTTGATTCTGCAGTTACTTATTGTCGCAATGGGAGTCGTGGGATGGGCAACGTGGGTTATTAATTAGCCTGTGTCCATGCAAATCTAGAAAGGACACACATGCGTCCTTACATTAAATTAACGCTTAAATGACTGGTGCTATCAGTCATTTTTTTTGTTTAATTATGACAGTTAATTCAACAGTCGTTTAAAGAATAAGACTTCCGGGAAAGATTTTTGAAAAAGATAGCAAACCTGTTATGATAAATAAAGAGCTTGCTTATCAGTTATACTAGACAACAGGTAAAGTAAATGACTAAATATTAAGGGGATGCATTAAATGATACATAAACGACTAATGGTAGGGATGATGAGTACGGTTTTGCTGCTTGCAGCCTGTGAACCTGTAGATGAAGCGACGGACACAGAAGAAGACGTGACGGACGAATCAGTCGAAACAGAGGAAGCAGAAGCGGCCGGGAACGAAACCGAAGAAGACGAGAGTGAAGAGGAGTCGGCAGATAGCGATAGCGAAGAGGAAGACATGCCAGAATCTGAATCAGATGAAGCAGATACTGATTTAGTTTATGACATCAATGCAGTTGACTTGCCTCGCCCAGAAGATTTGCCGCTGGATACCGTTTATATCGAAATCAACGACAATATTCCGTTCTTCACCAACGAAGAACTGGAAGTCAGTGAACCCTTTCATACCTACGCACCACTGGATGAGTTGGGCCGTGTCGGTGTAGCAGAGGCTTTGCTTGATGTCGACTTAATGCCAGCTGAGCAGCGCGGATCGATCAGTCACATTCAACCGACTGGATGGAATCAGGGGAACTACGAGATCGTTTCAGGGAACTGGCTGTATAACCGAAGTCACCTGATCGGGCACCAGATGACCGGGTACGACGGCCGCGACAATCTGATGACCGGCACTCGTCAATTCAACGTTGAAGGGATGCTGCCGTTCGAAAACTTCGTGGCGAATGTTGTAGAAGAGAGTGAAATGCAGGTCAGATACCGCATCACCCCTCTGTTTGAAGGTGAAAACCTGCTGTCCCATGGCATTGTGATGGAAGGATTTTCTGTAGACGACGATGGAGAAACGCTGACCTTTAATATCTTCGTCCCGAACCAGCAGGATGGGATCGAATTGGATTATGAAACAGGGGATCATGCATTAATTGAATAGATAAATAAAAACGAGCCATTTCCCAACTATCAGGAGATGGCTCGTTAGTTTATAGCAACGATGTAAATCTTTCTATATACATTATATCACAACTAAAAAATCAATATCAGACTGCAATTTCAGTGATTTTTTACTTATACTTAATCCATAATTTAAAAAGGAGAGTGCAGTCTATGCCCTTAGGATTGAAAAGAGATGAAGTAAGAATCGTTTCTCATGACAAGACATGGGAAAATGAATTTCAGGAAGTGAAGAAAACGTTACTAAAAGTAGCATCTCTAGAAGACCATCAAATCGAGCATGTTGGAAGTACAGCAATAAAAGACATTCATGCCAAACCAGTCATAGATATTCTGGTCGGCATTCAATCGATTGATGACGATCTTACTCAGGTCGAAAAAGACTTAAGACGCAGCGGGTTTTATAGACTTAAAGTAGAACGCCCGGGTGAAATGGTTTTTGCCAGATTTACAGATGAGTCCTTCGAATCTAAAACACACTATATTCACTTAACTACCTATCAGGGGGAACTTTGGGATAACCTCATTTATTTCAAAAATTATTTAAATGAGAATGAAGAAGCCAGAAAAGAGTATGAGAGACTCAAACTGAATTTTGTCGCTGAAAAAAGTGAGGGGATAGAAGAGTACACTGACATGAAAGAGGGTTTTGTGAATCAGGTGCTGTCCACTAAACCCTAGATTTAAATGATTGGTGAGTATACATATATACGGTCAATGGTATAATGATCTAAACAATCAGCGAGGGGCAGTTCTTATGAAAAGTCTGGGTAATAGTCTGTTAGACACATTAAAAAACCAATGAAAACAGAAATCGCAAAGTGTATAAAAAACCGTTACATGACGGCTTATTCAATAGAGGAGGTCGTGACACTCTTAAATAAGTTGGAACAGACAATTGAACAAGTACCAGAAGGACTCGATTTAAACTATACTGCGTTAGTTCAACATCACAAAGATGACCTTGAAGAGAATGAAACGTACTGGAGTGTCTCTCTGAAAAAAGAGGATGAAAAGGATGAGTATGCCGTCTCTTTTGTTCCATTTAATGAGCTGTTCCGTTATCCGGTAAAAGGGTACCAGGAAGATGCAGAGATTATTGGCGACATCATATGGGACTTAACCTTCGATGGCTGGACGCCAGAGCAGCAGAATCAACGAATTAGAGATTTTGAGGATCGAATGGAGTAAGTCAATGAGATGTAGTCAGCTTTCTCTGCTTTTCTTAAGCTGCTCAATACCTTTAGTGAGGGGGTTCATGTATGTCTTTAAGTGAAAAGAGTAAAAACGGGTCAAGTCCAGACTAAGGATTTGACCCGTTTTAATTGGGTAATAAGTATTCTAAAGCATTCTAACAGTTATAAAATCTCAAGGTTGACGTTTTCGGCGTCCGCCCAACGTTTAATCTTTCCAAGGGCCTGTTTGAGTTGATCCGCGTCTTTAAAAGCAAAAGCCCTCTCCATGCCTTGTGCTGATCCTATTGTAATTTTAAAAAGGTTCTTTTTACGGTCAACACTCAGTTTGCCAATCTGTTCAGAGTAAACGGTCGACAGTCTAGTCATGGTTATTTCACCCCGGTTAAATGCCACGGTCATTTTAGAAACATTTAATCGCGGCAGTATAAAGGAAAGTATCAAAAGGATAATGCCTAGAATAAATGAAATGAGAAAAGGTAAAAATAACGGTTGTGTAAAAAACAGCCATATAGAAATTCCGAAGAACATCAATGACGTATACAAAGTACCGGTGCCGAAGTTTTTATAGGTTAACTGGAAGTTAAAAGGGTCCATTCCTTTTCGTGTTGAGGACGCGTGTGCTGTCTCATGAGATACTGACTTTACAAGTGAATGGTTTTGTTTGTGACTAGCGATGAATCCTTTTTTTAATTTGGCTCTATAACCGGGCACCAGCATGGCGAGGGATTGTTTTAATCCAAAGAAATAAACTAATGGAAAAGCAAAAACCATTACGTTAAATCTGACAATAAAGACAATAACGGCTAAGGGAAGGTAGAAGCAGTACATAAATTTGCGTAAATAGTTAATCAGAAAAACATTCCCTTTTTCCAATTTAGATAGACTGTCGTTTTTAAATTGTATGTCACTCTCGTGCAGCGTTTCGCCATTTAAACGAATCAAATCCGGGATTGAGATTGTTTTGTCTATCTCATCATTGACCCATTCGGACAATTTATAGACAAGGGATTCCAGATACATTTTTTCGATTCCAAATTGCTTATTTTCCTCATTGAGCGGGGTTCTCGGGAGCAGCTGAATATCCTGGTAACGCTCTTTGTAGCCTTCCCAGAATGTTAAAAACTGACTGCGGACTGCCCTAGCGTCTTCAATCGGGATTTCAGCACACGTTTTGAGTGATTTATAAGTATGCCATAAATTAGACAAATGCGTGATGTTTAGTTCACTAATGGGGTGAGTGACTAAATCAGTGGTTGTTTTCGAATCTTCTTCGCCGGTGTCATAAGCCGCGAATGCATTTTGAAGCCCTTCTATATAAAAGTCCAGAGATAAGTAAACCGTTAATTCGTGCAGTTCGAGAACCGTTTGTCGGTCCGTCACTTCCTCAAACTCACCGTTAAATACGGCATAGGTCGTAAAGAAATCTGCCACCTTATCTCCACGATTTCCAATGACGCGGTAGTCATCACGTTCTCCTTTAATGATTTTCGTAGCCTGCAGTGAATGCATATCCATACGTTTATACGGATAGAGTTTTCGCTCCTGACGGGACAAGGGATTGATCAAATCAGGGGATAGTTTAGTCTTGTTCATCTTATTCCTCCTTGGCTTTAATAGAATGGTGAAAGTCTATGTAGTCTGATTATGTAAAGTAGAAGATAGGTTAAAAAATATGTTTGGGCAAACGGTTCATAAGTAGTATTTAGAGATGCAATATAGAAATCCTTAATATACTCTATAAAGATAACATACAACGACAATGGAAAAAACTAATCAAAAATAAAAATGCTTTAGGATCTACTCAAATTAATCTGTTTACTAGCTGTATAGAAACTAGCCTAAACACCTATTTGTGCCGAGAATTTTAGAGGCTACCAGTTCACAATTAAAACTACACTCATACATCACTGCAACTCATTCTTCGGTGAGATACCATTGCCTAGGGCACAAAGTAAAGTTACAATAATCATATGAGTATTTAAGAATGTGGACACTAATCAGATAACATCCAGGAGGACAGTCGATGAAACTAATTTTACTATCTCTTATGGCTTTCATTACGATAGGGTGCGCGGATGAAAATGCTACTATTACATATGATGCGCCTGAAGAATCAACCGACAATGAAGGCAGTCCAAATCAAGAGCAGGTCAATGATGAGAGTGATGAATCAGGTGATGCTGAATTTAAGGAGGAAGAGCCAGCCGAGAATACAGTACCTGATTATGACGAATTAAAAGACAAGATTGTTAAACAGTTCGAATCGGCATCTCCAACAGTCTGGGGTGAAAATATAGACGGAGTAGTCACTGAAATAGATACTGATGATAAGGTGGTTGCCTTAACATTTGATGCATGTGACGGGGCTCCAGACTCTTACGATGAAGAATTGATTGATTTCCTGATTGAAGAGCAAATCTCGGCAACGTTATTTATCAATGCGCAATGGATCGAAGAAAATAGGGAAATCTTTACTGAGCTATCTGAAAATCCACTTTTTGAAATAGCTAACCATGGGTATTATCACAAACCTCTATCAGTTGATGGAGAATCTGCATACGGAATTATAGGAACAGAAAACGCAGAGGAAGTATTTGATGAAATCTATAAGAATCAGGAATTGATCACGGAAGTAACGAACGAGACCCCTAAGTACTTCAGATCAGGAACGGCCTATTATGACGATGTTGCAGTAGATATGATTGAGGCATTAGGATTAAAGGCAGTAAACTATAACGTTTTAGGAGATGCCGGCGGGACTTTTAATAAAAGTCAGATTGTCCAAGCGTTTGGATCAGCCAAGGAAGGATCCATCTTTTTATTCCATATGAACAAGCCACAGTCAGATATCAGCGACGGAGTCAAAGAAGGCGTTCAGATATTACGAGACCAGGGATATGAGTTTGTGCAGCTTGGAGAATATGATGAACAGCTATAAGTCCTTTTAGAGGGTGAATGCCAATTTAAGTAAGTTTAGGTAACTGATGAGGGCTAAAGGCTCAAAAGGTTGGCCAAGTTAGCCGGCGGTTGACTTTATAACCAGTTTATTGAAATTCGGGGACTGAACTAGTTTCAATAGTCGTATTGTGATTAGTTGCGCCGTTTTATTGCAGCGAACGTGCTTCAAAATCGGTTTAGTGACCAGTTAGTTTTAAGTCTTCGCGTAAAGTGGTTCCAATATCGTTTTTGGAACCAGTTAAATCGACTTCTGCTATTGAACTGGTCTCAAAAGTCATATTGAGACTAGTTCTTAGAAGGAATGAAGGAGAAGTAGTCACAATAATCAGTTAGCGTCTACTTGCATTAAGAACTCTCTTTGAACTAGTCACTAAACTGACGACACCCATTCAAAAACTAAAAAAGCAGCCAGCGTTAGTAGATTAATACTAAAGCTGGCTACTTTTCATTCGTATTTTAGTGGATTATTTTGGTTCTATTCCCACTCAACAGTTGAAGGTGGCTTGCTCGTTACGTCGTACACGATACGGTTGACGTGCTTGACTTCATTTACGATTCGTACAGATATTCTCTGCAGAACGTCCCACGGGATGCGGGCGAAGTCTGCGGTCATGCCGTCGATCGATGTGACGGCACGGATACCGATGGTGTAGTCATACGTGCGGCCATCTCCCATAACGCCAACACTCTTGAAGCCAGGCAAGACTGTGAAGTATTGCCAGATATCACGGTCTAAGCCGGATTTTTTGATTTCGTCACGCAGGATTGCGTCACTTTCTCTGACGATTTCCAGTTTTTCATCCGTGATTTCACCAATGACTCGGATACCTAGTCCAGGTCCCGGGAAGGGCTGGCGCCAAATCAATGCTTCAGGCATGTTTAGTTCGAGCCCGAGTTCACGCACTTCATCTTTGAATAAGGTATTTAATGGTTCGATCAGTTCAAAGGTCATGTCATCAGGTAGCCCGCCAACGTTGTGGTGAGACTTGATGGTTTGAGCTGTGGCGGTTCCACTTTCAATAACATCCGTATAAAGGGTGCCTTGTGCTAAAAAGTCGATGCCATCAAGTTTAGTGGCTTCGTCATTAAAGAGGTAGACAAATTCGTTCCCGATGATTTTACGTTTCTGTTCAGGATCGGAAACACCTGCCAGTTTGTCCAGGAAGCGGTCTTTCGCATCCACACGAATCACGTTCAAGCCAAATTTGCCTTCTAAGCTGGCCATGACCTGGTCGCCTTCGTCTTTACGCAATAAGCCGTGATCAACAAAGATACACGTCAGCTGGTCACCGATGGCTTTGTTTAACAAGACACCAACGACACTGGAGTCGACGCCGCCAGATAAACCAAGCAGGACTTTACGGTCTCCGACGAGTTCTCTGATTTTCTCCACTTCCATATCGATGAAGTTCTGCATAGTCCAGTTGCCTGAGCATTCACAAATATTAAATGCAAAGTTGCGCAGGATTTCATTCCCGTTTTCTGTGTGACGAACTTCCGGGTGGAACTGTACGCCATGGAAATTTTTATCCGTGTTTTGAATCGCACTGATCGGGCAGTGGTCATTTGAAGCGGTCACTGTGAAGCCTTCTGGACTGGCTGTGACGTAATCGCCGTGACTCATCCAGACGTTTTCTTCTTCTTCAAGTGTAGTGAATAGGGCAGCGGTGCGGTCTTTCACGCTGATTTCAGCTTTTCCGTATTCACGGTTTTCACTTGGACTCACTTTTCCACCGAGCATATACGTCATCAGCTGCATGCCGTAACAAATGCCTAGGATCGGAATGCCTAGTTCAAAAATCTCAGGGTCGACAGAGAATGCTCCGTCGTCATAGACACTCATGGGTCCGCCTGAGAAAATAATGCCTTTCACGTTCATGTTTTTCAATTCTTCTGCTGTCGTCGTATGAGGAAGCAGTTCAGAGTACACACCGAATTCTCTTATGCGGCGCGTGATCAGCTGGTTATACTGGCTTCCAAAATCCAAGACGACTAATTTTTCTAATGTGGTCGTATCAATTACTGAGGTCACTCAATTCACACCTTATCTCGATAGATTTGTATTGCTTAACGTACGGAATAGTTTGGCGCTTCTTTCGTAATTTGAACATCGTGCGGGTGGGATTCACGTAATCCGGCTCCACTCATTTGAACAAATTGCGTGTCTTCGCGCATGGCCTGCATGTCTTTCGCTCCAACATAGCCCATACCAGAACGTAAGCCGCCCATCATTTGGAAGAGGACTTCCTGCAGACTGCCTTTGTATTCGATGCGGCCTTCAATGCCTTCAGGAACGAGTTTATTTGCTTCATTCACTGAAGTCTGGAAATAACGGTCGCTTGAGCCTTTTTTCATAGCGCCTAAGCTGCCCATGCCACGGTACGTTTTAAAGCGTCGTCCCTGGAACAATTCGAATTCCCCAGGTGATTCATCCGTTCCGGCAAGCAAGCTCCCCAGCATGACTGCATGGCCGCCTGCGGCTAATGCTTTTGCAATGTCTCCTGAATATTTAATTCCGCCATCAGCAATAATCGGTTTCCCAAATTCACGTGCCACTGATGCAGAGTCGTAAATGGCTGTGATTTGTGGTACACCCACGCCGGCTACGACACGAGTGGTACAAATCGATCCAGGTCCGATGCCGACTTTAACTACGTCAACGCCTGTTTCAAATAAGGCACGCGTGCCTTCAGCTGTAGCTACATTACCTGCAATTAAAGCAACGTCCGGGAATGCTTCGCGAAGTTCTCTGATTTTACGGATAACGCCTGCGCTGTGTCCGTGAGCTGTATCGATTACGATCACATCAACTCCCGCATCGATCAATGCTTGAGCGCGTTCAAATGAATCACTTGTCACACCGATGGCTGCCCCAACAAGTAAGCGGCCATGAGCGTCTTTAGCGGCATCTGGAAATTCCACGACTTTTTCAATGTCTTTAATCGTGATCAGACCGCTTAGGCGACCGTCTTCGTCAACGATCGGCAGTTTTTCGATTTTATGTTTCTGAAGGATTTTTTCAGCTTCTTCTAAAGAAGTGCCAACGGGTGCAGTCACTAAATCGTCTTTAGTCATTTCTGTACTGATTTTCTGAGTATAGTCAGTTAAGAATCTCAAGTCACGGTTTGTCAGGATGCCGACCAGTACACGGTCTTCCATAGAGTTGACTAGGGGAACCCCGCTAATGCGGTAACGAGACATTAATTCTTCTGCGTCAGAAATCAGATGTTCTGGAGTCAGGTAAAATGGATCGATAATGACGCCATTTTCAGAACGCTTCACTTTACGGACTTCCATTGCCTGATCTTCGATAGACATGTTTTTATGAATTACGCCGAGTCCGCCTTGACGAGACATGGCAATCGCCATGCGTGAATCCGTAACAGTGTCCATGCTGGCACTGAGTACAGGAATCGATAATTTAACCTTATCCGTTAAACTGATACTTAAGTCCACGTCGTTTGGAAGCACATGACTCTCGTTTGGCATCAATAGTACATCGTCAAACGTTAACCCTTTTTTAGCAAATTTAGTTTCCCACTGTGACATATTTGAAAATCCTCCTTTAAGATTGGTGAATCGGTCAGATAATTTTAAGGATTAGTGTATCAAAGGGATTGAAGAGAATCAAATGGTATTTTCAACAAATTTTCATTATGAGATGATTGTAAGAAAGGGCAAAGTGCTTTAAATAATATAAGCCGTTACAAAAGCGATAAGAATAAGGATGGAACGCTTAAAGACGTCAGAGGGGAAATAAGGCGAGATAGTAATTCTAATCAAATTCTAATGATTGATTTCTGTCGAATTGCCGTGAACGTTCAGGTTTAAGTCGTTTAAATCCGAATATTAAGCCAACTGGTGCATCTCACACAAGCAAAACCCGAACATTAAAAAGAAAAGCAGAGCACTCAGATAGGTTAGAAACGTTCGAAAAATCGACGTTCACTATCAGTGAGTTCTCTGCTTTTTAAAATATCTCATCTACATTGGGTGATGCCTATCTATTCTTCAAGGAAACCTTCGTCGACTAAAAAGTCGCGGGCAACATCTTCAGCCCGACGATCTTCAAAAGCCACTTCGTAGTTCATGGCCCGCATCTGATCGTCATCGATTTCTCCATCTATTACAGATAAAATATCAGCAATTTCCGGGTACTCATCAAGTAAAGAAGTCATCATTAAAGGCGCGCCCTGGTAAGGTGGGAACAAGTCTAAATCGTCTTCTAAAACGACTAGCCCATACTCTTCCAGTTCTGCATCCGTACTGTAGGCGTCAATCAGATTAATGTCGCCTCGCTCGATGGCTGTGTAACGGAGCTGCGGTTCCATTGTGGTTACACTATCAAACGATATTCCATACATATCCTGAATGCCTACATACCCGTCCGTTCGGTCGTTAAATTCTAAGGTGAACCCTGCTCGAACCAGATCAGTAACGTCTGCTAAATCAGAGATGGTTTCCAGCCCATGTTCCTCAGCAAATTCTGGGGTGGCAGCCAGGGCATAGGTGTTGTTGAATGCCATTGGGTCAAGTAACGTCATATCATAAGTTTCCTGAAGTCTGTCTCGCGCTTCTTCGAATACGGCTTCCTCACCAGTCCCCGGTTCGGGAACGATATCAAAGAAAGTAGTTAGCACGGTACCCGTAAATTCTGTGTAGATATCGATTTCTCCGGACCGTAATCCATTGAACACGAAATTTGTCGGGCCAAAATTCGGTTGAACACCCACATTGATGTCGCTTTGATCTTCAATCAAGAGCTTATAAATGTTCATTAATATCTCAGGTTCGGGTCCCATCTTTCCAGAAATAGTGATGTCATCCTCATCTCCAAAGAAGAAGGGCATTATAAGCAGAACCAGAATAACTGCCAGACCAGATCCGAGAATAGTAACGGTCTTTTTCAAAGAAGTCTTCTGGAAGTAGCGCAGCAGCTGATCGAATAGGATGGCAAGAAGGGCTGCTGGAACGGCTCCTAAAATAATCAGATTATTATTCCCTCGGTCGATTCCAAGGAGGATCAAGCTTCCTAATCCACCCGCACCAATTAATGCGGCAACCGTGGCTGTACCAATGATAAGGACGGTAGCTGTTCGAATCCCGGCCATTATAACAGGGAGCGCAAGAGGCAGCTGAACTTTTGAGAGCTTACGCCAGCGACTCATTCCCATCGCATCAGCCGCTTCGTTCAGTGACGGATCGATGCCTGTTAATCCCGTATACGTATTTCTTAAGATTGGAAGGAGTGCATAAATAATCAGTGCAATGACTGCCGGAACGGTCCCGATACCCACTAGTGGAATAAGCAAACCAAGAATGGCCAGTGAGGGAATCGTCTGAAAAATAGCGGTCACTTGAATGATCGGTTCAGCAATTCGTTTGCGTTCCATTAAGAATATGCCAAGTGGAACAGCAATCAAGACTGCGATGATTAGTGAAATGAATGATAACTGCATGTGCTGCACAAGTGCGGTCCATAAGTCTCCGCTTCGCTGCTGGAGTGTTTCAATAAATGTCGTCATTAGACTGTGACCTCCTTATCTGCTTTGAGGTCACTAGCTAAGTAATGCACTAGGTGGTCTCTTGTGATGATTTTTTCATCAGTAGTATCACCATTGATGATTTTAACAGAAGAATGATCAGCCAGTAGCAGGATCAACTCGTTGACACTAGCCGAAGAATCGATGGTTGCGGTAAAGAGAACCCCTTCTGTTGAGAAAAAGTTATGTTCGATCAAGTGCTGAACGGTTTTTTCTTCCTTATAGTGAGGAAGGCCTGTTTGAAGGAACTCTTTAACAAAGTCATTGGCAGGGTGTTTCAAAATCTCCTCAGCTGTTCCGACTTGTTCGATTTTCCCTTTATTCATCACACAGATTCGGTCGCCCAGATTGATGGCTTCCTGCATATCGTGTGTAACGAATACGACTGTCTTTTTAAATTTATGCTGAAGTTCGACGACATCTCTTTGCAGATTGCTGCGCGTGATCGGGTCGAGTGCACTGAACGGCTCATCCATTAAAATAACGTCAGGATCAGCTGCTAAAGCACGAATAACACCGATTCGCTGCTGTTCGCCACCGGAAAGCTCTGATACCTGGCGATTACGGTATTTCTCGGGGTCGAGACTGACCGTTTCAAGCAATTCAGTCACACGGTTTTTCATGTCTTCTTTCGACCACTTTTTCATTTCTGGAACAATCAGGATATTCTCTTCCACCGTCATATTCGGAAATAATGCAATCTGCTGCAAAACATAGCCAATATTCCAGCGCAATTCCTGCAGGTCATAGTCGCTGATTCGTTTGTCTTCAATCAATATCGTCCCATCAGACAAATCGATCAGTTGATTGATCATTTTTAGAGTAGTCGTCTTTCCACTTCCGCTGGGACCGATAAGGACAAAGAATTCGCCTTTTTCAATTTCCAGTGAGAAGTCCTCAACGACATCTGTATCGCCATATCGTTTGTATACCTTATCAAAGCGTATCATATCGCTTCCTCCTAATTTTCTATTTAATTAGTATAACAAACTTGTTACAAAAGCTTGTAATCATATACTCACGGAATTGATCGGATAGTTGAAAGGGAGGCAAGTGGGCAAAAAATGCCCTTCCTCATATCGGTAGACATTAAGGAAGGGGATGGTGACTTACGAATAAATACTGGACAGATCGCTTCCGATGGTTGGGTAGGTGAAGATCATGCTGCTGAGGTCATTGGCGCTTATCTGTCGGTCGATCAAAAATGAGAGGTAATTGATCAATTCATCCGCTTGGTTATTTAAACAACTCGCACCCACTAAACGGCCGGACTGTTTATCTGTCACTATTCTGATTTTTGATACAGGTTCGTTTGAACGGCTATAGCTGAACCACTTCGTCATATCGATATCTGAGAGGTCATACTTGTCTGTATCGTCTTGCGCTTCTTTAACACTCACACCGACTTGAGCAAGTCTCGGGCTTGAAAAGACGATGGTTGGAATGCTTGGGTAGGCAATGGGGTCAGTTGTTTTGTCTGTTAACAGCGACAAGAGATACGCTGATTCAAAACTTGAAACGGGTGTCAGTTTGGGCTGCTTTTTGGACAGGACGTCTCCCAGGGCATAAATGGAAGGACAGCTGGTTTGAAGGTACTCATCAGTGAGGATCCCTTTTTTATCAAAGTCAACGCCCGCCTTTTCCAGGTTCAGTTTTTCTGTATTCGGAATACGTCCTGTTGTTCCAAAGACAAGATCAGTGGTCAGCTGGAAATCAGCGTCGTCACTTAAGAGGTACCCCTGATCGGTTTTCTTAAGTTCATTGAGGGATGTATTCAAGTGGAAATGCACCCCTTTTGATTCCAGTTCCTCCATTACTTTTTTGACGAATTCCTGGTCATAGGCTTTCAGAGGAGAAGCGTTATGCTGGATCACATGTACGTCTGAACCGGCCGCATTGGCGATAGCCGCCAGTTCAAAGGCAATATACCCACCCCCGACGAAGGTGACTGTCTCCGGCATATCTGGAAGAGACAGGAAATCGTCGCTGGTGAGAAAGAATTCTTTCCCCGGTATGTCCAGTAAAAAGGGGCGGGCGCCGGTGGCTATAATGAACTGGCTGGCTTTCAGTCTCATCTCGCCTACTTCGATTGTATGCTGATCGATGAATACTGCAGTGCCTGTAACTGTTTGAACTCCTGAAGCGTCCAATCCTTTTCTGCTTTGTTCAGAAACCGGATCAGTAAAGGTCTTTTTGAAGGCCATCAGTTCCGGCCAGTCAATGTCAGGGGAATCCTTGAGTCCTTTTCCTTTCATCTGACTGGCGATGTCCAGAGCTTCGACAGCAGACACCAGGACCTTCTTTGGATCACACCCTCTGTTAGGGCACGTGCCTCCCCAGAGGTCTTCCTCAATAATGGCTACCTTTTTGTTTTCAGAAGCGAGGCCCGTGGCGATGCTTTTCCCTGCGACGCCACTTCCGATGACGATGACATCATACGATTCAGTCATTATAGTCCATCCTTTCTCTTTTGGTATATCGGTTATAATCACATGTGTTTTAGTCTATCTTACTCGAATACTAGCACTCAAAGGGCTAATCATAAAGCGGAACGCATTTACCGCGGCGGTTGTCAGGTCTGAAATAGTTAAACAAAATAACCAGGTTTTAGTCAAGATTATTGGCGGAACATCTTTTAATCAAATCTTAATGTAGGTTATAATAGAAGAATGATTTCTAATGTATGACAGGTCGCGACAGACACTTAGATAAAAAAAGAGTTAATATCAGGACAGTCAGTTATTAAACAACGGAGGGATCACCAATGGTTAAACTGCGAGAAATTGAAGAGAAAGATAATCAGGCTATCGGGGACATTGTACAGACGTGTCTTGAACAGGAAGGGTTGAAAATGCCTGGGACAGCCTATTATGACCCTTATTTGTTTTCATTGTATGCGTATTATCAGAAACCGGACAGACAGTACTGGGTGCTTGAAAAAGAGGGGAGAGTTATAGGTGGCGTTGGCGTCGGGCCTTTCAGCGCGACGGGTACAGTTGGAGAAATTCAGAAATTATATATTCAAAAAGAGGAACGCGGCAAGGGGTATGCGCATATGCTGATGGAAAAAGCATTGGCCTTTGGAAAAGAGCGTTATGATGCTCTTTACATAGAGACTTTTGCATCACTTTCCGATGCGAACCACCTGTACAAAAAATATGGATTTGAAGAATTGACTCAGCCGCTTGAAGGCACGGAGCACAGTGCGTGTGACACATGGCTTTTGACCCGATTTAAGTAAGTGCAGCCTGGGATTTAAGCTGTCCTTGTGAATCCGGGAGGAGTAGTACAGCAGTTTAGTTGAGTGTGCCGAAGGAGAAGGTCCTTTGGTACATTTTTTTTTGGAGTAAACCAAATTAAAAGGAAAGGACTCCTCATTAGCCGACTATAAAAAGGATAAAGGGTCTAACAGCCAGTTTCCTTATAAGTTGGCTTTTTTATAACGAATGATATTTTATATACTACTGATTATTAAAAATATGAAGAATATATGAACTTTTCATTATATTAGAAAAAAATGATAGATTCGCTTTTTTTATGATTTTTGTATGATAAACTGATTTAAATAGTACAAATTTGAACAGTAAAGGATCTGAATGTATGTCTAAGCAAGTAGTGAGTGAAACATGGAAATACATGTGGCGAAACAAGAAAAATCGTCTGGTAATGATTTTATGTGTGGGGATGGTTCTAGTCCATAGTGTGCTCATATTACCCAGCATGCCAGCGACTGATGAAGTGGACATCGATCAGCTGCAAAGAGAGGTGTCGTCTAATCGCCAGACGTTCGAAGATCAGCTGGAGTCTGGTCAGACAGTCAGTTCTTTGTTTACAGGAACGAGTGCTTATCAAGAAGCTCGAAACACCTATGTTAATCAGCGGGAACTGCTTAGTGCTTTGAATACCGGGGACGCCAGACGTTATCTGGAGATAGGGTACCGTCCGGTAGATGATTCCTCCGTTTTAGACCCTGAAGGATTCAATATAGCTATCTTAGGCCGAGGGAAAGAAGCGCTGTATCGGCCAATGAAGAATCAGATTTACATAACGCAAGTTGATCCATTACATTTTCATCATATTCATGAGCGGACAAGTCTGCAGCAGCTTCATCTCTTCCTGATCGGTTGGGGGCCTTATCTGATGATCGTCCTGCTGCTCTTTATGATCAGTGATGTCGTGACAAAAGACAGGAAATTAACGACACAGAAAATCGGCGTCTCGCAGAACTGGTTCGGATACTTATTTGTTCAGTCAGCGGCTGCCCTTGGTTTTGTCACGTTGTTCCTAGCTGGTCTCGGAATGCTGTTTTACACAGTGAACGGCATCCAGTATGGCTTTGGAAGCGGATCTCTGCCGTCAGGCTTTTTTGAAGTGGCAGCAGAAGGAGAACCGTTCCATCATTCCTTAATGACCACCATGCCTCTTTCGACATTCTTTACAAGAGCACTCCCGTTTGCAGTGATTCTCTTATACGGCTTTACACGGTTAAACACGTTGTTCAGCCTGATACTCAAACAGGACGTTGTGGTTCTGATCGCTTCTACATTCACCTTGCTGTTTTCGCTGCTTTATTATGGAGACGAAACTACAGAACTGCTCGGGATCGAGTTGAGCTGGTTCCCGCAAACCTATTTCCATTTTGGCGATTTTGTAACGGGATATACGGAAGGCATGATGCAAGTGCCTGTTCCATATGCGAGAGGACTGATCGTACTTGGGGTCACGATACTCATTATCGAAGGGCTCATCTACATGTCCACAAAAGTCGTTACGAGACAGAAATTCTTAGCATAGGAGGCGAGTCAAAATGAAGAAACTAATCAAATGGAACGGGAAACTGATGCTTCGGGACTGGAAGACGCGCCTGCTGCTTATCGGATTTTTCGTCTTTCTCGGATCGTTTTCACTGCTTTACAGGCAACAGAATGTGACGTTGCCAGAAGTTCAACTGAGATCTGAATACAGTGATGCCCATCAAATTTTTCGAATGATACCTGATTCGCATTTTGAAGGCGAGGTCGGGCAGGAAGTGCAGCTCAGACTAGGACGTAATTCTACCCTGATTGGGCTGAACCGCTATATTTTATCTCAAAGAGAAGGCAACACCATTGATGGCTGGGAAGATGTCGTGTCCGATTATCTGAATAATGGCCGCGAGATGGCTGAAAATAACCTCTTTTTACATGAAGCCACTGAATTCGAATCTTACGAGCTGCTTCAGGATGTGTATCTGCCTTCTGTAGCTGAAACGCAGCAGCAGCTGGCATTTTTCAATGCTCTGGAGGAGTACGGTCTGGATATCGAATGGAATCCATATGCATCATCTCAAATACTTGAGCAGCAGCTGGAACTCTTCATCACCACCATTATGTTCATTGTGATCGCGCTGCTTGCGGGAGACCACTTTACGAAAGAACAGATGAAAAATTATAGTGTGACGCAGGGAATGCCGATTCCGATCAAACACCAATGGCGGATACGCAGTTCGCTGCTGTGGGCAATGACGTGGGGCGTGGCCTTGATTGGTCTGCTGTGCAGTTACCTGATTTCTCTAGCATTTGAAACAACGGGTAGTTTAAATTACCCTTCCGAAATCTACATCAACCAGTCGGTCACCTATATTCCGTTATGGCAATATGGGCTATTGCTTTTAGGACTGGGGATGCTCGTCAGTTATCTGTTTTTACTGATCATTACCGGTTTAAGCTGGATGATCAGAAATGTGTACCTGACTTTATTTGTAACGGCCGGGCTGGTTTTGTTTTACACAATCTGGCAATTTTTCACCCCACTCACTGGATGGCAGCCCTCTTTTTACACAAATATTGTAGGGGTCGTTACAGGCTCATCTGCAGCTCAATACCAGTTACCGGGAATCCAATTCTGGCGACTGCCTCTAATAGGGGGAATAGTCTGGCTGATTCTTGAAGGGGTATTCCATTACATCTTCAGTTTCATTCCAACGCAGACACTGGGACTAAAAAGGAGAGAGTCGAAATGACACTGAAAATCAGCAACTTGACCGTCGCTTACGGCGAAAGAACGATACTGGACGACATATCATTTACTATTGAGAATGGACAGATCATCGGACTAGTGGCACCGAACGGAACAGGAAAAACCACCATGTTCAATGCCATCATGCGCTTTATCCCTGTGAAATCGGGAAAAATCGAAGTGGATGGAACAGCGTATTCAGCCAAAGATAAAGACGTTCTGGCGCTGCATAAGCTCATTACTTTTTTCCCTAATCAGGCGGACCTGCATGAAAATTTTTCTGGAACAGAACACATTGAAATGTACGCGGATATGTGGGCCGGGAAGCGGGATGAGGTAAAAGCCATCATAAAACGTCTGGACATGGAAGATTACGTTAACCGGAAAGTCAGTACCTACTCATTAGGTATGCGCCAGCGGTTGTGTTTCGCCATGGTAGTTGCCGCAGACACACCGATCATGTTTATGGATGAAGTCATGAATGGGCTTGATCCTGAGAATGTGTCTCTGGTTTCTGATATTCTGATCGATTTGAGAAATGACGGGAAGATCGTTATGGTCGCCTCACACTTATTAGATAACCTGGATGAGTATGCAGACAGAGTCTTTTTCCTCAAAGATAAAAAGCTTAATTTTGTATTTGATCATCATCAGGAAAAAACGGATTACTTTAAAGTAATGTGCACCAAAAAGCAGGCTAAACTGCTTGAGGAGTCCGTCACTCTACCAGAGGAATCGATGCACCTTGGAAACAGCATGCTGTGCATTCCACTGCTATCCTTATCAGAAAAAGAACAATTAGCTCTCTACCACCTGATTCGTCAGCTGAAAACAGGGACGCTGACTGTCGGTCCGCTGGGCACGTCAGAGTATTATTCACACTTGTACGGCTTGGAGCTGCACTCATACGACAGGGGGCACGACGATGCTAAGACACCGGTTTAAACAGATGAGCGGGGTAGCCGTGCTGAGTATGGCTTTGCTATTTTTAGGAGGATGTGCCAGTTATACAGGCATCCGCCCTCCAAGGTATGATGGACAGACGATTGAACAAAATGATGAAGCAATCATGGATTACCAGGACCACTCTCAAGTAGCTGAAGAAGATGAAACCCTTTATGTGAGGTACCCATTGAGTAAGGCATTATGGGAACCCTCATATGAGTTTTCAGACAATGAGTCTCTGGAACTGAACGAAGGCACCTACACAGTGGGAGAAGATCTGCCGGAAGGACGAGTTTATCTTCAAGGGGAATCGAGTGATTTCAGTCCGGACCGCTGGATCATCCATACAGCCAATGTCATTATCAGGGACCGGGAAGAGGCAGTGGTTTTTGAACAGCATTTTCAAGACGATGTGGGAGTGATGCAGGCAGTCGTTGATTTAAGAGAAGGTCAGACCATTACATTGACAGGTAACGATCCGATCGTCTTTGTCAGCTATACTGACGCATCAGCTGCCATGATGGACCAGTCAGGAGAAGAGTCCGAGTCAATAACGCTGCTTTCGGGTCATTATGAAGTGGGGAATCAGATTGAAGCAGGAGAGTATACGATAGATGGAGTAATCAGTCCCCGTGCGTCTGAACTCTATATTTTTTCAGGAGAGTCAGACCAGACAATCATAGAGCTGCACTCACGTTTGAATCCCTATCATCTAGTCAGTGCAGAAGAAAATCAGGAGCTATTGAATCTGAGACAAATCACACCTGACATGTATGAAATGAACGAATTGAATCGTGAACGATTTGAAGACAATAAGCCCACTTTAATTTTGAACGAAGGAGACACCCTTTATCTGCCAATGGTCAATCAACTGATTCTGGAGAAAAACTGAGAGGAGTCACTCATGTATTCATTTTGGATGGATGCCGAGCGCTTTTATACATTTACTATGCCCATTGTTGTGATTGTCTTATTAGTCATGGCTTTTGTTTATGTGTTTGTGATGTCTTATACTGAAAAAGATCAGCAGTCTAGAGGGGTGATTACAGGTTGGTTTGGACTGATGCTGCTCATCAGTCTAGGGTATTTTATTTATGGACACCTTGAATACAACGCCTGGGTCGAGCAGAACGATTACATTCATCCGGGAATCCGGAAACATAGTTATATCCTTGGCATTCAGACAGATGAGGATGATCAGCTTGTTCAGGCGTTTCAGCGGGCCTCTTCCTTGTATGGCAACTTAACGGAGCTGGATATGTATGAAGCTGAAAAAGTGACTCTTCCTTTTTCTTATGAGTACCTTGGGTCACAGGAAGACACCCACTACTTTTCTTTTGGTGAAGATGACCAGTACGCTTTCCGGATTCGAACGTCTGTCAATTGGACTGAAGATGTTCGCGAAATCCAGGGATGGCGCTTCAAACTGACGGATGACCGGTTCGAACCAATCGGCTTTACGAGGGAATTTGATTTCTTTTTCGATTCGCTTTATCTGCCTGCCGATGAACAAAGAGAGCTGCAGGACTTATCCGGTTTTCAAATGATCTCAACAGGCGATATGTTTAGCGGATGGATATTTGGCGATCAGCAATTTTAGTACTGGAAAACTATTTAGGAGGGTCACATGTTTGAAGAATGGATGGCGGCGGAGCGGTTTTACACCTTTTTCATGCCGCTTGTAGTGCTTATCATGGTGCTGAGTATCAGCGTCTACATGTATGTACTGATTTATACTGAGAGGGGAACAAAAGCCAGTAAAGTCGGTAGTCTTATTTTTTTCAGTCTGCTTGTGATTGCTGTGGGCTATAGTGCAGTTGGCCATCTGACTCACCGGACCTGGTTAAGTCAAAACGACTATATTCATCCAGGTATCCGTGACAGAGCGACCATTATTGGGTTTGAAACGACAGAGGACCCTGCCATCGTCAATGCCTACAGACGATCCGCTACACTGGGAGAGAATCTGGGCAATCTGGATATGTATGACAGCGAGCGAGTGACGCGCTCATTTCCCTATGAGTACATCGGGTCACGCGGTGGCGATCAGCACTACTTTACCTACGGGGAAACCGATGAGTTTGTCTTTAGAATGGATGGGCAGGTTTACTGGTCTGAAGAGGAAGACATGCTCGTTGGACACGAGTACCGGCTGACGGATGAGCGCTTTGAAGACATCGGTTTCTACAATGAACATCAGGTCATTTTCGATGCACTCTATTTAACTGTAGAAGAAAAAGAAGTCGATACAGATCTGACGCACTCACCGGAAACAGTCACTAACATGATTGGCGGCTGGCTGTTTGGACGACAGTTTTACTAACAAGACTAGGACTGAGGGGTATACTTATTTAAAAGGATTGTATTTTCAGGCACTCCCTTGTAGAATATAGAGAGTATACGAATTAAAGGAGACTAAAAAATGGATTTAGAATTATTTACTCAATTCAGACTGGTTTTTGGCATTATCTTGGCGATCTTAGTCATATTTTTGATTCTTTCTCTTATTCCAAAAGGAAGAGATGCCATGGTTACATTCTTTTCAGTTCTAGCTATTTCCATCTCGCATCTAGCGATTGCAACAGCGTTACTTATAGTAGAAAATTCGTTTCTCGAAGATTTTACCTTAGATGGCGATTCACTTACGTTTTTCATGTTCTTAGGCATTGCAGGCTTAGCTATCCTAAACCCAATTGTCTATAAGTTAAGAAATAAATCTAGAAGACGCAGTTCGTATTCGTTTAAATAATAAAGCAGAATAGCGGTGATAAGAGTATTTTTTTGTACCGAACAAGGCGTTTTTTTTTTTTTAAATAAAAAAAGGGGGTTAATTAAACAAAAAAATCAACACGACGCAGTTCTTATTCTTAAAAAAAAAAACCCAAAATACCGCTCACCCTTTCATTAACGTCACCGCATCAGCGCTTTTTTTATTTATCAGAAAGAAAGGGG